>NZ_CP196362.1:0-2004845 GCF_058503265.1 Ligilactobacillus sp. ESL1201 | reverse complement strand
TTTGGCGTTGCCCGTCTAGTTCCGATAAAACGTCGTCTAGCAACAACAGTGGGTATTCACCCGTTTGGGCTTTCATGACCTCGATTTCCGCTAATTTAACGGATAGCGCCGTCGTGCGCTGTTGTCCTTGCGAGCCGAATACCTGCACGTTTTTATCGTTCACAAAAAAATGAATATCATCGCGGTGGGGACCATAGAGAGTTGTTTTTTGGAAAAGCTCCTTGTTCAAATTAGCCGTCAGTTGGTGGTACAGCTTAGTTTGAAGTTCTTTTTCGCTGTATTCCTGTGCGTCTTTGATCTTAGTGACGTAATGAATTTTTAGTTTTTCTTGTTTCTGAGTGATCGCCAAGTGAATGTCTTGCGCGTATTTTTCTAACTCCCGCAAAAATTTCAGTCGCTGGCTGATCAAACTGCCACCTAATGATGACAATTGTGTCGATAAAACGTCTAAATATAATTTATCGCTCGCTTCTTTGGCTGCGAGTTGTTTCAAATATTGATTGCGTTGTTTTAGCACGTTGCGGTACTGAGTTAGTAACTGTAAGTAACGCGGGGCGATCTGACCAAATTCCATGTCGATAAAACGCCGCCGGCCGGTGGGACTTCCTTTGACTAACGCGAGGTCGTCGGGGGCAAATAAAATGACATTCATCTGACCGATATACTGCGACAAACGCGCCTGTTCTAAGTGATTGACCCGGGCTTTTTTTCCCTTATTACTCAGGGTTAAAGCCAGTGGTAACTCGCCGGTTTTACGTACCAAGATCCCGCGCAATTGGGCTTGCTTGCTATTAAAATTGATCAGTTCGCGGTCGTTTGCCGTGCGGTGACTGCGCGCCGTTGCTAACACGTAGATGGCTTCCAGTAAATTAGTTTTCCCCTGTGCGTTTTTACCCAACAACACGTTGATCTGTGGCGAAAATTCCACGCAGGCTGCCTGATAGTTTCTAAAATCAGTTAATTCGATTTTTTTAAGAAACATACTAACCGCCTGCTTCGAGTTTAAACAGGTCGGCTGCGATCTGAACCTGGTCTCCCGGATATAATTTACGTCCCCGTCGTTGTTCCGCTTGGTGATTAACAGCAACTTTGTGTTCGGCTAAATACCACTTGGCCTGGCCACCATTAGCGATAATGCCCGTCATTTTAAGTAATTGTCCCAACGTTATGTATGGTGTTTTTAAGTCAATGTGCTTTTCCAAAAAACGACCCCACTTTCCCAAATATACTGCTTTAATTATACCTTTTTTCGCACGTAAGCACAATTTTAAGGCCGTTTAGTTCCCTTCTGCGCTCTTTTAGGTATTTTGGACTGACCGACTGGTCTGGATTAAAAATAACTAAGACAGGGTAAATTAAGCGAAGTTAAGAGTTTACGAAATAGGGGCTGAAACAAAACAGAGTTTTGTCTCGGCCCCTACAACCATGTCGGGTATTAAATTTTGCTCGTATCCTAGAAAGTTCTTACCGGCGTGATCAGTTGAATAAAATCATTTTGGTCTTCCGTTGGTTTGAGCGTAAATGGGCGTAGCGGTTGGGTCAGCGCCATTTCAACTTGAGTTTGTCCGAAGGAAACCAATGCGTCTTTCATGTAATCCGGGTTAAACGAAATTTCTAAGTTTGCGCCCGTTAGTTTGACGAATTGTAATTCTTCTTCCACGTTACCGACTTCCGGCGAGTTGCCATAAAGTGTTGCTTTTTGTTGGTCGACGTCTAATACCAATTTAACTACGTTGTTACGTCCTTCATGAGAAAGCAGTGAAGCCCGTTCGATCGAATGTAAGAGCGCCGGTGCGTTAAATTCAACGTTAGTCGTAGCACTTTGGGGGATCAGGCGTGCTGTATCCGGATATTTGCCTTCTAGTAAGCGTGAATAAAATGAGGTCTGTTCGAAGGTAAATAAAATTTGGTTTTCTGCTATTTGAATGGCGATCGGCTCGGATGAATCCCCTAGCATTTTGGCTAGTTCGTTTAGCGCTTTGCCGGGAACGATCACGTCGTAATTTTCCTTGCTCTCCAAGGTAATTTTACGTTGACTTAACCGATGAGAATCCGTAGCGACTGCTAAAAGTTGCCCGTCATTTAGTTGTAAGTGGATCCCAGTTAAGATCGGACGACTTTCCTGGTTAGAAACCGCGATTACGGTTTGGGCGATCAATCTTTTAAAGACGTCGGCGTTGATCGCTAGCTCGGTGGTCGTTTCAATTTCGGGTAGGTGCGGGTAATTTTCGGGAGCGATCCCGTTGATCGTAAATTCAGAATTACCAGAAATGATCGTTGCTTGGTAACGGTCGTTGACGGTGATCGTCAGTTCATTTTCCGGCAGTTTTTTAATGATCTCGCTGAAGAAGTGCGCGGGTAAAACGACACTGCCGCTATTTTGAATCTGTAATTCTGAGTTATCATCGCTAGTTAGAATATAAGTTTCGATAGAAATATCGGCATTACTACCGGTAAGGATCAGTTGCTCATCTGTGAGTGTGATTTTGACTCCAGTTAAAATATCGATCGCGGTTTTAGCTGAGATTGCACGTTGGACATCATTAAGTGCTTGAATGAATGAATTTTTACGAATGGAAAATTGCATGCAGTGATCCTCCTGTTTTATATAGATTAATAATTAATAAATTTAGTAGTAATAGTAGGGCCTGTTTGTTCTGTGGACAAATAAAATCATTGGTTACGTTAGCTGTTTTCACATGTGGATAACTTGTGAGGTCTGTGGGCACCTTTTCCACATTTCTCCACAAGTGGATAAATGTTACCCGCGGATCTCGGCTTTTAATTCGTCGACTTCTCGTTGTAAATTTTCATCATCTTCGAGGCTCTTAGCGATTTTATCGCAAGCATGCAGTACGGTTGAATGGTCCTTGCCGCCAAATTCCTGCCCGATCCGTGGTAACGAAGCATCCGTTAGCTTGCGGGACAGATACATTGCGATCTGGCGGGGAACGACAATTGCTTTGACGCGTTTTTGCCCCTTTAATTCAGCAACTGTGACCCGGTAATACTTAGCGACCTTGGATTGGATCAGCGGTACCGTGATTTTAGTGGGGTGCTTTTTACCGTTTAAACTTTTGAGCGCCTCGGCAGCGAGACTAGTCGTGATTTTTTGGTGACTCATCATCGAATAAGCCTGAACCCGCATCAGCGCGCCCTCTAGTTCCCGAATGTTGGAGTCGAATTGGCCTGCGATGTAACTGAGCGTTTCGGCTGGGATCTGCAGGTGTTCGGCTTCGGCTTTGTTGCGTAAAATAGCGATCCGGGTTTCGAAATCGGGCGGCGTGATGTCGACCGACAATCCCCATTTAAAGCGGGAAACTAGGCGTTGTTGCAGCTTAGGAATTTCGTTAGGCAGCCGATCGGAAGAAAGGACGATCTGTTTTTTATCGTCGTACAGCGCGTTAAAAGTATGAAAAAATTCTTCTTGGGTCCCCACTTTGTCGGCAAAAAACTGAATATCATCGACTAATAAGAGGTCAACGTTGCGGTATTCCTGGCGAAAGGACTCTTGTCTTTTGGTTTGAATAGAATTAATAAAATCGTTAGCGAAAGACTCACTAGTTACGTATTTGACCTTAGCGTTCGGCTTATTGCTGAGCATTTGGTGGCCGATCGCGTGCATCAAATGGGTTTTACCCAGCCCAACTCCGCCGTAAAAAAAGAGCGGGTTGTAAAACACCCCAGGTTCTTCTGCGACGGCTAAAGCGGCGGCATGGGCGAGTTGATTACCCTTGCCGACGATAAAAGTTTCAAAGGTATATTTTTCGTTGAGCTGTGCGTTTTTGACAAAACTCTTAGTGCTAGCAGGTGCAACGGATTGAGCCGCAGGAGTAGCGTTATCAGTAGTGGCTTGTTCCAGCGGATTAGTTTCGTCTGGCGTTTTGGCCAAAACCGTTATCTGATAGCCTAAAGGTTCGGCCAGCATTTTGACTATTTGCGGGGTAATACTTTGAGTCCAGTAATCACGGTGGAGCTTGGATGGTACTTCGACAACCAAAGTCTGTGCTTCAAACTGCACGGGTTTAGCCGTGGCGATCCAAGTTTGGTAAGTGATCGTGGAGAAAGATTCGTTGAACTTCGAGCAAATGAATTGCCATAAAGTTGCAAGATCTGGCACTGGACATTCCTCCTTTATTGAATTTAAATGCGTCATTATTGTAGCATGTAATAAAAAAGTTTTCCACAGTGTGCATAAATTAAAAAACAAAAAGAACAAGCAGTTCTGAAGTTATCAACACCCATGTGAATAACAGTTAATAACTTTTATTGTTTTTAGGTTATCCACAGGTGTTAAATATATTCTTTTTGCCTTATTATCAAGAAATATTTTAGCTTTAAAATAAGTTATCCACAGAAGTTAAAAAAGAGAGCACTGCTTGTTATTTGTGGATAAGTCGGTGAATGTGCCTGTGGATTTTGGCAGAACGATTAAAAACAGGAGAGCTGATTGTGGATAAAAAAGAGAAAGTTTCTTTTGCTTAGTAAAAAAAATAGTTGCTTTTGTTGCTGTATATGGTAACATTAACGGGTAAGTTTGAAATTTAAGGGTCCTATATTAAGTTTGATTTTCAAGCTAGGGGGTGTCATCTATGAAAAGAACTTATCAACCAAAAAAGCGGCATCGCCAACGAGTTCACGGCTTCCGCAAACGAATGAGTACTAGCAACGGTCGCAATGTGTTAGCACGTAGACGCCGTAAGGGCAGAAAAGTATTGTCTGCATAAGATCACTGAGACCTCAGTGGTCTTTTTTTATTTAACTGCAATTGTTGCTGGGAGAAGAAGAATATGCGCAAAACTTATCGGGTCAAAAAAGAAGCAGAATTTCAGCAGGTTTTCACTCAAGGGCATTCTTGTGCCAACCGGCAATTTGTCATCTATGTCCTAGAAAAACCGCAGCAAAAACATTTTCGGGTGGGAATTTCAGTCGGCAAAAAAATTGGGAACGCTGTTGCCCGTAATTGGGTCAAACGGCGGATCAGACAGAGCCTGACGGAATTAAAGCCCCGTTTAAAAAAGGACTGTGATTTTTTGGTGATCGCGCGGCCAACAGTCGCTAATATGTCACTGAGTGCAATCAAAAAACACCTAATACACGTTTTGTTGCTGGCCAAAGTGTTAGATCAGTCTGAACAATAAGCGAGGTTAATACTGTGAAAAAAGGGAAGAAAATCCTAGTAGCATGCGGGGCGTTATCTTTAGTACTATTATTAAGCGCCTGCGATATGAATACCCCGGTCAATGCCCATAGTACGGGATTTTGGGATCATTACATCGTCTGGAACTTTGTCCGGGCTATTCAAGGATTAAGTCACCTGTTCGGGAATAGTTACGGCTGGGGGATCATTATCTTTACGGTCATCGTGCGGATCATTATCTTTCCGCTGATGATGTATCAAATGAAATCTTCGCGTAAGACGATGGAAATTCAGCCGCAGATCAAGGCTTTGCAACAAAAGTATCCGGGACGTGACCAAGAATCAATGCAAGCGATGCAAGCCGAGCAAAAAAAACTCTACGCCGAAGCTGGTATCAATCCGGTGGCTGGCTGTTTGCCGTTGTTGGTGCAAATGCCCGTGCTGTACGCTTTGTACCAAGCAATTTTTAGGTCACAGACCTTGAAGGCGGGGAACTTTTTGTGGATGCAACTGGGCCAAAAAGACCCGTACTTCATCTTGCCGATCTTGGCTGCGATCTTTACCTATCTGACTTCAAAATTAAGTATGATGTCACAGCCCGAACAAAACGGGATGACGACGATGATGACTTATGCGATGCCACTGGTTATTTTGGTGACCGCGTTAAACGTGCCGGCCGCCTTGTCGTTGTACTGGGTGATCACCAACGCCTTTTCGGTAGGGCAAACGCTGTTGATCAACAATCCGTTTAAGATCAACCGGGAAAGAGAAGAAAAAAAGCGGCAGCAAAAAGAGCACGAACGCAAGTTGAAAAAAGCACGACAAAAAGCGCTGAAGAAACATAAAAGAAAGTAAATAAAATAGGCTAGGACAAAATCATATCTTGTCCCGGCCTTTTTTTGTGCGGTACAATGAAACGGTAAGATAAATTAAGTAAGGGGAGATAAGTTTATGCAAAAACTGCTAGTTATTAATTCGGGTAGCTCTAGTTTGAAGTTTAAGTTATTCATGATGCCCGCCGCACAACAGTTAGCCGATGGATTAGTCGATCGCATCGGGATCAATGGTTCTAAAATCACTATTAAGTACGGCGATGGTCAAAAGTATGAAAGTAGTGAGGAGATCAAGGATCATAACGTCGCTGTCGATCGTTTGACCTTTTTGCTAAAAGACTTGGGGATCGTGCAAGATCTAAGTGAAATTACCGGAATTGGCCACCGAGTAGTTGCTGGTGGGGAATATTTCAAGGACTCCGTCGTGATCGATGACGACGTGATGGCTAAGATCGACGAACTTTCCGAAATGGCTCCCCTGCATAATCCGGCTAATTTGATGGGGATCAAAGCCTTTAAGAAAATCTTGCCGCATGCTTTTGCCGTAGCCGCTTTTGACACGGCCTTTCACCAAACTATCCCAGACGTTAATTACTTATACAGCGTTCCTTACGACTGGTATCAAAAATACGGGGTGCGTCGTTACGGCGCCCACGGGATCAGCCATAAGTATGTATCGGCTAAAACGGCGGAGATATTAGAGCGGCCGTTGACTGAATTAAAATTGATCACGTGTCATTTAGGTGCCGGTTCTTCACTGTGTGCGATCAAAGATGGCAAGTCTTTTGATACTTCGATGGGCTTTACACCACTGACAGGGGTAACGATGGCTACGCGTTCGGGTGACATTGACGCGGCATTGTTAGGGCACATGATGAATAAATTGAACATCACTTCGATGGATGAGATGCTTGATATTTTAAATCATAAGTCTGGTTTACTAGGAATTTCCGGGATTTCTTCTGACATGCGTGATATTTTAGACGCGCAAAAGAAGGGCGAAAAGCAAGCTAATCTGGCCGTTAATATCTTCGTCAAAAACGTGGTCAAATATATCGGTGAATATACCGCCGAAATGGGCGGCGTGGACGCGATCGTCTTTACCGCGGGAATTGGTGAAAATTCGGCTCCGATCCGCCACCGGATCATGGATCGATTAGGCTTTTTGGGTGTCGACTATGACAAACAAAAAAATTTGGCTAACTATGAAGGTGTCTTATCGACACCGGAATCTAAAGTAGCTGTATTGCGGGTATCGACTAACGAAGAACTGATGATCGCCCGTGACGTCGTACGTTTGGAAGAAGCAGCGAAATAATTTAGTGATTAAAAGATGAGCACTAGCCTAGGCGGTGTCAAATTGCGATCTTGGCAATTTAACAGCGACGTAGCTAGCCGCAGACTGCTGTTTTTTCGGAGCGCGGCTAATCTATGCTTGCAAGAAAATAAAACACTAAAAATAGAGGGATTGGGACAAAATGCGGTTTTGTCCCAATCCCTTTTTTGGATCCGCGTAAATGGCTACCCGCCTTGTTTCACAACTTTTCTAATCGTGTTTCGTAAGGCAGCCATCTTGATCTAACTACACCCAGCAAAAGTCTTAAACCAACTTATGCTGGTCTAGGTTAGCTCAGAATGGCTAAGCGCCTTACTTCACAACTTTTCTTTGACCGACTTTCTCAATTTGATCTGGGGGTGATGGACCACCGAACTAAACGGTTTTCCCGCTATCAGTTGTAAAATGCCCGTCCCTGCCTGTTTTCCGACTGAAGAACGTTGGTAGTTCATCGTCGTCAAGCTAGGCGAAAGAAAGGCGGCCGAATTGTAATCATCGAAACCGACTAGCGAGATGTCGTCTGGAACTTTAATATTTTTTTCTTTTAGTTTGGCGAGGACCCTGACTGCTAATTCGTCGTTGTAACAAGCGATGGCAGTCGGTTTAGCTGCCAGGTAAAAGTCGATTTTATGACTGATCATGGAAAATAAATCGTGTGAACTGTACATCATAATATTACTGTCGGCCAAGTTAGTTTTGGTTTCTTGGTAAGCCTGAACGAATCCGTTTAACCGCTCTACTCCTTGGCGGTCGTCGACTTGAAAAATGCCTAGGATCTTGTGGTGGCCCGCACCGATCAGATATTTAATCAGCTTTTTTTCGGCTTCGCAGTCCGCGTTAGTAATAGAAGGAAAATTTAACTCGGGGTATGTGGCATTTAAAAAAAGCAGTGGGATCTGGCTTTGTTCGATCCGGTGATAAATGTCTAGGTTGGGGTTAGGCTTGGCACTCTCGCTGGGTTCGATGATCAGCCCGGCGACATGCGAGTCGAGTATTTTGATCAGACTGGCGCGTTCTTTGTGTGGCTGATTGTGAGTATTGGCTAGTAGTAAAGAATAGCCTTGCTGGTCGATCACGTTGTCGATTTGCGAAATGATCTGGGGAAAAATATAGTCGGCAATGTGCGTGCAGATCAGTCCGATCGTTTTACTTTGGGGGTTGACCTGCCATTTTTTATTCCAATTTTGGACGAACATGCCGCTACCCTGGACTTTATAGATCAAATGTTCGTTTTGCAGCTCATTTAAAGCCTTGCGCACGGCATAGCGGGTCATATTAAACCGCTGCATCAGCTCCGTTTCGGTAGGTAGCTTTTGGTTGGTCTGCACGTGACCAAAATTGATTTCATTTTTAAGGGTCTCTTTTAAGGCGCGATAATCACTTTTCACACGAAAAACTCCTTAATTTATTTGAATAAATTTAACTGACCGAGAGAAAAACTGTTAATTAACTATTTAAATAAGATAACACAGACGGATACAAAATACCAATTAATGTTGATTTAAAAGTGTTTGTTAGCCATCGTTATGCAACAATAAATTTGGTTAAAAAAGCGATTTCAAAAAATAAATAAAAGTTTCACAGCAGAAGTAGACTGGTATTACTGCTATTAGCTCAAAATGTTTCACAAAGTTATGCGAATGAATTTTTGCAATATTGAATATATTAGATAAAAAATATATGATGAAAGTGTTTTCTGAAACAGTGATTGCAATTATTATTCGTTAAGGAGGAATTTTTGTGACAGAGGGGAAAAAGAAGATCCCTAGTGGATTTATTTACTTCTTTGGTTCATTTGGTGGGATCTTATTCGGTTATGATATCGGCGTGATGACCGGGGCGTTACCGTTTTTACAAAATGATTGGAACCTGACTAACGCGACTATCGTTGGGTGGATCACTTCGGCAGTGATGTTCGGGGCAATTTTTGGTGGCGCGGCTGCCGGGCAGCTTTCCGATAAGTTTGGGCGTCGTAAAATGATTTTGGTTTCGGCAGTGATCTTTGCGCTCTTTTCAATATTGTCGATGATGTCACCTAACAACGGGTCCATGTATTTGATCATCGTCCGTATTTTACTAGGACTGGCTGTGGGGGCTGCTTCGGCTTTGGTACCCGCGTACATGTCGGAAATGGCTCCGGCTAATGCTCGGGGCAGTCTTTCGGGGTTGAACCAAACGATGATCGTCTCCGGGATGTTGTTGTCTTATATCATGGACTTTATTTTAAAAGGCTTGCCGCAAGCATGGGGCTGGCGGATTATGTTAGGCTTAGCGGCCGTGCCTGCGATCATCTTATTTTTAGGCGTTTTACGTCTACCTGAATCACCGCGTTTTTTGATCAAAAACGGCAAGGAAAAAGAAGCAAAACAAGTTTTATCTTATATTCGTAAAAACGACCAGGAGATCACAGATGAGATCGACGAGATCAAATCCGCTTCGGCTAAGGAAAATACGGCAGCCGAAAAAACTACCTGGGGTTCATTACTGAGTGGTAAATACCGTTATTTAGTGATCGCCGGGGTCGGCGTGGCTGCCTTTCAGCAGTTTCAAGGGGCTAATGCCATTTTTTATTACATTCCGTTGATCGTGCAAAAAGCGACGGGCAGTGCGGCAAGTTCGGCGTTGTTATGGCCAATCGTTCAAGGGGTGATCTTGGTTGTCGGCTCGTTAGTTTATATCGCGATCGCCGAGAAATTTAACCGGCGCACGTTACTGATGCTAGGCGGCACCATCATGGGATTATCATTTTTACTACCATCGGTTATCAATAGTCTAGCTCCAAAGACAAATCCGATGATGATCGTTGTGTTTTTATGTATCTACGTTGCCTTTTATTCCTTTACTTGGGCTCCGTTAACTTGGGTGCTAGTAGGGGAGATCTTCCCGTTAGCTATTCGTGGTCGTGCTTCGGGGATCGCATCTTCATTTAACTGGATCGGTTCGTGGGCAGTTGGCCTGCTCTTCCCGATGATGACGGCTTCGATGTCACAAGAAATGGTCTTTGCGATCTTTGGCATCATTTGTATCTTGGGTGTTTTGTTCATTCGGTTCTTCGTGCCAGAAACTAAGGGTCACACGCTAGAAGAAATTGAAGCAGCTGGGATCGCACACGGCAAGGCGAATAAATAAGAGGTGAAAAAATCAATGAATATAGCACAGGTTACTAAACTGATCCAAGACGGCAAAACTGCGTTAGGGATCGAATTTGGTTCGACGCAAATCAAAGCGGTGTTGATCACCCAGGATTTTCAGCAGCTCGCTGCCGGCAGCTACCAGTGGGAAAACGAGTTAAAAGATGGCATGTGGACGTATCCTACAGAACAGATCTGGGAAGGTTTAAAGCAAAGTTACGCTCACTTAGCGGCAGACGTCAGTGGCAAATACCACGTTCAGCTTGAAAAAATCGGCGCGATCGGCGTCAGTGCGATGATGCACGGCTACTTGGCATTTGACCATAACGACCAGTTGTTAGTTCCTTTTCGGACGTGGCGGAACACGACGACGGGGCAAGCGGCGGCCAAACTGACCAAACTGTTTAACTTTAATATTCCGTTGCGCTGGAGCATCGCGCATTTATACCAAGCAATCTTACAGCACGAAAAACACGTAGCTGATATCTCGTATTTGACGACGTTAGCGGGTTACGTTCACTGGCAGTTGACGGACCAAAAAGTTTTGGGAGTCGGCGATGCTTCCGGAATGTTTCCCCTCGATAGTAAGGGCGAATTTGACCGGGATAAAATGCAGCAATTTAGTGAGTTACCCGCAGTCAAACAGTACCCGTGGCGGTTAAGTGCCATTTTACCCCAGGTGTTAAAAGCCGGACAAATTGCTGGCCATTTGACCAAGCGAGGAGCCTTGCTGATCGACCCGACGGGAACGCTGCAGCCGGGGTGTGTCATGGCTGCTCCAGAAGGAGATGCGGGTACCGGTATGATCAGTACCAACAGTGTGCGGCAACGGACCGGTAATATTTCCGTGGGAACTTCCGAATTTTCGATGGTCGTTTTAGAACACCCGTTGAAAAAAATTCGGCGTGATATTGACATTGTGGCAACTCCAGACGGTTCGCCGGTGGCGATGGTCCACGTCAACAACTGTTCGTCAGATATCAATGCTTGGTCACAGGTCTTTAACGAGTTTGCCCAGCGTTTAGGCAAAAATTTAAAACCAGATGAGTTGTTCAGTACGCTATTTTTGACCGCGGCTAAAGCGGAGCCGGATGCAGCGGGCATGGTCAATTATAGTTACTTTTCCGGTGAACCGGTGACGCAAACTGCGCAAGGCCGGCCGTTATTTATTAGAACTTCGAGTAGTCATTTTACGTTAGCTAATTTTATGCTGGCACAACTCTATTCGGCCTTTGCTCCGTTAAAGATCGGAATGGACATTTTGACTAAAAAAGAAGGCGTCAAAACCAGTGTGATGATCGCGCAAGGCGGGTTATTTAAAACACCGGTGATCGCCCAACAGGTACTAGCGAACGCCTTGGATCTGCCGATTGCCGTGATGACCAATGCGAGTGTCGGCGGGCCGTGGGGAATGGCTGTTTTAGCCCAGTACACAGCCGAACAAACCAAGACTTCGCTGGCAGATTACTTGGATACCAAAGTCTTTGTCACCGCAGAAACGATGACGCTCAGTCCGGAAGAAGAGGGCGTGGCAGGTGCGCAAAAATACATCGAACGCTACCAAGCAGCACTGCCGCTAGAAAATCACGCGGCAATTTTGAAAGACGAGGTCAATTAAATGTTAGAAAAACTAAAAGAAGAAGTTTATCAAGCCAACATGCAGTTACCCAAACTAGAACTGGTGACCTTCACGTGGGGCAACGTGTCGGGCATCGATCGCGAGTCGGGCTTGTTTGTGATCAAGCCTTCGGGCGTGGAATACGACAAATTGCGCCCGGAAGACCTAGTTGTGGTCGATTTGAACGGCCAGGTCGTCGAGGGCAAAATGAACCCGTCGTCCGACACGCCGACGCACACCTATTTGTATAATCATTTTCCTAAAATCGGCGGGATCGTGCACACCCATTCGCCGTGGGCAGTTTCGTTTGCAGCGGCTCAAATGGACATTCCGGCTTGCAACACGACGCACGCGGACACCTTTTACACGGATATCCCGGCGGTTGCGGCACTGACCAAAGAGGAGATCGAAGAAGATTACGAGGGCAATACCGGTAAAACAATCGTGCGCACTTTTGAGCAACGTGGTCTAGATTACGAAGCAACGCCGGGCACGTTAGTCAGTCAGCACGGCCCGTTTACCTGGGGCAAAACGCCAGCCGAAGCGGTTTACAACGCCAAGGTTTTGGAAGTGGTGGCCCAAGAAGATTACCACACGTTGCAATTAACGCGTGCCAACAGCCGGTTGCCCCAGTATTTACTGGATAAGCACTACTACCGTAAGCACGGCAAGGGTGCATATTACGGGCAAAACAACGCCCATTCGCGGGATCATGCCCAGAGAAAATAGGCAGCTAGACTAATTTCATTTTACTGACGGCATCAATTATTTATTTAATATTACTAAAAACTTAAAAGGAGTGGTTCAAATGTTAGAAGTCCCACAGTATGAATTCTGGTTTGCAGCAGGTAGTCAGCATCTTTACGGCGAAGAAACGCTCAAAAGCGTCGCTAAAAATGCTAAGGAAATCGTTGCTGGCTTAAACGAAAAAGGAAATTTGCCGTATAAGATCGTCTTTAAAGACGTTTTAACTACGGCTGATGAAATTACTAAATTTATGAAAGAAGCCAACTACCAGGATAAAGTTGCCGGAGTGATCACGTGGATGCATACCTTTTCGCCGGCTAAAAACTGGATCCGTGGTACTAAATTATTGCAAAAGCCGTTACTGCACTTTGCGACCCAGTACTTAGATTACATTCCGTACGATACGATCGATTTTGATTACATGAATTTGAATCAGAGTGCCCACGGTGACCGCGAATATGGCTACATCAACGCACGGTTAAATAAGCACAATAAGGTGATTTACGGCCACTGGCAAGACGAAAAAGTGCTCAAAGAAATTGCCGACTGGCAAGACGTGGCAGTTGCTTACGAAGAATCATTTAACCTGAAAGTTTGCCGCTTTGGCGATACGATGCGTAATGTAGCTGTTACCGAAGGCGATAAAGTTCAGGCTCAGATCCAGTTAGGTTGGACCGTCGATTATTACGGAGTTGGCGATTTAGTAGCTGAGATCGATAAGGTTACAGAAAAAGAGATCGACGAAGAGTACACTGATTTGAAAGCGAAGTACGAATTGGTTCCCGGTGACACGGCTCCTGATGTATTCGAAAAAACCGTGCGTTACCAGTTGAAACAATACATTGCGATGAAACGCTTCTTCGAACGTGGAGGCTATTCGGCATTTACCACTAACTTCGAAGACCTGCACGGCATCGAACAGCTGCAAGGCTTGTCCGCTCAGTTATTGATGCGCGACGGCTACGGGTTTGCCGGTGAAGGTGATTGGAAGACGGCAGCATTATTGCGGGTCTTCAAGATCATGACCCATAATAAACAAACGGCCTTCATGGAAGATTACACTTTGGACCTGCGTCCGGGTCATCAAGCAATTTTGGGTTCACATATGTTAGAAGTCGACCCGTCGATTGCATCCGAAAAACCACGAGTTGAAGTCCATCCACTGGATATTGGCGGCAAAGCTGATCCCGCTCGCTTGGTATTCTCTGGTTCTGAAGGCAGTGCGTTAGACATTACGATGGCAGATTTCCGGAATAACTTTAAACTGGTAATGTATGCAGTCGATGCCCACCAAGCTGAACAAGAGACGCCGCACTTACCGGTCGCTAAGCAAATGTGGACGCCAAAAGCGGGGTTGAAAAACGGAGCAACTCAGTGGATCCAAGCGGGCGGCGGTCATCACACAGTATTTTCATTTGTAGCAAATGAACAGCAGGTGGCAGATTTGGCAACGTTGTACGGCATTGACCTGTGTGACATTCACTAAATTGTTTCACGTGAAACAACAAGTTGCTGGACGAGGCTAGCTCAAAACGATTGTCTTATGAAGCATAAATTAAACGACTGCTAGCTTGACGAACGTGATTAAGTCCATTACTTGGGGAAACTAAAAGGAGAACTGGAACAAAACAGTGTTTTGCTTCAGTTCTCCTTTTGCATTTCTAATTAAGCTTGTGAAGCGCTTGTCGTTGCGTCAGCGGTACTTTTAATTTGATTTTCACTAGTAACGGGGTATTTGGTGTAACGCGAAGGATCCGTGTTGGATTTTAGAGTGTCACTAGTGTAGTTAATGTGGGTGATCTTAGCGTGCTTAATGTCTGCGATCGTTTTACAGCCAGTTAATTGCATGTCGATCACTAACTCTTTAGTGATCTCAGCGATGACGGACTTAACACCCTTAGCACCACCGAGTGCTAGACCGTAAAGGTAAGGACGACCGATCCCAACGATATCAGCACCCAATGCCAAGGCCTTGAAGACGTGAGAACCCCTGCGGACACCAGAATCAAAGAAGACCGGTACTTTGTGATTGACTACTTTAGCGATTTCTGGCAGCATATCGATCGTTGCCGGGCCGCTGTCGACTTCACGCCCACCGTGGTTGGTGACATAAATACCGTCAGCGCCCGCGCCAATTGCTAGCTCAGCATCGTCAGCACACATGATCCCCTTGACGATCACGGGAAGGCCGGAAATTTCCTTAATTTTACGAATGTCATCCGGACCGATTTTTTGCGCCGATGAAGCGTACATTTGAGCTACGGTTTGACCTTCACCTTTACCGCCCTGAAAACGGGTAAAAAAGTCTAAGGGAACGGGATAAGAGAAATTAGTCCGGATGTTAGCTTCGCGGTAACCTGATACTAAGGCATCGACCGTGAGGAAGATCCCCCGATAGCCGGTCTTTTTGACGGCCTCTAAGACCATGCGGTTAAAATCCCAGTTCTTACTCAAATAGAGTTGAAAGAAGCGGGGAGCATCGGGTGCTGCCGCAGCGATTTCTTCTACACTTTTGTTGGCGTAGGTACTGGAAGAAAATAGCGCACCGGCACTAGCTGCACCTTGTTGGGTAGCAACTTCCGCGTCTTTGTGGGCGATCCCGTGACATGCAATTGGCGAGATCATGACGGGGGTTTTTAACTTAAGTCCCATCAATTCGGTGTCTGTTTGCGGGTCTTCCATGTCGGTTAAAGCCCGCGGCACGATCTGAAAGTGATTAAACGCCGTGGTATTGTTGCGCCAAGTCCATTCGTATTCGGCGCCGGAAGCGATGTAATAGTAAGCGCCCTTAGGTAAGACGTCTTTGGCGCGTTCTTCTAATTCGTCTAAATCGACCATGTGTAATTCTTCGTTTCTGTCACTTTGGGGAAAACCGCTGTAGTAAGTTGTCATCAAAACACTCCTTTATTAACAAGATTATCCTCATTATACATGTCACCGATTACATTGGCGAAAATTTCATCAAAATTTAACATAATCATATTATCTGGCTAAGCCGTCGCCGTAAACGATTACGGGTTCATTTTGGTGAGTGGCAGCAAACAACTGTTTCATCGGACCGGGAGCGACGTTGATGCAGCCGTTAGAGCCCTGATCGTAACGCAATGCAGGATTACCAAAAGTTGAGGCTGCGACCCACGGAGCGGAGTGAATAAAGATCCCGTCGTCGGTCAGATCCTCGGCTTCGGGCACGAAGGATTTATATGGCCGGCCGTCTCTTTCTGTGCCAGTCATGGTCATCGGTGCTTTGCGCCATTTAATGTAGTAATAACCGGTAGGAGTGGCGATGTTGATCTTCGGCGTGCCGGTGTTAACTCCTGTTTGTTGGACGACTTGATGATTTTGGACTAAGAAAAGTTGTTCGTTTGTTAAGTCGATCTCGATATGGTCTTGTCCAGCTACATCGTTAAAATTAGCTAAGTCGATTTTTTGCGTGCCGTTGAGGATATTTTGGGCAGTGATCTGTCTTTTATTGGCTAACAGCTGTTCTTTGAGGTAACGCGTTTCTGGATTGACGTTGATGCGCCACCCCAGTGTTCCCTGGCTGTTATCAAACTGGACGCTTTGTCCCTGGACGGTCGTGAAAGTAGCTTGAGGCTGTCCGGCTAACGCGTATTTACGGTTGATCGTGGTCAAAAAACCAGAGATTGGCGCCAAATTAAAGGTCGCTCCCGTCGCGGTGATCGTTCCGTTTTGTAAGACGTCTTTGACGGGTTTGGTAATTTTGTGGTCATTAACGTGATAGGTAAAATCAGCGGCCATTTGCTTTTTTAAATCGCGGTATTGTTGCTTACCGTCCCAAGTAGCATGGGATAAAACAACGTTGAGTCGACAATCTTGAGCACTATTAGGATCGATTTTTTGTGCGAGTTTATTAATAGTAGCTTGTTGGTCGATTAAATTACCGTTTTGCGCCCGGGTGAGTTTGACGTTGCCGTTAGTAACGCTGATCGTAGCGTTTTGCGGGCCTTGCCTGTTTTGGTTAATATTGGTAATAGCTGTGACTAAAGAATTTTGCTGGGACTGAAAGTTCTTTTTGACGGCTTGGATGTCGTAGATGTTAGAATTCGTATTACTGGTGGCGTGCCACCGAAACGGATGATGCTTTTGCTCGTCTAGTAGCTGGCTAAGTTCTTTACGATACGAATGATTGGCTTTGACGTGGAGCGTTCCGCGGTAAATAGTTGTATGAGTTTTGGGGTCGATCAAAGTGAAGGTCGGCTCTCTTAAGTCCATTTGGATCTTAGAATCGGCTTTTTGATAGTTCAGTCCGCTGACGTCGATGCCTTGGATCTTGGTATTTTTAACGAAATGGTGGGAATGCCAGCTGTAGTAAAATCCCACTACTAAACCTAATAGGATAGCGCAGCCAATGATCAGCACTAACAGAATATTTTTTTTGGTGACTTTTGGTTGTGACAAAATAAAAACACCTTTCTCAGCTTGTTTGGTAAACGATTAAGTTGTTAGATTATTTATGGGACCCACGTGAATTATAATTTTGGTAACTAGGACCCCAGATTGTATTTTACAGCAGATGGTTGATTAATAAAACTTGTGGTGTAAAAGCAATATGGTAAATAGTTTTAGCGCTAGATTTAGTGTATCATAATTAATGAAAAACATTGTCAGTTGGGGGTAAGTAAATGACTGAAAAATACGGTATTAAAGAATTCAGCGTGCGTTTTGAATTAACTCCTTCTACGCTTCGTTATTACGAAAGCGAAGGATTGATCAAGCCCGCACGCAGTCCTAATGGTCGTAGGTATTATACGAAAGCTGACGCGCAGTGGCTGAAATTTTTGTTGCATTTGAAAAATACGGGGATGAGTATTTCCGCACTAAAACAGTATGTCAACTGGCGAGCGCAAGGAGACCAAACGATCCCACAGAGATTAGCGTTATTGCGCCAGACTAAGACGGATTTTTTACAGAAGTTAGCGGAAGTGCAGCATCATTTGCAGATTTTAAATGACAAGATCGACTGGTACGAAGAAAAACAAGCAGGAACTATCACTGAGCAGGAGACTTTTAGTAAATATCTCCAGAAACTAGGACATCAGGAGTAGAATAGGTGATTTTTAGCTAAGGACTGCTATTTTTACATGAATTAATGTTACAATGAGCTATGTAGACGGTTTTGACTGTCTCACATCTATGGTGTTATTTTAATACTGTAGGGCATAGTTATTTTACGGGGGGTACATATGTATGAAAAAGCCTAAGAGTATTAGGAAATATATTATGTTTTTGATTTTATTCATTACGATCGTTCCAGAATTGATTCTGGAAGTGATCGCGTTTAACACGACGCGTTCGCAGTTATTGCAACGAAATATGCAGGTGCGGGAAAATGCGATCGGGGTTTTAACGCAGCAGCAAAAGTCGATGCAAAAAGAAGCTAACGCTAAGATCACTTCAGTTTTTAATGACATGGAAAATATTAAGCAAAAAACACCGCAGGCAATGACCAAACCTGAGGATTATAATCAATTTTTCCATACGATCAATGTTGGTTCTCGGAGCTTCACTAATATTGTTTTTGCCGACGACCAGGATCACTATACTTATTCTAACCAGGCTTATGATGGCGATATTCCTTATATTCAGCAGGATTGGTTTAAAAATGCTTCATTTGATAGCGTCTTTTGGGGTAAGCCTTATTTTGATCATGACGTTAATTCATACGTTGCTAACGTTTCTAAGAAATTCAAGGGACGCCACGGTGACCATGTCTTAGCGGTGACGATTTCTTACAAACGAATGGCCGATTCAATTTCTGCTTTGAACATTGGTAAGAGTGGTCAAGCAGCTATTGTTGCAACCGACGGTAAGATTTTAGCCGGTAAGAATACTGGTAAGGGCAACCATACTTTTGTTTCTGGTAAGAGTATTGCTAACACTAAAGTTTACAAGGCTGTTGCTAACTCGCCTAAACGGCAAGGAACGATCAATGTAAAAGGGATGCCTAAAGTTTCGGCTGTGACCTTTGATAAGGGCAAGAAGGGTAGCAACACTTGGACATTAGCTTATATGAATTCTAATGATTTAAGTGATGCGACACGTCATATTGTATTACAAACCGTTATTTTGATGATTGTCTTCATCATCTTATCATTGTTTGCCGCACTCTTCTGTACGAAGTTTGTTTCTCGCTTGATCGCAGTGATCGCCGAAGGATTCAAACGTGCTGGTAGCGGTGATTTGACTCATTTACCACGCACTAAACAAGAAGCAGAGGCGATGGGCAACGGCGGCCGCTTAGATAATATGTCGCGCAACTCATTAGTGGCAGATCGTTCGGGTCATGAGTTTAACCGCATTGCTGCTGATTACAATGACATGATCGATTCGATCAGTGAATTGATCGAAAGCGTTCAGGGCAAGGCCGATGGGGTTGCTGATAAGTCTAACTCTCTGCTGGAATTGTCCAAGCAAACGTCGACGGCTTCCGAAGAAATTGCCCAAACGATTTCTGAAATCGCGGAAGTTACTAGTTCTCAAGCTAAAGAAACCCAAGAGAGTGTTGATCAGGTACAAAACTTCACTTCTATCTTGAGTGACGTTAGGTCTAAGATCGTTGAATTAAGTAAGTCGTCCGAAGATGCTTCTCAAACTGGTAAGGAAAACGTTGCTGTGATGGGTAAAGTTAAGACTAACTGGGATGAAGAAATTAAGCAGATGGAAGAATTGATGACGAGCGTTAAACGGATGGATAGCGATGTTCAAAGCATCACTAAGATCGTGAACGTTATTAACGAAATTTCACGGCAAACGAATTTGTTAGCGTTGAATGCTTCGATTGAGGCTGCTAGTGCCGGTGAAGCCGGTAAGGGATTTTCTGTGGTGGCTTCTGAGATTCGGAAATTAGCCGAACAGAGTAGTTCTTCTACTAAGGAAATCGAAGGAATTATCAGTAAGATCAGAACACAGTCGACGGATATGGTTAAACAAACTGATGACTCGCTCAAAAGTAGCGAAGTTCAGACCGGTTTGATCACGGATGCGATTGATTCGACTAAAAATGTTCATGATACCAACGATAAGATGGGAGTAACGATCAAGCAGGTCGATGAGATCAGTTCGAAGATCGAAGAAACGCAAAAGAACATCTTGACGAATTTGGAAAGTATTTCTGCGGCAACTCAGCAAAATGCTGCTGGGACACAAGAAGCTTCCGCTAACTCACAGGAAGTTCAGGCTACGATGGATGAATTCACCGGTCATGTTTCAGAATTACAAGCTGATTCCGATGACATGGATAAGATGACGCGGAAATTTAAACTAGATAAAAAGAATTAAGAGCAGTTTCTGAGTACGATCAGACAAACTGTGAGTCAAGTCGATTAGCAGTCGGTGTTGCTGGCTTGACGAACGCAATTTAGTCTTATTACTGATGGAAACTAAAAATGGGAGCTGGAACAAAACTTCGTTTTGTTCCAGCTCCCATTTTGGTTTTCCGTAAATAATAGACTGATCGTGCTCCCAACCTTTAATTAGGTAACCGTTTCACGTGAAACAGCTTGGTGATGGGGTTAACTACGAGCGAATACGCGTTTAGTGATCCCGCAGTAGTTGGCGGCAAGTAAATAACAGCCGAGTAAAACAACGCCGAGCACACAAGCTTGTAAGAAGCTGGCGCCCTTAGTAACGGGAGCTGTAATGAACAGGTAGTTAATACCACTGGTCAGGATAAAATAGCCACCGTTAAATAATAGTATGGGGATCAAAGAAGTGAAACTGACATTAAATTCACTGCTGATCTGATGGTAACATAAAATGCCAGTTAGGCTAAAGGCTAGGACAGTTGCTGCAATTGCGCCGGACCCTTGCCCAAAATAAACTAGAGGAAACTGTAAACAGATTTTAGTTAACAAGCCGTAAAGCAAGTAGGTCATCGCTTTTTTGCTATAGTGTAATGCTTGAAGCAGGGTCAAGCCATTGATCGCGGCGGCCATAATGACGCTTTGCCAGATATTAAGCAGTAAAAAGAAGGAACCTTGCTGGTTAAAACCGAAAAAAATACTGTTGATTTGGGGAGCTAGGATTCCTAAAATCGTTCCCGCGGGCAGCAAAATAAAACAGAGATAGCGTAGATTTTGCGTTAGTAATTCACGAATCCCCTGTTTGTCGTGGAGTGAATTGCGGGCAGCGATCAGTGGTAAACTGCTTTCGGCGATAGCAGTCGCTAGCGTGATCAAAACGGCAGTAATTTTTGCGGGATTAGCGGAAAAAAGCGTGTAAATATACTGGGTGTAATTAGCTGAATGGTGAAGTAAATTTTGCATGATCTGTTTGAAAAAAAGCTGGTCGATCAACTGACAAAGGTTGATCCCCGAACCGACGATCACAAAAGGAATGGATTCGTACACGATCAACGTGAGCAAGTGTTTGATTCCGTGGAGTTGTGTCGGCTCGCTGTGCTGCAGGTTACGCCGATAGAGGGGCAATTGGCGGTAAAAATGCTGTAGTAGATAAAAATAACTGGCTAAAGCACCGATAAAAGCCGCAAAAACACTGAAATAAACGGCAGTAACGTAACTTAAATGAAAACGGTAGATGATCAGGTAAGTAGCGCTAAGAATGAAGATGACGCGAAAAAGTTGTTCCCATAATTGAGAAATACCAAATGGCTTTAAATCCTGATTTCCCTGAAACCAGCCGCGAATAATACTCATCGATGGTAAGATCGCGATTGCGGGGATCACACTTCTGATGGCGCGGATAGCCGCGTGTTGGGAGACGACGGGACTATTTTGTGCAAAAAACGGGGCGAGAAAATAAAGCAGGATAGCAAAAAAGCCGCCGGATAATAGCATTAATAAGAATCCGGCTTGAAATAGGCGGCGGCTACTTTCGTATTGTTTTTGGCTGTTAAACATGGCGACGCGCCGGGCGATCGCGGAAGGAAAACCAGCCATTCCGAGAGACAAAAAGATCGCGTAAATATTATAAGCGGAGTTAAATAAGGCTTGGGCACTGTTGATATGTTGGCTGGATCCCATCATTGCTAGCCAGGGAATAAGATAGACGATACCGAGTGCACGGGAAAAAATACTGCCAAAGGACAGCCAAAAAGAGCCAGAAAGCATTTTTTTATTCAAAATCAAACGACCTTTAACTTGAATTTAGGATGGGAGTTGTGCAGAAAAACTACACAGCCTGATCGCGCTTCGAAAAAATAACAGTCTGCGCTTAACCGTTTTTTGCGTAACTCTTCCTATTAATAAACTTTAGTAATTTTACCATGCTGTTAGTCGAATTACTAAAATTAGCGTTACTAAAAAAGGAGTTGGGACAAAAAGCGATTAGCAGTCGAGCACTAACCTAGTTTCAAAGTAACCCCCGCACTTGGGTTTTATTTTGAAACGTAGCTAGACGAGCACGATTAAGTCTATTACTTACGAAAAATAAAAATAGGGCTGGAACAAAACAAAGTTTTCTACGATTAGTCAAGTACAAACTGCTACTTTATTGGGATTTTCCTACCAATATTTTTAAAATTAACCAGTAAATTTACTGAATTCAATCCGTAATTTGTCTTAATTACCTTTTTGAGAGTACAACAAATAGACACCTAATTTTATTAATTTTTTTAAAGGTGTTATGATATAGAATATAATTAAAAAGTATCCTATGGGCGCTTTGACGTCGAATAATAGACATACTTTTGATTTTTAACTACTAGGTGATATATCGTCCTAATCAGACGATGTATTGATGCAATAGCGATCTTCTTGGTCATGTGTGGCCGACCAGATCGCTTTTTTCTTTGGTAATAATCGGCAATATGATTTTGACTACCATTTTTGGTGCTGGTGGCGATCATGTTCATAATTACTTGGTAAAAAACTTTACGTGCGTACGGATTACCCCGTTTACTGATTGATTCAGCCGCTAGATATTTTCCAGATTCATAATGGCGGAGATCAATTCCAATAAAAGCGTTAATTTGATTAGATGAACTAAAACGTCTGATATCACCTAATTCGGCTATTATTAAATTAGCGGTACTTTCTCCAATCCCTGGAATAGATAGTAAGATCTCGTATTCCGGTAATGCAGCTGCCATTTGACTCATTTGTTTAATGATTTTCCGTTTTTGTTGATTTAATTGCTTTAATTGTTGTGCCCAATAACTGACCTGTTGGATCGTACTAGATCCTTGCGGTACCGCCGGGTAACTTTGGCGCGCAAGCTGTACCAATTTTGTAGTAACTTTTGTGACTTGAATTCGTGATGTTGTCTTAGTCAGTGAATTTTCAACGCCGCTAGTTACTTCCGCAAGCGAACATTTAGTAACTGCATAACTACTAGGAAAGCGGCTAACTAAATTCCAATATAGCGGACCATTGGTGGTACTAAGTAACCCTTCGATTTCTGGGAAAGTCAATTGTAATATCCGGTGTAGGCGGTTTTTGGCACGCACTAAATCGTTATTGATTTCTTGATAGAAACGACTGAGATCCTTGAGTTCTGTGTAAACCGGAAGCTGTTGGTAGTCAGCTATTCGCTTTAATATAAATTGCGACTTAGCTAAGTTAAGCGCATCTAGTTGATCAGTTTTACGATGGCGTAAACTGTCTAACTGTTTTTTAGCCGCTAATGGATTTAACCTAGTGTAAGAATAACCGTAATCCTGAAAAAAAGACTGTAAGCGACGTGAGTAGATCCCAGTGGCCTCAAAAATAATTTCTGGTTGATGACATGAACGAAGATCTTCCAATAATTTCATTAAACCACAGCGATCATTACTGATTTGATATTGTTGAACTATTTGTCCAGCGATACCAATAGCTACATTAGATGTTCGACTACTAACATCAATTCCAAAGACGACTTGCATTTTAATCACCTTTCTTGAAGTTTGCTTCCATCTTCCTGATCAATCTACTTTTCACTACACGACATCAAGTGTCCCACATTCTTCGAACAGATTTTTAATCAGCAAGGATGAAGTTGCCTGTTTTGTCCACGACGTTATGCGCCTATCTGTTTTACGACTTGTCAACTTCACCACCACTTTAACACCAAGAAAAAGTGGTAGAGAAAAAACTCCGTCGAGTTAATTCTCTACCACTAATCTTAGAATGTTTTGTCTCAGCCCTTTTTTGGCTTTGAAGTTAAAGCGAATTATTTATTTTAAAAATGCTAACGAACGGGCGACGAAATCGTCTGCGTAAGCCATTGCATGTTTTTGTCCAGGAATCATCAATAATTGTGCGCCATGACCCTGCTTTGCCAGGGTATTGATGAAGTCTAACACGTAAGTGATCGGTGAAAGTTCATCGGTCGAATTAACCATCAGTAACTGATTTAATTTACCGTAGTCATAAGACTTGGCGTCTAATTTAGCCAGAACTGCCTGGTCTTCACTACCAGCATATGCTAAGCCGAAGTACTTATAGAAAGAATTGTTGATCGCTTTAGCATCGCTTAGGCCTAATTCGGTTTTGGCGTCAACTGATGCTTTAACGTCCGCATGGTCTTTCATCCAGTCGGAAAAGCTGACCGGTGCGGACCAAGTAACTGTTGAAAAGCCAAATTTCCCGGCGATGTAAAGTGCCATCACGCCACCGCTGCTGGCGCCGATTTGGGTCACATTGGCGCCACTATTATCGGCGTAATCCGAAGCTAACAGCCACTTGACGAAGGTAACGGCGTCATCGTGAGCTGCGGGGAAAGCGTCTTTAGGTGCTAAACGGTAATTAGGGATCAACGTGGTAAAGCCACCGTTAGCAAAAGCTTCACCGTATTTGGCAACGCCGGCCTTGTCACCGCGAATCCAGCCGCCGCCGTGCCAGAAGATTAACACTTTGCCATTAGCAGTAGCGTTGTCGGGCAGATAAATATCTGTCGTTAATGCGTTAGCCTGGTCATAAATAACATCATTTTTGATTTCCACTATACTATGCCTCCAAGTTAGATTTAGTAAAAACACCAACTCAATTTTAGCATTATTTGGGAGAAAATGAGAAAAAGATTTCAAATTTTAGTGATTTAACTGATAAAAAGGCTAAATATCATTCATCAAAATGATAGCATTAAAGAAAAGTGACGTCACGCGTTTTTCTTGAGCGTAACTGCAAAAATAACGGTCATTAGCCAAATGCACAGTGTTGCTAGGATAAATAACAACGAATAAGAGGCGTAATTGATCACCACGGCGCCTACCAGCGGCCCGAGTGCCCGTCCGATAGAACTCGAACTGGCCAGTGCCCCTTGGAACCGTCCTTTTTGAGCGTCAGGACTGATTTGATCGACGAAAGTAGAAGTTGCAGGGCTAAATAAAATTTCACCGATCGTCAGGATGGTCATGGCTAACAAGAATAAACTATAATGCGATCCCGCTACTAGTAAGATCAAAAACGAACAGCCGATCAGACTAAACCCGACGTACAAACGTTGGTGTAAGTGGGCTAACAACCAATCATCATAGTGTGTCATTAATGGCTGGATCAAAACGATCAGGATCCCATTTAACGTCCAGACCGAACTGTAGTTTCTAATACTGAGGTGATTTTCCACCATGTAAGTGGCGATGTTACTTTGCCATTGCTCGTAAAAGATCCAGGTCACGATCAGCAATAACAGCAGGGCGGTTAGCTTTTTTACCTGATTAGAAGCAACGTGGCGGGCTTTTTGGATTTGCTGGCGTTGATGATTGCTTTCATGATTGCGAAAAAAGCAGACGACGATCACTCCAAAGAGGATAAATAAGCTAGTAGAGATCTCGAAAACGTGGCGGATCCCGTAAGGCAGGATGTAGCCGACGATCAAAGTCCCGATCACCATCCCTAGGTTATTCATAAAATACAACATGTTATAAACGTAACTGATATTTTTTTGCCGGACTTCAGTCGCAAACGAATTGATCGAGGTCAAGTTAAGGCCGTTGCCGAATCCTAAAAAGACCAGTCCCAAAGGAAAGCTGGGCCAGCCGTGGTGGAAAATCAAAAAACTGCTGGCGCAGATCACTAGCAAACTGCCGGCGAGGATCGTGTAAAAATGGGACCACCGGTCGTAAAGGTAACCACCAACGGTATTGCCTAAAACAACGCATAGTGAATTAGCAAGCAAGACTACGCCGGCAACGATCAACGATCTGTGCAGGTATTCGTGCAGGTAAATAGTGGTAAGCGGCCAGATAAAACTGGTCCCGGTATTGGTCAAAAGAGACCCGAAGAAGAGCCAATTGGCTGACATGTTACTCTGTTTCACTAAAATATTCCTTTCTTTTGAAATTAAGTAGAAGTAATAAAATTTAACAGTGTAACTATGTTAACACAATTAACTTACCTTACGGAAATATCAAGGGTTTTGTTTCCGGTTATTCACTTCTTTTTCCAAAATAAAAAATTCCCGTTAAGATCCGCTGCCCATATCGAGTGCGATCTCATAAAAGTTCGCCGTAATGATGAACGTAAATTTGGTTCACGAGCGTAATGAAAGCAGCTAAATATGGCAGCTGTTACCAAAATAATTGGGTGAATATTTTTAAGAATGTTGCGGTATAATAAAATTAATAAGGTTTAAGAAGGGATCAGCATGACTTATACTTTAGGGTTGACTGGTGGGATCGCCAGCGGTAAAAGTACGATCAGTAATTATTTGTACGAGCAAGGGGCGGTCGTGATCGACGCGGATGAAATTGCTCGCCAAGTGGTGGAACCCGGCTCGCCGGGACTAGCCGCGGTAAGGGACGCGTTTGGTGCGCAAATGATCACGGCACAAGGAACGCTTGATCGTAAACGGCTCGGGCAGCAAATTTTTAACGACGAAAAGCAGCGCCAACTGTTAAACAAACTCTTACATCCGCTGATCAAAAAGGAAATGTTGGCTCAGGCTAAACGAGCTCAGGATAAGGAAGTTGATTTAGTCGTGTTGATGATTCCGTTATTATTTGAAAGCCACTGTGAGCAGTATTGTGATGGGGTAATGGTGGTAGATATTTCCCGGGAAATACAATTGCGGCGACTGATCAAACGCAATGGTTATACGGCAAAGGAAGCGCGAGCGCGGATCGACAGTCAGATGGCTCCGGCTAAAAGACGCGAGTTGGCAGATTTTGTTGTAGCAAATAACGGTGAGTTGCGGCAAACGTACCAACAGGTCGAAAAAATTTTGGAAAATATTTTGGATTAAAGATAAATAGGAGTTGGGAGCAAAAGGAGGTTTCGAGCACTAGGTTAGGTGCGAACTACTGTTTTTAGGAGTACGATCGAACACGAATTACTTACGGAGACCAAATTAGGGGCTGAAGCAAAACAAACTTTTGTTTTGTTCCAGCCCCTATTATTATAGCAATTAAGCGGCTGGCCTAATTGCGTTCTAGCTGATATTGACTACGCTAAAAAGCCAAGTTAAGTTCAAGCTTTACCTCTTAGCTAGGTTAATCCTCGGCGACTGACCGCCATTTTCACCGCTTGTTAGAATACCGGGAACCCTCCTGTTAGCCAGAATCCGAGCACGATCACGACGATGCTCATCACTAGTGGTAACCATAAAGTGTTGAGCGTAAATTTTTGTTTATTTTTCTTGGCAAATGCCATTTCGATCACGCCAATTGCTAGAATGGCAACGATGATTTTAACGATCAGTAATACCGGGTGCTCGTGCCAAGCATAGCTCAGCATTAAAATTCCGCTGATGATCAAGACTAAATAACAAACCCGAGCACACAGCGCCCACAGATTTGTCAGCTTGCGCGGTCCTAGCAGTCCTAAAATTACTGCAAGTAGCAAAATTACTGCAAAAATTAAGTGCATCCACGGCCATAACATATGTCTTACCTCACTTTTTAAAGTTTATCACCAACATTCTAACAAAGTTTAAGGTGGAATTCTAATCTTGGATCAAAACAAGGGATTCAGGCTGAATTTTTGACTCGTCAGCATCTTAGCGACTACGAATGCCAGCCCAATTTTTAAGATATCGCCGGGTAAAAATGGAATATTAGAGAGTAGTGCTGGTATTAATGCCAGCCGACTTTGCAACATCAGCCACAACGATCCCAGCAGGTCGGTGGTGATCGTACTAGCTAGGAAAAAAAGCGGCAATTGGAGCCACCACTTTTTATTTGCTTGGCATAATCTTAACGAACAGTTGACTGTCAGTGGGGTTAGTAGCCAGCCAAACAGGTAGCCGGCAGTGGGACCAACGAATGCCGCTGGGCCTCCTCTGCCTCCCGACAGGACTGGTAATCCCAAAAAGGCAAGGAGTAGAAATAAAAAGACGGCGCTAGTCCCGCGCTTAGTTCCCAATAATAAGGCGGCTAACATAATTCCGAGGTTCTGTAAGACGATCGGTACGGGGGAAATGCCAATGGGAATTCCCGGGAAAAAGCCGAGTACGATAATTACCGCAGTCATTAAGGCGATATAAGTTAGATCTCTGATTTTCATGCTCTCCTCCTCAATAGTTAACTCTTAATTTTATATTAGTTAACAATAATAACGTAACATGTTTGCAATGTGAAAGCAATTATGTGATATTTTTGTATTTTTTCACGGAGGCACGCAAGAAGGTAAAAAATAGTTCTATACTTGAAAACGTTTTTGAATTATTATAAGGGCAAGCATTTTTTAATATACATAACAATTGGTTTCGTAGCTACCGGTATCGAAAATAAAGGAGTGTGGTAGTTTTGGTTGCTTTAACGAAGCGAGCGACAAGTCTTTGGGCTAAAAAACGGTCTGAGGATGGTAGGCATTACTGGCTACCGCTAATTACACATCTTGTTGATACCCGAAATACGATCAACTGGCTTTTTAATCATTGGTTAAGTTCAGGTCAACGACAAATGTTAACGCAACGATTTTCTGAGGCCGAAGTACAAAAGTTGGTCAAATTTATTGGCTTTACCCACGATATTGGTAAGGCTACACCTGCGTTTCAGATTAAGCGGTCTTTTGATGGTGATTTTGCTCTTGATAAGGAACTGACAGAAGCTCTAATTCGCCATGGCTTTACGGGATTAGACGATCTTAGCTTATCATCACCAAGTAAATCACCACATGCGCGTGCTGGTGAAGCGTTACTGGAACTTTGGTGTGTTCCCAAATCGGTGGCGGCAATAATAGGTGGACATCATGGACGTCCCGAGGATTCACCACAAACACAACAAATTGACACCTATACGGCTAATTATTATCAAGTAGACGTGGCTAAAAATGAAGTCGACCGCAAAATTAAGCAAAACTGGGAAAAAGTCCAGACGGAGCTGTTCGAGTTTGGACTGAATAGTTCAGGTTACGATGAAGTCGGTGAAATTCCAAATATCAATCAACCCGAGGCGGTCTTGTTGGAGGGATTGTTGATTATGGCGGATTGGCTTGCTTCTAGTGAATCGTTAAATGATCCTGCACAAACACCACTGTTTTCCTTGATCGATATGGATCAGACTTGGTCTGATATTGACATGAAAACTCGTTTTCAAAACGCAATTTTGGCTTGGCAGCAGAACGGCGAATGGGTACCTACACCGGTAAGCATTGAAGAGGATCCTTATCGGAAACGTTGGGGCTTTGCTGCTCGTTCGGTGCAAAAAACCATAACGGAAGCTATTGCTAAAACAACTGATCCGGGAATGGTGATTATCGAAGCGCCGATGGGTTTGGGTAAAACAGAAATTGCTTTAGTCGCAGCGGAGCAATTAGCTTATAAAACGGGTCGCGATGGCATCTTTATGGGGTTACCCACACAAGCTACCAGTAATGCAATGTTTGAAAGGGTGGAACAGTGGCTAGGCCAGCTTGCAAAAACACAGGGGGAAAATTTGGCCATCAAGTTAATGCATGGTAAGGCGGAATTTAATGAGGATTATCAAGCAATACCGAATGCCTCCAATATTGATGATGTGGGAGCAGTTGTTGTTAATGGTTGGTTTGCAGGTAAAAAATCAATTCTAAACAAATTTATAGTCGGAACCATTGATAATTTCTTGCTTTTAGGCTTGAAGCAAAAACATCTGTTTTTGAAACATCTGGGGTTAAGTGATAAGGTCATCATCCTTGATGAAGTCCACGCCTATGATGCTTTTATGAGCCAATATATGTATAAGGCAATTGAATGGTTAGGTGCTTACCACGTTCCAATTATAATTTTGTCTGCGACACTGCCTAAAAAAAAGCGTAATGAGCTATTAAAAGCATACTACCGGGGTAAGTATGGGAAAAAGTTCAAAAAAAGGGTCATCGCTCCCGCTAACTGGCAGGATAATCAAGCATATCCACTGTTAAGTATTTTTGACGGTCAAGAAATTAAACAAATTACAGCTTTTCCTGGCCAAAGTGATCAAAAACCACTCTCTATACAAGTGACGAGAATTCAGGCAGATGACAGCGAGCTTATTCAGTCAGTCTTGCAAAAAATTCAGGATGGCGGTATCGCTGGAATGATTGTGAACACTGTCAAACGGGCGCAGGAGCTTGCCCAACTCGTACCACAGGATGTGCCACTCATGGTACTCCACTCTGCTTTTTTGGCACCAGATCGAGTTGCAAGGGAACAAAAACTGGAAGCTGCTATTGGCAAGCACGCGCAACGACCCGACAAAATGATCGTGATCGGGACGCAAGTTTTGGAGCAATCCTTAGATATTGACTTTGATGTGCTGTATACGGATATAGCACCTATGGATCTGATTTTGCAGCGTGCTGGTCGGCTTCATCGTCATCAAATTGAGCGCCCAAGTGCACTTCAGCAGCCACAACTTTATGTGATGGGAATTAACGGGGATGGCGATTATGGCGATGCCAATGAAGCAATCTACGAAAAATATTTATTACTGAAGACAGATCATTTTTTGGGTAAAACAATTCAATTACCGACCGATATTTCTCAACTGGTGCAGGAAGTTTATGATTCAAAAACAGATGAGTTGGTAGTTGGTATTGACGACGCACGGGAGAAATTTGTAACGGACCTGGAAAAAGAAGAGAAGAAGGCCCGAGTTTTTCAGATTGCTGATCCTAATTTGCTGGTGTCGCCGACAGACGATGAAGCGACTATCCACGGGTGGTTAAGTCGTGGTCAAAAACGCGTTGATGTGGACGAACAAAGGGCAAACGCTGCCGTGCGTGATATTCAAGAAACGTTAGAGGTGATCTTACTCAAACACACCGCTACTGGTGATTTTTTGTTGGATGGTCAAAATGTCAAGGAGGTTTCAGCGGTCAAAATAGCGCAACAAGTGATTCGCTTGCCTCTCGCGGTGACGCCTAGTTACAAAATCGATCAGATCATCACTGAATTGGAAACACGCACTAGTAAATATTTCCGTGATTGGCAAGATAGTGGCTGGTTGCGCGGAGCTTTAGCGCTTCCTTTAGATGACGAGAATAATGCTCAACTCGATAATTGGCAGCTGCATTATTCAACAACATTTGGCTTGAGTTATAAGAAGGAGGATGAAAATGAGTAAACGATCTTTTAATTTGGTTACTGATCCTTGGATTAAAGTCATTGTGAAGGATACTAATCAAGAAAAGCTGACTTCGTTAACTGAACTTTTTCAGGAAGCACCAAATTATCGTCAGCTTGCGGGAGAAATGCGCTCACAAGATTTAGCAATACTGCGGTTTTTACTAGCAATTTTAACGACCGTTTATTCGCGCTTTGCTGTGGATGGTAAGGCCTATGACTGGCTTGAAATTGATAATAACACGCTAGAAATAACTGAAGCGGTTGATGATGATGACTACGAACAACATGATTTACAAGATACCTGGCAGCAACTTTTTCAGCAGGGACAGTTTTCTGAGATCGTCGTTTCGTATCTGAATAAGCACCAAAATCGTTTTGACTTATTCGGACAACACCCTTTTTATCAGGTAACTAGGGATGAGTATGATTCATTTGTTCCGCCGAATAAAAAAGTTGCGACGGGGTCTGGGACGGTTTCAATTAAGCAAATGAACCGACTGATTTCGGAAAGTAATCATACCCCAGCACTTTTTACGCCTAAATCCGAGGGTGAAAAAAACCGTATTACTTTAGCTGAGCTCACTCGCTGGTTGATCACATACCAAAACTTCGCTGGTGTTACAGACAAAACCAAGATCGAAACGAATGAAAAATTTTCGACACCTGCTGGTTGGCTGTACAAGCTAAATCCAGTTGCCGCTAAGGGACAGACACTTTTTGAAACGTTAATGTTAAACCTTATTTTATTCGATCGAGAATCCAAAGATACTTACGTTCAACAAAAGCCCGTGTGGGAATATGAAAGCATTCAAGATTATGTTACTAAGCGCAAAAAGATGATTTTACCAAATGATGTATCAAGTCTTTATACGGCTTGGGCGCGTCTATTACACATCGAATGGGACGAAGATGACCAGCCGACTATTTTTAGCGCCGGTTTACCAATGTATAGCAACGAAAATGCCTTTAAAGTTGAGCCAATGTCGACTTGGAAGCACGATAAGCAAGGTGGTGTTGATGACCTTAAACCTGCAGTCAAAAGTATGCGTTCGCTCGGGATTGCCATGTGGCGTAATTTTGGTCAGTACGTCAACGTTGAGAGCACAGAAGAAAAAGTGACCAGTATGGAACCGGGACTAGTTACTTGGTTACATGATCTTAAAAGCAAGGGATTAATTGCCGAAAATCGTCTTTTGAATTTAGTTACTGCAGTGTTAATTAGTGATGGAAATGCGACATCGCAGGCACCAATCGCTGAAGTGACTGATGATTTAACGATCAAAGCAAATGTTTTGTTTGACACTGAGGGTGCACAACGGTGGCCGTTGCGGATTGAAAATATCATTGCCACCACGCAACAGATTGGAAAGGACTTCTGGTATTTTGCAGATACTATTGGTCGCATTCGTCGTTTAGATTCACATACTTCGTTTGCCAGTCAGCAAAGTATAATTTTTTATGAACGGTTAAATATCCCCTTTAAACTTTGGCTGGCGGGTTTATCAAATGATGATGATCGTGATGCCAAGGAATTGGAGTGGAAAAATGAGCTGCGTCAAATCGTTTTAGATTCTGCGGAGGAGTTCATGCAGACCAGCACATCTAGGGATATAACAGGTATTATTGAGATCACTAAAGATAAGAGTCGAGAGACCAATATCTTTACGGCAAATAATTACCTACGTTACAACGTTAAAAAACATTTAGAGGGGTGATCAGATTTATGGCAAAAACAATAATTGGTGCTGTTGACCAAATGTTGCAACAACTTGATAATCACGGCAATCCTAATAGGGCAGTGTTAGCTAGTGCGCGCCATGCGGTTTCATTAGATAGTCCGCAGGCACAGGCAGTCTGGCCGATTATTATGGCAGGAATATCCGATGAGGGTTTGACGGCTCCTTTTGCTCCTAAGTTGAGCAGGAGTGGTGAACCAACTTATGCTGAAACTGCGGCTTTTACAGCAATTCGACTATATGCTATTCATCAACAAGGAGTGGAAAATTGTGTTTATGCCAGAGCCTATGGTGACGATGCAAAAGGAACGGTATTTTTAAGGGCCTTAGCCCAACTGCGTCAAGATGAAGAGATAAAGGATGCTCTTGATCGGCGGGTTAAAGCACTGTTAGCGACTACTAATGTGGCAAGTGTGACCAATTCCCTGACACATTTAGTGTCGATTTTGAAGGCTAGCTCACGAAACCAACAAATTGACTATGCTCGTCTAGCAGGAGATCTTTTTTACTTTCAATTTAGTTACGAAGCGGCTAATCAAGTGCGGCTCACTTGGGGTCGTCAGTACTATTCAAACATCCAGTCTGTACAAATTAAAGGAGAGAAAAACTAATGACGAATAATAATCTTTATCTCGATGTTCATGTTATCCAAACTATTCCATCTTCAAATGTTAACCGTGATGATACCGGTGCGCCCAAGACAGCACTTTATGGTGGAGTAACTCGCGCCCGGGTGTCATCTCAAAGTTGGAAACGTGCAGTTCGGCAGGGGTTTAAGGAAGAAGGAGTTTCAGCAGGAGTGGGGATCCGCACCAAAGAGGCTGCCCAATTATTAAAAGACGAGTTAATCAAACAAGATCCTAATTTAAGTGATGATGATGCCACCGCAAAAGTTGCAGAGCTATTTAAGACAGCTGGAGTCAAATTGAATAAAAAGACGAATTTGACAGGTGCGCTTTTACTAGTTAGTCACGGTCAAATTGAAAAATTGGCACAGTATGCACTCAATAATGATAATTTTGATAAAAAAGAACTCAAGAAAGTGTTAAAAGGCGATCAATCGCTGGACCTTGCTTTATTTGGGCGCATGGTAGCTGACAATCCAGAACTGAACGTGGATGCTTCTGCTCAGGTTGCACACGCGATCTCAACCCATGAAATTGTGCCGGAGTATGATTATTTCACAGCCTTAGATGATCTTCAGCCCAAAGATAATGCGGGAGCAGCCATGCTAGGTTCTGTGGAATTCAACTCAGCCACGCTGTATCGTTACGCCAACGTTAATATTGATGAATTGGCTCATAACTTGAATCAAGACAGCGCGATCGTTGGTGCCGTAAAATTTGTTAAGGAATTTTTATTAACAATGCCGACTGGTAAGCAAAATACTTTTGCTAATAAAACACTTCCAAGTTACGTCATGGTTAATTTGCGGACGGATACACCGGTGAACCTCGTTTCAGCCTTTGAAGAACCAGTTAAGTCAAAAGATGGTTATGTTAAAAAATCAATTCAAAAATTTGAAAATGAGTTTGAAGCTAGCCAAGATTTTGTTGCTGCGCCACAACTGAGTGTTGTCTTAAGCCAATTTGATACCAAATGTGGTGACAAAGTTTCTAATATTACTGAACTTTTGCAATGTGTCACCGATGGTCTGAAAAAGGCGGTGCAAGATGAAGACACTAACGATTAATTTAAGCTCGCCGTTACAATCTTACGGAAATGAGGCATCATTTTCTCGCCGCACTTCTGGTGATTATCCTTCAAAGAGTGCGGTTATCGGGATGCTAGCTGCTGGTATGGGATATCGCCGCAATGACGAGCGAATCACAGCGTTAAATGCGCTGAATTTTGCGGTTAGAGTTGATCAACCAGGACGAACTTTGACTGATTTCCAAACTGTTGAATGGAAAAAAGGCACCCGTAAAATTACTTATCGCGATTATTTACAGGATGCAGTCTTTGTCGTAGCTGTTGGCAGTGATGACTCAGAGTTGATCGCTATCCTTGCGGATGCATTAAAACACCCAAGATTTCAGTTGTTTTTGGGGCGCCGTGCTAACGTTCCTGCTGGCCCGCTGAAATTACACCTATTTGCTGATAAAAATCCGGTTCAGGCCTTAAAAAATCTTGAGTGGCAAGCGGCAACGTGGTATCAGCGTCAAAAAAAAGAAGAGTGTGTTAGTGTTGATTTGATTGCGGATGCTGCTCTTTTACCAGAAGATATTCGTACTAGCACGTTGGTAAAAGATAATGTGGTTTCATTTGATCAGCGGCACCGCCAATTAAGTTTTCGCGCGGTTACCAACATACAAATTAAATTAACGAATACAAATTTTGTGAAATTTGCAAGTAACACGGAGCACGATATCTTTAATAATATTTAGAAAGGAGACCATATGTATTTATCGAGAGTTGAAAAGGCGAATAGTAATCGCCAACAAATTAAGAATTTAACTCATTTGGGCGCTTATCACGATTGGGTCGAACAGAGTTTTCCTGAAGAAATTCAACAGGGAAAGCGACTTCGTCATCTATGGCGATTAGACCAAATAGCTGGTCACGAATACTTACTAGTATTAAGTGAACGAAAGCCAGACTTGCAAGCATTATCTCGGTATGGTGTTCCCGGTACCGCGATGACGAAGGACTATGATCATTTTTTGGATCAGTTACAGGATAATGAACTGGTGCACTTTAGGCTCACTGCCAATCCAAGCTACACTGTTAGCCAGGGTAATAAAAAACGTGGGCGCGTATATCCGCACGTTACTGTCCAACAACAGCGGGATTGGTTGATAAAACGAGCTGAAGGGGCTGGTTTTAAACTTGTTAACCAAAAATTGTCTGATGTGGCAAATGGAGATGAGCTAGCGTTTGACATTGTTAACCGTGAGCATCCAATGCTATATCGTAAGGGCGGGCGAAGCGTCCGGCTAAGCCGAGTGACCTTTGAAGGATTGCTGCAAATTCAAGATTTAACACTGTTTAAGCAGACATTAGTCAACGGTTTAGGACGAGAAAAAGCGTTTGGAATGGGATTAATGACGGTTATCCCTGAGAGGTGATAAAATGTCCCAAAAATTTGGCGCTAAGAAACCTGAACTTCCTGAATTAGGTCGCGAACGCGACCGGGTAACGTTTCTTTATCTTGAACATGCTAAATTGAATCGTCAAGATAGTGCAATATTGGTTTCAGATAGCCGGGGGATGGTTTATGTTCCAGCCGCTGTTGTCAGTGTGTTATTACTGGGACCGGGCGTGGATGTGACACACCGGGCGATGGAACTGATTGGAACTTCCGGGATGGGATGTGTTTGGACTGGCGAACAGGGCGTCCGCCAATATGCGTACGGGCGACCATTGAATCATTCGTCGTCGTTACTGGAAGCTCAAGCAAGACTTGTTTCCAATTCAAAAACACGGATCAAAGTAGCACGCAAAATGTATCAAATGCGTTTTGGCAATGTTGATGTTTCAAAATTGAGTATGCAAGAGCTTCGGGGAAAAGAAGGGGCTAGAGTTCGACGAGTTTATCGTGATCAGGCTAAGAAAACAAAAGTTAATTGGACGCGTCGAGAATATAACCCGGACGATTTTGAAGCGGGAACACCAATTAATAAGGCGCTCACAGCTGCTCATCAAGCACTTTACGGTTTGAGTTACAGCGTAATATCAGCTTTAGGCGCATCTGCGGGTTTGGGGTTCGTTCATACGGGACATGATCTATCATTTGTGTACGATTTTGCGGATCTCTATAAAGCAGAGTATTCGATTCCGATTGCGTTTAAAATTACCGCAAAATATGGTGCAGATAAAGACATTGGCTCGAAAACGAGAATAGCGATGCGTGATGCCTTTAAAAAAAGTAAGCTGTTAGTTAGGATGGTTGCAGATTTAAAATCTTTGTTAGGCGAAACTGAGGCTAAAGAAAATGTCGATGTATTGAATTTGTGGGACGATCAACTGGGGTTGCAAAAGATGGGTGTCCAATATCATGAAATTAGAGAAGACGAGCCAATATGATTGTAATTACTTTGACGAAAGTACCCAATTCGTTGCGTGGTGACCTAACAAAGTGGTACCAAGAAATTCAGACGGGTGTTTATGTAGGTAACGTAACTGCTAAAATCAGGGATGAATTATGGGACCGGATTATGCGAGATATTGGTAACGGTCAGGCAACTATGGCCTACAATACCAACAACGAACTAGGTTACACATTTAAGACAACACGACCTGACAGAAAAGTAGTGGACTATGATGGTATTCCCTTAATGATGCATCTTGTTGCGACAGACGAGCCAATAAAACATGGTTTTAGCAATGCGGCCAAATTTCATAAAGCCAAGGTAATGTCAAAACGTTTTGATAATGAAGAAGCTGGGCAGCAAATGTCTGAAGGGCAGTCCGCTCCGTTTGTTGCAATTGATATTGAAACGACAGGGTTAAATGTTGCCACAGACAAAATAATATCGATTGGTGCTGTCAAATCTTACCATGGTACTATTGAAAAGTATTATCAACTGATCAGTATTGATCAGAAGCTTCCGACGGCGATAACAAAGTTAACAAACCTAACTTCAGGACAATTGAGTTCTGATGGGATTTCTTTAGAAGACGCACTTAATGGATTTCAAGAGTTTAGTAGTGATTTGCCACTGATTGGGTATAATGTTCAATTTGACGAAAGCTTTTTAGCGGAAAATTTTCGGAAATCTAAGTTAGCAAGTTTGACTAATCATTTCTATGATTTAATGCCAGTCGTTAAAAAGGATAATCAGTTTTTGGATAATTACCGCTTAAAAACGGTGTTGGAAGAGTATAACGTTAAAAATGAACAGCCTCATAATGCTTTGGCAGATGCTCAAGCTACCTATGAGTTGGCAGAGCAACTCATAAAAAAACGTGTTTTACGATTTTAGGAAAGCCGTTCTGATGGGATTATTTTACTGTATTCCCCGTATGTACGGGGGTGATCCTGATTCCCTGCTAAAAGACCACATGCGTGTTGAGTATTCCCCGTATGTACGGGGGTGATCCTTAAAACAGCATAGAGCCAAAATCAATGTTTATGTATTCCCCGTATGTACGGGGGTGATCCTAACCAATTTCTGCCGCAATCTTAACTGTTTTTGTATTCCCCGTATGTACGGGGGTGATCCTCAGATGTCTGATTTAAATCGTTCGCCATTTGCGTATTCCCCGTATGTACGGGGGTGATCCCAATTTGATGATAGTCGGGAAATGAGAAGTAGGGTATTCCCCGTATGTACGGGGGTGATCCCTAATTATCGGCATCGTTTCGGGTGTTGTGGTGGTATTCCCCGTATGTACGGGGGTGATCCTACCATGGTCATATTAAGTTATAATAAAATATGGTATTCCCCGTATGTACGGGGGTGATCCCTCACTGGGAGGTGATTAAATGACGATGGTTGAGTATTCCCCGTATGTACGGGGGTGATCCTGCGAGGACTGTGCCAAAGAGCAAGAAGAATTGGTATTCCCCGTATGTACGGGGGTGATCCTACTCATCCGAACGATTAGGGCCCAACAAATTTGTATTCCCCGTATGTACGGGGGTGATCCCCATCTCGGCCATCTTTTGAGTGTTTAGTAACCGTATTCCCCGTATGTACGGGGGTGATCCCAATATTCAAGCCATTGGTTCGACGATCACTTAGTATTCCCCGTATGTACGGGGGTGATCCCTCGCGTCCTCAAGGCTCATATAGTACTTCTGTGTATTCCCCGTATGTACGGGGGTGATCCTTACAAGTTTTTCTTGAAGGCTGTAAAAATTATGTATTCCCCGTATGTACGGGGGTGATCCGAGTCGAACCACGATAACCGGTCGGGACTTCAAGTATTCCCCGTATGTACGGGGGTGATCCCTTTGCAACTGTTCCATTCCGTTAAATCTGTTGGTATTCCCCGTATGTACGGGGGTGATCCTTAATGCTAAGTCCATTGAGTGAAGCAACAGTGGTATTCCCCGTATGTACGGGGGTGATCCTAACATGACACATAATGTTGGCGATGCGTTAGCGTATTCCCCGTATGTACGGGGGTGATCCTGATATAAGCAAAAGCTTCGGGTAAGTCACCCGGTATTCCCCGTATGTACGGGGGTGATCCTTAAAAGGGTAGATCTAAAGGCTGTGATGTATGGTATTCCCCGTATGTACGGGGGTGATCCTAAGTTAACAATTACGGTTGGCTTTTTATTTGGGTATTCCCCGTATGTACGGGGGTGATTTATCGATATGTGGTGAGTTTTCTTGTCTTTCAGGGTATTCCCCGTATGTACGGGGGTGATCCCGGCAAAATCAATGTTGCTGACCTGAAAGCCAAGTATTCCCCGTATGTACGGGGGTGATCCTTAAAAAGAAGGGGTCCGTCCTGCCGGATTCTTGTATTCCCCGTATGTACGGGGGTGATCCTTGTTGAAGAGGTACGTAAACAGGACGAATTAGGTATTCCCCGTATGTACGGGGGTGATCCTTTTAGGAACGTCGTTTTTTTATGAAATCAAAAGTATTCCCCGTATGTACGGGGGTGATCCCACAAAATTGGAGGAATTAAAAATGGAAAAAACGTATTCCCTGTATGTACGGGGGTGATCCTCCCATCAGCCACTCGACCCACTCGGGGTTCAGGTATTCCCCGTATGTACGGGGGTAATGTCATCTGGTTGATTAGGATCAAAACGATTTGGTTATATTTCTGCCAAACATTGTTAAAAAGATTCTTTGTCAACAGTCGTTAATGGGAAAATTTCCAACCACTTAGACCGTAATTGGCCTAGTTGGTTGGTTATTTTTAAGTTGTTTTTGCTTTGAATTGACTTTAGCGCTTCCTTTTGCTTTTAACGTGAGCAGCCTCCTTTTGCTTAAATTTTTAAACTAGCTTAACGCACACGTTCCCCATAGATTTATCAGTGTCTTAGTGACTGCGAATGTCAGCCCGATTGCTGTAAAATAACTAATTAGAGGAATGATGAATGTGGCAATGAAAACGGATATTGGAGATTACCTGAAGACTTTTGCTTGTACGGCCGTGATGTTGCAGTCGGTTTTGGCGTTAGTTTTGCAAACAGGACTGACTAAAACGCAACAAGTAGGAGTTGCGGTGACCTATGACCTAGTTAAGTTTACGGCTCCGGCGTTTATCATGGGAATTTTATTTTCTACCATGAAAACGAGGACAGCTGAGGGCGGTTATTTAAAATACCTACGGCGACAATGGCACGCGTTGTTTGTACCGACAATTTGGTGGACGTTAGCTTACCTGATAATTTTTCCCGACAGTCAGCAAGTTACGCATTATCATGACTTGCGTACTTTTTGCTGGCAGTTCATTAATGGTAACGCCGCGCCTCACCTGTGGTATAACACGATGATGCTGCAGTTTATTATTTTGATGCCGTTGCTGGTCGCGTTGCAACACTATGTTGGTGTAAACACTCGGCGTGCGTGGCAGGTACTAATAGTCAACTTGATATTATTTTGGGCGTGGCTGCTATTTTACCAGCAGATGGTTTTTGTCGGACCGCACCGCACGGATTGGTATTTACTCGACCGTCTTTTTGTCAGTTTTTGGCTCTATGCGGTACTGGGAGTTTTGTTGGCCAATTTTACTGGCGCGGTCGCGCACTTTTTACGCCAAACTTGGTGGTTATTTTTACTGCTGTTGTTGTTGTGTTGGGCGTGGACAAATCACAAACTATTCAGTTTTGGGTTCCCGGTTTTATTGAGCAACTCCCCGTACTATCAGCCTGCCATGACTTGTTATTGTCTGGCGGTGTTAGCGTTGATCACGTGGCTGGCGTTGACTAGTTTGCGGGTGCACTCACGGGCATTGCCAGTTTTTCATTTTTTGGCGACTTATGCTTACCGTGCTTATTTAGCTCATGTTTTTTGGCTGCAGGTCGTTTGGCACTTAGGAGTTGTTAAATGGCAGTTACATCCCGCCGTGTTGCTTATTTTTTTGTACTTAGTCACGTGGTGTTTGGCATTTGGCTCGGCGGTAGGATTTCATTATTTATGGCAAAAAACTAAAACATGGTGCTTGGCTTAGGATAAATTGTTTAAATAAGCACTGCCCCAAGCATTCATCTCTTGCATTACGCGGTAAAGCGAACGACCAGCGGTAGTCAGACTGTAGCTGGTTTTGATGGGCACAAAACTGGGGTCGGTGCTTTTGCTGATGATTCGATCTGCTTGTAACTGTTCCAATTGTAAGGCTAACATGCGGCGGGTACAGCCAGGTAGAGTTTTAAGTAATTCAGTAAAACGATAGTCGTGTTGTGCTAGCCGGCGAATGATCACCGATTTCCATTTGCCGTCTAAAACGCGGATCGTTGTGTCTAACGGACAGTATTCACCATAACGGCGACTCATTTCTTTAGCTAATGGCATTTGCTAACTTCCTTTCCAGTTACATTTAATTCACGTATTGTGTTACAAACTAGTTTAGTAGATAATGCAATAGTTATTAAAAGTAAGTAAATATATTTTACCAAAAGCATTATTATTTGTAAAAATTTTGGTGAAATTTAGCAGGGAGGGTTTAATTTGCAAACTAAGAATAATCATTGGTACGCAGCACTTTTTTTCTTAGTGATGTTCGTGATTGGGACTGATACTTTTTTGGTTTCGCCACTACTGCCGACGCTCACTAAGTATTACCGAATCTCGACGGCCTCGTCGGGACTGATCGTCACGGCTTACGCGTTGGGTTATACGTTATGTGCGTTAGTCGCAGGGCCGTTATCGGACGGACACGACCGGCGTAAGATTATGGTCGGCGGTTTATTTTGCTTTAGCTGTGCTACTTTTTTGTGCGGATTAGCTAACACTTTTTGGTTAATGTTAGTTACTAGAACGTTGGCTGGAATCAGTGCAGCTTTCACTACACCGCAGGTTTGGGCTAGTATCCCGCTGGTAACACCGGCTAAAAAAGTAGTCAAGGTCACTAGTATTGCATCGGCTGGGTTGTCGGTCTCTCAAGTTATCGGCATTCCGATCGGCAGTTACTTAGCGGTAGTTTCGTGGCGTTTTCCGTTTTTCTTCGTGTCGGGATTAGCGTTAGTGATCTGTATCGTGACGGCAGTAGCATTGCCGAGTTTAAATCCAGCGACACAAACACAACTAAGTTTTGGCGCAGCCTACCGTGAAGTCGCTCATAATCGAACTGTAGTGTTGTATTTGTTGGCTTATTTTCTGTTTCAAACGGGAAATTTTGGCGCGATTTCTTTTATCGGAACGTGGTTTAGTCAAAACTTCGGTTTAAGTGTTGCTCAAATTGGCACGGCGATGATCCTGATCGGTTTGGGAAACTTGGTTGGTTCATTATTGAGTAGTCAGTTTTCTGGACACTTTGGGCTATTGCGAGCGTTTTTCAGTGAATTGGTGTTGTATATTATTTTGTACGCGCTGATTTCTTTGTCACCTAATTTGCTGGTAGCTAAAATTGGTTTTACCGTGATTTTTATTGCTTGTGGCGCGATTTTTCCGTTGATGATGGCGACACTGCAAGGTGCAACCAAAAATGCGCGCAGCACGGTGTCGTCTTTATCCAACGCGGCGATGTATTTAGGCGAGTCGCTGGGTGGCGTATTAGGCGGCATCTTGTTGGTAAAATTCAGTGGTTTTTGGGGCGTTGGTTTGTTTGCAGCCGTCCTAGCGTTGTGCGCGTTATTGTTGTACGAAGCCGGCGGGTTGTTTAAGACTAAAGGATAAAATTTAAAAAAGAGGAGAACCTGGAACAAAATGTTGTTTTGTTTCGGTCCTCCTCTTTGATTTTCATAAGTAATAGACTTAATCGCGTTTTTCACGCCAGCAACCTGTCTCTAGCTACGCTGCTTGTTATTTTCCGCTGTATACCGGGAAATCTTTGGCGTCGCCGTAGTCTTTGATGTGTGGCGTCTTTTTCAAAGTTTCCATGTCGGCGTCACTGATCGTGAAGTCTACTTCAGCATTACTCTTGATGTGAGCGGGTGTTTCACTCTTTGGTAGTGGCAAGGTTCCCAACTGGAGGCAGTAACGAATCCCTAATTGTGCTACTGAAACGTTGTATTTAGCCGCCATTTGCTGTAATTTTTCGTCGCGCAAAATTTTCCCATGTCCGATCGGCGAGTAGGCCTCGACTAGAATGTCTTTTTTTTGCGTGTAGTCGATCAGGTCAAACGGAGTGTTAGCCAAGTGTACTAGCATTTGATTGACTGCGGGCTTGATCGTACAGTGGGCTAAAATATTATCCAAATCTGCTGCTTTAAAATTAGAAACCCCGATCGCACGTACTTTGCCGGCCTTAACTGCATCTTCCATGGCACTCCAAGTTGCTAAGTTGCCTTCAAAGTAATGATCGTCACCGTGAAATTGGTCCCAGGGTTCCGGGGCGTGGATCAATAACAAGTCGAGGTAGTCGAGATTTAATTGCATTAAGGACTTGTCGATCGACTCTTTAGTTTGGTGGTAGTCTTTAAACTCGGCTTGTACCTTGGAAGTTACAAAGTAATCATCGCGTTTTAAGCCGGTTTTTTTGAGGCCGACGCCAACGCCGTGTTCGTTTTGATAAGCTTGGGCGGTGTCGAAATGGCGGTAGCCGATCTTAGCCGCTTGGATGACGGCTTGACTAACTGCGTCGTCGCTGATCAGCCACGTGCCAAATCCGAGTTGAGGGATCTTGATTCCGTTGTTCAGAGTAAATGTTTCGTTTAAAATTGTCATATTAAGCCCACCTTTCGCGTTAATGATACTACTTAAAGTGGACTCGAAGTCAATCATTGCAGTTGTGAAATATGGTGATAATGCTATGATGGAATAAAAATTGAGGTTGCTTGAGGGAGATTAAGGCGATGGTGAAGAAGAATTTGGTTTTAGGCGTTTCTACCGTGGTATTGGGCCTGGTAGTCGGCGGGGCGACGTTATTGTTGAGTCTGCTATTAAATGAAGTGGAATTTTTATTTTTACACTTTATTGAAACACCGCGTGTGCCTTTTGCTGCTCAAACCGCGCCGTTGCACCGGTTACTAGCCGTTTTTATTGGTGGGATCTTAGCGGCCGTTGCGTGGTGGTTTTTACGCAGTCGGCGGCAAAAATTAGCGGGAGTAGCTAGTGCGGTTGCTGGTGTGCCAATGCCCTTTTGGACCACGGTCGCTGACGTGATCGTGCAGATCTTTTACGTGGGTACGGGTGGTTCGATCGGCCGTGAGGTGGCTCCACGCGAACTAGGCGCTTTGCTGGCACAGTCGTGGAATCGGTGGTTAAAACGACACGGACTAACTTTGAGTGCCGCAGACGGAAAATTACTGGTAGCCGCGGCGGCGGGCGCGGGCTTTGCCGGTATCTACAGCGCACCTATTACCGGAATGTTTTTTTGTGTCGAAATTTTATTTAAAAAAATTACTAAAAAAACGGTCGGCGTTAGTTTAACGATGTCCGTGATCGCGATGCTAGTCGGCTCGTTATTAAAACACGGTGAGCCGTATTACATCGTGGGGCACGCCCGGTTTTCATTTGCTTTTTGCTTATTCGTCTTAGTGGTCGCTCCGGTCTGCGGGCTTGCTGGCAGCCTTTTTCGGCGCGCGTTTACTTGGGCACAAAAAAAACAAGCACAGTCATGGCAGTTGCTGTGGCAATTGCCGTTGGCTGCTTTACTGACGGGGATAGTTGCTTTAGTCTGGCCACAAGTCATGGGTAATGGCCGGGCACTGGCACAAACGGCGCTGACGGCTGCGGGGCGTAACTTGGTGGTTATTTTGGTAGCGGCCGGTGTCGCTAAGGCGGTGTTGACGGTACTGACGATCCGCGGTGGGGCTGCCGGGGGCACACTGACGCCTTCGATCGCCGTGGGCAGTGCGTTGGGGGTGCTAGCCGGCATGTTGCTACAAATGTGTGGCGTCAGTTTTCCGCTCTGGCAGTGCGGGCTGTTGGGGGCTACGGCGTTATTGGCTGCTTCACAACAGGCGCCGTTGATGGCGTTATTTATGTTATTTGAAGTCAGTCACCTAGATTATTCCGCACTTCTTCCCCTGGGATTAGGAGTTGCGCTAGCCGTGACCTGTAGTCGGGTGGTGCAGCGATGAAATTACGAACTGGAATAACTAATTTGGCGATTAAATTGCGCGCGAGCAGCGTGAGCGTGTACCCGTTAGTATTGCTCGACGCTTACTTACGGCTGGTGATCGCGACACTCACCGACCCGAACGGTTTTGTCGCGGTCCTTTTGCACTTGCCAGACTGGTCTGCATTGAATGGACCGTTGACTGCGGCCAGTCGTACTTTAGAAATTTTGGTGTTGCTGCTTTTGGGCTATTTGTTGACCGCTAAATTTAGTGCGCGGCCCCAGGTGATGTTAAATAGCTGTACGGTTTTGATCTTATTGTTTGCCCTGCGCCCGGACCTAGCGACGCCCCGACCGCCGCGTTTGTTGATGGTCGTAGTCCTGAGCTTTTTAGTCGCTCAAATTTTGGGACGGCTGCCGTTTTCTTTTTTGCAACTAGCCGTGGCATTAGCTTTGGGCTTATTTTGGGGGCAAAGCGGCCGGTTTAACCTGCTTAATCAATTGCCCTTTAGCAATCTAAGTCATCTTAATTGGTGGCAGCTGCTGTTATTATCGTTAGCGGTGGGATTATATAATTGGCTGGGGTTAGGTGATCCGTTTGGGATGGTCAAACAGTCATTCAATTCTAAAATGGCGGTCGCTAATCTGACGGCCGCGTTGTCGCACCATAATTTATTTGCGCTACCTTACCCACTAAATATGCATTCACTCTACTTGGGTTACGCTTTTTTGGGGGGCGTGGGGTGCACGTTGGGCTTGTTATTTGCCTTATTGTTATGCCATCAAGATAAAATCGTCTTGCAAAATTTAGTTCCCAGCATGTTTGGCATCGGCTCGCCGTTGTTTTTTCGGTTACCGCTGTTGCTGAATCCGTGGCTGTTGGTGCCGTATTTATGCAGTCCGTTAGTGAGCATGGCAGTCGGGGCGTTTTTGATTAAGTGTAAATTAGCCGCCCCCGCTACTTTCCAGATCTTTACGGGCACGCCGGTCTTTTTGGCTAATTTTTTGGGGACCAACGGCAACTGGGGCGCGCTGTGTGCTACACTGCTGGCGTTAATGTGTACGACATTTTGTTACTTACCTTTCGTTTATTATGAGGTGCGCCATGAAAAAATGGATTAGTGCGTTACTGGTATTGTTTGCGGTGCTGATTTTTCCGGCACAACACGCGATCAAACAAGCGGTCGCCCACGAACGGGTTTTTCACAATTCGACGATGTCGCCGGTGATCTTTGTGCCCGGCAGTTCGGCGACGCAGGAACGTTTTAACGGTTTATTTAAGCAACTTAACCGGACTAAAAATAAGCACAGCGTCTTAAAACTGACTGTCGGTACTGACGGGCGCGTCCACGCCAATGGAACGATCGCGGCTAGAGACCAGCGGCCCTTGATCGTCGTTGCCTTTCGCAACAACAAGGATGGCTACGAAAATATTAAAAAACAAGCGGCGTGGTTGGACACGGCAATGGATTACCTGACGCAAAATTATAATTTCAATAATTTTTGTGCGGTGGGGCATTCCAACGGTGGCCTGATCTGGACGTGGTATTTGGAAAAATACTTTGACGCCAACGACCTGAGTATCAAGGCGCTGATGACGATCGGCACGCCGTATAATTCGCTGGAATCCGATCCTAAAAACCAGACGGCTATTTTTAGAGCGCTGTATCGCGGCCGGGCGAAACTACCGCGCGACTTAACGGTTTATTCGATCGCGGGCACGAAAAACTACGAAAACGACGGGATCGTCCCGTTTGAAAGTGTCGAGGCTGGTAAGTACATTTTTCAAAATAACGTGGCTAAGTACACGCAAACGACGGTTACGGGCGGGCAGAGTGCGCACTCGAACTTGCTGGGTAATCAGCAGGTGACGCGGATGTTACAGGAAAATTTGTTAGCCGGAATGCAATCAGACAAAGTTGCGAAGCAAAGCGACTAACAGTTACGGGCTAGCCTAAACTACTGGATTGGCGAACGCGAGCAGTCTATTACTTATGAAAACAAAAAAAGGGAACTGAAACAAAACAATGGGTTTTGCCTCAGTTCCCTTTTGATTTTAATAATGAACTAGTCTTTTGCGGGCTTATGATACTTGATAAAGTAAACCGCAGTGATCAACGCGATGAAGATGATGCCGATGATCACCGACGTCCGTGTTTCTTTGTTCATGAACATGAAAAAGACGATAATGGCTAAAAAGACCAGTGTGATGTAATTGCTGTAAGGTGAAAATGGCATCTTAAACGGATGTTGTTCCATTTGTTCCTGATTAGCTTGCCGGAAACGGATCTGGCTGATCAAAATGACGGTCCACGGGATCATGCCCGGCAAGATGCTGGCCGAATAAACTGCGACGAAAATCGAGGCGGCTGCCTTGTAAAATAGCGGTAGGATTACGTTTAAAATCACACCGATCAAGATCCCGGCGGAAACGGCGATGACACTGAGTGCGGGCACGCCGCTTTTATTTAACTTGAGAAACTTAGGCGAGATCTGTTTTTCTTGTGCCAGGGTATAAAGCATCCGGCTGGCACTGTAGATGCCCGAGTTTGAACCCGACAAGGCCGCGGTGATCACGACGAAGTTGATCAAACTAGCGGCGATCGGGATCCCTAATTTGGCAAAAGTTTGTACGAACGGCGAACCGACGCTGCCTAATTCATCCCACGGATAAATACAAAGAATTACGAAGATCGCACCGACGTAAAAGATCAAGATCCGCATGATCATCGATTTAATGGCTTTAACTAACGTGTGTTGGGGATCTTCGGTCTCCCCGGCAGACACGCCGATAAATTCCATTCCTTGATACGAGCCGATGACGATCGCGAGCGAGAAAGCAAACCCCTTAAAACCGCCGGTAAAAAAGCCGTGACTCCAGAGGTTACTAATACCTAGCGGGTGCATGTGATTGCCGATGCCAAAAAAGATCATGGCGGCCGAAGCGATGATCATAAAGACGATCGTGAAGACTTTGATAAAGGCAAACCAAAACTCTAACTCACCAAAACTTTTGACCGACACTAAGTTGGCGGCACAAACGATCAGTAAAGCGATCAGTCCTGGGATCCACTGGGGTAAATGCGGCCACCAAAAGGCGAAGTAACTGCCCATAGCGATCATTTCGCTCATCCCCACGACGACCCACTGGAAGACGTTGCTCCACGCGGTCAAAAAGCCAAAGTAAGGATGAATGTATTTAGTTGCGTAATTAGCGAAGGAGCCCGTGGAAGGATCAAGATACAACATCTCGCCCAAGGAGCGCATGATGAGGTATAAAAACAGGCCGGCGATGATATAAGCTAATAATACAGACGGCCCGGTCCACTTGATAGAGGAGTTGGCGCCCATGAATAATCCAACTCCAATAGTTCCACCGATAGCAATCATTTGAACTTGTCGTGCTTTTAATTTTCTGTTCAAATTGAGCCACTCCTTCCAATGATTAATAATAAATTTGTCGTTTGCACAATTACAAACAAGCAGTTCCTTTGATTATAAAGGATTAATTGCCAAAGGTACAGTAATATTATAAAATGATGTTAATTTTCTCATTTTGTTGGTCGGTATAATCCGAATAAGATCACAAAAATTGCCAATGCCAGCAGTAACGCCATCCGGGTGGTCGGGTTAAAAAATACTAACACCAAAATTGCGGCGAAAAATAAAATACTGCAGTAGTCAGTGAGCGGATAACCCGGCATACTAAAGGTTCCCGCCGCGTGGTGGTGGCGCATTTTTAAGTGACATAAAAGTAAGATCAGCCACACTAAAACGAAACTAATGGTAGAGATCGTCGAGATCAACGCAAAAATGCTGGCGGGCATCAGGTAATTTAAAATCACGATCAAAAACAAGACCGCCGTTGAAAAATTCAGCGACGCACCCGGCACGTTTCTGGAATTAAGCCGGGTCAACTTAGCAGGGGCGTTGCCGTTTTTACTCAGCGCGTGTAAGGTGCGGCTGGTGGAAAATAGGCAGCTATTGGTCGCCGATAAAGCCGCGGTCAATACGACGAAATTCAAGATGTCGGCTGCACCGGGAATACCGATCGCCGCAAACACCTGAACGAACGGACTGCTAGTAGCCTTGATCTCTTGCCAAGAATAAACGCTCATGATGGCGATCATTGAACCGACGTAAAATAACCCGATCCGCAGCGGCAAACTGTTGATGGCAGTCGGTAGCGTTTTTTGCGGGTCTTCCGTTTCGCCAGCGGTCAGGCCCACCATTTCGATGCCGACAAAGGCGAAGACGACCATTTGAAATGACTTAAAAAATCCGTTTGCGCCGGTCGCAAAAAAGCCGCCGTGGGACCAAAGATTGGCAAAAGAAGCCGGCTGGTGGGCGATTTTAACGTGAAAAATCACTAATAATAAGCCTAAGGCGATCAAAAAAACGATCGCGGCAACTTTGATCAGCGAAAACCAAGATTCCATTTCTCCGAATAAACGAACGTTGACTTGGTTGAGTAAATATAAGGCACCTAAGATCACTAACGGAGCGACCCATTGCGGTAGATTGGGAAACCAAAAACGAACGTAAATTCCGGTGGCAGTTAAGTCGGCCATCGCGAGGCTGATCCAGCAAAACCAGTACAGCCAGCCGGTCACGAATTCACAGCGGTCACCCAGATAAATTCTGATAAAGTCTAAAAACGAATTTTGCTGCGGGTCGGATAATAGTAGTTCGCCGATCGCCCGCATCATGAAGAAACAAAAAATTCCGACGATCAGGTAGGTCAAGATAATGGCGGGACCAGACGAGCGGATCGCACTCCCCGACCCTAAAAACAGCCCGGTCCCGATCGCACCGCCGATCGCGATCATTTGGACGTGCCGGTTTTGTAATGAACGCGAAAGGTTTTGCTGCGTTTTTTTCATTCAGTGACTCCTCTTTCTAAAGACAGCTAAAAAACGCCCCTAGCATTAAAATGCCAAGGGGCGTTTGCACGCTGTTCCACCCAAGATTTACGGTCAGTTAAACGACCGCCTTTAAAGTCTGATAATGGTTACTAACCAATTGCTTGCCATTTTTACTTGCGGTTTTCAGCGTGTCACCCACATCTCTGTTTTTCTCTTCATTGTACTGTAACTCAGCGAAAATGCAAGTTATTCGTTAGTTTTGCTCAGCAGCAGATTTGCGCTGGTTAAATTTGGTGAAGTAAATTGCTGCTAGTATTAAGAAGAAAATAAAGCCGATAATAACTGACGTGCGCGTTTCTTGGTTTAATAACATGAAAAAGATCACGATCACTAAAAATACCAATGTCAGGTAATTACTAAACGGTGAAAACGGCATTTTAAACGGATGATCCTTCATTTGCGCGGCGTGTTTTTGCCGAAATTTGATCTGGCTAATCAGGATCACGAACCACGGTACCATGCCTGGCAGGATGCTGGCCGAATAGACTGCGACAAAAAGCGATTCTGCTTTTTTGTAAATCAACGGCAAGACGATGTTTAACACAACACCGAGGAAGATACCCACGGCGGTGGCAATTACGCTGTAGTAAGGCACGCCGTTTTTGTTGAGTTTGGTAAATTTGCTGGTCAGTTGTTTTTTATCTGCTAAGGTGTAAAGCATCCGGCTGGCGGAATAAATGCCCGAGTTGGAACCGGAAAGTGCGGCCGTGATCACGACGAAATTGATCAGGCTGGCTGCCAAAGGGATACCGATCTTAGCGAAAGTTTGGACGAACGGTGAGCCGACGTTACTTAACTGATCCCACGGGTAGATACATAAGATGACGAAGATGGCGCCGATGTAAAAGATCAAGATCCGCGCGATCATCGATTTGATGGCACTGACTAACGTGTGTTGCGGATTTTCGGTCTCGCCGGCAGACACGCCGATCAGTTCCATTCCCTGATACGAGCCGATCACGATGGCTAACGAAAAGAAAAATCCCTTAAAACTGCCGGTGAAAAAGCCGTGGCGCCAGAGGTTGGATAACCCCAGCGGATGCATGTGATTGCCGATCCCCAAAAAGATCAAACCAAAGCCAACGAGGATCATTAAAATGATAGTCACGACTTTGATCAGTGCAAACCAAAATTCCATTTCACCGAATGCCTTGACAGAAACTAGGTTAGCCAGACACAAGATCACGATCGCGACTAAGCCCGGGATCCACTGGGGCATGTGGGGCCACCAAAAAGCGAAGTAGCCACCCAGTGCGATCATTTCGCTCATGCCGACGACGACAAACTGAAAAATATTGCTCCAAGCCGTTAGGTAACCGAAAAAAGGATGAATGTATTCGGCGGCATAGTTGGCAAAGGACCCAGTCGAAGGATCAAGGTAGAGCATTTCACCTAAAGAACGCATGATCAAGTAGAGAAAAATTCCGGCGATTGCGTAGGCTAAAAGTACGGACGGCCCGGTCCATTTGATGGAAGAATTAGCTCCCATAAAAAGGCCAACGCCGATCGTGCCGCCCAATGCGATCATTTGAACTTGACGTGATTGTAAATTACGATTCATCAAAAGCACTTCCCCTCAAACTAACGATGTATTCACTAATAAAGAACATCTGTTTATGATTCTAATACATTAGTGGGAGAAAGTACAGGATAAAATGAAAAAAGTTGCGCAACAAGCTGCCAATTTGGTGAGCACGATCAAATTATTACTTATGGATACAAAATAGGACCTGAGGCAAAATTCAGTGTTTTGTCTCAGGCCTTACTAGTTATAATTTGGGGATTTTATAAATATCAAAACGTCAACTGGAGAATGAAGACGAGATGTGATTGATAACATGACAAGTATACTTCAGCTTTTACGAATAATCAAGCTCATTAAATGCTTATCGGTAAATAATTTTACTATTGGTATAGTTTAATAATTACTGTTAATGATTATTAGTTTGTCTTAATTATGATTACCGGACTAATTAAGCATATGTAAGTATAAAGTGACGAGATACTTGTTAAGTTGAATTTGCCAGCACCACTTATTATAATGATGACGCATTGTAAAAATAATTTGTCATGACCGGGAGGATAAGATGACAGCAAAATATATCATGGCAATCGATGAAGGAACTACTAGCACGCGCGCGATCATTTTTAATCACGACGGGCGAGAAGTCGGTGACGGCCAGCGTGAATTTCGGCAATATTTTCCCCATTCAGGCTGGGTCGAACACGATGCCAATGAGATTTGGAATGCGGTACAAGAGACGCTTGCCGATGCGTTGAGTAACGCTAAAATTCAACCCGCGCAAATTCAAGGTATTGGGATCACCAATCAACGGGAGACGACCGTGATCTGGGATAAAAAAACGGGACTGCCGATTTATAACGCGATCGTTTGGCAGTCGCGCCAGACTAATGAAATTGCACAAGAACTACAACAAAACGGTTATGCCAAAATGATCCATCAGAAAACGGGATTGATCGTCGATCCGTATTTTTCGGCGACTAAGATCCGCTGGATCCTCGACCACGTGCAAGGAGCGCAAGAACGGGCTGAACGCGGAGAATTGTTGTTCGGAACGATCGATACCTGGCTGACGTGGAAGCTAACGGGCGGCCAGGTGCACGTGACCGACTATTCGAATGCGTCGCGGACGATGTTATTTAACATTCACCAGTTGGAGTGGGATCAAGACATTTTGCAGTTGCTAAATATCCCGGCTTCGATGCTGCCGCAAGTTAAAGGCAATGCCGAAGTCTATGGCTACACTAAGGAATATAATTTTTACGGTAGTCAGATCCCCATCACGGGAATGGCGGGCGACCAGCAAGCCGCGTTGTTCGGCCAGTTGGCGTTGCAGCGGGGCATGGTGAAAAATACATACGGAACGGGTTCGTTTATCGTGATGAATATCGGCCATACCCCAACGCTGTCACAGAATAATTTATTGACCACGATCGCTTATGAGATCGACGGGCAGGTCAGTTACGCGTTAGAGGGGTCGGTTTTTGTTTCCGGCTCGGCGTTACAGTGGTTGCGTGACGGCATGAAAATGTTGGAAGCTGTGCCGCAATCGGAACAACTAGCTAGGGAGTCGGATAACGACGATGAAGTTTACGTGGTCCCCGCTTTTACGGGGTTGGGTGCGCCGTACTGGGATGCGGCGGCGCGTGGCGCAGTCTTTGGACTGACGCGTGGCACGACTAATAAGGATTTTGTGAAGGCGACGCTGCAGTCGTTAGCGTACCAAACGCGTGATGTGGTCGATACGATGAAGGCAGACACGCAAATCGAAATGCCTTTATTACGCGTTGACGGCGGCGCGGCACGCAATGATTACTTGCTGCAATTTCAGGCCGACTTGTTAAATATGCCGATCGAACGGGCACAAAATTTGGAAACGACGGCACGCGGGGTCGCGTTTTTGGCGGGCTTAGGTTGCGGTTTTTGGCGTGACGTGTCCGAACTAAAAGACATGTTTGCGGCCGGTAAGAGGTTTGTTCCCCAAATGCATGAGGATAGAAGAGAATATTTGTATTCGGGGTGGCAGTTGGCGGTCAAGGCCGCAAGGATGTTTAAAAGGTAGACTGCTTTGTTAAATGAATGATAAAAATCATCAAGGACGATGGGACCGTTAATGCGGTTTCGTGGTCCTTTTTTACGTACTATTGTTTAGCTAAATTCGTATTTTTGCTTTTTGATAACGCTAAAAATGAAATTGTGAGCCAAAAATTATTTTAAAAAGCGAATATAAAGTGTTATATTTGATGTGTTGTACGGAAAAAATAAAAGGAGGAGTTGGCAATGCAAAGGGATTTTTTATGGGGCGGCGCGACTGCAGCTTATCAGTGTGAAGGAGCCTATGACGTTGACGGTAAGGCCGAGTCTATGTGGGATCATTACCTCCACGAGCATCACTTGGAAAATGGCGATGTCGCAAGTGACCATTATCATCGTTACGAAGAAGATATTCGCATGATGAAAGAAGGCGGGCAAAATGCGTACCGTTTTTCGTTGTCATGGCCGCGGATCATTAAAAACCGTGAAGGTGAGATCAATCCTAAGGGGATCGCTTTTTACCGGCGGTTGATCGCTTGTTGTTTAGCCAACGGTATCACGCCTTTCGTGACGCTTTATCACTGGGATCTACCGCAGTACTGGCAAGAAGTTGGTGGTTGGTTAAACAAAGATACCTGTCAGGCATTTGCGCATTACGCCCAGGTTTGTTTTGCTGCTTTTGGCGACCAGGTCAAATTATGGACGACGTTTAATGAGCCTAAATGGTTCACGGTCAACGGTTATCTGATCGGCAATTATCCCCCCGGTGAAAATAACGTGCAGCACACGATCGAATGCGGCTTTAACGTGATGTACGCGAGTGCGCTAGCTGTACGGGTATTTAAACAGCATAATTATCAAGGACAGATCGGGATCGTACATAGTTACTCACCTATCGATGGAATAGATGAGCAGATCGAAACTAAAATTGCGATGCGTAACGCAGACAATTACGCTAACAACTGGATATTAGATACGGCGGCGCTGGGAGAATTTCCTATCGACCTGTGCGCCAAATTAGCCGCAGACTACGACCTTTCGTTTATGAAGCCGGAATTTTTACGGGTGATCAAGGAAAATACCGTCGATTTTTTGGGATTAAATTACTATGCTCGTACCCTAGTTAAGCCGTATACCTCTGGGGAAACTAAGATGGTGTTCAATCACAGCGGGAAAAAAGGGCAAACGCAAATGCGGCTCAAAGGTTGGTTTGAACAGGTGATGGATCCCAATAGCGAGTACACGGAATGGGATACAGAGATCTACCCGCGTGGGTTACAGGAAGGATTATTGCGCGCGGCTGCAAAGTACCAGTTACCGATCTACGTGACGGAAAACGGCGTTGGTTATCACGAAAACGTGGACGTCGCTCAGGTCAACGATGATTACCGGATCTCGTTTATGAACGATCATATCAATGCACTGATGAATGCGCAGGATCAGGGAGCTGATATTCGCGGTTACTTTGCGTGGGCCCCGTTTGACCTTTATTCGTGGATGAACGGTGTGCAAAAACGGTATGGCTTGGTGGCAGTTGATTTTGAGACGCAAAAAAGGACGCCCAAGGCATCTTATTACTGGTTTAAGCAAATAATTGCTACCAATGGCAAGGATATTAAACGCAGGGATTTTGAGTAGGGGGCAAAGAAAATGGGTTTTGCTAAAATAACGGCGAATATTGACAAGTACATCATGCCAGCTGCGACCAAGTTAGCTAAGCAGCGACATTTACAAGCGATTCGTGACACTTTTATGACGATTTTACCGATTACTTTGTTTGGCTCGTTTCCAGTGATCTTAGGTGCCGCGCCGCCGGTAACTAAAAATAGTAACGCATTTTTGCAAATGTGGGCCAGCTTTGCGCAGAATAATTCATTGACCTTAACTTGGCTAAGTACGGTAACGATGAACGCGATGTCGTTTTTTATCTGTATCGGAGTGACTTATTTTCTGTGCGTCCATTACAAAGAAAAACCTCTTTCTCCTATCATGTTAGCTGTGATCGGCTTTTTGATGCTAGTGTTAGACCCAAAAAAATTAGGATTTACCGGCAACATCGCCGATATCAGTTATTGGGACGGACGCGGGATCATCATCGCGTTGGTGATCGCGATTTTTACCGCTGAATCCTATCATGCCATGCGCAAAAGAAATTTCGGGAGGATCCAGATGCCAAAAGGAGTGCCCTCTTCTTTGTCCGAGTCGTTTGCTTCGATGATCCCGGCGGTAATGATCATGGCGGGTTTTGCTGTTATTTTTATTATTTTTCACGCCAACCATACGACCGTCGTTAAGGCATTATACAATGTCTTGTCACCGAGTTTTAAGGCCGCAGATAGCCTTCCCGTGACGATTTTTATGATCGTGTTAGTTCACGTGTTTTGGTTTTTCGGCATTCATGATGCTGCTTTAGCCGGGATTTTGAGTCCGATCCGCGATGGTAACTTATCGATCAACGCAGCTCAGCAGTTGGCGGGACACCAGCTATCACGGATCTTTACGACGCCGTTTTGGACTTACTTCGTGATTATCGGTGGCTGTGGCTCTGTGTTGTCACTAGCTTTGTTGCTGGTTTTTTCTAAGTCTAAACAGTTAAATACCGTTGGCAAAGTAGGGCTGGTCCCGGCATTTTTCGGTATTTCGGAACCGATGATCTTCGGGACACCCTTGATGTTAAACCCGATCTTCTTTTTGCCATTTGTCTTAACGTCGGTCGTTAACGGGACCGTGTCGTATATAATGATGTCTTTAGGAGTGATCAAAAAGACTTTTGCACTATTTTCCTGGCAAATGCCCGCACCGATCGGCGCGTTTTTATCGACGATGGACTGGCGCGCACCAGTATTAGTAATATTTTTGATCGTGTGTGATATGATTTTGTATTACCCGTTTTACAAGGCGTACGAAAGAAATCTATTGAAAATAGAAGCCAGTGATGCTTAGTAGTAACATCAGGGGTTAGGACACGATCGGACAATAGTTTACGAAAACAAAGCAGGGCCGGAGACAAAACGATGTTTGTCACCGCTCCCTGTTTTTGGTTTCCATAAGTAATAGACTTAATCAGTTTGACTCACAGCTTGTTTAATCGTGCTCGAAAACGCTTTTTATTGCAACTTCTTTTGTGCTATGCTAAATGATATTCAAAGGGGGGAAAACGAGGTGCAAAAAAGGACGGCTAAATTACAATATGCATTGTTAACGTTGGCGTTAGTTGTCTCGACGGTCACGGCCGGCGTGACGTTTCATTTCTTACGCGTAGCTCCTAACTATGATCCGGAAGATATCATGACCTTCATGTTTGCCTTTTTTGCCTTTTTTACCCCGTCATTGTTGGCATTATTTTTAGATTTTAAACCGCAACGGCACACGGCATTGAGTTTAATGTGGCTGTTGCTCATCGCAGTGTTGAGCGGCAATTGTTTTTGTTTTGCCCTCGACGTGATCGCAACTTCCAACGTGCTGTACGCTTTTAGCGGCATGTTGCTTTTTACGGTGGCCAATATGATGTTTTCCAACCGAAAAGTGGCGGTACTCATTGGTCTGGCAGCTGGGATAGCAGGCGGGTTGTTCTTGTATCACGTGGGACACGGAAGTAAAGCGAGTTGGATCATCTTATTAGCGGCGGTAATTTTATTTGCGCTGAGTGTAGTGACGCGTGCTGACATGCCCACGGTCAAAAAAGGGCAAGTGTTGCCGACACAATGGCAGAGCGCCGCGGCAGGGGCGTTGGAATTTTACGTGCATTTTTTGCGCTTTTTCACGTTACTGTTTGAGAGCAAGCGGGATATTGATTTCCATTTTTGAAATTGATGAAAATGTTAGTATAATAATAAATGTCAATTAAAATTTCATTGGGTTAAGTGGGAAGAAGCGACCTTCGTGGCAGAAAATCATTATTGGAGACGTAACATGCATATCCTAACTTTCGGTAATCTGATTGCCGGGGTTGGTTTTAGTATGGTGATTCCTTTTTTATCGTTATTTATTAAAACGCTGCAGCATTTTACCAGCGCCCAGCTATCGTTTTGGGCGGGGGCGGTGTACGCAGTCACCTTTATTATTTCGGCGATCTTTTCGCCGATTTGGGGAAAGTTAGCCGACAGACAGGGCAGAAAACCGATCATTTTGCGGGCTTCCTTAGGGATGGCGATCGTGATCGGCTGTATGGCGTTAGTTACAAATGTCTATGAGTTGCTGATCTTGCGGGCACTGCAGGGAATTTTTGCGGGCTACATCAGTAATTCAAACACCCTGGTCGCGACGACGGCTCCTTCCGCTAATGTCGGTCAGGCTTTAGGAGTTTTGACGACGGGAACCGTGATCGGTAACTTGTTAGGGCCGTTATTAGGCGGCGTGATCGCCCAGTCATTTGGTTACCGTTTGCCGTTTTTGATCACGGGGCTCTTGTTACTCAGTGCTTTTTTCCTGTGCTTGTTTTTCGTGAAAGAAGAATTTACGCCGGTCGAAAAAGGTGCCGAGCCTTCGCTAAAAGAGGTTTACCAGCAGCTTAGCGACCCGAAGTTGATCATCGGGATGTGTGTCACGACTTTCTTTATTCAAATGGCCAATAATTCGATCAACCCGATCATCAGTTTGTACGTTCACCAGTTGATGCACGGTAGTGGTAAAGTGGCGTTTATCAGCGGGTTGGTGACCGCGATGCCCGGGATTTCCGGCGCGCTATTGACTTCGCGTCTGGGTTCATTAGGCGACAAGATCGGGACTAAAAAGGTGTTGGTTGGCGGCTTGATTTTTGCGACGCTAGTTTATATTCCGCAATCTTTTGTTACTAATGTGTGGCAGTTGATGGGTCTGCGCTTTTTGGTGGGGATCTCTAATTCTGCGTTGTTGCCGCAGGTTCAAACGATTTTGGCAAAGGATAGTCCGCAGGCAATTTCCGGCCGGGTGTTTGGTTATAACCAGAGTTTCATGTACATCGGTAATTTCACGGGGCCGATGTTGGGCTCGCTAGTTTCCGGTTCGTTGGGTTACGGGATGGTCTTTTTGACGACGGCGATGATCGAATTACTAAACCTGGTGATCGTAACGCGGGTCACCAAGTCTCCTGCACAAAAGGGTGCTTAATGATTTAGTGACCAGAATATTTAGGATGGCTGTACTAAAAGGGTAGCCGAGACCAGTAATTGGTCTTGACTACCCTTTTTGGGTTCTATACTAACAAGCGTTGATGAACAAAAAATGCTTGTTAAGATAGAGCCGTTTAAAAAAATAATTTCTAGTATTTTTAATTTACTTGTTTTTTTTAGGCAACAATAAGAATAAAGGAATAATATTCAATGCAAGTGTTCCAACAAATAAAGCAACATCAGTGGTACCAAAACTACGACTATTTATTAAATCTTGAACAAAATTATTATAGTAATATCCAGGGAAAATCATTTGTAATTTACTAATAATATTAATAAAATTTCCCGTTCCCATTTGTTCGAATGGGACAATGGTCAATGCAGCAAAAATAATAAGGGGAAAGCTAACAGCATCAATCAATTTGAAGTCTAATTTAGCCCCCATAAAGAATCCAATAGCACTAAAGTATAAGCCCATGATCATCAATAAAATAAATTGTACGATTAATGTATTTTCTACTTTAAGATTGAAAAATAAAATTGCTGAAATGAAAACTACCATAAATATCATAGCATTTAAAACTAGTTGAACGATTCCTTGATCCCAAAAAAATTTCTTAATTGAATATTTTGAGAACATAGATTGGAATGTATAAAATTGCGTATTTGATGATATTCTTTTACTAAACGTTGCCAAACTGTTTCCAATAATACCAATAAATGTTGCAATTCCAAGCATTACAATAGGTGAGAGCGTGTTTTGTAAATTATAAAGTAAAAAATACCATATTACAGGAATGAATACGGTAAACATTAAAAAGCGTTTGTTTCTGATAACTTGCTTAAGTTGAATTAGTTTAATCATTATTAGCCTCCAATAACTACATTTCTGTAGAATTATTCAATGGTGTTTCCTTGTTTATGAATGTCAGAAACCTTAACATCAGATAAGATACAGCCATCTTTCAAAATCATTACTCGATTAAAATAATTATCAATTTGATTAAAATCATGCGTAATAATCATAGATGTGTAATTTCTTCCTTTCATCAAAGTCCAAAATTGATCAACTGATTGTAAATCCATTCCAGTAGTTGGTTCATCTAGGAATAACAGTTTTGGTTGATTTACTTGACTAATAAGAAGTGAAAGTCTTCGTTTTTGTCCACCAGAAAGAGAACTCACGAAATTATTACCAGCACCCTGTAAATCAACGTCTGATAATAGACGGTTTATATCACCGTTTTTTAAACCACACATATTTAATTTTAGCTTCACCAATTCTTGAACTTTTAAATCATCAATTAGAATATCTTCTTGAGGCATCATTCCTACTTCTGTATTAAAATTCAAATCGGTTTTGATTTCTCCATTATTTGGTTTATCTAAGCCAGCTAACACATTGAATAAAGTTGTTTTTCCAGCACCATTACTTCCTAATAATGCCACATTATCTCCTTTATTGAGAGTAAATGATACCCCCTTTAAAACTTCTTTATTCTTATATTTCTTATGAATATCTGTAACCTGTAACATATTATTTTGCTCCTTATTAAATTGGTGTTTCCTCGATATATTCTGTTAATTAGTATCTTAGGGTAATATTGGACAGACTTTTTCTACAACTATCCAATCGACTTTTTGCAGATAATCAGTTATTACATCAAAAGATAATGAAGAGTTATAGTTTGATATATATAGGATTTTCAAATTTATTCGTAAATTGCAAGAATAAGTTAGCCACTTATAGAAAAGTTGACTAGTCAAGAATTTCACGAATCATTAATTCATTTTTTAAGCGGTTTGTTGGTGGCGCGCGGAGCCCAGTTCTTTTTGAAAAGCTTCAGCTGGAGTTTGATAATTTAATAATCTGCGCGGCAAGTGATTGAGTCTGTTTTATTCTGACTCCTAAGTCAAATGAAGAATTTGCCAAAGAACTCGGCCCGACAAGCGCAGGCGAAAAACATGCTAAGCGAGAAAACCAGTCACTGGTTATCGCGTTTGGCATGTTGGAATATTCACTTTTAACCTGTAGTTTTTATTTTATAGTTTAATGCACTTGATTTCATAATTGCGCTCCGCAAGGCAACAGTTTTGATCTAGCTACGACCAACAAAAGTCTAAAAGCGACTTTTTGTTGGTCTAGGCTAGCTCGCAACTGCTGAACGACTTGACCCGCAGCTTTTCATAATTGCGCTCCAGCTGGCAGCCGCTTACGTTTAACTACGCTAAAAAGCAAAGCCAAATTCAGGCTTTACTTTCCAGCTAGGTTAATCCTCAGCAGCTAAGCACCAGCTTCCGCAGCTTGATTCATAGCTTATCCTTTTTTCACCGGTCTGTCCGGTACTTCTACTTTTGCCCCATCTTCTGGGAAGTAGACTTGGTACCATAAAATGAAAGTATAGATCGTAAAGATCTTTTGCATACTTGATTTACCGTTAACGTGTGCCTGCAAAATCTTCAGTAACTCGTCGGTATTAAAGAATTTCTCAGCTACCGCCGAAGTGAAAGCTCGTTCGATGCGCTTGCGGTACTTATCCTCACTGATCCAAGATGCGACCGGTGACGGGAAGCCCATCTTTTCTTTTTCGGCGACTTCGTTAGGTACTTCGTTAGCCGCTGCCGCCCGAAATGCTGCCTTAGTTTCCTTACCGCTGACCCGGGTAGCAACGGGCATCTTAGCGGCGTAGGCAGCGACTTCTTTATCGACTAGCGGGGTCCGAACTTCCAACGAATTGGCCATGCTCATGCGGTCGGCTTTATGCAAGATGTCGTAAGGCAGCCAGGTGTTGATGTCAAAATATTGCATCTGAGTGATCTCGTCTTTACCCGTGACGTCACTAAAGAAGTGTTGGGTATAAGCGCCGCTGTCCCGGTTATTTTCGGGATGCTTCATGATCTTGCTTCTCTCATGGTAATTGAAGACATAGTTCACGCGGTAATAGCGTTCGCTTAGTGGCTGCGCGCCACGTACTAGGAAGCGTTGCCCGTGAAAACGCGGGCGGTCAACGACCATTTTACTGAGCCAGTTGCGGATCGCGCGGGGAACGTATTTTTGGTAGCGGGTAAATGGCCCGGCTTCCAGATAAGTGTTATAGCCCCCGAAAAATTCATCGGCACCTTCGCCGGAAAGTGCGACTTTAACGTGCTTGCTGGTCTCTTCTGACAGGTAAAACAGTTGCATTGCCGACGGGTTGGAGAGCGGTTCGTCCATGTAATACATAATAGTAGGCAAAATATCGAAGTAATCGTCGCCGTTCATCGTGATCGGCGTATTTTGCTGGTCGATTTTTTGTGAGAAACGCTGCGCCCAGTCGATCTCGCTGTACTTAGAATTGTTAAACCCTAGAGTAAACGACTGGATAGGTTGTTGTTTGGCGGCTTCATTTAGCACAAAACTAGAATCGACACCGCTGGACAAGAAACTGCCAACTTCCACGTCTGCGATCAAATGTTTTTTAACGGACTGGTCGACGATCTCGGTGATCTCCGGCGCGTCTTTGGCGATTGTTTGCTGATCGTCGATCTGGTCGTAGCTAAATTTAAAGTAGCGGTGAGTTTCAGTTTGCCCGCTTGCTATTTTATGGATAAAGTAATGACCGGGTTCGAGTTTATAAACGTTTTTAAACATCGTGTCTTTGGAAGGAATAAACTCGAAGCTCAGTTGGATCGCTAAGAGGTCCTCGTTAAATTCCTTGACAAAATTGGGATGATCTAAAAAGGCCTTGATCTCGGAGCCCCACATGAAGGTTTGGTGATCATCGTAATAGTAAAGCGGCTTGATGCCGAAATGATCGCGGGCCCCGAAGATCTCTTGTTTTTGTCGGTCGTAAATTACGAAGGCAAACATGCCGCGGAGTTTTTGTAAGAGTTCGGGACCCCAAGCGTCATAGCCGTGTAATAAGACTTCGGAATCGACTTCTGTGGTAAATTGATAACCTAAATTTTGTAATTGTTTTTTGAGTTCTTTGTAATTGTAGATTTCGCCGTTAAACGTCAGGATGCTAGACACTGAGGCGTTTTGCATCGGTTGTTGCCCGTGATTTAAATCGATGATCGACAACCGCCGAAAACCCATGGAGACGTGCTCGTCTTGGTAATAGCCTTCGTCGTCGGGACCGCGGTGTTTGATTCGGTTAGCCATGTCGACGATTGTTTGTTTATTAGTGTTTGGTTGATTGATGAAGCCAACAAAACCACACATAAATTTCACTACCTTCACTATAAATTCTTTTTTAGTACCCCTAATTATGCATGCAAAGGGGGTAAAAAAGCAAGCTGCACAGCTAAGCGATTAGCAGTCGTGGACTAAGTGGCACTGAACGGCAAATCCTGCATTTGGATTTGTCGTGAGGTGTCCTTAGGACCTAGACTGCTGCTTAGCGGAGCGCGATTAAGTCCAAGTTGTGAGGCAAGTCGGGAGCAACCGAGGATTAGCCTAATATCACCATTAAGCCTGAACTTGGCTTGGTGGTGATATGTAGCTAAACGCAGGGTGCTGACTTGTTGAGCGCAATTAGACAATTTACACTAATGGCACTTACCGAGCACAATTCCCATTCCATGACATTTGTCATCTTTTTTGGTGGCAAAGGCAACTGTGGGAAGGCCCGCCTTTTTTGTAAGCTAATAACGAGGAGGGTCAATGATGAAATCAATTATTGAAATTCAAAACTTGAACTTTGCTTACCGGCCACATACTAAGGAAGTTTTGCGCGGGGTGAACCTGACGGTCAAACCGGGACAGATCATCGGTTTGTTGGGCGAAAATGGCGCGGGTAAATCGACGCTATTAAAGTTACTTTTAGGTTTACTGCCCCAAACTAGCGGACAAATAAGTGTGTTGGGCCAAAAGCCGACTAACGTTATTTGCCGCCAAGAAATTGGTGTGATGTTTCAAAATGACCTAACACTAAGAAACATTCGGGTAGCCGAGTTGCTTGCAGAAACGGCGTGTCATTATCAACATCCCTTAGCCGTGAAACAGTTATTGCAAGATTTAGGTTTAGCACAATTGAAAAGGAGCTTTTTATCAGACTTGTCGGGCGGACAGCGCCGTACCGTTTCACTGGCCGTGGCGTTGGTGGGGGACCCGCAAATTTTATTACTGGACGAACCAACCGTAGGAATGGATGTTAATGTCCGGCAACAATTTTGGCAAATGATCACCAAATTACAACAACGAGGAAAAACGATGGTGATCACCAGTCATTATTTAGACGAGATCCAGGCGATTGCGTCGCGTTTATTAGTGTTGGTGCACGGCAAGTTGTCGTTTGACGGCACGTTAGCTCAACTGCAACGCAGATATAACTCGACGACGGTGAAGTTTGTGTCGGATTTATCCGCCAGTCAGCTTCAACGAATCACGGGGCTCAAGTTTCAGACTAAAGGCAAGCAATTTTCTTGTCAAACGGCCGCGCCGGTATTAGTTTTACGCAAATTACTAGCTCAAGTGACTGATATCCGTGAACTCAGCGTTTTCCCGCCTGATCTAGAACAACTTTTTGTGACGCTAACTAAGGAGGATGAAGTCAATGCGGCTCTTTAAACAACAGGTAAAATTCGACTTATTACGCTTGATTGGACGTAACTTATCTTTTTTATTCTTTTCGTTACTGCTGCCAGCGGGATTTTACCTGTTATTTACGAAGGTATTTTCGTTTGGCACACCCGCGGAAATGGCGCAAGTAAAACTCGATTATATGGGCAGCATGATCGTTTATAGTATCTTGATCAGCGCGTTGTACAGTGTCGCGGAAATTTTACACGGCGACAGACAACAAGGGTTGCAGTTGCACATGACTTTACTACCCCACGGTCGGAGCTGTTATTACGCATCGCTATTGCTGTGTATGGAGATCATGGACCTACTGAGCGTCTTAGTGATCGGCGGGTTAGCGCTGGTTGTCAATAACGTTACTTTAACTGTCAGCCAAGCATTGTTGGTGATCTTACTGTTGATAGTGGGACAAATTTCGTTTTTATTGGTCGGTGTGGCAATTTCTTACGTGAAAAACGGGCAAACTATCGGTGTGGTCAGTAATTTGCTGATGTTTCCCAGTGCGATCATGAGCGGACTGTGGGTACCATTTGAATTTTTACCGCACTGGATCCGGCTGATCGGGCGTTACCTGCCGCCGTATTATTTAAACCAGCTCATGAGTGCAATTTTACATCAGCGTACCATGGCCGCTAGCGCTTGTTTAGGACTTGTCAGTTGGACTGTAATTTTTGCTTTATTGGTCTGGTTTTTGTGGTATTATCAAAATAAAAAAGGAGGCAGTGTGAGTGTGGCATAAATTGCTACATATCGACCGCTTTTGGCGTTTTTTTGCGACTTATATCTGGCTGTTGTACTTGCCGTTTACCATATTGAATTACCTACCAGTCACTAAACCGACGGACGTTTTGTGGCTCGTGTTATGCGTTTTGTTTTTACTATTTTACGTGTTAGGCTCAGAAGATTTTAGTAAACGTTGGCGCAGTTGGGCATTAGTGTGCGAGTTGTTGCTTACTTTTGCCTTTGCTTTTTTTCAGTTTAACTTTTACATGCTGATGTTTACCGCGTGGCATTCGTTTTTTTCTTTGGTACTGGTCAATTTAAAAAGGTACTACCAATTTTTGTTTGCTTATTATTTTTTGCTGCTACTAGCAGCCGCCCATTTTGGATATTCGATCACGCATTTATCTTTAGGAATGATCAGCGTGATGGCGACTGCGCTGGTCATTGATGTGGTGACACCGCTGGTTTTATTTTTATTGCAGGGATCGTTTAATCGGCGTCAACAGTTGCTGGAACTGAGCACGACTAATAATCGTTTGGAAAATAGCATTCGCCAAAAAGAGCGGGACCGGATCGCCCGTGACCTCCACGATTCACTAGGACAGTCGCTATCATTGATCACGATCAAAGCGCAGTTAGCTAAGAAACTACTGGTCAAAAAACCGGAGCAAGTCGTGGCGCAATTAGATGATATCGAACAGGCTAGTCGCAATAATTTACAGTTGATGCGCCAGGTCATCGATGATATGCAGCAACTGACGATCAGTGAGGCGTTATTAAAGCAGGGTAAAAATTTGACGGCGGCTAAGATCGCTTTGGTGACTAACGGCGAACAAGAAGCTTACGATTGGTCGCAAAAAGCACAGCAAGTTGTCGGTTTCGTTTTAGTGGAAGCAATTACCAACGTGGTACGTTACGCCCACGCGCAAAAAGTGACGGTTGTTTTTAGCCAAACAGCGACAAAATACCAAGTAATGATCACAGACGACGGGCACGCGGCGCAATTAGAACGCGTGGGTGGCCACGGAATCGCGGGAATGAAAGCCCGCGTAGCGCAAGCCAACGGAACGTTTGCGATCAGTAGCAAGTTTGGTACCCAAATCGAGCTCACTTTGCCTAAAGGAGAATAAATGATCACATTATACTTAGCGGAAGATCAAAGTATGTTAAATTCAGCGTTAGTGCAATTATTGGAATTAGAAGATGATCTGCACGTGGTCGGCAGTAGCCAAGACGGCCAGCAGGCTTACCAACAGATCAAACAATTACGTCCCCAAGTCGCGGTGTTGGACATTGAAATGCCCCATTTGAGTGGCTTAGAGATCGCTGCTAAATTGCACGCGCAAGCTTTACCAGTCAAAGTGGTGATCCTAACCGTGTTTGCCCAGCAAGCATATTTTGAAGCGGCGGTTGCGGCTCAGGTGGCAGGTTACTTATTAAAGGACAGCCCCAGCGCGGAACTGATCACGACGATCCACCGGGTGATGCAAGGAGAAACTGTGTATGCGCCGGAGTTGGTGGTGAATATGTTGCGTGCGGAACATAATCCACTGACTAAAAGAGAGGTAGAAGTATTACAAAAAGTACAGCAAGGAGCAACTGCAAAGCAGATCGCAGCGCAGTTATTTTTGGCGCCGGGTACGGTCCGCAACTATTTGTCGGCGATCTTTAGCAAACTAGGAGTTCATAGCAGGATAGAGGCGCTGAGGGTAGCGGAAAAAAATAAGTGGATATAACAAGCTGCGAAGCTAAGCGGTTAGTAGTCGTGGACTAAGTGGCACTGAACGGCAAATCCCGCACTTGGATTTGTCGTGAGGTGTCCTTAGGACCTAGACTGCTGCTTGACGGAGCGCAATTATGAAAAGCTGCGGAGCCAGGCGTTCAGCAGTTGCGAGCTAGCCTAGTCCAGTAATAAGGCGCATTTGGACTTGTTGTTCGTAGCTAGACATAGGTTGCTGGCTTGATGAGCGCGATTAAGTCCAAGCTGCGGAGCCAAGCGGTTAGCAGTCGTGGACTAAGTGGCAGTGAAAGATAAATCCTGTACTTGGATTTGGCTTTCACTGTCCTTAGGACCTAGACTGCTGCTTAGCGGAGCGCAATTATACAAGCTGTGGAAGCTGGCGTTTAGCCACCATAATGGTGTTTTTTTTATTATCGTGGTTGACAAATGTAAATCTAATGTTAGAATGATGTTGATTACAAATGTAAACAAAGGGTGGTGAGGGAGTGCAGACTGCAAGCGCCGAGATCACTGCAGCGGAGTGGCAAGTTATGCGTGTTGTGTGGACTAAAGGACAGGTCAGTAGCGAGGAAGTCAGTGAGTTGTTGCAAGATAAATGGTCGGCTTCGACGGTCAAAACTTTACTGCGTCGTTTAGTGGCTAAAAAAGTTTTGCAGACGACTAAAAACGGCCGTAAGTTTATCTACCGCGCGTGCATCGATGAAAAAGAAGCGATGCAACGGTTGGTAACGACGGTTTTCTCACAGCTGTGTGCAACTAAAAAGGGAAGTGTGCTGGCGGATTTGGTGCGCCAAGTGACGTTGAGTCAAGCAGATATTGCTGAACTACAACGGATTTTAACGGCTAAAGCGCAAACGGCGCCGACTCAAGTTGCTTGTGATTGCCTGACCACTGCACGGTGTTGCTGTCACCAAAATAGTTAGGAGGCTGTTATGATTAAAATCATTGTTTTACTGCTCGGACTGGTGCTGATCGCTTTTATCGTTTGGTGGTTTTTCGGTAAGCATGACGTTGAGGTCCAACGAGCCGCAGTGACACAAAACGAACAGAGCGTCGACATTCAAGTTAAGGGTGGCTATTCACCCGAACAGGTAGTGTTACGACAAGGGGTACCGGCGACGCTGAATTTTACCCGCACGGATCCGTCGAGTTGTTTGGACCGGGTCGTGTTTGCGGATTTTGGCATTAACCGTGCTTTGCCCCAAAATCAAACCGAACACATTAAGATCGACACCTCTAAACCCGGTGAATATGGTTGGGCGTGTGGCATGGATATGTTTCACGGTAAAGTGATCATTAAATAATGGGGAGGAATTAAAATGAATACAACACAACAAGCAAAAGTGACGGTGGCAGGAGGCTACGAGCCAGAAGTAGTGGAGTTGAAGGCAGGAGTTCCTACGGAATTGACCTTTACGCGGACTAACGAACAGGGCTGTTTAGATGTCGTTCATTCTCACGAACTGGGATTTGAAACCGAGTTGCCGCTCAACCAGCCGCAGACAGTTAAATTGCAGGCTTTAACGCCGGGCAAGTATGATTTTAGTTGCGGGATGGACATGTTTCACGGCACGATCGAGGTTAAATAGATGAAAATTACGACGCGCTTTTGGCTGTCGTTAGTTTTAGCGTTGCCCATGTTACTGGAAATGATCTTGCACCCGCTATTTGGTTGGATGCTGCCAGGGGGTAAGTGGACGATGTTTGTGCTCACTACGATCGTAATGGTACTGTCAGCGCGGCCGTTTATCACAAGCGCGTGGGCGGCGTTTACCAAACATCACGCTAATATGGACACCTTGGTGGCGCTAGGAACGGGCACGGCCTATCTTTATAGCGTGTATGCGCTGTTGGCCGCCAAGGAAGTCTTTTTTGAAAGTGCTGCTTTTGTGATTGCGTTTGTTTTATTAGGACAGGTGCTGGAAGAAAAGATGCGCAATAACGCCGCAGGTGCACTGACTAAATTGTTGGACTTACAGGCTAAAGAAGCGGAAGTTCAGCGGGGAACGGAATTTGTCAAGGTTCCCGTTGATCAAATCGCGGTCGGCGATCTGATCCGGGTCAAACCGGGAGAAAAAATCGCTGTCGATGGGGTCGTTACGAGTGGAACGTCGAGCGTTGACGAGGCGATGGTCACCGGGGAAAGTTTGCCGGTCACTAAAACTACCGGTGCTACCGTGATCGGGTCTACGATCAACCAGACGGGGACTTTTGTTTTTCAGGCCCAAAAAATCGGCAAAGACACGATGTTAGCGCAGATCGTCGACTTGGTCGGTAAAGCACAAAACAGTCACGCGCCGATCCAAAAATTAACGGATAAGGTAGCCGACGTTTTCGTGCCGGCAGTCGTGATCTTGGCCATTTTGACGTTTTTAGTCTGGTACGTTGCATTGGGTGCCAGTGTGGTCAAGGCTTTGTTATTTGCGGTCTCGGTTTTAGTGATCGCTTGTCCGTGTGCCTTGGGACTAGCGACGCCTACTGCTTTGATGGTCGGAACTAATTTAGGTGCTAAGATGGGAATTTTAATCAAAGACGGGACAGTTTTAGAAGCCGCTAACGATGTTCAAACGGTCGTATTTGATAAGACCGGAACGCTGACTAAGGGGACCCCGCAAGTTACTGATGTGGTCGGCCCCAAAGATGAGGTATTGAGTTTAGCGGCCAGCTTAGAGGCTAATTCGGAACATCCGTTAGCCGCAGCGATTATGACGCGGGCCCAGGAATTGCAGTTAGAACTGCAGTCGGTAACGGATTTTCAGGCGCACGAAGGTCAGGGCGTGACCGGCAAAATTGCGGGCCAGGCAGTTTTTGTCGGTAGGTCTGATGCGGAAATGAATGCAGAGCTGAAAACTAAGTTAGTAAAGCTGCAGGCCGCGGCTAAAACGGTGGTCTTGGTGGGTAAAAATGAACAGGTCATTGGCTTGATCGCCATTCAAGATGAGCCTAAAGAAAACGCGGCAGCTGCACTGACGGCTTTGAAAAAGCGGGGCCTGAAAACCGTGATGCTGACTGGCGATAATCAGCGGGTAGCGGCTACGATCGGCAAGCAAGTTGGGATCGAACGCGTGATCGCGCAAGTGTTACCGGCGGATAAAGCCGCACAGATCGAAAAGTTACAACAGGATGGTAAGGTAGCGTTTGTCGGTGACGGGATCAACGACGCACCGGCATTGACTACGGCAGACGTCGGGATCGCGATGGGTTCCGGCACGGACGTAGCTTTAGAGTCCGGAGGGATCGTGTTGGTCAAAAACGACCTGATGGATGTTTACCGGGCACTAGAGTTGAGTAGAAAAACGTTTAATCGTATCAAATTGAATTTATTTTGGGCGTTTATCTACAATATTTTGGGCATCCCGGTGGCGGCCGGGGTATTTGCGGGCTTCGGACTGGTGTTAAGTCCGGCGCTGGCAGGACTAGCGATGGCGTTTAGTTCGCTGTCGGTGGTCACGAGCTCGGTGCTACTAGGAAAAAACAAGCTGCGGAAAGCGGCGCTTAACAGTCGAGGACTAGCCTAGGTCAGCAATAAGTCGGTTTAGGACTTGTTGTTGACCGTAGCTAGACACAGACTGTTGCCGCTTGGAGCGCAATTAGACAAGCTGTGAGGCAAGCCGCTTAGCAGTCGTGGACTAAGGGCACGGCGAAACAAATCCTGTACTTGGATTTGATTTGACGTGTGCTTAGGACCCTAGACTGCTGGCTTGCCGAGCGCAATTAAGCAAGTTGTGGAGCGACCCGCTTAACAGTCGCGAGTTAGTCTAACTGATGTTTAGTTGATAAAGTTTACTGTATACACCATATATAGTAAATTTTATTTTTTAATTTCCACATATTGTATTTAGGCGCTAACTGCACTACAATGGTGGGTGGAAATGGCGGTGTTAAAAATGGAAGCAACGAGTGTTGAAACTAAAAAGGTGCGGGCCGATTTTCCCGCGGAGGTCAGTAAACGTGATGGCGCAGTTTTGCCATTTCACAGCTATAAGTTAATGTACATACTGGAAAAATTAGGATTGGCAGCCGTGAGTGCTGAATTGTTGGCGGCTTTTAAATGGGAGGATCGTCAGCAAGTGACGACCGCGCAGATCGCCCAGCAATTCGTGACGGTTTTACAAAATGCCGGCTATGACAAAGAGGCGCGGCAATTTCAAGAGTACCGCAAACAAGACGAACAGCGCTGGCAAGAACAGACTGATCCGAGTTTGCGGTTGCAGCGCCTGCAGGGTAAGGACCCGACGTTAGTCAACGAAAATGCTAACAAGGATAGCGACGTTTTTAACACGCAACGTGACCTGACTGCGGGTGCCGTGGGGAAAACTCTGGGATTAAAGATGATGCCAGAACACATCGCTAAGGCTCATTTACGCGGCGACATTCACTATCACGACTTGGATTACACGCCGTGGAGTCCGATGACTAATTGTTGTCTGATCGATTTTAAAGAAATGCTGACCAATGGTTTTCAAATCGGTAACGCGGCGGTAGAAAGCCCGCATTCGATTCAAACTGCGACGGCTCAAATGGCCCAGATTATCGCAAACGTTGCTTCCAGCCAGTACGGTGGTTGTTCGGCAGACCGGGTCGACGAAGTGCTAGAGCCATTTGCACGCAAAAATTACGATAAGCATTTGGTTGAAGCGGCCGAACTGACGGAAAAAAAGGACAAACAGGAACGCTACGCGCAAAAACGAACTAAAAAAGATATTTACGATGCGATGCAGGCCTTAGAATACGAGATCAACACCCTGTTTTCTTCACAGGGACAAACGCCGTTTACGACACTCGGGTTTGGTCTAGGGACTTCATGGATCTGCCGCGAGATTCAAAAGGCAATTTTACAGATCCGGATTCAGGGCTTAGGCAAAGAAAAACGGACTGCGATTTTTCCTAAGCTGGTATTTACCCTGAAAAAGGGACTGAATTTAGCGCCGACAGACCCGAATTACGACATTAAAGAGCTGGCCGTCGAGTGTGCGACTAAACGGATGTACCCCGATATTTTGATGTACGACAAGATCAAAGAGATCACAGGCAGTTTTAAGGCGCCGATGGGTTGCCGCTCGTTTTTGCAGGGTTGGCGGGATGAAAATGGTCACGAAGTCAATGCGGGACGGATGAACTTAGGCGTCGTGACCGTCAACTTACCGCGGATCGCCTTGGAATCTCACGGCGACCAACAGCTTTTCTGGCAGATCTTTGCCGAAAAAATGCAACTCGCTAAGGACGCGTTGGAATTTAAGGTTCGAAGAGTGCTGGATGCAACGCCTAAAAATGCGCCGATTCTGTATCAGTACGGTGCGTTTGGCAAGCGCTTGGCTGAAGACGGCGACATCAACAGCTTATTTAAAAACGAGCGGGCGACAGTTTCGCTGGGATATATCGGTTTATACGAAGTCGGGACGGTCTTTTACGGGCCTAACTGGGAACACGACGAACAGGCGCACGAATTTACCCTGAGCATTGTGCGCGAAATGGCCACTAAGTGTCAGGAATGGTCGCAAGAAACGGGCTATCACTTCAGCGTCTATTCCACGCCCAGCGAGTCGTTGACCGACCGGTTCTGTCGTTTGGACACGCAAAAATTTGGTAAGATCAAAGACATCACTGCTAAAGAGTACTATACCAATAGTTTTCATTACGACGTGCGCAAACACCCGACGCCGTTTGAAAAGTTGTCGTTTGAAATGGACTACCCTAAATATGCCGCTGGCGGGTTTATCCATTACTGTGAGTACCCGAACTTGCGCCAAAATCCGAAGGCGCTGGAAGCAGTCTGGGATTGGGCCTATGATAAGGTGGGTTATTTGGGAACTAATACGCCAATCGACCACTGTTATCAGTGTGGTTTTCAGGGAGAATTTAAGGCGACGGCTCGTGGGTTTGAATGTCCGACTTGCGGCAATCACGACCCGCGAACCTGTGATTGCGTCAAGAGAACATGTGGTTATTTAGGTAACCCGTTGCGCCGGCCGATGGTCCACGGCAGACACGCGGAAATTGCGGCGCGGGTCAAGCACATGCAGCCCAGCGATGTTGCCGATGAATGATAAAATTAGGATCAACATCAAAGGAAAAGTAGATTTTGTGGCGCCGGAACGGTTACATCCCAAGGATACTAAGCCCAAAAAAGCACACAAACGCCGGCGGCAACCTAAAAATCCCGCACCAAAAGAATGGCTGGCGCGGGACTTATCGCAAAAATATATTGCTTCGTACAAACCGTTTAACTTCGTCGATGGTGAGGGAGTACGCTGTAGTTTGTACGTGAGCGGTTGTTTATTTGCCTGTCCGGGTTGTTACAATAAAGCCGCGCAGAATTTTACCTACGGGCAGCCTTACACGCAGGAATTAGAAGACCAGATCATTGCCGATCTCGGGCAAAGTTACTGTCAGGGACTGACTTTGTTGGGGGGAGAACCATTTTTAAACACCCCCGTGTGCTTGCAGTTGGTTCGGCGAGTACGCCGCGAGTTCGGGCACACTAAAGACATTTGGTCGTGGTCGGGCTACACGTGGGAGGAATTGCAACAAGAGTCGACCGACAAATTGGCACTGCTGCAAATGCTGGATATTTTAGTCGATGGTCGTTTTATTGAAGAACAAAAGGACTTGACACTTCAGTTTCGGGGCAGCGCTAATCAGCGGATCATCGACGTGCCACGATCGTTAGCCCAAAACCGCATCGTGTTATGGGAAAAGTTGTTGCATTAGCTTGGATGTAAGTGTGAATTAGTATTATCAACTGAGGAAAGGCCGGTTCGCCGGTCGCTAGTCGAGGTATTGCCGAAAACTAGTTGTAAGGGGACTGGAACAAAATGGAGTTTTGTTCCAGTCCCCATTTTTGTTTAATAGACTGATCGTGCTCCCAAAAGTAGCAGCTTGCGCCTAGCAAAGTTTTGGAAAATATGGCTGGGGAAAATCAGATGTACGAAATTAGGTACTCGGCAACGTTTCAGCGCTCACTGGAGGATACTATTTACTATTGGCAAACTAAGCTCAAATTGTCAGACAAGAAGATCAGTAAGTTTGTTTTTGATATTTATCAAAGCATGTTGTCATTAAAAAAATATCCATGCTTGGCTCCCGACGTAGCAGATCAGTATGGCTTTAATCAATCAACATATCGGGTGACTATCGGAAATAGCTATGCTTTTTTCTATCGGGTCGATCAAAAGTCTAAGGTCATTGAGATCAGTGCGTTATTTAGCACCGGTCGGATGAAAGTTGATTTTTAAAAAAGAAATTGGGGCAGACTACTGCTGGCACAGTTGAATCTTTTGCGACAGCTGCTGATTGGAAAGCCGATTTATTAAATTATGTACACGATAAAGCAGACTAAACAATTTAAAAAATCAGTCAGGTGTGCGTGAGCTGCATTTGGAAGCGGATTGGCTTCTTGCGTATCAAATTTTAGAACAAGATTTAATATTGTATTTAGTTGATACGGGTTTTCACGCGCAGATGTTCGGAATGTAATTATGAGATGCCAATGCAATTATTGTTTGTGCACGATCCGTAATAAATCCTTGTATTGACCACTCATCCATTCCCGGTAGTTTTTGTGGGCCGGTAAGGTTTCCGTAACTTTAAGGACGGGGACGTGGTGTTTGCGTGCTAGTTTCACTAAATTGGTGACAGTCTGGTCGCTGACTTGTTGATTGACGACTAAAAAGGCAACTTGGTGGTGCTTGATCCCCCTTTGCATCGCGCCGATCGTTTTAGGGGTGGGGTCGGTTTCTTGCTCGATAGCGCGCTCGAATTGTTTGTTTCCCACCGCAAAGCCAGCTGCGTTAAGTGCGTAATCGAAAACGGGTTCCGAGACGTAAACTTTCTTGTTTTTCATCTGGGCACTGGCTTTTTTGACTTGCGCGATTTGCTGCTCGATCGGTTTTAAAGAAGAGATGTATTTTTGCGCGTTATCCTTAAAATATTTTTTGTTTTGCGGCTGGAGCTTGCCTAATTTAGTGGCTAAGTCAGATGCCAATCGTGGCATCGTCGCCGGATCATACCACAGGTGGGGATTATCCCCGCTTTTTTTGTGCATTAAATCTTCACCGACTTCGATATCAGTGGCGTGTTGGTTGTTGTTTTTCACTAATTTGCTCATCCAGCTATCGTATCCTACGCCGTTAGCGATCGTAACCTGCGCGTCGGCTACGTTTTTAGCTACATTGGTAGTTGGATCGTAATCGTGCGGATCAGTGCTGGGATTGTTAATGATCGAAGTCACGGTCCCTTTGTTACCAACAACGGCTTTAGCCACTTCGCCGTAAAAATCCGTCGTGGCGGTAATTTTGATTTTTTTAGTGGTAGTGGTCGTTTTAGCCGTAGATGAACAACTAACAGTTGCGATACTAAAGACACTGATCAGTATAGTTAATAAAAAGGATGTACTTTTTTTAAGTGACATTAAGTCGGCCTCCTGTGGGTGAACGGACACGCAAAGCAAATTATTGATACTCTGATTTCCAGAATAACATGATTTAGTGAAAAAACAAAAGTAGCAACGCTGGGAGCTGTTTTTTGAGTGATGATAAAAAACAATATATTTTATTGTATAGGGTGTTACAAAGTAGTTTAATGTTAAAAAAGGGAGTATTAAAGTTTAGTTGTTGCAATTACTGATTCATAAGTTGTTGATGTAGTAGTATTTAAGGAGAAAAATATGGAAAATACTGTAAAAAGACTAGTGGATAAAAGTATTGAAGCTTTTATCGTGGGAATTGAAATTTACAATAAACCTACGATCAAATATCGAATTGAAGGGTTCAGTTTTTTTATATGTAATGCTTGGGAATTGATGTTGAAAGCTAGAATGCTTAATCAAGGAGATAGTATCTATTATAAAGATAGTCCTGATAGAACTCTAAGTCTTGTAGAAGTTGTAAGAAAAATATATCCTGATAAAAACACTAAGCTCAGGATAAACTTAGAAAAAATAATCGATTTAAGAAATATTAGTACTCACTTTATAACCGAAGATTATGAAGCTAAGTATGTTCCCTTATTCCAAGCTTGTGTGTTAAATTTTATCGAACAAATCATGAGGTTTCATAAGGTTGATATTACAGAATATATCCCACAAAATTTTTTAACTATAGCAGCAAGTTATGAACCACTAACCAACGAACAAATAAAATTAAAATATCCACCGGAAATTGCCGAAAAATTTATTAAACAGGCTAATGAAATTGATGTTTTGAGTAAAGAATATAACTCTGATAAATTTGCAATCAATATTAGACAAAATTTACGTATCACTAAGAAAAAAGACGAGGCCGATTTTTCGATAGCAATCGATAAAAATTCAAAGAACCATGCAGCTATCATCAAAGAATTAAAAGATCCATCTGATACTCATAAATATTCTTACAACAATGTTGTTACCGTTGTGAGCGAACGGCTGAAGAAAAAGAATATCACTATAGATTATGAAAAGGGATTTAACCGCTATGTTTTGAACCTAATAATTGAGTTTTATGATGTTAAGAACAATAGAAAATATTCTTATATGCATGTTATTGGTAATCAAAATAGTTATACGTATTCACAGGAGTTTATCGAATTTATAGTCAACGAAATAAAAAAAGATCCCTATAATTTTGTAAAAAGTCTCGAAAAATCCCAAAAAAATAGATAACCCCAGGCACATAGGAATGCTCAGTGCGTTAATGCACTTACCCCATTATGGGACCCAGCGTTTATCCTTCTCAAGTTATCTAATTACTATTATACTTAATACATTTTATATGTAAATGATTTTGCTAAACTATTTTTTATATAAATCTGTTAGAGTACATTTGAAATAGTTTGTACATTGATACGATCAATTTGACTTAATGGGCTGAGACAAAATTCGTCTCGGCTTTTTTGTCGTGAGTGGGAGCTGGTAGTTAGGCTTGGCGGTTTTGACGTTCGTTTCCGGAATTTTAGTAGTGCTGCAAAGAAAATATGACTTTTAACGACGCGCTCACTGCTTCCACACAAGACAAAGTCAACCTGTTGCTGGATAACAGGTTGACCGCGAGTTTGCGCCGTTTATTTTAAAAAATTAATAACCTGGAATCGTTTACTAATTGGCAATTTACGACTATGATAAAGGTGGTTAGTCATATAAGTTTTTTCTTATTAATGTAGTTGGCAGAGTTAATGGTGGGAGGTAATTCAATGCCATACGGAGAAAGAAAGTTACATTACAAAATGTACAAAGCCGGCAAGCGCTGGGTCTTTGCGGCCATGGCGACGGTGGCGTTTTTTGCTGGAGGCGTGATGCTGCAGACGACTAACGTACATGCAGATGAAACCACTGAACAGCAACAAACCGAACAAGTCGCACCGCCGCAAACTCGCGCAGCTCCGGCGCCGACGCAAACGGACACGACGCCAGAAACACCACAAGCAACTGACGCCCAAGCAACAACTACCACGCAGCCGGCTGCACCGGAGCAAACTCCGGCTGCGACGACCGCACAGTCTGCGGCAACACAACCAGAACAAACAGTGACACAGCCGGACCAAACGGTGGCACCAAACGAGCAACAACAGGTAGCACAGCCACAACAAGAGCTGCCGCAAGCAACACAGCCGCGGCTCAGCACGTTTGGTGCGGACAATTCATGGCTACTGCGCCAAAATCCGCAACAACCGCAGCAACAACAGATTTCGTTTAGGGATATTGCTGATGAGGCAGGGGTTAAGGATGTTGATAAAAATAACTTCTTGGATTTCTTTGAGTTAGATGGTTCGGCGACTTACGATCAAAATACTGGTATCATAACTTTCACGCCTGACGAACGAAATCAGGTTGGTAGTTTTACGCTGAAACATAAAATCAGTATGGGCGCAGATTTTAGTTTACATGGTTCCGTCAATCTGGGTAATAAAACTAGTTCGTGGGGCGGTGCTGATGGGATCGGCTTTGCCTTGCATACCGGTAATGCCGACGATGTCGGTGAGTTCGGCGGTAACCTCGGGATCGGTGGGTTGATGAACGCCGTCGGTTTCAAACTTGATACCTTTCATAATGATAGATCAGATCCCGATGAGACTAGCGATGACGCGACGACTCAATTTGGCTGGGAAGAAGATCCGACTTACGTTTCTGGCGGTTATCTATATAATTTAGATCCGTTTGGTGGTTTCTTGACTACCAGCTATCAGCAAGTTGCGGGTAAGGATAGTAAGGGTAACCCTGCTAGTTTTGATCGTTGGTGGGCTTCGTTAGATAAGGATTCTAGCGGACAAGTTGTCATGGGCCAAAATGGGGTACAAGGTATTAGTGGTAATAACCTCAATAATCAGATGCACGCATTTAATGTTGATTATGATGGAACTAGTCATATTTTAACGATTACATTTGATAATGATGGGACTTTAATGACTTGGACTAAAACGTTAAGTAACGATCAAGCTAAAAACCCGTATTCATTGATGATGGCGGCTTCGACGGGGTGGAACACCAATTTACAACAATTTAGAATTGATAGTTTTACTTATACGCAGGCACCGTCGATTAACGTTAAATATGTGGATCAAAATGGTAATGAACTAACTAAACAGGCTGTTCAATATGGTCAGAGTGGTGCCGTTGTGAATGGTACTTTTAGTACAACCCCTGCTGACATCCCAGGTTACCAATTGGTAGAACGACCTACTAGTGAAAGTGGTTTTTTAGGTACCCAGGATCAGACGTTAACTTACGTGTATGAACCTATTCCTGATTCTCATGATTTAATTTTGGCTACTGCTGCTAATCCTGGTACCCCTGGACAACAAATTCCGGGGGCTAATGCCGGAGTTGTATGGCCTGTAGGTACGGATAAAGCATCTTTGCAACGAACCATCACTCAGACTATTAGGTATGTTAATAAAGATAATCATAATGAGCAAGTTGCTGATCCGGTCGGGCAAACTATTACTTATAATTTAGTAGCAGTTGTTAACAAAAAGACAGGTCAAATTGTCGGCTATAGTTTAAATGGTGATGGACGTCCGGATGATGCTAATGGTGATGGCGCTGTTAATAAAGATGACAAAAATTCCGCTTGGGTGGCGCTTAATGATGAAAATACATTTGATGCAGTGGTTTCACCGGATTTACGTGCTGATAAATGGATCAATGCTAGTCAATATCAGGTAGCACAATCTCAAACTATTGCCGTAGATCCAACAGATGGTGTGCTTAAGTATAAAAATACTGATCAAAGTGGCAATGTAACGTATGATAATATTCCAGATGGAGACTTGAATATTATTATTACTTATCAAAAAGCCGGTAGTATCATTCCCGTTAACGCGCAAAGACCAGGAGATCCTGGAAATCCATTTCCTGGGGCACCAGCTGGGATTAACTGGCCAGCGGGGACTGATAAGGATAGTCTGACAAAGGTTGTTACCCGTACAATTGAGTATAGGAATAATCAAGGTGCAACATTTGGGAGATTAACGCAAGAAGTCACATATCATCGCACGGCATTAGTAGAATATGGTGATGGAAATCTGCCACGTATCATTGGTTATGACACTAATGGTGATGGAGTAGTTGATACCACTGATGGTGATCAAGCTTGGGTACCTGATGATGGACAAACCTGGGAAGCAGTTCCTTCCCCTGATCTATCTGGTAAGGGGTATACTGATCCTCACGTTACTGATGATGGTAATGGAAATAATACAGGAACTACTGATGTTAGTTCTGAGAATGTTTTATACAATTCTCCTAACAAGACGGTAGTAGTTGAGTATAATAGATTGAATATGAGCCAAACTGTACCGGTAATTGTTAATAGTTCAGGACAGGTTGTTACAGGAGACGGTAGTAGTACTTCCGTTAGTGAAGGAAGGGCTATTCCGGGGTCAACGACAAATGCTAACTGGCCATCTGGATTAACCAATCAGGATTTAACGAAGACTGTGACTCGGACTATTCATTATGTTAGTCGAGATAACTCATCATTAGGTTTATCGCCGGTTTCTGAAGATGTTACCTTTAATTTGGTAGCAATCGTTGATAAGGAAAGTGGCCAGATCATTGGTTATGATACTGATGGTGATGGCAAACCGGACGATACTAATGGCGATGGGATAGCTAGTGTAGGGGATAAAGACACTGCTTGGATCCCAGGTGCTAACGGTGAAAGTTTCAAAGAAGTTAATTCACCGACTGTACAACACTATGTGGTTGATTACATGCAGCGTGCGGTCCAACAGCAACTAGCAAAACCAGATGATGATCCTAACACAGATGTTTATGTTTATTATGATCCAATTGATACTAATAATGTAGTCTTTGTTACACCGGATATGAATGTAAGTGCAGGTGATTCAATAGGTTTGCCACATGATGCGAAATATCCAAATGGTGTCACTCAGAATGATTTGCGAAAGGCTGTAACCCGAACCATTCACTATGTTTATAATGATGGAGCTGAGCACCAACTCCAAAATGATAAAGTTCAAACAGTTACCTATGATTTAACTGCACTTGTTAATCAAAATACCGGTGCATTGATTGGCTATAGTATAGACGGTAGCGGACAGGTTGATACAACTGATTTAGCTGTTGCTTGGGAAATGATGAATAAGAGTCAGATTTATCAGGATAATAATGGAATGAACGCGACGGTAGTTTCACCTCCTGAATTAGAATATAATAATATCAAATATTATGATCCTGATATTACGGTAGTACCAATGACTATCGCTGATACAGATCAGCCGATAGAAATTACTGTAACGTATCAACTAAAACCGACGACAATTAATATTACAGGGCACACAAGTACGGATGTTGAAGTGGTTTCTGCTAGTGATAATATCACGCCGGGTTCTGGAATTGTAGGTAGTAATAGCCCATACCCTGATGAAGTAGATAAGGATAATTTAACCAGTACCGCTACCCGGAAGATCGTCTATCGTAACCGTGAGGGTAGTTGGATCGGTGAACCGGTCGAACAGAAGGTAGATTATAATATCGTGGCTTTGGTGAATAAAAATACGGGTGCTTTTATTGGTTATGGTTATGATGCAAATCACAATGGTACTATTGAAGATACAAATGATGAATTTTTTACTGTTACTAACGCTAACGCTCGGGACGCTGCTTTTACTAAAGCGGCTACAACTGATCCAAAATCTTTTACCGAGGTTGTTTCTCCTAACTGGCGTGATCGCGGCTATAATGCCCCTAATAGGCCACAGATAGACGAGTCTGTTGCTCATGTTGGTGATCAGATAACGGAGTATGTTACCTACTCACCTGACGATAATTCGGGGTTAGCACAGATCCCCGTACTTGCTGATAATCATTATACAGTTGGAGACCATATTCCAGGAGCTCCTGACGACGCGGTTTGGCCGGAAGAAATTAAGAATTTGCAGGAAACTTATCGTCGTGCTATTCGCTATTTAGACCATCAGGGTAATAAACTAGCTGATGAAAACAATCAGGAAGTCACTTATAATTTGGTAGCCATTGTTGATCGTAAGACAGGGCATTTCTTAGGTTATGATACCAACCGTGATGGAGTAGAGGATACTAAGGATCGAGATGCCGCACTTCAAGCTATTGATGGAGCTGATTATTTTGCTGAAGCCATTTCACCAACTACGCCAAGTAATTCAACTGTTCCTAATATAGCCGACTATACACCGGATCAGGCTAAGGTAGAAAAACAACTTGCCAACACGTTGACTAATGGTAATTTAGTGATTGTGCGTTATGCTAAGAATCCACAAACAGGACAAGAAGCAGTTACAGGATCAAATAATTTAACAACAAGTACGCCGATTCCTGGAGGCAGTGCTAATTATCCTGTAGAAGTGACAGGAGATAATTTACGAGTTACCTATACCCAAACTGTAAAGCACACGGATGAAGTGGGTAATTCAATAGGTGTTGCTGATACTCAGCAAAGTGTCGATTATGATTTGACTGGTATAGTTGATACAGCAACTGGTGAATTTTTAGGTTATGATACGAATGGTGATGGCGAAGCAGATACTCAGGATAAAGAAGCTGCTATTAAGGCTATGCACTTACAGTACTTCCAAGGTCAAGTATTAACACCTGTCAAAGTGGGAACTAACACCTATTTTCCTGATCCTCAGTTAGCAGCAATTGATACTTGCCCGGCTACAAAAGATGATGTGATCACTGTGAAGTATTATCAAGTAGCTATACCAAGTCCAATAACCGTTGATGGTCAACAACATGCTGTTATTGCGGCTACGGCTGGTGATAATTATCACACTAATGCGCCGATTGAATCATCAACAAATCCTACGAAACCGACATGGTCACGGCAAGCTACTCCGGATAATTTACAACAGACGGTTACGCGGACGATTTATTATCGTGATACAGATGGTAATTCAATTGCTACTCCGATGACTCAGGCTCATACGTACTATTTCATCGCATTGTTTGATAGTTTTAATGGAATGTTTTTAGGTTACGACTTGAATAATGATGGTGTAATTGATGATCAGGATGCTAAAACAAGAGATGAGGCTCTGAATAAAATTGAGGCCCAAGACTTCGCGGAAGTTCCAGCGCCAGATATACCAGGGTATGTACCTTCTAAATTTAGTAGTGTTAAGAAGAGTGCAGATCCTAATAAGGTGGCTGTATTCGATCAAATTTTGTACTTTAATCCAGCAAATTTAGTTTCTACGACTGGCGGGGCAACAGGTCTTATCCCGGGGTCAATTTATAACTATCCATTACAAGCAACCCCGAATAATTTAACAGTACCAGTTTGGCGTAGGGTTAATTATGTGGATGAAAGTGGTAATCGATTACTAAATACTACAACACAAACCGTAACTTATCAGTTAACAGGAGTTGTTGATAAAACAAATGGTACTTTTGTTGGTTATGATGTTGACGGAGATGGAATTCCTGATACGGATGACCGGATTACTGCATTGGCGGCACTCAATGGAATTCAAAATTTTGCTAGTGAATCGGTACCAGATATTCCAGGATATACTCCGGACCAGCTGCAAACACCAATGACACCAGCTATGTTGACTCAAGCTAACTCACCTGTGAACATCGTGTACACAAAGGATAATGTTGTAGCACCACCGGACAGTGACGGTAACGTGATCATTGTCGATGGTGACGACAATATCGTGCCGGGACAGCCGATCGATCCAAGCCAGCCAAACGGTCCGACATGGCCGCAAGGAACGGCGCAAAGTGATCTGCACAAACAGGCTAGCCGTACGATTCGTTTCCAAGACGGACAAGGCCATGATTTACGTGACCCAATCGTGCAAACGGTCGATTATCAGATTCGCGCGGTCATCGAACTAACGGATGGCACGTTGTTAGGCTACGATACCGACGGTGATGGCCAGATCGATGCGCAGTCACTGGAAGAAGCGTGGAACAAAGTCGATGGTACTAAGAGCTTCCCAGCAGTCGATGCACCAGATTTGGCGGCACTAGGTTACGTTGATCCTAGTCAAGCAAGCGTGGCCGCAGCTCCTGCCAAAGCCGGGGCTAACGAAATGGTGGTCATTAACTACCGCAACGCACAAGGTGCTCCGGGTCAAGGCAATAATGGCGTGGGGCCAGCAGATGGTACCTCAGACGCGGGTAATGGCGCCGGAATGTCTGGGCCAGCAGATGGTGCTTCAGGCGTAGGTAACGGCGCCGGGATGGCCGGGCCGAACGGTACTTTAGGCAATGGTCAGGCAGATCCGAATGCTGCTAACGCTAACAACAAATTGCCAGAAACGGGTGCTAACACGCAACAAGCTAAGAAGACGGCAGCTTTAGGCTGGACGTTAGTTGGATTAGCTTTGAGCCTGTTTGGACTCGGGATCAAGAAACGGCGTCAGGATTAAAAACACTGCTAATTAAATAGCGAGACGCAAAAAAGTCGCAACGAGAATTTTTCGTTGCGGCTTTTTTGTTTATTTTTTTAAATTAAAAATCTTGCGAATGGCGAAGTATAAAATCGGGGTGATGATGGCTGTTGAAAGTGAATTGACCACCGTTGCCGGGAGGCTCAAAAACGAAGCGACCAGCGCGGCCTTAAAGACTGTGCCCGCCATCAATGCTTCGACGATCGAAACGCAGTAGGTGGTGACGATTTTGGTGGCACCCGCGATAATAGCAATGATAATAATGGCTTTTTTACTATCTTGATAATGAAAAAGTTTAAAAACTCCCGTGATGACGCAAGCGACGACTACGACTTCGAGCATTGTTAGCCAAGACGTGGCCGCGTAGCCGTTGAGAATGTCAAAGCCTCCCAGGCCGATGATCCCGGCGATCATGCCGTTGCGTAGTCCTAAAAATAAAATGGCGACGGCAGTCAGGGTGTTGCCGAAATGGATGAAAGGCCGGCCGACCATGGCGGGGATCGGGATGCGCAAAAGTGAGATCCCAATATAGATGATAGCTGCAAACAGCCCGGTCAAAACTAGAGCACGTAACGAATTTTTTTCAGAACGCATTATTTCTCCTCCTTGTTGGTAATCGCGGCGATAAAAGCTGGTAGCGCGCCGGCGTAATTAACGCCTAAACGCGGATCACGGTCAGGGGCGCGTTGCTTGATCGCGGTAGCAACCAGAGTCATTGCCGCTTGCGTCGCCGTTTTTAACGAACACTGATGCAGCAATCCGGCTAGTAACGCGGCGGCAAAGAGATCGCCCGTGCCAAAGAAATTACCGGCTAACCGGGGACGACTGACACGCCAGATATTAGCTGCACCGTCGCTGGTTCCAACGACACTGACTTGATCTGCGCTCGTGATCCCGGTGATAACGATTTGTTGTAGGCTAAACCGCGTGGCTAATTGTTGGATGGCAGTGTGCGCGCCGGCAATTCCCTGTTTCAGTAGTGCGGGTTTATCTAACAATAAACTAGCTTCCGTTAAGTTAGGCGTGATCAGCGTGGCGGCTGGTAAAATTGCTCGCAGAGCCGCGACGTAATGACGGTTAAACCCGCGATAAAGCCGGCCATTGTCACCGAACACGGGGTCGAGTAAAAATAAGGTGCCGTTCGTGACGAATTGCGGCAGTAATTTTTGCCACTGGTTAAGGGCGTTAGTGCCTAAATAACCGAGATACAATGCCCGAAATTGTAGTTCTAACTGTTGCCAGTGGGACGCAATGTGCGGGAGTTGGTCGCTCAAATCCAAATTGGTATTAGCGCCAAAGCCTCCGGTGTGAGTCGATAGTAAGGCGGTGGGCAACACGCTGACGTCTAAGCCGCTGGCGCTGAGCAAAGGGAGCGCGGCCGTTAGCGAGACTTGCCCGGTGCAGGAAAGGTCCTGACTGAGTAAAACATCTAGTTTCACGTGAAACACCTTCTTTGTTAGTAAGTGTAAATTAAAAATAGCCGTGCTTTTAGTCCACGACTACTAACCGTTTTATCGCGCAGCTTGAAAATAGTATAACATGGTCTTTAATTTAACAGAGATAATTGCTTTTAAATTTTAAAAAATGTATTCTTAATACGATCATTGTAAATTAATCTAAGAAGGTTACCAAATGCAAAAAAAATATCAGTTATTAATTACTTTAGTAGGGACAGCGGCACTACTAGCGGGCTGTTCGTCCAACAACGCCAAGCCAACCGCGACCGCACCTAAAACGACTAAGCAAACAGCGGGCAGGAAAGCCCCAACTGCTCAGACGGGTATGAACAATGACAGTAGTTCATCGTTGAGCGGGACGCAAGCAGCCAACATTACCGCTGATGACGGTTTTAAAAAAGTGAATTTTCCCGCTAATATGCAGGGAACATGGTACGGTTATGATCCCGACACCCAAAGTATCAAGGCGATTTCTTTTAGCGGTAACCGGTGGAGCATGGACGGACAAGATAGGTTCGCTTATGACGGTCAAGTTCGTACTAGCGAGGACCGCGACGCGTTAAATAATGCCGGCCAGCTTAACGACCAGCAACAAAAACGGGCCGATAATTGGGTAGCCCAAAGTGAGATCAAAGCTCCAGCCGGCTTTTTCGGTCAAAAAGACCAGCGCACCCGAGTAATAGACCTTCGTGGCTGGTACCAAAGTGCGGGTGACGGCACGTATTTTTACGTACTCAACGAAGACGTCAACGGCACCCAAGTTCCAGTTTTGACGCAGGCGCAGGGAGCAGAAGTCTGGGCCCAAGCGCACTATTACCAAACAAAACAGCTGGCACAACAACAAAAAGATGCGCAGTACCCGACGGACAGAACACAAGAAAATACTAAGTAGCAAGTTCTAGGCTTTATACGCACCGCATTTATTTGAGCAGGCTTAATTCGTTGCCCGCGACGCTGTGGACTTTTTCAATTACGATCAGGGCTTTGGCATCGAGTTGTTCTATCAGGGGGAACAACTGTTTGGCTTGTTTGGCCGTGCAAATAATGTAGATCATCGGACGCTGTTGTCCGCTGTAATAGCCGTGCGTGTGGATCATCGTGATCCCTTGCTGTAATTTGTGCGACAGGGTGGCGGTCATTTCGTCAACGTTAGTCGTAATGATCTTGATGGAATATTTCAGGCCGAACAAATCATTATAGACGTTTAAAATAATGGCGGAGATCACCAGTTCGATCACGGTTAAAAACATATTTTCTAGGCCGATGATAAAACCGGAAGGGATGGCGACTAGCAGGTCACAGGCTAACATCGCTGACCCCGTTGGGATGCCTAAATATTTATTGGCGATCGAAGCGATGATCGTGCTCCCGGCGATCGTACCGTGTGCCTGGTAGATAATACCGACCGCGATGCCCATCAATGCACCGGCCACTAAAGCGGCGATGATCGTTTGGTGTGTGTGGTAATTGATCAGTGGCGGAATTTTGAGAAAAAGCGAGATCCACGCTACGCACCATAGTGAATATAAGATAGTTTGCCGGTCTAAAGTTTTGAGTCCGATCAGCAACAGGATGCCGTTTAAGACGAAATTGGTTAGTGCTGGTGCAATATGTAAAGTGTAAAAGCCAATCGCAGTCAAGCCGGTCACCCCGCCTTCGCCGATATGATGGGGGAGTAAAAAATCGGTGACGGCGATCGAGTAGATAAAAGCACCACCGATGATCAGTAGGCAATTGCGCAGTAAAGTTAGTTTAGTTGATTTCATGACCAATTCTCCTTTGGGTTGCAGTAAGCCTATTATAACCTAGAATATGAGTAAATTAATAAGAAGTTGGGACAAAAAGTGCTTAGCAGGCGAGCACTAGCCTAGTTTTAAAGTAAAACTCGAACTTTGGTTTTATTTTAAAACGTAGCTAGGCGCAAACTGCTGCTTTTTGGAGCACGATCAGTCTATGTACTTTACAGAAACTAAAAATGGGACCGGGACAAAAAATACTTTTGTCTTGGCCCCTTTTATATATGGTTTGTTTTTAGCTAGTCCTCGCCTGTTAAACGCGTTGCTCCACCGCTTGATTTAATTGCGCTGCGCAGACCAGCAGTCTAGGTCCTAAGGACACTAAACAACAAATCCAAGCGCAGGATTTGTCATTTAGTGCCACTTAGTCCACGACTACTAAGCGGTCTGCTTCGCCGCTTGTGGTATTAAATTTAGTATTACCGCCGTAAAGCTGCCGACCACCATGCCGTTTCCTAGGATCGTTTGGACTTGCTGGGGTAAAAATTGCAGCAATTGCGGCTGAGTAGTGACACCTAAGCCCACCCCTAATGAGACCGCGATGATCAACAGGTTGCGTGAATTGAGTTCTACGTTGGTTAAAATTTTGATTCCTTGCGCGGCTACCATACCGAACATTACTAACATGGCTCCCCCCAAAACGGAGGAAGGGATTAGAGTCGCTAAGGCGCCAAATTTAGGGATCAAGCCTAAAATAATCAGTAGAGTAGCTGAATAATACACGGGCCGTAATTTGGTGATACCCGACAGGGAAACGATCCCGACGTTTTGGGAAAAAGTTGAGTAGGGAAAAGTATTGAAGATCCCACCTAAGACAGCCGCTAAGCCTTCTGCCCGGTAACCGCGCTTGAGGTCGTCTTCGCTGAGACATTGTCCGGTCACGTCAGCCAACGCAAAATAAACGCCGGTCGACTCGATCATACACGTGACCGCGGCCAGCAGCATCGTGAGGATCGCCGACCATTCAAAATGGGGGACACCAAAGTAAAAAGGAAGTGGCACCTGAAACCAGTGTGCTTGACTGACGGGGGCAAAACCGACCTGGCCTAATAAAATAGCTGCCAAGGTGCCACACAGGATTCCAATCAGCACGGCGATCTGACGCAAAAATCCTCTGCCCCAGATGTTGACGGCGACGATCACCAGCGCGGTGCCGAATCCTAATGCTAAATTTAGCGGCGTGCCGTAATTTTTAGCGGTCGTGTCGCCGCCACCCAAATTTTGTAAGGCAACGGGAATTAAGGTCAGTCCGATCAAGGTGATCAACGAGCCGGTCACGACGGGAGGAAAGAAGCGCCGTAGTTTGGCGAATAATCCCGCGATTAAAAAGATGAAGACCCCGGCCGCTAAGATCCCGCCGTACATATAGACCCAGCCGTAGTTTTTGCCGATCATTTGGAGTGGAGCCACGTATTCGACGGCACAACCTAGGACAACGGGAAGCCCGATGCCAGTCCACGGTGTTTTCTTTAACTGGAGCCAAGTCGCGACCCCGCACATCAAGATGTCGGTTGCGACCAGGTACGTCATCTGTGCGCTATTAAAGCGTAACGCGCCGCCGATCAGCAACGGCACGAGGATGTCACCGGAATACATCGCTAGTAAATGCTGTAACCCTAATAATAAATTTTTCAGGACAGAATGCTGGACATTATTCATGACTTTCCTCCTTATAATTCGTATTTACATCTTATTGATGATTAATTTAACACTTTAACTTTCTTTAATCAATTAAATTACGAACTAAATGGTGAAGATTAATTTGAATGGCCGGAAATTTTAGTAAAAATAAGTACCACTACTAGTGACATTGACGAATATTAGGGTGAAATTTATACTGGGGTTAATAATAAGTAGGAGGAAGACAATGGAACGTAAACGCAAGCTGGAAATTTTGGCCCAATTGATCGCGATCCGCTCAGTCAACGGCAATGAAAGCCAAGTCGCGGACTACATAACTTCACTATTTGCACCGTACGGTAAAAAGGTAGCTATCAAACGCGTTACCTACGCGCCGGGCAGGGATAATCTGGTAGTTACTATCGGTGCGGGAGAAAAAATGCTGGGATTGTCGGGGCACGAAGACGTGGTCGCCGCTGATGACGTCAAAGATTGGCACGGCGATCCGTTTCAGGCACGAATCCAAGATGGCAAATTATACGGCCGGGGTGCAACGGACATGAAGGGCGGCTTAGCGGCGCTGCTGATCACGATGTTGGAATTTTTGGAAAAAGAGGATGTCCCTGGCAAGATCCGTCTGTTGGCGACGGTCGGCGAAGAAACTGGTGAGTACGGCGCCGCGCAGCTGACTAAGGCGGGGTATGCCGATGATTTAGCGGGGTTGGTGATCGCCGAGCCGGGAAATGAAATGAATGAGGTCGGCGTTTCTTCCAAGGGCGTGATCGACTACACCGTAACCGCACAGGGTAAGGCGGTGCACAGCTCGACGCCGGAACAAGGAATCAATGCACTCGATCATCTGGTTGATTTTGCCGTGCAGGTCAAACAAGTAATGCAAAAATTCGACCAAGTCGATCCCGTTTTGGGCAAATTGACTCACGTTCAAAGTGTGTTTCACGCCGGTGAGCAGGTCAATAGTGTGCCAGCTAGGGCTTTTATCAGGGGAAATATCCGCACGATCCCGGCCTATCCCAACAAAGTGGTCTTTGCGGCGCTAGACGATTTGGTAGCGCGTTTGAACCGGCAGCCGGACTATGATTTAAGCATTGAATATAGTTTTCCGGAAGAAGCGGTGGCTGGAGACGCACAGGCGCCGTTGGTCAAATTGGCCCAAGAAGTGCACGAGAAAATGTACGGTACGCCGCTAAAAGCGGTCGGGAAAACTGGTGCTAGTGACGGCTCGGAATTTTTGCACGCCAAGGGAGACTTCGCGATCATTCAGGTCGGCCCGGGAAATGAAACGGAACACCAAAGTGACGAAAATATCGACATCGAAGTCTTCTTACAGGCGGTAGTTTTTTACAAGGAACTGATCACCGCGTTTTTTGCGCAGAAGTAGTTTTTTGGTTGCGCTCGATAAAGATGGAACTCAAATAGGGACTGAGACAAAACTCTGTTTTGTTCCAGCCCCATTTTTTAGTGTTTCTATTAGTCGCGCTCCGAAAAGCCAGCACTCTGCGGCTAGCTACGTCGCTGTTAAATTGCTAAGACCGCAATTTGACACCGTCTAGGCTAGTCCTTTTACATTTTAGTTATGTCCATTCACAGTTTGTGGCGGACGTGCAGCATTGTTAGCAGTAATGCGATGATGATCGCGATCAAAAAGACGATCCCTAGCCACGCCCACGAGAGGTGAGAACCAGGCAAACTGACGTTCATACCGTAAAAACCAGTCAGTACGCTGGGCACGCTCAAAGAAAGTGACCAGACAGTTAAGATTTTCATCGTGTTGTTTAAGTTGTTATTGGCTAGGGTGTTAAAAGTGTCTGAGATCCGGTCCACGATTTTAGATTCGGTTTCGATGATTCGCTGGGCCTGTTCCGCTTCGATCACGACGTCTTCTAGCATCCCAGTTTTGGCGTCGCGGTTGGTCAGATCATTGATAAAAAAGTTGGTGCGCGGCAAGCGATTTAACATGTTCAAATTGAGCTCGATCGCACTAGAAAAATACGACAGAGTTTGCTGCAAGTATGAGATCGCCACCAGATCGTTATTTTTGATCTTGGCACTTAGTTTTTCGTCCAGTAAATTACGCTGCCGGGTAATGTTGTGCAGGATCGGCAAGTAACGGTCCATGAGAGAAAACATCGACCGAAAAACCAACGTTCCCGTTGTGAGTGGGTCGTACTTGAGCAAGTTGGCCTCGATGATCCGCTCGAAGTACGGTTCTTCTCCTTGATTAAAGGTGAAGATGTGGCCTCGGTTGATCAAAAAACTAACGGGCCGGGTGATGTAGCGCAATTTTTCTTGGTTTAAGACGTGTGGGATCTGGATGATAAATAAGTGTTGTTCGTTGTCGGCGTCATAGACGTAATTGGGACTTTCATCTTGGTCGGTAATGTAGTCGATCGTGTCTTGTTGTAAGCCGTATTTTTCTTTTAGCTGGAGGATCTCTTCACCCGTGAGTGCGCTAGTCTGGACGAGAGTAACTCCTAGCGAAATATGTTTTTCTTCGATCATAGTTTCACCTTCAGTACAATTATAAGTATAAAGCACAATTTTGAGACCGGAAAGTGGCGCTGGTTAGCGAGGCAAACAGCACGTCAGTTAGTGAATTAGAGTTGGTACTCTATGTAATAGCGGTCAGGTGAAATAGTTCACGCTACCGCTATGATTTCACTTAGCGTAAATCATTTATCGGTACGTTATTCATGATCAGCCCGCGGTGAGCTCCGCTTAAAATCAGCGTGCCATTATCCGCCAGTTTGAGTTTCAATTGTTCATCGAGATATTCGGCAGAGTAATCTTTGATCCAAAAAGACCCCGCAGATGTTGGTAACTCGGTGTTAAAGTCATGGTGATCGCTTTGTTGGTTGATGATAGTTAGGTTGAAGTTGATGTCTAAGGTACAACTAGCCTCATCGTTAGCGTATGTGCCGACGCCGTCATTAAAATTTAACAGGATCATGGCGTTGTGATCGTCGATATAAGGTTGCAATTTAGCTTGTGCTGATGATTCAATTTGTAAAAACATGTTAGTTTCCCCCTACTTTTAATATTATTAGCAAATGAACCACTTAAATTGTAACACTTTAACGGCTTGCCTCGCAGCTTGAAGCTGGCAGACTAGGCTAGTCCTCGCCTGCTAGGCGCCAGCTTTCGCAGCTTGATTTAATTGCGCTCCAGCTGGCAGCAGGTTGTGTCTAGCTACGGACAACAACAAGTCCTAACCCGACTTATTGCTGTCCTAGGCTAGTCCTCACCTGCTAAGCACCAGCTTTCGCAGCTTGATAAAAACAAAAGGAACTAAGACAAGATGTCTCAGTTCCTTTTATGTAGAAAATGTATGGCGCTTGGGATATAGAGCGAGTACTATCTCCCAAGGCGAATAGCGAACTATTAATAGCCCTCAGGGGTGTATACTAGCACAAAATTTAACATTTGTTAAGTAATAAGAATGAAAAAAGGTTCAAAAAATGAAATTTATTACTAGTCTTTTAAAGGGTGTCCGTTGAAATGGACAGCTAATTAAATGTAGTAAGCAGATATAATATTAAACTAGTAATTGAAGAAAGGATGAATTGAGCATGGAGAGCACAGTAAGTGATTTAGAAATAATTAATTTTTTGAATAATCAAGATACTTATGTTAGTGCTGTCCAAATAGCCAAAGAATTTAGTGTTTCTACTAAGACGATATATCGGCGCATCAACAAGATCAATCATAAGCAACAAGAAAAATTAATTAAGGCGGAAAAAGGCAAGGGCTATAGAATTATTGCTAATAATTTAGGTGAGCTGCGACCAAATCGTACTGATTTATGGGATGCTGATCCCCAAATTAGAAGGAAAAATGTGTTACTGAAATTATTGTTTAATTCTCCGCAGTTATTAAGTATCAGTTTTTTATTTGAGGGTGAATATATTAGCGATTCAACCGTCAATGCTGATTTAGCTAAGATCAAATTGATCCTAAAAGATTTTAACTTAAATTTGGTGCAAAAAAACAAGCGAGTGGCTGTTGTGGGTAAAGAAGATAATATCCGTGAAACAATCAATAATTTTTTACGCTACGACAAGGGAAATTCGGCGACCGTTCCAATAGCAGGAATTACCAGAATAGACGCCAAGTTTATTCAAGAACAAATCAACATGATTCAAAATTTGAGTCAAGCAGAAATTCCTTATCCTTATAATATTAACATTTATTCTCATATCTATATCTTGATTCAAAGAGTAAGGAAAAAATCAACTCGTTCAAGTGACGTTTACAGTGACTCAGTTGCAGTTTCGGCATTAGAAATTAAGCGGCATCCCGATCTTTACCGCATTTCTAAAATGGTGATTGAAAATATTAGTAAGTATATCGTACGACCAATGCCTGATTTTGAGGTTGATTATCTTTTTAGGTACCTCCTCTCGTCAAGAATGATTGGGCAAGACGAAAAAGCAGAGCAAGGGCACCTTTATTCTTCGCTGGTTAAAAATTATACGAAAACGTTGATTACCAAAGTTAAAAAGCAAATTAGTGTAGATATTAATGAAAACGCTTTAAACGATGACTTGATCAGACATATTGGTCCGATGATCAACCGAATTGAAAATAATATTTCCGTGGAAAATGATTTATTAACGCAGATCAAATATGAATATCGTGAATTATACGATTTGATCAAAGCAAAATGTCGGGAAACATCGGATGAATTACAAGTCCATACGATTTCAGATAACGAGGTTGGTTTTATCACGCTATACTTCGCTAAAAATATTGAGATGCTCAAGCACGAATATCACGTATGGCTGGTTTGTGCGAGCGGGGTTGGTACTTCAGAGTTATTGAAAGTTAAAATCCAGCATGAATTTCACAATGTGATCGTTGATAAAGTAATGTCATCATTTGATGAGAAATTATATCAAAAAAAGACACAAGTTGATTTGATAATAACTACCGTAAAATTAACACAAAAAGTGACTACTAAAAGTATCGTTATTAGCGCGTTGTTGAACGAAAAAGATAAAAAGAAAATTAGGAGTGCTTTGTATGGTTAAGGTAAGTGAAGGCTACGCTTTTTCAACGAGTGATGCTGATATTCTGACGATTGCTGTAGGGTACATTCAGCAAATTTATCCTGATTTTTCGCGTGCATACATTGTAGGAGCAATCAATAAAAGAGAGCAGATGGGAAATACCTATGTTGGGAATAGCACCATTATTTTACATGTGATTAGTACCAAGATCGTTGATGAATTTGCTTTATATCTATTTTTAGCAGAAAAAAAAGAATGGCTTTCTCAGTATGAGCAGCAATGTTATGCGGTGGATAAAATCATCGTTTTGTGTGTTGATCCGCAGCAAAGCACCCATGAATTTGCCCATTTTAAAAATATGTTGAAATCAAGAAGAGGTGATCTTCCGATAGCAAAGGCAAATTGGATCTATCAGTTATGAAGGGGTGATTATTTTGTATTTAGGTCAGGAATTATTCAGTGAAAGAGCAATTTTAATTAACCAAAGGGTAGGTGATAGACAAGAAGCATTAACCAAAATTGCAAACGTGTTAAAGGACAAAGGAGTGGTAAACGAACAATTTTTACCCGCTATCTTAAAAAGAGAACAGAACTATCCGACGGGATTAGCTTTAGAAAGTGGAATCGGAGTTGCTATTCCTCACACAGATTCCGATAAAGTATTGGCGAATCAGGTAGGATTCATGTCGCTTGCGGTTCCGGTAGAGTTTAAACAAATGGGCGATGATAAACAAATTGTTGCCGTTACGGCTATCTTTGTTTTGTGTTTGAAATCTCCTAATGAGCAGTTAGGAATGTTACAGAATTTAATGAAGATGTTTTCTGATAGTGAGGTGATGCAAAAAGTAATAGGTGTGAAAGAACAGAAGGATTTGTTGAATATTTTTAGTTAGGGGAGGTTTGGTAAAATGTTAGTTCCTGCAACAGAAATTTTAACGCAAGCGCGCCGCGGCGGCTTTGCGATCCCACATTTTAATTTTTGGGATAGTAATTCACTGCGAGCGGAGTTAGCGGCGGCACAAAATAAAGGGTTGCCGGTTATGATCGCGTGGGCTCAAAGCCATGGTGATGAGATCTCCCTCGATGATGCGGTAGCTTTAGGGCAGTACTTTGGCTCACGAGCACAGGTCCCGGTAGTTTTACACCTTGATCACGGAATGGATCCGGACTTGGTCAAATACGGGGCCGCACACGGATTTACCTCGGTGATGATCGACGCTTCGGCGGAAAAATACGAAGACAATGTGCGCATTACCAGCGATGTTGTTGAATATGCGCACCGTTTAGGGGTGAGCGTCGAAGCCGAGATCGGACACGTTGGTAGAAATGCGACCGCGGATAGCACGGTTTACACCGAAGTGGACGCCGCAATCGATTTTGTAAAAGCGACCGCCGTAGATTCGTTGGCAGTTTCGGTTGGCACGTCTCACGGTGTTTACCAAGAGGGCACGCCAAAATTGAATTTTGCGCGGATCGCGCAACTAAAAGAAGCGGTGTCGGTACCATTAGTTTGTCACGGCGGTTCTTCTTCGGGCGATGACAATTTAGCCCGTGCGGCACACGAAGGCATAGCCAAAGTTAATATTTTTACCGACTTGGCAAACGCAGCCTTGCGGGTCAGCCGACAGAATTTTACTTCCGAACTGGAACTGTCGGCGGCGCAAAGGAAGAGCGTACAAGAGTTAGCAGAGCACTATTATGACGTTTTTGGTACGAACAAATATTGCTATTGATGGAGGAAATTAAATGGTACGCAAACCTTTTTTTATGGTTAATCCTAAGTCGTATTTATTTGGTGCGGATGCACTGAAAATGGCTCAAATTGCTGATTGTTTGGCACAAAAATATCAAATTGACATAATGTTTACCGGGCAATTGATCGACTTACCTGCGATTGCTGCTCAAACGAAGCACTTAATTTTGACAGCTCAACATATGGATCCGTTAACTCTGGGACGTGGGATGGGTCACGTTTTGCCCGAAGCGTTGAAAAATGCAGGGGTACAAGCTGTGGTTTTAAATCACGCGGAAAATCAGTTAACACTAGGAGTGTTAGATGCCACAATTAAGCGTGCAAGAGAAGTTGGAATTAGTAGTATTGTCTGTGGTGATACCGTCGAGCAATGCAAAGCGATTGCTCAACTTCACCCCGACATTATGATTTGTGAACCAACCAGTTTAATTGGTAGTGGAAATATTAGTGATGATGCTTACATTACAAATACGCTGGCAGCTGTTAAGGAAATCGACGAGCGAATTTTAGTGATCGAGGCGGCAGGAGTTAAAACCGGTGCGGATGTTGCGCAAATTCTTAAATTAGGTGCTGATGGAACGGGTGGCACTAGCGGCATTATTAATGCACCAAATTGGAAAGATAAGTTGGTGGAGATGTTAACTCCAATGGCAGAGTACAAGAAGGGACAGATGTAATGGAAGTTTACCAAGATATAGTTAAAGTAAAAACGCAGGCAAGAGTAACATATTGTAATATTACTGATCAAGTAAAAAAAATCGTTCAAGAAAGTAATATTAAAAATGGAATTTGCGTTATTCAGACTGCGCACACTACTTGTTCTGTTATTTTTGAAGAATATGTACATGATCATGATTTTAATGGTGATGAGTTCTTACAAAGCGATTTGAATCGTATCTTAGACCAAATCATTCCACGAGAATATACGGAAAATACTAATTACCGTTATCCAGGGCCACAGCACGTTAAATTTTTAGAAGAGCTATCTCAAAAAGATGCGAATTATCCCAACGAAAAAAATACGATTTTAAATGGCGATGCACATATCAAAGGTTCGCTATTTGGTGGTAATCAAACGTTTGGAATTAAACAAGGAACATTGCTGACCGGCACAGTGGGATATTTATACTTTGTTGATTGGGATCAAAATCGAGCAAGGAACCGGCAGTGTAACGTCATTATTGTCGGTGAGTAAGCTTAAAAACAAAGAAAGAAGGGAGCAAAATGTTAAATGCTTTACAAACAGTTGTTAACTGGGGAGCTCCGGTAATTTTGCCAATTATTATTGTAATCTTTGCATTGATCTTAGGGGCCGGTTTTAGAAAATCGTTTACGGCCGGATTAACTGTGGGGATCGGCTTTATTGGTTTAAATTTAATTACGGGATTGTTAGGAGATACGTTGGGTAAGGCTGCTCAAATTATGGTCAAACGTTTTGGTTTATCATTAACTACTTTGGATATTGGCTGGCCGGCAGCTTCAGCTATTTCATATGGTACTATTTTGGGGATTTCTGCAATTCCGATTGGTGTTGCTCTCGATTTAGTATTATTGCTTTTTGGCTTAACTAAAACACTTAACGTTGATATTTGGAATTTTTGGCACGCAGCTTTTATTGGGGGACTGATTTATGGAGTTTCAGGCAGTTTTCCGTTAGCAGTATTTTCAATGATCGCTTACCAAACGATGCTTTATTTCTTGGGAGATTTAAGTGCTCCAACGCTAAATGAATACTACCATTTTCCTAATATTACTTTTCCGCACGGAACTTCGTTACCAGGTTATTTGTTTGCCATGCCTTTGAATTGGATCTTCGATCGGATCCCTGGTTTTAATAAATTAAAGGCCAATCCGGAAGCTATTCAAAAAAGATTTGGTATTTTTGGTGAGACTTCAGTTATGGGTTTGATCATTGGTTTAGTAGTCGGGATCCTTGCAGGTTACGATGTTGGTAAGACGCTGAACTTAGGGGTGCAAACGGCAGCTATTATGGTGCTATTGCCGAGAATGGTTTCGGTGTTAATGGAAGGACTAACTCCCGTTTCCGATGCTGCTAACAAGTTTATTAAAAAACGTTTTCCAGGACACGAATTATATATTGGAATGGATTCAGCTTTAGCAGTTGGTGATCAGGCTGTGTTGGCTTCTTCTTTGTTAATGATTCCGATCACTCTTTTATTGGCTGTTGTTCTTCCCGGAAATAAAACACTACCATTTGGTGATTTTGCTACTATCCCCTTTGCTGTTTGCTTGATGGTGCCTTTGTTTAAAGGAAATATTGTTCGTTCAGTCGTGGGTGGTTCGATTTATATGACAACTATTTTGTATATTACCTCTTGGTCTGCACCATTAGTAACAAAGATGGCACAAGCTGCAAACTTCAATATTGGACATGCTCCAAGTATCACGTCTTTAGTTGAAGGTGGTTTATGGCCGACGCTGATCTTTGTTTTAGGAGCAAAATTCTTACCGTGGATCATCTCGGCAATCGTATTGTTAATTTCTTTGGGCGGGCTGTTTTATTTAAATAAGCGAAAAAAATCAGTGACTGAATAAAAAGCAAAGAAAGGTGAGTAAAAATGAAAAAAATTTTGGTAATGTGTGGCACAGGGATTGCTACTTCTACTGTGGTAGCGAATAAAGTACAGGAATATTTAACTGATAAAGGATTAGGCCAAAATGTCAATATTACCCATGCAAGTATCAGTGATAAGCTTAATACTTTAGATGAATATGACATCATTTTAACTACGACGGTAGTTCCCGATAATATTAAAGATCGGGTAATTTCGGCAGTACCGATCTTAACGGGTGTTGGTGCAGATAAAATTTACGAGGAAGTAGCTCAGAAGGTACAAGAAAATTAGTAATTTCAATTATAAAAAGTCAGGAGGATCGTAATTTTGGAAAAGCAAGAATTTAAAAAAATATTGGAAAAAGAAGCAAACACTATTAAGTACGTGGCCGATCATATTGACTATGAGCAACTAGAACAAACGTTTAATTTATTAAAAAATTGTCAAGGTAAAATTATTATATCGGGTGCAGGAACTTCTGGCATGGGTGCGAAAAAAATTGCTCATACTTTGAACGTAGTCGAAGCTCCAGCACTATATCTGTCTCCCGCAGATGCACCGCACGGGGGAGTTGGCGTGGTAACCGATAAGGATGTCGCAGTTTTGATCTCTAAAGGAGGAGAAACTAAAGAAATCGACCAGTTAGTTGATTTGGTAAAACCACGTGGCGCGAAGATCATTGGTGTGACTGAAAAGAAAAATTCATACCTGGGAAGAAATTCTGATATTGTATTGCAAGTAATTATCGATCAAGAAGCTGATGACTTTAAATTGATTGCAACGTCCAGCACATTAACGGTAATGTCGGTCTTTGACTCAATTGCAATTTTAATTGCACGGGAGAATCATTTTTCTAAAGCAGATTTTTTAAGTGTTCATCCTGGTGGAGAAGTGGGTAAAAAATTACGAGAGGCTGAAAAATAGTTGCTTGAAACTAAGAGGTGATTAGCCGATGGAATTTTTATTAGATACAAGTAATATTGCACAAATAGAAAAGTACATGAAAGTCATTCCTTTAAGTGGAGTAACAACGAATCCGACGATCGTTAAAAACGGGGGTAAAGTTGATTTTTATGAACATATGAGAAAAATTCACCAGATTTTAGGACCGCAAAGAAGATTTCATGTTCAAGTAGTTGGAACCACTACAGACGAAATTTTGGCGGATGCCCATGCTATTCAAGAAAAAATCGGTACCGATGTTTACGTTAAAGTTCCAACGACCGAAGAAGGATTGGCAGCGATGAAAGTGTTGAAAAAAGAAGGTATTAGAATCACCGCTACGGCGATCTATACGGAATTTCAAGGATATTTAGCAATTGCAGCCGGAGCAAACTATATTGCCCCATATTATAATAGAATGGTCAATATGAATATTGATTCTGGTGCAGTGATTGCTAATTTTGCCCGACAAATCAAGGTTACTGGTGCTACAACCAAAATAGTAGCAGCTAGTTTTCATACCGTGCAGCAAGTGAATGATGCACTTGAAAACGGTGCTGACGAAGTGACAATGGGCCCCGCTATTTTAGAAACGGGTTTAGGCCTTTCCGTAATTTCTGCTGCAGTTGCTGATTTTACTAAGGACTGGCAATCAATATTCGGAGACACAACTATCGCTTCTTTAAAACAGTGATCACAATTTTAAACGTATGAGGGTGGGACGAAAATTAATACCTACCCTTTTTTGTTGTTTTTAATTTGATATCATCTCAGAATGAAAAAAGGTTCAAAAAATGATCTCTATTTTTTCATGTGAATATAAGAGTTTGACAAATCCAACTGATAACGCTTTAATAAAGGATGTATTATCATTTAATCAATATTCAGGAAAGGGAATATAGGACATGGAAGAAGCAAAGCAAAAGGGCAGTGTGCTGACATCGCGTCTTTCTTACGCGTTTGGTGCGTTTGGACACGATATGTTTTACGGCACGCTGTCAACTTATTTTATTATTTTTGTGACGTCACACTTATTTAACTCAGGGAATGCGGCGCGTAATGACCGGATGATTTTGTACATCACTACGATCATTGCAGTACTGCGGATCGTTGAGTTGGTGATCGATCCGTTTATCGGTAACATGATCGACCGGACGCATACGCGTTTTGGTCAGTTTAAACCCTGGGTGGTTTCCGGTGGGATCATCAGTGGCGTGATTTTAGCTATTTTATTTACCAACATGGGTGGGCTGAGTTATTCTAACCCAATTTTATACCTAGTGATTTTTGCTATTTTATACATTACGATGGATATTTTTTATTCGTTTAAAGACGTTGGTTTTTGGTCGATGGTGCCAGCGCTATCGTTGAATTCGCAGGAACGCGAACGGACTTCAACTTTTGCCCGTGTCGGTTCGACCGCAGGTGCCGGGATCGTTGGCGTGATCGTGATGCCACTGGTCTTATTCTTTTCGCTTAACAAAAATGGTGGCACCGGGGATTCCCGCGGTTGGTTTTGGTTTGCCGCGGTTGTCGCTGCGATCTCGATCATCAGTGCTTTAGTAGTCGGCGTCGGGACTCACGAAATTGATTCCGATATTCGTAAAAATAAAAAGCAAACGACGGGCTTCAAACAAATTTTTGGTGCCCTGTTGAAAAATGACCAGTTGATGTGGATCGCTTTGACTTACGGGATCTACGCAATCGGCATCAATATTTTAAACTCGCTGGAACTTTACTACTTTACCTTTATCATGGGGCAAGCAGCTAAGTTTTCGATTTTTCAAATCTTAAACACGATCATCAGTTTAGTGACCGTGACACTGTTTCCGAGTTTGGCTGATAAATTTCACCGCAAGAAGTTATTCGGTATCTGTATCGGTATTATGTTAGCCGGGATCGCACTATATACTGTTTCTGGTAAATCGTTGGTCTTGGTGCTGATCTCTGCTGAAATGTTCCAAGTACCGCAGGCTTTGATTTTCTTAGTAGTGTTAATGATCATCACCGATTGCGTGGAATACGGCCAGTTGAAGTTAGGCCACAGAAACGAATCGTTGACCCTATCGATCCGGCCACTGTTGGACAAATTAGGCGGTGCGATCTCTAACGGTGCCGTTGGTCAAATCGCCGTGATCGCTGGGATGTCAGGTGGCGCAACGGCTGCTTCCGTCACTCCGCAGGGACGGTTGATCTTCAAGATCTTGATGTTTGCTTTGCCAGCAGTTTTGATGTTGATCGCTTCGTTTATTTTCTGGAAAAAGATCTTTTTGACCGAAGAAAAACACGCCGAGATCGTCGACGAGTTGGAGAAAACATGGGGTAAATCTGCGACTACTGAACCAACTACCTTAGCGGGAGAAGTTAATATCACTACCCCGATTTCCGGAACGATGGTTGAATTATCTCAGGTCAGTGACCCGACTTTTGCTCAGGGACAAATGGGGCAAGGATTTGCCGTTAAACCGACTGACGGGCGCGTATGTGCACCGTTTGATGGGACGATCAAGCAGTTATTGTCGACCAGACATTCGGTCGGCATCGTCGGTGACAACGGAATTTCGTTGTTGATCCATATCGGGATCGGTACGGTCAAAATGAACGGCACGGGCTTTGTTTCTTACGTTGAACAGGGTCAAAGAGTTACTAAGGGGACTGAGCTGATCGAATTCTGGGATCCGGCTATTCAAAAAGCGGGCTTAGACGATACCGTGTTAGTGACGATCACTAATTCGGCAGAATTTGGCACGGTCACACCGTTAGTTCAACCGGGAACGGAAATGACCGTAGGCACGACTGCTGCATTACAGGTTAGTCATACCACTGAGGAGGAAAATAATTGAGTCAGTTAATTACGTTTGACGCGCAACAACAGGTTTTTCACTTAACGAACGGGCAGATTTCTTACCTGATCGGCATCGATGATGGTGGGTATTTGAGCCACTTATATTTTGGCACGGCCGTTAAAAATTATCACGGTCAGTTGCGTTACCCGCGCCGTGACCGGGGATTGAACGCTAATTTACCGGGCTCACTGGACCGAACTTATTCGTTGGGGCAATTGACGCGCGAATATAGTACTAAAGGTGATGGTGATTTCCGCACCCCGGCAGCCGTGTTACGTTTTGAAAATGGCGCTCGTTCGGGCTTTTTTACCTACGATCATCATCAAATTACGGCGGGTAAACCGCGCTTGGCTGGTTTGCCGGCATCTTATGTCAATGACGACGACGAGGCCCAGACGCTAGTGATCACTCTAAAAGATGAATTTAGCAAAGTTGAACTGGAATTACAGTACACGATTTACCGTGAGCGAGACGTGATCACCCGTGCGACTAAAGTGATCAACGCTAGTCAAGAAACGGTTCACGTAGAAAAAATTGCGTCGCTGCAATTGGATTACAGCCAACGAGACCTGGATGTGATTTCGCTACCCGGAGCCCATGAAAATGAGCGCAACATTCAACGCGAACGGGTAGGCTATGGCACGCGGACCTTTTCTAGTGTTCGTGGTGCCAGCAGCGCACATATGAATAGCTTTGTAGCATTGTGTGACCCGCAAACTACGGAGTTTAGCGGTGACGTTTATGGTTTTAACTTTGTTTACTCCGGCAATCACGAATTTCAGATTCAAAAAGATTCTTATGACCAAACGCGCATCACGGTGGGGATCAACGAAGAGCAGTTTGACTGGAAACTAACTGCGGGAGAACAGTTTCAGACTCCCGAGGTACTGCTGACTTACAGTACCCATGGATTTAACGAAATGAGCCAAACTTACCATCACCTGATCCGTGAACGGGTGACGCGCGGGAAGTTCCAGTACAAGGAACGGCCGATCGTGGTCAATAACTGGGAAGCAACGTTCTTTGATTTTGACGATGCCAAATTACAAACGATCGTCGACGAGGCTAAAAAAGCTGGTATTGAGATGTTCGTACTTGACGACGGTTGGTTTGGCCACCGTGACGATGACAACAGTTCATTAGGTGACTGGCAAGTACTAGAGCGTAAATTTCCGCACGGGTTACAGCACTTTATCGACTACGTTCATGGCCAAGGGCTGAAATTTGGTATTTGGTTTGAACCGGAAATGATTTCGTTTGATTCGGACTTATACCGCGACCATCCCGATTATTTATTACAGGTCCCTGACAGAAAGCCGAGCCCATGCCGTAATCAGTACGTATTAGATATGGGCAGAAAAGAGGTACGGCAAAATATCCAGCAACAAATGGAAGCTATTTTGAACAACAATACGATCGATTACATCAAGTGGGACATGAACCGCAGCATTACCGATGTGTATTCGACGGCGTTGCCAGCCGACCAACAGGGTGAAGTCATGCACCGTTACATTTTAGGGGTGTATGAATTATTGGAAAACCTGACTAGCGAGTACCCGGATATTTTGTGGGAAGGTTGTTCTAGCGGCGGTAATCGTTTCGATGCCGGTTTTGCCTATTATATGCCACAGTCATGGACTAGTGACAATACCGATGCCGTTGCCCGCATGAAAATTCAGTACGGCACGTCTTTGGCCTATCCGATCTCTAATATGACGGCGCACGTTTCAGTCAGTCCTAACCAACAGACGGGCAGGTTTACGCCGTTACAAACGCGAGCAATGGTAGCGATGAGCGGGGTCTTTGGTTACGAATTGGACTTGACGCAAATGAAAGATGACGAAAAAGCCCTATTAGGCAAACAAGTTGCTTTGTACAAAGAGATCCGGCCGTTGGTGCAGTTCGGCGACTTCACCCGCCTACTCAGTCCGTTTACCTCTAATCGTTGTGCGTGGATCTTTGTTGATCCGCAGCAAAATGAAGCGGTCGCCTTTTCCTTTAAGGTTTTGGCGGAGGCACAACCGGCGTTTGAAACGTTGCGCTTTGCCGGACTCGACCCGCAGAAAAATTACCAGGATCTGGCTACCAAGAAGGTGTATGGTGGCGACGAACTGATGAATCTGGGGATTTACGAAAAAGACGAACAACAAGATTTCAGCGCGCACATGTATCGTTTTAAGGCGGTTAAATAGACAAGCTGTGCAAGCTGGCGATTAGCCGCTAAGGATTAACCTAGCAAGACGACCAAGTCGAACTTGACTTGGTTGGATTGCGTAGTTAAACGTAGGCGGCTGCCAGCTGGAGCGCAATTAAGATCACGCTTGTAAAACAAGTTAAATTTATGATGTTACCAAAAGGAACGAGGAGATTTTGGCCTCGCTCCTTTTTGCGTTAATCAATAAAACTATTAGACAAACTCATCATACTCTCGTATTGTTAATTAAGGGAATTTGGCTTTAAGCGGTTGTTGATTTTGATGTAGTAGTAATTATTTTTGTTACTGGGCGTGTGTGATTTAGCATGGCTGTTTTGATGCAAGGGGTATTTATAATGAAGAAAAGTAATTATACATTGGCGGCCGTGGCGATCTATTTGAATTTTGCGGTAATGGGGATCGTTAATATTATCATTTCTCAGTACAGTTCATGGTTTAGCAATTCCTGGAACACCGGGGTCAAAGGGGTATCTTTGGTCTTGTCGCTGGTCGGTGTGGGGCGGATCGTGACGATCTTATTTGCTGGTGTGATCTCTGACAGGATCGGACGGGCAAAAACGATCCTAATTGCTCTGGTAGCTAACATTATCTTCCTACTGGGGATCGGCTTTGCACACAGTTTAGTTATTGCTTGTTGTGCGGCACTGTTTTTTGGTGTCACTAATTCGTTTGTTGATGCGGGGAGTTATCCTGCTATCACGGAGGCTTTCCCTAAGCGTTCAGCTACTATGAGCTCGTTGTTAAAAGCAGCAATGTCAAGCGCGCAGTTTTTGTTTCCGTTTTGGGTAGCCAGCGTTCATAATGCCCGGGTAACTGTGATACTTGTTGTTGCAATTTTAGTGATCGACGTTGTTTTAACAGCAGTTGCTAAGTTTGCACCGCTGGGAGACGACCAGGCAGGTACCGCGGGTCTACAAGCAGGTGAAACTCAGTCAACTGCAGTGCAAGAACAGGCTGTTAAGCCTCAAATGGCGGTTGATGGGGTGTTGTTGATCATGCTTGGCTTTACTATTTGCTTTACCTTTTACGTTTTTTCACAGTATGTACCACAATTTGGCAGTCTCGTAGTGGGAGCAAGTGATGTCGCCGCTAAAATTTTAGTTTCTTGGTACGCAATGGCTTCGATGATCTCGGTATTTTTAACGGCAGTTTTAGTTACTAAATTCCATCCGTTGTTACTCACGTTTATTTACACGCTGATCTCGTTTATTGCCTTACTAGCGCTGGTACTTGTGCCGTCGTTGCTGGTTGCTCGTATCGTTAGTTTGGTAATCGGCTTTTTTGCCGCCGGTGGGATCTGGCAGTTGGGACTGTCGGTTTTGACGGAGTATTTTCCTAAGGGACGTGGTAAAATCACGAGTTATTACAGTGCCATGGCTGCGTTAACTTATTTTTTGGGACCGTTGGTATCTAGTGTGCTGCTCCAAGATACGGCTAGCAGTGTTGTACGAGTCTTTGGAGTAACTACTGCGGTTGCGTGTGTCTCGGTGATTGCTTCTGGAATATTAGTTGTCCGGCAAAGAAAGTATCAGTTCTGAGTAATGAGGTTAGGTGATTAGCTGCTGTTAAGAAAGTGATTTCGTTAGAAAAATGGAGTTGGGACAAAACATTCTAAGATTAGTGGTAGAGAATTAACTCGACGGAGTTTTTTCTCTACCACTTTTTCTTGGTGTTAAAGTGGTGGTGAAGTTGACAAGTCGTAAAACAGATAGGCGCATAACGTCGTGGACAAAACAGGCAACTTCATCCTTGCTGATTAAAAATCTGTTCGAAGAATGTGGGACACTTGATGTCGTGTAGTGAAAAGTAGATTGATCAGGAAGATGGAAGCAAACTTCAAGAAAGGTGATTAAAATGCAAGTCGTCTTTGGAATTGATGTTAGTAGTCGAACATCTAATGTAGCTATTGGTATCGCTGGACAAATAGTTCAACAATATCAAATCAGTAATGATCGCTGTGGTTTAATGAAATTATTGGAAGATCTTCGTTCATGTCATCAACCAGAAATTATTTTTGAGGCCACTGGGATCTACTCACGTCGCTTACAGTCTTTTTTTCAGGATTACGGTTATTCTTACACTAGGTTAAATCCATTAGCGGCTAAAAAACAGTTAGACAGTTTACGCCATCGTAAAACTGATCAACTAGATGCGCTTAACTTAGCTAAGTCGCAATTTATATTAAAGCGAATAGCTGACTACCAACAGCTTCCGGTTTACACAGAACTCAAGGATCTCAGTCGTTTCTATCAAGAAATCAATAACGATTTAGTGCGTGCCAAAAACCGCCTACACCGGATATTACAATTGACTTTCCCAGAAATCGAAGGGTTACTTAGTACCACCAATGGTCCGCTATATTGGAATTTAGTTAGCCGCTTTCCTAGTAGTTATGCAGTTACTAAATGTTCGCTTGCGGAAGTAACTAGCGGCGTTGAAAATTCACTGACTAAGACAACATCACGAATTCAAGTCACAAAAGTTACTACAAAATTGGTACAGCTTGCGCGCCAAAGTTACCCGGCGGTACCGCAAGGATCTAGTACGATCCAACAGGTCAGTTATTGGGCACAACAATTAAAGCAATTAAATCAACAAAAACGGAAAATCATTAAACAAATGAGTCAAATGGCAGCTGCATTACCGGAATACGAGATCTTACTATCTATTCCAGGGATTGGAGAAAGTACCGCTAATTTAATAATAGCCGAATTAGGTGATATCAGACGTTTTAGTTCATCTAATCAAATTAACGCTTTTATTGGAATTGATCTCCGCCATTATGAATCTGGAAAATATCTAGCGGCTGAATCAATCAGTAAACGGGGTAATCCGTACGCACGTAAAGTTTTTTACCAAGTAATTATGAACATGATCGCCACCAGCACCAAAAATGGTAGTCAAAATCATATTGCCGATTATTACCAAAGAAAAAAGCGATCTGGTCGGCCACACATGACCAAGAAGATCGCTATTGCATCAATACATCGTCTGATTAGGACGATATATCACCTAGTAGTTAAAAATCAAAAGTATGTCTATTATTCGACGTCAAAGCGCCCATAGGATACTTTTTAATTATATTCTATATCATAACACCTTTAAAAAAATTAATAAAATTAGGTGTCTATTTGTTGTACTCTCAAAAAGGTAATTAAGACAAATTACGGATTGAATTCAGTAAATTTACTGGTTAATTTTAAAAATATTGGTAGGAAAATCCCAATAAAGTAGCAGTTTGTACTTGACTAATCGTAGAAAACTTTGTTTTGTTCCAGCCCCATTTTTGTTTTTTGTAAGTAATAGACTTAATCGTGTTCGTCAAGCCAGCAGTCTAGGTCCTAAGGACACCGACCGCTAACCGGCTTGACTCTCACTTGTTTAGCGGTCATGAATTATTTTAGTATTTTAAGCTAAAAAGGTCTCGATAGAAACATCCAAATAGCGTGCTACCAAGACTAATTGGTTACAAGGAGCAGACTGATTCCAAGTACGCACGCAACCTTGAGGTAAGCCGAGGGCGTTTTCAAGGTGAGTGATAGAAATATTTTTACTAGCTGCTAGAGCAGCAATCGTTGCGGCAATCACGGCGTCATCTCCCTTGGAGCTGAATGAAACCTCCACTTCTAGTATAGTATAAAGCGTTTTATTTGCAAAATAAAATTAGGATTCTTAAGTAAAATGAAAGCAAATTTCTGCTTGTAAGTTAATGAAAAACATTGTAGACTAACAGTAATTTAATTAAATAGAATCATCGCAAAGGGGAGCCTATTATGGCTGAGAGTGAGTAAATCAGACCCTTGAACCTGTTTTGTTAAGACATGCGGAGGGATTGTGATGAGTGACGGCTAGTAGCACTCTTTTGCGTGATTTTTTACCAGGGTGCTATTTTTTGTGCTCACTTTGATGGTAAATGAAAGGAAGGCTTAAAGGTGGGACAAACTAAGCTAGGAAGTTTATTTTTACTGTGGCTAGGAACGGCGATCTCGATCGCAGAGATCGTGACCGGCACGTTGATCGCTCCGCTAGGTTGGAGCAAGGGGATTTTAGCGATCATCAGCGGTCATTTGATCGGTTGCTTTTTATTTTTACTGCCAGCTGCGTACCTGTCGGCGGTACAAAAAAAGACGGCGATCGCGGTGACCAACAGTGTTTTTGGTAAGTGGGGCGTGACGCTGTTTTCCCTGTTGAATGCCGTGCAACTGGTAGGCTGGACGGCGGTGATGATCGTCAACGCTCAGTTAGCGTTAAACGGGATCACTAACAAACTCTTTCATTATCACAGCGTTGTTTGGATGTCCGTGATCGTGGCTGCTTTGATTATTATTTGGCTGTTGTTTAATCATAAATGGCTGTTTCGGATCAATAACGCGATCGTGTTGCTGCTGGTGGTGGGTATGGCGTTAGTGGCGTGGATCTTTACCACCAAACACTTTGCCGGTGCCGGTCATCTTGGCGGGCAGTTGAGTTTTGGCGCGGCCGTGGAGCTAAACGTCACGATGTCGTTATCGTGGCTGCCGCTGATCGGTGATTATACTTGTCACGGCAATCACCCGCTAAAGGAAAGTTTGGCTAGCGTGACGGGGTATTTTATCGGCGGCTGTGCAATGTTTATGCTGGGGTTATTAGCCGTATTAAAATCCGGACAAAGCGATTTTACCGTAGCGTTGGCTCAAACTAACCTCGGCTTGATCGCGTTATTGATCATCGTTTTTTCGACGGTAACGACGACTTTTATGGACGCGTATTCGGCTGCTACCAACTTGGAAAATCTCTTCCACAAAGGACACGTCAACTTGTGGGCGGTAGGCGTCACGGTAGTTGGCTTGGTATTAGCGTTAGGCGTATCGCTTGATTACTACCAGAGTTTCTTAAATATGATCGGTGCAGTCTTTACTCCTTTATTCGTAGTTTTATTTGTCAGTGCGTTTGTGTTGCAACGACGCTTGAACTTGGCGTGGAATTTTGGTTGGTGGCTGGTCGGCAGCGTTGCTTATTATGGCTTGCAGCGTGTGGATTTTGGTTTAGGAACGACATTTTTGTTAATGTTGGTTTTGCTGGTCGGTGTGTGGTTGACGGGCTTGTTTGCTAAAAAATACCCGCTAATGTTAGGACAGAACAATCAGTAAAAACCGAACATTAAATTTTAACAGCAAAGAGGCTGGAACAAAGCAAAGTTTTGTTCTAGTCTCTTTTTTGTCAGCTTAAATTCACAAAAATGGTCATTTTTTAATTTTACCCTGTTAAAATCCATAAAAGCTGTTACAATAAAAATATGAATGATAATTATTTTTTACTAAAAATAGTTCGCTTATGGAGGTGAATATGCAATTTGCTAAAGTGATCCAAGGTTCGTTTTACTCACCAGTCACCCCAGACCAAGTGCACTACCAACAAGACGGCTTGATCTGTATTGATGATAACGGGGTGATCGCTGCAATTTTGTCACCGGGTGATCCGCAGTACCAGGAAGTGTTGCGGCAGGCTAAACAAGACGAGACTTTACGCTCTTTAGCCGCTAACCAAGTCTTGTTACCGGGATTGGTCGATCTTCATATTCATGCACCTCAGTGGCCTAACGCGGGAGTTGCTTTGGACCGCCCGTTAGCGGAGTGGTTAAATACTTATACTTTTCCGCTAGAGGCTAAGTACCAAGACCGGCAATTCGCACAAATGGTTTATGAGGATCTGGTACAGGAATTATTAGCTCACGGAACTACGACGGCGTTGTATTTTGGCTCAGTTCATAATCAGGGAAATTTAGCGTTGGCAAAGGCGTGTTTGAAATACCACCAGCGAGGTCTGATAGGTAAAGTGGTGATGGACGATCCCCAGCAAACTCCCGCTAACTACTGTGATGAAAGTGCGGCTAGTGCTTTGCAAGCGACAGAAGAATTGATTATAGCGATCCAGAAGTTAAACCAAACTGCGCAAGTAAAATTAACGCCGGTGATCACCCCGCGCTTTTTGCCTAGCTGTACCCCCGCGGCCTTGGCGGGATTAGGTGAACTGGCACGGCAGTATGATCTGCCGGTCCAATCCCACTGTAGTGAGAGCGATTGGGAAAATAATTACGCGTTAGAAAATTACCACCAGCGCGATGCGGCTGTTTTAGATCAGTACGGTTTGTTGACGGAAAGGTCGGTGATGGCGCACGGTACTTTACTAAATAAAGATGACCTGCGTCTATTTCACCAAAGAGGCGTTGCCATCGCGCATTGTCCGCTTTCTAATGTTTATTTTGGTAATGCGATCTTAGCTGCGCGCCCGCTATTAGCCGCCCACATTAAAATGGGACTGGGAACCGATATTTCTGGTGGCTATTCGCCTAGCCTATACCAAAATATGCAACAAGCAGTATTGTCATCGCACCAACGTCACGAAGGAGTTGATGGCAGTTTAGCGCCTGACCGGCGGGGAACCAATGAGGAATTTTTAACACTGAAAAATGCTTTTTACTTGGCGACCGTTGGTGGGGCACAGGCATTACACCTACCAGTAGGTCAAATTAAAGTTGGCTGTTATGCTGACTTACAGGTAATAGAACAAAGTTGGCGTGATTTTACGCCGCTAGATCCGGATTTGCGTTTGGAAAAATTACTGTACTTAACGACTAAAAACGATATTAAACAGGTGTTGGTTCAAGGAATCGCGGTAAAGGAGAGCACAGATGAAAAATAATGGTGAATTATTATACGGACCGGAAGATCAGATACCAGCATGGCAAGCTGTTTTACTGGGATTGCAACATGTGTTAGCAATGGACGTTTACGTGCCGCCACTGATCATTGCCGGCATGTTGGCGTTAGGTGCAGTGCAAAAAGCCGCGTTTTTACAAGTTGCTTTTTTAGCTTGCGGGTTAGGGACCTTATTACAAAGTGGACTGTTATTGAAAATGCCGATGTCACAGGGACCGTCCTATGTTCCGGTCGGTGCGATCGCTGGGGTTTATTTTGCTAACGGTGCGACTCACGGTGGCATGGCAACGGTGTTGGGGTCTTGCGTGGTCGGTTCGGTACTGTTACTTATTTTGGGTTGGAGCGGCTATTACCAAAAAATCGTGAATAAATTAGTTCCGAGTATAGTTGGGGGAACGATCATTGCTTGTGTCGGGTTGTCACTGTTGCCCTCCGCACTGAACGATAATATTTTTCAGGCTGCAGGCAATATTAACCAAAATATCCTGTTAGCAACTATTACTATGGGATCGTTATTACTAGCTATTATTCTGAGTAATTTTTTCCCTGGTTTAAGTAAGGTGTTAAAGTCGGGGTCGATCGTAATTGCGTTGTTGCTTGGGATGTTAGCCGCCAATGCGTTGCACCTAGTAGACTGGTCACTGATTGCAAAAACGGCATGGTTTTCTTGGCCCCACTTTACTATTTTTCATTATGGGGTTCGTTTTTCGGGGATGGCGATTTTAACTTTTATAATTATCTATATCGTGCTAACGACTGAAACTACCGGAACTTGGTTTGCGATGAGTGCGGTCACCGGGGAAAAATTATCTGTGAAACAGTGGAATCGGGGCTTGATCGGAGAGGGACTTAGCTGTTTATTAGCGGCTTTGCTAGGAAGTACACCGATGACGGGTTATTCTACCAATGCAGGTATTGTATCGATCACTGGGGTCGCTAGCCGTCGAGTTTTTATGGCGGTTGGTACGTGGTTTGTGATTTTAGGTTTTAGTGGTAAACTGGCTGCATTTTTAACGGCGATCCCAGCCGCGGTGATCGGTGGGATTTTTGCGATGATCTGTGTTATTATCATGCTCAACGGACTCAAAACGGTTCGTACGTTTACGGGAAATGATATTTATGTAGTCGGGGTGCCTTTGGTGTTGACGTTAGCGTTGATCTTAGTGCCGGCAAAAGTAATTTCTGCCGCTCCCCAATTTCTCCGGTATTTTCTCCAGTCTCCAATCACGATTGCAGCACTGGCAGCGATCGTACTCAACTTAATATTAAACTGGCACCCGCATTTTAGTACGCGCTTGTTAGCAAAATTAAATATGATGAAATAATAAAAAATTTAAGGTTATGATGTTTAGCGACAAAAGTAAAACTAGGGGAGTTGGGACAAAAAGAGGTTAGCAGTCGAGCACTAGCCTAGTTTCAAAGTAAAACCCGCACTTGGGTTTTATTTTGAAACGTAGCTAGGCGTAAACTGCTGCCTTTTGGAGCACGATCAAACAAGCTGTGAGTCAAGCCGGTTAGCGGTCGTGGACTAAGTGGCACTGACAAGCAAATCCTGTACTTAGATTTGTTTGTCAGTGCCTTTAGGACCTAGACTGCTGGCTTAACGAACGCGATTAAGTCTATTACTTACGAAAAGCAAAAGGGGAACTGGAACAAAACGGAGTTTTGTCCCAGTCCCCTTTTTTGGTCCCAACTCCTAATTTTTCAACGCTTGACAATTTTGCTCTTTGGTTTACAATGTAATCTATATTTACGATGTAAACTAAAGGAGGAAAAATTAAGTGGATGTTTTACGGGTAAGCGGTGTTTCAAAAACATACAAAAATGGTAAAAAAGCTGTGAATAATTTAAGCTTCAGCGTTCAAAAAGGGGAAATTCTAGGCTTTTTAGGTCCTAATGGTGCGGGAAAAAGTACGACGATCAGTATCATTGCTACTTTGCTTAAAGCAGATTCAGGAACGATTAACTACTTTGACGATAGCAGTCTTAGTGATAAACAAATCAAATGTAAATTAGGAGTGGTGCCACAAGACATTGCACTCTATGAAGATCTATCCGCTTATAAAAATGTCAAATTTTTTGCGGCATTATATGGGGTCAAACGAAATTTGCTTGAGCAAAAGGTCAAACAGGCACTGATCAAAGTAGGTTTACTCGAACGCAAAGACGACTTGCCAAGCAGTTTTTCGGGTGGGATGAAGCGGCGGTTAAACATTGCCTGTGCAATCGCGCATGAGCCAGAATTGATTATTTTTGATGAGCCAACGGTTGGGATCGATCCGCAATCGCGCAACCATATTTTAATGGCAATTAAAGACATGCGTGCTAACGGGGCGACAATTATTTATACGACGCACTACATGGAAGAGGTTCAGGCAATTTGTGACCGGATCATTATTATGGATAGCGGCCAAATTTTACTCAACGATACTTTAGCTAATATTTTAAGAAATGATATCGGAGCTAAAACTGGTAATCATAATTTGGAAGATGTTTTTTTATCACTTACCGGCAAAAAGCTACGTGACTAAAGAGGGAAAATGAAATGTTAATTATCATGAAGCAAGATTTACGAAACTTGCTGAAGAATAAACCGATTATGTCTTATTTAATTTTGTATCCGCCGTTGCTGATCATCTTAATGGGTTTTGTCTGCGGTGGGATGTTTGCTGGCGATGTCTTAACTTCTTACGACTACTACGGCGTGACGATGCTGATTTACTTATCCCTAGCAACGACGATTATTCTGCCAGAAATGTTGTTTGGTAGTCACGTTAAATTAGCGAATCGGCGCATTATTTATCTGCCGATTGCCCGCAGCAAGGTTTACTCGGCTAAATTGTTGGTAGCGATCAGTTTGTCTTATTTAATTTTGGCAATTTACCTAATTTTATTTAACGTTACGGGATTGGTTAACTTTGGTGGCAGGCAGATTGGCTGCATTTTGCTGCTCGACTTAGCCCTTGTTGCTTTTTCGATTACCTTAGGTGGCGCTTTTTGTGTCCTGATTAAAAGCGAGGATTTAGCAACTAAGTTGTTAAATATCTTGATTAATATTTTTGCTGTTCTATCGGGATTATTTTTTCCAATGACGATTTTGGGAAAAAAGGCAGCACAGCTAGCTAGTCTGTCTCCTGTCGCTAAAGTTACCACTAGTTTTTTTGGCGTAATTTACGATCATAATTTGGGACAGGTGACTGGTACAATAGCAATTTTACTGGCTTGTTCCTTGATATTTTTACTGATTATTCACGTGTTGTACAGACCAGAACAGTTTAAGGAGTAGCAAATGATAATTTTAAAAAATAATTTTTCCAGCTTTTGGCAACAGAAAAGCTACGTGCTATTAACTCTTCTTGTTTTGCTGGCAATGACAATTGCGGCTGCATATTTTGTGACTATGAAAACGCCACAAGCCGAGGTGGGAGTGCGTCCAAGTGCCACAGAATTATTGGCGGCAAAGCTTAATTCGAAAAAGATCACCTTTAAAAAGGTGAGCAAAGACGATCATTATTATCAAAATCTGCTGACAGGTAAGTATGATGCTTATGTTACTAAGAGTAACGGTCAGTACCACGTAACGACGGTTCGTAAAACGAATTTAAAAAAGCAGCTCACCGCCGTTTTGAATCAGAAAAAAACTCACAGAAATGCAGGAAAAGCCAAGCAGACATTTAAAATGCTGTTTAGTATTTTGTCCTTGAGCATGATGATGCTGGCAATCATGTTGACGAAATTTTATTTCGTTGAGCGTAACGGCCTAGCTCAGCGTATTTTCCTTAGTGGAACAGGAACTGGTTCGTATATTATCCAAAACCTATTATTTAACTTTTTAGTTTTATTAATTACGGGGAGTTTAAGTGTGACAATTGTTTTGCCGTTATTTGGGATCGAATTGTCACCGGTATTATTTGGTGGAATTCTTCTCAGTTCACTGGTTTCTGCGTCGTTTGGTTTAATGCTAGCGACTTTGACTGCTAATAATGAGGGAACGCTCGGGATTGGAACCATGTTGATCGCACTGACGACGCTACTTTCTGGTGTCTTTTTTCCGGTCAAAAAAGGCTCAATTCAAGCTAGCATTCAATATTGGTTGCCGCAGCATTATTTGGCACAAATCGGTAAGTATTTAGATGGCAGCAAAGAAATTTCGCTAGCAATAGTAATGATATTAGGTTATACAATTGCGTTTGCGGTAATTGCTGTAGTGGCACAAAAAAGGAGGATGGCACGTTAAAATGACAAAGACGAAGCAAATTATTAGTTTTATGGGGCTAACGATTGCAATGTTTGTTGGAACGCTCGACAGCACGATCGTTAACATTGCTTTACCCAAAATCATGAATCAGTTTAATACCAGCTTGAACGATACGAGTTGGGTGACAACGATTTATACGCTGGCGCTGGCTGTCTTTATGATCACTGGTTCCAAATTAGCGGATCAATATGGTAGAAAAAAAGTAATGCTAGTGGGATTAACTATTTTTGGCGGCTTTTCTGCAGCTTGTATGTTTGCCCCCAATTTGTTAGCTTTAATTGTTTTTCGCTTTTTCCAAGGGATCGGTGGCGCAATTATCACCCCAATCGTTTTACCAATGGGGATCGAGCTTTTTGGTAAAGAAAATACTTCTAAGATTTCCAGTGTGGTCGGTGCGATCACGGCATTAGCTGCTGCAAGTGGCCCCCCAATTGGTGGGATCATCATTCAGGTAAGTTCATGGCGGTTAGTTTTTGGTATCAATGTTCCCCTAGCACTTTTGGCATTAGTGATCATCGCAGTTCTTGTCGCTGAATCTTATGACGATACTTTAAGTGGTGGAATAGATTGGCTGGGGATGTTAGCTTTAACGGTTTCTTTAGGCGCAATTACTTTTGGGCTGCTCGAAGGCAGGCAATTTGGTTGGACTTCACCGGTAATTATTTCTGCGTTAGTAGTCGGCATTTTAGCGTTAGTTGCCTTCTATTTGATTGAAAAACGAGTTGCTTCACCCCTAATTGAACTATCTTTATTAAAAGAAAAAACGTTGACGGCTTCGGGTTTAGTTTATTTGGTAACGGGTTTTTCCCTAGTTTGTCCGATGTTGATCATCAATTACTTTTTGCAAGACGTTTTGAATTACAGCGCGCTGCATGCGGCATTTATTATTATTCCGGTTTCGTTGACCGTGATGGTTGCAATGCCGCTGGGAACTAAGATCTTGGACGCAATGGGTGCGAGGTTAATTACCTTGATGGGGCTTTTTTTGATTGCATGTAGTTTGGTATTACTATCGTTAGTTAAGACGAATACCCCGACTGCAGTAATCGTTGTTTTCTTAATCGTTAATGGTTTTGGTTTCGGCTTTTCGTCGGTTTCACTAGTCGCTTCAGTTAAGTATCTGCCTAAAGCTAAAACGGGGATCGGGTCGGGAATCGTCAACGCATTACGCCAAATCGGCACATGTTTGGGTGTGGCGCTGTTGGTGACGGTTTTGAATAATAACGTCAGTAATGCCAAAACAAAACTGAAGACTAATTCGATTCAAACGGTCAAACAGCATCGTTTGTCTCCGCAGGTTAAAGCCATAGCCATTGGTGATATTAACGCAATTTTTACTGGGAAAAATAGTAAGGTAAGTATTAAGTCCATGACGAAAAATATTAAAACTGTCGCCAAACAAACGACGGATCTGCCTAGACCTAACGGCAAGAATTCACTCGGCAAGTTATATCGGGCGCAGGAACGATTAGCAGCTGGCAACGAAAAATTGGCAGCGAGTCTGAGCCGATTTAATGGCGGTATTAACGAGCCGCTGCTGAGTAAGGCAGTAAAACCTTTAAGTGCGGGAGTAAGCAAACTTACTGCGGGTCAGGCTAAAGTTTTGACGGCGATTAAATTGTTAGCACAAAAACAGGAATTACGAGCAGTCCTGAATACTATTAACAAACAAAAAAACCAACAGCTGACGACTGCTTTTAGCAAAACTTATTTATTAGCAGCTATTATCGTTTTTTTATGTTTGCCGCTGACGTGGTGGACCGATTACGACCAAAAGTAGGATTTTCTTTTGCTAACGGTGCATTTTTACGGTATATTTTTCTTAATTAGGTTTAAGAAAAGGGATAATTAAATTGACTGCAAGACCAACCAAAGAAACGTTAAGTAGTTCGTATATTTTACAAGTAGCATTAAATTTACTCGATCAAGTTGGGCTGGAAAAATTTTCAATGCGGAAACTTGGCGATCGGCTGGGGGTCTCGGCGATGGCAGTTTACCGTTATTTTCCCAATCAAAAAGACCTGTTTGATAACTTAGTCGAACAAGTGTGGCAAAGTGTTTTAACGGTTAAACTTGACCAAGATTTAGACTGGCAAAAACAAATAACTGAGTTGATGCTTCATTTACGCCAAGTGTTGGCGCAGCACCCAAACATTTTGCCGTTGATCTCGACTCGACCGATCGTGACGGATAAAGAATTTGTCTTAGTCGATCAGCTTTTAGCTAATTTTGTTAAAGTTGGACTAAAAATTAAGCCAACGACGGTTTTCTTAATTAACTCGTTGACTTTTTATACTATTGGTTTTGTGTGGGATGAAGCTGTCGGTAACGAAAATACGAATCTTGACGTCGCAGCACTTAATAACTTTCAGTCCAAATCGGTTGCTTTTCAAAAGTTTATGCAGCCGCTACGAGCAGCCGCTAATCAATTTAGTGCTGATGAGCAATTTTTAATGGGGATCAATGCGATTTTAGCTGGTTGGAAATAAAAGCGGCGTTTTTGTGCGCAGCCTTTGACCATAAATTCCTATAGCAGCAACATCACTACTACCACGGCAAACGGAAAGACAAAAACGCTTTCCGTTAAAATACGGGTAGCAAACGCCACGTCTAACTGTGCGCGTTTGGCGATCATCGGTAAAACCGTCATCATCGGAGTGACTGATTGGATCAGCAGCGTCGCAGTCATCATTTTCGGTAAAACAAACCACCCTAAATGCTGATTGAGCATTAAAACTAGCAACATCATCACAGGAGAGATCACGAATTTGCCCACCTGTGCGATCAAATCGTAACTGCGGATCTTGAGTTGTGCTAGTTGCGTTCGTTCTAGTTGCAGCCCTAAAAATAAGAGGGAAAGTGGCGTTACCGTGCCTGCGATGTAATTACAAGACTGGTATAAAAAATCCTGTGGCGGTAATTTGATCCCCGCAAAAAAGAATACTAGTCCGACGATAAAACCCCACATCGGCATCGGCAGCATTTTAATGATCTTGCTTAGTATTCCACCCTTACTGATATTGGTGACGCCGCCGTCTTTGTACATTAAATTGACCCCAATGCCCCACGTTGAGATCGTGTTGGCGATAAAATACGAGAGAAAATAAGGCAAACTGCTGCTACCAAATAAGGCTAAGTTCAGTGGCATCCCGACAAATAAAGTGTTGGCGTTGATATAGCCGTTGATAAAACTGCTATTTTTATCTTTTGGTAAGTGAAGTCCCTTGCCGGTCAATTGCGCTAAAAATAAGCATAAAATGATGGCGACTAATGAAAGCGCGGCGCCGATCAGTAGCAGTTTAAAATTGCCGCGTGTCAGGTACTTTTGAGTCGCGATAAAGATCGAAATTGGTAAAGCGACATTGACCACGAAAGTCGAGATGTCGTTCATAAAATTAGGGCTAAAGATCTGGCTTTTACCTAACAGCCAGCCGAGTGCGATGATCAAGATGATGATCATCACGCTATTTAACGAGACCAAAAAAGTTGCTAACATGTTTTTCTTCCTTTGTTTTTTTGTTGTATTTATTTTACAGCAAATAGAGCAACTTACCAAACTAGATTAAAATTTGGTGAGTTATTTTTAAAAATTTGCTTGCAATTAACTGAGATAGCTCGTATGATATAAAGTAAATTCAGGTCAGGAGGGCTTAAAGATGACAAAAATCGTAAACAATCACACCAATGCTGCGTACTACTATTTTTATCAATACTTTAAGACCTGATCTGTTTTCCAAAATTACAGTTAATTTTGGCTACACAGGTCTTTTCGTATTTTGGTAGACTGTGTAGCACAAGTAAAGCCTGCACGGTCACACGTGCAGGCTTTTTTGCGTCATCATTGAGGAGGGTACATATTATGGATATTAAAAAAAGCAGTAGACAGGTTTTGTGGGACACATTAAACGGGCTATCGGTCGGGATCGTCGTCGCACTGATCCCCGGAGTTTTAGTCAGTTTAGTCGTTAAGTTGTTATTACCGGTCGCGCCTAGCTTGAGCGGGGCGATTTCATTTCTGACGGGGATCGCTACCATTTTAATGCCGGCGATCTGCGGCGCTTGTGTCGGAATGACCGCTAAGTTGACGCCCATTCAAACTTCTTCGTTAGCTCTCGCGGCAATGTGTGGCGCGGGCAACATCACGATGCAACACCAACAACTGATCGCTAAGGGCAGCGGCGACGTGATCAATATTGCTATTACCATTATGATTGCTTACGCTTTGATTTTACTGCTCGGTAAAAAGCTAAAGGCCTACACTATTTTATTGGTGCCATTAGTCGTGACGCTTGTCGGCGGGGGGATCGGACAATTGACACTGCCGTACGTGCGGATGATCACGACCGAAATCGGCATTGGCATCGCTCATTTAATGGACTTACAGCCACTTTTGATGGGGGTGGTGATCGGGATCGTTTTTGCATTACTGATCGTTTCGCCGCTATCATCAGTTGGCATCGCCACGGCTATCAGCATTAGCGGTACTGCTGCGGGTTGTGCTAACTTAGGTATCACGGCAGCATCATTTGCGTTAGCAATTTATGGCTGGCGGGTCAATTCGGTCGGGACTTCACTTGCTCATTTCCTCGGCTCACCTAAAATGCAGATGGCTAACCTACTGGCTCACCCACAAAATTTCTTACCGTTGATCGTCAATGCAGGCATTATGGGCGGGATCGGTGCAATCTGTCAGATCCAAGGCACGGCGGCGAGCGCCGGCTTTGGTTTTTCCGGACTGGTAGGCCCGGCGATCGCGCTGGCAGGATTATCGTTCACGCCGTTAAATTGGGGACTGATCATTTTAGTTTACTTAGTATTGCCGATCGCATTGGGATTGGTTAGCAACTGGCTGTGTCGTAACCGCGTCTTCAAGGAACAAGATTTCGCGCTGGAATTCAACTAAAATATGTGAGTATCAACCTAATTAAAAAGCAAAGCCTGAAACTGGGTTTTGTTTTTTAGCTTAAAATAAATCATCATGTGATCTGGTACGAACTAACGTTAAAATTATTAGAGTATTCTCGATTTTATAAATCAACAGCCAATTTTTTCAATGTGTAATTCCCTGTAACCTTGCCATTCACCTTTTAGTGCATGATCATGGTATTTACGTTTTAATTTACCGAGATCATAGTTTAAAAGGTCATTCAAAACTAACTCGAATTATCAATATTATGATGCTTTTTAATTATTTTTTTAAAATCTCGTTTAAATGTCGGGGTACGTTCAATTTTCATTTGTTAGATCCGCCATTAATTCAGCAATATTATTAAATTGCTTTAAATTACCACTAGTGGCTTCTTTACGAGCCTGAATGTTTTTAGAAGTGACCCGCTGTGGGCGAAATGGTAAGCCGTTATTGGCAAGACTTTGTTTGAAAAATAAATTAACGGCAGTCGATAAGTCTAATCCTAAATCTCCGTATAATTTTTTCAGCTCATTTTTTTCTTTTTTATCAATTCTCATCGTAAAAACCGTTTTTTCGTTTGCTTTTAAAGCCATAAAAATCACCTCTTGGTTATTATATAACAATGTCTAAACATTGTCTTTATAAGTAGCTGATATTGTACTAGAAAATAGATGGACTAAGTGGCACCAACAAGCAAATCCTGTATTTGGATTGTTTTGTTACCTAGACCGCTGGCCTGAAAAACGCGATTAAGTCTATCACTTACGGAAAATAAAAATAGGGGCTGGAACAACAGAGTTTTGTCTCAGCCTCTTCTTTTTAATTTGGATACAATTCGGTGCGAACTAATATTAGGATTATTAAGGCATCTTTAATCTGCTAAATTAACAGCTAATTTTTTCGTCATGATAAAAACCTCCTATATTTAATTGTCGTAGGTAATTTTGTCTTTGCTGCCACTGAAGCCAGCATTTTTTTCTGACATTTTTTTGAGATAAGTCCAAATTTGTTCCCGTTTGGTGCGTAAGAAGTACAAAGAAACTAGATAAATAACAATAGTCAGTCCGATCCAGAGCGGATTTTTTGAGATCCAAGCCGCGAAGATCAGCGCATTTAACGGCCGCGCCATCAAGTTGAAACTAGTGATCAACACGATCCCTGCCGGTAAAGCAACGCCGTAATGCGAAACTGCACCGGTATAGATCTGTCCCAACCAGCTACTTGCGTACAGTCCGAGACTGAACCAAATGATTCCGTTGCAGATGACTTTTAAAATATTACCGCGAGTAACGGCGACGATCGATTCGACCATAAATGGGATCGAAATCAAGTCAACGATCGGTAAGGTTTTGTTGCCCGGTAGGATAAATGCAATCAGTACCATGATCGGGATCAAGATCACACCTGCGATGATCGTTGCGGGTTCACCGTAACCAACTCCATCGTCAACTGCTAAGAACCACCGTTTCTGATCGGCGATTTGATCGTCTTCAGCCGTTGCATCTGGCTTAGTTTTGCGCTGTTTATCGATTTCTTCGGCTAGAGGTGAAAAGGCTTTAGAGAAAACATCGGTAACTAGCGGGAAGATAGTCATTACGGCGGAAAGTTCGATGGCAAAAGTTAAGATTTGCCCCCAAGCACTGAGGGTACCGAGTGATTTGAGATTGCCCAAGATGCCGACGATCACGCCTAAGATCGCACCTAGTGTCGTTGGTTCACCGAAAGCCCCAAGTTTATTTTTAAAATAGTCGGGAGTCATTTTGATTTTGTTAAGACCAATCATATTCCACAATGGATCCAGTAAAATCGCCGGTAAGGCCTGCTCCATATTGTGAATGGAACATACGGTTGCGTTTTTAACGCCGTAATAATCGGACCAGCGATCGGCTTGGATTTCTGCTAACACTAGGGTATAAAGCAACATGAAAATTGATAATCCTAAGGAAAGCCAGAAGTTGTGGGTCACAAAGTAAGCCAGTGTGCCCCAGATCATGAAGCCGAAGTTATTCCAAAGATTAGATGGCATGAAGACCTTGGTAACTTTAAAGACGAACAGTAATAATTCCAGCAATAACCCGAAGACGAAGAAACTTAAGCCAACGGTCGAACCAAACGAGGCCAAAGAACCAGCCTGCCAGCCAATATCGACGATCGGCAAGTGGATCCCCGTATTATTGACCATTTGTTTGATCACCTTAGTAACAACTGGAGTAAACGCGGAAATAATCCAAGTAAAACCGGTCAGGCCAACGCCCGCATAAAAAGCACTCATCATCGCGGTTTTAGGACGAACACGCAGGCATAAGGCAACGATAAAAATCATAATTGGCACAACGACTGCTGCCCCAAAGGTCTGAAAAATCTTGTTAACGAGCTCTAACATAAAAACTCTCCTTTAAATAAATGTTGTGCCTAATTTTCTACTGAAGGTATTAATATTACCCACATTCATTTTTAAATGTCTAGTACCAAGCATTTTGGTATTAACAAGTATTAGCTATCGTAAGTACGGCAAAGGTGTGTATTCCAAGGATCATGTATCTGTTTTGTCTCAAGTTTTTTGTCTCAACTCCTCAATTTTTTATACTGAGTTTAGGTGAGTTAAAATTATTTTTGCTTGGTTTTTCATTTCACGCGGACTTTCTTGTAAAACATTGGTGATCCATAGTGTGAGCATTGCGTGCATGCCACCGGTGGCGAAGGCTTTTTTAGTTTGGCTGATCTGTCGTTTGCGATAATGTTTTTTAACGTTCCCATTTTTGTTCATTTGTGCAATTAACTCCTTGAAGGATAGTAATAGTGTTTTATTTTGAGTATAGTAATTACAGTAAAGATAACAATTGTAACTTTTATTATCAATAAGGGGAGATTAAAATGAATTTTTATCGTCATCATTGGTATGATGTGGGGTTAATAATTTTTGTACTATTAACTTTTTACATGATTTTTGTGGGAGTATATCAACTGACGTCCATCCAGGTAATTTTAATGGCTAATTTCATGGCGTTGCTACTGCACCAATTCGAAGAATATCGTTTGCCGGGTGGAGCGGCAATTGTGATCAACCGGGTGTTATACGGTGAAAAGAAAAATTACCGTCGTTTTCCAGGTAATGTTCAAAGTAGTATGGTGGTTAACCTGCTAGCATATATTTTTTATCTAGCGGCAGTTTTTTTACCACATTTGATTTGGCTGGGATTAGCACAAAGTTTTTTTGGCTTTATCCAAGTCTTAGGTCATGGAGTAATGTTTAACGTGCGGATGAAACGTTGGTATAATCCGGGAATGTTAACTGCAGTGGGCCTTCATTTGCCCCTAGGTATTTACTATTTAGTTTATGTGACGCACCATCACCTAGTGACGGGGGGAGACTATTTAGGTGGTATTATCGCTACGATCGTCGCAGTAATATTAACCATTCCCGTTCCGATCCTACTTTATCGTAATGAAAATAGTCCGTATGAGTTTACGATGGAAGAAGCCAAACGGTTTAACGTAATTGACAAAATGAAAGAGAAGGGACTTTGAGTTGAAAAATAAAGAATATAAAAAATTTACGACTGTAGTATTTGAATTTGACGATTAGGCAATAAATATAGTAAGCTACACATTTAGGGAGGGATACTAATGAAAGAAGAAATTGGAGCACGGATCGGCCCACAGATTAAAATCGCTAATACGCTGATCGAAAAGGAGTTGAACAACCGTGTTTCGTCCTTGTTAAATGATTTAACGGGTCCGCAGATCACCCTGCTAGTTTATCTCTACGAAACGCAAGACAGGGTGGTTACGCAAAAAGAAGTTGCACAGTGTTTCGTGTTGAGTCACCCGACGATTCGCGGCATCGTTAAACGATTGGAAAATAATGGCTTATTGGAGTTGGCGCCACTTCCCAGCGATGCGCGGCAAGTGGTGTTGAAGTTATCGGCTCAAGGGCAAAACTTGATCGCCACACATATCCAAGAGATTTACGCAGTAATGAATGACGTCAATCACCGGATCGTGGCCCACTTATCCGTTGAGCAGCAAAAACAATTAAGTGTAATTTTAGCGCAGATCATTCACAACTTTTAATTTGCGTGGCTAAAAAATGTAGCTTGCTACAAAAATGAAGGAAAAAATGGAAAATAACAGGCAATCAATTACGGGTACTCAACGTGCGTGGATGATGGCAGTCTTACTTTTCGGTTCGTTTGGCACTGCGCTGGTGATGCTCGTGATCACACTAGCTAGTTTGACGGCAAAAAACCCCAATGTCGGCTTGATTGCCGGTTATCGCTGGGGTTTTGTACTGATGACATTTCTAGCAGTGCTCGGTTTAGGATTTTCCTTTTTGCTACCGACTGAGCAAGAAAATGACTGATTATTTAGTTGGAGGTAGTTTCTTTTTCATCAAACTGAGTCGCCGCACCAATGCCACGCCGCCGATGTTTTTGGTGTAGCTAACGACCTTGGAGTATTTTTTGCAGGTGTCTTTGGCTAAATGCATGGCTTTGTGACTGATACTTTGGGTATAAACGACGACCAGGTCGGCCTTGCGGATCTGTGCGACTATCGTATCCTGGGGTTCATCTCCACTTAAGTAGTTAAATTGCCCCTCACGCTCGGTAATTTCGGCTGCCGAATTTTTGTGCAGGTTTTTGTTAGTTCCGCCGATAGTCAGGATCTTTAATCCCCGTAAGATTGGTTTAACTCGCGGTCTTTTTGGGGCTGGCTGAGTATTTTTCTTTTTGACCGTTTTAGTGGTCTTGGGCATTGGTAATTCAGAAACGTTATATTTCCAAATGACCCGGCCGTTGAGCGGCGTGTCCGGCTCGTAAGCATAGTCGATCACGTCGCCTTTTTTGATGTGAAAGCGCAAGACATCGGCGTTATTTAGCAAAATCTTGATGGGTAAACTTTCGCCCGCGGTTTTAGTTTCAAAATAAAGTTGGCGCAATTCCTCGTTGTATAAAACGATTGCCATGGAAGCGATGGTCCTGACGTTTTGGTGTTTAGGATCGGCTGTGATCAGCTTATAACTGTACTCTTGCTTTTGTTTGTTAGAAGAGAGCGGCTTTTGCGCGGTTGCTTGAACGAAGTCACCCTGATGTAAGTCAAGGTCGCGAATCACTTTTTCTGGAACGTAAATATTTTCTTTGCGGTGAATGAGACCGCCCCGTAGCCGTTGTTGAAAATACCCCTTGATAATGGTGTGGTCGTGATTGACGCTTTCATGAAAATTAAGGCTGGGCTTGCTTATTTTTTCAGGTTGTTTCTTAGGCGTTTTAACCGGGGTAATTTCTGGTGTCTGTTCTTTGGTGGTGTTCTTAGCGGTTGGTTTAGGTTGATAGAAACTAGCTTTATCGATTGCCGCCAAGATGTTTAATTGGCTTTTAATACTATCGCTGGTACTTTGAATGTTTTCACTCGTTAAAGCGTCAACGAATTGTTTGATTTCATTTTTGACGGCTTGTAGTAACTCATCTTTTGCCAAAAAAGCCCCTCCTTTTATGATTTAGGTTGTTAGTTTATTTTAGTAACGGGTAGTGTGCCATCTGCGGGACTTCTTGCCAAGCGACCGGGTAACCCGCACCGTGCGCACAAAAAACTGAGCCGGGTGGATTGTCCACATCGTGAGTCGGGTGGTAGTCGGCTTGGGCGATCACGTCTTTTGCGTTGTGGCACTCACGGTACCCGGCTAGGCTGTATTCGAGGTGACCTTGACCGTGAGTGTAAGCACGGACTTGTGTGGCGTAGCCTTGCATTTGTTCCACGGGTGCTGTGCCGGTGATCGTTTGCGTTGCTGCATTAGTCGTTGTTAGCGGGGTAAATGTTCCGTGCATTTTTTGAATATCGTTAAGCGCACGGCCAACTTGATTTTGCTCGACCGTCAAGCTAAAACGATACCAAGGTTCGAGTAACTGACAGTGACCTCGTTGCCGCAATTCCATCAGTCCTTGACGTACAGCGCGCCACGTAGCTTCGCGAAAATCACCACCGCTGGTGTGTTTGATATTGTCCTTGCCACCGATCAGCGTGATTTTAACGTCCGTTAGCGGTGCGCCTACCAAAACACCACGCTGCACCTTAGCTTGTAGGCTGTGTAAAATTTGTTGTTGCCAGTGGCGGGCTAAGACTTCTAAAGAACAGTTGCTGGCAAAAGTCAGTCCGCTGCCTTGCGGTGCTGGTTCTAATAGTAGGTGGACTTCCGCGTAGTGACGCAAGGGTTCGAAATGACCGACTCCTTCGCTTTGGGCGGTGATCGTTTCTTGGTAAATGATCCCGCCGGCGTTAAACGTTAGCGTCAGGTCAAATCTTTCTAATAACAGTTGTTGTAAAATTTCCAGTTGTACTTCGCCCATCAGCTGGACCGTAACTTGTTGGAGTTGCGGTTCCCACGAAACGTTAAGCAACGGGTCTTCATCGGCTAGTTGGCGTAAGGCCGCTAAACAGCGCGCTTCGTCTTGTCCCTTAGTGTCTATCGTGTAGTTTAATACCGGCTGCATTAGTGGATGTAGGTCGGGCAGTTTGCCTAGGCCTTGACCGGGGTAGGTATCTGTCAGTCCCGGGATCGTGCAGATCTGTCCGGCATTGACCTGATCAGTAGTAGTGTACTTTTCACCCTGATAAACGCGCAGTTCATTGATTTTTTGCCCCGCAACTAACGGTTGTTTGGGTTGCAACGAACCGCTCATGACGCGTAGCCAAGTCAAGCGTTCACTCTTGGTGTTGTGGGCGATTTTAAACACGCGCCCGCTAAATTGGGGCTGTGTCGATACATAAGACTTACTCCAGCGCGCCAGACCGTCTAGTAACGTGGTGACGCCTGTCAGTTTGAGGGCGGAACCGAAATAGCAAGGAAAAATTTGGCGGGCCGCTATCATATCTTGAATGGTTTTAACTGACAAGGTGCTGTTTTCCAAGTAGGTTGCAAGCACTTGGTCGTCTTGGAGCGCGATTTCTTCTAATAAGGCGGCCGGTAGTTCGTCTTGGTCGCTAAAATCGAGGCACCCAGCTGCTAACTGCACTTTAAGTTGCGCTAATAATTGGCTTGAGTCGACCAGTGCGGTGTCCATTTTGTTGACGAAAATCAGCGTCGGCACGTGGTAAGTCTGCAACAGGTCCCACAGAGTTTTAGTGTAACCCTGTACGCCCGCAGTGGCAGAAATCACCAAGATCGCGTAGTCCAAGACGCTTAACGTTTGTTCGGCTTGAGCTGCGAAATCGACGTGTCCCGGGGTGTCCAACAAGGTGACTGCGAGATCGTGATAAGTGAAGTTAGCCTGGTGTGCAAAAATGGTGATGCCGCGTTTTTTTTCTAAGTGATCTGAATCGAGTAAGGTGTCGCCGTGATCGACGCGTCCCAACTGACGTAACTGGCCGCTTTGGTATAGCAAAGCTTCTGCCAACGTGGTTTTACCGGCATCGACGTGAGCAAAAATTCCAACAACGCTTTCTTTCATGGCTGCACCTCCTTAAGATAAATTTGCAAATTATAATAGATATTTTTGATCGCCCACGGGATCTTGTGACGTTAAAATTTTCGGACCGTCGTTAGTGATCGCGAGGGTATGTTCGAATTGTGCCGAAAAACTACGGTCGGCAGAAACGTAATATTCCCACCCGGTTTCCGGCACGACTTTAGTATCGATCCCCCACGCGCCACCGTAATTGACCATCGGTTCGATCGTGATCACCATGCCGGCTTTTAAGCGCAGGCCGTGATGGGCTTGACCGTAATGATAAATGTCTGGTTCCTCGTGGACGCCGGGGCCGATCCCGTGACCGATCAGTTCGCGCACGTCACCCATGTGATTTTGTGTTTCGACGTATTCTTCGATCGCATGGCCGATGTCGCCGACACGGTTGCCGACCTGAGCTTGCTCGATGCCTAAGTACAGCGCTTTATGGGTGACTGCCAGCAATTTTTGGGCTTCGGCAGTGGGTTCACCGACGATGTAAGTCCAGCCCGAGTCGCTTTGATAACCGTGCCAGTTGACACAAAAATCCACCTTGACGACATCATGATTTTTAAGTTTTAATCCCTTGCGCGGGGTGGCGTGAGCGACTTCTTCGTTGATGCTGATGCACGTGGCGTACTTATAGCCGTCGACACCTTTTTCCGAGGCAGTCGCGCCGTGCGCCGTGATGTAATTATCTACTAATTCTTCGATCTCCCAGGTATCCATTCCAACGTGTAACTTGTCGCGTAACATTAGGTGAGCACCGGCTAAAATAGCGCCGGAATGAGCCATGCCGTGAATTTCTCGTGCTGATTTTAAAGTAATCAATTAAATTCTCCTATCTGTAGTTTACGGGCTTATTATACTTGGCGGCACAGCGATGTACAAATTTTGGCAAATACTTATCTTTAGTAAGCAATGTGTGGTATAATCGGTGAGATCAATTAACTAAGAAGGGAAGAAAAGGGATGAAAAAACGAGTAGCGCAGTTAGTTAAAGTCGCACTTGGCACGTTAATGTTAGTAGGTCTGGCGGCTTGCGGTAAAACGCAAACGAGTGACCAACAAACGAGTAGCAAAGACACGCTAAATCTCAGCACACCTAATGAGATCGCGATCATGGATCCGGCTAAGGCGCAGGAATCAGTTTCACTGACCGAACTTTATCATACTGGTGAAGGACTGTACCGGATGGGAAAAAATGGCAAAACGCAATCGGCACTGGCAAAAAGTTACCAGGTATCTGCTGACGGGCTGACGTATACCTTTAACTTGCGGACTGATGACAAGTGGCAAGATGGGACGCCGGTAACTGCCCAGGATTTTGTTTACGGCTGGCAACGGACCGTTGACCCGCAGACTGCGGCTAGTTATTCTTATTTATTTGATGGCGTTAAAAATTATGACGCGATCCAAAATAAGAAAATGGCTCCGGACCAATTGGGAGTCAGCGCACCTAGCAAAGATAAGTTGGTCGTTACTTTAGCTAAACCGGTGCCGTATTTTAAGAAGCTACTGGCCTTTCCGACCTTCCAACCACAAGAACAAAAGATCGTGGAAAAATATGGCAAAAAATACGGGACAGATAGCAGCAAAATGGCTTATAACGGACCGTTTAAAATGATCAAATGGAATGGCACCAACGAAAAATGGGCGCTGGTCAAAAATAATAATTACTGGGACAAAAAGCACGTTTACCTCAAACAGATCAACCTGCGGGTAGTCAAGAGCCCAGCGACTGGCTATGACTTGTACCAGCAAAATAAATTAGACGCAGTGACATTGGACGGCTCACAGGTTGCTAATTTGAAACACCGTAAGGATTTTAAACTTTATGGTGGCGGAACGATGATGTATTTGCAGTTAAATCAAGCCAAGATTCCGGCACTCAAAAACCTGAAAGTACGCCAAGCATTGTCACAGATCATTGACCGCAAGAATTTAACTGATAAGGTCATTCACGACGGCTCGACGGTTCCTAAGGGATTTGTGTCTACGAAGTTTTACGCTAATCCGCAGACTAAAGCCGACTTTGCCAGCGATGCTTACGTTAAATCCGGTGTTGCTTACGACAAGCAAAACGCGCTGAAACTCTGGCGCCAAGGGATGCAAGAGGTCGGGCAAAAGAAATTACACCTGACAATCTTGGGTGATGACACCGACAGTAGTAAGAAAGTCACCGAATACCTCCAAAGTCAGCTGAGTGAGCTGCCGGGGTTGAAGGTCAGCGTGACTAACGTACCTAAGAATAGCCGGCTAGCACGTTCGAGCAGTGGTAATTTTGATTTAGTAGTTTCCAGTTGGGGGGCTGATTTCGCCGACCCAATCAACTTTTTGAATTTATTAACGGCGGATAATTCTTCCAACGTTGGTAAGTGGCAAAACACGCAGTACGATGATTTGATCGCTAAATCGGGTTCGACTGACGCCAACGACCCACAGCAACGCTATGAAGATTTGGTGGCCGCGCACAAGATCTTAATGCAAGACCAAGGAGTGATCCCGTTGTACCAGCAAGCAACGGCACAACTCTGGAAGACTAACATTCATGGCTATGTTTATAATAGTGCCGGGATGTCACAGGGCTGGAAAGAGTTACAAATTAAATAGATAGGTTAACAAAAGAGAGTTGCGGTAAAAAGCGGCTAGCAGTTGAGCACGATCAAATGAGTGCGCTCAAGGCTACCGCTAATGAAACCAAGAGGAGCTAGGAGAAAATTTAATTTTCTCCTAGCTCCTCTTGGTGTTTTTGTAAACAACAGACTAATTACGCTTTGTTTAAACTCTAGTCCTCAGTTGCTAACCGTCAGCTTCCGCAGCTTGTTTTAATCGCGCTCCGTCAGCCAGCAACTTGTGTCTAGCTACGCCCAACAAAAAATCCAAGTTCAGGCTTTTTCGTTGGTCTAGGCTAGTCCTCAGTTGCCAAGCGGCTGACTTTGCAGCTTGTATTAATTGCGCTCTAGCTGGCAGCAGGTTGTGCCTAACTACATCTGCCAACAAGTCTTAACCCGACTTATTGCCAGCCTAGGTTAGTGCTCACCTGCTAACCGTCAGCTTCCGCAGCTTGTTTCACCGTTTGAATTTCTTCTTACGCAAGTATGTGAATCCTTCCCCGTGCGCCTCATTGACACTAAACGTCGTCAAAAACGCTTGCGGATCCGTTTGATCAACCAGCTGCTTTAACTCGTGCAGCTCGCTTGGCGCTACCGTTACGAATAATGTCGGCCGTTCCTCGTTTGAATATGCCCCCTTGGCTTTTAAAATCGTGACTCCCCGGCTGAGTTCCGTCATGATTTGGCTAGAAATTTCCTGATATTTTAAACTGATGATCAAAACGCCGCGGGCTTCGTAAGAACCGTCGATCGCCGCGTTGACCAAACGAGTTGCGATGTAAGAGTAGATCAAAGTGTAGGCCATGTGCCGCAGATCGATGTAGACCAATGATAGCGAAAGGATCACGACATCGAGCGCTAGTAATGATTGGCCCATTGCCACGCCCTTAAAACGTTCAAACATCTTAGCGATGATGTCAGCGCCTCCGGTCGTGCCCCCAAAACGGTAAACTAATCCTTGTCCGGCGCCCCCACAGATCCCTGCGGCTACCGATGTCAGAAATAAATCGTGGTCGAGGTTGATGTGAAATGGAACGCGCTGCCAGATCCACAAGAAAACAGACAGCATCACCGTGCCGTAAATCGTGTAGATCAAAGCCTGCTTGCCTAAATAACGGTACCCGATCCAAATTAGGGGAATATTTAAAATGATGGTTGAATATGCTGGGTTGAATTTGAATAAGGCTTTTAAGATCAAAGTCACACCACTTAGGCCCCCGTCGGCTAAATGGTTAGCAATATTAAAAAAGACTAGCGAAAAGGCAAAGATCATACAGCCTAAAGCAATCATGATTAAATCGAGGACACGAATTTGTTCATTTTTATCTTTATCGGGCATGGCGTAACTTCCTTTCTGGCAAATGACTGTCTTTATTCTAACAAACGTTAGCGGTGAATAAAATATTTGCGGTTGTGAGCAGATAAATTTGTTATAATGAAAGTAAAATAACAGTTAAATGAATAAAAAATAACGAAAGGACTTGAAGTAAATGAAAAAAATCATTAATGCCCCCCAAGATGTCGTTAGTGAAATGGTCGACGGTTTAGTACGCTCTTATCCCCAGTATTTACGCCAAATCGAGGGCACCGAAGCGGTAGTCAGAAGTGACGAAGACTCAATGAAAGATGTAGTTGGGTTAGTTTCCGGCGGTGGTTCTGGTCACGAGCCGGCTCATGCGGGTTTTGTCGGCAAGGGAATGTTGTCAGCCGCAGTTTTCGGGCAGGTTTTTACTTCGCCAACACCTGATCAGATCTACGAAGCGATCAAAGCTGCTGATCACGGCCGGGGCGTTTTTTTGATCATTAAAAACTATTCGGGCGACGTTATGAACTTTGACATGGCACAGGACTTGGCTCAAGGAGACGACATTGAAACCAAATCGATCGTAGTGGACGACGATATTGCCATCGAAAATAGTTTGTACACGCAAGGCAGACGTGGCGTAGCAGGAACTGTTTTGATGCATAAGATCTTGGGAGCCGCCGCCGCGCAGGGAGCTAGTCTTGATGAGTTAGAGCAGCTGGCTCAGGCGGTGTTACCGCGTTTGAAGACTTTGGGTGTGGCTTTAAGTGCAGCAACTGTGCCGGAAGTCGGGCATCCCGGATTTGAACTGGCAGATGATGAGATCGAATACGGTGTGGGGATTCACAGTGAACCGGGCTATCAACGAGAAAAAATCAAGCCGGCTAAGGACTTGGTCACGGAGTTACTGACAAAAATCGACGGTGAACTGTCCTTAGATCCCGCCAAAAAATACGCGGTATTAGTCAACGGCTTGGGAGCAACTCCTTTGATGGAACAGTATATCTTTAGCCATAACTTGTTAGACCAATTAGCGGCTAAAAACATCCAGCCGGCATTTATGAAGGTCGGAAACTACATGACCTCGTTGGAAATGGCGGGGATCTCGCTGACGATTTTGGAGCTGGCGGACGACAAATGGCTAGAATATTTAAACTATCCGGTCACGACGATCGCCTGGTAAGAAAAGTGAGGGAAAATTATGGCATTAACAACAGAAAATTTACAGGTTTGGCTCAATGATTTTGCAGACAAAATAGAAGCTAATAAGGATTATTTAAGTCAATTGGATACACCGATCGGTGACGGCGATCACGGCAACAACATGGCGCGCGGAATGCAGGGGATCAAGGACGCATTTGCCGCTAAAGCACCGACGGACCTGCCAACGGGACTCAAACAAGTGGCAATGGCGCTGATCAGCAAGGTGGGTGGTGCTTCCGGGCCACTATATGGCACTGCTTTTTTGGAAATGAGTAAGAAAAGCAAGACGACTGCCGATATGAAAGAATTATTACCAGCAGCTTTGGCAGGATTGAAGAAGCGCGGCGGCGCTCAAGTCGGCGATAAGACGATGATCGACGTCTGGGAACCACTGACTAAAGACGTCGTGGCAGATAAGTTGACTACGGCTGAGATCGAGGCCGCGGTAACTAGTACTAAGGATCTGGTGGCTAAAAAAGGCCGGGCTTCCTATTTAGGTGAGCGTTCTAGTGGTCATTTAGATCCGGGTTCGGTTTCCAGTGGTTACTTGTTCACGGCATTACTAGAGGAGGACATCCTATGAGTTTAGGGATTACTTTGGTCTCGCACTCGCCGCAAATCGTTGCTGGATTGGCCGAATTACTCGGTCAGGTCGCTGAAGATGTGCCGTTGACCACGGCGGGAGGTACTGATGATCAACGCATCGGTACCAGCATGGAAAAAATCTTAGCTGCCTTTGAGAGTAATACAGCCACTGAAATTTTAGCGTTTTACGATTTAGGGAGCGCCAAGATGAATTTGGAAATGGCACAAGAAATGACTGCTAAAAAAGTTCACCTGTATGACGTGGCGTTGATCGAGGGTGCGTATACTGCGGCTAGTTTGTTGCAAGCAGACGTTAAGTTAGCGGAAATCGAAAAACAATTGCAGCAGTTAAAAATCAAGTAATTGATAAAATACTACAGAGGGACTGGGACAAAACTCCGTTTTGTTCCAGTCCCCCTTTTGCTTTCCGTAAATAATAGACTTAATCGCGTTCGTCAAGCCAGCAGTCTAGGTCCTAAGGACATTGACAAACAAATCCAAGTACAGGATTTGCTTGTCAGTGCCACTTAGTCTACGACCGCTAACCGGCTTGACTCACAACTTGTTTGATCGTGCTCCAAAAAGCAGCAGTTTGTGCCTAGCTACGTTTCAAAATAAAACCAAAGTTCAGGTTTTACTTTGAAACTAGGCTAGTGCTCGACTGCTAAACGCTTTTTGTCCCAACTCCTCCTTTTTTGTGTAGTTAACATGGACATTTAAGAAATAGTAAAATTTTCATCCTAATTCCGTCTTAATTTAATACTAAAAATGATTACTATCAATGCATTATGACAAATTAATTAAAATAAATTATCAGTTTTAATTTAGATATTAAAATGTTATATTAAACGTGGATGTTTTATCATATAGTTTAAAATTTGATTAATGTAACTGGAAGGAGAAAGGTGATGTCTCGCAGACAAGAAGTTATTGAACAACTCAAGCAAAATGAAGCAGACCTGCTAATAATTGGCGGCGGAATCACTGGTGCTGGGCTCGCCGCGCAGGCTGCTGCTTCGGGTGCCAAGGTTGCTTTAGTAGAGATGCAGGATTTTGCTGCTGGCGCCAGTTCCCATTCGACTAAATTGGTTCACGGCGGGATTCGTTACCTTAAGAGTTTTGACGTTCAGATTGTGAAAGATATCGTGGAACAAAGAGCGATCGTACAGCAGATAGCTCCGCACATTCCGCGGCCACAAGAAATGTTATTGCCGATTTACGATACTCCTAATTCCACTTTTGATATGTACAGTGTCAAAATGGCGATGCACCTTTACGACCAGATCGCCGGGTTGGAAAATACGGCTAACGCCAGTTATACTTTGACCCGTGACCAAGTATTGCAAAGAGTACCTGGTATTAAAAAAGAAGGCCTGCTTGGTGGCGGAGTTTATTTGGATTTCTCTAATAATGATGCGCGCTTAACTATTGAAAATATTAAAACGGCTGAGCAATACGGTGGGTTGATGATAAATTACGCAAAAGTCACGGGCTTTTTGCATGATGATGACCAACGAGTCAACGGTGTAGTTATCCGCGATATGTTAACCGGTAATCAAATTTTGGCGCACGCTAAGTTGATTGTGAATGCTACGGGACCATGGGTCTCTAAAGTATGGCGTAACGATGAACAGGCTGGCCCGGTCAAAGCGATGATCAAACCGACAAAGGGTGTTCATTTAATAGTAGATAGTAGTAAGTTAAGTGTTCCAAGTCCGACTTACGCCGATTCTGGTGCTGGTGATGGGCGGATTATTTTTGTGGTGCCACGTGAAGGAAAAACTTATTTTGGAACGACCGATACGAATTATTTTGGCAATTACGCGCAACCTAAAGTCGAGTTGTCGGATACAGATTACCTGTTGCAAGCAATCAATAAGCTGTTTCCGGACATTCACTTGCAGTTAAAAGACGTGCAGGCAGGGTGGAGTGGCTTGCGTCCATTACTCGATAGTAACCTTGATTCCGATTATAATGGAGGTTCGTCTAATAGCGGTAAGGTAACCGACGCAAGTTTTACCAATTTGATGAACGCTGTCTCGGCATACTCTAAAGGAGAAGTGGGAAGGCGTGACGTTGAAATTGCGATCAGTCGCCTGCAGCCGATCAGTAACGAAAAACTTTTTTCGGATAGCCAGGTTTCGCCCGGTGCGACACTCACGATTGCTGACGACAATTTGGTGACGATTGCTGGGGGTAAGATTACCGATTACCGTTTGATGGCCGAAAAGACCCTAGAATTAGTACGCAAGATGTTGGCTAAACAATTCAACGTGCGTTTGGGGTACGTGGATTCGCGCAAATTACAGCTGTCGGGAGGAGAGTTTGACCCGGGAGCGGGAGCCGTGGAAGAAACGATGAAAGAATACACCCAACTGGCGCTTGAGCGCGGTGTTAGCGAGCAGGATGCCAGTTGGTTAGCCAACTTGTATGGTTCTAATATTAACAAAGTGTTGGCAGCTGCGAAAAAAGCGGCGCCGGGATTGACCTTAGGAGAAACGATGAGCCTGCACTACGCGCTAGCCGATGAGCTGGTGGTGTCGCCGGTCGATTATTTGTTGCGCAGGACTAATTTATTACTGTTTCATGCGGAACAAGTGGAGCTGAAAATTCAAGCCTTTGTCAGTGAAATGGCTAAAGTCCGTGGCTTTGATAAAAAAGAAAAATGGGTCGAACAAACACAACAGGCATACCGCGATAATTGCTTGCTAGATTTGAAAGAATAACAAGGTAAGCTGGGCATCAAAACGATTAGCAAGTGGCGCACGGCTTTTTGTTCCAACTCCTTTTTAGCTGGATCAATTTATGTTTAAGTATCAAAAAGACCACTACTTTCTGTGTTACAATCAAGGTTAAACACAAGGAGGCTGAGATCAGTGGCCGAATTAACCAAATACCCCAATCGCTATCAATTTACGCCAGCAGAAAATCGGCGTTTTGCACGCGCTAATTTTACTAAGTTAGTGCATACTAATGCGCGTTTTGAAGGAGTTAATACCACTTTGCCACAAACGCAAACGATTATGGATGGGATGAGTGTTACTGGGGTGCCGGTTGCAGATATTTTAACGATTGTTAATTTGAAGCGGGGCTGGCAATATGTAGTTAGTCACACACAACCAGTAACACTAGATGCCGAAAAAACGCTTAATAAAATTGTTGCTGCTGAAGACGCGCTAGTACCTGGGGAATTAAGACAGGGTCAAGGTGGAGTTCAGTTGGGTGGTGTTGAATACTTTGAACCACCATTAGTCGATGAACAACAGGAACAAGTTTTTTTACAAAAACTATTCAATTCGCAGAAAACTACTACGGATCAGGCTTTGACGTTGCTGTATCACAATATGCGCCAACAGATTTTTTGGGATGGTAATAAGCGGACGGCTACTTTAGCGGCTAATAAGGTGATGATTGATGGCGGAGCGGGTTTGATTAATGTCCCGCTGGATCGATGGGAACAATGGAATGAATTGTTAGCCGACTTTCACCGGACCAACGAGATGCAAGCTATTAAGGATTGGACCTATTACCATGCGATTCAAGGTTTGGATGTGCGCAAAAGTTAGCTATCTGGGTGTAATCATTTAATCTGGTCAAAGCAGTTGATGTTATTTGTTTTTGAAATAGTTTTAATTAGTATATCGCATTATAATGCAGCATAATAATAGGATCCGGAACAAAGTATTTTGTTTCCGGGCCCTATTTTTTTAGGCGTGGTTAATTCAAAATAATTGCACTTTAGAGATTTTGCACTAGGATAAGGGTAATTTAAAAATGGGAGTGAGCAAATGAAATTTTACACGTACCGTTATTTAGTGGCACAACAGACTAGTTTTTCGACGCTTAAAACGTGGATCATCACTGTATTAGCGGTCATCTTCATTGTTTTACTGATCCATTATGAACGCCATAAGGGCGATATCAAGTATAAAGACCTGGCGGTGATCGCGGCGACGTTACTGTTACTGACGATTGGGTTGCAATATAACAGTTACACTAATTTAAAAACGTCCTCTAAGAAAAACGGACAAGAAGTGGCGGTACTTAAAGATATTGGCAATCAGTTACGCGTGAAACCACAAAAATTGAGCGTCAACGATCCGCAAAATAAAACGGAAGAGTGGCTGGTGAAAAGTCCGCGTGGTTATTACCGGGTAATTTTTAACGGCGATAAGTCCCAGTATGTGTTGGAAAAAATTACTATCAGTAACACACAAAAAATCAAAGTGGAAGGTGAATAAAAATGTTTTCGTATTCAGACATAGCGATCAAGTTGATCATCGGTTTTGTTTTTATTACGTTACTGATCAATTTCACGGGTAAGGGCAATTTGGCCCCCACTTCGTCGTTGGATCAATTACAAAATTATGTACTAGGCGGGATCATCGGCGGGATCTTGTATAATTCGGCGATCACTATCGCACAATACGTGGTGATCTTGTTGATTTGGGGAGCATTGGTCTTGATCACACGTTATTTAAAAACCCACATTCACTTGTTGGGCAAACTGATCGACGGAGAGCCGACGACGATCATTAAGGACGGCAAGTTGCTGGTAGAAAATTGTCTGCGGCTCAATTTACCGGCTAAAGAAGTTGATTTTAAATTACGTTCCGCTGGGGTGATCGACTTACGCGACGTTAAGCGGGCGATCGTCGAGCAAAATGGCAGCATCACGGTGTTAAGCACGGAAGATAAAGACATTCGCTATCCGGTCATTATGGACGGTCGGGTAGATCCAAACGTGTTAGAATTGATGGGTAAAGACGAGGAGTGGTTGAAAACTCAACTGAAAAAACGAGGAGTTGCTAGGATCCAAGACGTTTATATGGCTAAGATCCGTCAGGATCACTGGGAAATAGAAACGTACTCTAAATGATCGACTGTAACCTAAAGAGACTGGAACAAAACTTTGTTTTGTTCCAGTCTCTTTTTGTTTTCCGTAAGTAATAGATTGATCGTGCTCCAAAAAGCAGCAGTTTGTGCCTAGCCTAGTTTCAAAATAAAACCCAAGTTCGGGTTTTACTTTGAAACTAGGCTAGTGCTCGACTGCTAAACGCTTTTTGTCTCAACTCCTCTTTGCTGTCGTTACGTGTAATTATTCTGGCGAATTGATTTGTTTTTGGATCCGGTCATAAACGTCTGTGGCTGCTTCTTCGGTGGGACTGATGATCACTAAGGTGTCGTTCCCGGCTAGTGTTCCTATTATTTTAGGAGTCTCTAAGACGTCAAATAAAGATCCTAAAGAATTAGCATAATTGGAATTTAAGGGGGTATGAATGACATTCAACCAGTGCACCCGCGTAATACTCGAGACGTTTTCGTAAATCGCGTTGCGCAGTTGGGTATACTCCGGATGCGGTTTTTGTTGTGCGATAGTGTAATATTTGCTCCCGTCAGGCCCAGTGTTTTTGAAGAGATTGAGACTTTTGACGTCACGGGAGACCGTAGCTTGAGTGACATGGGTGTCGCTTTTATGCAACTCCGTCAGTAGTTGTTTTTGCGTAGCAATTTTTTGTTTGGTAATGATATTTTTGATTAGTTCTAGGCGTTGTGTTCGTTTCATGCCGCTCGCCTCCGTTAAATAAAATGTACTATTACTTAAATTATAAGGAAATCTGAGGAGAAGTAAAGTATCCTTCGCTAAATGCACGTGCACATCAAAACGCTTTATCCCAGTTTTTGAAAACGCTTAATAAAAAATGATAATTAAGTGATTTTGTTCACATTAATTAAATGAAAACGATTATCATTTAGCGGCAAAATAGGTTGTTGACAACCTATTTTCTTAGAATTAATTTTTTTAACTATTTTTTTGTCACTAAATCGTTGCTACGACGCGGATATTGTTACCGATAGGAAGTGAATAATATTTACTAGAATAGTAAATTAATTGAATAAATCCTTCACTAAGTATTGACATTAATTTTTAATAGAAATATAATGTTCACGTTAACATGAATAGAGGTTCTGCAGAATGGCTACTATTAAAACGATCGCTAAGATGGCGGGGGTGTCTCATACGACAGTTTCCCGTGCGTTGAACGGCGATAGTGCAGTTAAAGAGGACACTAAGAAAAAAATACTGAAAATAGCACAGGAAGTGGGCTATTCTCCCAATATTCAGGCACGTAGCTTGGTGACCAGTAAGCATTATACAATTGGTTTGTTTTTTTCCAGTATTGATATCGGCACGTCGTACAGTTTTTTGACCGAAATGATCCAACGGCTGTATTACCGGCTAGATAAGGAATACTTGCTAACGGTCAACGGCATCGACCAACTAACTAACTATGCCGCGGTAGTTAAGTCTAGGCTGGATGGTGTGATCGTGGTCAGTCAGTCCGATAAAGACGATGAGTTTATCGATTATGTCAAAAATTCCGGAGTGCCACTGTTAGTGATGAACCGGATGTTGTCCAGAAAAGACATTGCTAACGTTGCTTTTGACGAAGCCGCGGGTACGCGCCAACTGGTGGAGTATGCCGTGCGGATGGGTCACCGCAAGTTTGGCATGATCAAAGGAATCGCCGATTTCACCTCGTCGACATTGCGGCGCGATGCTTTTATCGCGTCCGTTCGTAAAAATCACCGGGAGATAGTTGAAAAAGCAGTAGTTCAAGGAGATTATCAAGTTGGTGGCGGTTACCGGGCGATGAAGAGAATTTTATTGTTGGCGGAAACACCTGATTTGGTATTTTGTGGCAACGATGATATGACGATCGGTGCCCTTAAGGCTTGCAGTGAGTTAAACGTCAAGGTCCCAAATGAGATCTCGTTGATTGGCTTCGATGATTCCAACTATGCTCCTTACATTAATCCGGGGCTGACGACCGTCCGGAAACCGATCGATGAGATGACGGAGATCGGTCTTCAGGTTTTCGATCAAATTTTAAATAATCCGGCTTACGTGGCGACACAGCAGGTTGTTGCGCCAGAACTGATCGTGCGCTCTTCGGTCAAAAATCTAGTAGCGACGCCGTAATTTTTTACTAAATGATGTGAACGTGTTCAATTTAACAAAGGGGTTGTGACAATGGAACGATTAAATAATAGTTTTAGAAAAATGAAGCAGTTTCCTACTAAAGTGATCCAGTTTGGCGAAGGAAATTTCTTACGGGCATTTATTGACTGGCAAATTCAACAGATGAATAAGCAAGGCATTTTTGAAGGCGGTGTCAAGATCGTCCAGCCAATCGCTAAGGGTATGACCAAGATGTTGGACGAACAAGATGACTTATACACGGTCTTACTGGAAGGCAAATTAGAAGGTAAGAAGATCCAAGAACATGAAGTGGTCGAAGACATTAACGGCACGATCCGACCGTATGATGATTATCAAAGTTACCTTGATTTAGCTAAAGACGATAATATCCAGTTTATTTTTTCCAATACGACAGAAGCGGGGATCAGTTATGATCCTGATGATAAGTTAACTGACCGGCCACAAAATTCGTACCCGGGTAAATTAACGGCATTATTGTACGAACGCTTTAAGTTAGGTAAAAAAGGATTTCAGATCATCCCTTGTGAGCTGATCAATCATAATGGCAATGAACTGAAGAAAATCGTGCTTCAATACGCCAAAGATTGGGATCTAGGAACTGATTTTGTTAACTGGATCAACGAGGAAAATGATTTTTATGCAACCTTAGTTGACCGGATCGTACCAGGATATCCGCGTGATCGTGCTGCTGATTTGGAAAAAGAATGGGGCTATAAAGATCAAGTGATGGTCAAGGCCGAACCGTTCTTGATTTTTGTGATCGAGGGCGACCAAAAATTAAAGAAATTGCTGCCGCTAAAACAAGCAGGGATCAATGTAGTAGTGACAGACGATATGCAGCCGTACCGTAACCGTAAAGTTTCTTTGTTAAACGGGCCACATACGACAATGTCACCGATCGCCCGGCTGGCAGGGATCGAAACGGTTGGCGAAGTAATGGCAGATAAAGATTTTTATCAGTTTGTTAACGATGAGATGTATGAAGAAATCATTCCGACAGTAGCGTTGCCTAAAGATGAGCTGGCTTCTTATGCAGAAGGAGTTAAGGAACGATTTGAAAATCCATTTGTCAAACACGAATTGTCTTCTATTGCTTTGAATAGTATTTCTAAATTCGAAGCTCGCTTGTTGCCAACGTTTAAACGTTACTATCAAAGTGAAGGTAAATACCCACAACGGATTGCCCTCGCTTTAGCAGCGTACTTAAAAATTTATGCTGGTGATGCTGATTTTGCCCCGAGTGATACGGACGAGATCATGGCAGGCTTTGATAAGATCAAGGGTCAGTCAGATTACTTACATTTGGCTTTAAGCAATTCTGATTTTTGGGGTGAAGATCTGACTCAAATGGCAGGATTAGAGGACTTGATTGCCCATGACATGGAAGTTTTGAATACGAAAGGTGCCCGTCAAGCGGTGCTAAATATTAACGAAAAAGGGGAAGTCTAATGAACAATTTCGTGCTTTTAAACCCGGCAGATTCTGTAGTTGTTGCTTTACGTGATATTGCTACAGGAGAGGTCTTAGAGACACCGCAAGGAAAGATCACTGTCAAAGAAGACGTCAAGCGGGGACACAAAATCGCATTGAAAGATATTGCCAAGGGTGAAAATGTCGTTAAATACGGTTTCCCAATCGGACATGCAACAGAGGATATTGCTCAGGGACACTGGGTACATACCCACAATTTGAAGACTAATTTAAACGACGAACTGACCTATGAATACCAGCCAAAAGAATACATTAATCCTTATGCTGGACTCAAAGATCAACGGACGTTTATGGGTTATAAGAGGGCTAACGGCAAGGTCGGTATCAGAAACGACTTGTACGTGATCCCAACGGTAGGCTGTATCAATCCCTTACTAGACATTGCAGTACAGCAATTTAAGGCCTTGCACCCGGATAATGGCTCTTTTGATAACGTGATCTTACTGAAACATCCGTATGGCTGTTCTCAGTTAGGTGATGATTTCGAACAGACCCGTAAAATTTTGGTGGATGCAACTTTGCAGCCGAATGCGGGTGGAGTTTTACTGTTTGGTTTAGGGTGCGAAAATAATCAGATGTCGGGCATGAAAGAGGAGTTGGAAAAGAGAAATTACGATCCGACCCGAGTCAAGTTCTTGATTGCCCAGGAGGTCGATGATGAATTACAGACAGCCGTTGATCTAATGGAAGAACTCAACGATGCTGCGGCTGACGATGTGCGCACTGAGCAACCGTTGAGCGAACTTAAGATTGGGTTGAAATGTGGCGGCTCGGACGGCTTGTCAGGAGTAACGTCTAATCCATTGTTTGGTCGTTTGTCCGATTTTGTGACGGAACAGGGTGGCTCGACGGTGCTGACGGAGGTTCCCGAGATGTTTGGTGCCGAAACGATTTTAATGTCTCGGGCTGATAACGAGGAAACTTTCCAAAAAATTGTTAGCCTGATCAATAATTTTAAGGAATACTTCAAATCATTTGACCAGCCGATCTACGAAAATCCTTCTCCTGGTAATAAAGCAGGTGGGATCACGACTTTGGAAGATAAATCGTTGGGCTGTACTCAAAAATCGGGGCATTCCCAAGTCAAAGACGTTTTGCAGTACGGCGAAAAGATCCGCAAAGCTGGGTTGTCGTTACTGCAAGCTCCTGGTAATGATCTGGTGTCTTCTTCGGCGGAAGCGTCCGCTGATTGTCAAATGGTGCTGTTTTCGACCGGCAGAGGGACCCCGTTTGCTACCTATGTACCGACGATCAAGGTTTCTTCTAATTCGTATATTGCAGATAAAAAACCGCGTTGGATCGATTTTGATGCCGGCCAGTTGATGAATCAGTCGATGGATGAATTAGCCGAACAATTTATCCAGTTAGTGATCGATACTGCGAGTGGCAAGAAAACTAATAACGAGAAGTACGGGATCCACGGACTCGCGATCTTTAAAGTTGGGGTCACCGAATAACGCAGTAGTTCGGCAAATAAATTTGGGTTTCAAATTTTAAAAACATTTTAAATAAGGAGAGTGAAACTAATGTTTTTGGATCAGGATTTTTTATTGACAACTGATACGGCAAAACACTTATTTCATAAGTATGCCGAAGATATGCCAATAATTGACTATCATTGCCATTTAAACCCGGTCGAGATTTACGAAAATAAAAATTTTGCTAATCTGACCGAAGCTTGGCTGGTATCAGGAACGTACGGTGACCATTATAAGTGGCGCTTGGAACGAACAAATGGCGTGCCTGAAAAATATATTACGGGCGATGCCGATCCTTACGATAAGTTCAAGGCTTGGGCTTATACGATCGAACATTCTGTAGGCAATCCATTATATGAGTGGACACATTTGGAATTAAGACGGTTCTTTGGCATTGAAACGCTATTGAATACTAAGACGGCACCGGCTATCTGGGAAAAAGCCAACGCAATGTTAGCTACGGATGAATTTAAACGCCGTAATCTGATCAAGCGGTTTAATGTGCGGGTAGTCTGCACTACCGATGACCCGATCGATGATTTACATTATCATAAATTGCTTCAATCCGAAAAAGCCTTTAAGACGTTGCCGGCATTTCGTCCTGACAAGATCTTAAATATCACCCGCCCAGGTTATGGTGAATATATTGATAAGTTAGCCGAAGTTTCTGGCGTAGCAATCAATAGTTTTTCCGGGATCGTGGATGCAATTCACCAGCGCTTAGATTTCTTTGCTTCGATGGGTTCGAAGTTAGCTGACCACGCATTAGATACCGTGGAATATGCCGAAGCTTCTGCATCTGAATTGGATGCGATCGTTTCTAAGGCACGCAAGGACAATACTTCGTTGACCGAATTAGAAGTTGCTCAGTACCGGACCGCAATTTTAAAGGCTTTGATGCGCGAATACAGCAAACGCGATTGGACGATGCAATTCCATATCCATGCTTACCGTGATTTGAATACCGGAATGTTCGCTCAAATCGGACCTGATACTGGTTACGATGCTATGAACGACCGTCCGGTGGCCGAGCCAATTGCTAAGTTACTCAAATCGATGGAAGAAGAGGACGCTGTTCCGCGGATCATTTTCTATTCGTTGAATTCCAATGACTGGATGCCGTTAGCAACGATCATGCAGTGCTTCCAAAAGGGTACTAAACAAAAATTACAACTCGGTTCTGGCTGGTGGTTTGATGATACTCGTGAATTTATGCGTAAACAATTAACGGTGATGGCGCAGGAAAGTTGCTTACCTAACTTTGTGGGGATGTTAACTGATTCGCGGAGTTTCTTATCTTGGACCCGGCACGAATATTTCAGAAGAGTTTTATGTGAGTTATTAGGCGAATGGGTTCAACGCGGCCAAGTACCTGATGACGAAGAGATGTTAGGCAAGATGGTACGCGATATTTCCTATAATAATGCTCATGATTGGTTCCATTTCTTTGATGAGACGGATTATTAAACTGGGAAAATTGTAAAGTAGATAAAAGAAAAGAGATATAGGTGAATAACAGCTTATTGTTAATTTATGTGCAAGTATAATAGCTGGTTTAATTGACATGCAAGCTTATATTTCTTTTTTGTTGTACTTAATGTGAAAAATATCACAAATTAAGAGGTGGTTTAAGATGGATCAACCAAATAATGATGTAACTACTGCCACTAAAGATGACACTCTTGTTAATCAGGGGGCCACTGTCAACCATAAAATTCCGATGTTGCAAAAAATCTCTTATGGTTTTGGGGATTTTGGTAATGGTTTTATGTTTGACTTAGGACAAGCATATTTGACTAAGTTCTTTACTGATGTAGCTGGAATTGGTGCCGGCGCCGTGGCGGGAATTTTTGGCTTTACGAAAATTTTTGATGCCTTTATGGATCCTGTTGCTGGTTCAGTAATAGACGGACGTAAGAATATTGGTAAACGTGGTAAATTTAGACCGGTGATGATGATTTCGGCTGTTGTCTTGGGAATTATGACGGTTGTTACTTTTACGATGCCGAATTTGTCCCCTACTGGTAAAATCATTTGGGCTTACGCAACTTATATGACATGGGGCTTGGTTTATTCGTTTACCAATGATCCTTATGGTTCCTTGGCATCTGTAATGAGTCGAAACGTTGAAGATCGAAGTACGATGGCGACAACCCGGCAAGTTGGTTCTGTGGGAGCTCAATTTGTTACTGGGATTGCCTTTATTCCGTTAATGTTGACATTTTCTAGTGAAAGAAAAGGTTATTTTGCAGCTGCAGTAGTGATGGCAGTGATCGGAGTAGTTTCATTTGGGATTTGTTATTTAGGTACTAAGGAAAACGTGCACGTTAACCGCCAAGCTTCTAAAGAGAAAAATGGGTTTAAAGACTACTTAAAAGCCGTCTTCACTAACGGACCGTTATTTGCGTTAATTCTGATGACTGTCTTTACGATTTCTGCAATGAATACTAATAACCAAATGATGGTTTATTTCTGTCAGTATGATTTAGGTCACATTGGTCTGCAGCCGCTGGTTAACGGGATCATGATGGGAACTTCCATTGTAGGTGTCTTTATGATTCCGTTTTTGACCAAACGCTTTGGGAAGAAAAAGACAGCTATGGGTGGTTTTGTCGTTGGGGCAATCGCTAACTTGTTAAACTTTGTGATCCCAACTAATCTATGGTCATTTATCATTTTAGTAACGATCGGCTACACGGGCTTAGCTATTCCTAATGGGATCACTTGGGCATTTGTTTCCGATACGATCGATTATGGCGAATGGCATACAGGAGTACGTAAAGAAGCAATCACTTATGCCGCATTTAACTTTTCTCGTAAATTAGCACAGTCTTTGGCAGCGATTATTTCTGCAGGTGTTTTGGCTGTTACTGGTTATGTTGCTAACGCGCACCAATCAGCTGCTACGTTGATGGGGATCAAAGCTGCGATGACTCTTTACCCAGGCGTGGCATTGATCATGGCGATGATCATTTTATTGTTCTTATATAAATTACCTGATTCTAAATTTGTACAAATTGCTGATGATTTGGACCATGGCAAGTGGGAACATGGTATTATTGGTAAGGACGAATAAAATTATTGGAGGTCTTACTAAATGGAAGAATTACAAAACGAGAATTTCTTAGTGGTGATCGACCGGCACGGTGCGCAGTTAAATCACATTTATAACCGAAAAGAACACTTCGATTACCTGTGGAATAATGATATTTGGCCTAAACATGCGCCGGTATTGTTCCCAGCAATCGGGCGTTCTAATGAAGACGCATACTTATATCAAGGTCAAAGATATGAGATGCCACAACATGGTTTTGTTAGCGAATACGACTTTACCGTGGAAAACAAAACTGACACCCAGTTGGAACTATCTTTGAGTGATAACGAAGAAACTTACAAATTGTATCCGTTTCACTTTAAGTTGACCATCACGTTTACCTTACGCGAAGATGGCTTGCAGCTAGCGTTTGCCGTTGCTAATACCGATAATAAGGAATTATCGTTTTCACTGGGCTCGCACCCGGCATTTAACGTTCCGATTGCAGGAATTGGTGATTTTACCGACTATACGTTGGAATTTACGCCTCAGCCTAACGAATTGAAACAGTTTGAGATCGTTAAGACACCTAACCCTTATCGTAACGGTAAGGTTAAGGATATCCCAGGATTTGACGGTAAATTGCAGTTGAATTACCCGGTATTTGAAGATGGGCTGATCATTATTGAAAACAAAGGCCTGACTAAAATTAAATTAACTTCTCCTAAGACCAACCATTCAATTGCATTATCCTTGGATGATTTCCGCTACGTCACGTTATGGACCAAAGAAGGCGCACAGGCTCCGTTTTTGTGTATTGAACCTTTCAACGGGCTGCCGGATGTGAGTGGTGATTTAAGGGACATCCTGAAAAAGGAAGACAATCTACTCTTGGACGCTGGTCAGACTAAACAAATGAAATATCAAATCACTCTGGAGTAGAGACGATGCGAAGTACAGAGATGGAAATTTACTCGGGAGAAGTACTTGATATTTTACACACGATCGATTTGGATCGTTTGTATCCGTTGATCCGCTGTGAACTTAGTTTGAAAAAAGGGTTGGACGTTACCCGATTGAAACGGGCAGTGGCGTTAGTTGGTAAGATTTTGCCAGAACTCTTTGCTTACTATCGTTTGCAGGATAATTCTTTTGTGATTCCTGATCGTGATGTTAATCGGGTAGTGATATTACAACGCCAAAAGCAAGAAGATCAGCGGCCCCAGATCGATGTTTTACAAGGTACACAAATGAAGATCATCGTGACTCCTAATTGGGAGAGTGGGCAGCAAAAAATTGTTTTTTGGTGTAGTCATATTTTAATGGATGGTGCGGGTTTCAAAGAATTTTTGTACTTGTTGGCTGATTGTTACAATCGCGGAGCTGAGGCGATCCAAGGCGTTGAGAACCATAATAGTTTAACGCAGATCCGCCGGTTACTGCAAAATTTTCAGCCGGTAACGACAACTGGCGATCACCCCCGTGAGCCGTTGTTTTTACCGGAGCTAGTTAAAAATGAAGAGCAAAAATACCGGATAGGTAGTCTACGTTTGACTGTGGAGGAGACAGCTGAAGTGGTAGATACTGCCCATCACCTAGAAGTAACTGTCAATGACTTGTTAATGGCTAGTTTTGGCCGGGTGGTGCAGCAATACTGCGGTGTAAGTAACTATAGCATGGCTTGTCCTACTGATATGCGCCAGCACTTTACGATCCAGCCGGACGAAAAAACATTATATATGGCCAACTTTACCGCTCGTTATAATCTGATGTTGCCACAAACAGCTGATCTGAGCTTGCGTGAGTTTGCATTACGATTACACCAACATATGAACGACTTAAAAAAGGAAAAGCAATTTTTGCAGTCGATTCAGGAGCTGGTTATGGAGTCTAATACTAAAGGTCCGAAAGAGTTGCGCCAGGTAGTTCAGAAGCACTATCATTTACGCCCAATCGGCTATACTAATTTCGGCGTGATTTCTGCTCAACGGTTAAAGTTTGCCGCCGCTCCCATAGAAAATTTACTATTGACGGGTTCGTTTAGACGAGCACCGATGTTTCAGGTAGCTGCTGCCACTTTTGGTAAACGATTAACCTTAGCCTTTAACATGATTGGGACTATCGCAGAATTTCGCTTGGGAAAAACGATTTTGAATCAAATGAAAGAGGAGATGTTGTTGCTGAAGTAGTTAAAATTGCTATACTTTACTAGTCATGTTTAAGTCATTAAGACCTGTCTTGATAGCAGGGGATTAATGGCTTTTTTTGTTGAATTATTACGAGGGAGAATTGATTGTTAAATTTGTTGTGATATGTGATAATTATAATATAGAAGGGTATTAAAGGAGTGATGGAAATGTTTGATAAAATTAAAATTATCGATTGGTTTTTAGTTAAAAATCGTGCTGAAAGAATGCTTAGCCCCGAAATTGAGGAAATGACACAGTTACGTTTAATGAAATTTCTTTATTTTGCTCAGGGTGTTTATTTAGCACTTTATAACTCTCCTTTATTTGTTGATCGTATTGTTCATGCATATTACGGTCCAATGGTAGAAAGCATTCATCAGGAAAACAGTGGTAAAATAAAAATTGCTGAAAGTTCAGCTTCTCTTCAAAATTTTAAAGAATTAAATCATGATCCTAAGGCTAGTAAAGTTTTGAATGCTGTTTATGACAAGTATGTCGACATGTCAACTTCAGACTTAATTGAATTAACTCACAAGCAAAAACCGTGGCAAGATACTGAAAATGGTGGAGAAATAACTTTTGATAGTTTAGAAGGGTATTTTAAAAAATATGTCATTAGTTAAAAGTTCTGAGAAAATTAATGTTAAAGACTTTACACTTAAGAAATTATCGTTTAATTTTTCTTTTATCAGTAAGAAATATTCGGTAGATGAAAAGAATATTACTGCTAAAATGGGAAGGATGTTGCTTAAAAAAATGTTTCTTGTTTCACAAAGGGATTATGAAGAATTACTTCTTGATGCACAAAATGGAATTGAAACTCTTGCGGAAGAAAAGGTATATGTTGATAAGATGAAAATAAATGCCGAATTTAAATCTTCTGGTAGAGAAAGACAATGTGCTTCACGTTATGCGATATTAAAAACTAGTGATGCAAGATTTATTGGGAAAATAAATCGTAAATCAAAAATTTTTTATGTTTTAGCGATAGATACAGATTACAGTTTATATGATCATGGTAATCGACATTCGAAATAATTTGGTATTTTGAACAGGTTTGAAGGGTGTTAAAAAGCCGGATATTAGCAATAGATTTAGATATGTAAAAAATAAATATTACAACGAAAAAGAGTCAGGAAAGTATCGCTTTGACTCTTTTTTGTTGTAATCAACTGTTGACAGCAAATTCAGAAAGCGCTATTATTTAATCATTAATTGGTTGACAAAACCAACCAATTAATTAAGACAGTTGCTTAAAAACAATTTAGGAGGGTATTTTCTGATGAAGATATATGTTAATGCAAATGCTGCACGTGACGGAAATGGTAAGATGGAGACCCCTTACCGACGGATCAATGATGCTGCTAAGGTAGCTCAAGCTGGTGATGAAGTAATAGTATATCCTGGTATTTATCGCGAATATGTTTCTCCGGTAAATGGTGGTACAAAAGATGCAAGAATTACATATAAAAGTTTAAAACCATTACAAGCAATTATTACTGGGGCGGAAGAAATCAAGAACTGGAATTTGTATAAGGGTAATGTTTGGATGTGTGTAATTGATAATGGAGTATTTGGTACATACAATCCATACACTAATTATGTAATGGGAGATTGGTATTTTGGACCAGTGGATAAACATACTGGTGCTGTTTATATGAATGATTTACAGTTTTATGAGGTTTCTTCTCTTGAAGAGTGTCTTGAAGCCAAAGTTTATGCACGTTCATGGGATAGAAAAAATTCTGTATTTAAATGGTATACGAAACAGGATGAAAATAAGGATCAAACTATTATTTATGCTAATTTTCAGGGGAGTAATCCTAATAAAGAAAAAGTAGAAATTAATGTGCGGCGGGAAGTGTTTATGCCTAAGGAAACAGGCGTTAATTATATTACAGTTAGTGGCTTTAACATTAATAAAGCTGCTACAACGTGGGCACCTCCCGCTTCTTATCAAGACGGGATGATTGGGCCTCACTGGTCAAGAAATTGGATCATAGAAGATTGCGAGATCAGTCATAGTCGCTGTGCCGGTATTTCACTGGGGAAATATCGAGATCCCGCTAACGATCAGTACTTTACTTACAAACACGTCAAGAGTCCTACTCAAATGGAAAGAGATGCAGTTTGTCGGGGACAATATCATGGATGGTTAAAAGAAAATATTGGGCATCATATTGTTCGACGCTGCAATATTCACCATTGTGAACAAGATGGAATAGTTGGTCGTCAAGGTGGGGTCTTTAGTTTAATTGAGGATAATCATATTCACCATATTAATAATATGCAAGAATTAGCCGGTGCTGAAATTGCTGGTATTAAAATGCATGCAGCAATTGATGTAATTATTCGGCGGAATCATATTCATAATTGCACCATGGGAATTTGGACTGATTGGGAAGCACAAGGAACTCGAATAACGCAAAATTTATTAGACCATAATTACGCTCCAGCTGGTACGGCTAAGCGAATTAATGGTGCTATGCAAAGTCAAGATATATTCGTGGAAGTCGGTCATGGTCCTACTTTAATTGATAATAATTTAATGTTGTCAAAAGCCTCACTAAGACTTGCAACACAAGGAGTAGCTTGTGTTCATAATTTAATGTTAGGTTCGATAACATCTATTGGCAGTAACACAAGTTTCTTTGTCGATGGTGAAAACCAACCTAGATTTACACCATATCATTTTCCGCACAGAACAGAAGTAGCTGGATTTATGACGATCCTTCATGGGGATGACAGATTCTATAACAATATTTTTGTTCAGAATTGGCCAGTACAGCAAAAAGAGCAAGAAGAATTAGTCGATCGTGAGCCGGAAGATACTGAGCAAGTGGGAACTAATGGTTTTGACGAATATCCAACATATAAAGAATGGAAATCTCAGTTTGAATACTTGGATGGGAAAATTGCTAAAGAAACAGATATGGATGATTTAGTAAAAGCGCATTTTGGTCACTTACCAATTTGGGCTGCCGGCAACGTCTATTTTAATGGGGCTAAAGCTTGGAAAAAGGAAAAAGATAACTTAATTGTAGAGGATAAAGTGTTTGTAAAACTTGAATCAAAAAATAATCAAGTTTCACTTCAAACTAACTTGTACGACTTCATTGAAAATTATTCTGAAAATATTATTACGACCGACGTGTTGGGAGAGGCTTTTGAACCCGAACAACGTTATGAAATGCCGGATGGTTCGGATATTATTTTTAATTACGACTATTTTGGTAATCATCGTGGTGTGGTAACGATCCCAGGACCCTTTGCCCAGGGTGAAGATTCTAGAAATATGCTATGGCGGGATTAAATTTTATTTGAGTGGTAAGTTAAAGAGGAAAGAGCATGGAAGTTGTGAAAAATAATGATGGTGGAAATACTTTTCCATATAGATTAGGTTTTGGTATATTTTTTGGTTTAGTAGGCTGGTTAGTCCCTTACATGGGAATTAATACCACTTTATTGCCTGCTAAAATTCAACAAATTGCCCCGAGTGAAAAGGTTCAGATTGTGGCTTTACTTTCGACAATAGCAATGATTGTTGCAACAATCGCTAATATTATAGAAGGAGCACTTTCCGATCGAACGGTTAGCAGGTGGGGGAAACGTAACCCGTGGATTGTTTTAGGGATGATCAGTACTTTACTGTGTTTTTACTTTCTAACAAACGTAACAACAATAAAGGGACTGATTCTTAATTGGTCTATCTATCAGGTTGCGCTGAATATGATGGTTGCTCCATTGGTAGCTTTTATTGCTGATAAAGCTCCGGAAAAATATCGTGGAAGTATTTCTGCTTTTTATGGTGTTGGTAATAATATCGGTGGGCCGTTAGGAACAATGATAGCTTCAAATTATATTACTAAAGTTGGTAGTGGTATTTATGTTTTTATGGTACTTGAAGTAATTTGTACCATTATCGGCTTACTGCTTATTGGTGATGGAAGTAATAAAGATGAAAAAGTAAAGAAACTTCACGGTTCAGAATTTATCGAAGCATTTACTTTTCCTATCCATGGGGATATTAAAGATTTTTATCTAGCTGTTTTTGGTAAATTGTTATTCGTTTCTGCACAATCGATAATCAACGGTTACCAATTGTATATATTTACCGACTATATTAAGCTATCCTCGAATCAAGCTACTCATAGTTTGTCGGTGATGTCAATGTTGTTATTAATAACAGGGGTTTTGTTTGGCATAATTGGAGGCTTTTTAGCAGATAAATTTCATAGTTTAAAATTGTTAGTGGCACTTTCAACGGTTGTCATGGGAATTGGAATCATAATTCCTGGTCTTACTCCAGCTGCCTGGACGATGTTTGTGTATGCGACTTTGAGTGGGGCTGCAATGGGAATGTATAATTCGGTTGATCAAGCTTTGAATGTTACTGTTTTGCCGAATCCAAATAATTCTGCAAAAGATTTAGGTATTGTAAACCTTGCAAACTCTTTAGGCCAGGTTTTTGGACCGATTGTGGCATCTGTGATTGTTAATATGTCGGGTTATAGATTGATTTTTCCTGCAGCAGGAATAATGTGTTTGTTAGGAGCTACTCTAGTATTGATGATCAAGAAAGTTAAGTAAACTATATTTTGTTTGTTAACTCAGAATTGGTAAATATTGAATAAAAAAATCAGCGAGATGTCCAAGATAATAACTGACATTCTCACTGATTTTTTAATGACTGAATTCATTATTTTTTATAGCTGATATTTTTAAATTGTCAGTTTTGGTTGGAAAAGTATCTGCTATTGTTTTTTGAACGTCTTCTGGACTATAAAATTTCTGTTCAGTGCCGAGAAAGAATCCGGGTTTTTCTGAATTGAATTCGATCTTCATGTCTAGTGCTGCTGCTGCTTGCTTTAATTTATTTTGATCAATTTTCAATTACTAGCACCTCCATTGTTTCAAAATCAATTACTTGTTGATTAAATATGCTTAACTATTGGCCGTGATTAACTAAATCTAATAAGTGCGTGCTGTATTTATAATTAGTAAAAGTGTATTTAACTGCGTCCATTTCGCTGTATTTCATGAAAAGATCAATAATAATACAACGAATTTGGTTTGGATCAGAGACATTATGAATTGCTACGTTTAGTCCAGATTTACAAAATATAGAACGATAAAAATCTTTTAAAAGATATTGTCCTTCCTCTGTATCTAAGTCTAATAATTTTCCGTGTTCAATGGTAGCCCGACAAACTATAACAACTTTTTCATTAACACGACTACCCTTTTTGAATGTTAATTTAGCGGTATTTTCTGCCCACCACTCAGCTTTTTTTAAATCATTAATAAAAAAGTAAGCACCATTTCCTAACCAATGATCTGACCGCTTGTGAATTTTAAAGTGTTGCTCTTTTTTTATTTTTTGCCAGTAATCCATGATCGTTCCGTGAAAAAGAATGTAGGTAGATTTAACTTTGATTAAGTCAACTATATTCATATACTAATTCCTTAGTTAAGTTGTAGTTACATTTATCATAACTGTTATGCTTTTTGTTGGCAAGCAATGAGTAGGATTTATCTCAATTTATTGAAATCGTTTTCCGTTAGTTCTATAATAGTTAGTATTATAAACCAACTTATTAATATTAACAAAGAGGGTTATTATAATGAAGCGAATTTCAACTGGCTTTATTTATTTTTTTGGTGCGTTAGGTGGACTTTTATTTGGTTATGATACGGGGGTAATTTCTGGCGCGATCCTGTTCATTCAAAAACAGTTGAGCTTAAATTCTTGGCAGCAGGGTTGGGTCGTGAGCGCCGTTTTAGCGGGAGCAATTATTGGTGCCGTTGTGATCGGGCCGTCGTCAGACCGGTTTGGCCGGCGGAAATTACTCTTGCTTTCTGCTATTATTTTCTTCATTGGTGCGTTAGGTTCGGCTTTTTCTCCCGAATTTTGGACGTTGATCATTTCCCGGATCATTTTGGGGACGGCCGTTGGTGCGGCTTCAGCGTTGATCCCGACTTATTTAGCTGAATTAGCTCCCGCACAAAAAAGAGGCACGATCTCCAGTTTATTTCAGTTGATGGTCATGACGGGGATCTTGATCGCTTACATTACTAACTATTCTTTTTCAGGACTATATACTGGCTGGCGTTGGATGCTGGGGTTTGCTGCTTTGCCAGCTACGATCCTCTTTTTGGGTGGCTTAATGTTGCCTGAAAGTCCGCGCTTTTTGGTTAAAATTAACCAGGAACAACAAGCAGAACAGGTTTTGATGAACACTAATAAAGGTGATAAGACTGCTGTCAAAAAGGAATTGGATAATATTCACTTAACAGCTAACATTAAGAGTGGTGGCTGGCGTGAACTTTTTGGACAAATGGTGCGGCCGGCTTTGGTCATGGGAGTTGGACTGGCAATTTTGCAACAGATCATGGGTTGTAATACCGTTTTGTACTATGCGCCAACGATTTTTACCGACGTGGGTTTTGGAGTTTCAGCTGCGTTATTAGCGCATATCGGGATCGGAATTTTCAACGTGATCGTAACGGCAGTCGCAGTAATTATCATGGATAAGATCGACCGCAAAACGATGCTTAATATCGGTTCTGTCGGAATGGGGATCTCTCTTTTCGTGATGAGTTTTGCGATGAAATTTTCCGGAAAATCGCAGGCTGCTGCCGTTATTTGTGTTTTGGCTTTAACGATTTACATTGCCTTTTTCTCGGGCACTTGGGGTCCAATTATGTGGTTGACGATCGGTGAGGCTTTCCCACTCAACATTCGTGGGTTAGGCAACTCCTTCGCTAGTGCGATGGACTGGGCGGCTAACTTATTAGTTTCCCTGACTTTTCCTTCATTACTCGATTATTTTGGAACTGGCAGTCTGTTTTTAGGCTACGGCGTCATTTGCTTTATCGCCGTCTGGTTCGTTCATAAGTATGTCTTTGAAACGCGCAATCGTAGCTTGGAAGAAATCGAAGCAATGCTGCGTTATCGCAATGATAAGATCGTTAAACATTACAAACAATAAGAGCTTGACTATTACTGGTAAAAGAGTTATTCTTTTCTTGTGATAAGTTGGTTTATAATACGAACTAAATTGAACGAGGAGGTTTTTCCATGAGCTACTGGAATGTTGATAAAATTAAATATATTGGGCACAAAAATAATTTAAAGTCAGGGTTAGGATTCCAATACTATAATCCGGATGAAATGATCGCTGGCAAAAAAATGCGCGATTGGCTGCGTTTTTCCGTCGCTTACTGGCATACTTTCGACCAGCGTTTAGTCGATCCATTTGGCGATGGTACGGCTATTCGTCCTTACGATAAATACACGGATCCGATGGACAACGCCTTAGCTAAAGTCGATGCTGCCTTTGAGTTTTACGATAAACTAGGCGTTGATTTCTTGGCGTTCCATGACCGGGATCTAGCTCCTGAAGGTGACACTTTAAGGGAAACGAACAAGAATTTAGACAAGATCGTCGATAAAATCGTCGAATACCAAAAGACGACAGGCATGAAGGTGTTATGGAATACCGCTAACATGTTCAATAATCCGCGTTTCGTTGCCGGTGCTGCTACTTCACCTTATGCCGATATTTTTGCTTATTCTGCTGCTCAATTAAAGCATAGCTTAGAGATTGGCAAGCGTGTCGGTTCAGAAAATTACGTGTTCTGGGGTGGCCGTGAAGGTTACGAATCACTGTGGAATACTGATACTAAAAAAGAGCAAGAACATATTGCTAAATTCTTCCATATGGCTAAAGACTATGCTAATGAGATCGGCTTTAAGGCACAAATGTTGTTAGAGCCTAAGCCAAAGGAACCGACGACTCATCAGTATGATTTTGACGCCGCAACGACGATTGCGTTTATGAAGGAATATGACTTAGACAAGGACTTCAAGTTAAACTTGGAGGGTAATCACGCCAACTTGGCCGGGCATACTTACCAACATGAAATTCGGGTAGCTCGTGATGCCGGCATGTTAGGCTCTTTGGACGCTAACCAAGGCGACAAGTTACTAGGCTGGGATATCGATGAATATCCTTCTAACTTGTACGAAACGGTAGCTGCGATGTATGAAGTCGTAGAAAATGGCGGCATCGGTCCGTGCGGCGGCTTGAATTTCGATTCTAAGCCACGGCGTTCATCATTTGAAGCTAATGATCTATTCTACGGCCATATCGTCGGCATGGATAGTTTTGCTGCTGGGTTGCGCGTTGCCGTTAAAATGAAGGAAGATAAGGTCTTAGAAGACTTAGTTGCTGATCGTTACAGTTCATACAACAGTGGTATCGGTGCCCAGATCGAAAACGGAACGGCCGATTACAAGAGTTTGGAAGCTTATATCATTGATAAGCCACAAGCAGAATTAAGAGCTGCCACATCGTCTGATCACTTAGAGCAGATCAAAGACACGATCAACCATTACATTATTGATACGTTGAGTAAGTAAAATAAGCTGTGAAGCCAAGCGCTTAGTAAGTTTGGTGGACTGTTATTTACGAAGACACGAAAGGGGGTCAGGGCAATTAGTTTTGTCCCGGCCTCTTTATTTTATGGGAGGTAATTTTAAATGACACAGTGTGTGTTAGGGATCGACTTGGGAACTAGTGCTGTCAAAATTTCTGCGGTTTCCAAGCAAGGCGAAGTAGTTGCACAAGCTAGTTATGATTTTAAGATCAATCACCCCCACCCAGGTTACAGTGAACAGGAGCCGGAGCAGTGGGTAAAAGGAACGCAAGTGGCACTTAAAGAGTTGCTCAAGGATCCGGCGGTGACTGCTGACGAAATCAGCGGGTTAAGTTTTTCCGGTCAGATGCACGGATTAGTTTTACTCGATGAGCAAATGCAAGTTTTGCGGCCGGCTATTTTGTGGGACGATACTAGAACTACTAAACAGTGTCGCGAGATTACCGCTCAGATGGGGCAGCGTTTTATCGATATCACTTATAATAAACCGCTCGAAGGCTACACTTTGCCGAAATTACTGTGGGTACAAGAAAATGAACCGGAAATTTGGCGTCAGGAACGCAGCTTTTTACTGCCAAAGGATTATTTGAGATACCGGTTAACTGGGCAAGTGGCGACCGAGTTTTCTGATGCTACGGGAACGGCGATGTTAGACGCGCAAAAGCAATGCTGGAGCGAAGAAATTTGTACGGCGTTCAACATTTCCTTGAGCATGTGTCCGCCGATCGTCCGTTCTATTGATTTCACGGGAAATGTTACCGCTGAATTTGCCCGGGCAACGGGCTTATCAGAGAATACTAAAACTTTTGCGGGGGCTGCCGATAACGCGTCTGGTGCAATTGGAGCTGGTATTTTACAACCTAACATGGTGTTATCGAGTTTAGGAACTTCGGGCGTGGTTTTAAAGTATGAAAAAGAAAAAATTAACTACCAGGGGGTTTTACAGTTCGAAGATCACGGGATCCCAGATTCTTACTATTCGATGGGAGTAACGTTGTCGGCGGGGGATTCACTCAACTGGTTTAAGCGCACTTTTTGTCCGGAGGAAAGCTTTGACCAAGTCGTCGCTGCTGCTGGAACTTCGGCAGTTGGGGCCCACGGCTTGTTGTTTACTCCTTATTTGGTGGGCGAGCGTGCTCCTTACGCAGATTCCGCGATCCGCGGTAGTTTCATCGGAGTGGACAGTATGCACCAAAAAGGTGATTTTGTTCGTGCGGTCCTAGAAGGGATCATCTTTAGTTTTAAGGACCTGATGAATATTTACGAACAACATGATAGTGATTTTGATACCGTCATTTCGATCGGCGGTGGGGCTAAGAGTGAATTGTGGCTGCAGATTCAGGCCGATATTTTTAACAAGAAGGTAGTCTGTTTGCAAAATGAACAGGGGCCGGGAATGGGCGCCGCAATGATCGCCGCGGTTGGTGCGGGCTGGTTTTCAGACTTTGCCCAGTGTACCGCCCAGTTTGTTCATTTGGCTAAGGAATACCAGCCAATTGCAGCAAACGTAGTTAAATATCACCGCTTGCACCAGATTTACCAGCAGGTGTACTTAAATACGCGCAAGATGAGTCAGGAATTACTAGATTTCAGAAAGAGTTGTGAGTAAAACGAGCCGCGCAAGCTGATGGTCGATCAGCGAAAATTAAGTAAGCTAAACTTAAAAAGAGGAAAGCTAAGGCAAGGCAGTATTTTGTCCTAGGTCCTCTCTTTTTTTGTCATTTCGCGGTCGTGACAGCTGATTTTAAAAAGTTGTATAATTAAACAAACTGAAAAAGAGGGTACGGTATGGGTAAAATAGCTAGTCGCGAGTCTTTTCACCAAAATAATATCAACCGGGTGTTGCAACAGGTCATCAATTACGCCCCAATTTCTAGAATTGAAATTGCCCGTAACTTAAAGATGAATAAATCGTCGATCACGGCGCTTTACAATGAGATCGAGCAAAAAGGGTATTTGAAAGAGATCGGCAATGGTTCTGCGTCTAAAAACGGGGGCCGCAAACCAGTTTTAGTGGCATTAAATGAAAAATACGGCTATACGATCAGCGTAGATTTGGGTTACCGCCACTTACATTTGATGGTGAATTACTTAAACGGAAAAGTAATTGAACAGCAACGGATCAGTATTAGTGTGCATGACATTAAACGGGTAATAACGATCGTCGACCGCAAAATAGCCGGGATCATTGAAAACGAAACTGAAACCAGTAACGGCTTACTGGGGATCGCTTTTTCAATCCACGGGGTGGTCTTTGAAAATCAGATCATTAAGTCACCATTTTTGGATATGCAAGGAATCGATTTAGCTGCCCGCTATGAGAAAAAATACCAAGTACCGGTGATTTTGGAAAACGAAGCGAACTTGTCGGCCGTTTACGAAAGAGATTTCAATTGTGCTAAAAACGAAGACAATATTTTGTGTGTTAGCATTCATAAGGGGATCGGCGCGGGGATCATCTTGAATCGGCGGTTATATCACGGATTGAAGGGAGCCGCTGGTGAAATTGGCAGTTCGCTGATGTTTACCACCGATTTGCCACAAAATCAGTACCAGTACGATAAGGTTGAAAATTATTGCTCGGAAGATGCGATCATCGATGCGGTTAAGGAGCAAAAACAGGTTGCAACTCTGGATCGCAGTGGCTTAGAAGAACTGTTGCAAAAACGGGATCCGGCTGTGCAACAAGACATCGATATTTTTATCACCTCGATTTCACGCATCATTTTTAACACCGCAGTGGCTTTTGCACCGGAAAAAATCTTCATTAACTCCCCTTTGATGGAAGACGTACCGCTAATTTTTAAGGCAATCAAAGCGACAACTAGCGAACTAGGGATGATCCCGCCGCTTTACATGACGGAACACTCTAATTACGCCGTTTTATTAGGAGCGTGTTCGTTGATCACGCACCATGTGTTAGGTTTAGATCATTATGATTTGGTATTTAATGCCAAACTAGCTTAGCCTCAATTTGTTATTTACGAATACTAAAAGAAGGATCGCAGACAAAATGGCATCTTGTCTGCGGTCCTTCTTTCTTATCAGCTGTATTAAATAACAGCCTATTTTTTAACTGATTTGATACTTAAAATTGCAATTCCGCCGATCAATGAGAAGATAAATGAAACAAAAAAGATAGCTGATAAGTTGAACCAAGAAATGACTGCCGCGGCGATGACGGGGGCCAGTGCTTGGGTGATCGTATTGCCTAAATTATAGATTCCTAAAAAGAATGCCACCCGATTTTGGTCGGGAATGACTTCGAGGTTGAGCAGATTATCTAGTGAATTCCATAGTCCCATTCCGAGGCCGGCACATAGTGAATAGATAATGATCCCTGTAGTGTTTCTGACCGCAAATAAGGTAATGGCGCCGATTGCGAGAAAAATCGTCGATAAGCCTACCGGGATCTTTAAAATTTTGAGTTTGTCCGAAAGAGGTCCGGCGGTAAAGCCCATCAGGACTCCTAAGATCACCATGATGGTGTTGACTAACTGAATGGAAGACTGAGTTTGTGCTCCGCGGTGTAAGAAATCGGTCATGATGTATAGGATATAACCGGTAATCGCAAAATTACCAATTCCTTGGAAAAATTTACCGATCAAACCTAAATAATAGTCGCGGCCGACCGACCATCCGGGAAAAATGGCTTTGATGGTACTAAGAGAAAAGTGGTGTTTTTCTTTTTTAGCGACGACGATCTCTTCGTCTAAGTTGGACGGTTCGTGTACGATGATAGTGGCAATCGTTGATCCTACAAAAGTAAAGATCCCAAAAATGATGAATCCGAGCTGGCAACGGCTTAAAAACATTGCGCCAACGATATTAAAAGCATTGTTACCTAAAGCCATTCCTAAACCGCCGTACGCAGAAGAAGCGGTCCCTTTTCCTTTTTCGGGAGCTAAATCAAGCCAAGCAACCATCGGGGCCACGATCGTGTTTAAAGCAACTTGTCCTAATATCCAAATGATTAACAAGTAAGGAATGTTAGTGGCAAAAGAAGCGAGGATCATTAGTACCATAAAGGCAAAGGAGCCGCCGACGATCCACGGAGCACGTTTGCCCCATTTCGATCTAGTGCGGTCCGATAATGCACCGGCGACCATGTTAGAAATTGCGGCTGCAATCATGCCACAAGTTGAAAACAAAGCGACTAAGTTGACTTTATTGGCTGCATCTAGGTGTTGAATAATGGTAGGTAAAAAAAGGCTGTTTAAAGTAACGTAAGGTCCTAGCCAGCTAGCTGGTCCGATAATTAGTCCGGGGATCAAACGCTTTAAAGAAATAGTTAATTTTTCCATGGGTTATTTCTGTCCTCCGTTATTATTTGTTACCTTGTAATAGTTAAAGTCTGCAAACGATTGGTGTTGGTAGGCGTCGACTGCCCCGATGAAATTAAACAATCCGGTAAAGCCGCCGATTTCGCCCGGCTCGCCGTTGACTCCTTCATCCGAGAGGTAAGAAACGTCGATGCCTTGTTCTAACAACTGCCAAGTAGCATTAGTTGAAAAGCGGTAATAGACTGCCGCGGTACCCTGATAGTATTTAAGTTGTAATTCAACTTGCCCGTCTTTAACAGCGACTTCGTTAAATAAATGATCTTGTCTAACCCCTAATTTTGCCTGAAGTATCCGTAAAACTATGCCTTGTTCATCATCTGTTTGGCATAGCCGGGCGTATAACCAGTTGTTAGAGTCGTAATACAAGCCCATTCCCGCGTTTTGAGAATAGTGTTGCGGCTGGAAGTTTAACTGAGTTTGTAGGGTGTAGTTCAAAGAAGTTGCTCTAGTCGCCATGATGGCTGGATCTAACTGGGAAAATAACGAGTTACGCCCGTAAATACGGAGGTGTTGGTCACATAATTTGACCCAGGTTTGGTCTTGCGGATGATAAGGAGTCATAAAGCGCAAGTCGTAACTATCCCCCGTAAAATTATCCTTGATGTCAGTGTTGTCTACTTGTTTGACAGCTTGAGATTCTTTAGGTGCTGGGACGGTCATTTTAGCCAAATTGGAACCATCGGCTAGCTGTAACCAGCCGTCTTTGGTCCATTCCATTTTTTGCAAAGCTGTTTCTCGTCCTAATGGATTTAATTTAGTATGTGGTAAGGGACGCGACATCAAGTGGGCAACGTACCACTCTCCTCCCTTAGTCTCAACTAAAGAACCGTGGCCCGCTTTTTGCATCGGTGAATTAGGGTTGTACATTTCAAAGTGGCCGGCATCCGGATCACCTAATGAGAATAAATGATGTGGTGAAGAAGTAATGATCGGTTCTCCTGTCGGGTCTGGTTCATAAGGCCCAAAAATTTGGTGAGAGCGGCCAATCTCAACTCCATGAGCGTAACCGGTTCCGCCAGCGGCGATCATTAAGTAGTAGTAATCTTGATGCCGGTAAATTTGGGGAGCCTCCGCACAGCCGCGGGTGGTAAAGTGGGTGGCGACTCTGTGCCAGTCGCCTGTAATAGTTGCGTTTTTGAGGTCAACTTCGGCGATCACGATGTGTCCGGGAGCTTGAAAGCCGGTCCGACTCTCCCATTCTAGGATCGAGAGGTAGTGTTTTCCGTTTTGGTCGTGAAATAAAGAAGGATCAAAACCGATGGACGTCAGGTATGCGGGCTGTGACCACGGACCGGTGATGTTAGCGGCTGACATGACATAAGTATCTGCGTTGAATTCGCGTCCGGCCATATTTTGCATGTGACAAAAAACTAAGTAAAATTTTTGTTGTTCTTGGTCAAAGGATAGGTGCGGGGCCCATACACCTGCCGGAGTGTTAGTACCGCGTAGGTTGACCTCTTCGTGATTGAGTACATAAGAAATCAACTGCCAGTTGACAAGATCGGTGGAATGAAAAATTTGGATAGCGGGGGTCCAGTGAAAAGTCGAGGTCGCAATGTAATAATCGTCACCTACCCGAATGATCGCAGGGTCTGGTGCCATTCCGGAAATAATCGGATTTTTGATTTGCATGAGTGCACTTCCATTCTAAAAAGTTTAGTAAAAAACAGCAGGAATTGCTGTAATTTTTATTGATTAGTTTAACTAGAAGTTATAGTATAATCAAAGCGGTTTCAGTTCAATTAAATTAGTTGGTTTGGTAAATAAATTAACTTGATTAGGTAAAAATTTGCACTTTTTGGAGGAGAAAAAATGAACCATCATGAAAATGTGGTTCCTAATTTACAAGTGGGAGTGCGCTTTTATGAATCGGATGTGACGCGTAGTGGTTACGTTCCGTTTCACTGGCACAGTAGTATTGAGTTGGTGTTTGTAATGGCGGGAAAACTATTGTTTAAATTCTCGGGGACTTCTCACGTGATCTTGCCCGATCAGTTCGTAGTAGTTCCTTCCGGGGTGATCCATGACGTGACTAACGAGCCTAATAAATCATTGGTGTTACAGATCCCGTTAGAATTTATTGCCCGTTACTACGCTAAACCGGAAGAATTAAATTTTACACCGATCGACTATCAGTCAAGCGCGGCCCGGGAAATTATGACGTTGTTACGCTCGCTTAACCAAACAGTTAAGCAAACAGGTGAAGGAAAGTCATTTGAAGTGGGAATTTTGTTACTGGAAGTTTTGCGGCTGTTAGTAGTTAATTTTAAAAGTGAGGAGAAGATCGCACCACAAAAAACTAGTTATTTAAAAGAAATTATTGTTTATTTGAATAGTAATTTTACTAAGCAGTTAAAAATGACAGAGATAGCCCACAAATTTGGGTACAATGCCAGCTACTTGTCTAGAGCATTTAAACAACAAACGGGGATCAACTTGACGCAGTATATCTATAAGTTAAGGTTGAATGCTTTTTACCAAGGCTTGGTCGACTCGTCGCTACCGATCAACGAATTAATGACCAAGTACGGTTTGAAAAATAAGCGCACGACCCGCAAGTTATTTAAAGAGATGTATGGTAAGTTACCACGGCAAGTGAGGGAGAGTTAAAGTAAAAAACTGGAGTTGGGACAAAAAGAGGTTAGTAGTAGAGCACTAGCCTAGTTTCAAAGTAAAACTCGAACTTTAGTTTTATTTTGAAACGTAGCTAGGCGCAAACTGCTGCTTTTTGGAGCACGATCAGTCTATTATTTACGAAAAATCAAAATAGGACCAAAACAAAAGTAATTTTGTCCCGGTCCCAGTTTTAGTTTCCGTAACTACATAGATTTAATCGCGCTCGTCAAGCCAGCAGTCTAGGTCCTAAGGACGCCAACAAACAAATCTAAGTACAGGATTTGCTTGTTGGTGTCACTTAGTCTATGACTTAACCTGCTTGACTCACGGCTTGTTCGATCGTGCTCCAGTCACTGTACTATTAGTAATCTTTTTTAAGTGGTTCGACCAAGTTTTCCCAGATGAAATCAAACATATGGGTCTGTGAGTCTAAGGATTGAACGGTCACTACTAATTGATGTTTAGGCACGACGATGATGTACTGGCCCAATTTGCCGTCGGCACGGTAGGATTCCCGGTCGGGGTTGATCCAAAACTGGTAGCCGTAGCCAAAACGAGCTTCGTGAGATTTAGTAGTTATCTGATTGGTGGTCGCTTTTTGGAGATAATCTGTTGGTACTACATTTTCACCGTGCCAATTTCCTTGGTGCAGCAGTAGTAAACCGATTTGGGACATTTCATCGCTGGTCAGCATCAAAGAATTAGCCGCCATTGTGTGCCCCAAAGGACAAGCCAGCCAGTTAGGATTACCGATCCCGATTTTATTAAATAGGCGTGGGGTTAGGTAATTCAGTAAAGTCGCGCCACTAACGCGTTCGATGATACAACCTAAAATATAGGTATTGAAGTTCGAATAGGCAAAATGGGTCCCGGGTTCATGAGTGAATTCACTATTAAAAAAGTAGGAGACCCAATCTTTAACCTGGTATCTTTGCGGGTCATCGCCAAAAAAGAGCCGCTTTTTCAGGCCGCAATTCATTGTCAGTAAATCGTGAATGGTGATTTGGCGGGCAAACTCGTTGAGCTGGTCAAATTCCGGGAAGAACTGGTAAATATGATCGTCTAAGTGCAACAAGTTTTCTTTCAGTGCGATCCCAACGCCTAAAGACGTGACGCTTTTGCTGACCGAATAAACGTTGAGTCGCGTTTTACAATTCAAACGGGCATATTCTTCCGTCAACTGATCGTTGTGATAGACCTGAACGTAGTTGATATTACGTTGTTGTTCTTGCGCCTTAGTTATTAGCTGTTCAACGTGATTCATAATTTTGCCTCCTAATTTTGACTAAAATTTAGTTTTGATCGTCGTGACTGCGGTGGAAGCGGATTTGTCATTTAACAGATCGAGTAGCGTCAGGCCAGCTAACTTGCCCATTTCGTAAGGATTTTGCACGATCATCTTAGCTTGTGGCCAGATTGCTGAGACCAAATCGGTATCGGCAAATCCCGAAATTTGGGTTTGGCTGGGTATCAGGCTACCGGAACTGATCAGGGCGGGTAAAAATTCTAACAGCCAGCGTTCCTTGAGCGCAAAAATGACTTTTTTGGCCGGTTCGGCGGCTAACAGTTGTTGTAGCTGAGCAACTATTTGCGAGTGCTCGTAACTTTTTTCGGAGATCTCGATGATGGTGACGTCGGGATAAATTTCTTTGATCCCGGCTAGTCGTTCCTGGCGAGTTGAGGCCACGGCGATAGGAGAAGACAAGACGATCGCTTGTTGGGCCCCCGCAGCCGCGAAATACTGGGCGGCTTTTAAACTGGCCTGAAAATTATCACTTAAGATCTGGGGCCAAGGAGAGTCTTGTAATTTACGGTCGAGGGTCACGATCGGCATCACGCGCCTAACTTCTGCTTTGATAGTAGTGACATCGCTGCCTAAGGGTTGCAAGATCAAGCCGTCGTAGGTGTTGAGTCCGACGGCGTTGATCAGTTCTTTTTCTTTTTGCTGGTCGGAATTGGTGTCTAGCATCACCGTTACATAACCTGCGGGCTGCAGGCTGGCGCACGCTCCTTTGAAAAGGGCGGTCGAAAAAGAATCTGCGATGTCGGCAACGACGATGGCGATCGTTTTACTATGGCTAGTGATCAACTGGCGGGCCGCGGCGTTAGGAACGTAATTCAATTTTTGAATCGCGGCGCTGACCTTTTGTGCAGTTGGCCGTGACATGCGGTTGAGTTCACCGTTTAAAAAACGGGAAACGGTGGCAATCGAAACTCCGGCGAGGCGAGCAACGTCTTTAATACTGCTTTGTTTTTTTGACATAAATGAATTCCTTAATTAAAATTAGCTGTTTTTACCACCTCATTATAGCAAATAAAAAGCCTAAAAAGGCGGTTGAAAATTTTAAGGTAAAGGTTTACCATAAAATTATGAGTAGCAAGTTAAACTAGTGAGTTAAGCGAACAGCAGGAGGCAGATCATGCAAAAAACAGAAACTTTACTGGCAGTTCAAAAAGCCGGAGTCGTTGCGGTCGTTCGGGGAAATTCTAAACAAGAAGCTTATCAAACAGCCGTTGCTTGCATTAAGGGTGGAGTGAAAGCGATCGAATTGACTTTTACCGCTCCTAAAGCCGACGAGATCATCGGGCAGTTAAGCGAAGAATACGCTAATGATCCTGAAGTTGTAGTCGGGGCCGGCACGGTGTTGGATGCCATTACCGCCAGGATCGCTATCATGGCTGGTGCTAAATTTATCGTGAGTCCTGCATTTGACCAGGAAACTGCACTGTTATGTAATCAATACCAGATTCCTTACATGCCGGGCTGCATGACGATCACCGAAATCGAAACGGCAATGCGTTACGGCGCAGAGATCGTGAAGGTCTTCCCGGGCAGCGTAGTGGGTAAGGGCTTTGTTAAGGCCGTGAAGGCGCCACTACCACAAGTTAACGTGATGCCAACTGGCGGTGTCAACTTAGATAACATGCACGAATGGTTTGAAGTTGGGGTCGTAGCAGTCGGGGCCGGTAGCAATTTGACGGGTGCAGCAGCTAAGGGTGATTTCGCAGCGGTTGAAAAACAAGCACAGGCTTATCACCAAGAAATGCTTCGGATCCAAGGAGAACTGAAAAAATGAAAAAAGTAGTAACTTTTGGCGAAATGATGTTGCGGCTAAAGCCTGCCGAAAACCAACGGATCATTCAAACTGACCAGTTTTCCGGGTTATACGGTGGTGCGGAAGCTAACGTAGCTACTTCACTAGCGTTGTTAGGTGAGCACGCGCAGTTTGTTACTAAGCTACCCGATCACGCGGTGGGTCAAGCTGCATTAGGAACCTTGCGGCGCTACGGAGTCGATACTACTCAGATCTTGCGGGGCGGTCCGCGACTGGGGATCTACTTTTTTGAAAAGGGCGCTAGTGTCCGCAATACCAGTGTCGTTTATGATCGTGCTGGCAGTTCTTTTGCGGTCGCTACGGCGAGTGAATTTAAGTGGGAGCAGATTTTAGCAGATGCTGGTTACTTTTATTTTTCCGGGATCACTCCGGCGGTGTCACCGCAGGCTGCCCAAGCCGTGTTAGCCGCAGTCAAATATTGTCAGGCTCACGGTATCAAGGTAGTCTGTGACTTAAATTACCGCGCAAAGATGTGGAGCAAACAAGAAGCACAAGCAGCAATGAGCCAGTTGATGCCATACGTGAATATCTGTTTAGCCAATGATGAAGACTTTGAGGCCGTTTTAGGGATCAAGGCTTTCGACGGCGATATGAGCAGGGGTATCGAGCAAAAGAGAGAATTTATTGTAGGAATGAAAAAAATCACCGAAAAATATCCTAACTGTCAGACTGTCGCTAGCGTGTTGCGCAACATCCACTCGGTGGAAGATTCGCAGTGGACCGCACTGATGGTCGCCGACGGGCAAACTTACGAAGCACCGGTCTATGACATGCATATCTGGGAGGGCGTTGCTGCTGGCGATGCTTTTGCCGCCGGATTATTGCACGGGATCATTAATGGTTTTGATCGTCAAGAACAGCTGGACTATGCGATTGCCGCCAGCGTGTTAAAACTAACGATCAGTGGGGACTTAAATTTGGTCACCGATGCCGATATTCGTGCCGTGATGGATAAACAAGCAGGAATGCAGGTAATGAGATAAAGTTGTTTTTAGACAGCTGCAGTTAGTCTGTAGTTTACTAAAAATTGTGTGAAATATCCTTTGAAGTGGGAGAAGTGTTCCACGATAGTTATCTTATCGTTTAACTATTGTGGGGCACTTTATTTGTTTAGACCACTGCAAAATTGGTTTATGACTTGCTTTTTATTCTTCCTTAAAATTAGTATAATATTAATTATAGGTTAAAATTTAATGGATAGCAGTGTGTTGGACAAGGATTCGCGTAAGGAGAATAGTGACTATTAGTGTATAGAAAAGAAAGGGTTTATCAAGCTTTAGTACAGTTAGTCAGTGATCAGACCGGAGCTGACATTCAGGCTGGATTTAACGGTGTTAGTACCGCTCAGATCGCTGATCGATTAAAAATCGACCGCGCTAATTGCAGCAAGGAATTGAATCACCTTTTTCAAGAAAAACAGGTAGTTAAGATCACCGGCCGTCCGGTAAAGTATTTTCCTGTTGCCCAATTGGAAAAGTTACTTAATGGTAAAATCACGATGTTTGAATTACCCAGTTTAAAAGCTGCCTATCCCCAAAAAAGTACTGACTTTTCTTCGGTGATCGGCAATCAAGGAAGCTTAAAATTAGCAATCGATAAAGCGAAGGCGGCGATGATTTACCCACCTCACGGTTTAAACACGATCCTTGCGGGAGAAACAGGCGTGGGTAAAACGATGTTTGCTCAGTTGATGTATCGTTTTGCTAAAAATAACGGTGTTTTACAACCAGATGCTCCTTTTGTCACCTTCAATTGTTCGGAATATGCTGACAACCCACAGCTTTTATTATCGACTCTGTTTGGATACGCTAAGGGTTCGTTTACGGGAGCTAATGATGAAAAAATGGGGTTGGTACAAAAGGCCGATCAGGGGATCTTATTTTTAGATGAAATTCATCGCTTGCCCGCGGAGGGACAAGAGATGCTATTTCATTTAATCGACGTGGGTGAATACCGCAAAATGGGTGATAACGAAAAATCGTGTCACGCGCAAGTTTTGATCATTGCGGCAACGACCGAGCCGCTACAATCTGTGATGCTGGCGACTTTTTTGCGGCGCATTCCGATGGTGATCAATATTCCAGCGATCGGTGAGCGGGGAGTAGATGAACGGTATGAATTGATCCGGTTATTCTTTAACGCAGAATATGGCAAGATACATAAGAAGATCAGGGTCCAACGCAGCGTCTTAAAATCGTTGTTAGGTTATAATTGTACCGGCAATGTGGGTCAGTTGAAGGCGGATATTAACCTGATTTGCGCGCGGGCTTACCTGGAGTCGATCATCAAAAATTATCAGGAAGTCAATGTTAGTAAGAAATTTTTGCCGAGTTACGTGCTCAACGGGATTTTAACTGCCAGTAAAAAAGATGACATCAATTTATGGATGAATAATTTTGCCGCAGACATTGTTTTTGACGGTACTGCTAGTGAACAGTTGGTGCCAACTCAAGATGATCTGTATTCGTCTTTGACGGGTAAAAAAAGTTTGACAGAAATTAAAAAGCAGCTGGAGGAAAGTATTTTGAAGGCTTACCCTTCATCCAAGTATAATCAAGCGCAAAATGCCGAAATTTTTAAAGTGATCGAACCCAGTGTTTATTATGAAACTACGGCGGCGTTAAAACTGGCGGAAAAGGAACTAGATAAGAAGTTTGCTAAACAGACTTACGTTGCTTTTGCTATGCATGTCAATTCGCTGATCAATGAACCGAGAAATACTTCCTTAGAAAACTTAGACCCGCTGGAATTGCAAAAAGAACACGGAGCGGAACTCAAGGCCGCCAAAAAAGTCAAAAATTACATTGAAACTGAACTGCAAGTTCATTTTAACGAAAATGAAGTTTATTTATTTGCGTTATTTTTGATGATGGATGAGACCCAACAAACTGCTTCGCGGGTCGCCTTGATCGTCTTGGCGCACGGCAGCGGGGTGGCGCAAAATATCGCGCAAGTCGCTAATGTGATTTTTGGCTGTCAGCATGCCCATGGGTTGGATATGCAACTGGAACGTGATGTCGATGAATTTTACCGTGAATTTGAAAGTGCTGCGCAAAAAATCGATGAGGGCAAGGGAATTTTACTGATGACCGATATGGGATCACTGGATTCGTTTGGCGAAGTGCTGACTGCTAAAACGGGGATCCCGACCAAGACGATCTCACTGGTATCGACGCCTTTTGTACTCGAAGCGTTGCGTAAAACGATGATTTCCAGTTATGAACTAGACGAGATCTACTCCGACTTGCACCAAGAAATTCACAAATACCTGAGTGAAGGAAACGTGCATTCAAAGGATAAGAATAAAGTGTGTCGCTCGGCTAAAACGCATTCGCTGATTTTGACGACGTGTATGACGGGTAAGGGCGCAGCTGTTTCTTTGAGTAATTTTTTGAAAAATGCCGTGCCACTGATCACTCGTTATGAAATAGAAGTCGTAGCCGTGAATAAAGCCCAGTTTTTAGCGCAAAATTTTGATGAGCAAAACATAATTGCAGTGGTCGGGTCTGCTGATTTGGAGATCAAGGGTGTTCCCTTTATTCCGTCTGAAAAAATTCTACTAGCTGATGGGATCTCCGAGTTAACTAGTTACATTAATGGCGACCAAACCGCTGATCACCGGGGAACTAAAAGTGATATTTTACTGGGAGTCAGGCAGGTTTTGGAAGATTCATTATTGTTTTTGGACCCTGCAAAAACGTTGAATTACGTACTGCAATCGTTTGAAACTATTAGTCAGCAGTTGACTCTTAAAAATTACGATCACTGCATGGTCGCCTATATTCTACACGTTTCCAGTATGATCGAACGGATACTCAAAAAAGAGGTGTTTCACTATCCAGGTGTGGCCGCTTATATCCAAAAATTTCAATCAGTTTATCAGGTGATCAAACAAGGATTACAGGTTCTTGAAGATGTTTTTAGTATGACAGTCCCTGACACTGAAATTTGTTACCTGATAGATTTACTGACACAAAATGACACACAAATTTAATAAGTAGCTTATGCTGGTAAAAGGCCCCGTTAATGCGGAGCTTTTTTGTTTGCCTAAATGTTGGCACAAGATTTGCTTAATAATAACAGTACTGGTGCAGTAAATTCATCAAAGGAGGGTGGGGCCGAATAATCACCTAGTACATCACTAAAAATTTAATTTTATTATGGAAGGATTTAATTACAATGGGAAAAATTAATTTAATTCGTGCTGATTTTCGGTTGATCCACGGACAAGTGATCACTAAATGGCTGAAGGAATCACGGGCTAAGCAAATTGTTGTAATCAACGATGAGTTAGCTGTAGATGAATTCATGGCTAGTATCTACGTTATGGCAGCTCCCCCGGAAATTGAAGTTAAGGTAGTTTCAATCGCCGATGCAGTTAAGCAGTGGAATAAAGACCAGTTTGGCCCTGCCGATATCTTGGTCTTGTTTAAATCGATTGCTGATGTTTACAAGGCAAAGGAAGCAGGTTTTCCAATTGATGAATTGCAGATCGGTGGCTTAGGTGGCGGACCGGGAAGAAAGAACGTACTGAACCAAATCTCTTTGGATCAACATGATGTTGACTTGCTGAAAGAAATCCAAGAGCAGGGTACGCACATTTATCTACACGTTTTACCGACAGAACCTAAGATGGAATTTGATAAGGTTTTGACTAAATTTAAATAGTGAGGTGAGTTAAATGCCCTCTAATTTAGTGTTTGCGTTAACTGCCGGGATCTTATATTTCATTGGCCATTGTAAGATCGGTTATTGGTTTTACGACGTTTTAGGTCAGCCCTTGTTTATCGGAATGGTCTTTGGCCTGATTGCTGGCGATTTAAAAAGAGGCTTGGTGATTGGAGCGGCTATTCAATTAGTGTACTTGGGGATGATCATGCCGGGAGGAAACATTCCTTCTGACCCGACTCTGGCTTCTGTGATTGCGATCCCAATTGCTTTTCAAACAGGGATCAGCGCCGAACAAGCCGTTGTTTTAGCAGTTCCTTTCGGTGTTTTAGGAGTTTTTATCGATCAGTTGCGCCGGACGATCAACGCCTTTTTTATTCATAATGCGGATAAATACGCGGCACGAGGCGACGGGCGGGGGATTTTTAAAAACGGTGTGATCTACCCGATCATTCAAGGCTTTATTTTACGTTTCCCGGTTGCTTTTATAGCAATTTTGTTTGGTAAGGACGTTGTGAAGGCTTTTTTGGCAATTATTCCTAAGTGGATCATGCACGGCTTGAGTGTCGCTGGCGGCCTATTACCCGCGTTAGGTTTTGCGATCGTAGTTTATACGATTGGGACCGACAAAAAGTTACTGCCATATTTTTTCATCGGCTTTTTTGCGGTGATGTACCTAAAACTCGACGTGATGGCAGTAGCTATTTTTGGTTTGTGTATGGCGTTACTGGTAGTTACTTCTCACAGGTCTGAAAGTGAGGCTAAATAAATGGCACATACTAAAGTTAGCCTGACTAAAAAGGACTTAAAGAAAACCTACTTTTGGTGGGTATTTACCACCGAACTAAGTAATTCGTACGAACGGTTGCAAGCCTTATCGTTTTGTGTCAGCTTGCTGCCTAACTTGCGTAAATTATACGGCGATAATCAAGATGAATACCGCGCTGCTTTAATGCGACACTTGCAATTTTATAATTCAGAAGGAACGATGGGCGGTTTGATTTTGGGAGTCGTTTTATCGTTAGAAGAGGAGCGAGCTAACGGCGGTGACCTGCCCGATGAAGTTTTTTCCGGTTTGAAAACCGGTTTGATGGGACCGATGGCAGGGATCGGTGACACGGTGATTTGGGGAACGTTGCGGCCGCTGATTTTTTCTTTAGCCGTGACTTTGGCCAAAGCCGGTAATATTTTGGGCGCCCTACTACCATTTTTGTTTCCACTGGCCGGTGTGGCGATCGGTTTTAGTCTATTTCGCTTAGGCTACCGGGTAGGAAGAGAGTCGATCCAGTCACTGCTGAAATCGGGAATGATCAATAAAGTGATCAAAGGATCGAGTATTTTGGGATTAACGATGATGGGTGCGTTGTCGGCTAGTTACGTTAAATTAACGACACCACTTAAATTTGCGTTACCGAATGCTAAACCAATCGTAGTCCAGCACCTCTTAAACCAAATTTTACCGGGAATGCTGCCGTTACTAGCGATTTTTGCGGTTTACATGTATTTCTATAAAAAAGGGCAAAGTTACAACAAGGTAATTGCAGCCATTATTGTAGTTTCGCTGCTTGGTTCGTTACTTGGGATATTTTAGCTTTAAGACATAGGGGGATTTTATTAACCAATGAAAAGTATATTGATAATGACACACGGACATTTTGGAGAAAGTTTAGTTAAATCGGCCCAAATGATCGCGGGATCCGTTGAAAATGTGACAGTCTGTTCGCTACTTCCTAAAGAATCACCGGATGATTTTTTAGTGAAAGTCAAAGAAGCAATTAAAGACATCACCGGCGACATTATTTGTTTGGTCGATCTATTTGGAGGAAGTCCGTCTAATACGGCGTTGCGCTTATTACCTGATCATCCGAATATGCGGATCATTGCGGGGTTGAACTTGCCATTATTTATCGAGATTTATAGTCAGTTGACTAGCGGACAAGAAAACCTAGATGAAATTATCGCGATGTCGCAGCAAAGTATTTTTGATGTTAGCCAAAAATTTAGGGCACAAAAGAAAAATAAAGGGGCTGACTAAAGTGCAAACAGTACTGCGTGAAACTGATAAGGGACAAGTTCAAGGATTAGTAGAAGATGGAGCCTGCAAGTTTTTAGGAATTCCCTACGCTAAACCGCCAGTGGGGAAAAGACGTTTTTTACCACCAGAGGAGGCTGCTGCTTGGTCAGGTGTCTACCAAGCAACAAGCTTTTCTAAGAGTCCGATGCAACTGGATACTAGTAATGAAAGTTCTAATTATCCTCCCGAAGACATGACGGAGATGAGTGAAGATTGTCTGTACCTCAACGTTTATACGCCAGAAAATGCTGCGGGTAAAAAATTGCCGGTGATGGTGTGGCTATATGGCGGCCATTACCTAAAAGGCAGTGCGATGTCGACTGCTTGTGATGGTAGTAATTTTGCTAAAAAACAAAACGTAGTAGTTGTGACTTTCAATTATCGCGTGGGGATCTTTGGCTTTTTGGCCCAACCTTTTCTAGGGGACCAAACTAATGCCGGCTTATGTGATATGTTGGTTACGCTGAAATGGATCAAGGCAAATATTGCTAATTTTGGTGGCGACCCGCACAACGTCACGCTTTTTGGGGTTTCGGCCGGATCGTCTGCAATCAATGTATTGCTGACATGTCCGCAAGCTAACGGTTTGTACGATGCGGTGATCACTCAGAGTGGTTCGCCTTTTAACCATGATGAGTGGGATATCGACCGTCAGCAAGAAACTAAACGGTGTACGGATTACCTCGCAAGTATCGGAGTCACGGCGGAAAATTTACGCACGGCACCTAGTAAGCAGTTCCTTTCTAATCCAAGTGGGTATGATGCGGCTGAATTTTGTCCTTATGTCGATGGTAATTTGATCCCGGATCGTTTGGAACGGTCATTTTTGCAAGGAAAGATCAACGACGTGCCGGTAATTTTAGGTTGCAACGCCGACGAAGCTTTTATTTTGCTGGGGCCGCGCGACAAGGTCACTAAGGACTGGTTTGATCAGACTGTTAGTACTAAATACCCGGGGCAAACGGAATATATTTATCAGAAGTATGGTGCCTATTTAAAACAATCACCAGCCTATGCCTTGGGACGTTTCAGGTCGGATAATACGATCGCTAATATGCGTTATTTTGCCACTTGTTTAGCTACAAGACGTAAATCACCGACATATTATTATATTTTTCAGCGGGTAACGCCGGGCAAGGAGCCGTATTATTTTGGCGCTTACCATGCTGGTGAAAATGCCTATCATTTCCAAAATTTGAATAGTGAGTACATTGATTTTGATGAAACTGATCGTCAAGTTAGTGACTCGATCGCACAGTACTGGGCGACGTTTGCTAGAAACCACGTTCCGGGTGGTAAAGGACAGGTCAAATGGCAGGAATTTACGCCTGAAACGGACATGGTGATGTACATCGATGAGCCGTGTGAGTGTCGACCGCTAAAAACTAAAGTGATGACCGATAAGTTACAGGAATTATTGGTTAAAAGGACCGAGCATAATAATCCGGGACTTAAGTTGTAATTATGTAATAGTAGTTAGAAATTAATTGAATAATTGATAAAGGATGTGAGTTAATGACAATCACGAAAGCGATCATTTTAGGTATCTTATTTTGCTTTTGTCGGATGGGAATTTTATATACTTGGCCTAAAAATACTACATTATTTGGCGCAGTGTTAATTGGTCTAGTTTTGGGCGACGTTAAGCAGGCGATGATCATTGGGGCTGCAGTGCAGGTCTTATACATTGCTGTTATTCAACCCGGTGGTAATATTCCGACCGATGAAATGTTAGCAACTTTTGTGGCAATTCCACTTGCGTTAACGTCTCACATGTCGCCACAAGTAGCGGTGACATTAGCGGTGCCGGTAGGATTATTGGGAGTACTACTAGATTATTTACGCCGGACATTAAATGCCGTTTGGGTACATATGGCTGATAGTGCTGCGGAAAAAGGAAAACCAGGGGCAATCATGCGTGCTCACCTATTGTATCCGCCGCTGTCACTGATCTTTATTTATATTATACCGGTGACGATTGCGATTTACTTAGGGCCTCATGCAGTTCAGGGATTTATGAATGCCGTGCCTGCATGGATCATGGAAGGTTTAAAAGTGACCGGAACGATTTTACCGGCCTTAGGTTTTGCAATCACGATTTCTGTTATCGGCAGAAAGGACCTGATCTTGTATTTCATCTTTGGCTTCTTCTTATCGCAATACGTCAAAGGCGTCAACATGATTGCATTATCCCTGTTTGGCTTATTCATGGCAATCTTACACATTAGATTCACTAAAGATCCAAGTGCTGCTGCCGCTGCGACTGCGAGTGCTCAGGCTGCAGTCGACGAGGAATCGCCGAATAAGAAGCTATTATCTAAAAAAGATTTAGTTTACTCTTGGATGTTATGGCTAGGAACTTGTGAGTTATCTAATTCCTATGAAAGATTACAGAGTTTGTCGTTTGCCACTTCAATTACACCGATCTTAAAGAAGTTGTACAAGGGTAAAGAAGATCTGCAAGCCGCTTTGAAACGTCATTTGACCTTCTTTAACACAGAAGGTGTCTGGGGTAGTGTGATCCCAGGAGTTGTCGTTTCGATGGAAGAAGAAAAGGCGCAGGGAGCTGAGATCTCCGACGAAATGATCACCGGTTTGAAGACCGGGATGATGGGTCCTTTGGCTGGAATCGGCGATACTGTCGATTGGGGCACCGTGCGTCCGATCGTGATCGGCTTGTTCTTGCCGTTGGCGACTGCAGGTAGCTGGTTTGCTGGAATTGGAACATTTATTGTCTGCAGTGCGATTTCAACTGCGATTAGTTACTGGCTATGGATGACGGGTTATAAGTTTGGCAAGCGTAGTATCTTGCAAATTCTGAAGAGTGGTAAAATCAATCAGTTTATTACCGGCGCCGGTGTGTTGGGAATGTTTATGATGGGTTCTCTTTCCTCACAATACGTCAAATTGTCATTAAAGCCCAAAATTGTAGTTGGTGGAGCTACGAAAACAATTCAGTCTTACTTCGACCAAATTTTACCGGGAATTATTCCGTTTGCAATCGTCTTTTTGATTTATTACCTGATCACGAAGAAAAACGTCAAGTACACGACGATCCTGATTTGGACGATCGTGATCGGCTTAGCTGGTGCTGCTATTGGATTATTATAATATATGAAGGGAAGCTGTGAAGTGATGAGTGATGCTGTCAGTGTAATTAACCAAACGGTTGATGAAAAAAAGGAGGGCTTGTTTAAATTAAGCGCGTATATTCACGATCATCCTGAATTGGGTTATCACGAATTTGATACCGTACAACACATTATGGCCTATCTAAGGGAGCAAGGAATTGAAGTCAGTGACAATTACTGTGAGATTCCAACTTCTTTTAAAGCCACCTTCGAGCAGGGTGAGCCTAAGCTACATTTTGTGGTACTCGCTGAATACGACGCGTTACCAGAAATTGGTCATGGATGTGGTCATAATGTGATCGCTACCGCTGCGATCGGAACCTTTTTAGCCGCACGTCAAGCAATGATCGACTGTCAGATCGACGGTAAAGTATCGTTGATCGGTACTCCTGCCGAAGAAGGTGGTGGAGGCAAAATTAAGCTATTAGATCGTGGTGCCTTTAAGGATGTCGATGCTGCAATCATGGTTCACCCGACTTCGGGTACGACGCGAATTGCCGGTCGTTGTACAGCTACACATAGTTTTCAATTTGAATTTAAGGGACAAAAAGCGCATGCTGCTAGCCAACCTTTCAAGGGGAAAAATGCCTTAGATGCAGCTAACCTCTTTTTTGTAGCAATCGGTTTGTTACGCCAACAGTTAACATCAGACGTTCGCTTAGCCGGAGTAATTGAAGATGGCGGCAAACTGACTAACGTGATCCCCGATTACACTAAAATCAATTATAGCGTGCGTTGCATGGAAGAAGCCGAAATGCCTGCACTGTTAGAGAAGGTCAGAAATTGTGCTCAGGGAGCTGCCCTTGCCACTGGCTGTGAAGTCGAGATCAGCGAGGAAACGGGTTATGGCGCCCGTACTTATAGTCCAATCATTGGTAACATTTGTCGCCAGGCTTTGGAAGACCTAGGCGAACCCGTCTTACCCGATTTTCCGGACGATTTTGGCTCGACTGATTTTGGGAATGTCAGTCAGATCATGCCGACGGCGAACCCATATTTCAGTCTACATGAAACGCGGATGTCGCTACACACCGCTGAATACGAAAAGGTAGCGGGAACTGACGTCACGCACAAAGCCATCACTCGAGCTGCTAAGGCGATGGCGCGCACAATCGTTGAATGTTTGCAGGATCCGACAATCGTTGAACGCGCACGCGCTGAAAAAAACGCAGCGGGCGATGTCGATAAGAGGCCAAGGTAAGAGGAGTAAAGATAAATAAAAATAATAGGACATGAGACAAAGCTATATTTTATCTCATGTCCTATTTGTATGGTCATAAGTCACAGTCGGTCTTAAAGCCGGTAGTCTTTCGTAATTTTTTGTACCTCAAATTAGTCTAATAAATTAGCTTAATTTTACCTTTTTAATTGAATTAACCGCTTTCGCGTGGATGCTATAATTATTTTGCTTTTACGAAGGGAGGTGAGAAAAGAAGTGTACCTTAAAAATATTGAAGTAGATCTACTTCGAACTTTGATGGAACATGAAAATGTGATCACTGTTGATTTTGGATTAAAGAAGTTAGGTATTAGCTTTAGTAAATTAAATAATTTAATAGTCACTTTGAATGAAAAAATTTTTAATATGGGCCAGTTAAGATTTAAAGATGAAAATATTATTTTGCATGTTCTTGACTATAAAGTGCTACTACAAGAAATAAGGTGGGACTTACAACTTGGAAATTCGTTCGTTAAAAATAACAGAAGGAAAAAAATACTTTTGCACTTTATTTTAAATAGAACCTACGTAACGCTAAGAAATTTAGCTGTTAGTTTTTCAGTAAGTAGAGGGACCGTAGTAAATGATATTAAGGAATTACGCAAAATTTTAAGTTCTTACAATGCGGAAATAATCGGTGTTACCAACAAAGGGCTATATTTACGAGCCTCCGAAACTACTGTGAGGATTTTAATCTTAAATTACTTATATGAGGAATATATTTCTTTAAATAAGTGGCAAACAATTACGGATGTTTTTTTAGATAAATTGATAGTGAAAGTAGCCAATCATTTTTCTTTAAATTATGTGCGGAATGATTTGCTGGAGAAAGTTGTAATATTGTCAATTTTAAGGTGTCAAAATGGAAATCACCTTGAAGATAAAATTAAGTACTATAAAAATTTCTGGGGTGATTCTAAAGTTTTACAAGATATGAAAAAAGTCTTGAACATTCGCTATCACTGCAATTTAACGCAATATGACTATGATTTTATTTGTTTCCCTTTAAATATCGAAAATACACAGAAAGTAGATATTGATAATTCTAGTATTACTACAATATTAGATAAAATAATTGATTCTGTTTATGCTGAATACCATTTTTATTTTGATAGAAAGATATTTGAGAGTGAAATTAAAACACACTTAGCTTTTTTGATCAACAGATCAATATTTCATGTTCCTTCGGAAATAATGGTTGATGATAGCATGATCGCGGATAGTTATCCTTTTGCATATCAAGTTGCCAAAGTTGCTGGAAGGAGGATCAAGAGTGAGCTAAAAATAGATATTAACGATAATGAGATTGCATATTTATCGTTATATTTTCAAATGGCTTTGAAGGAAAAATATAGTCAGACACAAATTGTAGGTGTGGTCAATTCATATGGAAAATCAGTAACCAACTTAGTAAAAGAAAGAATTAAAATGATTTTTTCCAGTAATTTTAAAATAGTTGATATTACGGAAAAAGAAATTTCTAGTCTGAGTCTAAATCAAATTAGCGCGATATTTTGCACGGATTCTTTGAATGTTAAAACTGATATTCCAATTATTCGGATAATGAATATTTTTAATAATGAATATATAACAAAAAAGGTTAATTATGGGAAATTAAGAACTTTGATCAGTAATTCTATGGTTAATTTTTCTTTTTCTATTCACAGAGGATATCAAAATAACTATTTGAACAACGTATCAGTTAGGTTGGAAACTTTAAAGGCAAAGCACGTAATTGATAGCGAATTTATGTCCGCTATTAAAAAGCAAGATATTACTGAAATAGGATATCATGGTTCTTTTGTTCCTCATGGTATTTTGAAGGAACAAAGTAGTATTCTTTTTGATTTTTCTGTATTTACCGTTAAAGATGAAGCTCAATTTATTTTTTTGATCGGTACCCCACAAGAATTGACCAAAGAAAAAGAAAATGTTTTGGTACAAATTTATGAATTTGTTTTTGAAGAAATCCATAATATTAATTCTAGGTGCAAGAGTTTAGAAAATTCGAAAAAATTTGATTCTGAAAATATTGAGAACTTTCTTGCAGAATTACAGGAAAAGTATAAGGAACCAAGTTGATAGAAAGGTGAATTATTAATAATGGAGATGAAACGGATCACTATTACTGAAATTGGTAAAAGTGTGGAAGATATTGCAAAGCAGGAAATGTTAATTTTGTTTTCCGCTGCTGCACCCGAGGATTTACGAGAATATTGCTTGATCCATGATTGTCAGGGAAAAATTAACAGTCTTAATAAGGGGGATTACTTAATTTTAGGTACGGATAAATACACCGTTAATGAAGTCGGCAAAACCGCCCTTGACAGTTTTAATCAAATCGGTCATATGACTTTGAAGTTTGGAAAAATGGATGATCATATGTTGTCTGGTACGGTTTATTTAAAAGAATCCCTGATAAAAGTTCCTAAGATTGGAGAACAAATTTACGTGCAAGAAAAATAAAAGGAGGGATCCGCTATGTTTGGCATAATAATCACCGTAATTTTACTTGCTGTATTTTTATTGCAGACGTATTTGACTACATTTCAAATCAAAAATTTTCAAAAAGTTTATTCTCAAATGCAAAAAATAGGAAGAGTGGTTATCGGTAAAAAAAAGGGAATGGTTCGAGCAGGTACGATTATTATTTTTGCTATTGATGATCAGCAAAAAATTCTAGCTACTGTTAAATTGCAAGGGGTAACATTTATGGCAAGGTTCAACAGAATTACTAATTTTGATGGCTTAGCAATAAATGATCTCACAGACAAGAATATGCGTGCTAGAGGGATAAGTAATTTGACTAGAAAAGCTGCTTTAGTTGCCAAAGATGCATTTAACGGCAACTATACGGAAAAAACGAGGACTAGTTTAGTTACTAAGACAAGAGAGCTACTTACTAAAAGAAGAGGTGTGATGTAATGGATGGTGTAGTACATGTTTTAGAGGCCTTTATTAAATTATTTAAATTAGGTGCAAGTACTTTTGTCGGGTATATGACATCTATTGTTCCATTAGTATTAATGTTTTTAGTAGCTATGAATGCAATTACGAGTTTTGTTGGTGAAGAAAGGATGCAAAGGTTTGGCAAAATGTCATCTAAAAATCCTTTGCTGAGGTACGTGGTACTTCCGATGATAGGTTCATTGGGATTTGCTAATCCAATGTCACTTTCTTTGGGAAAAGTTTTACCCGAAAAATATAAACCAGGTTATTATACGGCTATTTCAATAGTTAATCATACTAATTTAGGACTTTTTCCTCATGTTAATCCGGGAGAAATATTTGTATTCATGGGGATCGCAAATGGAATTTCTAAGTTAGGATTTAACACCACGGACCTAGCCTTAAGATATTTATTGGTGGGAATGGTTGTTAGTTTAATTAATGGCATGCTTTCAGAATTTTATTTTAAACGTTTGTGTAAATCGGCAGGAGTAAACCCTGATAATCTGGATACGGAAAATGAATAAGATGGAGGTGTAGAAATGGGAAAGTATAAAAGCATTAAAATCACAAAAGGGACTGGTGGATTTGGAGGACCGCTCATAATTACTCCAACTACTGAAAAACATAAGGTAGTTTATGTGACTGGTGGTGACACACCGGATATTATTTACAAAATTGTAGAAATGACAGGTATGACTGCTGTAGATGGTTTTAAAACGAGTGTACCGGATGAAGAGATTGCATTGGTAGTCATAAATTGCGGTGGAACACTTAGATGTGGAATATACCCTAAAAAGAAAATCCCAACAGTTAACGTATTACCAACAGGTAAAAGTGGTCCATTGGCTCAATATATAACTAAAGATATTTATGTTTCAAATGTGGGTATCAAACAAATATCGTATGCTGAAGATGAGCAAGTCAATATTGATGACGAAGTAAGTAAAGAAAATATTGAAGATCATCAGCAACAAGAAGTTAAGATTAATCAAGAAAAGCCTGCTAAAAGAAGTTTGATTACTAAAGTGGGATTGGGTGTTGGCAAGGTAGTTGGTACTTTAAATTCAGCGGCTAAACAGGCAGTGGATACGGTGTTGACTACTATTATTCCATTTATGTCGTTTATCGCCTTACTAATTGGAATTATTCAAGGATCAGGATTAGGCAATTTTATAGCTAAGTTTTTGACTCCACTGGCAGGAAATATATTTGGATTAGTTTTATTAGCGTTTATTTGTTCGTTACCATTTTTGTCACCATTATTAGGACCTGGAGCTGTTATTGCCCAAGTTATTGGTACTTTAATTGGTGTGGAAATAGGTAAGGGTAACATTCCGCCACAATTAGCTTTACCGGCATTATTTGCGATTGATGCTCAAGCTGCCTGCGATTTTGTTCCTGTTGGTTTGAGTATTGAAGACGCTAAAACTCAAACCGTTGAATTAGGTGTTCCTGCTGTATTGTATCAAAAATTCACCGGTGGGGCTTTGAACGTAATTATTGCGTATTTGGCAAGTTTCGGTCTTTACAGTTAAGCGAGGAGGAAGAAAATTGATTCATCGGGTAATTGATGTTAATGTCCCAAAATGGGAAGGAAATGCGACGTTAACAACTTATATCTTAGAAAATTATGTTGAAATTGATGAATTTCGTGAGAGGCCAGCTATTTTAATTTGCCCAGGTGGGAGTTATCGTTATCTTACCGAAAGGGAAACAGAAGCAGTAGCAATTAAAATGAACAGTTACGGCTTTCATGCTTTTATTTTACGGTATAGCGTTGAAAAGGGTAAATTCCCTCAATCTTTATTAGAACTAGCATCTGCTGTAAAGATTATTAGGAATAGCGCTAAAAAGTGGATGATAGCTGCGGATAAAATTATTGTTGCTGGTTTTTCTGCAGGTGGAAATTTAGCAGCAAGTCTAGGTGTTTTTTGGGATGATAATTTAATAAAAGATTACTTAGGCCAAGACAGCCAAAAATGGAAACCCAACGGGTTAATGCTGGGGTATGCGGTTTTGACTAGTGGTCAATACGCACATTTGAAATCTTTGAAAACGTTGCTAGGAGATCAATACTTGACTTTAAAAGAAAAGTTATCCTTGGAACAAAGAGTTAATTCTAAAATGCCCCCTACTTTTATTTGGCATACGATGTCGGATCCCCAAGTTCCGGTAGAAAACAGTTTATTATTTGCACAAGCTTTAAGAAAAAATGGTGTTTCCTTTGCATTGCATATTTTTTCCACCGGTAGACATGGTATCAGTTTAGCTACTAGAGAAACTAGTCATGAAGAAATAGATAATAATGAGGAGGTGGCTATTTGGCCAGATTTATTTGCCGAATGGGTAGCTAAAAATTTTTAAAGATAGGAGAGGTTAGAAAAACAATGAAAGCAGTTCATTTTGGTGCGGGTAACATTGGCCGGGGATTTATCGGCGAGACCTTAGCCGCCAACGATTTTAGTATTGATTTTGTCGACGTCAACGAAACGATCATTGACGAGTTAAACAAGCGCCACGAATACGAGATCGAACTCGCCGCCGCGGGGCAAGAAAAGATCCAGGTGCATAACGTCGCCGGCATCAACAACGCCAAGGAACCGGAAAAAGTGGTCGCAGCGATTGCGCAGGCCGATTTGGTCACCACCGCGATCGGTCCTAAGATCTTGAAGCTGATCGCACCGTTGATCGCGCAGGGTTTGGTTGCCCGCAAAGAAGCCGGTAACCAACAAAAGCTCGACGTGATCGCCTGTGAAAATATGATCGGCGGCTCGCAAAGTTTGAAAAAATCGGTTTACGAACATTTAGATGCCGCAGCCAAGGCTTACGTCGATGAATTTGTCGGCTTCCCCAACGCCGCCGTCGACCGGATCGTGCCGCTGCAAAAACACGACGACCCGTTGATGGTCGCCGTCGAACCGTTCAAGGAATGGATCGTGGACGAATCGCAGATGGCCCGGCCGGAACTGAAACTCAAAGGCGTGGACTACGCCCCGGATTTGGAACCATACATCGAACGCAAGCTGTTTTCCGTTAACACGGGCCACGCCACCGTCGCTTACACCGGCAAAACGCTGGGCTACGACAGCATCGGTGATGCCATCAAAGACGAAAAGGTGCTCGCCCAACTCAAGGGCGTCCTTAAAGAAACGGGCGACCTACTGATCGCTAAGTGGCATTTCAAACGGGCCGACCACGAAGCTTACCAGCAAAAGATCATCAGCCGTTTTGAAAATACCTATATCTCAGACACGATTGCCCGCGTCGGCCGGACACCGATCCGCAAATTGGGCTTCGACGAACGTTTCATTCGCCCGATCCGCGAGGCTAAGGAACGGGGATTGAGCTACGAGAAGCTGCTGGAAACAGCCGCTAAGATTTATCAATTTGACGTGCCGACGGACGACGAAAGCGTCAAGTTACAGCAGATGATCCAAGCTAAGTTCGCTGAAGTCGTGCAGGAAACGACGGGACTCAAAGACGAAGATTTAGTAACACAATTAGCCGGACAGATCAGTAAGGAATTTAAGAAATAATAGCGGACAAATTGGTGTTTTTTAGCACATAATCATTCTAATAAGAGGACTGGAATAAAATTTTTTATCTCAGTCCTCTTATTTTTTAGTGTGGCTTTTTGTTAGATCTGAAGTGCGGTTTACTTAACGCTAACGCTTTTCTGATATTAGTAACGACTTCTTTATTCTTTTCTTCATTATCATAAGTTAAATTTACCCATAAAATATCAATTAAAATTGAATATAGTGTTTCAGCCCCCAATGATTCTAACCCTAACGCAACTTCTTCCGTATACAAAATGTACGTAATGTCCGATAAATCTTCCAATTTTGAATTAGGACTGCCCGTAAAAGAAATTGTGTGAATTCCTTTTTCTTTAAGGATCTGGGCGATTCTAATGATTTCTATGGTAGATCCTGAATGGGAAAAAAGTAAAACGACGTCGTTTTCATCCAGCTTAGTTGAATAGCTTAATTGTAAATGATAATCAAAAATATAGTTACATTTAAATCTAGTACGAATAAATTTATGGTAGGCGTCGAAAGCTAAGATCGATGAGCCACCTTGTCCAAAAAAATGAAGAGTTTTTGCTTTTTTCATCAGGTCTAAAGTTCGAATCAATTTTTTTTCATCAATGAATAATTCTAACTCTTTGATCAGACTGATATGATACTCGATTATTTTATTAGCAATTTCCTTGGGAGGGCTGGCGGGAGAAATCTCATTTAAAACGGTGACGTTGTCTAAACTTTCTGTGTTGTAAACGTGAGAAGTAATATTGGTTTTAAAGTCCTTGAAACCATTGAAGCCTAATTTTTTGACATAAGTATATATACTTGCGGTTGAAACCCCTATTTCTTCTGCTAAATCAGTAATTGTAGAGTTGATGACGGCTTTTCCAGCCTTTTTAAAATAGGCCGATATTTTTTTGTCAGTTTGACTTTGAATGGTCATTTTTCTTTTTATTAGCGAATCTAAATATCCAAAAGCCATGTTTGCTACTCCTCCATTGAGTGTATTTGTGAAACATTAATTGTAATGAAGCGCTATTAATAAAATTATTACGCAAAAAAATGTTAGAGTAAAGTTGAATTCAGTTTAACATCAAAAATTATGATAGACAATATTTGATGAAAACAAATTAAAGAAACAGCTTAACTGCGGCATTTATGTAGGAAATATTAGATTTTTCTGTCATCTTTTTAAAAAAATATTTTTATTATTTTATATAAAGCGTTTACAAAATAAAATATTTTTGTTATTATCAAATTGTTACCGGTAATAAAATAAAAATATTTTTCAAAGGAAATGATGACATGAACGATATTAGGGTGGCAATCGTAAATTCAAGCAGTTTAGGGGAAGAATTTCGTAATAAGTTGCTGGCCATTGAACAGGTAAAGGAGGTTAAAAAATTCAATTTCGCTAGTGATATTGCTGGAGTGGAACTTGCTGAACAACTTCATGGATTTAACATGATTGCTTCGGGTGTTACTCCTTTTTTCACTAAAGAATTTTTTGCTCACAAAGATCAGCTTTACTTGCTCTCAAGGCACGGAATTGGCTACAACAACATTGATTTGGAGGCAGCTAAACAACATCAAACTGTGATTTCTTTAGTCCCTCCGTTAGTTGAAAGAGATGCAGTTGCAGAAAATCATCTTGCTAATCTGTTGGCGGTAATGAGACAAACATTGCAATCGAATAGCGCTACTCATGATGGAAAGTGGAACGAACGAGCAAAATTTGTCGGAAAAAATTTAAGTGGCAAAACGGTTGGAGTGATCGGAGTAGGCAATGTCGGCAGTCGCTTAGTTGAAATTTTTAATTATGGTTTTCGGTGTCAAGTTCTAGGCTGTGACCCTAATAAAACCGAACTAGAAATTGCTAGCTTTGGCGGTATTAAAGCAACTTTGGCTGAAGTTGTTAAAAGTGCAGACATCATTTGTTTAGCAGCAGATTTGAATGATAGTAGCATGCACATGCTGGGGAAAACTGAATTTGCTGCCATGAAAGATGGAGTTTTTATTTCTAATGCAGCGCGGGGAGCTTTAATTGACGAGCATGCACTGTGTACTGCTTTGGAAAGTGGTAAAGTTGCGGGCTATGGAACCGATGTGCTTGAAAAAGAGCCACCTGCTAAAGACCAACCACTTTTGGCATTTCCTAATGTGATTATTACGACACATACTTCTGCTTACACCAGTGAATGTTTAGGGGGAATGGATGACAAGTGCTATCAGGATATAGTTGATGTCATCAATGGTAAAAAACCAGTACGAACAATTGCTTAAATCTAATAGTTAAGGAGGATCATCATGATTGACAAGTTACAAGTAAAAGTTGGCCCGGAATTTTATAGCTATAGTCAGGGAGCATTAGATTTTATTCCTGAGTTATTAAAAGAACATAACGCACATAATGTGCTTGTGATTCACGGAACAGTTTCGTGGGATAAAGCAAAGCCTTATTTAAAATCGCTGGAAAATGATACGGATGTGACGGTCTTTTATGAAAAATATCACGGTGAATGTAGCTTCAACGAAGGTCAGCGGATAGCACAAATTTGTGCAGAAAAAAAGATCGATTTTATTATTGGAGTCGGTGGTGGTAAGTTATGTGACTTAGCTTTGTACACGGCATCTTTAGCACAAGTTGATTTTGGAACAGTTCCAACCTTAGCAAGTAATTGTGCGCCGTGGACGCCATTAGCTGTAATGTATAAGGATAACGGTTTGGCGGAAGGAAAAACGGTCCACCTTAAAAGGCAAGCGGCATTTCTCGTGGCTGATCCACGAATCGTGATCGATGCGCCGGTCAATTATTTTATAGCGGGGATAGCGGATACACTGGCAAAATGGTACGAGTCAGAAGTGATTTTAAAAGAGGATCAATACAAAAATGAACCAATGATCAAGATGGCTTACTATAGTGCTCTAATGTGTAAGGAAAAAATCTTGAATGAGGCTAAAATTGCCGTTACCGATATGCAACAAGCTAAATTGAGCCCGGGATTCGTACATGTTTCCGAAATAGTAATTGCAATTGCGGGGATGGTAGGTGGATTTGGTGATAAGTATACCCGTAACACAGCGGCTCATACCATGCACGATGCCCTTTCTGCGTGTTTACCTAGTTTACATCAATATTTACACGGAGAAAAAGTGGCGTACGGGATATTCTTCCAGCTGGCACTCGAGAAAAAATGGGACGTTATTGATCAACTGGTCCCATTTTATCAACAATTTAAATTACCAATGTCATTAACTGATATGGGTGTTTGGCCGCTAGATGATCAGCAGATAACGGAAGTAGTTAAATTGGCTAATAGCAAAGAAAAAATTCACATCTTACCCTTTAAGATCGACGAACAAGTTTTGCGGAATACGATGTTTGATTTAGAAAAGTACATGGAAAATAGGTAGTTGATGACGAGTAAAAAATAAAGGGGGTCTACGATAAAATGAATACGCTTTCTATATGGCAAAGCTTAATAATTGCGCTTTGGATCGCCGCGGTTGAATCTCGTTTTATGTTTGGCGGTGCGACGGTAACGTTACGTTTTTCGCCGTTAATGACAGGTTTAGTTGTTGGCTTAGTGATGGGTGATGTTAAAAATGCAATGGAGGTAACCGCTGCCATCCAGTTGATTTATATGGGGGCTTTTGCTCCCGGCGGCACGATGCCTTATGAACCGGCTATTGCCGCAGCCGTTGCCGTCCCCGTTGCGTTATTAGGACATACAAGTCCTAACGCTGCGATTGCCGTTGCCGTCCCCGTTGGTCTATTAGGAACATATCTCTACCAATTTAGATTCTTTTTGAATTCCTTTAATGAAAAGTTCGTTGATAAAGCTATTGCCCAAGGAAACGAACGTAAAATTACCCTTCATGTTATATGGACACCAGTTTTAATTGCATTTTTAATTTTCGTACCGTTGGTTTTTGTCGCTCTTTACGTTGGAGCACCAGTCGTTGCAGCGTTTGTTGCCGGATTAGAAGGAACCTTAGTTTTCCATATACTGAATGTATTAGGCGGAGGTTTAGTTGCGATTGGACTCGCAGTCACCGTTTATGTAATTGGTAAAAAACAGTACATTACCTTTTTCTTATTAGCATATTTTATGGATGTTATTTTTGGCAAATTAAATATTACCATGGTAACTTACGCTATTTTAGGAACGTTGATCGCCTTTATCTTTGTATTAGCAAGAGGAAACGGGTCTAATAATGCGCAGACTGCAGATGCTGATATGGACGACGATGACGACTTTTAACTGAGGGGGTTAAGCGAAAATGGAAAAAACACAGGATAATAAACCAGAAAAATTAACTAAAAGAGATATTACGATGTCGTATATTCGTTTTTATTTTGTCAATGAGATCCCCCACTCATTTGAAAGATATATCGCTGATTCCTTACTGTGGGCTATGATGCCAGTCCTCAGAAAATTATATAAGGGAAAAGACGAGTTGATCAAGGCGTATCAAAGGCAGGTATTATTTTTTAATACGCAGTTAGCATGGGGCGGGGGAGTTATTACGGGATTAATGGCTTCCCTAGAACAAGAAAGAGCACGACAGGAATATGAAGGAGAAGAAATTACAGTTACTGATGATTTGATGTATAACACTAAGGCCGGATTGATGGGGGCCTTAGCAGGAATCGGGGATTCGATCGACTCCGGTACTATTCAGTATATTTTTATCGCTATTGCTTTGCCTTGGGCCAAATCAGGTTCTGCAATTGGTGCTTTATTCCCGTTTATCTGTTTTGCGTTATATCAATTGTTGATTGGTATCTTTTTTGCCCAACAGGCTTTTAGATTGGGGAGAAATGCTACTAGTTTATTAGCGAGTGCGGGGGTCCAAAATGCGATCGATCTATTATCAATTTTGGGGATGTTTATGATGGGGATTCTAGCCGCTTCTTATATCAAGGTTAGTTCGCCACTCAAATTTGCCATTTCTGGTAATAAGTTTGCGTTACAAGGTATTCTTGACAAAATACTCCCGGGAATCTTACCTCTGATAGTCGTGGGCGGATTATATTTTTACTTCCAAAAGAAGGGATTAAAAGTCACCCAAGCATTGCTATGGCTAACATTGATCCTGATAATTTTAGGTGCATTACGCATTTTATAAATAGACTGATTTTTTATCAAACGGGGAGGAATCAAAATGGGAGTTGTTAATTTAGCGCGAGTAGATCAGCGATTGATTCACGGTCAGGTAATGATCACTTTAACCCAACGTCCGGGCGTTAATTCGATTTTTGTTGTAGATGATACTGTGGCTAAGGATAAATATATGAAAAAATTATATAAATCTGCCGGCTCGAGAACGGGTAAAAAAACGATCACCATGACTGAAGAAAAGTGTAAGTATTATTGGGACGAATTTGATTTTAAAGAATATAACTGCATTATGATCGCTAAAACTGTTGGGGTATTTTACCGTTTAGCAAAACACGGGATCAAATTTGATAAACTAAATATTGGTGGGACGTCTAAGCAAACTGAAGACGATATTCAGGTTACTAAAGCGGTATTTTTAAACCGGGAAGATCTGCTTAAACTAAAAGAACTGCAGCAAGACTACGGAGTGACAGATATTTATTTTCAAACGACTCCTGCCGCCCCGTCAGCTAAATTAGACGAAATTTTGAAAAAATTCAATTTGTAGTAGCAGGAAGGTGAGAAGATGTTACCAGATAGAGATTTTAAAGACTGGCTGTTTCGTTATGGAACAATATTTTCTCGTCGTTACACGGATAAACAAAAAATCAAATTTTTAAAGGCGATAGTTTCTGATGTTAAGGCTTTCAGGATGGATATGAAAATTGATGAATTTAAATTACATTCCAACCTTTATCATAACTTGTACATTGGTAATCTGCGGCAAGCTAAAAGAGTAATTTGTACTAATTATGATACAGCGGCCATTCAATTGTTGACGTATAAGTATTTTGACCGAAAACACGCACAAAAAAATCAGTTGTTGCTTATTTTGCTTAGCGCAATTCCATATTTGATCGGAGGGATATTGCTTTTTGTGTATGGTGCGTTGCCAATTTTTAAAAGCAATCCGTTGCTTTCGGTTAAATCCTTGTTGTTGTTCATGTTATTGCTACTATATTTCTACTTTTTTGGCAAAATCACGAAAGGTTGGCCTACTAGAAGAAATTTAAAAAAGAGTACGGCTTCTGTACTAACCATTTTAAGTTTAGCTAAGAAATATGTGAATAATAAAGAAGTAGCTTTCGCGTTACTTGACGCTGGGTGTACTAACGGAGCTGGTTTGTTACAGCTACTGAAGAAAAGGACTAATGCGCAAATAATTGTGGGGGAAAATATTGGTGCCGATGCTCCGTTACAAAAAATGGTCGTGACTGATGAGAAAGGAAAAAATAGTGTTGCTTTTAGTAATATTATTAAAAAAGCAACCGGGAAAAAGGTCGTTTTTTGGCTCAGCGCTGAGTACAGTCAAGATCAAGAAAATTTACTATTAGCTAAAAACAAGACTAGCGGTAGTAAAGTCAACTTTAACAATCTGAACGACTTTTGCAAATACGCAATGAATTGACCGAGTTAGGGGATGACTGAATGTTAGGATTAGTAATAGTAACACACGGAAATATGGCTGCGGGTATCCTGGATGCAGCTAACGTGATCATTGGTAATGTTGATAATGTGAGGACCGTTAGTTTGCAATTGAGCGATGATGTTGAGCAATTAGGAACTAAGATTGAAACTGCAATTGGTGAAGTTAGTCAAGAGCAGGGGGTTATAGTTTTAACTGATTTACCAGGGGCAAGTCCGTATAACCAAAGTGTACTTGCAGTTTCACGTTTAGACGTAGTGCTAAAAAAGAAAGTGTTCCTCCTGTCAGGAATCAATTTGCCAATGTTAATTGAAGCAGTTAATCAGCAGATGCTTGGTAGTGATTCTGTTACGGCCGTTACACAAATTCAGCAGCAAGGACAAACAGGGATCGATCAATGGTCGATTGCTGATGCAGATGATAATTTGATAGATGAAGATGAATTTTAGTATAGGAGGTAGTATTTAATGAAAAAATACGAGTTGCTAAATAAGTTACACGAAAATTATTTATTTGCAGTGGTACGTGGGTCTTCGGCAACGGCTGGTATTGAGATTGCGACGGGAGCGTATCAGGGAGGAATTTACAATATAGAAGTAACTTTTTCTACGCCTAATATTCAAGAAGTGATTAGCAAATTAACTAAAGATACGGAGGATAATGATGATATTGTGATCGGTGCCGGAACAGTTTTTGATGTTAGTTCCGCACGAATTGCAATTTTGAGTGGTGCCAAATTTATCGTTTCTCCTACTTTAGTAGAAGAAATCGCTAAGTTGTGTAATTTTTATGATATTCCTTACGTTCCCGGTTGCGCTACTCCTACTGAGATTCAAAAGGCATTGGAATTAGGCTGTAATGTTGTTAAAATTTTTCCGGGAGCTGTGTTAACTTCTTCGTTTATCAGTGCGATTCACGGTCCAATGCCTCAAGTTGAAATGATGCCTACAGGTGGCGTTAATATTGATAATTTAGCTGAGTGGGTGGCTAAAAAGGCGTGGGCTGTCGGAATCGGTGGTTCAATTGCTGTGGATTATGAAAAAAGCGGAGAAGCTAGTGTTAAACTGAAAGCTCAAGAGTTTAGGCAAAAGTTAACTGAATGCCAGAAGTAACGAATCGATTTAGTTAAAAAAGCGATAACGAGTGTTCCTAATAATGTTTAAATTATTAGGAGCACTTTTTGAATAGTAGTATAATAAGAGGGTAACAGAAAGGGGTTCCAAATATGTCATATCAAACTACTTACCCGTATACGGGTGAAGTGTTAAAGAAATACGATGATGCAACAGACGCAGACTTAGAAGAGGCTTTGGCAACTGGCCATGAACTTTACCAAACTTGGCGTAAACAGCCAGTGGCACAGCGAGCAGAGCTGTTAGCTAAGATTGCACAGGCCATTCGCGCTAACGAAGAGGATCTAGCTAAAGCGATGACCTATGACATGGGCAAATTATTGACAGAGGCACGCGGTGAAGTTGAGCTGTGTGCAACGATCGTCGATTATTACGCTCAACACGGTGAAGAGCTCATGCAACCACGTCAGTTGAAGAGCGCTGCTGGTAAGGCTTATTACCTCAAACAGGCAACGGGCGTGATCGTGGCGGTAGAACCGTGGAATTTCCCGCTTTACCAAGTTGTGCGTGTTTTTGCTCCTAACATGATCGTCGGTAACCCGATGATCTTAAAACACGCTTCGATCTGCCCGACTTCTGCGCAGAAATTTGCCGATTTAGTGGTGGCCGCTGGGGCACCTAAAGGAGCTTTGACCAACTTATTTATCAACTACGACCAAGTTTCCCAGGCGATCCACGATCCACGGGTAGCTGGTGTGTGCTTGACTGGCTCGGAACGTGGCGGTGCGTCGGTAGCTAGAGAAGCTGGCGATGCTTTGAAGAAATCGACCTTGGAGCTAGGCGGAAACGATGCTTTCATTATTTTGGATGATGCCGACTGGGATGAAGTCAAAAAAGTGGCACCTGGTGCGCGGTTATACAATGCGGGGCAGGTTTGCACGTCGTCCAAGCGTTTCATCGTGATGGCAGACAAGTACGAAGAATTCTTGCAAATGTTGACGGAGGCCTTTTCTCAGGCTAAAGTTGGTGACCCGATGGCTGAAGATACGGTCGTAGCGCCGTTGTCATCTAAGAGTGCGCAAGAAAAATTGCAACAGCAAGTCGATTCGGCGATCGAGCACGGTGCTAAATTAGTTTACGGTAACAAGCCAATCGAGGGACCGGGATTTTTCTTCCAGCCAACGATTTTGACGAATATTACGAAGGATAACCCGGTTTATAACCAAGAAATGTTTGGGCCAATTGCTTCGGTTTACTGCGTTAATTCCGAGCAAGAAGCAATTGACTTGGCTAACGATTCAAGTTATGGTTTGGGGAACACGATTTTTTCGAGTGATATCAAGCACGCACAAAAGGTTGCTGCTCAAATCGAAACAGGTATGTCATTTATTAACGATGGCTGGTCTTCGTTACCTGAAATTCCGTTTGGCGGGGTCAAAAATTCCGGCTACGGGCGTGAATTAAGTGACTTAGGTTTGTTGGCCTTTGTTAATGAACATTTGGTATTTGAACCGAATAAATAACAGTTTGTGAGCCAAGCTACTTAGGAGCTAGACTGTTGGGTAAACGCGATTAAGAATATTAAAGGTACCTAGGGCAAAACAGTTTTTTGTCCCAGGTACCTTTTTTGGTTTGTAAGTAATAGATTAGTGCTCGAAATCTCTTTGCTGTGCAACTTACATTTTATTTGGGCATCAAGTAAAGGTACTGCGAGTCCATGTCCTTAAAAGATGTCAGTAACTGATTGATTGGCACCCGCCGGTTTTTGTATTTTAACGGATCGTTAACGTAAAAATACTGCTGGTCGATCCCGGTGATCACTACCGCATGGATCAAGGGCGTCACAGCGATAGTTCCATCTATGGTCGGCCATTTCAGGATATTTTGTTTTTTAACGGGTTGAAAATCCAAAGTCGTTAGGATCCACACGGGGTGCTGATGGTGGAGTAATTCCTGTAGTTGGCGTGTACTAAGGTGTCGGCCGCTGTGAACTTGATATTTATCACTAACGAGTTGATTGCACAACTTACTAATCGGTTCCACGTAAACACCCATCGCCGAGTAGCCGGAGCGAATGTTACCGACAAACCCCTTGCGCGGATCGCCATGGTGATCTTCGTCGACATCAAAGGGTTGGTAGGCGATTTTAGCCGCTAAATCATTTTTGGTCACGTCGTAGCCGTAATAACGCAGTAACATCGCTAGCGAAGTGACCTCGCAGCCATTTTGGAGCGGGTCATTTTGTAATTGATTTTCGTAGGGAACGTCGAGCAAAACTTGCCGGTGGTAGGTGAAGGGATTGTGTAATCCGTTGTTGGCGGCTAGCAGGTAATAACAAAAACCTAGCAGAGCTAAGCACACGAGTAGCCACCAAATTGTGTGTCTTATTTTTTTCATAATGTGTTTATTATAACTGATTGTTTGTATTCTGGAAAATAAATTTACTAAGATAGAGTTGTGAAAAAAAGCGGTCGTAGTTGAGCGCTAATCTAGTTGGACTTGGTTTTATTTTGAAACGGAACTAAAGTACGATCAGACCATTCATATTTACGGAGAAACAATTAGGACCTGAGGCAAATTTATTTTCGTCTCAGGTCCCATTTAACCGCCAACTTTCGCAGCTTGTTATAATTACGCTCGTCAAGCCAGCAGTCTAGGTCCTAAGGACACCGACAACCAAATCTAGGTACAGGATTTGTCTGTCGGTGCCACTTAGTCCACGACTGCTTCCCGGCTTGCCTCACAGCTTGTTTTAATTGCGCTCCAGCTGGTAGCCGCTTACGTTTAACTTGCTAAAAAGCAAAGCCAAGTTCAGGCTTTACTTTCCAGCTAGGTTAATCCTCGGCGTCTAACCACCAGCTTTCACAGCTTGTTATTTATGATCTTTTTGAATGGCTTCCCACAAACCGTTGAGGTAAGTGATCCCCAGTGCTCGGTCGTACAAACCGTAGCCCGGGCGTCCCTGTTCGCCCCAAATGTCACGACCATGATCCGGCCGGATATAACCGTCGAAATCTGTATCGTAAAGAGCTTTCATGATCTCGTACATATCAAGTGAGCCTTCTGATGACAGGTGGGCTGATTCGTGAAAATCGCCTTCCTTGTTCATGAATTTGATATTACGGGCATGAATAAAGGGTGCGCGATCCTTAGCAACGAATTCCCGGATAATAGCTGGGACGTCATTGTCAGGATTTTCACCTAAACTGCCGGTACAAATGGTAAACGCGTTGTATTTAGATTCGTGCAACTGTTCGATCGTTAGCATGTCCTCGCGGTTCTTATAGATCCGCGGCAGGCCAAATAATGGACGCGGCGGGTCATCGGGATGCATAGCCATCCGCACGTCGCACTCTTCGCAAACCGGGATAATGGCATCTAGGAAGTATTTTAAGTTATCCGTTAGTTTGACGGTGTCGACGTCTTGGTACATTTCAAAAAGATGTTTGATCTCGGCCAAACGTTCTGGTTCCCACCCCGGTAAAACAAAGCCGTTGGAATTATCCTGCACGGATTTAATGATGTTTTCTGGTGTGTCGTCTGCATAACGATGTTCAAAAGCCATGTCTGTCGAGCCGTCGGCTAATTGATAATGCAAGTTGGTCCGGAACCAATCAAAGATGGGCATAAAATTATAACAGATGACCTTGATGCCGTATTCAGCTAGATTGCGGATCGTTTGCTTGTAATTTTCAATATACTTGTCGCGTGAAGGTAAACCGATTTTAATGTCGTCGTGAATGTTAACGGATTCGATCACTTCTAGTTTTAAGCCAGCAGCTTCGACCTCGTCTTTTAACGCCTTGATCTTATCTTTAGGCCAAACATCACCGACAGGAACGTCGAACAACGCACCTACTACTTGAGTTGTTCCGGGAATTTGCCGGATATCTTGTAGTTTGATTGAATCGTCGTTGTCACCGAACCAACGAAATCCCATATTTTTCATTTAAGTTTTCTCTCCTATAACATGTTAAAATTCAGTACCGTGATCTAATATTGCCTGGTGGATCGTTTTGCGAACGGCACCAGGACCTGCGATCAACTGGACAAAATAATTTTCGATCTTAGGACCTAAGCCGAGTTGATACAAGTCGTTATCAAAGATACTGTGATTGGTCAAAATTGGTTGCAAAGCCTGATGAACGTCGGTATCACCGAACTTCACGTCAGCGACGTATGCTTTCATCGTAGCTAACAGTGGGTCGGCACTCTGCTTAAATTCGTTACCGTCGTCGTCTAGTCCCATCAAATAGCGGCACCAACCGGCGATAACGAGGGGGATAAACTCCAAGTTGCGGGGGTCACGTGCAGGATCGTCGACGTAATGTTGGATCGTTACACCGTAACGGATCGGGATTTTTTGCGAAGTATCACTGGCGATCCGTTGTGGGGTGTCCGGAATATTTTTATTAGGTAACCGTTGTTCGATCAATTCGTCAATAAAGTGCTGAGGATTAATGATCTTAGGGTCTTTGACTACCGGTAGGTCTTCATTATAACCTAAATTTTTGATCAGTGCTTTTAAGTCTGGGTCAACTACTTCGGCAGCGATCGAAGTAAAGCCCAGCAGGTTACCGAAAATTGCCAATGCTGTGTGTAGTGGATTCAAGCAAGCAGTGACTTTCATTTGGTCGGCATCATTAACGGTGTCGCGGTCAGTCAAAATCACACCGGCTTTCTCCAAAGCTGGACGTCCGTTAGGAAAGCTGTCTTCGATTACTAAATAGTGAATTTCTTCGGTATTGCCAAACGGTGCGATGTTCGTGTGTTTAGTGGTGTGCACGATCTCGGTGTCTTCAAAGCCCTGTTCTTTTAGCTTAGCAGCTACTGTTTCAGAAGGGTTAGGAGTGATCCGGTCGATCATGCTCCACGGAAACGCAACTTGTTTAGGATCTTTGAGGTAGGTGATAAAACCATCATCGACTAAACCGTTTTGTTGCCAGCCAGTAGCGATCCGCAAGATCTCGGTTTCTAATTTTAAGCCGTTTTGCGAGAAATTATCCGTGCTAACCATGGCAATCGGCAATTTACCAGCTTGATAACGAGCGTAAAGTAAGTGGGCGATTGTCCCCATATTAGTGGTAGGGGCAGCTGGACCGTTATCGATGTCAGCTTTGGCGGCTGGTAGTAAGTTACCGTCCATGTCGGTCAAAGCATAACCCTTTTCAGTGATCGAAAAAGTCGCAAATTGTAACGACGGCTTGGTGAAGATCTTAGTTAACTTGTCCCAATCGCCTTGATTTTCGTGGTTGAAATACAAAGCAGCAGCAACACTGTTAAGCAATTTCTTTTGTAAAGTGCCATCGGCTTTCATCACTACACTTAAAATCCGGTTATCGTACTGATGGTAGATCTGGTCGATCACGCCGTCATCATAGGTTTCGGCGACGATCACTCCACTTTTTAATTCACCTTGATTTAATAGGTCCTGTGCAATTTCGGCGTGAAAACAGCGAAAGAGGTTGCCACCACCGAAGTGGACCCAGACAGGATTTTCCTGTCCTTCTTTGGTACTTTGCGTAGCATCATATTGGGGTACTTCAATGCCACTGGCAGCGAATTCCTGTTTCTTTTCTTGGTAGTTATCTAGTAGTTTAACCACCGCGAGGCCTCCTTAATGTGAATGAGTTTATTTGTAGTTTTTGTATACTAATATATCACTTTTAATGTAACCGGATTCTAGTTAGTTGTCAAGTCTTTTTTACTTGTTGAATGTCAAATAAATGGGGTATCATTAATTTAAGTGAAATTAATTATTTGTAAGTGGAAGTGTTCAAATATGTCGATCATTACTACAATGAAGGATCAAGTATACGATGTCATTTTACATCGGATCATTACTCTTGACTATCAGCCGGGACAAAAAATTTCGGAAAAGCAGCTGGGGACGGAACTAAAAGTGGGGCGTACACCTATTCGCGAATCGATCTTGCAGTTACGCCAAGAAGACCTGATCAATTCGGTCCCACAATCGGGAACTTATATTTCTAAAATTAGTCTTAGTAAGGCTAAGGATGCACGTTTTATGAGAGAAAGTGTGGAAGTCAGGGTCGTCAAAGAAGCCGTGACGAAATTAAAGGATTATGATTACGTCATGTTAAAACAAATCATCGAACGCCAAAGTTTGGCTGCTAGAAGCCCCCGTCAAAGGCAGAAATTTTTTGACGAGGATGATTGTTTTCACCGCTATTTTTATACAGCAACGGGACACGAGCAGGTGTGGACGTGGCTGCAAACCGTCAACATGTCGCTGAATCGTTTTCGTTTTTTGCGTCTGCAAGTTGCTGATCTTTCGTGGGAGTCGCTGATCGACGAACACCGGGCGATCGTCAACGCGGTCGAAACCAAAAACGAACCGCAGGCAACCAAACTGATCACCGCGCACCTGCACAGAATGTTAGACGAAGAGCCGCAGTTGGTAAAGCAGTACCCGGATTATTTTGAATAGGAAAATAAACTTTTAATGATTTTCGAAGAGATCGGGCCATTTTGATTTGGCTGCGACCTCTTTTTAATTACTATAAAAATAAGTAATTTCAAACATTAAATGATTAAATTCACAATTTTTAGAGGCTATTTTTACTACTGTATTTAAATTTTATTTGTAAATTTAGGTTGACTAAGTTTATTTTTTAATATAATATGTAATCGGTTTTATATACTAATATATCAATTAAAAATAATAATTAGTTGTCGATACTGATTAAACAGATAGAAAAATTTAGAAGGGAAAAAGTATGAAACTTTCAGAAAAAATTTCTCACCGGGTTTATACCCCACGTAAAATAACGTTATGGACTTCATTAGGATTTGGAATCAATGACTTTGTTGGTGGCGGCGGAATGACGATCATGGGTGCATGGTTGCTTTTTTTCTTCACCACTTTTTGCGGGTTGTCTGCTACTCAGGGTGGTTTAATTATGGCCACCGCCCGAGTTTTAGACGCAGTACTTAGTTTATTTGCTGGGGCGTTTACCGATAATTTTTATAGAACACGTCTTGGCAAGAAGTATGGCCGGCGTCATTTTTGGCTAACTTTTGGTGCTCCATTTTTACTAATTTTTGCAACAATTTGGATTCCAAGTATGAATTTCTGGTATTACATGGTTGTTTACTGCGCATATGATTTACTTTCTAGTTTATTGTTAATTCCGTGGGAAACATTACCAACAGAAATGACGAAAGACTACAACGAAAGGACCAAGTTATCTTCAACTAGAATGTTTATTTCAGCTGGTGGGACCTTTTTAGCAACGTTTATTCCCGGACAATTGTTTAAAATTTTAGGACAGGACAGCCCTGCTCCGTTCTTTATCAATGGTTTAATCTTTGCGATTATTTTTGTAACTGGGATGTTTATCTCTAGTTTTTCGACCTGGGAGAAACCTGTTAGTGAGGTTGAAGCCGAAGCTAAGGAAGCTAAAGCAGGAAACTCAGAAGAACACAGAAATTTGTGGGAAAAGACCAAGGATATTTTTGGTGGTTATGTAGACGCATTAAAAATCAAAGCTTTTCGTCAACATTTATGTATTTATCTGTTTTCGTTTACCGGAAAAGATGTTTATAATACTGTATTTACGTACTTCATCGTCTTTTGTTTAGGTGCTACTGCTACTTTATCTGCTAACTTAATGTCGTTATCAATTGTAGGGGTTTTAATTCCCTTAGTTGCTGGACCTGCAATGATCAAATTTGGTCCTAAATTTTTGTATAATTTTGCTTACATTACGATGATCGTGATGTTGGGTGGTTATTACTTCCTATTCAAATCAGACATCAAGATTGCTGGTACAATGATAATTGTGATTTATGTAATGTCGTTTATTTATCAATCAGCACGAGCAACGCTTGAATTTACCCCATGGAATGTTTTCCCATTTATTCCCGATTTAGATGAAATGATTACTACGGAAAGTCATTCTGGAGCATTTGCTTCGTTGATGAACTTTGCTAGAAAGTCGACGGTTGCTATTTCGACGGTCGTTGTGGGAATGATTCTTGATAGTAATGGCTTTGTTAAGAATAATTTACACCAAACTATGCAAGCTCAAAATACAATTGCTAATATCCTTTTGTTTGGTGCAGGAGGTTTGATTTTAATTGCCTTGGTAATTTCTTGGACGTTTAAACTAAATAAAAATACTCATGAAATCATTACCGATGAAATTGCACGATTACGTAATGGTGGTTCTAAAGCTGACGCGACTGAATTGACTAAGAAGACAGTCAAAGATTTAACAGGTATTTCTTATGAAAATGCTTGGAAAAAACAAAATTAATTTTTAACTAAAATGGGGTTGGGATCAGGGACTATCAAGAATTAGCAAGTTCTATTTCAGCTTCATTTTTAATTAATATTTAGGAGGGTCAGGATGTTTTTTAGGGTTGAAAAGATTCAAAAAATTGCGGCTGATCTAGCTGCAAGTAGGTACGTTACCCGCAAACCGATTTCTGATTGGAAGTGCTTGGAAGTTTCTGCTCAGGCAGGCAATCAGCTTCCTGATGATAGCGAGAACTGGGAAGACGTTTCGCTGGGAAAAATTTGGAGCGGGATCAATAAATATTTTTGGCTAACGACAAATGTGGCCGTGCCCAATAGTGATAATGAGCAGGTCTTATTACTTGATTTAGGATTGCTAGGAAATTTGAAACACACGGGCATCGAAGCTTTACTCTACATTGACGGTGAGATGTATCAAGGAGTTGACGGGCACCACCAAGAAGTATTTTTAAGGCCGGAACATCACGGCAAAACGATTCAGTTGGCACTAAAAATGTGGACGGGATTGCCCGGACGAAAAGGTGACAGTGCAGATCCAATGTTACACATTTTTAAAGTGGCAGACCTTGCTGCTATAGATGAAAAAGTTGATCAGCTTTATTATTTAGTCAAAAATGGGATCGAAACTGTTGGATTGTTAGCGCCAGATGATCCGCAGCGGGTTACGTTGCTGAATGATTTAGACCTGTCTTTAAGGGAGATCGACTGGTCGGATCCGGGCTCTGAACAATTTTACGAATCATGCTATCAAGCTAAAGCCAATTTAGAACAACAGCTTAACGAACAAAAAGGAAGTAAGCCCCAGTATACAGTTAACGGTATTGGACACACACATATTGATCTAGCGTGGTTATGGCGGATCAAACACACTAAAGAAAAGGGTGCTAGGTCTTTTAGTACAGTTTTACGCTTGATGGAAAAGTATCCGGAATACACTTTCTTAGCTTCTACTCCACAGCTGTATCAATATATCAAAGACGACTATCCCGAAATTTACCGGCAGATCAAACAACGAGTTGCCCAGGGACGTTGGGATGCTGAAGGTGCAATGTGGGTAGAAGCCGATTGCAATATTTCTTCTGGCGAAGCGTTAGTTAGACAATTACTGTACGGGATCCGGTTTTTTCAACAAGAATTTGGGAAAAGGTCTCATACATTATGGTTACCGGATGTTTTTGGTTACTCATGGGCTTTGCCGCAAATCTTGCAAAAAGCCGGTATCGATACGTTTATGACGACTAAACTAAGTTGGAATGAATACAATAGAATGCCACACGATACTTTTTACTGGCAAGGAATGGACGGTTCTAAAATACTGACTCATTTTATTACTACGCCAGACCCGAATGATAGCAAAGGGCCATTTTACTACACTTACAATGGCGTGATCACCCCCGAAACGGTCAAGGGGATCTACAGCAGTTATCAGGATAAAGATGTTAATTCAGATTTACTGTTAGCATATGGTTACGGCGATGGCGGTGGCGGTACGACCCGTGACATGATAGAAAATATTCGAGCTATCAATCAGCTGCCGGGATTACCTAAGATCACGACGAACACGACGGGCGAGTATTTTAAGAAATTACACGCTAATATTGATACTGCTCAGCAAAAGGGACAATACGTGCACACTTGGGACGGCGAGTTGTACTTTGAATATCACCGTGCAACTTACACGGGCCACGCCGCCAATAAGAAAAATAACCGAAAGATTGAAATTTTATTAAGAAAAGTCGAGTTACTGGAAGTTTTGGCGTTGTTACAAGACTCGAATTGGCATTACCCGACAGAAAAATTAGCAGAGTCGTGGAAATTATTGCTGAAAAACCAATTTCACGATATTATTCCTGGGTCTGCAATTCACGAAGTCTACGAAGACAGTCAGAAAGATTACGACCAAGTATATACAACGCTGGCTGAATTAACAAAGCAATTGGAAGAACACTTTGGTAGCAGTAAAGACGAGTATTCGCTGGTGAACACGACCGCTTGGAACAGAAAAGATATTGCGCTGATCTCCGAGCCTGAAGACGGGATATTTGTCGATGATCAGGGTAATGAACTGACCAGTCAAAGGGTAGCTGGTAACTATTTGGTAGCTACTCCGACAATAGCAGCATTTGGCAAACAAAATATTAAGTTTATCGCTGGCACTAGGACTGAGGAAACTACTGTTGGTGTCGAGCTGACCGCCGACGCGGTAGAAAACCAATTTTACCGCATTAAATGGAATGCGCAGGGTCAACTGACGGAGATCTTTGATAAACAAAATAAACGGCAAGTTTTAGCTCCTGATCAACGTGGCAATGTTTTAGAAATTTTTGAGGACCGGCCACGGGAATACGATGCGTGGAACTTAGATATTTCCTACAAGGAAAAGAAACAGGAATTAAAGGCACAAAAAATTGAGGTAGTAAAACGTGGAGAAATCTGTACCGTTATTCGTTTTACTTACCAGTTTGGTCACTCACAATTAGTGCAAAATATGATAGTTTACAACCAGCAAAGACGGATCGATTTTAAGACTAGAGTCGATTGGCACGAACGCCAACGGATCTTGAAGGCTTCATTTTACACGGATATCCGGGCCACTGAAGCGACCTATCAGATCCAATACGGCAACGTCAAGCGCCCTACTAACTGGAATAACAGTTGGAATATGGCTAAGTTCGAAACGGTGGGCCACCAATGGGCAGATTTGGCGGAACACGGCTACGGCGTTGCTTTGTTAAACGAAAGCAAGTATGGCTATGACATTTTTGAAAATAAAATGAGTATCTCTTTGTTGACAGGCAGTATTAGCCCCGATAAGACAGCGGACGTTGGTACCCACGAATTTACCTATAGTTTGTTGCCACATCAAGGGGACTTTGTGAGCGGAGAAGTCGAGAAGGCCGCTTGGATGTTAAATGATCCACTAACGGTGTTAAATAAAATTGATGTGAACGATATTTTTGCCGTTTCTGATTCTGACAGTATTTTTGTCGATGCCGTTAAGAAAGCAGAAGATAGTAATGATATCGTAGTTCGGCTACATGAATATGCTGGGGGTAAGGAAAGCATTAATTTATGTCCGAAATTTAAGATCAAAGGAGTCAAAGAAGTTAATTTATTAGAAGAAAGTACCGACCAAGAATATGAATTAACTGCGGACCAGTCCGTCAACGTGAAATTCACGCCGTATGAAATCAAAACATTGCTGTTTGAACGCTAGAAACTAATATTTCAGTAAGTCATTTGTTTAAGGAAACACTTGTAACACTTAAACGAATGACTTATACTTTACTTGTATTTAAAAGAAACTTAGTTTCTTTATCAGAAATAAAATGGAGGTAGTAACATGAGCTTTGACATGGATATTAGGTACGCGCACAGTCCGGCGGACATCGATCATTACAATACTGATCAGATGCGCCAAGAGTTTTTATCGGGAAAGATCTTCAGTCCCGGCGACATCAATTTGACTTATACCTACAATGACCGGATGATCTTTGGTGGCGTAATGCCCACCACGGCTCCCTTAGAAATTAAATTAGCTAAAGAACTCGGAGTCGAATATTTCTTACAACGGCGTGAAATGGGCTTCATCAATATTGGAGGTGCCGGTAGCGTTACGATCGACGGTAAAAAAGATCACATCGTGACCCATGATGGCTATTACATCAGTATGGGTACGGAGCACGTAGTTTTTGAATCGGATGATGCGCAAAAGCCAGCTAAGTTTTACGTAGTTTCGACGCCCGCTCACCGAGCTTATCCGTCCAAGAAATTGCCTTACGCCGATTCATTATCGATGCCTAAGGGCGATCAGTTACACATGAATAAGCGGACGATCCATAAGTACATCGATGCTTCGCAGATGCAGACTTGTCAGTTACAAATGGGTTATACGGTTTTAGAGCCAGGAAATTCGTGGAATACGATGCCAGCTCATACCCACGCACGGCGGATGGAAGCTTACTTTTATTGTGAATTTGCTTCACCGGACACCCGGGTATTACACATCATGGGCACGCCTAACAATACTAAGCATATTTGGTTAGAGCCGGAACAAGCCGTGGTTAATCCTAGTTTTTCAGTTCACTGTGGTGTTGGGACCGAAAGTTATGCGTTCATTTGGGCAATGTGTGGTGAAAACCAGACTTACGATGATATGGATGAGATCAAGATGCATGACTTACGTTAGTAAATTAGAGGGGGAACTATAATGGCACAATCACAAGCAGAAATTAAGGCTAATGAAGAAGCACTAGATACGTTTAAAATGAGTTTTTTCGATCTAACTGGTAAAGTAGCGATCGTTACGGGTGGTAATACTGGTTTGGGTCAAGGCTACGCAGTGGCATTTGCCGAAGCCGGCGCAGACGTTTTTATTCCAACATTTGATCAAACGGAGTGGGACGAAACGCGTAAATTGATCGAAAAGAGGGGTCGCAAGGTCGAATTTATGCAGGTAGACTTAACTAAAGAAGGCGTGCCGGCAAAAGTGATCGCGCAGGCATTACAGACCTTCGGTCATATCGATATCTTAGTTAATAATGCCGGGATGATCCGGCGTAATCCTTTGTTGGAGTCGAAAGATTCCGACTGGGACGCGGTGATCAATATTAATTTGAACGCAGTCTATCACATGTCGATGGCAGCGGCTAAAGAGTTCGCTAAGCAAAAATCTGGTAAGATCATCAATATTGGCTCGATGTTGTCATTCCAAGGTGGGAAATTCATCCCGTCATATACGGCATCAAAACACGGGGTAGCCGGTTTGACTAAGTCGTTTGCCAGCGAACTAGGGGCTTATAATATCCAGGTCAATGCGATCGCACCAGGATATATTAAAACGGCAAATACCGCACCGATCAGGGCACAAAAGGATCGTAATGATGAGATCTTAGCGCGGATCCCGGCCGGACACTGGGCTGAGCCGCATGAACTGATGGGAGTCGCAGTCTTTTTAGCAAGTAAAGCGGCAGACTACGTCAATGGGCATGTGTTAGCTGTTGATGGAGGATATTTGGTCAGATAATTAGGCTGCGAACCAAGGCGTTGGGCTAGATCATTGCCTTGTGCAGCACAATTAAGAAAAACACAAGGAGCTGAGGACAAAATTGGTTTGTCCTTGGCTCTTTTGTGTTTTTCTTTTTGAAAAGTGATACAATTTTTAAAAAGAAATGTGGTGGAAATTTGACAACGACTTTGTACGGGACAGTCCTACTGAAAGCTAAAGAGATCTTGGATTTTATCGCCAAAGCAACAACGTCGCCGAGTTTAAAGGAGATCAGCTTACACGTGGCAGCCTCGAAGCCGACCGTGTTAAAGATCTTAAAGACGCTGGAATATTGCGGTTATGTAGTCTGTGATCCAACGAATAAGCGGTATTATCTAGGGACAATTTTTTTACGTTATGCCGACAAGGTCTCGTTAACGCATATGATCAATCTGGTAGCGCAGACAGCGTTAGGACAGTTGCGCGACCTAACGCAGGAGACGGTCAATTTGGGGATCATCGAGCGCGACCAAGTCGTCTTATTGAATAAGTTGGAAAGCCCGCATAGTATCAAACTTGATTCGCGGATCGGTGGGACGATGCCGATGTATACGTCGGCGATGGGAAAATCGATCTTAGCGACTTATGATCAAGCGCGGTTGGCAGCTTATTTGTCCAAGACTACACTGGAGCCGTTAACTAAAAATACGCTGACTACTAAAGAAGCATTGATGGCGGACTTAGAGCAGGTCCGGCAAGAAGGATACGCGGTAGAAAAAGAGGAAAATCAAGTAGGAGTAGTCTGTGTCGGTTTTGCCTTAGTTAAAAATGGGCACGTGTACGGAACAATGAGTATCAGTGCACCGCGGTATCGGGTGGATGAGCAGTCATTGTCATTGTTCATCAGTGCGGGGCAGAAAACACAAAAGGAAATAGTTAAAAAGTTATAAGCTGTGAGTCAAGCTGATTAGCAACTGAGGAGCAAGCTATTTTTTACAGCACGATCAGTCTATTATTTACGGAAAACCAAAATGGAGCTGGAACAAGACGAAGTTTTGTCCCAGCTCCTCTTTTTGTTTGCAAAAGTAAGCGCTAACTATAAAGAACAAATTAAAACTATAACAATGAATATTTTTTATTATGCACTGCAAAAACGATAATTTACTACGTGTTAATAAAATTTACTATTTTTAAATGAAAACGCAATCAATAAGAAAATAAAACGATTTTTAATTGACTTGTTGTTTTTTTTGAGCTACGATGTAATCGGTTTTAAGTATACTAATATATCAATGATTAATTAACAAGTGATAGCAGTCACAAAAGTAGTGAAGTATTTTTGTGATTTTTTCGTTAAATGCTGAGGAGGAAATTTTACATGACCTTATTAAACAAAGATTTTTTATTAACGAACGAACCGAGTAAGAAATTATTTCATGAACATGCCGCTAAGATGCCGATCATCGATTTTCATTGCCATTTAGACCCTAAGGAAATTTATGAAAATAGAAATTACGCTAACTTAACTAGGATCTGGATCAACGATGGTAGCGTGGGTGATCACTATAAGTGGCGGCAAATGCGTGCCAATGGTGTACCCGAAGAACTGATCACTGGTGACGGTGATGATTACGACAAAATGGTCGCATGGGCTAAAACGATTGAAAAAGCAATCGGTAATCCCTTGTACGAGTGGACTCATTTGGAACTACAGCGTTTCTTTGGCATCACCGAGCCTTTGACCAGCAAGAGCGTGCGGCGGATCTGGGATAAAGCTAATCAGGATCTGGCTACCCCGGACTTTAAACCGCGCAGTCTGATCAAAAATTCCAATGTCAAAGTGGTATGTACTACCGACGATCCCGCTTCTGACCTACATTATCATGAATTGATCGCACAAGATGAGCAGGAAAATGGTTTTAAAGTATTACCTGCAATGCGTCCTGACAAGGTGTTAGCAGTTGCTGCTGATTCATACGGTGAGTATTTACATACACTGGGTGAGGCAGCAGGTGTAGATATTCATGATTTTGCTAGTTTGGCAGCTGCTTTAGAACAGCGGTTTGCATTTTTCTCCGAACATGGTGGTAAATTATCAGATCACGGCTTGAATACTTTCCATTTCGTTAAGGTAGATGAAAAGCAACTGGATGAGATCATCGCTAAGGGAATTAACAACGAAAAGCTAACGCCACATGACGTTGACGCCTATACAACGGGTGTGGTTGAGGAATTAATGCGGCTGAACAAGAAGTTTGACTGGACGATGCAGTTCCACATTAATGCCTTACGTAACCCTAACCGGCCGATGTTTGCTAAAATCGGTGCCGATTCTGGTTTTGATTCGATGGGTACGCAAGCCGATATTGCGGCCCATATGATGAATTTATTATCAGATATGCAAAATGAAGATGGCATTCCTAAAACTATCTTGTATTCGTTGAATCCTAATGACTGGATGCAATTAGCAACGGGAATGGGAGCCTTTTATGAAGGTGGCACGCAAAAAATGCAGCTTGGTTGTGCTTGGTGGTTTAACGATACTCGTGAAGGGATGACTAATCAACTGACTATTATGGCACAACAGAGTTTGTTGGCTAATTTTGTGGGGATGTTGACCGATTCTCGTAGCTTCTTGTCGTACCCACGGCATGAATATTTCCGGCGGGTATTGTGCAATCTGATTGGCGAATGGGTGCAACGTGGCCAAGTACCAGATGATTATGACTACTTGGGACAGATCGTCGAGGACATTTCATACAATAACGCTAAAAATTATTTTGGCTTTTTAAACTAGTGGCTGATATTTAAGGGAGTGATATTTTGACAGATAATAGTTCTGATACTAATCAAAAAACGTTAAGCTTTAACGGCGAACCTTTTAACATTAAAGATAAAATAGGTTACATGTTTGGTGATATTGGTAACAATTTTTCGTTTAACGTTGTCAATTCATTTTTAATGATCTTTTTCACCAACGTGCTGGGTTTATCTGGCGCGATAGTCGGTGTTTTGTTCGTGATCGCGCGGTTTGTCGATGCGTTTACGGATATCATAGTTGGTAGGTTGGTCGATAACAGTAAGTTGCACAAAGACGGACGTTTCAAACCATGGATTCGCAGGATGCAATACCCGTTATTGATCGCATTTGTTTTACTATTTATTCCGTACGTGAAAAACTTTTCTTTGTCTATGAGGATTGTTTACGTTTTTGTAATTTACCTTTGCTGGGGAATTTTTTATTCGACCGTTAACATTCCTTACGGCTCTATGGCTTCAGCAATCAGCGCTGATCCTAATAACAAAACTTCTCTTTCTACTTTCCGTTCCGTTGGTTCGGCGTTGGGAAGTGCGATAACTAGTTATATTATTCCGCTATTTATTTACGTTGGTTCTTCTCAAGTAATTTCGGGAAATAGATTTTTAACTGTCGTATTTGTCTGCGCAATTTTGGCATACATTTGCTATGAATTAACGACTCATTTGACTACAGAAAGAATTCGGACCGAAAAATCCGAAAAGGTACCGTTGAAGAGTTTGTTTATCGGTTTGATAAAAAATAAAGCGCTAATTATTTTAGTCATAGTTGATTTGATCGTTGTGGTCAATCAGAATTTATCGGGAACTTTGCTATCGTACCTATTCAATGATTATTTTATGAATAAAACCGGGATGTCGATCTCTTTGATCTTTAACTTTGCTACCGTGATTTTGTTAGCACCGTTTGGAACTTGGATGACCAAAAAATTTGGGAGAAAGGAAAGCTCGGTCGTAGCCTTCTTTATCGGTGCTATTTTGTACGGCACTTTGTTTGTTACCCATACTCATAATATGTACTTCTTCTTGACGTTGCAGTTTTTTGGTAGTTTAGGTGCTGGGGTGTTCAATTTAATGGTCTGGGCCTTCATTACCGACGTGATCGATGACCATGAAGTATTGACTGGCACTCGTGAAGACGGGGTCGTTTATGGGGTAAATTCCTTTGCCCGGAAGTTAGCCCAGGCGATTGCCGGTGGCTTTGGCGGCTTTATGCTGACCGCTATCGGATACGTTTCTTCAACTACTGGTGGTAATCAGCAAACCACCCAAGTTGTAAACAGTATCTACCACTTAGCAACGGGCGTTCCGACAGTTACTTTGGCTTTGGCTGGGATTATCTTGTTGTTACTTTACCCGTTAAATAAAGATAGAGTTAACAAGAATGCTGCTGTCTTAGGTGAACGCCATCAATCAGTAGAAGATAAAGATTAGTCGTTGGTGTTTTTGTTTTAAAGGAGATAATTGAATGCGTGAAAATGAAACTGCTTCTTTATATAGCCATGAATTTTGGACGGCCACTTCCGGTGACCTCAAACAGAAACGAACACAACTTAAGACACCTGCTTTGACTGCGGATATTAAGGATGCTATTAAAGTGGTGATCGATCCGACATTAAAAAAGCAAGATTGGATCGGCGTGGGTGCGGCTATCACGGATTCGACCGCTTATCTGTTATGGAAAGTCATGGACAGTGATCAAAGAAGCAAGATCTTACACGAATTGTTTGCTCCTGATCAGGGTGGTTTTTCCGTGATTCGTTTGCCGCTAGGTTCTTGTGATTTTTCCAGTCAGGAATATTATACCTACGACGACCTTCCGTTTGGAGAACACGATAATGATTTGGCTAAATTTTCGGTTGGTACGGGCACGCCCGGTGCTGCTGATGCAACTAAGGATTTGAAATACATCATTCCCGTTGTGCAAGAAATTTTGCGGATCAATCCGGCAGTCAAGGTGATTTCTTCTCCGTGGTCGGCACCAGCTTGGATGAAAAATACGGGTCACTTGGCGTTTGGCGGGCACTTGCGTTTTGGCGAGTATACGGGTAATGGCTATGAGCAGCACCGAGATACGTTTGAAGCGGTGTACGCTAATTACTTTGTCAAATATATAGCAGAGTATCAGAAATACGGGATCCCAATCTATGGGGTAACGGTACAAAATGAACCCTCGAATGCCGCCCATTGGCCTGCAATGATCTGGACATTAAGTCAACAGGCGGAATTTGCGAGTCAGTATTTGCGTTATGCTTTAGACCGCAGTTTTCCTGCTACCCGGATCTTTATTAACGACGATAGTTTACATGCTTTGACTAAACCAATCAGTGAGCAGGTAACGGCGCAACAAGCTGCTAATATCTCGGGGTTAGCCTTACACACGTATCAGGTACCATATACTAATTTATTTAACGCCAACCGTCAATTTTCTCACTGGAAGATGGCGATGACTGAACGCAGGTGTATGATGCTGGAAACTCCTGAAGACGCCTCACACATTATGTTTGGTACGATCGGTAATTTTCTCGTTAGAAATGGATTGAGCATGATCACTCTTTGGAATTTAGCATTAGACGAGCGCGGTTTACCTAACGCGGCTGATTCTACTGGACGGCGTGGAGTGATCACTATTGACCACCACACTGGAAAAGTGAAGCGTAATTTGGAATATTACATGCTAAGGAACTTCGGGCAAGACGTCAGTTTGGGTGCTAAATTGATCGAGTCATCTAATTATACCGTCGATGGTGTTAACGGTAGTTTGGGTTCAGTAGCGTTTTTGGGCACCGATGGTTCAATTGCAGCTCAATTGTATAACCCGACGGGACAGCCACTTAAGGTCGCCGTAACGATCAACGGCATGGGTGAGCAGTGGCAAGTCGTCGAAGTTCCGGCGTGGGGAACGGTAACGGTGAAAAAGGCCGCACATGCACTTAACACTACGGCCGCTTGTGCTGACGATGATTTTCCGTTAGATCCAACACCAGCTAATAATTATTAGGCAAAAGTGAAAGGATGTTAGGTAGTAAGTGAAGAAAAGTAGTAAAGTGTTAGACGTCAAAAAGTGTGGTTCCTTTTTTGCGGTTCAAACTGACGGCGCGCAATTTCAAATCTATTTTTTAGATCAAAATATTATTCGGATCCGTAGTACATTTGCGCAGAAATTTGCGCCGGAATTATCTTACGCGTTGGTCAAAACTGCGTGGGATGATCAGGCGGATGACCTGCTAAGCGATGAACGAACTAAAGTCGAGCCGGTAGCCGCAAAGCTGCAAAAAGAAGGCCCTGATTACATTATTAGTGGTCCTAAATATGATTTGTTTATTCAAAGCGATCCATTCGTATTTAGGATCAGCGACAAAAAAGGTGAGATCTTACACGAAGACTTAGCTAAGCGTTCGTTTATGCAAGACGGACTGGGAAGAAGTTATCATTATTCCAAAATGGGAGACGATAATTACTTTTACGGTTTTGGTGAGAAGTCGGGCAAGTTGAATAAATACAAGCGGCGGATGAGGATGCATAATACCGACTCTTTGGGGTGGGACGCGACGCAAACCGACCCGCTGTATAAAATGATCCCATTTTATATCGATTTTAACGGTAAAACTAATATTGTTTCGGGCATATTTTATAATAATTCGTATGATTCGGTCTTTGACATGGACGCCGAGCACAGTAATTACTGGAAGAGATACAGTTACTTCCAAACCGATGGTGGAGATATCGACTTCTTCTTTATTGGTGGCCCGACTATTGCCGACGTGGTAGAACACTATACAGATCTGACTGGCAAAACTGCGCTGGCACCGATGACGTCTTTGGGCTACATGGGTTCGACGATGTATTACACGGAATTAGACGAACATGCTGATGATGCAATCTTAGGGTTTGTCGATACCTGCAAGAAATATGAGATTCCCTGTGACGGTTTCTTTTTATCATCCGGCTATACTTCCGGGGAACAAGACGGTAAAAGGTACGTTTTTAACTGGAACAAAAAAAGGTTCCCTGATCCGGAGAAATTTGTGAGCGAACTGAAAAAACGGGGTGTGTTGTTATCACCGAATATCAAACCTGGAATGCTGTTGACTAATCCAGCAGATGACGATTTTTTGCAAGGTGATGCGTACGTCAAAATGCCTGATGGTAAACCGGCCGTTGATCAATTCTGGGGTGGCCCTGCTTATTTTGTCGATTTCACCAGTGAAGCGGGCAGGCAGCAGTGGAAAAAACACGTGATCGACTCTTTACTTTCCAAGGGAATCACTGCTATTTGGAACGATAATAACGAGTATGAATTAAATGACGATCAGGCAATTGCTTTTGCCGAGGGCAATCACTTACCAATTAACGCGGTCAAACCTTACATGTCAACTTTGATGGCCAAAGTGGCCAGACAAGCGTTTCATGAAAGTGCCCCTAATATTAGGCCGTACGTGACTAACCGCGCGGGTTTCGCGGGGATCCAAAGGTACGCGCAGACTTGGGCGGGAGATAACCGTACTAGTTGGAAGAACTTAAAATACAACGTGCCGACGATTTTAGGAATGGGATTATCAGGAGTTGCCAATCAAGGTTGCGATATTGGTGGTTTTGACGGCCCGGCTCCAGAACCGGAGCTATTCGTTCGGTGGGTGCAAAACGGGATCTTTCAACCACGTTTTTCGATCCATTCTTCCAACACTGACAATACGGTGACGGAACCATGGATGTATAAAAAGTATGTACCTTACATTAGCGCTGCCATTAAATTGCGTTACCAGCTGGTCCCGTATTTTTATTCGCTGCTACACGAAGCGGCGGTCAAGGGTTCACCGCTGATGCGTCCGTTGGTTTATGAATTTCAAAATGATCCTAACGTGTACGAAGAAAGTTTTGAATTTATGCTAGGGCCATCTTTGTTGGTTGCTAATGTGTTAGAAAAGGGAGTAACGGAAAAAGAAATTTACCTGCCGCAGGGAACGAATTGGTTTGATTTGGCAGAACAAAAATACTACGCTGGCGGACAAACGATCACCAAAGAAGTAACGCTAGCAAGTATTCCAATGTTTTTACGTGCTGGAGCGATCATTCCTGAGAGTCCGGGGCTGACCAATATTCATAACCAGCCAATTGAAAAATTACAGTTGGTGGTAGAGCCTTCGGTTAAGAGCCGTTTTTCTTTGTATGAAGATGATGGGGTGACTAATGACTATCAAAATGGAGTTAGCTTGAGTACGGACATTACCGTGACGCCTGCTGACGATGGTGTTAGCATCGCAATGCAGCGGCAAGGTACATTTCATAGTCGAGTTAAGGCGCTGGAAGTCAAAGTGATCTGTCCGCAAGTGGCTCCGGCTCAAATCGTGGTCGCTGGAAAACAGTTAACTCATTACCTGAACGAAGAACAGTTTACTCAGACCGATAATGGTTGGTTTTATGATGGTCAAAGTAAAATGGCGTTGATTAAATATCAGCAAGTAAATAAAAAAGACTACCAAATTGAACTGAATTTCAAAGTCAAAGATTTAATATCCATTTAGTTTTTATGAATGGTAATCATTGATTTTGTTAGTTGAACTGAGTTTTACTAGGCGAAGGAGTAGGATAAATTCTTATTTCTTCGCTTTTTAAGTAAACATTAATTGGGGAGGAATTGATGGAGACAAAATATGATTTAACTAATGGTAGTCCGTTAAAAAAGTTACTACTATTTTCCTTACCGATCATCGGTGGTTCTTTATTACAACAACTGTATAATTTAGTGGATACGGTTTTGGTAGCCCATTTTGTGGGAGTTACTGGTGTAGCTGCGATTGGTATCTATTATCCGTTGAATTTTTTGATATTGGGATCTTTACAATCTTGCTGCTTAGGTTTTTGTATTCCGCTGGCGCAAAGTATTGGTGAAAAAGATCAAAGTCAAAGTAAGTCTTACCTATTCAACAACGCAATTTTGTGCTTAATGCTAGCGGTAATTTTGACACCACTTTTACTATTTTTGTGTACTAAAATTTTAATGTTGCTGCGGACGCCAAGTACAATTATGCCAATTGCGTACTCGTTTGTGTGGGTTTCTTTTTTGGGATTACCAGCTAATATTTTGTATAATTTTGCCGCTAATGTGGTTAGATCATACGGTGATGCGCGTCATCCGCTATATTTTCTGATCATTTCATTGGTATTAAATATCATTTTAGACTTAATTTTAATGGGTAAATTTAATTTCGGAATAGCAGGGGCAGCTTGGGCAACTTTATTAAGTGAACTATTTAGTGGAGTATTATGTGTTTCTTGGTTATTTTATTCGTTAAAAATTAGGGTTAAGTTATCTACTAAAATCATTAATTTTATGCATATGAAAGAAATGTTGCTGATTGGGATCCCGATGGCGATCGAATATAGTTTTTCGGCTCTGGGAGCTTTGATTATGCAGGTGGCTATCAATTCTTTGGGAACGGATATTATTGCGGCTCAAGCGGGAGCTGAAAAAGTTCGTCAGTTATTTACGTTACCCATGGAAAGTGTTGGAGCGGCCATGGCAACTTATGTAGCCCAAAATTATGGCGCGGGTCAAATCGTACGAGTAAAAAAAGGAGTTATACAGGGATCATGGATTCAGATTAGTTACTCGTTATTAGCCTTGTTGGTGATTTTAGTTTTGCACCGTCCATTGTTGGTAGCTGTGTTGGGCAGTACACAAAATAAAATCTTGACTCTAGCCACACAATACTTATTAACAATTAGTTTTTTCTTTATTTTACACGGTTTATTGATGATCATGAGGTACACTTTGCAGGGATTAGGGCATAGTTTATTAGCGATCCTTTCAGGGGTAGGTGAACTGTTAGGACGAGTTGTTGGAGCGCTAGGAGCCCTAACAGTTTTGGGTTATACGGCTATCTGTTTTTCTAATCCGTTAGCTTGGCTGCTAGCTTTGATTTATTGTATGGTGATGCTCAAATTAGTTTTCTCGCGCTTGAAAACGAGTCTTACTTAAAATTGAGAAGGTAGGTCAGAATTAAGGATAGTTTTAATTTTTTATCAAGGAAGGTGAAAACATGGTGACGATCGATCATTTATTAGTCAATCTCAAGGAATTTTGTTTTTCCGTGGGACAAACTCCTCGATTTAGTTGGCGTATTAATGGAACAAGTTTTCAAACAGAATTTCATTTGGTAATCGCTACTAGTAAGCAAAATTTGCAAGAAAATAAGTATTTCTTTGATTCAGGCTGGATTAAAACGGAGCAGAGTACAGCTGTTGAAATACCGGAATTGAATAATCTGGAGCCGGGAATGCTTTATTTTTGGAGTGTTCAAATCAAAGATCAAAATGAAATAATTAGTGAGTTTGCTATGGCACAAATGTTTATTACGGAATTTACTCAAGATACCATGACTGATGTTAGGGAAATTTGGGCTCCTGCAATAGATACCATTACGGGACAGTTACCCGCATTGGGAAATATAGTTTTTCTAAGGAGTCCACACTTCAAAGTTAATATTCAAGCTGGCGAGCGGGTAATAATTACTGCGCTTGCTCGAGGAAACGAAAAAACTTTGTCGCAGTCATTTGATATTTTTCTGAACGGTCGAAGTAGTGGCTGCGGCTCGGCACGCCCGCGCCCTAATTATCATGGTTCGGGGAAAACACAAATTTTTTATAATTCGTATGATGTTACGGATAAAATAGAAGATGATAATGTTATTTCAGTTAAAGCTACGGCAGCGGGCGCCAAAAGGGCTTTTTATCTGTTTGTTACCGTTTATCGCAGTACCGGTAGTATCAAACGAATTTTAGCTACAGATAAAAATTGGAAAGCATTGGATGCTACTAGTGCCTACGGTGATTTTAACTCTAAGATCCGGAGCTTATATTTTGAAATGCCCGCGGAAAATGTGGATATGAGGTTTTATCCTCAAGGCTGGCAACAAATTAATTTTGACGATAATTATTGGCGACCGGCAGTTGTTAATAATTTACCGCTCATTGACTTGAAAACGGAGATACTTGCTGCTTATCCTGCGGAAAATAGTTACCGTTTTGCGGTGGAAGCGCAACGGCTTACTAGGATAGCAGCTAATGACATTGTAGTTGATTTAGGGCGAGAAATAATAGGCAGCCTGAAAGTGTCATTAAAGAGTACAGTACAACAAGAAGTTATCGTTTATTGTGGGGAACAGTTAAATGCTGATGGGACGGTGCGACACCATTTAGCTTGTGGTCCAGATTATGTCGAAAAGTGGACTTTGGTTAAGGGCGAAAATCATTTTGCAACGCTGCAAATGAAAAATTTCAGGTACGTTGAGCTTAAAGGCTTTGTGGGCCAGATCGCAGCAGAAGATATTCAAGGATGGCATCTGCGACAACCATTTATCGAAGATGAAGGAATGTTTGTTTCGGATAACGAATTACTTAATCGAGAATACGAGCTGTCCAAATATACCATCGAAGCTACTAATCAAGACGTATATGTTGATTCTCAGGCCCGGGAACGCTTGCCTTATGAGGGGGACTTACTAGTTAATGCTAATACGAGTTATAGTGTTTCGTCACACTATGCATTAGCGCGCCACTCTATCGACTGGTTGTTAGATAATCCTACTTGGCCCGAAGACTACAAATTATTTAACGTGGAGATGGCATGGACGGATTATATGTATACGGGGGATTTATCTCTATTCCAGGAACGTTATCAAGTTTTAAAGAAAAAATTTTTACGAGGGCCTAGTGGTACGGATAACTTCGATCCACGAGTAGGTTTGGTTTCTGGAATTGGTTTGGTTGATTGGCCGGTTAGGGAAAGGGATGGATTCGTGGAGGGAAAGTATAATACGCCATTTAATGCTATTTATGTTGGTGTTTACCAGATAATGGCTCGCATTGCGTCTGTACTCAACTACAAAAAAGACGCACACTTTTACCAAACGCGTTCCAATATAATTCGTAATACTTTAGTTTCAAAACTGTATGACGACCAGCAAGGAAGGTTTTTTGATTCAATAAATGCTGATGGCTCGCTTAATCGTCATTGCTCTCACCATTCTTCCGCTTATGCCTTGTGCTACCAAGTTGATGTTAATCAGGAAATGGCAGATCAGTTGAGTGAGTTTGTTGCTAACAATGGCAAATTTATAGGTAGCATTTATTTTAGTTATTTTATTTTAAGGGGCTTGATCAATTCAGGCCATGCTGAAAAAGCCTTGGACTTGTTAACCGCTCCGGATGATGCCGTCAATCAAAAGACGTTTGCCGCAGTTTTAAATAATTTGCAGGCAACGATCACACCGGAAGCTTGGAGTAATTACTATAAACCAAATTTGACTCTGTCCCATCCGTGGGGAGCGGTACCTGGATTAACTCTTATTCAGGGAGTTTTAGGGGTTCAACCTAGAACAGCGGGATTTGGTACATTTAACATTAATTTACATCCGGGTGATTTGAAAATGATTCACGCTAAGGTACCGACACCTAAGGGAATTATTACATTAGATTATCAAGTTAACCAACAGATAATACTTAAGATCAATGTTCCGCCTAATACTCAAGGGCAACTTAGTGTTCCTGTTGCTCGAGTTAAGGTAACAGGTACCGCAAAGATGGTAAGTGAGCAAAAGATATGGCTAACTCCTGGTGATGCTATTATTGTTGGTGTCGTTGATCAATAGTTGTTTGTAATTCATCAAAAACTTGATCGGCAGTAATGCCAAAGTATTGTGCTGTTAGCATGTACAAACATTCTGTGATGGCCAGTTGGGAAGTCATCGACAAAAATGCCTTGGAGTACAGGCTAGGTTTTTTGGAAATGGAAAAGAAACAAACGGCGCCGTAATTAGTAAGCGGCGATTTAGGGGTACTGGTGATCACGATCACTGGTACCCCTTGTTTGTGCAGGGTGCGTGCGAGCAGCAGCGTGTCTTGGTCGTTTCCGGTATGAGAAATTACGAGCGCGCAGTCTTTTTTAGTCAGCTTGGCAGCTTGCATTAACGATAAATGATATTCTGAATTGTACAAAACGGGTAGCGGGATCCGCAAAAAACGGTGATAAGCGTCGAGGGCAACGATGTTGGAGCCACCCATGCCAAAGAAAGCCAGACTGTGAGCGTGGACCAGCAGATCACGGGCTTTGACCAGTGCGTTTTGCTCGAGCAAAGAAAACGTTGCTTGGAGCGTTTCAATGTTGGCGGCCAGTACTTTTTGGGCAACGCTTGTCGGAGTATCAGTAGGTGTGATCTGAGCGCCAACTTTATGATCTAACTGACTTTGTTGGTTCAACGCCCACTTGAACTGGGAAAAGTTACTGTAACCCATCTCTTTGGCAAAACGAGAAACGGTGGCACTTGAAACGCCACTATTGTTCGCTAGTTGAGTCAAGGTTTGGCTGGTGATTTTTTGCGGGTGGGCGTTGATGTAACGGGCGAGTCGCTGACTGCTGGCGCCCATTTGCGGGTATTCGTGTTTGATCCGTTCACTGATTAAGCTTTCCATGTTGTGCTCCTTTGGTTAATAAATTCATGCTTGCAATGTTACTGGGATAAATTATAATATAAATGTAAAAGTAAGTCACTATTTTAGTTATTTTGATGATTGTTTTTTTCATAAAAGAAAGGAGATGAGGTAGTAGTGCAATGTGTGCTCGGCATAGACATCGGTACTACTAGCACTAAAGCCGTGTTGTACGAACAACGAGGACGGATCATTGCCCAAACGAGTCAGGGTTACCCGATGGAACGAGACGCTAGTGGCAAGGCTCAGGAAGATCAGGAACTGATTTTGACGGCCGTAGTCGCGGTGTTAAAAGAAATGATGACTAAAGTTGCTCCCAGTGAGTTACAGTGTGTTTCTTTTTCCAGCGCTAATCAGAGTTTGATAGCGCTGGACCGAAATTATCATCCACTGACTAAGGTGTTGACCTGGGCCGATACGCGGGCTGTAGATGTTGCCGCCGCTTTAAAACGGACAGCAAGAGGCCATGAAATTTACGCTAAAACGGGGACTCCGTTGCACCCGATGTCGTTACTGTGTAAGATCTTATGGCTCAAAAAGAAACGTCCGGCGATCTACCGGCAGGCTGCTTATTATTGCGGCATCAAAGAGTATGTTTGTTACCGCTTATTTGGCAAGTGGCAGATGGATGTTTCGGTTGCCAGTGGAACCGGGTTATACAATATCTTCGATTTACGGTGGGACCCGGAATTATTGCAATTAGCGGGAATTAGCGCCGAACAGTTACCCCCAGTTGTCGATGCATACACGCAGTTTAGCGGGTTAAAAGAGCAGTACGTGCGAGAAACAGGCTGTCCAGCGACGATGACATTTGTTCAGGGGGCCTTTGATGGTGCACTGGCCAATGTCGGTGTGGCGGCGCTGGAAAAAACGACGGTTGCAGTCACGATCGGAACTTCGGGTGCCGTGCGGGTAATGACGACTCAGCCGGTGATCGATCCGGCGGAACGCATCTTTTGTTATGCGCTTGATTACCACCATTTTGTGGTCGGAGCTCCGGTCAATAACGGCGGCGTGGTGCTAAAGTGGGCGCGCGATAATTTATTGGAATCCGAGAAAAGTACCGCTAAATTACTGCAAGTCGATCCTTACGAATTATTGACTCGGATCGCGGCAACCGTGCCGGCTGGTGCCGCCGGATTGATATTTCATCCCTACTTGGGTGGTGAAAGGGCGCCACTATGGGATGCAAACGCGCGTGGTTCGTTTTTTGGACTGACGCAGTTGCATACTAGAGCACACATGGTGCGCGCGGTTCTCGAAGGGATCGTTTATAATTTAGCGGCGGTCTTAACGGCACTAGAACAGGTAGTTGGTACTCCGGAAAAAATTATGGCGGCCGGCGGTTTTGCGCGTTCGCAATTTTGGTGCCAGCTGTTGGCAGATATTTTCGCTAAGCCCGTCATGATCCCCCAGGCTTTTGAAGCCTCTTGTTTGGGTGCGGCAGTTGTGGGGATGAAGGCCGTGGAAATGAGTGCGGATTTGAACGTTGCGTGCGAATTACTGGGCCCGACGCAAAATTATCAACCACACCCCCAAAGCGTGGCAGTTTACCAAGAATTACTGCCCCTATACAATAGTTTGACACAACAATTAGCACCGGAATACGAAAAAATCGCGCGTTTTCAGCACGAACACGCGCAGTTAACTCAGAAAGGTGAATGATAAAAATGCAATTAGGCTTAATTGGTTTAGGTAAAATGGGAATTAATTTATTGCAAAATATGTTAGATCACAACGTTGAAGTGACGGCATTTGACGTTAATGAAGAAGCACGCAAAAAGGCCGCAGCTGTCGGTGCTAAAACCGCTGCAGACCTGGCACAGTTAGTAGCTGCTTTGCCACAGCCGCGTTTGTTGTGGGTGATGGTACCAGCAGGAGACCCAACCGATTCGACGATCACTGCGTTGGCCGATTTGCTGGCAGCAGATGACATCGTGATCGACGGCGGCAATTCTTACTACCGTGATTCGTTACGGCACTCCGCTAAATTAACGGCTAAAAAAATCAATTTCTTAGATTCCGGCACATCGGGTGGCATGTCTGGTGCTCGTAACGGCGGTAATTTTATGATCGGCGGCCCTAAAGAAGTATTTGCTAAAGTCGAACCGCTATTTCAAAAGATTGCGGCGCCGGACGGCTATTTGTATACCGGAGAAGTTGGCTCGGGTCACTTTTTGAAAATGGTACATAACGGGATCGAATACGGCATGATGCAAGCAATTGGCGAGGGCTTTGAAGTTTTGCAAAAAAGCCAGTTTGATTACAATAACGAAGCGGTCGCTAAGGTGTGGAATCACGGCTCGGTAGTGCGGGGCTGGTTGATGGAATTAGCACAGGCTGCTTTTAGTAAGGACGCCAATTTGGACGAGGTCAAGGGTGTGATGCATTCTTCCGGCGAGGGTGCTTGGACGGTAGAAGAAGCAATCAAATTGCACGTGCCGACGCCGGTGATCAGCAGTGCATTGATGATGCGTTACCGTTCGGAAGAAGACGACACGATGACGGGTAAGGTAGTATCCGAATTACGTAACGGTTTTGGCGGCCACGCGATGGACCCGAAAAAATAAAGATGCGAAAAACAAACTGCGGAACAGACCGGTTAGTAGGTGAGCACTAACCTAGCTGCAAATAAAACCTGAACTTGGTTTTACTTTGAAGCGTAGTTAGGCACAACCTGCTGCTTGGTGGAGCGCAATTATGAAAGCTGTGGAAGCTGGTGATTAGTCGCTGAGGATTAACCTAGCAAGACGGCCGAGTTGAACTGGACTTGGTTGGATTGCGTAGTTAAACGTAAGCGGCTGCGTAACCAAGCTTGACGAACGCGATTAAATCTATTATTTACGGAAAATAAAAAAAGGACTGGAACAATTTTTGTTCCAGTCCTTTTGCTATTCTCTGATGGGTGGCCAGGGGTTCGAACCCTGGACCCACGGATTAAGAGTCCGTTGCTCTGCCAGCTGAGCTAGCCACCCGTAACACTAACGATAAATATCATAGCAGTAATTAACTCAAAGTGCAAGTTTTTTTTAAAGAAAAATTTGTTATTCGGTTTGTATCGATCTGTCTGGTTATTTTTTGCAAAATTATGTATAAAAATTCGATTTATCTGTTGATTAATGCAATAAAATGCATTATGATAAGTTCATTAAAAATATTAGAGAGAAGGCTAATGATGATCAAAACGAAAAAATTATTAGCGTGGCTGGCTACGACGGGAACGCTGATCGTGCCGGGACAAACGTTTGGCGTGGAGCATGCGTTTAGGATGGGCCATGCTTTTGAAGAACAAAGGTTGCACCAAGATCTTGAATTATTGGCACAGTTCGCTCAGCAACTGAGTTAGTTATTAATGAAAGGAAGTCTTACAATGCTTAAAAATAAAAAATCACTGTTTGGAATAGCGTTAGTCGCACTGTTGATGTTAGTCATGACGGGTTGTGCTCATAAGGATACTGACAATAGTGTTACCAAGATTCAAGATAAAAAAACGTTGGTACTGGGAACTTCCGCCGATTATCCCCCGTTTGAATTTCCGATCGTTCAAAACGGTAAAAAGCAGATCGTAGGTTTCGATATTTTACTGGCACATAAAATTGCGGATAAGTTAGGGGTGAAGTTAAAGGTAGTCAACATCGAATTCCCGTCACTAATTTCAGAACTGAAAAATAATAAAGTCGATATGGTAATGGCAGGAATGGTTTCGACCACACAAAGAAAAAAAGTGGTACGTTTTTCCGCGCCATACTATGAAAATAAAAGTCAACTATTAGTGAATAAGGTTAACGAAAATAAGTACACTACCAAAGAAGCACTAAAAGGGCAAACCGTCGGTGCGCAGCAGTCTACCAGTCAAGAGACGGTCGCTAAAGCGCAACTGCCAGGGACTCATTTAGTCAGTGAGTCCGTGGAGACGGGACTAACGACGGAATTAAAGGAAGGCAAGATCGCTGGCGTCGTGATGGATAAAGAGGTAGCTCGTAATTACGTCCATAAGCAGCCACAAAATTACGCAATCTCACCGATCAAATTGCAGACACCTAAGAGTGAAGGGGACGTTAACGTTGCGTTTCGGCCCGCCGATAAAAAATTGGCAGCTAAAGTCGATCAGGTGATCAAACAACTGCAAAAGAGTGGCGAAATGGATAAATTGTTACAACAAGCACGGCAGTTGCAAGATCAAAGCAACTAACTGTAAGGAGGCAACGGAATGTTTGGTTTTATGAAGCACTATTACGGCTTGTTTTTACAGGGGACCGGACTAACGATCATCATCTCTATTGTCGGTATTTTATTAGGGGTAATTTTAGGACTGGTGATCGTGTTGCTGGAACGTTCCAAAGTGCGGGTCTTGCATTATTTGGGAAAAATCTACGTGTCGGTGGTGAGAGGCACACCGTCGATGATCCAAGTCATGCTGATCTACTACGCTTTATCTAAGGGACTGCAGCTTCCCCAGATCCAGGTTTTAGGCTCTGGGTTAGACCGGATCATTCCCGGGTCGCTTGCTTTAGGACTCAATTCCGCGGCCTACACGTCGGAAATTTTTCGGGCGGGAATCGATTCGGTCGCTGTGGGACAAACAGAAGCAGGACTATCGTTAGGATTGAGTAGTCATCAGACCTTGTTTTTGATCGTCTTACCCCAGGCGGTGCGCAATATTTTGCCGGCACTCGGAAACGAATTTGTAACGCTGATCAAGGAGTCGTCGGTGCTATTTTACATCGGAGTCCAAGAAGTGACGGCACAAGCACTAGGAGTCGGCGGCACGCTGTATAACTTTATTCCACCGCTGCTGGTGGCCGCGGTGATCTACTGGGTGTTAACGACGATCATTGCCAATCTGTTACATTTGGTGGAGTTAAATTTCAATAAGGCAGGGCAGCGTAGTTAGGATGGAGGAAAAGATCAATGTTAGCTAAAAAATGGCAGCACCCAGCGCGTAACTTGATGGCAGAAATTGGGCGGAGTGCGGCGCTGATGAATAATATAGTCGATTTGTCGTTGGGGGACCCGGACGTGGCGACCCCGCAACCGGTGATCGACGCGGCAATCGCTGCGTTACAGGCGCACAAAACGCATTACACGGCCTCTGACGGCCAACCAGAATTTTTGCAGGCGGTCGTTGACTTACACGAATCCGTTTTTCACCAACACTACCAGCTGGCAAACGTGCGTGCGACAGTCGGGGCCAGTCACGCGCTGTATTTAGCGCTAGGAGTTTTGCTGGATCCAGGAGACGAGGTCATAGTGTTAGCACCGTATTTTTCGCCGTATCCCGACCAAGTGGAAGCGCTGGGCGGTAAACCAGTGATAGTTGCTTGCCGTGCAGAACATGATTTTCAACCGCAAAAAGAAGACCTAATAAAAGCAATCACTCCTAAAACCAAGGCGATCATCGTCAATAGTCCCAATAACCCAACGGGCGCGGTCTATGATCTCAGCGTGTTACGGGAGCTCGTGGAATTGGCGCGGGAAAACGACTTGTATCTACTGGCGGATGAAGTTTACTGGCCGTATGTGTTTGGCGCTCACGATTTTATTTCGCTGGCGAGTTTGGCACCGGAACGAACGCTAGTCGTCGGTTCGTTATCTAAAATTTTAGCGATGACCGGAGCGCGGTGTGGTTATTTGTTAGGACCAAAAGAAGTCATCGCGGCGGCGGGATTATTTAACGAAAGTGTCTGTTACACGGCACCGACGATCGCGCAGTGGGCGGGAGTTTACGGGCTAAAACATTTAAACGAGCTGACCCCTGCCTTACAGCAAACCTTTGCGGCGCGGCTGGATTATTTAGCTAGTGAGCTAGGAAAGATCTCGTGGCTTAAAATGATGCCCGTTTATGGTAGTTTTTATCTCTTTGCCGACATTACTCAGACCGGCATGGATGATGTGGCATTTAGCGAATACTTATTACAACAAAAACGGATCTTGGTGATCCCCGGCCAGGCGTTTGGTACGGCAGGCAAGGGTTTTATCCGCATCGCGGCTACTCAACCATTGGCACAATTAAAGTTAGCAGTTCAAGGTTTGCAGACATTACAGATAGGAGTAAACAATGACTAAATTATTACTATATAATATTATGGACGACGAGCAACCAGTCGTTACGGCATGGCAAAAAAGTCATTCCGACGTGCAGTTAACAACCAATCAAGAAGAGTTAACGCCGACTAGCGTCCAACAAGCGGCGGGCTACGATGGCATTTTATTACAACAAGATGATCCGCTCGCGCCAGCAGTCTATCCGCGTTTGCACGAACTAGGGATCAAGCAGATCTCTTTACGGACGACGGGCTATGATATTATTGATTTTGACTTAGCTCGTAAAAACGAGTTGACGATTACCAACGTGCCCGCTTACTCGCCGCGTTCGGTCGCAGAATTAGTTTTAGCCCACACGATGTGGCTGTTGCGTCATTTAAACAAGACGGCGATTCGGGAAAAACGAGGAGATTTTAGCTGGACGGGGCTGCAAGCCCGCGAAATTCACCAGTTGACGGTGGGAATCATTGGAGCCGGCAAAATTGGCAGCGAAGTGGCTCGGGTCTTTCACGCGTTAGGTGCGCGGATAATTGCTGCCGATCTCGTGTATCGTCCGGAGCTAAATAGTGTTTTAACTTACGCTGACCACCAGACGGTTTACCAACAAGCAGACATTATTACGGTGCACACACCATTATTGGAAACGACTAGACATTTGATAAACGCCGCGGCTTTTGCTCAAATGAAAAGCAGTGCGATTTTTATCAACGCTGCTCGCGGGGCGGTCGTCGATACGCCGGCCTTACTGACTGCGTTGCGGACTCACCAGATCGCTGCTGCAGGGATCGATACGGTAGAAGGCGAGGCGGGCATTTTTAGTAAAAATTATACTGGCAAGAAGCAGCCTAATAAATATATTGAACAGCTATTGGCATTAGATAATGTGACTTTAAGTCCTCATATTGGTTTTGATACCGACGTGGCCGTGAAAAATATGGTTGAGATCGCACTGACCGACGCGTTAAAGGTGATTGCTGGTCAAAGGAGCGGTCACGAGGTTGAGAAGTTGGGTTAGTTTTCCCAACTTCTTTTTTAATGAAGAAATTAATTTAAAAATTCGCTTACATTAGCCGATAGTATAAATGGAAGGGAGGTGATTAACATGCTTAACGGAATTTCAAATTACAGTAGTGTGCCACCAGTAACGCCTAGTACTAAAACTATTGCTGCGCAAAAGGAAGTAAAGCAAGTCGCTGCGGCTAAGCCAGACCAACAGGTAGAAACGACGAACACGCCGGACTTTGACAAAATTTTTGCGAATTTTCATCATCCAGACACAGTGAAAGTTTTAGAAAAACAGGCGTTAAGTATAGCTGATAAGTATGGTTTTAAGTTTAAAAAAAATGCTGACTCATTGACACCTGAAATGGTAACAATGAATGAAACGGAAGGCCATGGTCATGGTGCTTTTCTTTCGATATATGAAGTCGATCAAATTTTTCAATTCGACCAAAACACACAAGATCCGCTATTAACAATGTTAAAAAATGGAGAATTAAATGATTTTAATTTTGCAGATATGGGGACTATGAGGAACTTTTTAGCTGATAAGTATGGAATTAAATACGACACCAATCAAGAATTAGCAGCTTTGAAAAATATTTATGATGATGCTGTGTCTGGCGATAATACTGATAAAAAGTTAGAGGTTTATGATTTTGCGGCTTCCACGGCTGATGATATATTATCGCATGATAATATATTTTCTGAAGACAGTGATCAATTAGGAATTGAGACTGCGCAAAAATTTACATCGGTAGGTACGATTTTCAATGAAGGGTTAAAGCAAAACGGATTTTTTAAGGATATGGGTCAGGATTTAGCCCAGCAGTTACAGGATTCAATTCAAAAAATAGCCGATAGTGTGGACGAAGCTCGGAATAATTTGGTGACGATCGAGTTTAACCATCAGTCACACGACGCGCTTCAAACCGAATATGATTCAAGCGTGGCGGCATTGCAGTATTTACGCGATAATTTGGTGCCCAAAGATAAGCAAAAGTCTTTTGATGACGTGTTTGACCAGTACCAACAAATGTTGGGTCAGCGGGTGTACTATTATCGCAACTACGAAGAAGGCGCAGGTCAGTTACTGTATCAGATCAACAAGTCTGGGGCTAATTTTCACCCGTATGATCCGACAGAGTCTAAGTTTTTGGATCACATGGATAATATTAACAAGCTGGATACTTTGCCACACACGACTGAACAAACGAAGTCCTATCGTGACGTAGTCAAAGACATTTTCAGTAGGTTACAAAAAACTGACACAAGTGTGTTGCAGTTGTTTGATGAGCTCAATAAGGAGCAAGAGAAGTACTATACCAATAACAGCAAAGATAAATCATTTCTTGACCTGTACGAACAGACCAAGGTCGGTAATTTTAAGCAGATGGAAAGCTACTGGACGAATTTGAAGACTGTGGTGGAACAAGTAAATGATAAAACAGAAAAGGCTGAATAATTTACCGTCTAGCTTACCAAGAACGTCAGTATACAGGCTGGTAAAACCGGTTCAAAATAGTTACACAAAAAAAGGCTGGGACAAAATTCATTTTGCCTCAGGCCTTTTTGGTATTTCCGTAAGTCATAGTATTAATCGCATTCGTCTAAACAGCAGTTTGTGCTTAGCTACTAATTGTTACTTTGCCACAAAAACTGCCCGATCGCCCGGTCGACTTGCTTATTTTCGTGCAACTGACTGTGCTGTCCTTTTTTGCCGTTGATCTGGAGTTCCTGATAGCTACGGTAACGGCCGTGCAGTAAAAAGCGCAGTGAACGTGCCGAAACGGTGGTGACATCTCCGTCGGAATTCGTCCCGTTATGCAAGTTGCCGTAAATATTAAGGACCGCAACACCTGCGGGATAGTTATTTTTGTGGGCCAGTAGGTAACGGTAGTCGCTGTCTTGATATTTCGGTTGGCCGGAAGCTAGCAGGTAATTATGATTTGGGCGGTCGTCGATGCCCACGATTCCGTCAAAGTGCCCGGCGATATTGACTTGTTTGTTTAGTTGGGGCAGTTTTTGGTTGGAACCGTATTTAACTTGATAATACATAGTAGTTAAATTACCCATTGAATGGGAAACGGTGTTATAACGTTTGATATGGTAACGCTGTTGTAGCAGGACGATCAGGTTGTAATACCAGTGGCTAGTCGTTTGAAAGTTGTTGTTTTTATTGGCGCTAAATAAGACTTGGATCAGCGGGTGTTGTGCGCCCTTAGGCCAGTGTCCGTGTAAGGTGACTTGGCCTTTAGGTGATACCCGGGCTATCAAAACCTTGGTAGCGTGCTGGTGCTTGACGGCGTAAGCAATCATGCCGTCGGCGGAGCGGTACCCGGCGCCATAACCGTGTAAGTATAGGGTAGGAATACTGGCGGAACGATCGGCATGTTGGGGAAGCCGGCGAATGGCTAGGAGCCCTGCTAGTAAGACGACGATTACTACAATTATTGGCCAAAATTTAAAATGGTGTGAAGATTTGATTTGTTCCATCTGATTTTCCTTCTTTACTATGCGCCAACGGTTAAAATGTTTCATAGTCATGCTACCACTTAAAGTGAGGTCGAAGTCAAATTACTTTAAGCGCGCCCTTTAATAAAAGCAATTTCTACCGATATATTAATCAAAGACTAAATTGTGAGGTGGTAACATGAATCCAATCAGAGAAACGCGGGGCTTTTATTTGAACCAAGTCATGCAAAAAACGTTGACGGCAAGTACGGATGCAGCCGTTAAGAAGCAACGAACAGCCAGCAATTGGCGCGCTGATCGTCGTGCGGCGGAAAAAAGAAAAGAAGTCCAGACGCAAAATGCGGGTATGGGCGTAATGCTTGATCCTAAAATGAATCACAACTACCACTATAATAGTGAGCAAGTTCCGGTCAATGCGATCGAAGAGGCCGGTAAAAAGGTAGAAAATCAAGCCGAGTACCAAAAACAATTACGGGCCCAACAAGAACAGCAACAACTGCTGTTGGGGCAGGTACCGACGGATTATTACGCGTAGGGTTAATTTAAGTGAATAAGTAAGAGGGAGCCAGTGCAAAATTACTTTTGTTCCGCTCTCTTTTTTTGATTTAGTGTTGTCCAATTTTGGGGATTGAGGTCGTCTTTATCATTGGCTTGCAGCTCTTCTTCGTAAAGTTTTTTCTTGCTAGCTAAATAATCAACGCGTGTTTGTGCTTGTTGCAATTGTTGGACGGCCTTTTTTTGTTGCTTCAATATTAATTGGTAGCGTTGAGGTAAGGTACTTTTTCCTGCTAAACATAGATTGACGTATTTTTTGACATCTTTGATACTCATTCCCGTTAAGCGTAGGTAGTGGCAGCCTAAAAGCCAGTTTAAGGCACTCTTGTCAAAACGACGGTGGTTGTTGTGGTCACGTTTAACGGTGGGGACTAACCCTTGATCGGCGTAATAGCGCACGGTGTGTTCTGAAAGATTGAGTTTTTGTGCAGTTTGCTTGACGGTCAGCATTTAAAATTCCTCCCAAATTAGCTTGACTTCGTGTTACTCGCAGGTCTTAAACTAAGTATATGCTAACTATTTGAGGAGGTAAAGATGATGATCGCTAATGTTACGTTGAACAATGGAGTTGAAATGCCTCAAGAGGGCTTCGGAGTTTATCAAATTGATGATTTGGCTACCTGCAAGCAGGCTGTCATGGATGCGCTGGAAGTTGGGTATCGTTCGTTAGATACGGCACAGGCTTATCATAACGAGGAAGCTGTAGGTCAAGCAATTGCAGAAAGTCCGGTCAAGCGGGAAGATATTTTTTTAACGACCAAAGTTTGGCTGACCAACTATGGTTACCAAAAAACGAAGGACTCGGTTATCGAGTCGCTGCGTAAATTGCAAACGGACTACTTGGATTTAGTTTTATTACATCAACCATTTAATGATTATTACGGTGCTTACCGGGCATTGGAAGATTTATATGATGAAGGTAAAGTGCGGGCAATCGGTGTGTCCAATTTTTATCCTGACCGCTACGTTGACTTGGTGAAATTTAACCGGATCGTGCCGGCAGTTAATCAAATGGAGACCCATGTGTTTAACCAGCGCCAAGAAGACCGCCAGTACCTGGCAAAATATGGCACCCAACTAGAATCGTGGGGGCCGTTTGCTGAAGGACGCAATGATTTTTTCACGAATCCCACGTTAAAGCAGATCGGTGTTGCTCACAATAAAACGACTGCGCAGGTGGCGTTACGTTACCTGGTTCAACAAGGAGTGGTGATCATTCCTAAATCAACGCATAAAGAACGGATGGCTGAAAACATTGCTATTTGGGATTTTGTACTTACAGAAGATGAATGTGCAGCAATCAAAAAATTAGACCAAAAGCAGAGTTTATTTTTTGATCATCGTGATCCAGCAGCAGTGGAATCCATTATTGGACTTGAATAATAATGAAGAAAATTTTTCTACCGAAATGGGAATTTCCAATAGTGTAGACACAAAAAACCGTGACGCTTGCCGCCACGGCTTTTTGTTATTTGTTGATGGGTGGCCAGGGGTTCGAACCCTGGACCCACGGATTAAGAGTCCGTTGCTCTGCCAGCTGAGCTAGCCACCCAAAAAACTAACAGTAATATTATGCCAGAAAATGCAGCCAAAAACAAGACTAAAAAAATAACACCTTGAAACCGAATTCTAAAAGTGCTATTTTAAAGCTAAATGAAAACCATTCTCAATTGAATTTAAGTTAATTCTTAACTGGAAGTGATGGAGCAATGTTTTTAATACAGGCAAAACGGCAGCAAAAATACGTGATCAAGCAAGTACATAGTGCCCACGAGACTACACTACACTTAGCAGAAATGGGTGTTAGTAAAGGAAAGCTCGTGACGATCGTGAGCGCTCAAGATAGTGGGGTAGTAGTTTATTTGCAGGGACAACGCCTGGCGATCAACGCGCAATTAGCCGCCCAAATCGAGGTATTGCCGTTGACAGGGACCGCACAGCAGGTGGCTTTGTCGCAGTTAGCACTCAAGAAAACTGGCATCGTGGTTAAAATCACGGGGCGCCCAGAGGTAAGACACAGGCTGATGGAAATGGGCCTGACGCGTAATACGGTAGTGCAGTTGTACCAGATGGCGCCGTTGGGCGATCCGCTAGAATTGCAGTTGCGCGGTTATAAGTTGAGCCTGAGAAAGGCGGATGCTGCGCAGGTTATGGTCCAAAAGGTGGAGTTATGAGTGTTGTAGCGCTGGCGGGAAATGCTAATAGTGGTAAAACAACACTTTTTAACGAACTGACGGGTGCAAAGCAGACCGTTGGTAACTGGCCGGGAGTGACAGTCGAACGTAAATCAGGGCGGTTGAAAAACAGTCAGGAGATCACTATTTTAGATTTACCCGGTATTTATTCCCTGTCTCCTTACACCCTAGAAGAGCGGGTCTCGCGCAAGTATTTGGTTGAACAGCGGCCGGATCTGGTCATTAACGTCTTAGACAGCACTAATTTAGAACGTAATTTATATTTGACGTTGCAATTGCTGGAGACGGGATTACCGCTGATCGTGGTGTTAAACATGCAAGACTTGTTATTAAAACAGGGGCGCAAAGTCAATTTGGCTAAGTTGTCGTATCTTTTAGGCGTGCCCGTGCTGGCCATTAGTGCCACGCAAAAGCAAACCGTTAAACAATTAGTCAAACAACTCCACAAAAGTGTGCAAGAACCACCAACTTACGCACCGCTCAAATACGACCCGCGCTTGGAAACGAGTTTGGAAATGATCGGCGATCAACTGGAAGGACAAGTTCAAGCGGCGCAGTTGCGTTTTTATGCCATCAAGTTGTTTGAAAAAGATCCGGAGATTCAAGAGCAGTTACAGCTGACGGCGGCCCAAGAAAAAGAAATTGCGGCGACCATTGCGACTAGCGAAAAAGTTTTTGCAGATCAAAGCGACAGCGTGGTGATCAACGCGCGTTACGAACAAATCGCCCGGATAATGGCGATGTGTGTGACTGACCGGGCCGATTTTCAGGCGAGCGTAAGTGATCGCATCGACCGGGTCGTGACTAATAAATGGCTGGCATTGCCTATTTTTGTCGTGGTGATGTGGGCGATCTATTACTTATCGATCCAAACGATTGGAACGCTCGGGACAGATTGGATCAACGACGTTTTGTTTGGTAAGTATTTACCCGCTGCGGCTAGTATGATCTTGAATTCTTGGCATGTCCTGCCATGGATGCAAGGACTGATCATCGACGGTATTATCGGTGGCGTAGGTTCGGTGCTGGGATTTTTGCCACAGATCATGATGCTTTTTTTATGCCTGGGGATCGTCGAAGATTGCGGCTACATGGCGCGGATCGCGTTTGTGATGGACCGGATCTTTCATAAGTTTAACCTCTCTGGTAAATCGTTTATCCCACTGCTGATCTCAACTGGTTGTGGGGTGCCGGGGATCATGGCGACGCGCACGATCGAGTCGCAAAAGGATCGTAAAATGACGATCATGCTAACGACTTTCATGCCCTGTTCCGCTAAATTAACGGTGATTGCGCTGATTTCGGGAACGTTTTTCCCTCACCACAGTTGGGTGGCCCCTTCTGCGTATTTTGTCGGGATGTTAGCGGTCGTAGGCTCGGGGATCTTTTTGAAAAAAACGAAGGTCTTTGCCGGCCCGCCACAGCCATTTGTAATGGAACTGCCAGCTTATCATTTTCCCCAAGCAAAAAATATCGTTCGTTACGTGTGGTCGCGGTGTCGCAGTTTTGTAAACAAGGCGGGGACGATTATTTTCGTTTCGTGCGTAGGCGTTTGGTTTTTGGCCAGTTTTAATTTACGCTTACAGCCGGTCACGCAAAATCACAGTATCTTAAAAATACTAGGAAGTCTGGTAGCGCCGGTATTTGCTCCGTTGGGATTTGGTGATTGGCGGGCATGTGTCGCTGTTTTGACGGGCTTGATCGCCAAGGAAAATTGCGTCAGCACACTTAAAATTGCTTTCGGCAATCCCAGTGCTCATGAATTTGTGCGGGTGTTAAACGCTGCTTACACTCCGATGGCGGGTTACGCTTTTTTAGTTTTCAACCTGTTGTGCGCGCCGTGTTTTGCCGCGATCGGAACGATGTATAAGGAATATGGTGACAAGAAGTGGACGTTACGTGCGTTAGGTTACCAGACGACTTTGGCGTACCTGGCGGCTTTGACCATTTACCAGTGTGCGTTACTGGTGAGCGGCACGTTTACGTTAGCGAATGTGCTAGCGGCGCTATTAGGGATAGCGCTGATGTTGTATGGTGTTTTGTTCAAACAAGATTACGCTAAACGTCACGTTTTGACGTAAGGAGGAGTTCAAATGATTGCGACTGTTATTTTAGGGATCATTATCTTTGGCTTTTTTGCGTGGGTAATTTACCGGCGTTTTATCAAGGGACACGGCGCGGCGGGTTGCCATTCGTGCGACGATGTGGGCTGTCCGTTAAAAAAGAAGCTGTGAAACAAGTAAGTTGCGGAACAAAGTGCTTAACAGTCGAGGACTAGCCTAGACCAACAATAAGTCGGGCTTGGACTTGTTGTTGGTCGTAGCTAGACACAGACTGTTGCTTTGTGGAGCACGATTATGCAAGTTGTGAAGTAAGGCGCTTAGCTATCCTGAGCTAACCTAGGCCAACAATAAGTCGGTTTAAGACTTTTGCTGGACGTAGTTAGATCAAGATAGCTGCCTTACGGAGCACGATTAATCACCTGTAAGTTAGACTGCTGACTTGTTGAGCGTAATTAAGAAAAAGCTACGGTTGAGGTCGTAAATTAAACATAATCTTAAGCAACCAAAAAGGAGAGCGCGATATTTGCCGCGTTCTCCTTTTTGGTTTTTTCCATATTAATAGTTTTAAAAATTAAGTTTAGTTTGTGCCGGCGTCGTTTCAACTAATACCTTACCGTGACGAATGTTGTAGAGCACGGGACGGTGTTCGTTTAGTATCTGGTAAAAATCAGTGCCGTCTAACAAGATGCAGTTAGCGGGTTTACCGACTTCGATGCCGTATTGCTCGCTTAGATGAAGTGTTTTAGCGCCGTTATAAGTGACGAAGTTAAACGAATCTTGTAGTTGCTGGTAGCCCATCAGCTGACCTGCGTAAACGCCCATCGTCAGTGGGTCAAGCATGTTGCCACAGCCTAGCGGATTCCACGGATCGGCGACGTCGTCTTCGCCAAAGGAAACGTTGATGCCCGCTTCGGTCAGTTCTTTGATCCGGGTCAGTCCGCGGCGTTTAGGATAGGTATCAAACCGCCCACCGAGGTGCATGTTGACCAACGGATTGGAAACGAAATTCAACTGGGAAAGTTGTAACAACCTCATTAATTTGTAGGCATAGGCGTCGTTATAAGAGCCCATCGCCGTGGTGTGACTGGCAGTCACGCGGTCGTTTAAGCCCGTCTCGTAGGCTTGAGTAGCCAACACTTCGAGATTGCGCGAATTAGGGTCGTCGATCTCATCGCAATGGACGTCTACTAATTTATCATACTTAACGGCGAGGTCGACTAAAAATTTGACCGACTCGGCACCGTATTCTTGGTTAAATTCGTAATGGGGCACGCCCCCGACGGCGTCCGCCCCTTCTTTAACGGCTTGTTCTAATAGCTCTTTGCCGTGGGGAAAAGAGAGGATCCCTTCTTGGGGGAAAGCGACCAGCTGTAAGTCAACGACATCGCGCAGCTCTTCTTTTAGCTCTAGTAAGGCCTGTAAAGCGATCAGGTGCGGGTCGGTGGTGTCGACGTGACTACGCACGAACTGGATGCCGTTTGCGACTTGCTTTAAGATCGTTTTTTGGGCGCGTTCCTTAACGTCTTTGATACTCAACGATTTCTTGCGTTCGGACCAGATCCGAATTCCGTCAAACAGAGTCCCACTTTCGTTCCATTCGGGTTGTCCCGCCGTCAGAGTAGTGTCTAGGTGAATGTGGGAATCGACAAATGGTGGTAACAAAACTTTGCCAGCGCCAGCGATGACTTTTTCACCGGGCTCGGGTGTCAGTTGGTCGGCGATGGCCGCAAACTTATGGTCCGTGATCCGGACATCTTGGGTTTGCTGGTCATTATTGATACGGACATTTTGCAGTAACATGAAAGTAGCCTCCTTTTTATTCGTATCTATTCTACACTAATTTTGCCAAAAGGAAATGATTAATTAAAATAAAGTAAAAAGACAATATTTCAAAATCAAAGTTCGTTATTTTATTTATTTAAATCTTAAAACAGGAAAAATATTCGGATTTTACCTTGAAGAAGAGCCGTGGGTTTGCTACAATAGGTGCGGCCGTTAGGGTTTAATAGCGGTAATCTAATAGTTGAGGTGAATCAAATGGCAGCGATAGTTGTTGTTGGTAGTCAATGGGGCGACGAAGGAAAAGGAAAGATCACTGACTTTTTAAGTCAAAAAGCAGATGTCATTGCGCGGTCACAAGGCGGAGATAATGCTGGACATACGATCGTATTTGAAGGACAAACGTACAAGTTACGCTTGATCCCTTCCGGCATTTTTTACAGCGATAAGTTGAATTTGATCGGCAATGGGGTAGTTGTTAACCCGAAGTCGTTGACCCAAGAGATCCAGGGATTAAAAGACCGCGGTATCTCAGTTACTAACCTGCGTATTTCTAATCGCGCACATTTGATTTTACCTTATCATATTATCCTAGACGGCTTACAAGAAAAAGCGAAAAAAGACGATAAGATCGGTACTACTAATCATGGGATCGGTCCGTGTTACATGGATAAAGCAGCGCGGGTCGGCATTCGGATGGCCGATTTGTTAGAAAAAGACACGTTCGCCACGAAATTACGCGAAAATTTGGACCAGAAAAATAAGATGTTTACCAAACTATATGACTATGATGGACCGGAATTGAATTTTGATGAGATCTTTAACGAATATTACCAGTACGGTCAAGAACTAAAACAGTACGTGGCAGATACTTCGGTGATTATTAATGATGCGTTAGACCAGGGCAAACACGTTTTATTTGAGGGCGCTCAGGGAGTAATGCTGGATATCGATCAGGGAACTTATCCGTTTGTGACCTCATCTAACCCGGCTGGCGGAGTGAGCGTCGGCAGTGGTGTGGGCCCGACTAAGATCAACAAGGTAGTTGGAATTTGTAAAGCCTACACTTCAAGGGTCGGCGATGGTCCGTTCCCAACCGAATTGTTTGATGAAATCGGCGATCGGATCAGGGAAACGGGCCATGAATACGGCACGGTCACAAAACGGCCACGGCGGATCGGGTGGTTTGATAGCGTGGTAATGCGTCATGCTAAACGAGTAGCAGGGTTGACCGACCTGTGCTTGAACTGTTTAGACGTTTTGACGGGGCTAAAGGAAGTTAAGATCTGTACTGCTTACGAATTAAACGGTGAGCGTATCGACCAGTACCCGGCAAGCTTGCAAGAATTAGCAGCATGCAAACCGATTTACGAAACCCTTCCGGGATGGCAAGAAGACATTACCGGTTGTACCACGTTGGCTGAATTACCCGAAAATGCGCGAAACTATCTCCTGCGGATCCAAGAATTAGTAGGCGTTAAGTTAGCGACCTTTGCGGTAGGTCCAGATCGACAACAGACACACGTGTTAAATCAGATCTGGTAATTAGAGATATACAAAAGGTGCTGGGACAAAACAATGAGTTTTGTCCCAGGCCTTTTTAGTTTCCATAAGTAATAGACTTAGTCGCTTTGCTGCACAACGTTTCTCCTTCAATTAATGAAAATAATTCACAATATATATTTTTTACCGTTGCTAAATTAATTAAAAATATTAATATTTCAACTTTTTTGTGTTAATATATATTTGTGATTTAAAATACAATATTTGAGAGGAGAGTTGTTTGTCATGCGTTATGATTTTGATGACAAAGTCGTTATTGTTACCGGTGGTGCTCAGGGAATTGGTAAGGAAGTTGTAAAGGGAGTTGTACAAGGCGGCGGCCGTGTCGCTTTACTAGATATCAACGATCAAACTGGCAATCAGACCGCAACGGAATTGGGAGATAAAGTTAAGTATTATCACGTAGATCAATCCGACCGGCAGGAAGTCGACCGGGTTTTTCAGCAAATTATTCGAGAATATCAGCGTGTCGACGTACTGATCAACGTCGCTGGTGTCATTAGTGCTAAGTCGTTTGACGAACTGAGTCCCGCAGAGTGGGACCGGACGATCAAAATTAATCTGACCGGGCCGTTTAATACCGTTAAGGCGATCTGGTCGCATTTTAAGAAAAATGGTGGCGGCCGGATCGTTAATGTTTCATCGGTTGCCGGTAAAATTGGTGGCGGGTTATTAGGGACCGCGGCGTATGCTTCATCTAAAGCGGGACTAAACGGCTTTACTAAAGCAATTGCTAAGGAAGGCGGACCGTTTGGAATTTACGCTAATGCAGTTGCACCTTCCTTTACCCATACACCGATGACCACGGCTTTATCTGAAGATCCGGTTAAAAATAAAAAAGTGATCGGGATCATTCCCTTAGGCCGGCGCGCCGAACCCGTAGAGATCGCCCAAATGATCTTATTTTTCGCTTCGGATGCTGCCAGCTTTATTACGGGTGAGATCGGAGACGTTGACGGTGGAGTAGTCATGGATGGTTAGGAGATCATACTATGTCAGCCAGTAAAAAACATTTTTCACTTCCCGGTGGGAATATTATTATCCCGATGTTTATCGGAGCAACCATTAACAGTTTTTGGCCCAGCTTATTAAAAATCGGTGGTTTTACGACCCCTTTGGCTACTGGATCTGGTGCTTTAGTCGGTGCGTTTTTATTTATCATCGGCGGGACGATCTCGTTTAAATCGACGCCTGCAGCCGTTAAACGTGGCGGCACGATTATTATTACTAAGGTAGCCGTAGCCGTTATCTTGGGACTGATTGTCGGTAAATTATTTAACGATGACTTTTTGGGATTAAGCGCGCTTTCCATTATTGGCGCCATGTCGGGAGCTAATAATGCGATGTATGCGGGGATCGTGCATGATTTTGGCGATGAGATCGATGAAGGCGCCGTGGGGATCACGATCTTAAGTGTCGGGCCTTACGTCACTATGATTGCTTTGGCCTCATCGGGCTTGGCTTCGTTTTCAATAGTAACGTTGATTGCGACGATCTTGCCGTTACTTGTAGGTATGATTTTGGCTAATATTTTTCCGGCAGTCCGTAAGACGTTAAAAGAGGGTGTGAATGCGTCGATCGTAGTCGTTGGTTTTGCTTTAGGCTGTTCCATGAACTTCAAGCAAATTTTTGTCGGCGGAGCTTCAGGGATTTTGTTAGGCGTTGTTGTCAGCTTGGTCGGCGGAGTGATCACGATGTGGACCGACCGCCTAACGGGAGGCTCTGGCGTTGCCGGTGCTGCTATTTCTAGTACGGCTGGTGCCGCAATGGCTACTCCTGCTGCTTTAGCTGCTGTCGATTCCTCTTACAAAGCAATCGCAGCGACGGCCACCGCGCAAATTACCGCGGCGGTTGTAGTCACTGCCATTTTAACCCCGTTATTTACGGCGTGGGTTGCTAAAAGAAATCAGAAAAGAAATGCTAAGAAAACTTCTTAGGCTGGTTAGTATTGCTGAAAAGATACAAACACCTAGATCAAATTGGTCTGGGTGTTTTTTTATGGTCAAATTTTGTTTGCAAAAATAAAATCTTTAAATTTAAATCAGTAAATATTATTAGGTATAACTAATAATATTAATTAGGCATATTGAACAATTTTGTGATTAATGTTATTGTTACCGTGTAAATAGGCTGGACAAGCTTTGTGCTGAAATGAAATAAGGTTCTCGGGTATTGAGACGCAACTGAACTTATTGGCTAAAAATTAACGAATTACCAAATGATACAGGTTTGTTTAGTTATTATTTTGGGAGGAAAAATATGGTGAGCGGTAATGCAATTAGACGAGGTGACCTGTAATGAAAAAAAAGTTAAGGCAAAGATGGGGAATAATTATTACGGTCTGTGCGGCGTGCGGGTTATTGGCTGCGGGAAGCATTTCAGGACAAGCGGACGCTAATCAGGGGAGTAGTCTGGCTGCAGGTCAGAATAGTAGTAAAACGCAAAAGTCAAATACGGATTTGGTTCAAACATTACTGGCCCCGCCACCGACTAAGGCACAGAATAATCCTCAGGTTGATACTCCTGCTCCTGAACAATTAGTGCGTGCTGGAAATGATTATGCTTTTCCGTTGGTTGAAAATGGTGGAGTAGCACGCTTTTCTGATGAAGACATTCCTGCCGCCAATACGGTGCACGTCAGCACATCAAAAGAATTTATTAACGCTGTCTATCAGTGTGATCAAGCTGTAGATGCGTACAATCAAGCACATCCTGCTGATCAGAAAACGAATGCGACATTAGATATTGGGGCTGAACCTGATTATAATCAAATTATTACTAGAACGGGAGGTATTTGGGGCGGACTTGGTGGTAGAATTGGCAAGCGTGATCAGACTTCGAAAATAGAAAAAATTGTACTAGATAAGGATATTAAAGTTGATGTAACTTATCTTTTTCCTAATGAGCATACTGGTAACGGTCATGGTGATGCTAGCCCTACTAAAGTATATGATAGTTATTATGATGTTGGGATGTTGGTACGTCACCTCAATAATAATTTAGTTATTGATGGTGGCTATCAAGATAGTAATGGTAAGCTGCAAAGACATACTTTAAATATGGGCGGGATGGCCATTGATGCTTTGGACAATAATAATGGTGCTACATGGCTGTTTAAAAACCTTAGAGTTTTAGGAACTAACTGGGTTGGTTCTCCGTTATGTGTAACTACTTGGATGCAAAATCAAGATGGGAAAGTAAACGGTCCTTCTAGTGGTGCTGGTGTAAATGTCAATGCAATTTACCAAGATGTCGATTTTTGGGGTTCTCAGATGTGCTATTCGTACGCCGATAGTAATATGCATGTTTTGATGGCTGGTAACAATCATATTCACGGTGTGCCTTATACGATTTATCCTGATAAAACTCTTGATGGAAAATCTTTTGATATGCACCCTACTCAAGGAACTAGTCGTGTCGATACGGCTTTTCTCAATCAAAATGGTGGTGGTTCTTGGGGCCAAGAATTAATGGAAGTTAATGACGTTCACTTTTTCAAGGGTACTAAAACGGCAATGGAAAACTGGAACGGTATTTGTATGAATATATTTTCCAATGACAATCTTGCTGGTGTTCAAGGAAACGAAGGATTACAAGTTGATGATGATGCACATATTTTATTAAGACCTCACGGTGATCAATCCGAAAACTCTAATGGCGGTGCTCCTAATAATGTTTCATCTGGAATCAGTATGTCTTTTAAAGGAGTATCAACTCATTTAGGTAATAATGCGCACATAACGATTTTATGTGATACCGATCCAGTTACGTTGAATGCTCCAATCGATCCTAATACAGCTGATGCTAATCCGTATTCTGGGGTTCCAAGTTCGTGGGATCAACACGTACCTACTGATTCGTCTGGTAAGTTGCAGTTTAGTTTTATGCCTGAAGCCAATAATGCTCCTAGCGATCCTAATCAATACACGGTTAATGATCCGACTAAAAAGAATAATGGTGTCACTTATTTGACTGATAAGTTTTCAATCACACCCACCTTTCATGGTAATAAAAAGGGTGCTAGCAACTATAAAGACTGGACTAAAGTGGAGCCGTGTATCGGTTTTCGCTCTGCCGACGATGCGATTTTAGATGTTAAAGATATTGATAGAAATATTAACGGGCACATAGTCAAAGTTCCTACGCATGGTTCGACTTTTAAGATTGAGAGTAAGGGTGGGCCTATCGTTTTAAATAAGCCATTAGTTGATCTTTCTGGTGCTAAGGCTTACCTGGGCGATAATAATTTTGAAGTTCACAGCCAGGACTTGGGCGATTATAGCGGCAACTTGATGGATCTAGGTTCGTCGGGGCTGATCGAAGTCGGTAAGGACATGAATAGTACCAAAGATGGGATGGCCGATTACGAAAGTGATGGAGAGGCTATCGACAAAAAGAAAAATAACCGCGAAGGGGTCTTTCGTATCTCTGGCGATGGCACTAATCAGAGTAAAAATCTGCTGCACATCGCTGGAAACTACAAGATCAATTTCGGTGGTGATGGTGATAAAGCGCAGCCGACTAATTCAGACAGTTTACCTAATATTATTTTGAATGACCCAAAATTGGTTGAATTGAATTTGACTAAGAAGGCAGATATTGCCCACTATAATACGGCGGATGATTTTGTTGCTGACCCCACCCAGGCGCAAAATAACGGAGTATTGGATCCTACGTCAACTCCAAAAGATGCAATCAATGATGCGAATACCCCGGATAAAGATTCTGTTGGTGACTCTGATCCTTATGCTGCAGGGCATATTGTTGCCGGCGATAACGGCGGCGTGCGGGTCATTGAGACGGGGATCAATGCCGAAGGTTGGGGTGCTAATCCGATCACTAATTGGAACCAAGATGCTGCTGTCTATGATCGTAGTAATCCGATCGTAGTCGGTAAGTTTGGAGAAGAACGTCACCCGGACGTAGTTAAGTTAGGCGATATCGGTTTTACCAAGTACGGCACGATTTATACGACCCATACGAACCTGCATACTTCACGCGAAGGAATTCAAGAAATTGTCGGTCAGATCGTTAAAATGGTGCCTAACCCGACCGCTAATATTACGAATCCTAACGTTGATAGTTCGTTACGTAACGCGGAAGAATTTAAGCACATGGTCTTTGAGGGTAATCATCCGGGACAATTACAGTTGGCCGAGGATAATAAAGAAGATATTACGCCGCTTAATCCGACGCTTAAAGGACAAATCTATGATGATGACGAAAGTGATGGTGTTTCTGATCACAGTAGCGTGATCGACTTGTCATCTAGCACGGGTGATGAAGCTATTAAAAACGCGTTGAATACTAGAAATGCGATCGATCCTCAGGAAAACAGGGTGCCTACTAATGGTGTAACTGGTGGTTTTCCGGTGATGTACGCGTTAGTCAACGCCGATAAGTCGTTACATTTTACGATGATCAATAATACGGTGGATTCCGCTGAAAAGGGTACTCCTTTAATGTATGTAGGCTTTCAACAAGACAATCGTACTAATCCCGGTGGTGGGTTAGTTTATGACTTTGTTCCTTTTAAGCCGGGAAATATTTATTCTAAGGTCGGCTCCGGCGATTTACCGGGAATGCCTGATTTGAGTAAATATCACGATGATGCCGGACATAATGTTAATGTTACCACTACCAGTTATTTTTACCCTGAAGATATTCCGGGTCATAGTAATTACTACGACCGGGTAAATGATAATAATAAGACCGACGGTAGTTTTGATAAGACGCTGACGGCTAAAGAAATGAACTATTTTGCCGACCCGAATGGTGGGGTCAATCAGATCCAAGTGACCGGCTACCATGACTATTTGGATACCAACACCCAATCGGTCAATGTGCGCCCGTTTGGCTTACAGTGGCACCCAACTGCTAGTGACAGTAATAAATACGAGCGCGATGCCGGCTTTGCGGACAGGGAAAAAGACTTTAAGTTACCACGACTAGATTTCCAAGATGTTGCTACGGGTTCTGCCGGGGCCAAGGCTACTTTATACGCTAAAAGAAACGGCGGTAGTCCGGTCGCACTGACCAAATTTACTATTGGTACCTCAGGCAAAGCAGATTACCTCGGGGGCGATCATGCCGCAGTGAATTTAACGGACGATCTGGTTAAACACGGTGGCAAGCAAGATTATGAAATTTACGCTAAAGACGCGCAGGGAAATGTTTCTAACTCGATTATTTTACACTTGGAACTAAACTACGTCGGGGGCTATAACCAAGAATTTAAACTTACCACTTCTCAAACGGACCTGTTACATGCTGGTAACAATCGAGTAGCTGAATGGCAACGCGATTCGGTTTATCCGGGAAGCTATTATGTGACTGAAAGATTTATCAATTCAGCCGCTAATACGACGGATATCGGCTACCTTTATACCCCGGGTAAAATCGGCAAGACAAACGGATCCGGTACGATAGTGGCGGATGATGATTTAATTAGCGACGATGTACAAGGAGTCCGTCTTTTTGATAAAGATGGAAACTGTATTAGTAATAAAGTAGTGACGGGACATTCAACGACGACTCCTTACAGTCCTACTGATTTTGGTATGGCTGATTTTAGCCAGGTCAAGGAATTTGATTTTATTCGCAAAGTCAAACTCTATAACGGCACGGGAAGAGATAGTGCGGGAAACTTATTGACCAATAAAATTACCATCGGAAAAGGAAACTTTAAGGTGATCAGCAGCGATAATCACCAATCCGCCGCGGTTGAAGGTGCTGATCTGACGCTTAACCGGCGTTTGATCACTAATCCGGATACTTCTACTACTAATAATAACGCTGAGATGCCGTTTATCCCGGCCGCCGCCGCTAATTTGTTGGGCGGAAACGGGGTGGACACAAATGGAAATGAGAATCCAAATCAAATTGGTACCAACGGACAGATGCAATTTGACTATGCTTCACCGTTTAATTTCACTCAAAAGCTAAACGATAGTTATGCGCCAATTGGTAGCTCTGCTAATACGCCTACCTTAGGTGTTTTGGCACAGACTTTCTCTTCACCGATGGAAGCGGGAAAGACGATTTTGCCCGACGGGTCGTTGTCGGCTACTAATGGCAGTACTCAGGGTAATAAAGACGTGAAGGCGCCTAACTTCGTCCAGTTTTCCGACGATAGTGACGTTACCAAAGAATGGACTTTGGCGGTAGAACAGGGTGGACAATTTAGCGAACAAGGTGGTACGCACCGGCTATTAGGAGCCCGGATGAGTCTGCACGATGAAGGTGCTAATTCTTCTGGCGGAAAGTTCAGGTTGGCAGATGATAATGACGAATTGCTCCTTGTTCCCTACGCACAGACTAATCTGGGAAGCGTGGTTTCCAGTGGTTCCGGTACCTGGCAGGTTTATTTTGGTAAATTAGGCAAGACGACCGGGCAGGCTGTGCGGCTGTATATTCCGGGTGGCGTTGGTGTCAAAAATAGGCTCTTTACAACGACGTTGACGTGGACGCTGGCTAATACGGTGGCAAATGACTAAGCTGCAAAACAAGCTGCGGAACAAGGCGTTCAGTACCTGAAAAATAGCATAGAATAGCAATCAGATAAGGCTGGGACAAGTCATTTTGTTCCGGCCTTTTTGTGCGCTTAATATTTAGTAAATCATTACATTAAATAAACATTAGAATAAATTTTATGTAAAAATAATCATTAGCTAACAATAAATAATTGCGTATTTAAAGTACTAATGCTATTATGTCAAAGTAATATCTAAATCATATTATATTTAATTTCATTGTAGTTAAATATCATTTTGTAAAAATTTTATATTAATGTTTAATAATACTGATAGTTATTAATTTTTTATTAAGAATTAATGGTAACAGCGCAAACTTGTGGTCAAGTTGGCGCTGGTTTTTAGCTTTTGGAGGAATAACAAGCAATGAAAAAGATACTGCCGAATAGTAAATTTAAGCGTAATGTGGGGATCATGATTTGTGCTGTAGGAATTTTACTAGCCGTTAGCGGCGTGCTTGTCCAAGCGGACCAACAGCTAAATTTAAGTCCGCCCACTCCTCCGACTAGTAAAGCAACGGGTGAAGATTTGACTAAGGTGTTGTTGGCGCCACCACCTATTGCAGACACACAAAATCCCCGGATTCAAACGAGTTCGACTTCTGCTTTGTTACGGGACGGAGATGATTCTTTTCCACTGGTGGAAACCAACGGCGTGCAACGTTATTCAGACGAAGATATTCCGGCCGCCAACACGGTTTATGTCAGCAATTCGGATGAATTTGTCAACGCGATTTACCAGTGCGATCAGGCTGTAGATGCGTATAATGCGGCTCATCCCGGTGCTAACAAAACGAATACGACTTTAGATATCGGGGCACAGTCGAACTATAATTCCCCGGTGTATGGTAGCGGTGGTTCGATCGGTCAAAGAGGACAGACTTCTAAGGTGGAAAAAATCGTTTTGACTAAGGACATTACCGTTGATAATCATTTTTTAGCAGCTAATAATCTAACGGGCAATGGCCACGGTGATGCTAGTCCGTCACCAGTCGTCGACACTTATTTTGATATCGGAGCCTACGTCAGACATGCAGGTGATCACCTGGTCATCGACGGTGGCTATACCGATGCTAACGGGCAAAAGCAACGACATACTTTGAACATGAGCGGTTATACCATGATCGACTTAAACGATGATGATACTTGGTTGTTTGAAAACTTGCGGGTATTAGGTACTAACTGGGTCGGGGTCCCGCTGGGAGCGACGAACTATGCCCAAAGTGCAGAACCTGGTAAAAATACTACGGCGATTTACCAAGATCTGGATTTTTGGGGCTCACAGATGTCTTATTCGTATTCTAATAGTAATTTTCACGTGGTCATGGCTGGCGATGATCACATTCATGGAGTCCCATATACAATTTATCCCGATCATAAATACGATGCTAGTAAACCTAATAATCAAGGCGATAGTTATGATATGCATCCGACCCAAGGGACTAGCCGAGTTGATACCGCGTTAACTGACCAGAATGGCGCGAAATTTTGGGGTCAGGAGTTAATGGAGGTCAACGACGTTCATTTTCTGAAGGGAACGCGTTCGGAAATGGAAAATTGGAGTGGTATTTGTATCAACTTGTTCACCAGTGGCGAAGGTTTGCGCTTTGATGATGATGCACACGTGTTATTACGCCCGCACGGCGATCAGTCCGAAAATTCCAATAATGGTGCGCCTAATGACTATGTTGCTTCTGGGATCAGTATGTCTTATTCGGGAGCCTCAACTTATCTGGGTAACAACGCTCACGTGACGATTTTGTGTGACACCGACCCGGTTACTTTAAACGCACCGATCGATCCCAGCGTTGACGCCAACCCGTATTCGGGGTATCCGAGTTCTTGGAGCCAGCACGTGACAACTAACAAAACGACTGGCAAGTTAGACTTTAGTTTTATGCCGCAAGCAAGTAGTGATCCGACTGACCCTAATCAGTATACGGTCAGTCAAGCGGGGCTGCCCAATACGGGTACTGCGTATTTAACCGATAAGTTTGCGATCACGCCGATCTACTATAACAACAAAAACGGGACCAATTCTTATTACGATTGGACTAAGGTGCAACCCTGTGTAGCCTTGCGTTCCGCTACCGGTGCGGTTTTAAACGTCAAAAACGATATCAATGGAAAAGCGACGCACGGGTCGACCTTTAAATTTGAAAGTAAGGGCGGACCGATCGTAGAAGACCGCCCGTTAGTCGATTTAGGTGGCGCGCAGGCTTATTTAGGTGATAATGATTTTGAGGTCCATTCGCAGGACCTGGGTAATTACGGGGGCAACCTGATGGACTTAGGCAGCGGTGGCTTGATCGAAGTGGGTAAGGATATGAACGCCACCCAAGACGATATGGCAGACGGAATCGATAAAAAGCAAAATAACCGGGAAGGGGTTTTCAGGATTTCTGGTGACGGAACTAACCCTAATAAAAACTTGCTGCATATCGCGGGCAATTACACCACCGATTTCACGGATGCAGCTCATCCGGCTAAAACAACGGTCAACCCGAATATCATTTTGAACGATTCTAAATTAGTCGAATTGAATCTGACGAATCACGCTGATATTAATCATTTTAATACGGCGGCGGATTTTGCCGATGATGCCGGTCAAGCGCAAAATTATAGCGCGACGCCGGACGCTGCTGTTGATGACGCGACTAAAGAAAAAAATGAGATCGATGACGCTAATACCCCGGACAGTGTGACGGCGGGGGCTGATCCTTACGCTAAAGGACACATCGTTTCCGGAACTTCTGGCGGCGTGCGGGCGATTGAAGTCGGGATCAACGCCGAAGGTTGGGGAGCTAAGCCGATCACTTCTTGGTCCCAGGACGCCGATGATCCGACTAAACCGATCGTCGTTGGTAAGTTTGGCAGCGATAAGTATCCGGACGTCGTTAAGTTAGCCGATATTGGTTTTACCGGTAACGGAACGATTTATACCACGCATACTAACCTGCATACTTCACGGGAAGGAATCGAAGAGATCGTCGGTCAGATCATTAAAATGGTGCCTAATCCTACGGCTGATACGGGTGGTTCCGGTAGTGAAAGCTCGCTGCGTAACGCGGTCGAATTTAAGCATTTAGTGTTTGAGGGTAATCATCCCGGTAAGGTGAAACTAGACCAAGATCCGACCGCAGAAATTACGCCCCTTAACCCGACGATCAAGGGGAAAGTTTACGACGACGATGAACCCGACGGCGTTTCCGATCATAGTACGGTAGTCGTGTTGTCGTCTAGTACGGGCGATGTAGCCGTTAAGGATGCGTTGAATAGTAAAGCGGCTAAGGATCCTAATGAAAGTAGTGTCCCGGTAGCTGGTCAAACCGGTGGTTTTCCTGAAATGTATGCCTTAGTCAATCGTAGTAAGGGAATGCTGATCAACAATAGCGTAGATCCAGGAATGAACGGGACGCCGATCATGTATAATGGCTTTCAACAGGATAATCCGACACCGGGCGGAGGCTTGGTCTATGATTTTGTACCCTTTAAACCTGGTGATATCTATGGTGTTTGGAACGGAATTGATCCGGGCACGCTTCCCGGCAAGGCCGATTTAAGCAAATATAAGGCGCCCGACGGAACGGGTGTCGATACTTCGACTGCCAGTTACTTTTACCCCGAAGACATTCCGGGACACGAAAAGTATTTTGACCGGGTCAATGATAGTGGCAATACCGGTGGAACCTTTAAGGAAACGCTCACGCCCGCAGAGTTGGACTTATTTACCGATACTAACGGTGGAGTCAACCAAATCCAAGTGACGGGGTATCATGATTACTTGGACACCGATACTAAAAGTGTTAACGTGCGTCCGTTTGGCTTACAGTGGAACACCGATGGTAAAAATAAGGGGCAAGACAGTCGCAGCCGAGAAGGGGAAACTAACAGGGAGATCCCGTTTGAATTACCTGAAATGGACGTGCAAGACGTGGCTAAACAGGATGCGGCGCACACCCAAGCGACGCTTTATGTCAAAAGAAACGGTGGCACGCCAGTCAGTTTAGGAAAATTCAGTGTGGGAACGACCGGCGGTAAGTATCATATTAATTCCGGGACGGCACACATGTTAAACGACGTGGCTTTAAGCGGAGCGCTAGTCAATCATGGTGGTAGCGATAATGACTTCGAGCTGTACGCTAAAGATTATCAGGGCAACGTTTCGAATTCGATCAAATTGCACTTAGATATTAAGTATACGGGAGGCTATAATGGCGACTTGCACCTCTTTACTGACGGGGGCAGTGAGTGGACCAGTGATTCGGTTTATCCGGGAGATTATCACGTGACGGAAAAATTTGTCGATGCCAGCACGAACGGCAACACGGATAAAAGCTTTACCTATCAGCGCGGGCAGCTAGGCAAGCTGAGTGCCGGTGTAATCACCGCCGATACTGACTTAGCACAATATACGGGAGATGCTACGTTATCTTTGCGTGATGCAAACGGTAATCAGGTCGGTCAGCCGTACGTGGCACCGCCCGGACAGCACCGTTACGTTCCTAGCGATTTTAGTTTGAGTACCCCAGATTTTAGTGGCGTGAAAGAAATCGATGCTGATAGTCCGGTTACCCTGTACAGTGGTAAGGACAGTGCTACTGAGTTGAACGCCGCGGATATCACCGTCGGCAAGGGCGACTTGAAGATCACGGATAGTGGCGATAAAGAATTTGCGGCTAAAGCTGAAAATAAAACGCTCAAACGCCGGTTATTGCTGAATCCTGATTCTTCACCGACCAACCATAATGGCGGAATGCCATTTATCCCGGATGATGCTAATTCTCAGTTAGGTGGAAATGGCAGCGGACAGTCGAGCACTGCTGGAGTAATGCAGTTTGACTACGTTTCTCCGTTTAATTTCACCCAGAAACTGAATAGTAAAAACCAACCGGTTGGCGGCAACAAGGTTTCTTACCCGAGTGTGGGACAGTTAGCGCAGAATTTTTCCGTACCGATGGAGCTGGGTAAGACGCTTGTCGACGGTAAATTATCGGCAACTAACGGCTACGATAATAGTAAGAATAAAAAAGCCAATGTTACCGTGAAGACGCCGAACTTTTTGCAGTTTTCCGATGATAGTGGTAAGAGTGGCGAATGGACTTTGACGGTCACTCAAGGACAGCAATTCACCGAGGTCGGAGGGACGCACCAACTGGACGGCGCGCAACTCAGTTTGCACGATGAAGGAGTCAATTCGGCGGGGAATAATCAATTCATTCCTAACGATGAAAGTGACATGAACATTTTACCGGAAAATCAGGGAACAACGACTGCGACTAAGTTAGGAAGTGTTGCTTCTGACGGCTACGGTACGTGGCAGATCTATTTTGGCAAACTGGGTAAGACAACGGGACAGGCTGTCCGGTTGTATATTCCGGGTGGTGTCGGCGTGAAAAACGCGACGTTTAAAACCGAGCTGACGTGGACGCTGTCAAATACGGTGGCAAATGATTAAGCTGTGAGACAAGCTGCGAAGTCAGCCGCTCAGCAACTGAGGACTAGCCTAGACCAGCAAAAAAGCCTGAACTTGGATTTTTTTGTTGGGCGTAGCTAGACACAAGTTGTTGGTTGACGGAGCGCAATTAAGCTAAGCTGCGGAAGCTGGCGGTTAGCAGGTAAAAATATAGGGGTAACGATGAAAGAGACTGGGACAAAACTTTGTTTTGTCCCAGCCTCTTTTTGCAGCTGCGTAAAATTGTTTAGTGGTGCAACTGTTATTTTGAGATGCTGCTTCCTTTTGTAAACGCTTATTAATATTTTTTGAAATATATTTTAATGGTAAATTATAAATACATGATAAATAAATTAAAGATAAAGCTTTGCTATATCAAACAAAATTTATGTTAATTAATCAGATTGGGTAATTTAACTAACTATTTATTAGTTTTATTTTCCTTGAAATATCAGCAAAAGACAACTTATTTAATTTAATATAGCCGATAATTAGTTTATTTTAATTAAAATAATAATGTTTGACGATAGGTATTTACTGGATATAGAATATAAACATATAAATAAAGTATCAATAGTTACATTAAAATATCTAATTACTAGCAAGCAACTTTGACGGTAATTTATTTCAATTATGCGAGGAGAAAATTAGATGAGTAAAAATAATGGAGACGCGAAGTTACATTACAAAATGTATAAATCAGGCAAGCACTGGGTCTTTGCTTCGTTGGCTGTGATGTCATTTGGCATCAGCACGTGGTTTAGCGAAAATGTGCACGCTGATACGACTAATACCGCTGAAGATACCGATCTTGAAACTCAGGACCAAAATAGTGCACAAGTTCAGCAGGGACAGTCCGGGTTGAAATTCACGACTGCAGATGAAGTTAACAATGCGCAACCGGCTGACACTACAAGTGCTGGGCAAGTTACTACGAAAGATACTGCGACTCAACCGGCTACTACTAGTCAGGATCAAGCTGGTAGCACACAGCCAGAAGCACCTGCAGCTACAACTGCTTTGCAGTCGACTGCGGCTTCAACGACACCGGAAAACGAAAATGACCAAACGCCAGCGCAGCCGGAAGCACCGGCTCAACTGACTACCGAGCAGACCACTGCGCCGGCACAGTTACCAAAGCAAGTAACGACTAGTCCGGCGGCTGATCCGGCAACCAAGCAGCAGGATGCGCCTAAGAATGCAGCACCAAGTAACGCTGCTGTCTTAGATGATTTGACAGAACACGATGCTACTTGGCTCAGTCAGACGACTAACGATACAGTTGCCGTTTATAATTGGGCGGAATACGTAGCGGCTCTGAAAAATTCACACATTCAAACGATCAATATCGCAAGTGATATTGCAAGCGATGGTGGCGAGATGGGCTTTTATATCGCAGATCGGGGGGCCAACACTAGGTTGACGATTCAGTCGAGTGCGGGAAAACGTCATAGCCTGAATTACAGCAATAGTGACGCCGCAATCAATTGGCCACAGGGAAGTAATGATTTTTATTTAACCTTTAAAGACCTAGATCTGTACAGTGTGTCGTGGTACGGAATGTTGAAAACCGATGGTGGTAATGACGCCTTAGTTAGAGATGTTACTTTTGAAAATGTGAACTACACCGGCTCACAAATGTTATACGCCGGGACTAACACTAAAGTGCATTTTAAGGGTAACAACACCGCTAATATTAAATTGACTTACAGCGTTAACGGTGAAACCTATACGACTCAAGATAACGGACGCCAGCAGATCTTTCAGTTTACGTCACCTAATTGTCAGTTGATTTTTGAGAGTGGTTCAACATTTACTGGAGCTTCTTATACCGGACACGTGATTGAAATGCAAGGTGATAATAACCAAGTGGTCGTTAAAAACGGCGCGACGGTTAATTTGAATCCGGGAGGCAACGCTGCTAGTAATTCAAGCGCCAATAATACCGAAGATTACGGTAAACCGGTGGGAATTTACGTTAGTGGTTCCGGCAGTGTGGAAGTCGACGGGGGCACGTTAAACATCAACGTGGGCCAAAATAGCACCACGCCCGACGGCGCCCAGGCGATGGCCGTGGCGTTGAGTGGCAGCAATTCAAGTATTTTAGTCCACAATGGTGGCCAGTTTAGGATCGTCACCAGCGGTGATATTAGTACGGCTGGTGGTAACGATGGTTATGCTAATACTTTAGTCTACGATGGTGGTTCGCTGACGATCGATGAAGGTTCCCAATTTACCGTTACTGGTGACCAGATGGGCGCTTATAGCGGCACTTTGGTAGTCATCAAAGGTAATGCTTCCATAACGGGTGGAACGTTTAAGATTCAATTAACGGGTGATGCTGGCAATGGCAACTCAACTTTACTGGACGTGGCCAGCAGCTCTAACGTGGAGATCGATAACCCGACGGACTTTTTATTGGATGTTGGTGCCAACAGTAACGCTAAAATCGTTTCTAATAATAACTTTACGATCAACCAGGTGCGGCTCAAACACCCAGACGGCTCGGAATCGGGCGCTTACCAAGAAATGCAATTTCACGGTAATAATGACGGGACGCTGACTTTGACTAACGTGGTTGCTGCCGCCCAACAAGATGAAACCGACGCTAAAGACCGCATCGACGGGCAACAAGTCGGACGTTTAGAGTTTTTGGCTGCTAATGCGGGGGGCTTTTTAAACATTGACCCGGCCGATTTACACGTCACGACTAACGCGGATGGCTCCAAAACGGTTACCGGCTATACTGACCAAGCCGATGCGTATATCGATGCCATTATCAATGGTCAAAATTACAACGACCAAGTTGTTGGTGGCGGCATTGACAGCCCGTATTGGCGTGACCGCGATGCTGGTAAGAAATACGCCGCTAAAGCTAGTCACACCGCATCTGCTAACGGGAAATACCAGTTTAGCTTTACGCTGCCAAGCGATTTGCTTATTCAAAATAATTGGGGACAAGGCACTCAAGTCGGTGTGACTCCGAATAAAAACTTCGTTGGACCCAAAGATCCTGCAGATTATCCGGTCAAAACGACTTTGATCGAAGACTTGCAACAAGCTCGTCAGCGTATCGAACAAGAAATCAATGCGGCCGCCCAAACTGCACTGGATCAATTAACGGATAGCAAAGTTTCCAATTATCAGGACTACTACGATGCGATCAACGCTGCAAAAGAACAGGCTTTGAGCGCTCTTGGTACGGCAACTACTCCTGATGATGCGGCACAAATCGAAACGAATGCCGTTAGTTCATTTAACGATGACGTGGCTAAATATAATGCCAGCGCAGCGATCGATCAGTTAGCTCAAAAAGCCCGGGATAACGGTGGGAGTGCCGCGATCGCTCAGGCTCAACAACAAGCGCTGGATGCAATCAAAAATGCTAGCGGTCAAGATGCGATCGCTACGGCTCAACAAAATGGTGCAGCTGCGATTTTGGCACAGTTTAAACAAGACGCTAAAACTAATGTTAATAATACCGCCGCTAGTGCTGACCAGACGATTGCTCAAAGTGCCATGAACGCGACGCAACAACAAGCTTACAAGCAACGAATTGACCAACAACGTAACGCCGCAACTGGCGCTCAAGGCACGCTTGACCAAGCAACAACGGTCGCCGAGGTGGTGTCTGCCATGCAAAATGCCAACCAGCAGTTAGCCGATACTAATGCGCGGGTTCAAGCAGCGGCGCAATTACAACAGTACCAAGATCAGGTCAGCGATCCGACCCACCCATTTCCGGGAATGGAAGATGTAAGTCAAACTTACCAAGATCAGCTCATGGATTCCAACACGCCGGTGAGTGATTTAGCGGGAATCGTAACTGCGGGCAAACAAGCACTCCAAAATAAGGTCGCCGAGTATAAAAAGCAGGCTAAAAAGCAAATCACGACGCAACTGGACCAGTTAAATACCCAGTTGGCTCAGTTGGGCTTGACTGAGCAACAATTGGCACAGTTAGGGGTGCCGAGTGCACAGCAACTCGAAAATGCAATCGACGCTACCAATAGTAAAAACACAGTTGACCAACAAGTGCAACAGTTTAAAAACCAGCTGACTGATTTGAACGCTCAGGTCAGTGCGGTTCAAAAATTACAGCAAGAAGCAGCAGATCAGAAAACCAAGTATCCGGATCAAGCTGCGGCTATCGACCAAGCGTTGGATACAGCAGTGAGCGCTGTTGTGCAGCAAACGAGTGCCACTGCAACGACTGACGCGCAAAGTGCAGGTTTGGTTGCGATCGACAAACCGGGCGCTAAACAAGAGCTCGCCCAAAAAGCGCAAGACGTTAAAAATCAGCTGGATAATTACCGGGCGCAAGGATTAAGTGCCCAACAGATCAGTGACTTGCAAAATGCGGCGGACCAATTATTGACGACAGCGACTACGGGTTACGATGACCAGATAGACGCTGCGACAACTGCAGGTGCGCTCACGAGTTTGGTGACTGACGGGAAAGCCGATTTACAAAAATTATTGGACCAAGCAGCACTACTGGCGGCTAAAAATACTGCTACTAATGACTTGCAACAAAGTGCGGCTAATGCGTTACAACAGATTGCTGCTCAGTTGGGCACGGGCTCTGCTGACGAGCAAAACTTGGCTGCGCAGTTGAGTCAACAGATCAATAGCGCGGTGCAACAGGCCGACCAAGATATTAATGATGCAACTGATCAAGCCGGGATAACTGCGGCAGCTGCTACGGCCCAAAAAGCAATTGCTGCGGCGCTACAACAGTCGCAAACGGGAGCTGACACTGCCGCATTACAACAGCAAAAAGACCAGGTCAACCAGGAAATTGCTGCAGGCGCACAGGCTGCAATTGCGCACATTAACGACTTACCGGCTGCGCAGTTGAGTGCGGCGGATAAACAAAAATACGTGCAACAGATCAACCAGCAAAAACAAAGTGCGTTAAATGATGTTGCTAATACTACGGGTGTTGCGGGTAGCTCAGAACTGACGGATGCGTTGGCCGGAATTGTAACGCAGGCTAAACAAGATTTTAACCAAACACAGGTGCAGGCTGACTTAGCGGCGGCTAAAGCGCAGGCGGTAGCTGATTTGAACCAAGAATACCAGTTAGATCAGCAAAAAATCGCCGCGTTAGATCCGCAACCGGATAACGCCGCAGATTTAAACGACCAGCTAGCTAGTTTGTATCAAACGAGCGTTGATAAGATCAATGCCGCTACTGACCTGACTGCTGCCAATAATGCGGAGCAAACGGGGAGCGCAGCGCTGGACCAAGTGGTAAATGAGGCTCAAAACGCAAGTGCTAACGTAGCGTTGACGCAGGCTAAAGACAGCGCACGAACTGATTTGACGGACCAAGCTAGTCGCATCAAAGAAAGTATCGCTAACGATAAAAACCTGTCACCGAGTCAAAAAGAAAAGTATCAAAATCAGGTAGATCAGGAATTGGAGCAGGCTGACTTAGCGATCGCAGGGGCTAAAGACGTCGATAAAGTAACGGCTGCTAACAACGCGGGCCGTGATCAACTCAACGCTATTCAAGGCGCTGCCGATTTACAAGATAGTAAAGAAGAAGCGCTCAAGGAATTGCAGGATGCAGCGGATCAGGCTGATCAGACGATCGACAATTTACCGGATACCAGTTTTAGCACGAACGATAAAGCTAGGTTGCGCAACCGGATCAAGCAAGAATACAATCAGGCTAAAGAGCAGGTCAACGCGGCTCAAACTAGCGACCAGATCGGCCAGCAACGCGATACGGGAATTACCAATATCCAAGCCGTGACGGCGTTTAGTGACCGGTTTAATTCGGCCAAACAAACGGCTAAAGATGAATTGGACCAAACGGCTCAGCAAACTAAAGACCGAATCGATCAGTCATCTTTGACTGCGGAACAAAAAGACGCCGCGAAAGCAAAAGTCGACACGGCGCTGGCTGCGGCTAAGGCAAACGTTGATAATGCCCAATTGCCAACCGATCAGACTGGAATTAATGATGCATTAAATAATATCAACACGATTAAAAAACAGGGCCAACAAGAGATCGCTAATGCCGGAGATCAGCATATTTTGGCGGATGAAAAAGCTAACGCGTTAGCTGAATTACAACAAACGGCCGCTGCGATTAACAAACAGCTCGCCGATTCTGATTTGACGGACGCTCAAAAACAGGCGGCTCAAAGTAAGGTTGATACTGAATTAAGTAATGCCAGCCAAAAAATTAACGCTGCCACAGACGAAGATGGGATCACCACCGCGCAAAAAGCCGGAGTTGATCAGATCAATAAAGTCGTGACAGACGCTAATTTACAACACGCTAAGGACACGGCTAAACAAGAACTACAAGAAGCGGCAACGGCTGCTGGTGAACAACTCAGCGCTGCGGGAGTGGACCCGAATAGTGCGGAATACCAACAGGCACTGGCTGCGATCACCAATTCGCTAGTCCCAGTGGCCAATGACCAGATAGATAGTGCTACAAACACGCAAGACGTTACTGCGCTAAAAGATCAAGCGCGCACGGATATTGCTAATGCCATTAAAAACGCACAGAGCACGGCGTTAAATAATGCTAAAAGTGCTGCAATCGACAGTTTAGATGAAGAATTAACTAGTGTGCTACAAACGATTGCTAAAACACCGGGACTGACGACCCAACAAGTAACGGATGCTCAGCAACAAGCACAAAAGCAACACGATAATGCAGTCGCCCAAATCAACGGGGCAACTGCGGTGACGGCTATTTCGCCGCTAGAATTAGCGGGTAAAACGGCGATAGCTGATGCTTTAAGCGCCGCTAATTTGCAGGCTGCTAAAAATGTTGCGCAACAACAACTGACGGATGCAGCGGCTAAAGCCAAAGACGCGGTCCAAAAATTGTTAGCTGACGGAAAAATTGCTAAGCAAACCGCCGATTATGTCTTAGCAGAAATCACTAGTGCCGCTGCAGATGCGCAAACGGCAGTTGCTGCTGCTACCACGACTGCGGCTGTGACTCAGGCTAAAAATGACGGCTTAAATGCGCTCGCTAATTTACAAAATACGGCGACAAGCGCTGCCGTGACGCACCAGCAACAACAGGCAAAAGAAAAATTGGCCGCTGCGGGGCAGAAACTGAAAGACCAAATCGCGCAAGACGTTAAGGACGGTCAGTTGGATACCACCGTTCAAGATCAGCTTGACGCACAAATTGATCAGTTAGTGGCTGCGGCTCAAAATAAAATCGACCAGGTTAAATTACCGCAAGATCCGACACAGCTGGATAGCGTGCTGGAACAAATCGACCAGTTGGAACAAAACGGTGAGGCAACGCTGGGGACAGTTGACAGTTCGCGGGAACTGGAAATAACGCGTAACCGTGATTTGCAAGAGTTACAAGACGCAGCTGATGAAGCTAAAACTGCCATTGATCAGTTAGACGAGATCGCGCCCGCACAAAAAGAACAAATGAAAGACCAAATCGAATCTCAGCGCAGTCAGGCGGCTCAAAAAATCACCGGTGCCGCTAATGCGACAACGATGAACCAGGCTAAAGACGCTGGTAAAGATGCCATCTCTCATTTAGGGGCACAGTTTGCGGCTAAACAACAGGCAATTTCACAGTTAAAAGGTGTAGCACAAACGGCCAAGGAAGGTTTACAAGACTTAGACTTAGCTGGTAATCAATTACAAGCAGGCAATAGCGCCATTGATGCTGCGCTTCAAACTGCTATTAACCAGGTTTACGCAACCACCGACCAGGCAGGACTCGACCTGATCGTGCACAGCGACCAGCAACTAAGCGGCACGGGAGTGGATGCAATCAACAATGCGGCGTTAGCTAGCCAGCTGCAAGCCCAGCAAAATCAACAGGTTAAAGCGCTCAATGCGACAGCCGCTGACGCGATAACGGCAATCGACAGTAATGATTTGTTATCCGCTGCGGAAAAACAAGAACTCAAAGACCAGGTTGAATCGCAACGCCAACAGGCGATCAAAAACATCAACGGCGTTACTTTGCCGGCAAATGCGACGCCAGCACAACTAGCGAGTGCTACTACCCAGGTAAGTCAGGCAAACCAGGCTGGTACAACAGCAATCAACCAGATTTTAAGTGCGGCTAAAGACCAAGCCTTAGCTAAATATAAAATCGCTGCAGTCGGTGCGTTAAATACGTTATCTCAGACCGTCAAAGATGAGTTAGGGAAGTTTGCGGGGTTGAATGGTCAACAACAAGCAGCTTACCAACAACAAATCGACCAGTTGGTAACTAGCTGGACCACGCAGATCATGAATGCCGCTTCTGCAAGCGACGTTGACCAGGATTTGAGTACGGCTAATGCTCAGTTCAATGATTTACTGGGCGATAGCGAACTGACGGGGCAAAAAGGCCAGGCGTTGGATCGATTACTGGACAAATACAACAAAGTCGTTGCAGTGCTCAACGACTCGTATCTACCAAATGATGTTAAACAACAAGCCTTGGCGGCGGCACAGAATACGTATGATGCAGGTCAACAGGCGATCGAAAATGCGACCGAAGATCCTGCTAGAATTGCCGCAGCTGCTGGTGATTTGATCGACCGGGTAATACAAGATCAGACCGAACCTGCGACTGGCAAAGACTTCTTTACCGCCGAGCAGACGCAGTTAGCCGAATTGCTGAATCAGGCTCAGCAGCAAGCTCAAAATGAGTTAAATGAAGCAACTGACCTGACGGAACAGCAAAAAGAAGAATTTGCCACACAGTTAAGTGATGCGCAACAAAAACTCGCAAGTAAGTTGGCTGACGGTACTATTACTGATATTTCTGCTTTAGATGCGGCTTACCGTGAGGCTTTAAGTGCAATTACTAAGACGGGTTCTCAAGTAACCGTGCAAAATCAGGCCAATCGGGTCAAACAGCAGATCGCAGCCTTGCCTAATGTGGCTGACGCGGCTAAACAGCAAGCTCAACAACAAATTGACCAGCAAGTCCAAGAGACTAACGGACAACTGGAATGGAACGTGTTGCCAGCAGCTGACACTACTGGTGAAACATTCCAGCAAATCGCCAACGACGGCATCGCTAAGATCAACCAGCAACTGGCACAGCTGCAACAGGAAGCCCAAAATGCGGTAACGCAGGCTAAACAACAGGCGCAAGACCAGTTGGCAGACTTTTACCAAACGGCTAAACAGCAGTTGCAAGGGCAGTTTGGTGCAACGCAAACCGCACAGTTGGATGCGGCTTATCAAAAGGCACAGCAACAAATTGAGCAGTTAACTGATACTGCCAGCGTGACGGACGTGGCAGCTGAGCAATTAGCCGGGTTGAAACAACTCGCACAAGCAACGGTGCAGGATGCTACCAGTGCGGTAAATACGCAGATCGACCAGGCCGTTGCGGCTGGTAAGTATGAACCAGCAGTCGGGGATGTTTTACACGACTTAGTTACACAGTTGAGCACTGCTGCACTATCAACTGACGGGGCATTAGCTCATAGCCAAGATGGTGCTGGTGTAACGACGGCTAAAGACGCAGCACTGGAACAGTTGATGAGCGTGATCGCACCGGATAATGTCGCTAACGTGCAACAACAATTAAAAGGCCAGCAAGCACAAAAAGATTTGCAGGTTGCTAAGGACCAAGCACTAAAAGATTTGGAAAGTAAGCACCAGCTAGCATTAGCTTCCTATTCTGCTTTGAATATGAGTGGCATGGATCCGGAGACGTTGGCCGAGTTGCTAAGAGACATTAACGACAAATATGATGCTGCTAAACAGCAGATCAATTCGGCCACCACGCAAAACGATGTTGCCAGCGCTAAAAATCAGGGCGAAAAAGATTTAACTACCCTAACTACTAAGGGCAACTCACTGACTGCGCTGCAAGATTCTTATAACGAAACGGTCACGGGGATCAACGGGGCTGACCTGAGCGCTGAGCAAAAAGAAGTGCTGAAAAATAAAGCCCAAGACCTGTTAAATAGCGGTAAGAAACAGCTCGCAGGAATTGATGCGCAGGATCCTCAAGCAGATACTGCGTTAACTGCCGCCGCAGATCTAGGCAGCAGTCGGCTAGCTGCACTGCAAGAATTGCAGGATAAAGCGCAAGAAGTGCGTGGCAAAATTAACGCCAACACTGATTTGACACCGCAGCAACGCCAGGATTTTGACGGACAGTTGCAACGAGTCTTGACTGATGCGTTAGGACAGGTCGCAGCCGCAACGACCACGCAACAAGTTACGACTGCTAAGGAACAAGGCAAACAAAAACTAGCTGCGCTCTTGCAACAAAGTATCGCGACTGGTAACGCTAATCACAATACGACTAGTGAAACCCCGGTCACCCCAGCAACTGGTGGTGACACGACTGGCGAGCAAGTACCGCAGTTGCCGGCAGACACGCAACCTAGTGTCGTTGATCCGGATGACGGTACTGAAAAAGTAGATCCGCAGCCACCAGTTTTGTCAGTTCCGACTCCTAACCAAGCTGATAACACGCAAGTAACACCAGCTGTTTCGCCTAATGCGCAAGGCGATCCAGACGATGCACAAGCGGCTAAATTACCGGTTACGAGTGCGAGTGTCTTGCCGCAAACTGGTGAACGGCAAACGCCATTTAGTGTGTTACTCGGTTTATTACTGACGATCTTTTCTCTTGGATTATTACGTAAGAAAAAAGAAATAACTGAAAAACGCGATTAAGTCCATTGCTTACGGAAATTAAAAAGCGGGACCGGGACAAATTTTGTCTCGGTCCCGTTTTTTAGTTATTGTCATCAGGCTACTAAAAAATACCATTGGTAGTATAATGAAAGCAAAAATTAGGAGGATAGGTATGACGACTAAAGCAAACGAAAAACGAATTCAAATTAAAGTAGATGCCAATTTGAAAGCTGATGTTGATCAAATACTAGACTCTTTAGGACTGAATCAGACGACATTGATCACTGCTTTATATAAACGAGTTGCAGCTTCAGGTGGGATTCCCTTTGATTTACAGTTAACTAAACGCGAGCGGGCAACTAATCGCTTGTTAGCAGCTACTAGTCAATTGCCAGTGCTTGATTTAACCACTGACGATGAAGCGTTAGAACGGTGGCTGAATGAAGAATGACTCAGTTAAAGCCTAATGATATTATCCTTGCGTTCGTAACATTTGTTGAGGGAACGGGAGGAAAAACTCGTCCGGTACTGATTCAAACTACTACTAAAACGATGTAACAACTTAAAACTCTTGCATTCAAAACGACCCGCACTTCCGTCTAAGAAGTGCGGGTTGTTTTTTACTCTGCGAGTGATACGATTTCGTAACTGAAACATGGATATTAAAAAAACGACTATAATTGCATAATTTGACACTAAGTCAGCCACGTTATAGAATTAGAATTGATTGTGGATTTAAAAATACCACGATGACAGTGATTAACATTTGTTGGTATATTAATGAAAATTATTGTAGTTAATGATTTTAATTTGGAGATAATTCGAGGAGGATATACATGAAACGTAATGATGGGGACGCAAAATTACATTATAAAATGTATAAAGCAGGCAAACGCTGGGTATTTGCTTCCATTGCGCTAGTTTCTTTTGGTATTAGTGGGTGGTTCAGCCAAACGGTTCACGCCGACACGACAACCGATGGTGACGAGACTGATGCTAATAATGATAACGAGACGAGTGCGCAAATTACACAAGCGCAGTCTGGCCTTCGCTTCGAACAAGCAGGAACTCAACAAGAAGAGCAAGTAAACACGCCGGCAGCCGACACGACTGCGCAGGACCAACAGGTGACAACACGTGAGGCGCCGGTGGCTGCAGCTGACCAGACAGCGCAAGGACAGCAAGACGCTGCACCAGCTGCCACGACTGACGAGAAACAAGATGAAACTGCACAGCAACCGACTGACTCTGTCACCAACACGAGCCAGCAATCAAATAACGGTCAGCAAAATCATAGCTATATAACTAACGCTAATGAGACGGTCCCAAGCCAGCATGATAACGGCGAACTGCCGGTAAACAATAACGACCAGCAGTTAGCTAATGAGCAGGTCAGCCGCCCGCAACTGGCTAATTTTGGCAATCAGTTCGTCAATTCGGAGCAACAAGAAGATGAACAGGTCGCAGAACCGAATAATGATCAGGAACAAAATAATGTGATTGGACCGCAAATAGAACACGATGTTAATTGGATCAATGCGACAACTGATACGACAGTTGATGTTTATACGTGGGATGAATACGTAGCGGCCTTAAAGAATGGTAACATTACGACAATTAATATTGCTGCAGATATCGATAGCGGTACGAATGGCCAGATGAGATTTAAAATTGCTGATCGCGGGGGGACTGCGATGTTGACCATTCAAACTAAGCCGGGAGATGTGCGGCATATTTTAGCTTATTCTGTTAGTGACGCATATATTTACTGGCCCCAAACGAACAATGATTTTCACTTAACTTACAGCAATTTAAATTTGTACGGATCATCCTTTTATGGAATGATCAGTACCGATGGTGGCTGGAATACCAATCCTACTAAAGATATTACCTTTGATAATGTGGACTATGTAGGTTCTCAGATGGTATATGCCGGTGCTAATACTATTGTGCACATCAAGGGTAATGTGACGGCTAATACCAAGTTAACTTATACTTTGAACGGCCATTCTTATACTACTCAGGACAATGGTAAACAACAGATTTTTCAGTTTACTCAAGCGGGCTGTCAGTTAATCTTTGAAACGGGTGCGAATTTTACTGGTTCGTCATACACCGGGCACGTGGTTGAAATGACTGGTGGTAATAATAAGTTTACGGTTCAAACTGGTGCAACGGTTAATTTAAATCCAGCCGGGAATGCTGCCGCTAATGCAAGTGCTAATAATACAGAAAATTATGGTAAACCCGTTGGTATTTACGTTAATGGTTCTGGTGAAGTTGATGTGTCTGGCATCCTGAATATTAATGTTGGTCAAAATAGAACCAGTCCGGATGGTGCACAGGCGATGGCAATCAGCTTAGGCAATGCTAATTCTACCATTAACATTCATAAAAATGGTCAATTAAATATTAAAACTAGCGGTAATATTAGTACAGCAAGCGCTAGTGGGGTGGCTAATGAGTTAGTTTACGATGGTGGTTCTTTAAATATTGACGATGGTGGTAAATTCGACGTTACTGGGACCAACATGGGTACCTATAGCGGTACTTTAGTAATTATCAAAGGCAAGGCTAGTGTTGAAGGCGGTACTTTTAAGATTCAACTAACTGGAGATAACACTGCAAGTGGTGCTGGTACTGGTGCAATGACATTACTTGATGTACAAAATCAGGCTGCTGGGGCAGTTGATATTGAAAATCCGCGTGAATTTTTACTGGATGTTGGCAATAACGCCACTGCTCAAATTGTGTCTAATAATAAATTTACGCTACATGGTGTCAAAATTAGACATAATGGTACTGAAACGGATCCTTACCGTGATTTGACTTTTCACAGTAATGCTGATGGTTCATTAAAACTCGATACAGTCTATGGGATGACCGAAGCTGCTGAAACTTATGTTACTGCTACATTTGTTAATGGTAATAAAATTTCTAAGCTAGATTTTATTTCTGCTAACCCAGACGGATTTGTAGAGATTGATAGTGATTTAACTGTTACTCATAGTTCTAACGGCTATACAATAACAGGCTACACTAATCAAGCTGATGAATATATTAGTGCTGTAATTAATGGTCATGACTATAATGATAAAGTTACCGGTGGGGGAGTTAACAGCCCATATTGGCGTGAACTTCGTGATGGGAAAAAATATGCAGCTAAATCAGCTAGTTCACCAAGCGCTAACGGGAAGTACCAATTTACGTTTACGATCCCTAATAATGCATTTATAGCTGGCGATGACGCGCCAGGGACACAAATTGGTCTAACTCCTAATAAAAATTTTGTTGGTCCTAAAGATCCCAGTGAGTATCCTAAAGAATTTCAGTTAATCAAAAGTTTAAGCGAAGCTAAGACGGATGCTAAGAATGCAATTGATGCTTTAGCACAAAAAGCACTGCTTAACAATCCATATGTAAGCGGTGATCCCAATTATCAACCTTATATAAATGCGATTAATAATGCTGCGTCTAACGCAAAAAGTGTAATTGACGCTGCAAATGATCAAGCTGGTATTGATACTGCTCAACAAACAGGTGAAAGCAATATTCTAGCCGAATTTAAACAAGCGGTGAAAACTAAAATTCAGAGTGATGTTACTTCTGAAAAGGGCGCAATTAATGGAATGCACCTTTCTAGTGATAGTGAGGGGAATGATAATTTTCCTGATGGAGAACAACAGTACTATAGGAATCAGTTAGATACTGTTTCCGGTGCTGTAACTGGTAATAATAGTGATTTGATGATGGCTGGCGATTTAGACAGTGCAATTGCTGCTGCAACTACTGGCAAAAATAAGGTACAAAGAGTCGTAGACCAAGCCCAGAAGACTGCTGATTTAAGAGGTTATAAAAATACTCAGAGAGGAACTGCTAAATTTCCTAATTTGGATAGTGAAATTACTACGGCTTCTGCTGAGTGGGAAAATCAAATTAAAATTGCAGGAAGTGACATTGATCTTAATACGCTCGAAAATTCAGGCAAGACAGCAATTGATAATGTGATTAAGAATTATAAAGACGATGTAAAAACACCACTAACAAGTGCGATAAGTGATGCTCAAAACAAGTTAAGTACGGTAACTGGATTAACTGATAATCAGAAAAATACTTTACAAACTATTTTGAATCAGGCGACAACGAATGTTAATGCTATTACTAGCGCTAACAGTAATAGTGATGTTACAAGTAAGAAGGATGCTGCTCAACAAAAAATTGACTTGGTCAATGCACAGATTGCTGCCATTAAAGCAGTGCAAAAAGAAGCTGCTGATCAAAAATCATCGCTACCTAGCAGCGTCACGGATACTTCTACGATTGACACGGCTTTGAATACGGCGATTACTAATATTACTGCTACTACTACTACGAGTGTAACTGATGTTACTACGCAAGAAACTGATGGCTTGGTAGCAATTGACAAGGCTGCCGCTAAACTTTCGTTAACGCAAAAGGCTAAGGATATCAAAGACCAGCTGGAAGATTATTTAAATGAAAATAATCCCGATGGTACTTTGACGGCACCGCAGATCGAGGAGCTAAAAGGTGAAGCTGACCAAATTTTAAATGGTGATGGTACTAATCCAGGATTTTTAGATAATATCGATACTGCTACGACTCAAGAAGGAGTTTCACAGCTCGCTACTACTGGGCGCCAGCAACTGCAAGATTTGCTGGATCAGGCAGCTTTGCAGGCGGCTAAAAACAAGGCTATCAGTGATTTGCAAGGTGATGCTAATACTGCAATTGGTAAGATTGATGATCAATTAAATCATGGTTTGTCTCAAGATGACCATGATCACTTAGTGCAGCAGATCAATGATGCTGTCAATCAGGCTAACCAAGATATTCAGGATGCTAATGACCAAGATGATATTGATACCGCCAAGCAAAAGGCAGAAAACGTGATCAATGCTGCGGTTACTACAGCTACGGACAATGCTACAGCTGCTACTGCTTTGCAAAATGCGAAGAATACTGCGATTGATATTTTAAAGCAAAAAGAACAAGCTGCCATTACTCATATTAGTAATATTCCAGACTCGCAGCTCAGTGTGGCTGAAAAAGAGCAGTATAAAAATCAACTCAAGCAACAAGAACAAGACGCTGAGACGGCAATCAATGCTGTAACGGGTACTATTGGTGGAACTCCTAATGATCCGGTTCAACAAGCTATTGATGCTGCCGTAACGGCTGGTGAAAATAATTTTGACCAAACTAAAGCACAGGCCGATTTAGCTGCGGCCAAAGCGGATGCACTGCAGAAATTGCAGACTGCGCGAGATAATGATAAAGGTGCAATTGATAACATTCCATCGGGATTAACTGCTGCTGAAAAGCAGGCATACAAAGATCGCATCGACAGTCTTTACAACACTGCTGCGGGTAATATCAGTGATGCTACTACGATCTCCGGTGCTAATAGTGCTTCTCAAACCGGTGTCACTGCTATGGATGGGGTCGTTACAGAAGCAACACAAACTGCTAGTGGTCACGTAGATAATGTAAACCGAGCTAAAACTGCTGCACAAACAGCTTTGAATAACCAGGCTGCTAAGATTAAAGAAAATATCGCCAACGACCCGAACTTAACGCCGGGAGAAAAAGAAGATTATCGTAATCAGGTCGATCAGACGTTGGCACAAGCAACGGCTGCAATCAATGCTGCTGTTAATACTGATGCAGTAGATGATGCTCAAAATTCCGGGCGCGATGATTTGAACGCGATTCAGTCAGCTGCTGATTTACAATCCGCTAAGGATGCTGCTATCAAGCAGTTGACTACCGCGGAAACGACGGCTAATAATGCGATCGATAATTTACCAGCTACTAATTTCAGTGCTGCTGATAAGGAAGCCTTAAAAGCTCGGGTACGTCAGCATTACAATGATGCTAAAAATAAGATCACTAATGATACCGATGCGACGACAATCAACGCAGACCGCGACGCTGGTATCAAAGAAATCGAAAAAGTGGTGACTGCAGCCGGTGACTGGAGCGCTGCTAAAGACACGGCGAAGGCTGGCTTGGAACAGACGGCTGAGGAAACTAGGAATCGGATCAATCAGTCTACTACTATGGGCGATAGTGATAAAGCTAATGCGCTAGCTGCGGTGGATACTGCTTTGAATACTGCTTTGGCTAATGTTGATGATCCTAGTATTGAACCAGCTAATTCGAGCGATGTTGACGCCGCCATCGATCGTTTAAATAGTGTCGAGACGACTGGCAAGAAAAATATTGCTGAAGCTGGAAACCAAGGCATTCTGACAGGAGCAATCAATAACGCAACTACGGCTTTAGACAATTATGCGACTGCTGCTAAAGGTAAGTTGGATGGTAGTATGTCTACTGCTGATCGGAATGCTGCAGAAGCGAAAATCGATCAGGCACGCGATGCCGCTAAAGCTGCTGTTGCCAATGCCAGTTCTTTAAGTGAAGTTGATCAGATCGTGACTGCCACCGGTGGGTTAACCGGTAGTACGTCTGCTGATCAGATGCATGGCACGGGAATTGCAGCGATGGACGATGTCGTTAATGCAGCTAATTTGCAAAACGCTAAGGATAAAGCTAAACAGGCAATTGATAATGCAGTTAGTGGAATCAATTGGACAGGAGTTAATTCTGGCGATAAGAATGCAGCTGAACAGTTGATCACTAGCATTGTTGAAACTTATAAAGACCAGATTGATCATGATACTAATCGGGGAAGTGTTAATTCCGATAGGGATGAAGCGATCACCGAAATCAATAATGTGGTTACTAATGCTGCTAACAACACGTTAAATGCCAATAAAAACTCTGCTATCACTGAGTTAGGCGCTGAAAAGACTCGTCTTGATAACGCGATTGATGCTTTGAATACTCCAGATGGCAAAGGACTTACTCAAGAGCAAGTTGCTGCTTACAAACAACAAGTTCAAAATGCGTATAACGACGCAGTTGCAAACGTCAATAGTGCTAGCGGCCAAGAGGAGATAAATTCTGCCAAAAATAGCGGTATCATTGACATGGATAACGTGTTGACAGCTGCTCAGCTACAAGCAGACAAAAATAAGGCTGATAAAGAGTTAGATGAATATGCCGCTGACGCTGTTGATGATGTTCAGGGCATGGTTGGCACAGGGGCTAATAAGATTTCTCAGCATGATGCCGATAATATCATCACGATGATTAATGATGCCCGCGACACGGCCAAGAATCGAGTTAATAGTGCTAATTCACCAGCTAAAGTAACAACTGCTGAGACTAATGGTAAAGCTGCTATTGATGCCGCTAAGCAGGTGGCAACGGACACTGCAGCTAACCATACGTTGCAAGTGGGGTTAAGCCAGGCTAAACAACAGGCTAATGGTAAGTTGGATACTGCTGCGCAGAAACTAAAGGATCAGATGGATCAAGACGTTGCTGCGGGCAATATGAGTCAGGCTAAACAAGAAGAATTAAGTGACCAGATCGATCAGTTAGTTGCTACTGCTAAAGAAAAAATCAACGGGGTAACTTTACCAACTCCACCTGCTACACCTGGGCCAGATGATTTGACTGCGGCGGTTAATAAAATCAACGGTTACGAGCAGGCCGGCGAGAACGCCTTAGGCCAAGTGCAAAACGACCGCGATTTGGAAGTTAACCGCAACAAAGACTTAGCGGTACTCCAAGCTGCGGCGGATGCGGCTAATAATACAATTGATCATTTAAACTCAGCAACAGATGAACAAAGACAGGCAAGAAAAAATCAGGTAGAAGCAGAGCGTAAAAAAGCTGCTGATAAGATTAATGGCGCAAGCGATGCAGCGACGATGAATCAGGCTAAAAATGATGGGATTAGTGCAATCGATGCAATTGCCACTGCTTCTCAGACCTTGTCTGATGCTAAGGACACTGCAATTTTAGCGTTGAAGCAAAAAGCAGATGCCGCTAAGCAGGAATTAAGTAATTTGCCTAATTTAGGACCAGATGAAATAGGAGCAGGTAATGCCGCGGTTGATACTGCGCTGGCAGATGCGATTTCCAAGGTCAATGCTGCTAATAATACGGGCGATGTAACTAATTTAGAAACTGCTGGTGAAACGGCAATTGAAAATTCGATTTTACCAAGCAAATTGCAGTCGATTAAGAATGAACAGGTCAAAGAAATTAATGATTATGCTAGTCAGCAGAGCCACTTAATTGATACTGATACGTCTTTTGGTAGTTTGTCGAGTGATCAAAAGAAAGCTTTGAAAGAGCAAATCGAGCAAAAACGGCAAAATACTGTTAATAAAATCAATAATGACGATGACACCAAATTGCCAGCTAATGCGACTGCTAGTGATTTAGCTAATGTAGAAGATGCAGTTAAAAATAAGGTTAAAGATACGACTGTTAATCCTAATACCGGTGGTGAACCTGAGATTGATGCAATTGTTAATGCAGGTAGGGATCAAGCTTTGTTGCTTAATAAGCAGCAAGGAATTGAAAGATTAAAACAGCAGGCACAGGCTGCTAAGGATCAGATTACAGCTATTCCTGGGTTATCTGGTACGGATAAGGAAGCTTATAACAAACAAATTGATGATGCTGTTGATAGTTTTACGGATCAGATTATGGGCGCAGCTAATGTCACTGACGTCGATACTTTATTAGGTACCGGTAATACTGGCAGTCAAACGAAATTTAATAATATTGTTGCTAGTGCAACGGCTGAGGGAAATAGGACAGCTGCTTTAAATGATTTGATGAGCACATACAATACGGCTAACGATATGATCAATGCTTCTCAAATGTCGGGCACTGACAAGCAAGGGGCGTTGACTGTGGTGCAGACAGCTTATGATGACGGTAAAACAGATATCAACGATCCTACGAATGCAAATAATCTTTCTGGCGTAACTCAAGCTGCCCAAGCTAACATTATGAATGTGGTAACCAAGGGGCAAACTGGCACTTACTTTGGAATTGAGAGTACAGCAATTACTAACTTGTTAGATACTGCTAAGACTGATGCTGATAATGCTATTGATGGTTTAACTAGTTTAGACGCCACTCAAAAGGCTGGCTATAAGAATGATATTCTGGCTGCTTACAGTAGTGTTCAATCGTCAATTAGTAATCTTGGTGCTAATGCAACCATCAAGGATTTAGATGCAATTTACAGCGACGTCAAAGATAAGATCAGCAAACTTAAGGCTCAGGCCAAGTTGCAAAATGCGGCTGAAGCGGCTAATTATACTATCGATCATTCAAATGAATTATCTGATGAAATCAAACAAGCAGCTAAGAAGAAGATCAAAGATCAATTTGACTTAACTAGCACCGCGATCGATAATTTGATCGAGCCGGAAAACGACGTGGCGGCTAAAGACGAACTGATCGATAGTACTGAAGATCAGGGAGCTGTCGCATTTAACAACATCGTGGAACAAGCTAAGAGGGATTCTGCTACTGAGTTACAAAATAAGAAGACTGCCGCTAAGCAAGAGATTGACGCCGCTTATAACTCCGCTAAGCATAAGTTAGAGGAGCAATTTAACCATGGCGACCCACTTGCGGCTAATCAGCTGACGGAGCTGGACAATGCTAAAACTGCTGCTGAAAATGCCATTGATAGTGCTATTAATACCGATAATTTGAAGACGGCGCAGTTGCAAGCCGAAAAAACTCTTGCTAAGGGTGCCGTCGACAACGCCGCTACGTTAGCCAAAGACCAGATCGATGCCGGAAATTACTCGGCTGCACAAAAGACAAATCTGAAAAATCAGATCGACGCTGCGGCAGCGGTCGCTAATACGACTACTACCGGCACGATCGACTCGGCTACTAACGAAACGGGTGTTACTAACGCGCGGGATACGGCTATTGCTAATATCGGTAAGGTCGTAACCGACGCTGCGGCAGCGGCACATAATAGTGCGACAGAGCTAGATAATCACCGCCACAGCGCACAACAGGATGCCATCAATGAAGCTAATAAGATCAAGGGTGAGATCGATGCCGCGGTTCAAGCCGGCAAGTACGACCAGGCTGTCGGTGATATTTTGAAAGGACAGGTTGATAGCGCGCTGCAGACCGGTACTAATAACAATAATAGTGGAAGTATTGACCGCGCCGGGACTGATGGAGCAATCGATCAGGCCAAAAACGAAACGATTGCTGCGATCGATAACGTGATCAGCCCAGCTAACGTCGATCAGGTGCTGAACCGAGGCTCGCTGCAGGCGGCTAAGGATGCTGCTTTGCAGGAATTGGAGAATAAGCATAACGCGGCAGTGGCTGCTTATCACCGCCTAGGATTTAGCGGGATGGATGCTAACTTTATCGCCGGGTTGTTAGGTCAGATGAATAGTTCTTACGAGGACGCTAAAGCAAAGATCACTGCTGCTACCAGCGTCGGTCAGGTCAACACCGCTAAGGACGCGGGCGTCGCGCAGCAAAATACGCTGGCCAATAAGAGTGACGCGCTGACGACTTTGCAAAATTCGTATAACGCAACGATTGCTGGCATTGACAGTGCAAATTTGACGCCGGAACAAAAGACCGAGTTGAAAAATAAGGCCAAAGAATCGCTAGAAAATGGCAAGAAAAAGATCATGGATATTCCGCTGGGAAGTCCGGATGCGGCGGCAGCTACCGACGCAACGATCAGCGCTGCCGGTGATTTGAGCACGGCTTGGCAAGCTGCCTTACAGGCTTTACAGGCTAAGGCCCAAGAAGTGCGCAACAGAGTCGATCAGGATCCTAACTTGACTCCGGCACAAAAAGCAGTCTTCGATCAGCGCATCCAGGCGATTTTAGGCGACGCCACCGGTAAGATCATCGGTGGGCAAAGTCTGACTGACGTTAGCCGAGAAGAACAAGTGGGCGAACAAGATCTGGAAGATTTACTCCGGGCAGTCGGAGCGGTCGATGAAGTTCATAACGATCCTAAGTTACCTGCCAATCAAAAAGATGAATTGACTAATGACATCGTGAATAACTTAGATAATCCCGCTATGTTGCACGCGGTGGCTAGCATGTACGCTGATTATACAGACGCGCTGAACAAGATCAAGGGCGCTGTAAACGAGCCGCAGTTACAACAAATGTTAAGCGACGCGTTCAATCAGGCGCTGGCTGCACTCTTCGCCAATGGCGATCCGGCTGCTATCCGGGCTCAGGTTGACGCGCAGTTCGACAGTATTGTGGCTCAAGCGATCTGGCCTGTTGGCAGTGGCGCTGCCGGTGCTGCAGGTACCGGAAACAACGGTGCTGGGTCGTTTGAGCCGAATGCAGCGGGCCGTCAAGGAGTTGACCGGGCAGGCATGGGTAGTTTACCGCAGACTGGTGAAAAGCAAACACCGGCTGCTGGCGTACTCGGTTTGTTGCTGACGCTGTTTTCGTTTGGAATGTTAGGCAAAAAGAAACGTGACTACGAAGACACCACTAAATAAAATTTAAATAAAAGCAGTCGTTCCGTCATCACGGGGCGACTGCTTTTGGTGTGGGGAGTTATTGAATAGTAAAAGAGAACCGGCAACAAAATTGCGCCGGTCCTCTTTTTAAATGAAAATATTGTTGTTAACGGTTAATTGAAGTTGAGATCCTCAATAAAAAATCGCTTTATGCGGAGGAGGCACAAGGCGATTAAAATGAAATCAAAGTGTTCTGAATAACACTCTGTTGAGCAACAATTAAGTTGCCGCTTTCATTGAAGATAATTTCTTAACTTCGATTTTATTTTACTGCTATTTTTTTTGTTAGTCAATAAAAAAACTGCCAAAAAAATTTAAAGGATATATTAAGGCGACGATGAGTTGGTGCTTGAAATGGTTAAATGTAAGGCAACTTACGGCTAAGTAATAATTGTAATTATTAGTCGTTATTAATTGTCCAGCTAGTGTTATTTTAAATCAAACCAGTGTATAATGAACGTTGATGATAATATAAAAGGAGGTTACTATTAATGAATATCGTCAACTTAGCACGTTTTCAGTTTGGAATGACGACCATTTTCCATTTCTTCTTTGTGCCGTTTACCATCGGAACCGGGTTAGCAGTTGCAATTATGGAAACTATGTATGTGCGCACTAAAGATAAAATGTACTTAAAGATGACTAAATTCTGGGGCAATATCTTTTTGCTCAGTTTTGCCGTCGGGGTCGTGACCGGGATCATTCAGGAATTCCAGTTTGGGATGAACTGGTCTGATTACTCTCGCTTTATGGGAGATATTTTTGGTGCACCACTGGCTATCGAAGCCTTACTGGCATTCTTCATGGAATCGACGTTCATTGGTTTATGGATGTTTACTTGGAGGATGGTCAAGCCGGCGTTACACGCAACCTTTATCTGGCTGACGACGCTGGCATCGATGCTGTCTGCTTTTTGGATCTTGACTGCCAATAGTTTTATGCAGCATCCTACCGGTTACGTGATCCGTCACGGCCGCGCCGAGATGGTTAGTTTTGCCCAACTGATTTCTAACCCACAGGTGTGGTATGAATTTACCCACGTGATCGCGGGTGCCATTACCATGGGTGGCTTTTTGATCGCCGGGATGGCTGGCTTTAAGTTACTTAATAAGAAGTTAGTAGAGAAGGATTTCTTTAAGAAGTCCGTCAAATTAGGCTTAACGATCGGACTGATCGGTTCGGTTGCAGTCTTTTTGGCCGGCGACTTGCAGATGGAGGCTTTGATCAAAGAGCAGCCGATGAAGTTTGCCGCTACCGAAGGTGAAAAGGTCAATACGCCGAGTCCGGCACCGTGGAAACTAGTTTCTGTGATGGATACTAAGACTCACGAGGACAAGTTTAGTATTAAAATTCCGTACGCTTTGAGTATTTTAGCTTACCATAAGCCATCGGGTTCGATCGAAGGCATGGACGAAGCTAATAAGAAACTCGAAGCTAAATACGGCGACCAAAATAATTATTACCCACCGGTTAACTCCGTCTTTTGGTCCTTCCATTTGATGGCTTTATTTGGAGTGGCAATGTTTGGTGTTGCCGTACTAGGACTGTTCTTTGCCCGCAAGAGCAAGGGGACGTTATTTAAACATAAGTGGATGTTATGGATCCTCGGGCTCTTTACTTTCGTGCCGTTTATCACCAATACGACTGGTTGGTTGGTAACTGAGCTAGGGCGTTATCCGTGGACCGTTTATGGGTTATTTACCATCAAACAAAGTGTTTCGCCTAACGTTTCGGTCGGTTCGCTACTGACGTCTAACATCATTTATTTCTTGTTATTTACTACGTTGGCAGCCGTGATGGTCGGCTTGACCGTTAAAGAGCTGAAAAAAGGCCCTGGCGATGTCTTAGCTGAAATCGAAAATACGCCAGAACACTTTACTGATCCATTCAATAAGGAGGCGTTTGAATAATGTCCATACTTCAATTTTTATGGTTCGCTGTCATTGGGATTTTATTCGCCGGTTTCTTCTTCTTAGAAGGCTTTGATTATGGGGTCGGCATGTCGGTCAAAACGTTGGCGCGTAACGCGGACGAACGCGACCAGTTAGTCGACACGATCGGGCCGATTTGGGATGGTAACGAGGTTTGGCTGATCACGGCTGGCGGGGCGATGTTCGCTTCGTTTCCGTACTGGTATTCGGCTTTATTTTCCGGCTACTACCTCGTATTGTTCATCATTTTGTTCGGACTGATCATCCGGGGCGTTTCCTTCGAATTTCGCGCTAAAACAGACTTGGCTAAAAAAGGAATCTGGGATTGGACTTTAGCTATCGGTAGTTTCCTCGTGCCATTTATGTTCGGGATGCTGTTCATCAGTATGATCCAAGGAATGCCGATCGACGCGCACGGTAACGTTTGGGGTCACTTTACTTCGTACGTTAACCTATTCTCACTAGTTGGTGGAGTAGCATTGGTCTTACTGACTTACTTGCACGGCTTAAACTACATCGGCTTAAAGACCAATGGGGCGTTAAGACAACGGGCTAAGCAGTACGGCCAGATCTTATACCCGGTTTTGTACGTTGGTTTAGTACTCTTTGCCGTCTTGATGTTTTTCGAAACGGACTTCTTCCGAGTACATCTCATCGGCACGTTGTCCTTGTTGGTAGTGATCGTTTTACTAACGGTGATCGCCCACATCGGCGTGCTCAAGAGCAAGGAAGGCTTGTCGTTTTTCATGAGCGGTTTTTCGCTAGTTGCCTTAGTTGCCTTGTTATTCCAAGGCTTATTCCCACGCTTGATGATCAGTACTCGGGGAGCTAAGTACGACTTGTTGATCACGAACTCTTCATCATCACCGTACACGTTAAAGGTAATGACGATCGTGACCTGCATCTTTTTGCCGATCGCATTACTCTACATTGCATGGACCTATTACATCTTTAGAAGAAGAGTAACTTCTGCACGTAAGGGTAATTAATTTAAAATTAAACTAAATGGAGTTGGGACAAATACTATTTTGTCTCAACTCTTTTTTTGGTGATGAAGACAACTGGTTTGAAAAAGTCTTACTATTTTGGTAACATTTATTTTGAAGACAGGGGGTGAAGGGCATCGAAATTAGGTATAAGAATAAGCAAATTAAAAAGCAGTGTACGGATTTAAAAAAAGCACAGAAAAAGTATGGCAAACAAACTGCTGAAAATTTGTTTGCTTTACGTAATTTGCTTGAAAGTGCCCTTTGTCTTCAAGATGTTAATGCATTGCTGATCTATAATTTGCATAAATTAATTGGAGATAAAAATGGGCTGTATGCATTGGACATCGACGGCAGAAAGAATAGTTACCGGTTAATTATTTCACCGTTATCTGAAGATGGCGAAACTGTAACTAATTCCACTGTGGATCTCATTTTGTTTTACCGTAGTATTACTATTGTCAGGATCGAGGAGGTATCTAAGCATTATGAATAAATTAAGTAATGAGATGACGGTAGCTTTTCATCCAGGATATTATGTCAAGAAATATTTAAATCATCAGGGAATGAAGCAAAGCGAACTAGCTGAAAGACTTAATACCACCGAAAAAAATGTTAGCAATTTGGTCAATGGCAAATTGCAGTTAACGGATAGTTTGATAGACGGATTATCTTTGGTGTTGGGAACTTCTAAAAAGTTATGGGAAAATTTAAATGATCATTATTTGAAGAGTAAGCGACAAATTGAAAAAGAAAATGAGCTTAGTAGGGAAAAAGACATTTTAGCGCAGATGGATTATTCATTTTGGAGTAAAAATGGTTTTGTTACGGAGAAAAAAAACAGCGCAGATAGAATTGATCAGTTAAAAAATTTTTTGCGAATATCTTCGTTAGAGGTACTGAAAAAGAGGGATTTTTTAGTACAGTATAAAACGGCTGTTACTACTGTGCAGGAAAAAAATATTATTAATTCAAACGCTTGGGTGCAAACGGCTTTAAATGTGGCTAATCAGCAAAGTGTGGGCAGAATAGATCTAAAATTACTAAGGAAAAAACTGCCTCAAGTTAAGCAAATGACAGTTTTGTCTCCGTCGGAATTTTTACCTCAATTGAAAGCCATTTTAGCAGAATCTGGAGTGGCACTGGTAATAATCCCCAATTTAAAAAATTGTGGAGTCAATGGTGCCGTTAAATGGCTAGGCGAGCAAAAAGTGATGTTAGCTATCAATGACCGTAGAAAATATTCTGATGTTTTTTGGTTTGCTTTTTTTCACGAAATTGAGCATATCTTTCAAAAAAAAAGGGGACATATTATTGTTTCTACTAAAAATGATGCTGCTTTGACTAGCCCATTAAATATTTCTGCTTTAGAAGCTGATGCAGATCGCTTTTCGCGAGACTATTTAATTGCTCCTAAGGACTATCAAAAATTTGTTGCTGGCAATAATTTTAGTTATCAAACCGTGGTTTCTTTTGCCCAACAACTAGGAATTCAACCCGGAATTATAGTTGGAAGATTGCAAAAAGAGCACTTAATTAATTTTAATCAATTAAATAACCTTAAGCAAAGGTATGAAATTGCGTAAATACCAAAAAAAGGAACTAGAACAAAACGAATTTTGTCCCAGTTCCTTTTTTGGTTTTGCCTACTTCGCCGTTTCTAGCTCTTTTTGAAATTTGGCTTTGTACTGTGCCGGCGTGCTGCCCGTGACTTTTTTGAAAGTCTGGGATAAATGGCTGGTACTGTTGAAGCCGAGAAAAGAAGTAATGTATTTTAAAGTATAATTAGTGGTAGTTAATAATTGCTGAGCAGCCTTGATTTTTTGTTGCAAGATATACTGCTTAAGTGTGATGTTGTAACGTTCCTTGAACAGCTTGCCTAAGTAACGCTCCGAACATTCGAAGTAATCGGCTAATGCCTGCAAACTCATCTTGTCGCAGATGTGCTCGTTAACGTAATGCATGCACCGCTCCTCTAAGGGCAGTGAGTGCAGCTGCAAGTAGTCGGTCATTTCGGTGTAATAAAAATTGGTGACCGTAGTCAGCCACGTTTGGAACGGTACGACTGTCTGCTGGACTTCGATCTTGCCGATGATCTGGTCTAAGGTATAATAGGCACGATCGGGAGCGAAGCCGGTGGCGATCGCCACTTGATTTAAGCAAGCGACGTAGGCGATCAGCACGTTTTTTTCACCCCGCAGCTGGTTTTTTTGCTCGAAACGCATGCCGACTAACTTGAAGTGCATTTCTTTGTTGAGCTGCTCTTTGAGTTTTTTGGTGTCCTGATTTTTGAAGGCTTCGAACAAGTCCCTCATATTCCCATAAAAAGCTTCAGAGGCGACTTCGAGGTCCATTATTTCTTTGATGTTACTCGGATCTTCCTCGTCGTAAAAAATGGAGTTAAAATCCGTCTTTTCCGCTTCACGGTGAGTATAAAGTTGGTAAGTTAGCTGACAAATATTCTTGGCTTGTCCCAAAAAACTGATGAATGCTAAACTGTGCTCTTTAGAATGGGACGGTGGCACGGCGGGCTCCAAAACTAAAAATTCGTCTTTACCTAGTGTGATCACCAGATAAAAGCCGCTACTGTAATTAACGATGTTAAAAGCATGTCCGGCACACCGTTTCAGAATTTGCGTGTTTTTAAGTCCCTTGCTGGGATATAAATTAACGATTTTTTCGTGTGAGTTTTTTTCGTAGTGCTCAATATTCATTTCTAAAGATTCGGCTAATAGTTTGAGATTATCCACATTCTGACCTCCCCAATGCCAAATTTTGATGCAATTATGATTTTTTAGTTATTAAAATTTCTACCTATATATGATATTATAAATTTTTATGGCATTTTCGTCAACGTCGGTGCCAGTAGCTTAGGCCTTTGAAGTGTTAACTTGTTGCTGTGGAGCCCGACTGTGATTACGTTTGTACTGAATAGTCGTAGTGCCACTGATTTTCTTAAAGGTCTGTGCTAAGTGACTGGCGCTGGTAAAGCCGAGCTGTTTGGTGATCTCATCTAAGTTATAGTTGGTAGTGTCCAGCAAAAACTTAGCGGCGTCGATCTTCTTTTGTAAAATATACTGTTTGATCGTAATGTTATAGCGGCGTTTAAATAAGCGTCCGAGGTAGCGTTCCGAGCAGTTAAAGGTTTCGCCTAAATGAGCTAGGCTTAGTTTTTGTTCGTACAGGCGGTTATCGATGTAGAGTTTACACTGCTCTTCTAACGGGATCTTGTGTGAATTAAAGTACAACATAAATTCGTTATAGTAGTATTCGGTGGCCATCTTGACCCAAGAGTTAAAGGGACCGACGGCTTCGACGGTTTCGATGCGGTCGACGATGGCTTCGAATGCCTTATGAGCTTTGGCGTACGGGAAACCTCCCTGACAAGCAGAGAAGTTGAGGATCGCAGCGTAAGCGATCAGCGCGTCTTGTTCGCCGCGCAAGAATTTGCGTTTTTCCAACGCCTGACCGATGCTTTGTAATTTTTCTAATTCACGTAAAGCCGTTTTTAAGCTGTCTGCATCTCGTTTGCCAAAAGCGTCGATGACGGGCTTGATTATGTTGGTAAAACGGTTGGCGTTGAGCACGCTTCTTTTTTCCGCGGCAGCATCGATGGTTTGCCGGTCAAAAAAGATCAAGTTTAAGTCTAAGTCGGGGCTCGGATTTTTGGTAAACAACTGGAACGTTAGCCGACAAAGGGCCTTAGCCGGCGCCAATAATTTGGTAAATCCTAAATTATGACTGCGTAAGTCGCGCTGAGCTAACGAAGGTTCGAAGACTAGGTATTCGTCTTGTTGAAAACCAATTACTACACAGTAACCTAGGTTATAGCGAATTAAGTTATAGGAATGAGCGGGACATTTTTTTAAAATCTCCATCATTTGTTGGGTATTGTGCGTGTGAAATGATTTTTCGATATTTTTGTGTTCCTGTCCGTCGTAATAATCTAGGTTTAATCCTAATGAACGGGCTAATAGTTGTAAGTTTATCATTAAAATCTCCCCCATTATCTAATAAGATAAAAGTAAACTAATAGATCAAATATAATTCGGAAACATTTATATAATAAAGTTTACTTTTTTGATTATCTGGTACTAGTATAACACGAAATGTTAACCGGTTTAAGGCTTTTGCTTAAATAAATGTTACTTTTTTGATATGTAATCGTTTACTCAATAACTAATATTATTTGAAATGTAATAATAGCGCTTGCTTTTTAGTAAAGAGAAGTTTACTATAATAATGAAATTGAATAGCGATTTCTTCGGGGCAGGGTGTAATTCCCGACCGACGGTGACAAATGCGAGTTTGAAGTCCGTGAGCTGCATGGCAGTTGACTCAGTGTGATTCTGGGACCGACAGTGAAAGTCTGGATGGGAGAAGAAGATAAGAATATTAAACTCGCGTCCAGTGACTCAAACAATGAGCTAGCTTGCGAGAAATCTTATTTAATTAATCTACTAACGACCTCGTTGAATAAACGGGGTCGTTTTTTTTAGGGAGTGATCAAGTGACAGCTTACATGCAAATGGCGGTAGCCGAGGCCCAAAAAGCGCAGGGAATGACGTGGACTAACCCGTTAGTTGGTGCGGTAATCGTTAAGGATGGCCAGGTCTTAGCGACGGGTTATCACCACCAGTACGGCCACGAACACGCCGAGATCAACGCGTTATCTCATTTACGAGACATTAAGCTTGCTCAGGGTGCGACGTTATACGTGACGCTGGAGCCGTGTAGTCATTACGGCAAACAGCCGCCGTGTTGTCAACGAGTAGCAGCGGTCGGCATCAAAAAAGTTGTGATCGGTCAGGTCGATCCGCACAAAGTTGTCGGTGGCAAGGGTGTCGAGTATTTAAAAGAGCACGGCGTGGCAGTTGAAGTCAGCGGTGGCGTGGAGCAGTTGTATGACGCGTATAATTTTTATTACCGCCATGAGCGCCCACAGGTCACGGTTAAATACGCGATGTCTTTGGATGGTAAGATCAACGCGGCTGGTAGCGAGCGGACTTATTTGACCGGGCAAGAGGCGCAACAAGACGCACAGGAATTAAGGTGCGCTAACCAAGCGATACTGGTAGGGGCGCAAACGGTGCGGATCGATGACCCACAATTGACGGTCCGGATCAAAAGTTTACCGCGGCCACCGATCAGGATCGTGTTGACCAGCGACGTGAACAAGCTGGCACCTAACCTGCGTTTATTTGACAGTCCGGGGAAAATTTGGCTGCTTAGCCAGACCGAAGCTCACCGCCAACTACCGGCAAACGTAGCAGTTTTTACCGCGGAAAAGTGGACCCCGGCCAAAATTGCGCAGTTATTAGGAGAACACGAGATCCAGTCGTTGTTAGTAGAAGGCGGCAGTAACGTACAGGCTCAGTTTGTCGCGGCGGGACTGGCCGATAAAGTAGTTGTTTACGTGGCACCGCAAGTGTTGGGAGGCACGGCCTTACCGGCAGTGAGCGGCGTGGCGTTAAACGAACAGGCGACTTATCAGCTGGTTGCAACGCGCTTGTTGGGTGCGGATGTCAGGATAGAAGCGAGGAGGAAATAGATGTTTACGGGAATCATTCAGGGGACCGGCAAGTTGCGGCGTAAAGAAGTTACCGGCAATCACGCGTTGTTGACGTTAGAGCCACAGGGGCTGACGGAAAAAGACCTGCCGCTAGGAGCTAGTATTGCGGTCAACGGGATCTGTTTGACGGTGACGAAATGGCAGGCTGGTCAGTTTACGGTCGACGTGATGCCGGAAACGATGAAGCGCACTAATTTGGCGGACTTACAGCAGGATAGCGTGGTGAATTTGGAGCCTGCTTTGGAATTGGGCGGCAAGTTGGACGGTCATTTGGTGGCGGGACACGTGGATACGACGGCTAAGCTGGTAGCACGCACACCGGTGGAAAATGCGCTGGTCCTGAAATTTGCGGTGCCGCATAAGTATGCACCTTATATAGTAGAAAAGGGCTCGATCGCGATCGATGGCATCAGTTTGACGGTCACGCTGGCGCAAGACGACGAGTTTGGGGTCAGTTTGATCCCGTACACGTTGGAAAACACGACGCTGGGCCACTACCGGCTAGGAGAGCGGGTCAACATCGAGACGGATATGATAGGAAAATACGTGGTGAAACAATATAACAGAGCGCAGTGTGGCGATTAGAGGCGCGCAGTAGCGAAAGGTCAAGCCGAGTTGCGGGCTTGAAGCAACTGGGATTGACATGAGCTAGGGCACAGCCTCTGCCACACGGAGCTCGACTAAGAAAAAGGATGCGCAGTGAGACGGTTAGGAGTTGAGCACTAGCCTAGGCAGTGGTAAATTGCAGGGTTGGCAATTGCCAGTGACGTAGCTAGGCACAGACTCCTGTCTCACGTAGCTCGACTAAATCAGGCATATTATAAGAAAGAAGTGGCAAAAATGGACGAAGAATTAAACGCAAAAATGGAGCGGATCATTAAACACATGCAAAATGGCGGGTTAGTGATCGTGGCCGATTCGCCGCAACGTGAGGCCGAAGGAGATATGATCGGCCTAGCGGAAAGGGTGACCCCGCAGATGGTCAACACGATGGTCACGCACGCTCGCGGGTTGTTATGCGTACCGATGAGTAAGGAATACGCAGATAGGGTAAAATTAAGCCCAATCATTACGGATTCTAATGATAGTTTCGGCACGGCCTTCACCTTGAGTGTCGATGCGACGACGACTACCACGGGGATCTCGGCATTTGACCGTGCTAAAACAATCAAGAAGCTAGCCGACCCTAACAGCCAGTGGGACGATTTTTATCATCCGGGGCACGTTTTCCCGTTGGTTGGTAAAGCGGGCGGCGTGTTGGAACGAACGGGCCACACGGAAGCTGCCCTTGATTTGGCTAAATTAGCTGGTGTGGCACCAGTCGCATTTATCTGCGAAGTGTTGAAAAAAGACGGCACGATGGCGCGGCGTGATGACCTTAAAACGCTGGCTGAACAACTGGAACTTCCACTGTTGACGATCGAAGAGTTGATTGCTTATCGCAAACAGCAGGAAAAAAAAACTCCTAAAATAGAATCGTTTGCCAAGGTGGACTTTCCGACCAAGTACGGGCATTTCACGCTAGAAGCCTGGCAAGAGCAGCAAAATACGACCGACGAGCCCACGTTATTGGTGTCTCAAGGTGAGATCGATCCTGCGAAACCGTTGTTGTTGCGGCTACATAGTGAGTGCTTGACCGGCGATGTCTTCGGCTCTAAACGTTGTGATTGCGGTGCGCAGTTAGCGAGTGCACTGCAAAAGATCGCTGCGAATGGTGCCGGCGCAGTGTTGTATTTGCGTCAAGAGGGTCGCGGGATCGGATTAGCTAACAAATTACGTGCCTATCATCTGCAAGATCAGGGTTTGGACACGGTCGCGGCTAACCAACACCTAGGATTGCCGATCGACGCGCGCAATTATGCGCTGGCAGCGGCGATCCTACACGAAAAAGGAGTTACCAAGGTGCGTTTGATGACCAATAACCCGGATAAGATCAAACAGTTAGAAGACTACGGCATTGAAGTAGTAGAGCGGATCCCGTTGGAGGTCGGCTTGTCGGCAGAAAATAAGAAGTATTTAACGACGAAGAAACATCAGATGCAACATATCTTAAATGAGGTGGATTAAACTATGAAGGAAATTACGGGAATGTTAACGGGACAGGATAAGAAAATCGGGATCGTAGTGGCACAATTCAACGACGTGGTTACCGAAAAGCTATTAAACGGCGCGCTCTCGCAGCTAAAAAAGTCCGGCGTACCGACCGACAATATCACTGTTGTGCGCGTGCCGGGGGCATTTGAGATCGCCCGGACGGCTAATGTGATGGCTAAAAGCGGCAAGTTTGACGGGCTGATCGGACTAGGAGCAGTGGTTAAGGGAGAAACCGCGCACTTTGATTACGTCTGCCAGGGAACGACGGCGCAGTTAGCGGCAGTCTCTGTCAACGGGGACGTGCCTGTGATGTTTGGCGTGTTGATGACGGATACGATGGCGCAAGCAACGGATCGTGCCGGTGGTAAATCCGGTAATAAGGGTGCAGAATGTGCCACGGATATCCTAGAAGTGTTGAGTATCGAAGAGCAATTGAAGTAATTATTGACATAGCAAGTTAAAGGAGGCTGTGACAAAAGCCGGTTAGCAGTTGAGAACTAGCCTAGGCGGTGTCAAATTGCGCTCTTGGCAATTTAACAGCGACGTAGCTAGCCGCAGACTGCTGGCTTTTTGGAGCGCGACTAATCTATGCTTGCAAGGAAATAAAACACTAAAAATAGAGGGATTGGGACTGGGACAAAACTTCGTTTTGTTCCAGTCCCCTTTTTTGGTTTCGTAAGCAATAGACTTAATCGCGTTCGTCAAGCCAGCAGTCTAGGTCCTAAGGACACTGACAAACAAATCCAAGTACAGGATTTGTTTGTCAATGCCACTTAGTCTACGACCGCTAACCGGCTTGACTCACAACTTGTTTGATCGTGTTCCAAAAAGCAGCAGTTTGTGCCTAGCTACGTTTCAAAATAAAACCAAAGTGCGGGTTTTACTTTGAAACTAGGCTAGTGCTCGACTGCTAAACGCTTTTTTCCGCAACTCCTTTTTTGCTGGGCAAAAAGGGCTAAATGCGGTCTATGTGAAAGCCCGGTAGCAATCATAGAGATGTTTTGTACATATTTTTATGGAAAAGTATCCACTTAAATTCAAATAAATACATTTTTTGAAAAAAAGTAAACTTTTTTACTATGACAACCCGGTCACATATAAACGTTGATATATCAACCACTGAGATGATTAATTTGAAAAATTCAATATGCAAAACCGCTGAAAATGAATCGATACAACTGAATATTTTTCCACAAATATACATTTTTTATTCTGATTCTTGATGTAACAAAATGACAAAAACGCTTGTGAAAAAAACGTTCGGAATTTTGGTTGCCAACGACTTTATTTTTTGTGGATGTGTTAAGTAAACGATAAAACGCTGGTTTTACCCTGATTTTTTTGCAAAATTTTAAATCGTTTCAAAAATATCAAAAAACACGTAAATAAAGGGATTTAAATGTTATTTTTGTACACGAGGCTTGATATATCAACGTTTTTGCGGGGTGTAAAGTTGCTTTTTGAGGTTCCTTTTCCTATAATAATGTCCGAAAGTTAAAAAGTGAAATTAAGAGCAAAAAGGGTCTGTTACGCGTTGTCAGAAGTGAAAAAAGCACTAACAAAAAATAAGTAAATCAAAAATCCACCAACTTGATGCTTTAAGTTGCGCGCGACATTGTGCAAAAAGAGGGTAAAAAAATCTAAAAAAATACAAATTTTCAAGAATAAGTACTTTTTTGATGTGTTATTTAGATATGAAAGATGTATTATAGACATGTAAAGAGATGAGGGATTTCAAGAGAGGTTCTTCATCAAAGTTCCATAGTAGATAACAAGGTCAAATGAATTGGAGGAATTCATATTATGAAGAAGTTTAGTAAAGCAATCGTCGCAACATTGGCAGCTGCAGGCTTGTTCGCAGCAGGGGTTACAAATGCAAGTGCAGCATCAGCAGATTATGATACAAATGCTACTGTTAATTTTACTGGCATTACAGATCCTAGTGATACGAATGTTACTCACCCAAACGATCCTAAAAAGCCTAAGGTCCCTGATGATCCTAATCATCTTCCTGGTAATAACAGTCCATCCTCAACAGATAGTACAGGAAATTTGAGAATTCAATTTGTTTCTGATTTTGATTTTGGTTCTGTTGGTAATTCTAGCAGTGTTCTTAAGCCTTTGGCTCATGGTCAATGGTTTGAGGACAAAAATGGTCAGTATGGTACTTCAGCTCCTTTTGCACAGATAGTTGATAATCGTGGTACTAATGCAGGTTGGACATTTACCGTAAAACAAGATAATAAATTTGCTCAATCTGGTACTTCTAATGTGCTAAATTCAACGAAGATTCATATTCCTGGTGGAACTACAGGTGTTACATTTACTTCTGGTGGTACAGTTGCTCCTAGTGGTACTGGCGCTACAGCTTCTCCTGCAATTGATGTCCAACCTGATGGTACTGTTCAGAATGTTATGACTGCTGTAGCTAATACGGGTGCAGGAGTTACAACTGAACAATGGGGTTCCTCTGATAATTATAATGTTGGTGATGCTAGTGGCCTAGCTGATGCTAAGACTAAAACCGAACCGTTGTCCCGCTTAATGGATGATGCTCCAGCTGGAAGCGATGCTGTGTACTTAGAACTTCCTGCAGCTAATGGTGCTGGCGCTGTAGCAGGTGATTATTCAACAACGTTGACTTGGACTTTAAGTGATGTTGTTGGTAACTAATAAATACTGAATCTAAGGAATGAAGAAATGTTCAAAAAAATAAAGCAGCTAGTTGTACTGGCCTTTGTTACCACATTAGCAGTTGTTTTATTTCCGAGTTTAGCTCAGGCTTCTGAGCTAAACTTTTCTGTTAATCCGCAGATGCCGAGTAACCAAACTGACCCCAAGTTAGGTTATTATGACTTGTTGGTACAACCAGGACAGCAAGAAGATATCATTGCTCAGGTTAGCAATTCGACTAACCGCACCGTTAAGGTACGCGTAAAGATCAACCCCGCTTTTACTAATACCAATGGTGTCGTGCAGTATGATACTTTTATTAAGAAACTAGATCCAACCTTGAAGTACAATATCAGACATTACGTGCAATACCCCCACGTTGTTACTTTGACACCTAATAGTAAACAAGACTTACACATTCACGTTAAGTCTCCGGCACGTAAATTCAAGGGTTTGATTGCTGGTGGGATTTCCTTCAAGGAAATCAACGCACCGCAAAAGAATAAGGCTAGTAAAGGGGTTTCTATCAAGAACGAATTTTCTTACGTAGTAGCGTTGGTGATGCAACAAACACCCGATGCTGGGCATAAGACGAAACCTGATTTGAAGCTCCACAAGGTTTATCCCGATTTAGTCAATTACCGCAACACGATCAAAGTAAACTTGCAAAACCCCAAGCCGGTTTACTTAAACAACTTGCTGGTAAAGGCTAAGATTACCGCTAAACGTGGTTCTACTAGTTATACTGCTAAGAAAGTTAACATGCAGATGGCTCCTAATAGTAACTTTGATTTTCCGTTCGACCTTTCCGGGCAGCGGTTATCATCGGGTAGGTATCACTTACACCTAGTTGCTTACGGGCAGAAAACTCCGCAAGGTAAGTACGTGATTGGCGAACAAGAACGTTACTCCCGCAAGTGGGTTTTCGATAAGGACTTCCGGATCACGATGAAACAAGCGCGCTACGGTAACCAAAACGACATGCTTATTAAGTCGCAGAAGAGATCGATTTGGTTCTACGTTGCTTTGATCCTACTGTTACTCTTGTTATTGTTGATCATTATTGCGGTTATCATTTGGTTGTATAAACGCAATCAGAAGAAAAAAGCAGCAGCACAAGGTGAAAGTACGAACAGCCACGTTAAGAAATAACTAAATTAGCTGATTTATTGTTGAAACGTTTAAAAAATCTTAAAAATTACTCACTGTGAACCCGTTATCAGTGAGTAATTTTTGTGTCTAAATTAAAAATAGTACGATTTTAAGCAAAAAAATACTTTTTTGTTATTTTAATTGGGCGCAATTTAAATTAAGTTAAAAATGTCAAAAGGAAAACAACAACAATAAATCAACTAAATAAATTAGTTAATTTACAACTCAAATTAAGTGGGGGTGCTTATGATGAGAAAGTATAGTAAAGCAATTTTAACGATGGTAGCAGCAACTGGACTATTTGTTAGTGGGACCGTTACGATTAATGCGGAGGGGGCCGGTTCCTATAACACGACTGCTAGTGCTGAATTCACTGGCAAACCAGTTGATAGTAAAATTTTAGATCCTGGCGTTGACAACCCGGGACAAGACAACATGTTTCCGAATGATCCTAGTTATTTACCAGAGGGTAGCGAGCCTACAACGGCTGCTAACTCTAACGGCAACTTAACTATTGATTATATTTCTGACTTTTCCTTTAAGGGGATCGGTACTAGCAATAAGACTCAACGTTATAATGCCATGGCACAAAATTACAGCAAGAATGGCGACATGAATGCTAAGCTGCAAAAAGGTGCTAACTTTGCCCAAGTGACTGATTTGCGGGGACAAACCGGTCAGGGCTGGAGTTTAAGCGTTAAGCAACTGACTCCTTTTACGTCAGCTACTGGTAAACAGTTGAAGGGTTTAACTATCTTAGTTCCGAACGGGACAATTGCCGCTACTGCTGCTAAGAATCAGGTTGCTCAGGGCTCGCAAGTCCGGTTAATGCCGGTTTCCGAAGGCGGAACTGACTCTGTAGTGATGAGCGCTACTGGTGACGATGGTCAAGGTGCTACGATGGTAAAATGGGGTAAGTATTCTGCTAATAAAGGTGAACCTGTTAAGGGTAGTTCATCATTTATCCAGTTAGAAGTTCCTGGTGGCATGTCCGCTCAAGCTGGTTCTTATAGCTCAGAGTTACAATGGACTTTGCAAGAAACTCCTGGTAATCAGGTAGCTTAAGTTAGATAAACAAAGTCTTTATTAAGAAATTAATTAGCAACTTGCTCGTCAAGTTAATTAAATAAGTTAAGTTCTTTATCAACGTGGGGGTTGATGAAGGGCTTTTTTGTGCTTTAATTCCGATTTGTTACTTTTATCGCGAAAAAAGTACCTTTTTGTATAGATAATAATGGGTAGATGAGTTAAAGTAGACATGTATGATAGATGATTAGAACAGACAAAAGTTAATAATTAATTAAGTTTTAACCCGCAGGGAGGAAAAAGTTAATATGGTAAAACCAACAAGATTACTCATAACAACTTTAGCTGCGGCTGGAATATTGATGGGCACTGGTAGTAACGTCGGTGCCGTGGTAGTAGACCAAAATGGTGAGGTAATCCGAACTGCTACTGACGACCGGGATTCTTATTCAACGGAGGCAAGAATAGAATTTACCGGTAGTCGGACAGATTCTCCGGTTTTTGTCGTTGATCCTAACCGACCGGAGGCGGGTCCCGTAATTCCTAACAACGTAAACAATATTTCCGGTGGTGGTCGTGTACCAGATTCATCTCCTAATAATAGTGGCTCGGCTACTAGTGTTAATCGAGATGGAGACCTTAGTATTGATTATATTTCCCCGTTTATCTTTAAACAGATCAATAATTCCCCGGTCAGTCAGAACATCGTGGCTCAGGGATTAGGTTATAACGCGGCTGGAGAATATCCAACTACTAATTTGCCGTACCATCATTATGGCGCTAATATTGCTCAAGTCAGTGATTTGCGTGGGAGTGCGGATGGTTGGCACTTAAACGTCAAGATGAGTCAAGCCTTTACTCAAAGTGATGCCGCTGGTAATGTTTTGAAAAATCCGAAGGTGTTAAGGGGAGTCGGGATCAATATTCCGCGGACCCTAGTAACTTCTTATACTAATAATTTGTTAGCCGTTTCCGATAATGGCGGCATGGTTGACGGCGATCACCACGAGGTTTCCGTGATGTCGGCCGCCCAAGGTCAAGGCAGTGGGCTGACGGTTGCTAGTTGGGGAGTCGTTAACGCCCGTGGTGATGGCATGATGATCGCTAACGATAATAATTTGCTTTACAATCAACGAACCGGTGCGCCCGCCGCTAACCGCCCGAATGATTTGGGTGATGGCAATATTACTGATGCGCACACTAAGTCTGGCGCCGCGTTGGACGCTACGGGACAACAGGTGACCCTGCACGTTCCCGGTGGTAACGCTAACGGAATCACTGGGTTGGAACACTACGTCGCTACTTTGACGTGGACTTTGATCACCGGCCCGAATAATAGTTGATTAAGATAGTTATTTTTGGTCTAGTAAATGCTAATGGCACTTACTGGGCTATTTTTAATAGCTGACATTTTAATTTATATCTCATTTTTGGCGATTTTTTGATTTATTTTTTATTTGCTTAATTATTAATGTAAAAAATGCTGTTTTTTAGCTTTATATATAGTAAAATGGATTAAAAATTAAAAATGAGGTTAAATTATGGATAACTATAGAAGTTTAAGAATTTATTCCTATGAACATCCAGGAGAAAAAATTGACGATGAACTGGATAAAAGACTTCATGGCTATGGTACTATTAATTTTCCGCTAGTGATCAATCCAATAGATAAAAAAGAGCAAATTAGACTGTCTGCTAAATACTGGCTTTTTTTAGTACCTATACCTACTTATAACTCTTTGCTAAGTGCAGTTAGGGATAATTCTGCTAAAATTCAAAAAATAATTGCTGAATTACCGGGAATTGCTAGTGGGCAATTTTTTGCTCAATTGTTGAATAAGGAAATCAAGGGAACAAATGATATTGAAAATGTTTATTCAACGACTGAAGAAATCAATAATGCCATCGACAATGCTAATAATGTCAAAAAAAGTGTCAGATTTCAATCTTTTGCTAAAATGTATCTTTCGATTGGACAGCGAAAAGTTAATAAGATAGAATCTTTAGCAAATATTCGCGAGCTTTATGATTTTTTATTGCAAGGTGAAATATCCGAGAAAAAATTGCCTGACGGAAAATTCTTTAGAAATAGTTTGGTGAGAATAGGTAACAAAACAAAAACCGTTCATCTTCCTAAAGAAAGCGAAGAAGAAATTAGCGAACAGTTGGAGGCTTGGCTATCGTTTATTAATTGTCATGAATTCGATGCCATTTTAAAAGCCTGTGTTGCTCATTATTATTTTGAATATATTCATCCATTTTATGATGGTAATGGTAGGCTAGGTCGGTATATTTTTTGCAGTTATATTGCCAAAAAGGTTGATCCTTATACGGCAATTAGTTTGTCTTATCAAATCAACTTGAAAAAAAGCAGGTATTATAAAGAATTTGCAGAAGTTGAAAATCCTAAAAACTATGGCGAAATCACTTTTTTTGTAATTTCTTTACTAAAATACTTAGTTGCTGGGCAAAAGTATGTTTTAGAAAGGTTGCATTTATCTCAAAAAAGGTTTAATTTTTTGGAGAAACAATTGCAAAAATTAATACCAGAACGGACGGAACAGCAAATTTTATCCGTTTATTCTCAAGCATATTTATTTAATGATATAGACGGAAGCATTGCTGATGAATCACTGAAAAAATTGTTTAAAAAAAGGGATAATATTTCTGCCAATAGTGTTCGTAGTAATTTAGACCGGTTGGAAGAACGTGGTTGGATAAAAACAATTAAAAAAAGACCGCTAAAAAGAATTTTGACGGCTGAATTTTTGCAATTCATTGGAATAGAGCAATAAAATGTCTTGAGACTCCGGTTATTTCTTTGAATGATAATATGTAGTCTTTTCTAGGACGAAGATAGAGTTGCCAATTACTAAAAAAATACTTTTTTTAATAAAAAAGTACTTTTACACATGAAATTATCCAACGATTTAAGTTAAAATAAAGATGTTGAATAGTCATGATGGCGTAATAGGTAAAAATCTCATAATATAACTGGGGGGAGGTTTATAATGAGTAAATCATACAAAATAATTACGACTGCTGTAGCCGCAATTGGGTTATTTGCTAGTGGCGTCATGAACGCGACGGCTGATGATACGGCTACTTATACAACCAAACCCGGTGTTACTTTTAGTAATAATATCCAGCCTAATCAGATTATTAATCCCTGGTACCCGGACGAAGCGCACGTTATCCCTAATGATGCGGATCACCTAGAGGGTGCCACGGGAACGCCCGCGAGTGCGAATACGGATAAAACATTGACGCTTGATTTCGCTTCGAATTTTAACTTTGGCGACGTTGATAATAGTAGTTTGTCACAAAAGATTCCGGCGATGGGACAACTGATCAGAAGCAATGCAGTTACTGCTCCAGCAGGTGAGCCGCAGTGGTTTGGACTTCCTGCAGGTCAGCAGGACATGACTTTTGGTATGTATAGTTCGCCTTTTGTGCAGGTAACTGATCTCCGGGGCGGTAACCCGACGGGTTGGACGCTATCGGTCGAAGAAACCAAGGATTTTACTAAATTAGACGCCGCGGGTAATCTTACTAATAAGACTTTGGATGGACTGGTAATCGTGATTCCTCAAGGAGAAATTAGTTCATTTACGTCTACGGGAGTACAATCCCAGGAAAATGAAGCTAGCCTAGCTGAACCAGTTGAACAGGCTGACGGCACGGTTCAAACCTCTGCTACGGAGATTATGAGTGCGCCTGCTGCTGTTAATGCTTCTACCAATGGAATAGGTTCTACGATTATTTCGTGGGGGAATTCGTATTATAGTCAGCCTGCTGGTGAAAAAGATCCCCGTAAAGCTGCGGATTTTGACGTTGACCAGGTAGTCCACTTAAATGTTCCTGCTGGTAACTCCGTAGGAGCACAAAAGGGGCAATACCAAGCAACTTTGAATTGGATTCTTGCTAATACTCCTTAATTTTAATGAGGGTTAATAAAAATAAAGGAGTTGGGACAAAAAGCGCTTAGCAGTCGAGCACTAGCCTAGTTTCAAAGTAAAACCTGCACTTTGGTTTTATTTTGAAACGTAGCTAGGCGCAAACTGCTGCTTTTTGGAGCACGATCAGTCTATTACTTACGGAAAACAAAAAAGGGCTGGGACAAAACTTGGTTTTGTCCCAGCCCTTTTTGATATTTACGTTGTAATGACGCGACTTTAATCAAAATAAGTGACGGCCCAGTCTAGGGCATCGCGGGCCACAACTTGTCGAGCGCGTTCTTCTAATAAGGCAACGCCAAACGATACCGGCTGGCCGTATTCGTAAACGTAACCCAACAAGTCATTGATCTGCTGGGTGGAGATTTCGTTTTTGTCGAACACTAAGTCTAGATAATATTTATGCTCCAACAAATATAATGACGCAAAAAGATTAACATTTTGTTCAACCAAGGTGCGCGCTAAGCACAAAAAATCCTCGAAGTCGTTAAATAGCACTAAATGGTGTTCGATCACCGCGTGTGTATGCTGCGGTTTCGGTTGCGTAGCCGGCTTTTTAGGCGTTGCTTTAGTGCGGTGCTGATTTAAGTTGTCCTTAATATAAGCAGCGACATCATCGTTGAGACCGAATTTGTTAGTATTCAACTGATCCAAGGTTTTTTTGATCTCAGCGGGAGTGGCGCTATCGTGCGGCGTGTTAGCTGCCAACGAGCCGTCTGCATTTTCATCATTGACTTTAGAAATGAAAAGCTCTAAGCCATTGCGGCTAGGCAGTACTTGGAAAGTGATCGCATCGATATCGCGAAATTCATGATCGACGTCGACCTCGTCTAAAATGCTGTAAAAAAAGCTCTCGATCTCGTCTTGACTGCCTAATAAATCTAAGACGGTGATCCCGCGATCTGCTAGATCTTGGTTTTCAAGTAAAACACGAATCGTATTATCATTAATTTTTTCCATCTTCATCTATGAGCGCCTCCGTTGCAGAATACACTGCAGTACTACCCCGATTAGGTTGATTGTAGCACCAATAATGGCAGAATTCTAGTAGTAATCACGTTTGTCTAGCGCAACAAAAAAGGACCTGAGACAAATATCTCGTCTCAAGCCCTCCTTTCGTGGGGCCTTGCTGCTTAGAACCCAGCTAAAGCCTGTGCTCTTTTTAAATTCTGGAGTTCCATTGCCCGTACTTCACGCGGCAAGAACCGCCGGATCTCGTCTTCGTTATAGCCGACTTGCAGGCGTTTTTCGTCCATAATGATCGGACGCCGTAAGAGACCGGGATTATCTTGGATCAGTTTAAACAAATCACGTAAAGGTAATTCGTCTAAGTCGATGTTCAAATCGCGGTATACTTTGGAACGCTTGGAGATGATCTCTTCGGTTCCATCTTCGGTCATTTGTAAAATGCTTTTAATTTCATTCACACTTAATGGCTCTGAAAAAATATTACGCTCTGTAAAGGGAATATCATGTTCAGTTAACCAGGCGCGAGCTTTACGACAAGAAGTACAACTTGGTGATGTATATAATGTAACCATCTCAACACTTCCTTAATAGTTAAGCCATTGCAATACATTTTCTACATTTTTAATTATACACTTTTTTTAAATAAATGAAACCTTTTTTCAAATGTTTTTTCAGAAAATTTAGTGTAAAGTTCACCATTATTTGTACTAATGGTTGTTAAATAGCTGTTTAAGCTGTTTGGAATTACATGAAAATTTCAAACTATTATTAGTTTTTGTTAATATAAAAATAAAGCTAAAATTTATATATTGCGCAACATATAAATTTATTTTGGTCCAGTAAGGAGCCAAAATTTTTGCGGCTAAAATAATGTCCGGGATTTTAACAGTAAAATGAGAAAGACACTCATTTAATTGCTGGTATTTTTTAATATTACCGCTTTATCATGAATAAAGTTGCTATATTTAGTGTAATAATTCGTCTTTTGCCACAATAAACTACAATTTCTGCGTAATAGTTCATTTTTTAATTTAGAGAAAATGGTGTAAAATAAAAAAATAATAGTAGAGAAAGAAGGATCAATATGAAAGGAAAAAAGTTGCCGCGTCTTTCTTTAGGCTGGCAGATCATGATCGGTTTAGCTTTAGGGATCATTTTGGGAGTGATTTTTTACCAAAATAAAATGGCGATCACGGCGATGCAAAATATCGGGACGATGTTTATCAGCCTGATTCAAATGATCGTTTTGCCGATCGTGGTTTCTTGTTTAACGGTCGGGATCGCTAATATCGGTGATATGAGAAAACTAGGGCGAGTGGGGATCAAGACGATCGTTTACTTTGAGGTCATGACGACGATCGCGATTTTGTTAGGGATGTTAGTAGCTAACGTTTTTCACCCCGGGACCCTGATCAATATCCACGCTTTACATAGTTCTGATATTAGTCAGTACATGCAAACGGCTAAGAATTCGCAGAGTAATAATAGCATTTGGGGCATTATCATGGGCATTATCCCGACCAACTTCTTCAAGGCTTTGGGAACCGGCGATATGTTACCGGTGATCTTTTTTTCGGTCTTCTTTGGCTTAGGAGTAGCTGCGATCGGCAAACAAGGACAGATCATTATCGACTTTTTGCAGGCCGTGTCTGAAGTCATGTTTAAGGTCACCAACTGGGTAATGAACACCGCACCGATCGGAGTTTGTGCGTTGATCGGGGCGACGATCGCACAGATGGGCCTTTCTGCTTTGGCTCCTCTAGGTTACTTTATCGTCCTAGTTTACGCGACGATGATCTTTTTTGTGTTGGTGGTCATGGGTTTAGTGGCGAAGTTATTTAAGATCAACTTCGGTCATTTACTAAAACTGATCAAAGACGAGATCGTGCTGGCATTTTCGACTTCGAGTTCTGAAGCGACCTTGCCGCGGATCATCGACAAGATGGGAAAATACGGCGTGTCACAGGGGATCGTTTCTTTCGTGATCCCGACTGGCTATACTTTTAACCTAGATGGTTCTGCGATCTACCAGTCGCTAGCGGCGTTATTTTTGGCGCAGGCTTATCACATTCACATGGGGATCGGCCAACAGCTAACGTTGCTATTGGTGTTGATGATCACGTCCAAGGGAATGGCCGGGGTTTCTGGCGCTTCTTTTGTGGTCTTGCTCGCAACGATGTCGACGATCGGCGTCCCGGTTTCGGGTTTGACGTTTATCGCGGGCATCGACCGGTTGGTAGATATGTGTCGGACGGCGGTCAACGTGGTTGGCAATTCGTTAGCGACCCTGATCGTGGGTAAGTCGGAAAATGAGTTCGACGAACAGCAATCACAAAAATACTACGACAGTTTAAAATAGTGGTGGTAAAAGACGTGAAATAGCAGTACGCTTGAGACGAGGAAGTGATCAAGGTGAAGACGTTGAACCTTTATTTGGTGCGTCACGGACAGACTTACTATAATATTTTCAATAAATTGCAGGGGTGGAGTAATTCACCGTTGACCGAAGCGGGGATCGCCGACGCTAAACAAGCCGGCGTGCGGTTGGCCCAAGTTAAATTTGCCGCTGCCTTTTGTTCGGATACGACTAGGGCACAAAATACGGCTGAGCTGATTTTAGCGGCTAATCAAGTGTCGTCGATCAAACAGGCTCAAGCCACCTCCGCGTTACGTGAAGAGTTTTACGGCTACTATGAGGGCACTGACATGGCGCAGGCATGGTATTTGGCAGGCGCTCCTCACGGGGCCAAGACTTTTGCGCAGATCGTCAGCCAGCATTCGGTGGCGACGGCTAAAGACTGGCTAAAAGAAGCTGATCCCTTCCATTTGGCGGAAAATAATGAAGAGTACTGGCAGCGCGTCGACCAGGGATTTGCGTTGATCGCCGCTACGCCGCAGTTACAAGATGGCGATAACGTGTTGGTGATCTCGCACGGCAATACCCTGTTGAGTTTAATGGAACGTTTTGCACCGGGAAAATACGATCTGAGCGAGCGGCCGGCCAACGGCAGTTTAACGCGCCTGCAGCTGACGGATGGTAAGATTAAGGTAGTTAGCTACAACGAGGCTGCGAGTCAAGCCGATTAAGTCTATGACTTACGGAAACTAAAAAAGGAGATCGGAACAAAAATGACTTTTGTCCCAATCTCCTCTTTTTAAGTGAAGCCGTTTGCCGGATTTGAACCGGCGACCCCCACCTTACCACGGTGATGCTCTACCTACTGAGCTAAAACGGCATGTCTTTTAAGCACCTAAACATTATATTATACCTATGATGGATTTGCAAGGGATTAATTTTTAAGCGCTGCTATTTTGGAGTCTGACATTTGGCGGGCTTTGTGTTATGGTTAGAAAAACGGGGAACAAACGCGCAGGAGGTTTTAAATGAGTACTGAACGACAAGCGGAACAAAAACGTGTTACTAATGTGATCAAGCAAATCGAACAAAAAACATTGGTGACCGAAAAGGAATACCAGCGGGCCCACGCCGAAACTTCTTCGGTGGAAAAAAATTACGGGCAAAACGCGAAGATCAATACCTTTGAAGTCGACGACCGCATCGAAACTAACGCCGAAGTTCAACAGCAAAAGCAATTAGTCGCCAAGAATGTACAGACCGAAAATATTTTGGCTAAGCAACTGGAAACGCTCAAGGACTTAAAAGATTCGCCGTACTTTGGCCGCATTGATATTCACGAACGCGGCGAAGCGGATAACGAAACGCTGTATATCGGTACTGCTTCTTTGACGGACGAGCAGCAAAATTTTTTGATCTATGATTGGCGGGCCCCGATCTCTTCTATTTACTATAACGGCACCTTAGGCCAAGTCGCTTACGACACTCCGGGCGGCCAGCAGCAAGCCGAGTTACTGAAGAAGCGTCAGTTTAAAATCAGCCACGGTCAGATCAAAAACATGTTCGACACGAACGAAACGGTGGGCGATGAGCTGTTGCAAAGTGTGCTTAACGAGCACAGCGATGAGTATATGAAAAATATCGTAGCGACGATCCAGCAGGAACAAAACGACATTATTCGTAATACAACTAGCGACTTATTGCTGGTTCAGGGCGTAGCGGGCAGCGGTAAAACGTCGGCTATCTTACAGCGGATCGCATTTTTGCTCTACCATAGCCGCAGCGAACTGGTTGCCGATCAGATCGTGTTGTTTTCGCCCAACTTGTTATTTAGTCACTACATTTCGGACGTTTTGCCCAGTTTAGGCGAGCGTAATATGCGCCAAGTAACTTTGAGTGAGTTTTTTACCCGCCGGCTGGAAGGACTGCACGTCGAGACCTTATTTGAACGCTACGAAAGTCAAATGACTCCTGCGCAAAAAAAGGTGAGTCAGGCAAAACAAACGACGGATTTTATGCATGCAATCGAGGATTACGCCGCGTCCCTTAGTGCTCAGCAGCTCTGCTTTACCGACGTTTCTCTTTCTGGTGAGGTGATCTTTAGTGCAGAGCAGATGCGCCAATTTTACGCGCAGTTACCCGTAGCGATGGCTCCCGCGCAACGTTTTGCGGCCCTCAAAAAGCAGTTGTTCAAGTGGTTACAACACAAGATCGACCAACAGGCTACTAGCGATGAGATCCAAGACGAGCTCGACAACCTGGCACCTGACAAATACGTAGTATTAGAAGCTAAGTTGCCCCAAAAGCCTTTTAGTTCTGACGATCAGTTACGTTTGGCGTTGGGGAAGCTCCTGGCTAAAAAACGCTACGCCGTGATCGCAGACGCGCTGACCAACAATTATTTCTTCGATAGCTACCAGCAATACGAGCACTTTTTACAGCAGGTATTACCCAAAAGTGCGCCGGAGTTTGCCACTGAATTAGAGTACCATAAGATCGCGTGGGATGATTGTGCGCCGTTGTTGTATTTACGCGATTTGTTGACGGGCAGCGGGCAAAATCATGCGATCGCTTATTTGTTTATCGACGAGATGCAAGACTATACTTTAGCCCAGCTGTTTTACCTAAAATTTGTCTTTTGTAACGCCAAACTGACGTTATTGGGTGATAGCGAGCAGGCACTGTACTTTGCTCCCAGTCGCCCGCAGGAGTTGCTGCAAGATTTGGCGACGGCATTAAATATGCGCAAACAAAAACTGGTCGCGTTGACCAAGAGTTATCGCGCCACCTTACAGATCACTAATTTTATGAAGGCGTTGTTGCCTAAGGGAGAACAAATTCAGGCCTTTAATCGCCCCGGTCCCGTGCCGCTGTTATGTTTAACTAACGCACAACAAGCACTGTCTGTGCTGGAACGCCATTTAAAAAAGGAACTCGAACACTACGACAGCGTGGCGTTGATCACGCAGAATATGGCGGAAAGTAAACGACTTTACGCCCAGTTACGGCACCGTTTGCCCGTGACTTTGCTGGCAGACAGCGACCGGGCTTTGCCTCAGGGGGTGGCCTTGTTGCCGATCTATTTGGCGAAGGGGTTAGAATTTGACAGCGTGGTAGTTAGCGATGTTTCCGCGCAAAAATACCCGAACGCAGATATGCGTGGTATTTTGTACACGATCTGTTCCCGGGCGATGCACCACTTGATATTAGTAAGTGTCGGGGAGCCTACGCCGCTGCTGCAACAGGTAGACCCGCAATTATACGCACTGGAAACTCAGTTGGTGCGCTGATTCGTTGTGGTCGCAAGCCCGATTTTGGGGTAAGCTTAATAGTAGAGATGACAGAAAGGAATTTTTCAGATGACAAAAGACGTAATTTTAACAGCCGATCGCCCGACCGGCAAGCTACATATCGGGCATTACATTGGTTCCCTCAAAAACCGGGTGGAACTCCAGGAAACGGGAAAATACGAAACGTTTATCATGATCGCCGACCAGCAGGCACTGACTGATAATGCGCGTGACCCGCAAAAGATCAGGAATTCTGTCGGCCAGGTGGCACTAGACTACTTGGCGGTAGGCCTTGATCCGGCTAAATCACATATTTTTATTCAGTCACAGATCCCGGCGTTGGCCGAACTAAATTTGTACTACTTAAACTTGGTGACCGTTTCTCGTTTGGAGCGTAACCCGACGGTCAAAGCCGAAATTCAGCAGAAAAATTTTGAACGCTCGTTACCAGCGGGCTTTTTCACTTATCCCGTTAGTCAAACAGCTGATATCACGGCTTTTAAGGCTAATTTGGTACCGGTGGGCGACGACCAAGAACCGATGCTCGAACAGGCGCGTGAGATCGTGCGTTCGTTTAATTCGATCTACGGCAAAGAAGTATTAGTCGAGCCGCAAGGAGTTTTCCCGCAGAAGGGTTCGGGGAGGCTTCCTGGGTTAGATGGGAACGCCAAGATGAGTAAGTCGTTAAATAATGCGATTTACCTGGCGGATGACGCGGATACCCTACGGCAAAAAGTGATGTCGATGTACACCGACCCAGAGCACATTCACGTAGAAGACCCGGGAAAAATTGAGGGCAACACGGTCTTTACTTATTTGGACGTTTTTGCGCCGGATCAAGGCGAAGTAGCGCGGCTAAAGGAACAGTACCAACACGGCGGCTTGGGTGACGTTAAGCTCAAACAGTACTTGGTGACCGTCTTAGAGGACCTGCTGGGACCGATCAGAAAACGGCGTGAGAATTATGCCAAAGACATGCCTGCAGTTTATCAGATGCTCAAGAAGGGCAGTCAGGCGGCTAACGAGGTGGCCAACCAAACGCTGGCGGAAGTTCGTGCGGCGATCGGCGTGAATTATTTTGATTGATGAAGATAGGAAAAAAGCGGTTAGCAGTTGGGCACTAGCCTAGGCACAAAGTAAAACCCGTACTTTGGTTTTATTTTGAAACGTAGCTAGGCACAAACTGCTCAGTCTATTATTTACGGAAACTAAAAATGGGACCGGAACAAAACTCTGTTTTGTTCCGGCCTTTTTTGTTTTAGGATAGTCCTCTTGTTGCGCAGTTGGTTTAATTGCGCTCCAGCTGGCAGCCGCCTACGTTTAACTACGCTAAAAAACCAAGCCTAAGTGCAGGCTTTATTTTCTAGCTAGGTTAATCCTCGGTGGCTAAGCGCCAGCTTCCGCAGCTTGTTATAATTGCGCTCCGCAAAGCAACAGTTTTGATCTAGCTACGTCCAACGAAAAGTCAAGTCCAGACTTTTTCGTTGGCCTAGGCTAGCTCGCAACTGCTATTCGCTTTGCTCCGCAGCTTGATTAATTTTTCCTTGCACTGTCCTTGCAAACAAATTAAGATAGCAATAGTTAGTATTAATTAACTCAGAATCCTTTTAGTTTGTTTCCTAAATCTAAAGACGAGGTAAAAACTGTGCAAACTTTGGTGATCTTAGACCTAGGCTCTAATTCGACACGAATGGCGATCAATCAACTCGATGATACGGGTTCGTTTACCGAAATCAAACGCTGTAAGGAGACTACCCGCCTGTCTGCGGGAATGCGCCAACCCGACGGTCGCCAAATTTTACAAGAAGAAGCCATGCAAAAAACGTTGGCCGCTTTAGCTCGTTTCAAAACCGAATACAGCCAGTTAAAGCATCCTGTATTGCGCGGGATCGCCACGGCCGCCGTGCGTAATGCACAAAATAGCGCCGATTTTTTGGCCCGCGTTAAAAAGTTGACCGGTGTTGACGTCGAAGTCCTTTCGGGCAGTGCCGAAGCTTACTACGATTATTTGGGCGTGATGCAGTCTTTTAGTCTGCGCGACTGCTTGATCTGTGACATGGGTGGCGGCAGTTGTGAGCTCGTGTTAGTTCAGAAGCGTCAGGCCGTAAATTTGATCAGCATTCCCTATGGTGCGGTGACTTTGAGCGAAAAATTTCACGCACATGACAAGATCAGTACGCAGGATTTTTTTGCGCTGCAACGTTTTATCTGGTACAAATTTTCCCAGCTGCCGTGGCTACAAGAGGGGACTGGTTACCCGCTGGTTTTGTTGGGTGGTGCTAACCGCACGGTGGCGCGCGTCAGTTTTAGCGACCAACAGCTCCACGGACTAAAAATGTCTGCCTATGATTTTGTGACGGTTTTTGCGCGCTGGTTAGGACAGGACCAAAAAACGCGTGCGGCTCAACTTAAAGAAGAACCGGAACGCGCTGATATCATTATTGGCGGCCTCACTCCGATCGTGATGTTGATCGAACAGTACCGCGTGGCGGAAGTTTATTTTTCTGCCACCGGGGTCCGCGAAGGGCTGTTAGTTTCCATGTTGCAGGATAAGTGATCACTGTTTGGTGATGTCTTTACCAAAGTAGTGCTGTGACAACAAACCTAATTTGCCGTTAGCCGTGAGGGCGTCGAGTGCGTTGTTGACTTGTTTAGCTAATTTAGCGTGACTTGCGACCGCGACGATTTCTTGGTTAGTGATCAGCGGGTCACTGATTTGTTTTAATACCTGGGATTTTTGCTGCGGGTCGTTTGGGTCTTTGGCCTGCACTAGCTCCGGTTTGTTTTTGGTGTAGCTAGCGTACTGGTAATCCGTTAAAATGACGGCTTTGACTTGTTTGGCAGCTAATGCCGCTAATAAAGCAGAGATCGTCGGGTAGCGGCGGGGCTTTTCTTGGAGTTGGGCTAGTAGCGCGTGTTGGCGGCCGTCTTGTAGCATCCCTACCTTTTTGTTGACGAGTTTGTCTAACGAATTGGAAGAGCCGTTTTCTTGGCGTAACAGCATGTTGGGGACGTAAAAATACGGCTGCGAGGTATGGTAAGTAGTTGGTAGCTGGTGTTGTTCAAATTGTCCCAGTGCTAAGTCGATTTGGTGAGAACGAAGCCGGTGCAATAGTTGTTTTTGGCTGGTGGCAGTTGTTAGTTTGAGCGGACGCTTGAGTTGGACACTCAAGTCGCGGGCTAACTGAACTTCGGCGCCCGCCGGGTGTTTTTGTTGCGTACTAAAGGGCGGGTTATTTTGCAAAACGCCGACCGTCAAACTGTGAGCGCTAACCTGTGGCCGTGTTACCAGAAAAAACGTGAGGACAGAAAATAGTAACAGGAATAATTGTTTTTTTTTCACGGTAAAATTTCCTTTCATCAAGCGGGGCCAAAAACTGGTTCGGTTTAGTTTCGCCCCATTTTTCCTTATTATATAATAGAGAATAAAAAATAATCCAGAAGTGGGGATCAGGATGCAAGGCTTTACTAAATTTTACCGTAAATCATGGGCGCAACGGCTAGCGATACTGGAAGATCAGGGTAAGCTGACCGCGTCTCAAAGTGAATTGCTACGCCAAAATGCGCTCACACCGTCCTTGGGAGAAACGCAGATCGAAAATTTTATTACCCAGTATCAACTGCCAGAAGGCCTGATGTTAAACCTGGTAGTCAATCAACGGGAATACTTGGTTCCACTGGTGACCGAAGAGCCCTCGGTGATCGCGGCCGCTAGTCACGGCGCCAAACTCGTACAACAGGCGGGAGGATTTAGCGCGCAGGCGACTTCGCGGTTGATGCGCGGGCAAGTCGTGTTGGAAAATGTGACCGCAGCTACTAAGCTACAAGAACAGATCACGCAGCTGGCACCAACGTTATTACAAGTAGCGCGTCAGGCCTACCCGACGATCGTCAAACGCGGGGGCGGTCCGCGGCAGATCACGGCGCGGGTCTTGGCACCGGACCTGGTGAGTGTCGATTTGTTGGTCGATACCAAAGAGGCGATGGGCGCTAACATGCTGAATACCATGTTAGAGGCAGTGGGAAAAACGCTGCAGGAAAAATTACAGCAAGACGTTTTATTTAGCATTTTATCTAACCTAGCAACCGAATGTCTCGCAACGACGACCTGCAAGTTACCGGTCACAATGCTGGCTAAAGCTGGCCTTTCTGGCGTACAGGTCGCACGTAAGATCGCACAGGCTAGTCGGGTGGCGCAGTTGGACGTTTACCGGGCCGCGACTCACAATAAGGGGATCATGAACGGTGTGGATGCGGCCGTTTTAGCCAGTGGTAATGATTGGCGTGCCGTTGAGGCCGGAGCCCACGCATACGCAGCGCGTAACGGTCAGTACCAAGGCTTAGCGCAGTGGCAAACAGACGGCCGGTTTTTAACGGGTAAATTAACGCTGCCGCTACCCTTAGGGACCGTCGGCGGCTCGATCGGTATCGTTCCTTTAGTCGCGCTCAACCAGCAGTTACGCCGGACCAAAGACGCGCGTGAATTAGAACAGGTCGTAGTCAGCGTGGGTCTGGCCCAAAATTTAGCGGCATTACTGGCGCTCGTGACCGAGGGCATTCAAAGAGGGCACATGAACTTACAGTTAAAGTCGCTAGTCAAAACGGCGGGGGCTAATGCGAGCGAAAGTCCGGTTTTACTAACGCGCTTGCGCCATCACGACCACCCGAATTTAACGGTGGCCCGACAAATTTTACAAGAAATACGGGAGGAAAAACAGTGATCAAATTAAAAGCAGCAGTTGAAGACCTGAAAAAACAGGCGGAAGAAAAAACGGGTAAGCCGATCAAACTGACTTACCAAGACCAAGAAAGCGGCTGGCTGTCTAGCGAGCAAGCACAGATCAATGAGCGCGCTGACGCTATCGAATTGGTGATCAGCGACCTGACTTCGCCTGATTATACCGTCGCCCACGAGTTGTTACACCTGTTAACTCGGTTCACGGCGGTGCCGCAGTTGAGTTTTAACCTGACGACGGGTAAAAAGCAAGACGATGAGCAGCTAATGGGGCTGGGCGTGGAATTATACGACACGGTTTTACACCGCCAAATCTACGAGCAGCAAAGAAGTTTAGGTTTACTGACCGAAAACGACGAAGAATTATGCTTTAAGGGTGTTTTGGCCCAATTGAAGCCGGAGGAAAAACCCGACGGCTGGTCTTTGTTGCGAATCGTGAAGATCTTGGATCTACTGGTCTTATTGACGACTAAACAAACGGCGGTGCAAGAAAAGTTGGCACAACTATACCCGTTTTCCTACCGGGTAGCCCAGAGTTTGTACGAGGAATTGCTGGTCGTGAAATTGACCGGCCCGCAAAAGATCAGAGCGGCGATCGTTAAGCTATGGCGCAATTTTGACGCACAGATCAAGCCGTTTTTCCCATTAGGCTTTAACGAGTTTATCAGCCTGTCTCCGGTATTGAGTAAACGACAGTTGCGCTTGCAATTGTCACAGGTGTTTGAGATCTACCATACGAATTTTAAGGCGCGGACTAATTCGGAATACATAGTGCGCTACCAGGCCGATGCACAGAATTCATTTGTGATGCCGGTAGTTCACCGTAATCAAGAAATCGCATTTAAAAAATTCTACGCGCTGACCGTTAAGCAGGCGCTAGATCTTTTGAATGTTTCCTATGTTTTACGCTAACGTGAAGAATGGAGGAGCGAAATGACAGAACTAAATGATTTGTTAAATGCGGCTGGCCAGATCGTCTTTATGACGGGTGCCGGAGTGTCGACGGCCTCGGGGATCCCGGATTACCGTTCTAAAAACGGCTTATATGCGGGCCAAGAATCGCCGGAGTACTTGTTGAGCCATACTTGTTTGCAAAAAGAACCGGAAAAACAATACGAATTCGTTAAGAATAGTATGTTGTATCCGGACGCCAAGCCTAACGTGATCCACGAAAAGATGGCGGAGTTCACCCAGAAGAAAAATGCGGTGATCATCACCCAAAATATCGACGGGTTGCACGGTCAGGCGGGAGCCAAACCGGCCAATTTGATCGAATTTCACGGTAATTTATATGACTTTTACTGCCAAAAATGCGGCCAGCCGGTAACACTTGCGGACTACCAGCAAAGTTTGTATCACCAAGATTGCGGCGGTACTTTGCGCAGCAGGATCGTGTTATACGAAGAACCGATCGACGAGTCGCGCTTGAAGCGTTCTGTTTTAGCCGTCAGTCAGGCCGATTTGATCGTAGTCGTTGGGACTTCGTTTGTTGTTTACCCGTTTGCTGGGCTGATCTCGTATGCCAAACCGCAGGCTCATTTGGTGGCGGTCAATAAGGAAAAAATCAGTTTGCCGGCTAACGGCACGATGATCTTAAACGACGCGGTCAAGGAATTCGAACAGGTCACGATTGCTTAGCACTACGCAGCTTTTCGTAATCGCGCTGCGCAAGGCAGCAGTTTTGGTCTAGGCTAGCTTGCAACTGCTACAGCTTGATTAATTCTGCTTCGCTATGTTATCATCTTATATTAGTTAAAATCTAATTAAATGTGATAATTATCATTTTAGGAGGCGGGGGCATGGAAACGCAGGCTGCTGCGGTGGCTCGCAGGCGCGCCTTAGGACACAAGGCGCTTAATTTATACCAAGTCGAGATGACTGCGCTGCACCAACATTCGATGCTGGTCACGCATTTACCACAACCGTTACCCCCAGTAGGGGAAAGCCACGCACATATCGAGGTGCGCAATGAAAATTTGTTATACCGGATCCAGCAATTTGCCGCCGACCAAAGAGTCGGGGTCATGAACTTTGCTAGTCCGGTCGAACCGGGAGGCCGGTTTCAAGACGGGGTCGATGCCCAAGAGGAATGCATTTGTCGTAATTCTTTTTTGTATCCCGAATTATTAAAATTTAAAACGACGTATTACCACAAAAACCGCCAGAATAATAATGGTTACTACTATAGCCGTTCACTGATCTATTCTAGTCACGTTAAAATTTTGCGTGACCAGCACGAGTCGGGACTGGCTAATCATTATAAATACGTGGACGTAGTTTCGGTGGCGGCGCCCAACGTGACCCGGATGAAAATGGCAGGCTTGCCGGTGAGTCGCAGTCACTTAGAAATTGATATCGCCGATAAAATTTTACGGACACTGCGCTTGTTTAAGGCCGAAGGAGTGGATAACTTAATTTTAGGGGCATTTGGCTGTGGGGTGTTTGGCAACGATCCGCGGTTGGTCGCTAGTTTGTTTGCTAAAATTTTGGCACTGCCGGAATTTTTGGGGGCGTTTGACCAGATTTATTTTGATATCTTGGAAAACGAACCGGTCCAAAGGATTTTCGCGCAAGAATTATTATGTAAAAAAGAAAGTGTAGGTTAGGGCGCGGCGCTGATCGCACTAAAAACGGCACTAAAAAAAGAGGCCTCAGACGATTGGTCTTAGTCCCTTTTTTCGGTGAGCTGAAGCTGACTAACTCAAACGTTTAGCTGCTTCATCGAGTTTAGCGAAGCCTGATTCTTTGGAATCCTTCGGGTGTTTAGCTCGGTCTTCCATCGCTTTACGTGCCATCGCTTTGCGTTCCTCTTTGCTTAATTTCTTACCCATAATCCTTCGCCTCTTTTCTCACAAACGTGGTCAGGGAGTAACCATTTACTCCTTAACTTAATTATAGTTTTTTAAAATTTAATTTCAATCAGAAATCGGTTACTAATTTGAGCTTAAGGAAGTGTTGGCGGTGTTAACGATCAAAACTACTAAGGACCTGTCTTCTACTATTTACCAAGACGCGTTACAGCTCCGGCAAACGGTTTTTATTCAAGAACAAGGTGTCGCCGTTGCAGATGAAGTGGTAAACGAAGACGGCCCGTTGTATTTTGTAGCTTATTTAAACGAAAAACCAGTGGCTACGGCGCGAGTTATTGAGGAAACTCCCGGCGTTTGGCACGTCCAACGTGTTGCAGTTTTAAAAGAGCAGCGCGGAAATAAGCTGGGCGCGCGCCTGTTACAAGAAATTGAAAAACAAGCGCCTGATTATCAGATCACTAAATTAACCTTAGGAGCACAAGACCAGGCACAGGGCTTTTATTTAAAACAGGGCTACCAAGTTGTCGGTCCCGGATTTTTAGATGCGGGGATCAAACACCACCGGATGGATAAAAAACTCTAACTTGCAATTTTACCGCCGGGTGGTTTATGATAAAGAGGTGCGATGAGTCGAGTTTGACCAGGCAACTTAGTTGTTGTGCTGTTGCACTTAATGGTCAGCTTTGCGGGACACGATGACTGCCGGAATTGCAGTGTGTCTAAAGTGAGTTTATGTGAAGAATTTACTTTTTACTTATGTGAATAAGTACCGTGTAAAGTCGGGCAATTGCCCGGCTTTTTTTCTTGATTTTAATTACCGCTAGCGCCGCGCTTTGATCCTTGCTGTGGTGTTTATGGTATAATTTGCGGTGATTAAATGAGACTAGGAAAATTCTGCTTTTAAATAACGTAAGAGACAGGAAATTAGTTTGATAACAACTCTTTTGTTCTAACTTCGCGAAGGGAAGATCAATTAATGAAGATGCAATTAGCCGAAATTGCCCGAGCTTTACAACTCGAAGTTCAACCAGGCTGGGAGAAGATCACGATCACAAGTGTGAGCTTTGATTCGCGTCAGGTTCAACAAGGAGCACTTTTTATTCCCCTGCTGGGAACTAACGATGGTCATGATTACGTTCAAGCCGCCCGGGCTAACGGTGCTTTAGCGACTTTGTGGCAGGAAGATCATCCCGTGACTGTCACCGCTATGCCCTGTTTAGTCGTCCCGGATACGTTAGTGGCACTGCAACGTTTAGGTAATTACTATTTAGTCAAAATCAATCCTAAAGTAGTGGCGATCACGGGTAGCAACGGCAAAACTACCACTAAAGACATGGTGGCCGCTATTTTAAGCACTCAGTTTCGGGTACATAAAACCCCCGCTAATTTTAATAACGAAATTGGGGTCCCCCTGACGTGTTTGACGATGGAGCCTAATACGGAAATTTTGGTGGTCGAACTGGGAATGGATCATTTTGGGCAGCTGGATCATTTATCTAAATTAGTCCAGCCAGACGTCGCGGTGATCACGATGATCGGTGAGGCGCACATCGAGTTTTTCAAGACCAGAGATAAGATCGCGGATGCCAAAATGGAGATCACTCACGGCGTTAAAGAAGATGGCTTCTTGTTGTATAACGGCGATGAGCCGCTGTTGCGTGAGCGGGTCCAAGACATCGAGTTAAACCAAGTAACTTTCGGGTTACAGTCAGGGGCCGATTTGGTGGCTGAAAATATTGTGGGACAAGCGACTAAAACAACCTTTGAGGTCCCAGCTTTTCCTGCAGTGACGTTTGAGATCCCCCTGATCGGCACCTACAACGTTACTAACGCGTTAGCCGCTTTGAGTGTGGGAAGGATTTTTGAATTGCCTGCTGCTCAGATGGCTCAGGCACTTAAAGACGTGGAACTGACCGCCAACCGGACGCAGTGGCTGACTGGCAAGAAAGGCGAACGAATTTTAAGTGACGTTTATAATTCTAACCCGACTGCCGCGCACAAGGTACTGGCCGCTTTTAGTGAAGTCAAAACTCAGGGAAAACGGATCGTTGTTTTAGGAGACATGCTGGAATTAGGGGCAGCGGGCGCCCAAATGCACGCCGTTTTGAGCAGTGACATCGACCCGCAAAAAATCGCGGCCGTTTATTTATGCGGTCCGCTGATGGCGCATTTAGCTCAGGCGTTGACCGCTAAGTTTGCTCCCGCACAGATTCATTTATATACGCAAGAACAACTGCCGCAGCTAAGTGCGGACTTGAGCGCAGCCGTGACGGCTGAGGACTTAGTATTATTGAAAGGCAGCCACGGGATCCACTTGGAAAAAGTGTTGGCGGAATTGTAATATTTGCTTTAATAATTTAAAGGTGATAGCATTTTAAGGATACTGATTGCTTTGCAAGGTGGCAAAATTCCGACTGGGCTCGGTGGTGAATGCCAAATTGCAAACCGAAACCAGCCTAGGAGGAAGATATTTGAAATTTAGTGAACTTGGCTTAGATGAAGCCATTTTAAAGGCAATTAAACGTAGCGGCTTTGAGGAAGCGACTCCGATCCAAGAACAGACGATTCCCTTGGTATTAGCGGGAAACGATGTGATCGGTCAGGCGCAAACAGGAACGGGTAAAACCGCTGCTTTTGGTTTGCCAGTAATTCAAGAAATCGATGCGACTAAACGTGAGATCCAGGCCGTCGTGATTTCGCCGACCCGTGAATTAGCGATCCAAACGCAAGAAGAATTATTTCGGTTAAGTAAAGATAAGCGCGGTAAAGTGCAGGTTGTTTACGGTGGTGCCGACATTCGGCGTCAGATCCAAAATCTGAAAAATCCGCCGCAAATTTTGGTGGGAACGCCTGGTCGTTTGTTGGACCACGTTCGTCGGCGTACCGTGGATCTCAGTCACGTTAAGACTTTGGTGTTAGACGAGGCCGATGAAATGTTAGACATGGGCTTTTTAGACGATATCGAAGCCATTATTAACGCAGTTCCTGACAAACGCCAGACCCTGTTATTCTCAGCTACGATCCCGGCGCCGATCTTAAAAATTGGCGAACGGTTTATGACCGAACCGCAGATCGTGAAGATCAAGTCCAAGGAATTAACGACTGACCTAGTAGATCAATACTACGTTCGGGCCCGTGAATTCGAAAAATTTGATACGATGACCCGGATCATCGACGTGCAAGCTCCCGACCTGACGATCATTTTTGGGCGGACCAAGCGCCGGGTAGACGAACTGTCGAAGGGATTGGAAGCCCGGGGCTACAATGCTGCTGGGATCCACGGTGACTTGACGCAGCAACGTCGGATGGCGATCATGAATAAGTTTAAGGCCGGCAAGCTGGATATTTTAGTAGCGACCGACGTGGCCGCCCGTGGTTTGGATATTTCCGGGGTCACTCACGTTTATAACTATGATATTCCGCAGGATCCGGAAAGTTACGTTCACCGGATCGGGCGAACGGGACGTGCCGGTCATCACGGCGTTTCCGTCACTTTTGTAACGCCAAACGAGATGGATTACTTGCGGGTGATCGAACGTTTGACCAAAAAACGGATGGCACCGCTCAAGCCGCCGACCGAGCAAGAAGCATTTATCGGTCAGGTTTCTGCCGCTTTTGCTTCCGTTAAGGATCTGGTAGAAGACGCTGATGCCGCTAAATACGAACAACAGGCTGAAGAATTGTTAACTAAGTATACGCCCGAACAGATTGCGGCTGCTTTGCTTAATGAGTTAACTAAAGACGACGCCAGCAACGTGCCGGTCAAGATCACGCCGGAACGGCCGTTGCCACATAAAAAAGGCCGGGGTCGCGGTGGTAATTATCACGGCAACCGGCGGCGTGGCAGTTATGGCGGTGGTAACCACCGTTATGGCAACAAAAAGGGTGGTTATAGCCACAACAAACAACGTGGTCATAATGATAAACGCCGTAAATACACGATTCGCGGCCACGTTTAAGCATGATAGGATTGAACAGAAAATAAATCAGGGGGCTGGGACAAAACTTTGTTTTGTTCCAGTCCCTTTTTGTTTTCCGTAAGCAATAGATTGATCGTGCTCTAAAAAGCTAGCCTAGTTTCAAAATAAAACCCAAGTGCGGGTTTTACTTTGAAACTAGGCTAGTGCTCGACTGCTAAACGCCGCTTTCCGCAGCTTGGTTTAATTGCGCTCCGCAAAGCAACAGTTTTGATCTAGCTACGTCCAACGAAAAGTCAAGTCCAGACTTTTTCGTTGGCCTAGGCTAGCTCGCAACTGCTATGCGCTTTGCTCTGCAGCTTGGTTTAATTACGCTCGACAAGCCAGCAGTCTAGGGCCCTAAGCACACGACAAAACAAATCCAAGTACAGGATTTATTCCGTCGTGCCCTTAGTCCACGACTGCTAACCGGCTAGCCTCGCAGCTTGAAAATAAAAAACTTTGCTTAATACTAAACAAAAATTAATATTTTTGTTAAAATAAGCATATTGATGGAGGCGAAATATGATCTTAGGCTTAGGAATCGACTTGGCTGAATTGCCAAGGATCAAACGCGCACAAGACAAGAATCCACACTTTGCGCAGCGAGTTTTGACTGCACAGGAATTTGCTGTTTTCTCACAACTGAAAAATCACCGCCAAATTGAATTTTTAGGTGGACGTTACGCGGCTAAAGAAGCATACAGCAAAGCTTACGGCACGGGGATTGGCAAGGCCTTAGGACTGCAAGACATCGAAGTGTTGGATGAGGAGTCTGGTCGTCCCCAGGTGACCAAGCATCCATTGAGCAAAACCGCTCGGGCCCACATTTCGCTTTCGCATACTCGTGAATTGGTGATGGCTGAAGTAATTTTAGAGGATGATCGTGATGGTAAAAGGTAATCTGCGTGAAACTGCAGTGATCGTCGATTTAGCTGCAATCGCTGCTAACGTTAAAAGTGCAATCGCTCACTTAAAGGCAGGACAAGAATTATTTGCCGTTGTTAAAGCCGATGCTTACGGGCACGGCTTAATACCGGTGGCGCAAACGGCGTTGCACGCGGGTGCGACTGGTTTTTGTGTCGCCTTGATCGACGAGGGGTTGGCCTTGCGCCAAGCAGGGCTTACGGCTCCAATTTTGGTGTTGGGGGTTAATCCCGTTAAAACCGCTTTAGTTTGTGCGCAAAATAATTTGGCGTTGACCGTTGATACACTGGATTTTTTGCGTTCCGCCCAGGAGATCTTGGCCACGCATAATCAGCGTTTGTCCGTCCACTTGGCGTTAGATACAGGGATGGGACGGATCGGGTTTCGGACCGCTGCAAAGCTCAAAGAAGCGGCGGACTTTTTGGCGGCTTATCCGCGAGAGTTTGATTTTGCCGGGATCTTTACGCATTTCGCTACGGCCGATTCCCCGCAGACCGAGTATTTTGACTATCAGTTAACTAAGTTTAACGAGTTACTAACTGCTTTGCCCCAGCGTCCGCGTTACGTCCACGTTGCTAACACCGCTACTACTTTATGGCACGGGGGGACCGGTAATTTAGTTCGCTACGGTGTCGGTATGTACGGGATGAACCCGTCGGGCGGACAAATCGAGTTACCGTTTGAGTTGCAACCGGCGTTGAGTCTAGTCAGTGAACTGGTGGCTGTCAAACAAGTTAGTGCCGGCAGCGGGATCGGTTACGGTAAAACGTATACCGCTAAACAAGCTGAATGGATCGGGACCGTACCGATCGGATATGCCGATGGTTGGTTGCGCAGAATGCAAGGCTTCAAGGTCTTAGTTGCGGGACAATGGTGTGAGATCGTTGGCCGCGTTTGCATGGATCAGATCATGATCCGTTTACCGCACGAATTTAGTGTCGGCACGCAGGTAGTATTGATCGGTCAAAGTCAAGACCAGCGGATCTCAGTGCAAGATGTGGCCGATTACGCGCACACGATCCACTATGAGATCACGTGCAATTTAGGAGAAAGAATACCACGCAGGTATATCCGGCGCGTTTAATTTAAAGAATGGGGGAGTCGTCATGCAGGTGGAAAAAATGCCAGATCAAAGTTGGTTGAAAATTTATTGTGATTACTATGCGATCGATCCGCAAACGGTGTCGGATGATCCGCTGGCTTTGAATTATATCGAGGAAAACGAACAAACTTTGCAAGAGCTGGTGACCGGTTATTGTGAAATGGCGAGTCTAAACAAACAGATCTGCCAAGAATTTCTACCTTGTGATGGTGATTGTGATTGTCAGTTTGGTTCCGTGAATCAATAATTTACTAAAAAAGAGAAAGGAGGGAGTTAATGGGTGAAAAAGAAGTTAAGCGCGGAGACATTTATTATGCGGATCTTTCGCCGGTAGTGGGCTCCGAGCAGGGCGGAATGCGCCCGGTATTGATCATCCAAAATAATATTGGTAATCGTTTCAGTCCGACCGTGATCATCGCGGCGATCACTTCTAAGATCGTTAAGCCTAAGATGCCGACTCATGTTAGTCTGAAGCATGCTAAAAATGGGCTAGAGCGTGATTCGGTGGTTTTATTAGAACAGATCAGAACGATCGATAAGCAGCGTTTACAAGAAAAAATCATGCATTTAGACCAACAGAATATGGAATTGATCAACCATGCATTGCAGGTTAGCGTAGGTCTAGCTGTTATACATAATAAGCGTAAAAAGAAAAATTAAGTGAGGCAGAGGAGAAAAGAGGCATTCGGCTGGTAAACTAACAGAGAGAAAAATTGAAAAGAGGAGTTAAGACAAAAAACAGTTAGCTTTTTGTCCCAACTCCTCTTTTATTATATTTATTAGGCTTGTAAGTCCTCGATTTCTGGCACCTTAAAATTCTTGCGTTCTAAGTTAGCGACGATTTTTTGCAGTTTTTCGTGCGAGACATCTGCCGGGAGGGTAAACATCGTGCGGTGGACCATGTCTTGCGTTCTAACGTCTAGTGTGATACAACTAGAAATTGCCGTATACTTGGTGATGATCCTGGACATTTCGACCAGATCACCGCGTTCCGAACCGGAAACGACGGTCAGCACGTAACTGCCGATATTAACGTTCCAAGACTGCGAGAGCATTTCTAACAGCCGGTTATGTGTTAAGATCCCGTAGAAACGGTTATTTTCGTCAAGTACCGTGATATAAGGCAGGTCGCGGATCGTGAAGAAGACGCTGAAAAACGCGGAGTCGATCGAGATAAACTTCGTGGCGTTTTTTAACAGGTGGGTAACTGGAAGTTGCATGTCGCCGCCCCGCGATTTATGACGGTAAATATGCATCTTATAAATGTTACCGCGAAAAATCTGGCCGGTCTTATCGAGGATCGGTACGCAACGGTAGCCGGAAGATTCTAGGATCTGCAACGCCTCTTCCAAAGTAGCGTCTTCATCGATCGTAGTCAGTTCACTTTTAGGTTTGATCAAACTTTTTAATAACATAATATTTCATCCTTACTTCAGTCTACTAATAATTTAATCATACCATATCATTGATTCTAATGTTAGTTTTATGCTGTAAATTGGGGATGAATTTAAAAAAGCTACCCCCGATCCGTGCCCGGAGATAGCTTAATTTTAATGTTATTTTAACTTAATTTATTTTTGACTAGCTGCGAAATCGGCGAAAGCTTTATCTAAAATTTCTTTCAGCGTCTTAGCAGAGTTTGTCATTTGTGCGTTTTCTTCGTCGTTTAACGGAATTTCCATGACTTGCTTGATCCCGTTGCTGTTAACGACGGCAGGAGCACCGATGTAAATATCATGCAGTCCATACTGTCCGTCCATGTAAGTGGAAACGGGTAAGATCGTATCTTCATCACGCAAAATAGCGCGTGAGATCCGGGTCAACGCACTAGCAACACCGTAGTAGGTAGCACCTTTTTTGTCGATAATGTTGTAAGCTTTATGTTTAACCTCTTCTTGGATCTGTTTTAGGTCGGCCATCGTTACGTTGTGTTCTTTAGCCCAGTCCATTAACGGCACCCCACCTAGTGTGGTAGCTGAGAAGGCTGCAAATTCGGAGTCACCGTGTTCGCCCATGATATAAGCATGCATTGAACGGGGATCCTTGATACCGGTCATGTCGGCTAAAGCGACCCGCAAACGAGAAGTATCCAACGAAGTCCCACTACCTAAGACGCGTTCCTTAGGAAAACCGGAGAATTTCCAGGTAGCATATGTTAAAATATCTACGGGGTTAGCTGCTACTAAAAAGATTCCCTGGAAACCAGAGGCGATGATCGGCTTAACGATCGTTGAAAGGATCTTCAGGTTTTTGTTAACGAGGTCTAAGCGAGTTTCGCCGGGTTTTTGCGGGGCACCAGCGGTGATGACAACTAGATCGGCGTCGCCACAGTCGGAATAGTTCGTGGAATAAATCCTTTTAGGATAGGTATAACCAGTAGCGTCGATCAAATCGAGAGCGTCGCCTTCGGTCCGTTCTTGAACAACGTCGATGATCCCAAACTCTTCTGCCATTTCTTGGAGGGCCATAGCGTAAGCATAACTGGAACCTACGGCACCATCACCGACTAAGATAACTTTTTGTGACTTTTTGGTAGACATACTAAATTCTCTTCCTTTCTTAAAACATGCCATATTTACTACATCACATAGTATAGCATCTTTTTAAGAAAATGGCATGCTATTTTTTCATTTAAAATTGTATGTTGGGTAACAAAGTTAGTGATTGTTGCTTATTAAATTGGCTGATAAAATAAAATAAATGCTTATATATCAATGTAAATTATTGGAATTCAAGTTTCACAATTTGTGAAAAAATAAATTGTTAGCTTAGATAAAGTGTTTTCAAAATAAATTTTATTCTCATTAAAAATAGTAAAGGAAGTCACAATAGATGAAAATGATCGTTGGTTTAGGTAACATTGGTACTAAATATGACCGTACTCGCCATAATGTCGGTTTTATGGTAGTCGATCAGTTAGCGCAACAAGCGGGAGTTGACTTTAGCACCAGCAAATTTTCCGCACTGGTGGCCACTACGAGAAGTAACGATGAAAAGATTTTGTTGGTTAAACCGACCACTTTTATGAATGATTCTGGGCTAGCCGTGCGGCCGTTGTTAGACTACTACCAGTTACAGTTGTCTGATTTGTTGGTGATCCATGACGATTTGGATTTACAATTAGGTAAGATTCGCTTACGGCCTAAGGGTTCGGCTGGAGGACATAATGGCATCAGGAGTATTATCGCGCAGTTAAATACTCAGGAGTTCAGTCGGATCAAACTGGGAGTTGGTCACCCGACTAAAATGTCCGTTGTTTCGTGGGTCCTGGGTCGCTTTAGTGCGCAAGAACAGCCACTGATCGCCCAGGCAATAGACCGGGCTTGTCAAGCGGCTAGCGATTGGAGCACTGGTATTAGTATTACTCAATTGATGAATTCGTATAATTAGGGGGAAATTGAGTTCATGAGGATTACGGAAATATTCGGTCAGATCCCGCAGTATCACAAATGGCAGTCTGATCTCAAAGCCGGCAGACACCTGCTGACCGGCTTATTTGGCTCCGCTAAAACCGTGATGTTAGCGCAGTTGTTTAACGAACAGCAGCACACCGAACTGATCGTGACTGACGATTTATTTCACGCGCAGCGTTTAGTGGACGATTTGACTAATTTGGTGGCCGAATCGCAGGTGTTTTTATTTCCGGCCGAAGAGTTGGTGGCCGAGGAGTTGGCGACTAGTTCACCGGACTTTGGTAAACAGCGAGTCTTGGCCTTGAATGCTTTGATCCAAGAAAAACCGGCGCTTGTAGTCACCAGCGTCTCGGGTTTGACCCGTTTACTACCTGCCGTTAGCGACTGGCGCAAACAACAATTTTTATTACAGGTCGACCAGGAATTGGACCTGCAACAAACGGCGCAACAACTGGTCACGATGGGGTATACCAGACAAAAAATGGTAGAGCGCCCGGGTGATTTTGCGATCAGGGGTTCGATTCTAGATATTTACGCGTTAAATACAGATTTTCCCGTTCGCTGTGACTTGTTCGACACGACGATCGACTCGCTGCGTTTCTTTAACGTGGCCGACCAGCGCAGTGTGGAAAACCTAACGCAAGTCGAAATCTTGCCGGCGACGGATTTTATCGCTACCGCAAAGCAAATTCAAACTGCGGCTAAAAAGTTACGCGCGCAATACGCGGATGTTGACGAAGAAAAAAGCCGGATCGGTGCGCTTTTAGACCAGTTGACTAAGGGAGAATTGCCTAGTGACGCGCGCATTTTTGCCAGTGAGATTTACCCGCAAAAAAGTAGCATCATTGATTATTTAGCTGCCGATGGTTATTTGATCTTCGACGATTACGCTAAAATTTTGGAGCAAGAAACTGAGATTCAAACGCAAAATGCCAACTGGCTGGTGGAGCAACACCAAATTTTGCCCCAGACGCAGTTGGTTAACGAGATCCGGGTACTGGAAAAAAAGACGCGACACGTACAAATTTTCCTCGCGCTTTTTCAACGCGGAATGGGTAATTTGCGTTTCGTTCAGACCTTAGACCTCAAAGCACGCAGTGTGCAGCAATTTTTCAGCCAAATGCCACTGTTAAAAGTAGAAGCCGACCGTTGGCAAAAGCAGCAAGCAACGGTCGTATTGCTGATCAACGATAGTCAGCGCCTCGAGAAAGTTTCCCAAACGCTGGACGATTTTGCCATCAAAAGTATCATCACTAAAGCCGATAATTTGCAGGCTAAGACTACTCAGGTAGTTGCGGGAACGTTGAGCGGCGGGTTTGAATTGCCTCAGGTTGGACTAGTCGTGTTGACCGAACACGAATTATTCGCTAAGGCGTCTAAAAAACAGTCCAAGCGCCAAACGATGAACAACACCGAACGCCTCAAGAGTTATACCGATCTGAAAAAAGGCGACTACGTGGTCCACGTCAATCACGGGATCGGTCGTTACATGGGGTTGAAGACACTTGAAGTCGGTGGCAAGCACCAAGACTACTTAATGCTGGATTACCAAGATGACGCTAACCTCTTTATTCCGGTAACGCAATTAGACCGGGTCCAAAAATACGTTTCGGCGGAAGGCAAGGCTCCGCGGATCAATAAGTTGGGTGGCAGCGAATGGGTCAAGACGAAAAAACGGGTCGCGGGTAAGATCGAAGACATCGCCGACGACTTGGTCGAGCTGTACGCCCAGCGTGAAGCGCAGGAGGGTTTTGCCTTTTCACCCGATAACGCCTACCAACACGAGTTTGAAGACGCGTTTCCCTACAGCGAAACTCCCGATCAGATCCGCAGTGCTAAAGAGATCAAACGGGATATGGAAAAAAGTCGGCCGATGGACCGCTTGTTGATCGGAGATGTGGGTTACGGTAAGACCGAAGTGGCGATGCGCGCGGCATTTAAGGCCGTCCAAGACGGTAAACAGGTGGCGTTTTTAGCACCGACGACGGTCTTAGCCCAGCAACATTATGAAACTTTAACAGAACGTTTTCACGATTTTCCGGTAACGATCGGGATCCTTTCTCGTTTTTCGACTAAAAAGCAGTTAAAAGAAACGCTGAGCGACCTGAAAAATAAGATGTGTGACATCGTGGTGGGAACACACCGGCTGTTGTCAAATGACGTGCAGTTTGCCGATTTGGGTTTGTTAGTCGTAGACGAGGAGCAGCGTTTTGGCGTCAAGCATAAGGAAAAATTAAAACAGCTCAAGACCAACGTGGACGTTTTAACGCTAACTGCTACGCCGATCCCGCGGACATTAAACATGTCGATGTTAGGCGTGCGGGACTTGTCGGTGATCGAAACCGCACCACAAAATCGCTACCCGATCCAAACTTATGTCTTAGAACAAGATTACAGCGTGATCGTCGATGCCATCAGAAGGGAAATGGCGCGCGGCGGGCAAACTTTTTACCTGCATAACCGCGTTTTTGACATTGAAAAAGTGGCGTTTCAGTTGCAAGACTTACTGCCCGAAGCACGGGTCGCTTACATTCACGGGCAGATGAGCGAAGCCCAAATGGAACGGATCTTATACGACTTTATCAGCGGCGACTACGATGTTTTGGTGACAACGACGATCATCGAGACCGGCGTCGATATTCCCAACGCCAACACTTTGTTCGTAGAAAATGCCGATCGCATGGGACTGGCTCAGTTATACCAGTTGCGCGGTCGGGTCGGGCGGTCTAACCGCGTGGCGTACGCCTATTTTATGTACCAACACGACAAGGTTTTAAGTGAAGATAGCGAAAAACGTTTGGAAGCGATCAAGGATTTCACGGAATTAGGTTCGGGTTTTAAAATTGCGATGCGCGACCTGTCGATCAGGGGCGCGGGCAACATCTTAGGCAAACAGCAGCACGGCTTTATTGATTCGGTTGGCTACGACTTGTATACTCAGATGCTAAACGAAGCCGTCGCTAAAAAGCGGGGGCAAAAGGTGGCGCCTAAAACCGACGCGGAGATCAATTTGGAACTGGAGGCTTATTTGCCGGCGTCTTATATCGAAGATTCCCAACAAAAAATCGAGATCTATAAACGGATCAGGCAGTTTGAAAACGAAGAGCAGTTTCGTGAGGTACAAGCCGACTTACTCGATCGTTTTGGCGATTATCCGCCCGAGGTTTCTTCTTTGTTAGAGGTCGGTTTGCTGAAGATGTACGCCGATCAGGCCTTGGTGACAAAGATCAGCCAAAATGGAACTAGGATCACCGTGACTCTCAGCAAGCAAGCAACGCAGCAGTTGAGTGCTAAAGAACTGCTAAAGGCGGTAGCAACGACTAAGTTTGCGGTCACGTTAACTGAAAACGAACAGCAGACCAGTCTAGTTTTAGTGATCCAACCTAAGATGACTACTGAAGTGGTATTGGAGCAATTAAAGCACTTGTTACAGGCTTTAGCTCAAGAAATCAGCGAGCAGGCAAAATAATAATGAGGTGGCAAAAATCAACAAAGTGTTAAACGGCGCGTTAGTTTTGACGATTGCTTCATTAATAGCAAAAGTTCTCAGCGCTTTTTACCGGGTCCCGCTGCAAAATTTGGTGGGCAATACCGGCTTTTACGTTTACCAACAAGTATACCCAATTTACGGGATCTGCGTGACGCTGGCGTTAAACGGGCTACCGTTGTTTATTTCCAAGTTGATCGCCCAACAACACAGTGAAGCTGCAAAAGTGGCGGTGCGTTGGCAGTTATTCGAGCTGCTTTTCGGGCTAGCGCTTTTTACGTTCGTCGGATTGCGGCTTGGTGCTACGAAAATTGCTCTTTTGATGGGCGATGGCGGTTTGGCTTCGTTGCTCAAAAGCGTGACGTGGTTATTTTTACTGTTGCCCTACTTAGCGGTAATGCGGGGCTATTATCAAGGCGAATTTAACATGTTACCTACCGCCAGCTCACAAGTTGCCGAGCAGTTTGTCCGGGTGTTTATCATTATCGGGGCCGCGTGGTGGGGAGTGCAGGCTCACTGGTCGGTTTATCGCATTGGCAGTTACGCGATGCTGGGTTCGGTGGGCGGTGCGCTGGTTGCTAGTATACTGCTGACTTGTTACGGACGGTTGCGGCGCCCGTCGCCGGTTGCCAAAGTTAGTTACGCTAAATTACTGCGGGCGTTAGTTTGCCAGGGCGGGGTGATCTGTTTATTTTCTGCTTTGCTAGTTTTATTGCAACTCGTGGATTCTTTTACCGTTAAAAATGCGCTTCAGGTAAGCGGTATGTCTGCGGCTAATGCTAAGTACGTTAAGGGGATTTATGACCGCGCCCAACCGCTGGTTCAATTAGGGATGACGGTGGCTTTGAGTTTTGCGACCAGTCTGTTGCCTGCTTTAACTAAGGCTGTTGCTTTAAAGAAAAAGCAGGTATTTGCCCGCTTGGCCCGGATGATGTTGCACTTAGGAATGGCGGTGGCGGTCAGCGCGACTTGCGGCTTGGTTATTTTGCTGCCCCAGATCAACCTGTTGTTATTTGGCGATACTAAATTAAGCGGTGTACTGGGAGTTTACGTCGTTAGTGTGATCTTGATTTCGGCGTGCAGTATTTATAATGCGATCATGCAGAGTGCAGAACGGTTTAAACGCAGTTTGGGGGCGGTATTAGCGGCATTGGTAGTTAAAATTGTTGCTAATTACTGGACGGTGAGTCACCTAGGGATCATGGGCGGCGCGCTGGTGACCGTGCTTAGTTTGACCGTGGCTTTGTTGGTACTTGTCGGCGGTGTTTCGGTGCGGGCTTTAACACCGGCGTTTTTATTTAAATTAGCGTTTTGCAGTTTGGCGATGTGTCTGGTAGTTTGGGTGGTAGGAAATATTGTCGGCTATTTCTGGTTATTTACCCGTAAAAATATTATGATTAAGTTAAGTTTAGAGATCATCGCGGGGGTGGTGACTTTTGTGGCGCTCGCTAGCGCAACACGGTTGTTGACCGTGCGCGAATGGTTAGCCTTACCCGGTGGTGCTAAACTGCTGAAATTTACTAGGAGGTTGTCTCAATGAGGTTAGATAAGTTTTTAAAAGTAGCGCGGATCATCAAGCGGCGTCCAGTGGCCAAGCAGATTGCGGACCAAAAACGGGTAACGATCAACGGGCGGGTCGCTAAGTCTGCCAGTGAAGTTAATATCGGCGATCAGTTAGTGCTGAATTTTGGTAATAAAAAGCTGACGATCCGGGTGACTGATCTGAGGGATACCACTAAAAAAAATGAGGCTCAGGAGTTATACGAGGTGGTAGAAGAAGCCTACCAGGAACGTAGAAATTAATAATCACATTTGCTATAATAAAGTGGCTAACTGCTAGTTGAAGTCAGTTAAGGGAGGTGTGCTGATGCGTGCTAAAAATAATATCAAAGTGTTAAATCAAAAGTACTACCGTCAGCAGACCACTGCTTGGCAGGAACAAAAGACCGCCAAAAAAGCATGGCGGTATCACCGCTTACGCATGTATTTAATGCTTTTGGCGGTGTTTTTGCTAACTGCTTTGTGTGGGCAACATCTCTGGCATAACCAGCAACAGACACAACAGTTAGTATTACAAACCCATAAGGCGCAAAAGAGTTTGTCCGCACAAACTGCTCAAAATAAGGAACTCAAATTACAGGTGAAGCAGTTAAAAGACCCAACGTATTTGGATAAATACATCAGACAGCAGTATTCTTATTCTAAGAAAAATGAATTGATCTATAATTTACCCTATAATAAGAAAGAAAACTGATATCTACTTAGGACGCAACGTGGTATACTTAACTCAGCTTACATAGGAGGAACAAAAATTTTATATGTCAATTGAAGCAGGTTCAAAAGTGACTGGCAGGGTGACAGGAATTACGAATTTCGGTGCTTTTATCGATCTGGGAGAGCACAAGACAGGTTTGGTACATATTAGTGAGATCTCTGCTGGCTTCGTGAAGGATATTCACGATGTTTTAGCGGTGGGCGATGAGGTACTAGTTAAGGTCCTGGCAGTTTCGGCAGACGGTAAGATCTCACTTTCGATGAAACAAGCAAAAGAACAGCCGGCTGGGCACGGGGATAAGGAACATAATCATCCGCACAGCAATGGTAATAATAATGGGCACGCTAATAATCATTATCACCATAACAACGAACACCGTGGTGGCAATGCTGGCGGCGGCAAGCGCGGCGGTTTTACCGGGCATAAAAAAGCGGGCGGTAAAGAGGATTTTGATTCGCTGTTAGCCGGTTTTATGAAACAAAGCGACGAACGGTTGACTTCCCTGAAGAGAAATACTGAGGGCAAGCGCGGCGGTCGCGGTGGCCGGCGTAGCTAGGAACAGACTGCTATTTTGAAGGCACGATCAGACTATCATTATGGGCACACAAGTTGGGACTGAGGCAAACGGTGTTTTGTCCCAGTCCTTTGTTCATAGTTTCTTTTTAGCTAAACTTAGGAGTTAAAAATGGATTTAGAAGTACGATTCGCTCAACTCTGGCAGCAATTACACCTCGCGCAAAAGCAAGTTTTAGTGGCGGTTTCGACCGGAGTGGATTCAATGGTGTTATTAACTTTGTTGGAACGACTACCGGTAAAAAAGCGCCCGCGGATCAACGTCGCCTTTGTCGATCACTGCTTGAGAGCAGAAAGTAAACAGGAGGCGGCTTTTTTGACGAAATATTGCGCCGAGCACCGGTTGCCGTTATTTACTGCGACGTGGCAGCTTAAAGATCATCCTACGACCGGGATAGAGGAAGCCGCGCGTCAGTTTCGTTACGCTTTTTTTGCCCGTGTCTTGCAAGAACAGGGGATCGCTGATTTGTTGACGGCTCATCACGCTAACGATCAAGCGGAGACCTTCTTGATGAAATTGGTGCGGGGGGGCGAACTCTCCCAGCTCCAAGGCATCCGGCAAGTGCGCGAATTTGGAAGGGGGTCCCGGCTGATCCGGCCCTTGCTGCAATTTAGCAAACAAGAATTACTGACCTACGCGCGCAAACACGAGTTGGTCTTTTTTGAGGACCGCACTAATGCTGACGATGATATTTTACGCAACCGCCTGCGCCACCACGTTGTTCCGCTATTACAGGCGGAAAATCCGCGCTTTCTCATTCACCTGCAGGATTACCAGCAACAGTTAGGCACATTGTTACATTTTGCGGAGCACAGTTTAGCGCAGATCGTCGCGGAGTTAAAAGAACCTGCGGGCTATTGTTTGAGCAAGTGGCGGCAACTGCCGGTGGAAACGCGCCAGTTAGTCTTAAAACACCTCTTATGTACGGCTCGGCAAGAGTTGAATACCAGGCAGTTACAACAGGTAATGGCTTTATTATTAAATTCTGCTAAGCCGCAAGGACGGGTGATCCTGTCCCCCAAACAAGTGCTAGTAAAGGAGTACGATCATTTTAAAATCGTGCCCCAAAGAAAAGTTGTGCCAACAGACCAACGGGTATTCAAGTTACATTTAGGTGAGTGGGTCACGTTAAGTGCGACCGAAAAAATCGGCCTGTTTGCAACGCGTTCCACCGTTTTGCCCGGTGATGATGTTTATGAGTTGGCGGGGCAGTTACCGGAGTTATTTGTCAGGCACAGGCGTCCCGGCGACCGACTGGTAATGCAAGGCGGAGACCAGAAGATCAAAAAAATTATGATCGACCATAAAATCGTGCAGTCCAAGCGGGAGAATATGTGGTTATTAAGCACGGGTACTGGTCAAGTTTTATGGGTAATTGGTTTGAAGAAATCTAATTTGTCACGCGTGGCAGTAAATGCTAAAATTCATTACATAGTAATTGATAGAAAATTTGGTGGAGAAAAGAGGTTGCTACATGAACGACGACATTGAAAAGGTGTTGTATAGCGAACAAGATATTCACAACGTAGCACAAAAATTAGGTAAACAGATCACTGCAGATTATTTGGATAAAGACCCCTTGGTAGTTTGTATCTTACGCGGGGCCGTTTTATTTATGGCTGATATCGTGCGCGAGATCAAGACGTATTGTGAGCTGGACTTTATGTCCGTTTCTAGTTATGGCAACGAGAAGGTCTCTTCTGGTAACGTTAAGATCTTAAAGGATTTAGACCGCGATGTTGCCGGACGCCACGTTTTATTAGTGGAAGACATCGTCGACACGGGTCGGACTTTGAAAACTTTATTTGACCTGTTTGAACAGCGGCATGTTGCTTCCGTTAAGATCTGTACCTTATTAGATAAGCCGGAACGCAGGGTCGAAGACGTTAAGCCCGATTACGTCGGCTTTCAGGTCCCCAATGAATTTGTCGTCGGTTACGGCCTAGATTACGTTGGACACTACCGCAATTTGCCCTATGTCGGTGTTTTAAAGCCTAAAATTTATACTGAAAATTAAATAGTCAATGATAGTCAAAAAAAACTAACTGTGCTATGATGGTCGCAGTGGTTTATTTTTGTTTTAAATAGCAGGCTTAAGGAGGAAAACTATGAAGAACAACAAAAATGGACTATTAAAAAATAGTCTATTTTATATTGTGCTTTTCCTTGGAATTGTGGGTGTGATGTATTACTTTTTCGGTGGGAAGTCGAATAGCAGCACACAACAGATCCAATCTAGTCAATTTGTTAGCGAACTTAGAAAAGACAATGTCAAAGAATTCACGATGCAGCCGTCCGGCAGTACCTATAAGATTACCGGGACGTACAAAAAAGCGCATAAATCTGCACCGCAAGGTAATAAATTAGTTGGGTTAGGAAACGGCGCACAAACGAGTGTTAAGTCGTTTACTACCAACGTGTTGACCAATGATTCGACGGTCAGCCAGATCCAAAAGAGTGCGCAAAAAAATAAAATTAAGTTTAACGCTAAAGAAGAAGAGTCTAGCAGCGTCTGGATCCAACTGATCGTTTACTTATTACCGATCGTTTTCATGATCTTTTTCTTCTACATGATGTTAGGTCAGGCCGGTCAAGGCGGGGGCGGCGGCAAAGTAATGAGCTTTGGCAAGTCCAAGGCTAAACCCGTTGATAAAAAGAACAACAAGGTCCGTTTTTCCGACGTTGCTGGTGCCGAAGAAGAGAAGCAAGAATTGGTGGAAGTCGTCGAGTTTTTGCGTGATCCACGTAAGTTCATTTCTTTAGGTGCGCGGATCCCGTCCGGCGTTTTGCTAGAGGGGCCACCAGGAACAGGTAAAACTTTGCTAGCTAAAGCCGTAGCCGGTGAAGCTGGAGTACCGTTCTTTTCTATTTCCGGTTCCGATTTTGTCGAGATGTTTGTCGGTGTCGGTGCTAGCCGGGTACGTGATTTATTTGAAAATGCTAAGAAAAATGCACCCGCCATCATCTTTATCGATGAAATTGATGCTGTCGGCCGGCAACGTGGCAGCGGCATGGGCGGCGGTCACGACGAACGTGAACAAACGTTAAACCAGTTATTGGTAGAAATGGATGGTTTTGCGGGTGATGAAGGCGTGATCGTGATGGCGGCAACCAACCGTTCCGACGTGTTGGATCCGGCGTTATTACGTCCTGGTCGTTTTGACCGTAAGATTTTGGTCGGCCGTCCGGATGTTAAGGGACGTGAGGCTATTTTACGGGTCCACGCCAAGAATAAGCCGCTGGCTAAAGACGTTGACTTAAAGATGATCGCCAAACAAACTCCGGGATTTGTGGGGGCCGATTTGGAAAACCTGCTCAATGAAGCTGCGTTGTTGGCGGCGCGCCGCAATAAAAAGGCCCTCGATGCTTCTGATTTGGATGAAGCCGAAGACCGGGTGATCGCGGGTCCTGCTAAACGTGACCGGGTGATCAGCGAAAAAGAACGTAATACCGTGGCTTATCATGAAGCCGGGCATACGATCATTGGTTTGGTATTAAACGACGCGCGGGTCGTGCATAAAGTAACGATCGTGCCGCGGGGTCGCGCCGGTGGTTATGCGATCATGTTGCCGCGTGACGATCAGATGTTGTTGTCTAAAAAAGACATGCAAGACCAGATCGCCGGGTTAATGGGTGGTCGTGCTGCCGAGCAGATCATCTTTAACACGCAGTCGTCCGGAGCTTCTAATGACTTCCAGCAGGCCACTCAGTTGGCTCGTTCGATGGTCACTGAATACGGGATGAGTGATAAATTAGGTCCGGTACAATATGAGGGTCAAAGCTCGATGTATGCCGGTCAAATGGCGGGACAACCTGCCTATTCGGGACAAACGGCTAATATTATTGATGAAGAAGTTATCCGCCTGTCAAACGAAGGAATGGAAACTGCTAAACGGATCATTCAAGAGCACAGAAAACAGCATAAGATCATCGCGGAAGCTTTGTTACAGTACGAAACTTTGAACGAAAAACAGATCTTGAGCTTATTTAAAACCGGTAAGATGCCTAACGAAGGGCAAGACGAATTTCCGAGTGAAAAGGCCGCTACTTTTGAAGAGACTAAAAAGGCGTTGGAACGCAAAGAAGCCGCTAAAAAAGGAGCACAGCAAGAAGATGCTCCTGCGCAACCAACAGTCGTCTTTTATCCGGATGGTTCGCATCAACCTTTGTCTTAATTAGGTTTACTAGGGCGAGTTGCCCGCTAATTTACGGATTCACGAAGGAGGCTGGGACAAAAGTTTTGTCTCGGCTCCTTTTATTTACCCGGATAAACGCAGAAAGAAGTGAATGTAATGGCAGATTATTTAACTAAGAGTTTGGTAGCTAACGGGCAGTTACGGGCGTACGTTGTGACTGCTACTGATTTGGTGGCAACATCTCAGCAGCTCCATGATACTAAAGGAGAGGCTGCCGCTGCTTTGGGGCGGACGTTGGTAGGTACTGTACTGCTGAGTTGTGCTCGTTTGAGTGGCGACGATCAGTTGACGGTCAGGATCCAAGGTGACGGTCCTTTAGGATTAGTGGTCGCAGACGGCAATGCTTACGGTGACGTTAAGGGTTACGTGCAAAATCCGCACGTGCAACTGACGACGGGACTTAAGCGTCAATTAGACGTCGCTCGCGCCGTGGGGACGAACGGAATTTTAGCGGTCACTAAAGACCAGCACCTAAAGGAACCATTTACGGGGCAAGTCCCGCTAGTTTCTGGTGAAATTGGAGAAGACCTGACCTATTATTTGGCTAAATCAGAACAGATCCCGGCTACGGTCGGAGTTACGACGGTGGTGGGGGCCGACAACACGATCATCAGTGCGGGGGGCTTTTTACTGGAAGCATTGCCCGGAGCGACTGAAGAAGTATTGACTAGCGTGGAAAATAATTTACGCCGGGCCCGCCCATTATCCACGCTGCTTAAAGAACGAATGACGCCGGCAGCGATTTTACGTGAACTGGTAGGCGATTTGCCCGTACAAGACTTGGAGACACTACCGGTGCAATATAAGTGTGATTGTAGTAAGGAACGCTTTGCCCGGGCATTAGCGACTTTGCCGGCTGCCGACTTAAAGCAGATGATCACGCAAGATCACGGGGCACAGACAGTTTGTCATTTTTGCCGGCGTAAGTATAAATTTAGCCAAGGAGAGTTAGCAGAACTGCTCGACTAGGGTAATTAGAACAATTGTAGTTAGTTAGCAATAAGGTGCATGTTAGGTTGCGCCTATTTTAATGAGGTGGAAATATGGAATGGAAAATTGGCGATATTACGATCCCCAATCAAGTAGTTGTGGCTCCCATGGCGGGAGTTACTAACGTTGCTTTTCGCATGATCTGCAAGGAATTTGGCGCAGGCTTAGTTGTTTGTGAGATGATCTCCGACAAGGGGATCCATTTTAGAAATAAGAAGACCTTGAAGATGATGTTCGTCGATCCGACGGAACATCCTGTCAGCGTGCAGATCTTTGGTGGTTCCAAGGAATCGTTGGTCGAAGCCGCGCAGTTTGTCGCTGAAAATACGACGACAGATATCGTGGACATCAACATGGGTTGCCCGGTCCCTAAAGTGACTAAAACGGATGCTGGTGCCCGCTGGCTGCTAGATCCCGACAAGGTTTACGACATGATTCACGCCGTAGCTAGTGCGCTGGATAAGCCGGTAACGGTCAAAATGCGCACGGGATGGGATGAAGATCATATTTATGCGGTCGAAAATGCCCTAGCCGCTCAAGAGGCTGGTGCCGCTGCCCTGGCAATGCACGGTCGGACGCGTAAGGGAATGTATACTGGGCATTCTGATTGGGGAATTTTAAAAGAAGTAGCGGATCATTTGACTACGATCCCGTTTATCGGTAACGGTGACGTGCGCACACCCCAAGAAGCTAAGAAAATGTTGACCGACGTTGGTGCCGACGCGGTGATGGTCGGTCGGGCTGCGTTAGGCAATCCGTGGGTCGTTAAGCAGATGACGACTTATTTAGACAGCGGTGAATTATTACCAGACCCGACGCCCCAAGAAAAGATCCGAGTTGCTAAGGATCACTTGCACCGCTTAGTAAAAGTGCGCGGTGAAGTTATCGGTCCCAAGGAATTTCGTTCCCAAGCTGCGTATTATTTAAAAGGCATCCCGCGTTCGGCACGGACTAAAGCTGCGCTCAATAGTGCCGGCAGTGAAGAAGAGATGCAAGAGATCTTTGACAATTTTTTGGAACAGACATTAGCGCGGCAAAAAGCCTAAATTTTCTTTATCTTTAAAAATGCGGTATGTTATACTTGAATTGTTTAACAGTGAAGGGAAGAGATGTTAATGGCTAATGAACAGGCGATGAATGACCAACTGCGGGTGCGCCGACAAAAATTGCAGGAGCTGCAAGACGAAGGAATTGCACCCTTTGGGCATCGTTTTGAGCGTGATTCATATAATCAAGAGCTGCACACTAAATATAATGACTTAACTAAAGAACAATTAAACGACCAGGGGGTTAAAGCAACGATTGCTGGCCGAATGGTTGCTAAACGTGGCAAGGGCAAGGTAGGCTTTGCTGACTTGCAGGATAAAACTGGTAAGATGCAGTTATACGTACGTAAGGACATTTTAGGCGAAGAGATGTATCACGTCTTCAAGCGTAGCGATCTAGGCGATTTTTTGGGTGTGACCGGTGAAGTGATCAAAACCGATATGGGTGAATTGACTTTGCGGGTAACTAAGCTTACTTTTTTGTCTAAGGCATTACGTCCTTTACCCGACAAGTATCACGGGTTACAAAACGTGGAGCAGATCTACCGGCAACGTTATTTAGATTTGATCACTAACCAGGAAAGTTATCAGCGCTTTGTTCACAGAAGTCAGATCATTACAGCCATTAGAAAATATTTAGACCACGAAGGATTTTTGGAAGTCGAAACGCCGGTTTTGCATAATCAAGCCGGTGGTGCTGCCGCACGTCCGTTTAAAACACATCACAATGCCTTAGACATTGAGTTGTATCTACGGATCGCGCTGGAGTTGCACTTAAAACGGCTAATAGTCGGCGGCATGGAACGCGTCTATGAAATCGGCCGTGTATTTCGGAATGAAGGGATCGATACCAAACACAATCCCGAATTTACGATGCTCGAGTCGTATGCCGCTTACTTTGATTTTACCGACGTGATGGATGAGACAGAAGGGATTTTCAAGGCGGCTTGTCGGGTAGTTTCGGATGATAATAAAGTCACTTTCCACGATCATCAAGTTGATTTTGGTAAGCCATTTAGGCGTGTGCATATGGTCGATATGATCAAGGAAACGACAGGGGTCGATTTTTGGCCAGAAATGTCAGTGGAGCAGGCGCGTACATTAGCAGACGAACACGGTGTTCACTACGAGTCTTACTGGCAAGTAGGCCATATTATCAACGAATTTTTTGAACAGTTCTGTGAAAGCCAGATCGTGGATCCAACCTTTATTTATGGTCATCCCGTGGAAATTTCACCGTTAGCCAAAAAGAACCCTAAGGATCCGCGTTTTACCGATCGTTTTGAGCTATTTATTTTGGGTAGTGAATATGCCAACGCATTTACCGAACTAAACGACCCGATCGACCAGCGGCAGCGTTTTGAAGCACAGGTGGCTGAACGTAAAGAAGGAAACGACGAAGCCGAAGGAATTGACGAAGACTATTTGGAGGCAATGGAATACGGGATGCCTCCTACTGGTGGCTTGGGGATCGGTATCGATCGCTTGGTAATGTTGATGACCGATGCTCCTTCGATCAGGGATGTTTTGTTGTTCCCAACTTTGCGACCAGAAGAGCAAAAATAATTGGGCAGTCATCGTTTGACTTAGCTTAAGTTATTAGAGATAATGAAGAGGATTGAGAGTGTAGTTTTATTCTCATTCCTCTTTTTGTGTCTATTAGTGGTAAATATTGTTTAGTATTTACGAGAATAGAAATGACAAAATTGCCGCAATAAAATATTTTTAGTCAAAGGTATTGACGGCAAGGACAGAAGCGTGTATATTATTAAATGCTCACCGCTACGAGGTGCTACGGCACAGAAAGTTAATTGAAATTAACAGTTGACTTGTTAGCGATGAGATGTTATAGTAATAAAGTTGTTGCTTGATAAGCAACAGAGTAGAACTTTGAAAACTGAACAAAGTTTCGTAAAAATGTGTGAGGTCGCTCGGAGCAATCCGGGTGCAAACATTTGCGAAGTCAATTTCGCTAGTAATCAAAAATGAGCTAAACAAACTGAGAGTTTGATCCTGGCTCAGGACGAACGCTGGCGGCGTGCCTAATACATGCAAGTCGAACGAGAATGTGTTGGGAGTGGTACTTGTATCACGAACAAGACAGGAAAGTGGCGAACGGGTGAGTAACACGTGGGCAACCTGCCCTTAAGTTGGGGATAACACTTGGAAACAGGTGCTAATACCGAATGAGCCCATAAAGCACATGCTTTATGGGGAAAAGATGGCGTCAGCTATTGCTTGAGGATGGGCCCGCGGCGTATTAACTAGTTGGTAGGGTAACGGCCTACCAAGGTGATGATACGTAGCCGAACTGAGAGGTTGATCGGCCACATTGGGACTGAGACACGGCCCAAACTCCTACGGGAGGCAGCAGTAGGGAATCTTCCACAATGGACGCAAGTCTGATGGAGCAACGCCGCGTGTGTGAAGAAGGTCTTCGGATCGTAAAACACTGTTGTCAGAGAAGAACGAGTTCTAGAGTAACTGCTAGAGCCATGACGGTATCTGACGAGGAAGTCACGGCTAACTACGTGCCAGCAGCCGCGGTAATACGTAGGTGGCAAGCGTTGTCCGGATTTATTGGGCGTAAAGGGAACGCAGGCGGTTTTTTAAGTCTGATGTGAAAGCCTTCGGCTTAACCGGAGTCGTGCATTGGAAACTGGAGAACTTGAGTGCAGAAGAGGAGAGTGGAACTCCATGTGTAGCGGTGAAATGCGTAGATATATGGAAGAACACCAGTGGCGAAAGCGGCTCTCTGGTCTGTAACTGACGCTGAGGTTCGAAAGCGTGGGGAGCGAACAGGATTAGATACCCTGGTAGTCCACGCTGTAAACGATGAATGCTAGGTGTTGGAGGGTTTCCGCCCTTCAGTGCCGCAGCAAACGCATTAAGCATTCCGCCTGGGGAGTACGACCGCAAGGTTGAAACTCAAAGGAATTGACGGGGGCCCGCACAAGCGGTGGAGCATGTGGTTTAATTCGAAGCAACGCGAAGAACCTTACCAGGTCTTGACATCTAGTGCCAACCTAAGAGATTAGGTGTTTCCTTCGGGAACACTAAGACAGGTGGTGCATGGCTGTCGTCAGCTCGTGTCGTGAGATGTTGGGTTAAGTCCCGCAACGAGCGCAACCCTTGTTGCCAGTTGCCAGCATTCAGTTGGGCACTCTGGCGAGACTGCCGGTGACAAACCGGAGGAAGGTGGGGATGACGTCAAGTCATCATGCCCCTTATGACCTGGGCTACACACGTGCTACAATGGACGGTACAACGAGTTGCGAGACCGCGAGGTCAAGCTAATCTCTAAAAGCCGTTCTCAGTTCGGATTGCAGGCTGCAACCCGCCTGCATGAAGTCGGAATCGCTAGTAATCGCGGATCAGCATGCCGCGGTGAATACGTTCCCGGGCCTTGTACACACCGCCCGTCACACCATGAGAGTTTGTAACACCCAAAGCCGGTGGGGTAACCGTAAGGAACCAGCCGTCTAAGGTGGGACAGATGATTGGGGTGAAGTCGTAACAAGGTAGCCGTAGGAGAACCTGCGGCTGGATCACCTCCTTTCTAAGGAAAATAACGGAAACTCACACAACGAAACTTTGTTTGGTTTTGAAAGCTCTACTTTTACAAATGGGCCTATAGCTCAGCTGGTTAGAGCGCACGCCTGATAAGCGTGAGGTCGATGGTTCGAGTCCATTTAGGCCCATTGCACCACTTTTTTAATATTTTGTTACGGGGCTTTAGCTCAGCTGGGAGAGCACCTGCTTTGCAAGCAGGAGGTCAACGGTTCGATCCCGTTAAGCTCCATTGACAGGCAACTGTCAAAGCATTGTTCATTGAAAACTGAATCATTTTTATTTCTTAATAATCAACCGAGAAAAACACTGCGTAAAAATTGACGAGAACAACGTCAACTCATAACCAATTTATCGTCAGATAAATTAAAGGTTAAGTTAGGAAGGGCGCATGGTGGATGCCTTGGCACTAGGAGTCGAAGAAGGACGCAACTAACAGCGAAATGCTGCGGTCAGCTGTAAGTAAGCAATGACCCGCAGATCTCCGAATGGGAAAACCCAATAACCGTGAGGTTATTATCGCTGACCGTTAAGGTCAGTTGAAGACAGACGTGGGGAACTGAAACATCTCAGTACCTGCAGGAAAAGAAAACAACAGTGATTCCCTGAGTAGCGGCGAGCGAACGGGGAACAGCCCAAACCGAAAGACTTGTCTTTCGGGGTTGTAGGACCGAACATAGACGGTGAGGAATGTAGCTGAATGATCTGGGAAGGTCAGCCATAGAAGGTGAGAGCCCTGTAAGTGAAACACGACGAACCGAGAATCGGGATCCTGAGTACGGCGGGACACGTGAAATCCCGTCGGAAGCTGGGAGGACCATCTCCCAAGGCTAAATACTACCTAGTGACCGATAGTGAACCAGTACCGTGAGGGAAAGGTGAAAAGCACCCCGGAAGGGGAGTGAAATAGTTCCTGAAACCATGTGCCTACAAGTAGTCAAAGCCCATTTAAGGGTAATGGCGTGCCTTTTGTAGAATGAACCGGCGAGTTACGTTAAGCTGCAAGGTTAAAGTGGAAAGACTGGAGCCGTAGCGAAAGCAAGTCTGAAGAGGGCGACAAAGTAGTTTGACGTAGACCCGAAACCAAGTGACCTACCCATGTCCAGGTTGAAAGTGCGGTAAAACGCACCGGAGGACCGCACCCGTGTATGTTGAAAAATGCTGGGATGAGGTGTGGGTAGCGGTGAAATTCCAAACGAACTTGGAGATAGCTGGTTCTCTCCGAAATAGCTTTAGGGCTAGCCTCGGTATGAATGATCGTGGAGGTAGAGCACTGTTTGAACTAGGGGTCCGTCTTGGGTTACTGAATTCAGATAAACTCCGAATGCCACAGATCAATGACCGGGAGTCAGACTGCGAGTGATAAGATCCGTAGTCGAAAGGGAAACAGCCCAGATCACCGATTAAGGTCCCAAAATATGTGTTAAGTGGAAAAGGATGTGGAATTGCACAGACAACTAGGATGTTGGCTCAGAAGCAGCCACCATTTAAAGAGTGCGTAATAGCTCACTAGTCGAGTGGTTCTGCGCCGAAAATGTAACGGGGCTAAACACATTACCGAAATCGTGGATCCAACCGCAGGTTGGATGGTAGGAGAGCGTTCTAAGGGCGGCGAAGCTAGACCGTAAGGACTGGTGGAGCGCTTAGAAGTGAGAATGCCGGTATGAGTAGCGCAAGGTCAGTGAGAATCTGACCCACCGAAAGACTAAGGTTTCCTGGGGAAGGCTCGTCCGCCCAGGGTAAGTCGGGACCTAAGCTGAGGCCGCAAGGCGTAGGCGATGGATAACAGGTGGAGATTCCTGTACTGATCAGATCTGATTGAACAATGGAGGGACGCAGGAGGCAAGCGAAGCGTGCGAATGGAAATGCACGTCCAAGCAGCGAGTGCGAGTGTGAGTTAAATGTTTGCATTCAAGCAACACGAGCTGTGATGGGGAGCGAAATCTAAGTAGCGAAGGGAAGCGAGTCACACTGCCGAGAAAAGCTTCTAGTAAGGATCTGGTCACCCGTACCGCAAACCGACACAGGTAGTCGAGGAGAGAATCCTCAGGTGAGCGAGAGAACTCTCGTTAAGGAACTCGGCAAAATGACCCCGTAACTTCGGGAGAAGGGGTGCTGATCTAACGATCAGCCGCAGTGAATAGGCCCAGGCGACTGTTTATCAAAAACACAGGTTTCTGCAAAATCGTAAGATGAAGTATAGGGGCTGACGCCTGCCCGGTGCTGGAAGGTTAAGCGGATGAGTTAGCGCAAGCGAAGCTCAAAAGTGAAGCCCCAGTAAACGGCGGCCGTAACTATAACGGTCCTAAGGTAGCGAAATTCCTTGTCGGGTAAGTTCCGACCCGCACGAAAGGCGTAACGATCTGGGCACTGTCTCAACGAGAGACTCGGTGAAATTATAATACCCGTGAAGATGCGGGTTACCCGCGACAGGACGGAAAGACCCCATGGAGCTTTACTGTAGCTTGATATTGGGTGTTCGTATAACTTGTACAGGATAGGTAGGAGCCATAGAAGGCGGAACGTCAGTTTCGCCCGAGGCGTTGGTGGGATACTACCCTCGTTGTATGAACACTCTAACCCACACCGGTTAACCCGGTGGGAGACAGTGTCTGGTAGGCAGTTTGACTGGGGCGGTCGCCTCCTAAAAGGTAACGGAGGCGCCCAAAGGTTCCCTCAAAATGGTTGGAAATCATTTGCAGAGTGTAAAGGCACAAGGGAGCTTGACTGCGAGACCTACAAGTCGAGCAGGGACGAAAGTCGGGCTTAGTGATCCGGTGGTTCCGTATGGAAGGGCCATCGCTCAACGGATAAAAGCTACCCTGGGGATAACAGGCTTATCTCCCCCAAGAGTTCACATCGACGGGGAGGTTTGGCACCTCGATGTCGGCTCATCGCATCCTGGGGCTGTAGTCGGTCCCAAGGGTTGGGCTGTTCGCCCATTAAAGCGGTACGCGAGCTGGGTTCAGAACGTCGTGAGACAGTTCGGTCCCTATCCGTCGCGGGCGTAGGAAATTTGCGAGGATCTGTCCTTAGTACGAGAGGACCGGGATGGACATACCGCTGGTGTACCAGTTGTCTTGCCCAAGGCAGCGCTGGGTAGCTAAGTATGGATGAGATAAACGCTGAAAGCATCTAAGTGCGAAACTCGCCTCCAGATGAGATTTCCCATTCAGAAATGAAGTAAGACCCCTGAGAGAATAACAGGTAGATAGGATGGAAGTGGAAGTGCCGTGAGGCATGGAGCGGACCATTACTAATCGGTCGAGGGCTTAACCAAGTAGCAAGCGCAGTGGAAGTCGGAAGACAGAAGAAATAAAGATGATTTAGTTTTGAGTGAGCAAAGCTCACGTGTGGTGATGATGGCACGAAGGCTACACCTGTTCCCATGCCGAACACAGCAGTTAAGCTTCGTCACGCCGAGAGTAGTTGGGGGATCGCCCCCTGCGAGGGTAGGTCGTCGCCACGCATTTATTCCGGCATAGCTCAGTTGGTAGAGCATCTGACTGTTAATCAGGGTGTCGACGGTTCGAGTCCGCCTGCCGGAGTTATTATGGAGAGTTGTCCGAGAGGCCGAAGGAGCATGATTGGAAATCATGTAAGGGAGGATCGCCTTCCTTCAAGGGTTCGAATCCCTTACTCTCCGTAGTATTTCAATACCTGACCCGTTGGTCAAGTGGTTAAGACACCGCCCTTTCACGGCGGTAACATGGGTTCAAATCCCGTACGGGTCATTTTGGAGGATTAGCTCAGTTGGGAGAGCGTCTGCCTTACAAGCAGAGGGTCACAGGTTCGAGCCCTGTATCCTCCATGTTAATGCGAGTCGTTAGCTCAGTTGGTAGAGCATCTGACTTTTAATCAGAGGGTCGACAGTTCGAGCCTGTCACGACTCATTGTTATTTTGCGGGTGTGGCGGAACTGGCAGACGCGCTAGATTTAGGTTCTAGTGTTTAGCGACGTGGGGGTTCGAATCCCTTCACCCGCATGCGCTTTAAAAGGTAGTAGTTGAATATTTTATGCGGAAGTAGTTCAGTGGTAGAACATCACCTTGCCATGGTGGGGGTCGCGGGTTCGAATCCCGTCTTCCGCTTTTTTGTTACTTAATCTGCACCCATAGCGCAATTGGATAGAGTGTCTGACTACGAATCAGAAGGTTGTAGGTTCGACTCCTACTGGGTGCATATTTCGGGAAATAGCTCAGCTTGGTAGAGCGCCACGTTCGGGACGTGGAGGTCGCAGGTTCGAATCCTGTTTTCCCGATCGACTATTGAAAAGTTCTTAGACTGGTATTTTTCCAGTTTAAGGGCTTTTTAGTTATGTCTATGATACTAAATAAAGTTTTTGCCGTAGCGTTTCTTTTGCATTTTGCGAAGCATTCCATATATAATAAAAGTCAATATTAGTCAAACTAGAAGTAAGGAATGTGATTTGCATGCAGAATCGGAATATTTCAGACGTTATTGAAAAATATCTCAAGAGTATTTTGTCTGATTCACCTAAAATTGAAATCAAACGGTCTGAAATTGCGCAACAGTTTGACGTTGTTCCTTCGCAAATCAACTACGTAATTAAGACCAGATTTACACTGCAAAATGGCTATATCGTTGAGAGCAAGCGTGGTGGTGGTGGTTATATCAGGATCGCTAAGGTCAATTTGATCGATAATTCTGGAATGCTGGATCGTTTGATTGCATACATCGGCGATAGTATTACAATGAATAAGGCCTTACAGATCATTCAGAGTTTATATGAAGACAAATTGTTAACGCAAAAGGAAGCTAATTTGATACTGGCGGCAATGGATCATGATACTTTGAATTTAGGCGATAAGGATTTAGAAAATATGTTACGTGCACGGATCTTGGTCAGTATTTTAAATCGCCTACGGTGCGCGGAATAAAGGGGGACTTCTGATGGACGAGTTTTACACTCCGAGTGTTAAAAATGTGTTGGAGTTAGCTAAAAAAAGTGCCGCTAATTTTCGGCACCAAGCAATCGGGACCGAACACCTTTTATTAGCATTGGTACTGGAAAAATACGGGGTGGCGCACAAGGTTTTTGCGCAATTATTAGTAACACCTACCGATATTAAAGAGGAAATTGAACGTTTGGCCGGCTATGGTTCACTCAAACGAGAGGGAGCTACTTACCTGCCCTATTCACCGAAAACTAACGAAATTTTGCACGCGGCTCAGGTACAAGCTCAACTGTTCAATTCACCCGAGGTGGGCACCGAGCATTTGTTATTAGCTTTACTAGACGATGATAATACGTTGGCTTCCCGGATCTTATACAGCTTAAACATCGATAATAAACGGATGCAACAGCTGATTTTTAGACAGCTGGGAGTCAGTCAGAGTCAGTTAAGACGCAATAATAAAAAGAAAAAGCCCGCACAAGGAACACCGACGCTAGATTCTTTGGCCCGGAACTTAAACGAAATGGTGCGCCAAGGACAGATCGACCCCGTTTTGAGCCGGGATGCCGAGATCTCACGGGTAATTCAGATCTTGAGCAGACGAACTAAAAATAATCCGGTGCTCTTAGGGGAACCAGGAGTAGGAAAAACGGCGGTGGCAGAAGGATTTGCCCAGCAGATAGTGGAACAAAAGGTTCCTAGCGACTTAGCCAATAAACGGGTGATGATGCTTGATATGGGTTCTTTGGTAGCCGGGACCAAGTATCGGGGTGAATTTGAAGACCGTTTGAAAAATATCCTCGAAGAAATTTATCATGACGGTAACGTGATTTTATTTATCGATGAAATTCACACCCTGATCGGTGCGGGTGGCGCCGAGGGAGCGATCGATGCTTCTAACATTTTAAAACCTGCATTGGCCCGCGGGGAAGTGCAAGTGATTGGTGCTACGACTCTTGACGAGTACCAGAAGTATTTCGAGACTGATTCGGCGTTGGAGCGGCGGTTTGCGACCGTGATGGTGGCAGAACCGACGTTACCTCAGACTGTTGCTATTTTACAGGGGTTACGTCCGCGCTACGAACAGCATCACCACTTGAATATTACCGATGAGGCTTTGCAAGCTGCGGCTAAACTAAGCAGTCGGTATATTACCAACCGTTTTTTGCCGGATAAGGCGATCGATCTGATCGACGAAGCAGCCGCTCGTGTGCGCATTAATGGAACCGACGCACGTTTAGTGACTGCCAAACAAAAACTGGCAGCCGCTAAACAGCAAAAAGAAGCTGCACTGGTAGACGAGCACTTCGAACGAGCCGCTAAGTACCGCCAAGAAGAATTAAAATGGCAACAAAAGGTAACTAAGATCGAGGAACGGCAGCAAAAGGCCCAGGGTAAGCAAAAATATACTAAAAATGTGACTGCCCATGACGTGGCCGAAATCGTGGCAGAATGGACCGGGGTACCGGTAACACAGTTGACCAAGAGCGAAAGTGAGCGGCTATTAAACCTGGAGAAGATCTTACACGAACGAGTGATCGGCCAAGAAGACGCGATCAGTTCGGTGGCTAAAGCGATTCGCCGGGCTCGCAGCGGTTTAAGCGACCCGACTCGTCCGAGTGGTTCATTTATGTTTTTAGGCCCTACCGGGGTCGGCAAGACCGAATTGGCTAAGGCGTTAGCGCAGGCAATGTTTGGTGACGAAAATGCTTTGATCCGAATCGATATGAGTGAGTACATGGAAAAATACTCCACCAGTCGGTTGATCGGCGCGCCTCCGGGCTACGTTGGCTATGATGAGGGCGGGCAGCTGTCCGAAAAAGTTCGTCATAAGCCGTATTCAGTGGTCTTATTGGACGAGGTCGAAAAGGCGCACCCCGACGTGTTTAACATCTTATTGCAAGTTTTGGACGACGGCTTTTTGACCGATTCCAAGGGACGCAAGATCGACTTTCGTAATACTATCATTATCATGACGTCTAACCTAGGTGCGACTGACTTGCGTGATAATAAGATGGTCGGTTTCGGTGCTAAATCAACTACCGGGGATTACCAAGCAATGGCAGCGCAGATCAGGGAGCGACTGAAAAAGACGTTCCGACCGGAATTTTTAAACCGGATCGATGAGATCGAAGTCTTCCATTCACTAACGCAAAAACAACTACAACAAATCGTTAAGTTGATGGTTCAACAAGTGATCGACCGTGTCAAAGAACACGACTTGACTTTAAAGATCACCCCGGCTGCGATCAATGTGGTAGTTAAAGCCGGTTATGATCCGGAATACGGGGCCCGGCCGTTACACCGTGCGATTCAAAATGAAATCGAAGACCGTTTGAGTGAGGCGTTATTAGCCAACCAGTTTGCTCCTCACGATACGATAGTGATCGGCGCTCAGCGAGGAAAGATCACGCTGAAAGTTAAACCGGCTGCGGCCAAAAAAGCAGAGACGGTTTAATTGACAAATTGGTTAAAGATGCTATAATTAAAAACTGCAAAATACTGTGAATTTAGCTTCTGGTAGTGATCTATTGTCCATTACGAGGAAGCAAATAGCAAAAATAGTGAAGCGCATTGTTGTCGATAAGCTGTTTTTGCTTTTTTTTGCCCAAAATTACACTTAATTTGGTTATTTTTTAAAATGTAATCAAAATGTAATATTGGCTAGTTGTTTGTTTAAGCCAGACAGAATATTTGAGAGGTGAACAATTTGGCAGGACACTTAGTAAAATACGGTAAAAATCGTGTACGCAGAAGTTATTCGCGCATTAAAGAAGTTCTTGAACTGCCTAATTTGGTTGAGATCCAAACTAATTCTTACCAGTGGTTTCTTGACGAAGGTTTACGGGAAATGTTTGAAGACATTATGCCGATCGATGATTTTCAGGGTAAATTGTCTCTAGAATTCGTCGATTATCAACTGTTAGAGCCTAAATATACGGTTGATGAAGCCCGCGAGCACGACGCTAATTACTCTGCTCCACTGCACGTCACGCTGCGGTTATTGAATCATGAGACCGGTGAGATCAAGTCCCAAGACGTTTTCTTTGGCGATTTTCCGTTAATGACTCGTCAGGGGACCTTTATCATCAACGGTGCTGAACGAGTGATCGTTTCGCAGTTGGTACGTTCGCCAGGGGTCTATTTTAATTCAGAATTGGATAAAAATGGGCGCGAGATCTACGGTACGACGGTGATTCCTAACCGCGGTGCATGGTTGGAATACGAGACCGACGCTAAGAATATCTCTTATGTCCGGATCGACCGGACCCGTAAGATCCCGATGACGGAATTGATCCGTTCTTTAGGATACGGTTCTGACAGTGAGATCTTAGATATGATGGGCGAAACCGACAGCTTATTGTTCACCTTGGAAAAAGACGTCCACAAAAATCCTGAGGATTCGCGGGTAGAGGAATCGCTGAAAGATATTTACGAACGACTACGTCCGGGTGAGCCAAAAACGGCTGATTCCTCGCGGAGTTTATTGACGGCGCGTTTCTTCGATCCTAAACGCTATGATTTAGCGGCAGTGGGTCGTTATAAGATCAACAAAAAATTAAACTTAAAAACTAGGTTATTGGATACGACGGTGGCTGAAACCTTAGCCGACCCGGAAACGGGTGAGATCATCATTAAAAAGGGTGAAAAAATCGACAAACAGTTGATGGACAACCGTTTAGCTGCTTACTTGCAGCGCGATGATTTCAAGATGGTGACCTTCCAACCGTCAGAAGATGGCGTAGTTCAAAAACCGATGAAATTACAGATCATTAAAGTCTACTCTCCGAATGATCCGGACAAGGTCCTCAACATGATCGGTAATGGCAACGTTGATTTGAAGTATAAACACATTACTCCAGCCGATATTATCGCTTCGATGAACTACTTCTTTAACTTACAAGAAGGCTTTGGCACGACCGACGATATCGACCATTTGGGTAACCGGCGGATCCGCTCTGTGGGTGAACTGTTACAAAATCAGTTCCGGATCGGTTTGTCACGGATGGAAAGGGTCGTTCGCGAACGGATGTCGATTCAAGATACCGCAACGGTGACTCCGCAACAACTGATCAATATTCGGCCGGTCGTAGCTTCGATCAAAGAATTCTTTGGTAGTTCACAGTTATCCCAGTTCATGGATCAAACTAACCCACTAGGCGAGTTAACGCATAAACGGCGGCTTTCAGCCTTAGGACCCGGCGGCTTGACTCGTGATCGTGCTGGTTATGAAGTGCGTGACGTGCACTACACCCATTACGGGCGGATGTGTCCGATCGAAACGCCTGAAGGCCCGAACATTGGGTTGATCAACAGTTTGGCTTCGTACGCCCGGGTCAATAAGTACGGTTTTATTGAAACTCCTTACCGGCGTGTTTCTTGGGATACACATAAGGTAACGCAAAAAATCGACTACTTGACTGCTGACGAAGAAGATCCTTACGTAGTCGCTCAGGCTAACACGCCGTTAAACGACGACGGTTCGTTTGTCAACGACATCGTAATGGCTCGGCGAGAAGAAGAAAACATTGAAATTTCGATCGACCAGGTCGACTACATGGACGTTTCGCCTAAGCAAGTAGTTGCTGTGGCTACCGCATGTATTCCATTTTTGGAAAACGACGACTCCAACCGGGCGTTGATGGGAGCTAACATGCAGCGTCAGGCTGTGCCGTTATTGCAACCACACGCTCCGTTAGTCGGTACTGGTATTGAATACAAAGCTGCTCATGATTCCGGTGATGCGTTGATCGCCGATCATGATGGTACCGTTGAATACGTAGACGCTAAGGAGATCAGGGTACGACTAGAAGACGGTTCCTTAGACAAATACAAATTGATGAAATTCCGCCGTTCCAATGGTGGTAAAAACTACAACCAAACACCGATCGTTCATGTCGGTGAAGAAGTTAAAACAGACAGCGTTTTGGCCGATGGCCCTTCGATGGAACAAGGCGAATTAGCCTTAGGACAAAATCCGTTGATCGCCTTTATGACTTGGGACGGCTATAACTTTGAAGATGCCGTCGCTATCAGTGAACGTTTAGTCAAAGACGATGTCTATACTTCGATTCATATTGAAGAACACGAGTCGGAAGCCCGTGATACTAAATTAGGGCCGGAAGAAATTACGCGTGAGATCCCTAATGCAGGCGAGGATGCACTTAAAGACCTCGATGAATTTGGCATCGTGCGGATCGGTGCCGAAGTTAAAGACGGCGATATCTTGGTAGGTAAGGTAACTCCTAAGGGTGTGACTGAACTTTCCGCAGAAGAGCGTTTATTGCACGCTATTTTTGGTGAAAAATCGCGTGAAGTCCGCGATACTTCGCTGCATGTGCCACATGGCGGCGGCGGGATCGTTTCCGACGTTAAGATCTTTACGCGTGAAGCTGGCGATGAATTGTCCCCTGGCGTTAACCAGATGGTCAGAGTCTACATCGCGCAGAAACGTAAATTACAGGTTGGCGATAAGATGGCCGGCCGTCACGGTAATAAAGGGACGGTTTCGGTGATCATTCCCGAAGAAGACATGCCGTTTATGCCAGACGGAACACCGATCGATATCATGTTGTCACCAATGGGTGTGCCTTCCCGAATGAACATTGGGCAGGTTTTGGAACTCCATTTAGGCTTAGCTGCCCGTGAGTTAGGCATTCACGTAGCTACTCCAGTTTTCGATGGTGCTTCTGATGATGATATTATTGCTGCTTTGAAAGAAGCCGGTTTGCCGGAAGATGGTAAAACCGTTTTGTATGACGGCCGGACGGGTGAACCGTTTGATAACCGTATTGCCGTGGGTGTGATGTATTACATGAAACTCGCACATATGGTCGATGATAAGATCCATGCACGTTCGATTGGGCCGTACTCCTTAGTTACGCAACAGCCTTTGGGTGGTAAAGCTCAGTTTGGTGGTCAGCGCTTTGGGGAAATGGAAGTTTGGGCACTGGAAGCTTACGGTGCTGCTTATACCCTACAAGAAATCTTGACTTATAAGTCAGACGATGTAGTCGGCCGGGTCAAGACTTACGAGGCGATCGTTAAGGGCGAACCGATCCCACAACCGGGTGTGCCAGAATCGTTCCGTGTGTTGGTCAAGGAATTACAGTCTCTAGGCTTGGATATGAAAGTGCTAGATGCCGATAAACAAGAAATCGAACTGCGAGACATTGACGAAGAAGACGACGAGGTCGTTAACGTAGATGCTTTAAGCAAGTACGCTAAAGAAGAAGAGGCCAAAAAAGCCGTTCCAGCACAAGGTGGAAACGACACTGCAACAGCGGCTAAAGACGATAAAACCGAACAATAAAAATCACAATTAAGGGAGGTCGGTCCTTTGATCGATGTCAATAAATTCGATAGTATGCAAATTGGCTTAGCTTCATCCGATAAGATCAGAAGCTGGTCATACGGTGAGGTTAAAAAGCCAGAAACGATCAACTACCGCACACTGAAGCCTGAAAAAGACGGGTTATTTGATGAACGGATCTTTGGTCCTACCAAGGATTGGGAATGTGCTTGTGGTAAGTATAAACGGATCCGTTATAAGGGAATCGTTTGTGACCGTTGTGGCGTTGAAGTTACTCGTTCTAAAGTCCGGCGTGAAAGAATGGGCCATATCGAATTGGCCGCCCCGGTAACGCATATTTGGTATTTCAAGGGGATCCCGAGTCGGATGGGCTTAGTGTTAGACATGAGTCCGCGTGCCTTGGAAGAAATCATTTACTTTGCTTCTTACGTAGTTACCGAACCGGGTGACACTCCGTTAGAAAAAAAGCAGTTGTTAACAGAACGTGAATACCGGGAAAAACGCGAAGAGTACGGTAATAACTTTAAGGCTGGTATGGGTGCCGAAGCTATCAGAACGTTGCTACGTGACGTTGATTTAGCTAAGGAATGTGCAGAATTAAAGGAAGAGTTAAAGGAAGCTACGGGGCAAAAAAGGACCCGGGCCGTGCGCCGGTTGGATATTTTAGAGGCCTTCCTCAAATCCGGCAATAATCCTGACTGGATGGTCATGGAAGCTATCCCGGTCATCCCGCCGGATCTGCGCCCAATGGTCCAGTTGGAGGGCGGTCGCTTCGCAACTTCTGATTTGAATGATTTATACCGTCGGGTGATCAACCGTAATAACCGGTTGAAACGGTTGTTAGATTTAAACGCCCCGGGGATCATCGTTCAAAATGAAAAACGGATGCTCCAAGAAGCCGTTGATGCGTTGATCGATAACGGCCGGCGCGGCAGACCGGTTACGGGACCAGGCAACAGGCCGTTGAAGTCGCTGTCTCACATGTTAAAGGGTAAGCAGGGACGTTTCCGTCAGAATTTGCTGGGTAAGCGTGTCGATTACTCCGGTCGTTCCGTAATCGATGTGGGTCCTAAGTTGAAATTAAATCAAATGGGGATTCCGCACGAGATGGCTTTGGAACTGTTCAAACCATTTGTAATGAAAGAATTAGTTAAACGCGAAATGGCGTCTAACATTAAAAATGCCAAACGTAAGATCGACCGGCGTGACGAAGATATCTGGGATGTACTAGAAGACGTCATCAAAGAACATCCGGTGTTATTGAACCGCGCCCCTACGTTGCACCGTTTGGGAATTCAGGCTTTTGAACCAAAATTAGTTGACGGTAAGTCGATGAGACTGCATCCGTTAGCTTGCGAAGCTTATAACGCCGATTTTGACGGGGACCAGATGGCTATTCACGTGCCGTTGTCAGACGAAGCCCAGGCAGAAGCACGGTTGCTGATGTTAGCTGCGCACCATATTTTGGCTCCTAAAGACGGTAAGCCGATCATTTCACCTTCTCAGGATATGACGATCGGAAATTACTATATTACGATCGAAGAAGCTGGTGAAACCGGCGAAGGAATGATCTTTAAAGATGTCAATGAAATTCGGACCGCTTACCAAAATAACTACGTTAACTTGCATACTAGGGTAGGATTGCAATCCTCATCTTTGGCACAGCAAGGCACGCCGTTTACCGACTGGCAAAAACAGCGGATCTTGGTAACGACCGTGGGTAAGGCTTTCTTTAACGAAATCTTACCGGCAGATTTTCCGTATTTAAATGAAGCTACTAGTGATAATCTGACTAATCAGACTCCTGATAAGTATTTCTTGGAACCAGGCGAAGATATTCACGAATACTTGAAGCAAGCTGAACTGGTAAAACCGTTCAAATCCGGCTTCTTATCAGACATCATCGCTCAAGTTTACCAGGACTACAAGGTGACGGCGACGGCCGAATTGCTTGACCGGATGAAAGACCTCGGTTACTTAGAATCTACTAAGTCGGGATTGACAGTCGGAATGTCTGACGTTACGGAATTAAAGGAAAAGCCGGAAGTAATTGCTAAGGCGCATAAGGATGTTGCAGTTGTAGCTAAGCAATTTCGCCGCGGCCTGATCACGGAAGACGAACGGTATAACCGAGTAATCGAGATCTGGAACAAGGCCAAAGACGATATTCAAGACATGTTGGTCGCTAACATGGACCCAAGTAACCCGATCCAAATGATGAGTGATTCGGGGGCCCGGGGTAACATTTCTAACTTTACTCAGTTGGCCGGTATGCGTGGCTTGATGGCCGCTCCTAACGGTAAAACGATGGAATTGCCAGTTGTTTCTAATTTCCGTGAAGGCTTATCCGTGTTGGAAATGTTTATTTCTTCTCACGGTGCACGTAAAGGAATGACCGATACGGCTTTGAAGACCGCTAACTCGGGTTACTTGACCCGTCGTTTGGTTGATGTTGCCCAAGACGTGATCATTCGCGAAGATGATTGTGGGACCGACCGTGGCTTAGACGTGACGGCGATCCGCGAAGGTAACGAAATGATCGAGCCGCTTTATGACCGGATCTTAGGACGTTACACGATGAAAAGCGTGATCGACCCGCAGACTGGTGCTGAAATCGTTCCTGCAGATAAGCAGATCGATGAAGAATTGGCCCAACAAGTGATCGACGCTGGAGTTGAGAAAGTGACGATCCGTTCGGCATTTACCTGCAACACGCGGCATGGCGTTTGTCGTAAATGTTACGGTCGTAACTTGGCTACTGGTGATGCCGTTGAAGTCGGCGAAGCAGTTGGTACGGTTGCCGCCCAGTCGATCGGTGAACCTGGTACGCAGTTGACGATGCGGACCTTCCATACCGGCGGGGTTGCTGGTGGCGATATTACCCAAGGGTTACCACGTGTGCAAGAATTATTTGAAGCACGTAATCCTAAAGGTCGTGCTGTGATCACCGAAGTTACGGGTGTGATCGAGTCGATCGAAGAAAATCCGGCGGACCGGACCAAGGAAGTAACTGTTAAGGGTGAAACCGATACTAGAACTTATAGCTTGCCTTATACCGCAGTGTTGCGGGTCAAGGAAGGCGACAGTATTCACCGGGGAAATCCGTTGACAGTTGGTTCGATCGATCCGAAGGAGCTGATCAAGGTCAGAGACGTTTTGTCCACCGAAAATTACATCCTGGCAGAAGTACAAAAGGTTTACCGGATGCAAGGTGTGGATATTTCAGATAAGCATATCGAGATCATGACCCGCCAAATGTTACAAAAAGTCCGGATCATGGACCCAGGTGAGACGTCAATGCTACCGGGAACTTTGATGGATATCAAAGAATTTACCGACCGCAACACGGATGTTTTGGTCAAAGGTGGGATCCCAGCGACTGCACGTCCGGTCTTGTTAGGAATCACGAAAGCCGCTTTGGAAACTAATAGTTTCTTATCGGCTGCTTCCTTCCAGGAAACGACGCGGGTCTTGACGGATGCTGCTATTCGCGGTAAGAACGATCCGTTGATCGGTTTGAAAGAAAACGTAATTATCGGTAAGATCATTCCTGCCGGAACGGGAATGCCGCGTTACCGTAATATTCAAACGGCTGAAACAAGCGATGTCAACGAAGGAGTCTACTCGATCTCGGACATGGCTAAAAAGCTCAATGTGGAAGAAAATACGGAATTACCGAGTAAATAAATGATATTTAGCTGATCCAATAAGTGGGGCTGGGGCAAAACTCTGTTTTGTTCCAGTCCTATTTTTGCTTTATGTGAAAAAATGAACTATAATTAAAGTGAAATAAATCACATAAAGGAGCGGATCTTATGGAATTAACTGACAAAAAGATTATCGTTACCGGCGGCTCGCGCGGAATTGCAGCTGCGGTCGTTAAAAGGTATAGTGCAGAAGGGGCAAAAGTAGTTTCCGTGGACGTGAACGACGAAGCGGGACAACAAGTTGCTGCTACGGCTAATCAGAGTCATCCCGATAGTGTTAAATACCTTCACTGTGACATTTCTCAGCAAGCAGAAGTCAAGGAAGTTTTTGCACAGGCCGTTAAGTGGCTAGGTGGGCTGGACGTGCTCGCTAATATCGCGGGTGTAGAACGTGGTGGCGCTGCCGAGCAGGTCACCGAAAAGGAAATTGATTTTGTATTTGGCGTGAATATCAAGGGAATGGTTTGGACTAACCAAGAAGCCTTTAAATATATGAAGGATTCTGGTGGTCATATCATTAACTACTCTTCTCATACCTCGATCAATCCCTATGTAGGTGGCTCAATTTATTCGATGTCTAAAGGCGCAGTTAATTCTTGGGTCAGGACTACGGCGCATGAATGGGGCAAATACGGGATCACGGTCAATGGGGTGGCACCATGTATTTGGACTGATATGTACGACGAATACATGGAGCGACTGGACGAAAAGGAATTGGCCGCAGAAAAGGCGGACAAGGCCGCTAAGATCCCGATCGGTGGTAAATTAGGTGATCCTGATAAAGATATCGCGCCGGTAATGGTCTTTTTAGCTAGCGATGCAGCGCACTTTATTACCGCACAGCTGATTCCAGTAGACGGCGGTTACATGCAGACACGGTAAAAATGTACTCGTGAAAATACCAAACAGGGCTGAGACAAAATTTCGTTTTGTTCCAGCCCTATTTTTGTTTTCTGTAATAATATAGACTTAAGAGTGTTCGTCCAGCCAGCAGAGGTCCTAAGGACACCAACAAATGTCGGTACCACTTAGTCTCCGATCGCTAACTGGCTTGACTCACAGCTTATTTGCTCGTGCTCCAAACTGCTAAGCACTTTTTGTCCCAATCTGTTTTTTTAGTAAAGTAACACCCAAATTGCGGTACTGGCGACTAGAAAGGGTAAGAAGGGGTGGGTGCCTTGACGAGAGCGGCGCCAGTAGCAGACGATGAAGAAAAGAGCGGCTAGTAATAACACTTGAACGCCGAAGTAAAAACCGCGTACTAACAGCAGTAATATCAAAAAAACTGTGTCGGCGCTCCCTAATTGGTGCCGCACATTTAGCAGTAGTAACAGCAGTGAAAATAGCAAAATGAGTAGCCATTCGGTTTGGAGGTGTAACCGAACGCCCCGGTAGAAGAGCAACAGTTGTAAGCTGGTGCCGCTAAATAGTAGTAAACGAGAGACGTTTTGGGTGTAATGATCCTGTAAGGCGAGCAGCAAGCACCATGTTAAACATGCTAGTTTGATCAGGCAGGTCAGGGTGGGACCGTCTTTAACACTTAGCAAAATAAAATAGCAGCCCCAGATAAGTTCGCAAAGGGTGCTGGTACTAGCGATCTTTTGACCGCAAAAATGGCAGCGTCCTTTTTGAACGGCGAAACCGGCGATCGGTACCAGCTGCCACCAGGTCAGTGGGTGGCGGCAGTGTTCGCAAAATGAACGGGCGACTAGCAAGGAGACGCCGTTACGAAAGCGCCAAGCGCAACAACAAGCAAACGACGCGCAGACGGCTCCTAGCGCAAAGAATAATAATTCAAACAATCAGATCACCTCAGTTATTAAATACGAAAAAATGGCTAAATTTGATTGACAATTTCCCGGTTGAGGTGTTATTCTATAACAGGTTTCGCCATGTGGAGTTCTTGTGTAAACAAGATGATGCTGACTGTGCGCGGTGAAAATATTAGTTCAGGGGTCGGCTATTTTTTTAGTCTTAAAATGAAACTCCTGGATGTGTGTGCTTGAAAAATTACTTGTCAATAAGAAAGGAGGAAGCTTTAGATGCCAACAATTAACCAGTTGATTCGTCATGGTCGCAAATCTAAAGTTTCAATGTCTGCTTCCCCAGCTTTAAATTATGGGTATAACAGTTACAAAAAAGTTCAAACTAAAAACGCTGCTCCGCAAAAACGTGGGGTTGCTACTCGTGTCGGTACGATGACACCGAAAAAGCCGAACTCCGCTTTGCGTAAATACGCTCGTGTTCGTTTGTCTAACTTGATCGAAGTGACGGCTTACATCCCGGGGATCGGCCATAACTTACAGGAACATAGTGTGGTTTTGATCCGTGGTGGTCGTGTAAAGGATCTGCCTGGTGTTCGTTACCATATCGTTCGTGGCGCATTGGATACAGCGGGCGTTGAAGGTCGGATGCAGGGTCGTTCTAAGTACGGCGCTAAGAAGCCAAAGAAATAACACGATAAATATTTACTGAAATTCGAGGAGGTCTTTAACGATGCCAAGAAAAGGTGCCGTTTCAAAACGTGAAGTACTCCCAGATCCAATTTACAATTCTAAATTGGTAACTCGCTTGATCAACCGCTTGATGGTCGATGGTAAGCGTGGGACAGCTTCTAAAATTTTATACGAATCATTTGATTTGATCAAAGAAGAAACTAACAACGAACCGTTGGATGTTTTTGAAGAAGCAATGAAAAACGTCATGCCGGTCTTAGAGGTTAAGGCACGCCGTGTTGGTGGTTCTAACTACCAAGTGCCGATCGAAGTACGGCCAGAAAGAAGAACGACTCTAGGCTTACGCTGGTTAGTTAACTACGCTCGTCTCCGGGGCGAACATACGATGGCAGAGCGTCTTGCTAAAGAGATCATTGATGCTTCAAATAATACCGGGGCTTCCGTTAAGAAACGTGAAGATACACACAAGATGGCAGATGCCAACCGTGCATTTGCACATTATCGCTGGTAATTTTTGGAGAAATGGCTGTTATATGATTGTTACCGATCTTATAATGGCCGTTTTTTAGAATTAAGTTAAACTTAATGTTAGAAGGGAAGAATTCTCAAATGGGAAATAAGCGTGAATTTCCGTTAGAAAAAACGCGTAATATCGGGATCGTTGCTCATATCGATGCCGGTAAAACGACGACGACCGAACGAATTTTGTATTATACGGGTCGGATCCATAAAATTGGTGAAACTCATGATGGAGCTTCACAAATGGACTGGATGGAACAAGAACAAGAACGTGGGATCACCATCACTTCTGCTGCTACGACGGCTCAGTGGAAAGATCACCGCATTAATATTATCGATACTCCAGGACACGTGGACTTCACTGTCGAAGTTGAACGTTCATTACGTGTTTTGGACGGTGCGGTAGTTGTTCTTGACGCGCAGTCAGGGGTAGAACCGCAGACTGAAAACGTTTGGCGCCAAGCAACGACATACAAAGTTCCCCGGATCGTTTTTGTTAATAAAATGGATAAGATCGGTGCTGATTTCGATTATTCCGTTAAAACTATCCATGACCGCCTGCAGGCTAATGCGGTGGCAGTACAGATGCCGATCGGTGCCGAAGATGCCTTTGAAGGTGTGATCGACTTGATCGAAATGAAAGCCGATCTGTACGACGAAGATGAGTTAGGTTCCAAGTGGGATACCGTTGATATTCCAGAAAAATATCAGGAACAAGCACAAAAACGGCGCGATGAGATGTTAGAACAAATCGCTGACGTTGATGATGACATCATGGAAAAATACCTTGAAGGTGAAGAAATTTCGGCTGCTGAATTACGTCAAGCAATTCGGAAAGCAACTTTGAAATTGGAGATCTTCCCGGTATTTGCTGGTTCAGCCTTCAAAAATAAGGGTGTTCAGATGATGCTTGATGGTGTGAATGACTACTTGCCATCACCGTTGGATGTTCCTCCTTACAAGGCAACTGTTCCTGATTCAGACGAAGAAGTTGAACTGACTGCCGATGATGATGCTCCGTTTGCTGGTTTGGCATTTAAGATCGCTACCGATCCGTTTGTTGGTCGTTTGACTTTCTTCCGGGTTTATACCGGAACGCTAGAAGCCGGTTCGTACGTTTTGAATGCTACTAAGGATAAGCGTGAACGTGTTGGTCGTTTGTTGCAAATGCATTCTAACCACCGTAAGGAAATTCCGGAAGTATTTTCTGGCGATATTGCGGCTGCGATCGGTTTGAAAAATACCACAACCGGTGATTCTTTGACCGCTACGGACCGTCCATTATTACTTGAATCCATGGAATTCCCAGATCCTGTTATCCAAGTTTCGATCGAGCCGAATACTAAAGCCGATCAGGATAAGATGGACGTTGCTTTGCAAAAATTAGCCGAAGAAGATCCGACCTTCAAGGCTGAAACTAACCCTGAAACCGGTGAAACTTTGATCGCCGGCATGGGCGAATTGCATTTGGATATTATCGTTGACCGGATGAAGCGTGAATTCCACGTCGAAGCTAAGGTCGGCGAACCGCAAGTTGCCTACCGTGAAACTTTCACCAAGCAAGTTTCTAAACAAGGTAAATTTGTGCGTCAGTCCGGTGGTAAAGGTCAGTATGGTGATGTCTGGATCGAATTTACCCCGAACGAAGAAGGCAAGGGCTTTGAGTTCGAAAATGCGATCGTCGGTGGTGTGGTACCGCGGGAATATATCCCAGCCGTTGAACAAGGTTTGAAAGAATCCATGGCAAACGGTGTCTTGGCCGGTTACCCGTTGATCGATGTTAAGGCTAAATTATATGATGGTAGTTATCACGATGTCGATTCCAGTGAAGCTGCTTTCAAGGTGGCTGCTTCGTTGGCATTGCGGAACGCTGCTAAAGACGGCGGTGCTGTCATCTTAGAGCCGATCATGAAAGTCGATATCGTTGCTCCTGAAGATAACTTGGGCGACGTGATGGGCCACGTTACTGCTCGTCGTGGCCGGGTAGAAGGAATGGAAGCTCGCGGTAACGCAGAGTTAGTTCATTCGTTCGTGCCGTTATCTGAAATGTTTGGTTACGCAACGACATTGCGTTCAGCTACGCAGGGTCGTGGGACCTTCACGATGACGATGGATCATTACGAACCAGTACCAAAATCGATCCAAGAAGAAATTATTAAGAAAAATGGCGGCGACGCTAAAGAAAAATAATTTTTAAACTGACATTTACTTGGTAGTTAATAAGAATTATTTGAAATCTGAAAGCACTTAGATCAGCATTGATCTAAGTGCTTTTTTTTACTGTAAAGGTTAAGTTAACGCCACTTGTTGTTTTTTGATTAATTTTAGCCAATAAATAATATTAAAAATTACATAACATAGTAATGTTAGCAGCCAAAGATATTTTTACCAGAGAAAAGACTGTTAGTAGTGGATTAATGATGATTATCCCAGTAACAAAATGACGTGAGGTGACAACTAATCTCAGTTTAATTATTATCTTTACTTTTATTAATTAATCAAATATAATTCACATTATCGTTATTTTGTTATCGAACAAACGATAATTTATTTATAAGGGTGGTGGGTGTCAATGGTAAAGGAAAAAGAAGAAAAAGAAGAGGCCCTTTTTGACGATTATTCAACTGAAAGGGTGCCACAGGAAGCACGGGATCCGATGTGGAAAGTGTTAATGGTGCAGATCGGTGGTTTTGTGGCGCTGAGCCAATTTATGCTCGGGGCTCAGCTAGGTTTTGGAATGAGCTTTAAAAATGCGGTACTATCGACGATTTTAGGAAGTGTCATCCTGCAAGTAATTGCTTTTGGGCTTGGCCTAGCGGGACAACGTGAAGGTTTAGCTACTAGTTTGTTATCCAAGTGGGCAGGCTTTGGTACGATCGGTTCTGCGGTAGTCGGGCTAGCCTTTGCCGTTAGCTTAGTTGGTTGGTTTGGCATTCAAAACTCGATTTTTGCGCAGGGAATCATTTCGTTGCTCCCCGGCCACGCTAATTTCCAATTGGTAGCGACGATCACTGGTTTGGTAGTAACTTTTGCAGTGATTTTTGGCTTCGAGGGACTTAGTTGGACAACCAATATTTCGGTTCCGGCTTTCTTAATAGTAATTGCGATTGCTGGTTATAATATGTTAAAAGGACACACGTTAACTAGTCTGGTAACCATGGCTGCACCGGGGACGGCGTTATCATTGAGTTCTGGGATCACAATGGTGACGGGCAATTTTATCGTAGGTGCGATCATCATGCCCGACATTACGCGCCGCACTAGAAAGGGGATCGATGTTTTCTGGGTTACTGTGGTAGGAACTTTAGTCGGCGAATTGGGGGTTAACGTCATTGGGGTATTGATGGCTCATGCGGTTAAAACGCCTAATATTATGCCGATCATTTATCAATTAAGCGGTGTTTTTGGCATTGCTTTGGTGATTTTGTCGACCGTCAAGGTAAATGACGTGAACCTATATTCAGCTAGTTTGAATGTCGTTAACTTCTTTAAACAAGTATTTCACGTCAACTTTAACCGGGCTTGGGTCACAATTGCAACGGGGTGTATCGGGACTTTTCTTTCGGTGATCGGCCTAGTTGATAAGTTTTCGTCTTTCTTGACGGTTTTAGGAGCCGTCTTTCCTCCAGTGGCTGCGATCATGACAGTCGATTACTGGATACTTAAACGCAGTCGTAAGCAACTAGATGCTAGTCGGGCTGTGGGGCAGTTGCCGCAACATTCCGAGCAGTTTCCGTGGGTGACGATATTTTCGTGGGTTGCCAGTGTTGTTTTAGGATATGTTATCAAATGGGGCATTCAATCGATCAACGTACTGATAATTGCAGCAGTACTGTATTATTTAGGGATGAAATTTTTTGATAAAAAGGAGATCTTAGTAGATGAGTCGTAAAATAGGAGTAGCAGAAATTAAACAGATCGCGATCGGAGCGGCAGTCCTGGGTTCCGGTGGTGGCGGTAATCCGTACATTGGGAAAATGATGGCTATTTCAGCCGTTAAAGAACACGGTCCGGTGACTTTATTATCACCACAAGAAGCCGCAGACGATGATTTTTTTGTTTCGGCTTCGATGATCGGGGCACCAGCCGTTGCGTTGGAAAAATTTCCGAACGGACACGAATTCGAAACTTCATTTCATATGTACGAAAAATACAGCGGCAGAAAAATTAACGGTACTTTTCCAGTGGAAGCCGGTGGGATCAATTCGATGATGCCGATCGTGGCAGCCGCTAAAATGAACTTACCAATTTTAGATTTGGATGGAATGGGCCGGGCTTTTCCGGAATTGCAGATGTCGACTTTTGTCTTGGCTGGTCATTCGGTAACGCCGATGGTATTGACCGATGAACGCAAGAATACGGCGTTGATCAATACGATCGATTCGGTTTGGGCGGAAAAAATCGGGCGCAACGTGACTGTTCAGATGGGCGCTTCTTCGACTAGCGCCAGCGATGGGATGACTGCCAAGGAATTGCGTGAGGCGGGCGTGTTGAATATCATGACATTTTGTCAGCAGATAGGTAATTTAATTGAACATGCTCACGATTATCGCTCGATCGCGACTGCGTTAGCCGAATTATTAAAAATTACCAAGGGTTACCATTTAATGAGTGGCAAGATTGTCGACATTTCCCACGTAACTAAGGGCGGTTTTAATTACGGGACGACGACTATTCAAGGACTAGAACAAGACCAAGGATTAGAAGGAAAGATTTCGTTTCAAAACGAAAACATTATGTGCACGGTCAACGATCAAGTAGTAGCAACTGCCCCCGATTTAATCATGATGCTTGATTTGGATACTTTATTACCTGTGACCAACGAAGAGGCGCGTTACGGTAAAAGGGTGCACGTGATCGGATTACCGGCAAATTCCAAGTGGCGGACGCCGGCTGGGATTAAATCTGTCGGTCCTAGGTATTTCAAATACGATGTTGATTACGTGCCGATTGAGAAACGCTACGCACAGTTTCAAAAAAACAAGGGGGCTAACAATTAATGTATAAATTAGGAATCGATGTTGGTGGCACCAATACAGACGCGGTTATTTTAAACGAACAACAAAAAGTGATCGCCGCTACTAAAACTCATACAACTAAAGACATTCAAACCGGGATCAGTAATGCGATCCACACCGTGATCCAAGAAATCGATCCCCAGCAAATTACCCAGGCGATGTTGGGAACGACTCAGGCGACTAACGCGATCGTGGAACGCAAAAATCTGGGAAAAGTTGGGGTATTAAGGATCGGTTATCCGGCTACGGCCTCAATTTTGCCTTTCACGGAATGGCCGCAAGACATAGTGGATATTTTGACGGAAAATTATGCTTTGGTTCACGGAGGCTACGAGTTTAATGGTGAACCGCTATCACCATTTGATCCGGCAGAAATCAGTGAAGTATTACAAAAATGGCGCGGAAAAATTGATGGCGTCGCTATTATTGGTGTATTTTCTTCTATTAATGATAGTCAGGAACGACAAGCCGGCGAATTAGTCAAGCAGATATTGGGTGCCGATTTCCCAGTGTCGTTTTCCGCCGACATCGGTTCGGTCGGATTGATTGGGCGGGAGAATGCTACTATTTTAAATACCGCGCTATTTACGGTGATCAAAAAGGTGACGGAAGGCTTCGCGCAGTCGCTGGCTGATGAGCAGATTAATAATGCCCAAAAATACTTGTGTCAAAACGATGGGACTTTAATGGACCTGGCTTATGCTGAAAAATATCCGATTTTAACGATTGGCAGTGGGCCTACTAATAGTATTCGGGGTGCCGCTTACCTGTCGCAACAAAAAGAAGCGTTGGTTTTAGATATTGGCGGAACGACTTCGGATATTGGCGCTTTAGTCAAGGGATTTCCGCGGGAATCCTCTAAATCCGTCAATGTTGGGGGAGTTGAAACTAATTTCAGAATGCCGGATATTTTATCGGTCGGCTTAGGTGGTGGTAGCATTGTGCGTAAATTACCCGATGGCTCGATCACCGTGGGACCTGATAGTGTTGGCTATGCTATTACTGAAAAAGCAAGGATATTTGGTGGCGATACTTTGACTGCGACCGATATTGCAGTTCGTTTAGGAATGGCTGATTTGGGCGATCCTAAATTAGTGGCTGATGTTTCGTTAGCAGACGCTAAGCAAGCGTTGGCGGAGATGACCAGGATCTTAGAAGTGGCCGTCGATCAAATGAAGACCGACGCCAAAGACGTTAACGTGATTTTGGTCGGTGGTGGCTCGGTGATCGCGCCGCAAAAATTAGCTGGGGTAAAGCAAATTTATACCGATAAAAATGGCGGAGTTGCTAATGCAATTGGGGCCACGATCGCACAAATTGGCGGCGAGTACGAAAAAATGTATCCTTACGTCGATATTCCGCGGGAAAAGGCACTGGCGGATGCTACTGAATTGGCTACTCAACGAGCAGTCAGTGCTGGCGCGCTAAAAGAGTCGGTGGCGGTCGTAGAAGTAACGGAGACCCCACTATCGTACGCTCCGGGTGAAACCACTAAGGTGAAAGTCAAAGTGGTCGGCGATGCCGATTTGCATTAAAAATTAAGGCTATAAGTACTAAAGAGGATCAAGGCAAAATTATTTTGTCTTGATCCTTTAGTATTTTTATAAATATTGATTGCTATTCTATTGTAGCTCCCAGCGAATTTTTGAAATGACCCAGCGCCCATTTGTGTCCGGTCTGATCGAAACTAGCGACGCCATCTTGGAATACGTGAATACGGTAATTTAAGTTGTATGCTGCGATCGCGGTGTGCAAGACGCAGATGTCGGTGCAAACACCGGTTAAGTACAGGTCGCGAACTTCACGACTACGTAAGTAATTGTCTAGGTTGGTATTTTGAAAACTGGAATAACGATTTTTGTCGAATTTGTAGACGTTAGCTTGGTCTTGGTGTTGTTGATACCAGTTTTTTAGTTGGCCGTAGAGTTCTTGTCCCGGCGTTCCTTTGATGTTGTGTGGCGGAAATAGTTTAGTCTCGGGGTGGAAAGGATCGTCTTTAAAGTGACAGTCGGTTGGTAAAATGACGTAATCGCCCTGAGCGTCGAAGTCTTTAGCGTGTTGTACGATGGCGTTTTCTAATTCCTGTCCGGGTTTTCCGCAAGTGAGACTTCCGTCGGTTGCGACAAAATCATTGGTATAGTCGATGATCAGCAATGCTTTTTTCATGGGTTAAGCTTCTTTCGTAATTAAATTTTGTTACGGTTTCATCATAAGATAAAAGGGAGGTGCAAAGCAAATTTTAGTGTTACAATAGTTATTATTTATTAATCATCATTAAAAAAATATGGAATTCCTAAAAAATGCCAAATTAGTACATTATTGTATAGATTAATCGAGCAAATCCGAGCTACAATTAATTAAAATCACAATTAATATTAATAACGTTTTTAATAATTGGAGGAATTAGGATGCCTAAAAAATTACTGGCAATGTTGTTATTGACGAGTAGTTTGTTAGTTGGTAGTGCGGTAACCGTCAGTGCAGATAGTGCAACTTATACAACGAAACCAGGAGTAACTTTTAGTGACTCGGTAGCACCTAATCAACTACTAGATCCGGATTATCCCGATGAAGCCCACGTATTTCCTGATAATGATAACTACATGGTTCATCCTGGAAAACAGGAAAATGCAAATACAGATGGCACTTTAAGTATCGATTACATCAGTAATATGTTCTTTAATAATGTTCCTACTAAAAATACCACACAAACTGTTCCGGTTGCTGCAGAGCGTTTAATTCCCAGCGGCTCTGGAAGAATTGCAGACGAACAGTATACTTCACCCTTTGTACAAGTTACAGACCTCAGGGGAGGATACCCGTCGGGGTGGACGTTGCAGGTTAAACAAACTAAAAAATTTAGGTTACGTGATCTTGGCGGTCAATTTTATCAATCTTATTTAAAAGGGATATCGCTAGTTTTACCAGCCGCTGACACTAGTTACGATCAAGTCGAATCTCTTCCTGCTGCTAATGGAACTAAAGGAGCTGCTAATGATATTGTGTTAAACGATGTTGGTGACGCGGGGATCGTGATGCAAGCGAAAGCCGGTACTAATCAGGGACTGGGTTCTTCTATTATGAAATGGGGGCAATACGATCGGAGGCAACGGGATTGCCTAACTACCGGTCTAGCTGGTAATAATCCAGTTCATATAGTGCTTCCTCCTGGCAATCCGGTTGTAGACACTGGTCATACCGTATGGGCAGGAGCATATAGGAATAGCAGTTTTATAGCGGAATTGACTTGGACATTAGAGGCTGTACCTGGTAGTTAATAGGAAGGAATGGGACTGGAACAAATCTGCTTTGTTTCGGTCCCGTTTTAGTTTCCGTAAGTAATAGACTTGATCGTGCTCTGAATTGCTAACCGCTTTTTTTGCAACTCCCTTTATCCTATTAATGAGGAAACCAGTGCTATTTTGATTTTATCGTGTACTAGGACTTGCGTTAACACTTGATTTGTAATAAACTAGAAAGGTACTTGTCTAAGATAAGTACCTAGTTTGGTGTCTGCTGTTTGTAATTTACACAGCGATGATGCAGAAGGTTGCGACACACCCGGATGCTTTGCCACGCGTGTGGCGGTAATTTCTGCGGAGCCAGTCTTATTTTAAAAATAGACGAAGGAGGGAACAACATGGCAAAACAAAAAATTCGGATTCGCTTAAAGGCGTACGAACATCGTATTTTAGATCAATCCGCTGACAAGATCGTGGCAACGGCTAAACGGACGGGGGCCGACATTTCGGGCCCGATCCCATTGCCAACAGAACGCACGATCTACACGGTTTTAAGTTCACCGCATAAACATAAGGATGCTCGTGAACAGTTTGAAATGCGCACACACAAACGTTTGATCGATATTTTAAACCCGACCCCGAAGACAGTTGATTCATTGATGAAACTCGACTTGCCGTCCGGCGTTGACATTGAGATCAAACTATAAAATCAGGTAATTAAAATCATATAATTGGAGGTGTACTCATGACCACAAAAGGAATCTTAGGAAAAAAGGTAGGAATGACCCAAGTATTCACGGAAAACGGTGAATTAGTCCCAGTGACTGTCATCCAAGTCGGTACTAACGTCGTGTTGCAGTTAAAAACTGTTGAAAACGATGGCTACGAAGCTATTCAGTTAGGTTTCGACGATGTTCGTGCAATCAAGGCCACTAAACCTGCCAAAGGTCATGCAGCAAAAGCAAATACTGCTCCTAAGCGCTTCGTTCGTGAAATTCGCGATGTGACGCTGGGAGATTACAAAGTCGGTGATGAACTTCATGCCGATGTCTTTTCAGCAGGTGACAGCGTGGATGTCACAGGAACAACTAAAGGCAAAGGCTTCCAAGGCAATATCAAGCGTTGGGGCCAAGCTCGTGGTCCGATGGCACACGGTTCTCGTTATCATCGTCGTCCCGGTTCAATGGGTTCGATCATTAACCGCGTTTTCCCAGGAAAATTACTTCCGGGCAGAATGGGCGGCAATCGCGTAACGATCCAAAACTTAAAAATTGTCCAAGCTGATACGAAAAATGGCGTTCTTTTGATCAAAGGCAACGTTCCAGGTGCCAATAAGTCTTTTGTGACGATCAAAAGTACGGTGAAATAATTTAGGAGAAGGGAGGAAATACAAACATGCCTACAGTTGCATTATACCAACAAGATGGTAGTCAAAATGGTGAAATTGAATTAAATGAAGCAGTTTTCGGAATTGAACCGAATAATAGCGTGATCCATGATGCAGTTTTGATGCAGCGTGCATCTTTACGTCAAGGAACTCATGCCGTGAAGAACCGCAGTGCTGTTCGTGGCGGTGGTAAGAAGCCGTGGCGGCAAAAAGGAACTGGCCGTGCCCGTGCCGGCTCCACTCGTTCACCGATCTGGGTCGGTGGTGGTACGATCTTTGGACCGACACCTCGCTCATATGCTTACAAATTGCCGCGTAAAGTACGCCGCTTAGCAATCAAGTCTGTATTATCACAAAAAGTGCTCGATGACAGTTTGATCGCCGTTGATAAACTCGAATTTGAACAACCTAAGACTAAAGAATTTGCTGCAGTTTTGGCAGGGTTGAACGTTTCTTCTAAGACTTTGGTAGTAGTAGAAGATAGTAACGAAACAGCCGCTAAAGCAGCACGCAATTTGAAAAATGTCACTGTTCTTTTCGCCAAGGGCTTGAATGTGTTGAACGTTATTGATAGTGATAAGCTTGTCATTACTAAAGGAGCTCTTTCACAAGTAGAGGAGGTTCTGGCCTAATGGAAGCACGTGATGTCATTTTACGTCCAGTTGTCACTGAAGCGACAATGAACGAAATGGAAAACAAAAAATATACGTTTGACGTAAACGTGAAAGCTAACAAGTACCAAATCAAGCAAGCTGTAGAAGAAATTTTTGCAGTTAAAGTCGCAAAAGTCAACGTAATGAATTTAAAGGGTAAAAAGAAGCGGATGGGTCGTTACGAAGGTTACACTAAAAAGCGGCGCAAAGCGATCGTGACTTTAACTCCCGAATCTAAAGAAATTAAAATTTTTGATGAAGAATAAACATCTATAGGAGGGAAAAATAGTGGGAATCAGAAAGTATAAACCGACCTCTAATGGTCGTCGTAATATGACCGGTTCTGACTTCGCAGAGATTACTAAAACAACTCCTGAAAAGTCATTACTTTCTTCTCAAAGCAAAACAGCTGGCCGTAATTCCTATGGCCGCAAGACTGTGCGTCATCGTGGCGGTGGACACAAGCGTCAGTACCGGATAATCGATTTTAAACGGACTAAAGACGACGTTAAAGCTACTGTTAAAGCAATTGAGTATGATCCAAACCGTTCTGCTAATATTGCGTTATTAGTCTATGAAGATGGGATCAAAACTTACATTATTGCACCGAAGGGTTTGGAAGTCGGTCAAGTAGTTGAATCCGGTCCGGATGCTGATATCAAGCCTGGTAACGCATTGCCATTGAAGAATATCCCGGTTGGAAGTGTGATCCATAATATCGAACTTAAACCTGGTAAGGGTGGCCAATTGGTACGTTCTGCAGGAACTTCTGCTCAGTTACTGGGTAAAGAAGATCGTTACGCTACGATCCGTTTGAATTCCGGCGAAGTTCGTTTGGTATTGGTAACTTGCCGTGCTACGATCGGTGCCGTTGGTAACGAACAACACGAACTGATCAAGATCGGTAAAGCAGGACGTAATCGTTGGTTGGGCAAACGGCCACAATCTCGTGGTTCTGTAATGAACCCTAACGACCATCCACATGGTGGTGGTGAAGGGAAAGCTCCTGTTGGTCGTCCGAGCCCGGTTTCACCTTGGGGTCAAAAGACGATGGGCAAAAAGACCCGTTCGAAGAAAGCTCGTTCCAACAAGTTTATTGTTCGTAGTCGTAAGAAGAAATAGTGGATCACTATCCGAAAGGAGGATAACTCTTGAGTCGAAGTTTAAAAAAGGGCCCATTTGCAGACGCACATCTGCTTAAGAAAATTGAGGCGCAGGCTGATAAAGAAAAGAAATCCGTCATTAAAACTTGGTCACGGCGTTCTACGATCTATCCGAGTTTTGTTGGTTATACGATCGCTGTTCATGACGGCAGGAAGCATGTTCCGGTTTATATCCAAGAGGATATGGTTGGACATAAATTAGGCGAATTTGTCCCAACACGGACATTTCACGGTCACGGCAATGGCAGTGACGACAAAAAGACTGCCGCAAGATAATCTAAGGGAGGAAATAACATGGCTGAACAAGTTACATCAGCAAAAGCAACTGCTCGCGTGGTGCGCATCCCTGCACGTAAGGCACGTCTTGTGATCGATCTGATTCGTGGGAAAAGTGTTGCTGAAGCACTAGGAATTTTAAAATTTACACCTAGATCTGGTGCTACTCTGATTGAAAAAGTCTTAAAATCTGCAATTGCTAATGCAGAAAACAATTTTGACTTGGACGCGCAAGATCTCTACGTTAGCGAAGCTTATGTGAACGAAGGACCAACTTTGAAACGGTTCCGTCCGCGTGCCAAGGGCTCTGCTTCACCGATCAATAAACGTACAAGTCACATTACCGTTGTGGTATCTGAAAAATAAGGAGGGATAACGCGTGGGGCAAAAAATAAATCCTACTGGTTTACGTGTGGGCATCATTCGTGATTGGGATTCCAAGTGGTATGCCGAAAGAGATTTTGCAGACAACTTACACGAAGATCTCCATATTCGTAAATACATTGAAACTAAGTTAGCTGATGCATCCGTAGCAACCGTTGAAATCGAACGGGCTGCAAAACGGGTCAATATTTCGATCCATACTGCTAAACCAGGAATGGTGATCGGTAAGGGCGGTTCTGAAGTTGAAAAATTACGGAAAGAATTAAACGATCTGACCGGTAAACGGGTACACATCAACATTGTTGAAATTAAAAAGCCTGATTTAGAAGCTAAATTAGTGGGCGAAAGTGTTGCGCAACAATTAGAAGCACGTGTTGCTTTTCGGCGTGCAATGAAACAAGCTATTCAACGGACAATGCGTGCCGGCGCTAAGGGGATCAAGATCCAAGTCGCTGGTCGTTTAAATGGTGCCGATATGTCACGGGTCGAACATTTCTCAGAAGGTACGGTACCGTTGCATACTTTACGCGCTGATATTGATTACGCTTGGGTCGAAGCCAATACGACTTACGGCAAATTAGGCGTTAAAGTTTGGATCTATCGAGGTGAGATCCTGCCTGAAAAGAAACAGCAAAATAACAGTAAGGGAGGAAAATAGTCTATGTTAGTACCAAAGCGGACAAAGTATCGCCGCGAATTTCGTGGTAAGATGCGTGGTGAAGCCAAGGGCGGCAAGACGGTAGCTTTTGGTGAATATGGCTTACAAGCCCTCGATTCACACTGGATCACTAACCGTCAGATCGAAGCAGCCAGGGTCGCAGTTACTCGTTATATGAAACGTGGCGGCCAAGTTTGGATCAAGATTTTCCCACATAAATCATATACTGCTAAAGCAATTGGTGTCCGGATGGGTTCCGGAAAAGGTAGCCCAGAAGGATGGGTATCTCCAGTTAAACGCGGTAAAATTTTATTCGAAGTCGGCGGTGTGCCGGAAGAAGTTGCACGTGAAGCTTTACGTTTGGCTGCACATAAATTACCGATCAAGACTAAAGTTGTAACCCGTGAGGAAGTAGGTGGCGCTGATGAAAACTAAAGAATTTAAAGATGAAATCAACAAATTAACCACTGACGAGTTACTTGCCAAAGAAAAGGAATATCGAGAAGAACTTTTTAATTTAAGATTTCAATCAGCAACGGGTCAGTTAGAAAATACTGCTCGTTTGAAAAAGGTCCGTAAAGCAATTGCACGGATCAAGACTGTGTTGCGTCAAAAAGAAGCAGCAAAATAATTACGATAAGGAGGCTACGTGCGCATGAGTGAAGGTCGTAACTACCGCAAAGTTTACCAGGGGCGTGTTGTGTCCGATAAAATGGACAAGACGATCACTGTTGTTGTTGAAACTTATAAATTCCATAGAGTTTATGGCAAGCGTGTGAAGTATTCGAAAAAATACAAGGCTCATGATGAGAAAAATGAAGCAAAAATTGGCGATATTGTTAAAATCATGGAAACCCGGCCGTTATCAGCTACGAAACGTTTCCGTTTATTAGAAATCGTTGAAAAAGCAGTGGTTCTTTAATGCAGCCACGCATAAGATTCTAAGTTAATAACGAAAGGAGGTCACATTTGTGATCCAACAAGAAAGTCGTTTAAAAGTTGCTGATAATTCTGGTGCACGCGAGATCTTAGTCATTAAGATTTTAGGTGGTTCGCGTGTGAAAACCGCAAGCATCGGAGACGTAGTTGTTGCTACTGTAAAACAAGCAACACCAGGTGGCGTTGTCAAGAAGGGTGACGTTGTTAAAGCCGTCATCGTTCGTACCAAGTACGGTACTCACCGTTCAGATGGTTCATACATCAGATTCGATGAAAATGCTGCAGTAATTATTGCGGACGATAAGACTCCGAAGGGCACCCGTATTTTCGGACCAGTTGCCCGTGAATTGCGTGAAGGAAATTACATGAAGATCGTTTCTTTGGCGCCAGAAGTGCTGTAAGATAACCATTTAGCGACAGGAGGTGCATACCATGTACGTAAAAAGAAATGATAAAGTTCGGGTCATTGCGGGCAAGGACAAGGGTAAAGAAGGCGAAGTGTTGCAAGCTTTCCCGGCCAAAGACCGTGTGATCGTTAAGGGTGTTAATATCGTTAAAAAGCACCAAAAACCGACCAATGCTAATCCCAATGGCGGAATCGTCGAAGTTGAAGCACCGTTACACGTTTCTAACGTAATGTTGCTTGACCCTAAAACTAATGAACCGACCCGTGTTGGTCATGAAGTTAAAGACGGTAAAAAAGTCCGGATCTCTAAAAAAACCGGTGAAGTTATTTAAATTGACAGGGAAAGGAGGAACACTTTTTCATGGTTAACCGTTTGAAAGAAAGATATAGTAAGGAAATCGTGCCAGCTATGATCGAAAAATTTAACTATTCTTCGATCATGCAAGCCCCAAAAGTTGAGAAGATTGTCCTCAATATGGGGGTTGGCGACGCAGTCAGCAACGCCAAGAATTTAGACGAAGCTGTTGAAGAATTAACTTTGATCTCGGGACAAAAACCGGTGATCACTAAGGCTAAAAAATCAATCGCTAGTTTCCGCTTACGTGCCGGAATGCCGATCGGAGCTAAGGTCACTTTACGCGGAACTCGGATGTTTGACTTTTTAGACAAGCTGATTTCTGTTTCACTACCACGAGTACGTGATTTTCATGGGGTCAGCAAACGGGCTTTCGATGGCCGGGGAAACTATACCTTAGGGATCAAAGAACAGTTGATCTTCCCAGAAATCGATTTTGATAAAGTTAATAAAGTACGAGGCATGGATATTGTCATCGTTACGACTGCTAACACCGATGAGGAAGCTCATGAATTGTTAGCACAGCTTGGAATGCCATTCGCTAAATAAGGAGGTTATACACTTGGCAAAGAAGTCACAAATTGTCAGAAATCAACGTCCCGCTAAGTTCTCATCACGGGAATATACTCGTTGTGCTCGTTGCGGTCGTCCGCATTCTGTCTACCGTAAGTTTAAGTTATGCCGTGTTTGCCTGCGTGATCTAGCACATAAGGGTCAAATCCCAGGATTGAAAAAGGCTAGCTGGTAAATCATCAACAAGTAAAGGAGGCTAATAACATGGCAATGACCGATCCAATTGCAGATTTTCTGACTCGTATTCGGAATGCAAATTTAGCAAAACATGAATCAGTTGAAGCACCTGCATCTAAAATCAAACGCGGGATCGCTGAGATCTTAAAAAATGAAGGTTTCATCCGTGACGTCGAATATGTCGCTGACGACAAGCAAGGCGTGATCCGGATCTTCTTGAAATATGATAAAAATAATGAACGTGTCATCACTGGTTTGAAACGGATCTCTAAACCAGGTTTACGCTCATACGTAAAAGCAGACGCAGTTCCTAAGGTATTAAACGGCCTAGGAATTGCCATTCTTTCAACTTCTGAAGGAATCGTGACGGATAAAACTGCACGTGCTAAAAACATTGGCGGCGAAGTGCTCGCTTACGTTTGGTAATAAATTAAAAAGCAAGGAGGTGGCTATCTCGTGAGTCGTATTGGTTATAAAGTCGTTGAATTGCCGGAAGGCGTTGACGTCAAACAAGATGGTAATGTTGTGACCGTCAAGGGACCTAAGGGTGAATTAACGCGCGAATTATCTGATTTGATCTCGATGAAGATCGAAGGTAAAGATGTTAAATTTGATCGTCCTTCTGATGACTATAAGATGAAGGCTTTGCACGGTACTACCCGGGCTAACTTCAATAATATGGTCGAAGGTGTTACCCATGGTTTCAAAAAGGAACTTGAATTGCGTGGGGTTGGTTATCGTGCGCAAATGAAGGGTAAGAATTTGATCTTAAACGTTGGTTATTCCAACCCAGTTGAATTTCCTGCAGCAGACGGGATCAAGATCGAAGTTCCTTCCCCGACTCAGATCACAGTTTCTGGGATCAACAAAGAATTAGTCGGTGATACTGCAGCACGGATCCGGGCAACTCGTGCCCCAGAGCCATATAAAGGTAAAGGGATCCGTTATGTCGGTGAATACGTTCGCCGTAAGGAAGGTAAGACTGGTAAATAATAAAGTAGCTTAAGTGCTATTGAATAATTTCAAGAGGTGAAAATAGTGATTTCTAAACCAGATAAGAATAAAACACGGCAAAAGCGCCACGCACGTGTTCGTAATAAAATCTCTGGTACTGCTGAGTGCCCACGCTTAAACGTTTATCGTTCTAATAAAAACATCTACGCTCAAGTAATTGATGACGTAGCGGGTGTGACGCTAGCTAGTGCCTCTACTTTAGATAGTGATATTGCAGCTGATACAAAAACTAAGCAAGCTCAAGCCGTTGGTGCTTTAGTTGCTCAGCGTGCTAGTGCTAAAGGGATCAAAGAAGTAGTCTTTGATCGTGGCGGTTATTTGTATCACGGTCGGGTTGAAGCTTTAGCTGAAGCTGCCCGTGAAAATGGATTAGAATTTTAGTAAAAGGAGGAATTAACGTTTATGGCTTTTATCGATCCAGCTCAATTAGATTTGGAAGACCAGGTTGTTGCGATCAACCGGATCACAAAAGTTGTGAAAGGTGGGCGTCGTCTACGTTTTGCAGCCTTAGCGATCGTTGGTGATCACAAAGGACACGTGGGATTTGGTACAGGAAAAGCGCAAGAAGTTCCTGAAGCAATTCGTAAGGCAGTCGATGCCGCACGTAAAAACTTGATCGAAGTTCCGCTTGACGGAACTACTATTCCTCACGAAGTTCTGGGACATCATAGTGGCAGTACCGTATTATTAAAACCTGCTGACGCTGGTTCTGGAGTTGCTGCTGGTGGTTCCGTCCGTGCCGTAATGGAACTGGCCGGAATTGCTGATGTTACCAGCAAATCCTTGGGTTCTAACACTCCGATCAACGTAGTACGAGCAACAATCAATGGATTAGAAAATTTGAGAAGTGCCAAAGAAACGGCTGCTTTGCGCGGAGTTTCTGTCCAGCACTTGGCTGAATAAGGAGGGCAATTAAGATGGCTAAAATTAAAGTGACTTTGACTCGCTCGGTCATTGGTCGCCCACGTAATCAACGTGCAATCGTCAAGGGCCTAGGCTTAACCCGTGTCCAAAGTTCAGTTGTTGTTCCCGATAACGCAGCAATGCGCGGGGCAATCCGTAAAATCAATCATTTGGTAGCTGTATCGGCTGCTGAATAAGACATTTAACGAACGAGGAGGTGCTAACGGAAATGAAATTGCATGAATTACAAGCTACCGCAGGCGCACGCCGTCAGCGAAACCGCGTTGGCCGGGGAACTTCTTCTGGCAACGGTAAGACTGCTGGTCGGGGCCAAAAAGGGCAAAAAGCGCGTGGAACAGGTAAAGTTCGTTTAGGTTTTGAAGGTGGGCAGATGCCATTGTTCCGCCGGATGCCTAAGCGCGGTTTTAATAATATCAACCGTAAAGTCTTTGCCATCGTGAATATTGAAACTTTAAACAAATTTGAAGATGGTGCAGAAGTTAACCCAGACATCCTCCGGGCAACGGGAATTGTGAAGGATAACCAAAATGGCATCAAGATCTTGGGCAATGGTAAATTGACTAAGAAATTGACCGTTAAGGCTAACCAATTCTCTGCATCTGCAAAAGCTGCCATCGAAGCAGCAGGCGGTCAAGTTGAGGTGATTTAATAAATGCTGACGACAATGAAAGACGCCCTAGCTGTTAAAGAGATCCGTAAGAAAATTTTCTTTACACTAGGTGTCTTGATTGTGTTTCGTCTCGGCACTTATATTACCGTCCCTGGGATCAACGCTAAAGCATTGAGTAGTGTTGCGTCTTCAGGGTTAATTAGTATCTTGAATACTTTTTCAGGTGGCGGTTTAACCAATTATTCACTGTTAGCGATGGGGGTTTCTCCCTATATTACCGCGCAAATCGTCGTACAATTGCTGCAAATGGACATTGTGCCCCGTTTTGTAGAGTGGAGCAAACAAGGTGAAGTCGGCCGCCGGAAGCTCAATCAAGTAACAAGATATTTGACGATCGTGCTGGCGTTTATACAATCAATTGGAATTACTGCAGGATTTAATAGTTTAAGTAGTTTAAGTCTAGTTAAAAACCCGAGTTTGGCAACTTACTTCAGTATTGGGGTGATCCTAACTGGGGGAACGATGTTTACTACTTGGCTGGGTGATATGATCACCGATCGTGGGTTAGGCAATGGGATCTCAATGATCATCATGGCCGGGATCATCGCCCGGATTCCGACGGGAATCGAGCAGGTTTATCAAGACCAGTTTGTGGGGATCAGTAAATCACAATTGTGGCAGCCGCTATGTTACGTAGTGATCTTGTTAGTAGTGATTTTAGCGATCGTAACCTTTGTGACTTACGTGCAACAAGCTAATTATAAGATTCCGATCCAGTATACAAGACGGCTTGCTGGTGCAACTGAAAATTCATACCTACCGCTAAAAGTCAACGTGGCGGGAGTTATTCCGGTGATTTTTGCTAGTTCGTTTATTGCGACACCGCAGACGATTTTGCTGGCATTTGCTCAAAATCACTCTCAGGATAGCTGGTATCAGATCTTATCCGCAGTTTTTAGTATGCAAACCAAGCCGGGAATGATTTTGTATACGGTCTTGATCGTCGTCTTTACTTTCTTCTATGCTTTCGTGCAGGTCAATCCGGAAAAGTTATCCGAGAATTTGCAAAAACAGGGTAGCTACATTCCATCCGTTTGGCCAGGTAAGGAAACAGAACGCTATGTTTCGGCAGTTTTGATGCGCTTGAGTACGGTTGGTTCGTTATTCCTCGGATTAGTTTCACTGATCCCATTAGTAGCTTCGGCTTACTTTGGTTTAGACGAATCGATCGGACTGGGCGGTACTAGTCTGTTGATCGTAGTGGGCGTAACGCTAGAAACGATGCGTCAGCTTGAAGGAATGATGATGAAACGAGAATACATTGGCTTCATCAGAGAATAAGAAGATTAGGTTGCTTACATTTAGTGTGAGGGCCTAATTTTTGCTTAATAAATTAAAGGAGATGTTAGCGTGGCACTGAATTTAATGCTGCTAGGATTGCCGGGCGCAGGGAAAGGTACCCAAGCCGAACGGATCGTTGCTCAATACCAGATCCAGCATATTTCGACCGGTGATATTTTTAGGGCGGCAATGCAGGACAAAACCCCGATGGGATTGAAAGCTAAAAGCTATATCGACCGGGGTGAATTAGTCCCAGATGATGTGACTAATGGTATCGTGCAGGAACGATTAGCCCAAGCCGATGTTGCGGATGGCTACTTATTAGATGGCTATCCCCGTAATATGGGGCAAGCTCAGGCCTTAGAAGAGATCGGTACTAAACTAGACCGTTGCTTGAATGGGGTGATCAACATTAACGTTGATCCCGCTTCATTAATGGAACGGTTGACCGGTCGTTATATCTGCCGCAATTGTGGTGCAACTTACCATAAAGTCTTCAACCCGACTAAAAAAGACGGAGTTTGTGACCAGTGTGGTGCTAGTGATTTTTACCAGCGCGATGATGACAAGCCGGAAACCGTCAAAAATCGTTTGGAAGTTAACTTGAAGATGAATACCCCGTTGTTAGACTTTTACGAACAAAAGGGGATCTTGCATACTGTTAACGGTAACCAAGGAATCGACCAGGTCTTTGCTGACGTGCAAGCTGCAGTCGCTCAAATTAAGAAGTAAGTTAGATTTTTAAAAAGTGTAGCGCGGTGTGAGTAATTTTTATTCGTTAAATCTTGCATCACTAAACCAGCTGTGCTATGCTAGGTTAGGTTTATCTTTTCAAGGGGTTTAGTTTGCTCTAAAATAGAGGAATGTAAATCTAACGGATGCCAAACCCCTATTTTTAGTGTGAAGTTATTAAACCAATTTAAGGAGGTACTTTTGCGTGGCGAAAGATGATGTGATTGAAATTGAGGGTACGATCAAAGAAACGTTACCCAACGCGATGTTCAAGGTGGAACTAGAAAACGGACATGAGATTTTAGCGCACGTATCCGGTAAGATCCGGATGCACTACATTCGCATTTTGCCCGGAGACAAGGTTACAGTTGAGATGTCGCCGTACGACTTAACTAAAGGTCGCATTACCTATCGTTACAGATAGATTGTACTTCAATCTTAAGCAGGAGGTATCATTCATGAAGGTCAGACCATCAGTTAAACCAATGTGCGAACACTGCAAAGTTATCAAACGCAAAGGTCGTGTGATGATTATTTGCTCTAACCCTAAGCACAAACAACGTCAAGGATAATAATATATAGGAGGTGTAATTGTAATGGCTCGTATTGCAGGTGTCGATTTACCACGTGACAAGCGGATCGTGATCGGCTTAACTTATATTTACGGAATCGGTAATACCACTGCACACAAGATCTTAGCAGATGCAGGTGTTTCTGAAGATGTCCGGGTGCGTGATTTGACCGCTGATCAAGAAGATCAAATCAGGGCACAAGTTGATAACTACAAAGTTGAAGGTGACCTTCGGCGTGAAGTTTCAATGAACATCAAGCGTTTATCAGAAATTGGTTCTTACCGTGGCATGCGTCATCGGCGTAATTTACCAGTGCGCGGACAGCACACTAAGAATAATGCGCGGACACGTAAAGGCCCAGCAGTTTCAATTGCAGGTAGAAAAAAATAATTTAGTTTAAGGGAGGTTTACCGTTTAATGGCAGTTAAGAAATCACGCAAGCGTCGGGTGAAAAAGAATATTGAAAGCGGCGTTGCTCATATCCATTCTACATTTAACAACACATTAGTCATGATCACAGACGTTCATGGTAATGCCGTGGCATGGTCTTCTGCTGGTGCCCTAGGTTTTAAGGGTTCCCGGAAGTCCACCCCATTTGCTGCACAGATGGCTTCAGAAGCTGCAGCTAAGAGTGCAATGGATTTTGGAATGAAAAATGTTGCCGTTTCTGTCAAAGGACCGGGTTCTGGTCGTGAGGCAGCTATTCGTGCGCTTCAAACAACGGGCTTGGAAGTTACTTCCATTAAAGATGTAACACCAGTGCCTCATAATGGATGCCGTCCGCCAAAACGTCGGCGAGTTTAATTTGGAGTTGTTTTATTTTGCAAAATAACGTCATGTTGTTTTCTCCAAATTACACGTCACGTTTTGAAAGGGGTAAAGGTAAGAATGATCGAGTTTGAAAAACCAAAAATTCAAAAAATTGAAGAAAGTGAAAATTACGGCAAGTTCATAGTTGAGCCCTTAGAGCGCGGCTACGGTACTACTTTGGGTAATTCCTTACGCCGGATCTTACTTTCTTCGTTGCCCGGTGCTGCAATCACCGACGTTCAAATTGATGGTGTGTTGCATGAATTTTCATCCATTGATGGTGTGTTGGAAGATGTAACGACAATTATTTTGAATTTGAAAAAAGTTGCTTTACGCTTAGACTCTGAAGAAGATCAGGCATTAGAAATTGACGTTAACGGACCTGCCGAAGTTACGGCGGGGGATATCCAAGGCAGTAGTGAAGTTGAAGTTTTGAATCCGGACCTGTACATTTGTACGGTCGCTGAAGGAACTTCATTTCACGTGCGGATGACCGCTAACAAGGGTCGTGGTTATGTTTCAGCCAATGAAAATAAGGCTTTGGCAACTGATATGCCGATTGGTGTTTTAGCTATCGACTCTATTTATACCCCGATTGAGCGTGTCAATTATCAAGTAGAAAAAACACGTGTTGGTCAGAAAAACGACTTTGATAAGTTAACACTGGATGTGTGGACGAACGGTTCAATTTCGCCGAGCGAAGCAATCAGTCTTTCGGCTAAGATCTTGACGGAGCATTTGACTTTATTCGTTGATTTAACGGATGAGGCTAAAAACGCTGAGATCATGGTTGAAAAAGAAGAGAGTCATAAAGGCAAGATGTTGGAAATGACGATCGAAGAATTAGACCTGTCTGTTCGTTCGTATAACTGTTTGAAACGAGCTGGGATCAACACGGTCCAGGAGTTAACTAATAAGTCCGAAGCTGACATGATGAAGGTCCGCAATTTAGGCCGGAAATCACTAGAAGAAGTCAAGGTAAAATTGACCGATTTAGGTTTATCATTACGACATGATGACTAACTGAAGGAGGGATTTTGATGGCATATCGTAAATTAGGACGCGACAGTGCTCATCGTAAAGCGATGTTGCGTAATTTAACGACCGATGTGATCGTGCACGGTAAGATCGTGACGACACAACAACGGGCAAAAGAAGTCCGCAAGTTCGTGGATAAAATGATCACATTAGGTAAAAAAGGTGATTTGGCTTCCCGTCGTCGCGCCGCTGCATTTTTGATGAATGTAGTTGCTGACGTTAAAGAAGACGAAGAAAACGATAAAGTAACTGTTCAAACTGCGTTACAAAAATTATTTGCTGAGGTGGCACCGCGTTTTGCAGAACGTAACGGTGGTTATACTCGCATCTACAAGATGGACCAACGCCGCGGCGACGCAGCTCAAATGGTAGTCTTGGAATTAGTTGATTAACTAATATTTTAGTTTTACCCCAGTGTCACTTTTATGTACAGGATGAATGTTATGATGGTGGAATTTTTCCCAGTCTAGTTCTAAGTAGCGGTCTTGGCCGTGAAATTGTGCATAAAAAGTGATTTTTTTGTGGGTAAACTGTTACTTTTTGAAATACGATCTGATTATCATTTGTGAGTATGTAAATATAAGGCCGGGACAAACACCGTTTTGTCTTAGGCCTTTTTGTATTTCTGCTGGTGATAGTTTGATCGTGTTCCCAAAAGCAGCAATTTTTTGGATTAACTCTTCTTTTTTCTAGTAAGGTCGAACTTTTATCTTAGTTAAGTGGCTGAAAGTGCCGGCAATATGATATGATACTCAGTAAGCATTCATTGTGAAAGGAAATTATTATGAGTTCAATCATTGATATTAAGGACCTCTGTTTTCGCTACAATCAGGAGCGACCGGAGTTGACCTTGGATCATATCAATTTACAAATTGAAAAGGGACAGTGGGTCGCGATCGTCGGGCATAATGGCAGCGGTAAAAGCACGTTGGCTAAGGCGATCGACGGGTTGTTGGAACTCGATTCCGGCGAAATTTACGTGGCAGGAAAGAAATTGACACCGGAAACGCTGTGGGAGATCCGCGAACAGATTGGAATGGTCTTTCAAAATCCGGATAATCAGTTTGTCGGTGCGGACGTGGAAGGCGACGTGGCCTTTGGCATGGAAAATCGTGGTGTCGCACGTCCGGAAATGCGGCGGCGGGTCACAGCAGCGCTCACGGCCGTCAACATGCTGGATTTTGCGCAACACGAACCCGCCCACTTGTCTGGGGGACAAAAACAGCGAGTGGCGATCGCCGGGGTTTTAGCGCTAGAGCCCCAGATCGTGATCTTCGACGAGTCGACCAGTATGCTTGATCCCGAGGGCCGGCAGCAGATCTTGGAGCTGATCAGGAAGTTGCACGAGCGTTTCACGGTGATTTCGATCACGCACGATATCGATGAGGCGGCGCTGGCCGACCGGGTGTTGGTGTTAGACGACGGCAAGATCGTCAGCGATAGTTCACCCGCCCAGCTGTTTGCGAGGGAAGACGAGTTATTTGCCCAGGGATTGGACCTGCCTTATCCCGAAAAATTAAAGCGTCAGTTGCGGCTGTTAGGGATGAAAGTTCCCCAAGAGTATTTGGACGAAAAAGGGATGGTAGACTGGTTATGTCAATTAAAATCACGAATTTAAGCTATACTTATCAGGAAAATACCCCCTTAGAGCAACGGGCGTTAAGTGACATTTCGCTGACGATCGCCGATCACAGTTATACCGCCGTGATCGGACACACTGGTAGCGGCAAATCGACGCTGCTGCAACATTTAAACGGCTTATTGAAACCGACTGCGGGAAAATTGGAGATCAACGGTAGCGTGATCACCCCGGAAACTAAAAACAAGGAACTGGGTGAATTACGGCGCCAAGTGGGTTTTGTTTTTCAATTTCCCGAGTCGCAGTTATTCGAAGAAACGGTACTCAAAGACATCGCGTTTGCACCCAAAAATTTTGGTAAAAACGAACAAGAGGCTAAAGAAGTCGCGATTAAAGCCGCGCAAATGGTTAATTTACCCCCGGAAGTTTATGAGCGTTCTCCTTTCGACCTGTCTGGCGGACAGATGAGAAGAGTGGCGATCGCCGGGGTATTAGCGATGGAGCCGCAAGTGTTGGTGCTAGATGAGCCGACTGCGGGCTTAGATCCGGCCGGGCGGGCGGAGATCATGCAACTATTTGCCGCTCTTCACACCAAACAGCACCTGACGATCATCCTAGTTACGCACCAGATGAATGACGTGGCGGATTATGCCGACCACGTTTTGGTGTTGGAAAAAGGGCACTTGCTTGCTGATACGACTCCCCGCGAGATCTTCAGTCGTCCCCAGTGGTTGCAAGAACACCACTTAGGCTTGCCGCAAACGCCGCATTTTGCGCACTTGTTGGCGCAACGGGGATTTCAGTTTGAGCCGTTGCCTTTGACCGTTGAGCAGTTAGCATCACAGTTACAAGCTACCTTAGAAACGGGGCGTGAAAGTGAATAAATTATTACTGGGCCGTTACGTGAACGGTAATTCGCTGGTTCACCAAATGGACGCGCGGGCTAAGATCGCTTTGAGTTTTTATTTTATCGTGATCGTTTTTTTGTGTAATAACTGGGCGACTTACCTGTTGATGAGCCTAGCCGTTTTATCTTTTGTGTTATTATCGCATTTAGGGTTGGGCTTTTTCTTGCGGGGCGTGCGGCCGATGATTTTACTGATCTTGCTGACCGTTTTGTTACAGATCTTTTTTTCGGTCGGTGGAACGGTTTACTGGCACTGGGGGCCTTTTACGGTCACCAGTTTCGGGCTGATCAACGGCGTATTTGTCTTTTTGCGCTTCGTTTTGATCATTTTTATGTCGACGCTGTTGACCGTGACGACCACGCCGCTAGAGATCGCCGACGGTATCGAGTCACTACTGCAGCCGCTAAATAAGATCAAGGTCCCGGTCGCTGAGATCGCCTTGATGCTGTCGATCGCATTACGTTTTGTCCCAACACTGATGGACGAAACGACTAAGATCATGAATGCCCAGCGCTCACGGGGAGTTAATTTTGGTGAAGGTAGTTTATTGCAACAGGTCAAAGCCGTGATCCCATTGTTGATCCCGTTATTTGTTAGTGCGTTTAACCGCGCGGAAGAATTAGCGACGGCGATGGAAGCACGGGGGTACCGCGGTGGTGCCGGGCGAACGAAATACCGGGAGCAAAAGTGGCACCAAAAAGATACCTGGGCGGTAATCTGTTTTATACTGTTGACTGCGGCTTTATTAGCCTTACGCCAACTACATTAAGGATGAAAAAATGAAACGCTATAAGATCACGTTAGCTTACGACGGCACTAATTTTGCGGGCTTTCAGAGTCAGCCGCGGCAACGCACGATTCAGTCGGTGCTAGAACAAGCGATCAATAAAATGAGTAAAAAAGACGAACACATTGCACTATTTGGTTCGGGACGCACCGATGCGGGCGTTCATGCGTTGGGGCAAGTCGCCCATTTTGATTTTCCCCATGATTTAAGCGCGGGGCAGATGTTGCGGGGACTCAACAGTATGTTACCCCTCGATATCCAGATCAAAGACTGTCAAATAGTCGGGATGGATTTTCACGCGCGTTACACGGCTCACGCTAAAAGTTATGTTTACCGCGTCAGTCGCGGGCAGTTCGTCGATCCCTTCAAACGTTTTTACACGGGACATTATAAGTACCATTTGGACGTTGCGCGGATCAAAGAAGCGTTGCCGGACTTGTGCGGCACGCACGACTTCAGCAGTTTTGTGGCAGCGGGCAGTCAGGCTAAAAGTAACGTGCGCACGATTTACCGTGCGACGATAGAAGAGCGACCGCAACAAGCTGAATTACAGTTTGAATTTTGCGGTAATGGTTTTTTGTACAATCAGGTGCGCATCATGGTCGCTACTTTGCTGGAGATCGGCAATGGTAAACGGCCGGTGCACGATATTTTGCGTCTGTACGAAGTTAAGGATCGCAATCAGGCACGCGAGACGGCGCCTGCCAGCGGTCTGTATTTGAAAGAAGTTTACTATGACGTGCCGAAAAAAGGGTGAAATTTACGGGATTTGATTTGACTAGTTTGCCGAAAAATCGTAAAATGGTACATGGTATTGTTTGCCCCACAGTAGGCCCCGTTAACTTATTGTTTGTCAAACATGCATCAGATAATGGAGGAATTAAACGTGCGTACAACATATATAGCAAAACCAGGCGAAGTAGAACGTAAATGGTATATTGTTGATGCGACTGATATCCCGTTGGGACGTTTGTCGACGACAGTTGCTTCGATTTTACGTGGTAAAAATAAGCCAACCTACACTCCAAATGTAGATACGGGTGATTTTGTGATCATCATCAATGCACAAAAAGTCGCTTTAACTGGCAAAAAGGCCACTAGAAAAGTTTACTATCATCATACACTCTATCCAGGTGGTTTAAAGGAACGGACTGCTGGAGATTACCGTGAAAAGGATCCTGAAAAATTGATCGAATTATCCATTAAGGGCATGCTACCTAAGAATAGTTTAGGTCGTCAGGAATTCAAGAAATTACATGTTTATCGCGATGCAAATCATAAACATGCAGCCCAAAATCCAGTTGTGTTGGATATTAAGAATTTAATCTAGGAGGAAATCGCATTGGCTCAAGTACAATATAGAGGCACAGGCCGTCGTAAAGATTCCGTCGCACGTGTGCGCTTAGTCCCCGGCACGGGTAAGATCACGATGAATGGTAAACCTGCTAGCGAATACGTGCCGTTCGCTAACTTACTCGAAGTAATGAAACAGCCTTTTGCTGTGACAGAAACTAAAGATCAATATGATGTGTTAGTTAACGTCAACGGTGGCGGCTATTCTGGTCAAGCCGGCGCAACTCGTCATGGAATTGCCCGTGCTTTGCTAGAAGTTGATCCTGATTTTCGCGGTGTGTTGAAACGCGCTGGTCTGTTGACCCGTGACCCACGGATGAAGGAACGTCGTAAACCAGGCTTGAAGAAGGCCCGTAAGGCACCACAATTTTCGAAACGTTAATATTTACGAATATCAAAACACCGACTGTCGCTGTGGCAGTCGGTGTTTTTGAATACCTAGTTTTGTTTTAAATTTCATACTAAAGTTAGACCAATTACCGGTAAACCATTCCGCCATCGACTAAAATAGCTTGGCCGGTAATGTAATCAGAATCTTCGGACGCCAAGAAGTGAACTAGATTAGCAACATCCGTTGGTGTTTCATAGCGGCCCAAAGCGATTTGACTGGAGAAGTTAGCAAATGGTTCGCCGGGCTTCAATGAAGGATCAGCTGCCACCATCGCAGCATCGATCCGGTCCCACATCTTAGTCTTAGCGATACCAGGGCAATAGGCATTAACGGTAATGTGCTTGGAAGCTAGCTCCTTAGCAGCGACGTGCGTGAAGGCTTTAACTGCGTGTTTGGTGGCAGAATATGTTCCTAAGACTTCATAAGCTTCTTGGCCTGCGATAGAACAAGCATTAATGATCTTGCCTGGTGTTCCTTGCTTGATATACTGTTCTGCTGCGGCTTGAGTGCCAAAGACCGTGCCGAAAACATTGATTTTAAACGTTCGTTCTAATTCTTTTTGGTCGATCTGCATGAAGGGAGTGACCGCCTCGACGCCAGCATTATTGACAAAAACATTGAGTTGACCAAATTTTTCAACTGCAGCAGCTACTAAAGCTTGTTGGTCTTCTTTTTTAGAAACGTCGCCCACGAAACTAGCCACGTCTGGGTAGCCGGTTGCGTGTAATTCCTGGGTAGTAGCATCTAGGGCTTCTTGATTGATATCATGAATCATTACATTGAAGCCGTCTTTGAGTAAACGTTCTGCAATTCCTCTGCCTAAACCACCAGCAGAACCGGTAATAACAGCAACTTTCTTTGTCATAATAAAGGCCTCCTAGCTAAAATGATTACGCTTTCATTATAACGCTAGCAAAAAAGTTACGCAAAACATAAACTTATAAAAGATAAAATTTTTTGTAAATGATGGATGAAATTGAGTGTGACGGAGTGGACCATTGACCTTGGACCCAAGGGTTACAGATAACAAAAAAAGGCTGGGGCTGGGACAAAACTCCGCTTTGTTCCAGTCCCCCTTTTGCTTTCCGTAAGTAATAGACTGATCGTGATCCAAAAAGCAGCAGTTTGTGCCTAGCTACGTTTCAAAATAAAACCCAAGTTCGGGTTTTACTTTGAAACTAGGCTAGTGCTCGACTGCTAACCACTTTTTGTCCCAACTCCGTCTGATTTATTAATTTAAAGTTTAATTTATAGTAAGCCTGAGACAGCAGTACTATTAATAATAGTTGCAAATTTTTGTCAATTATTGCTGGTGAAATCAATCGTTGCATTTTCTTGGTTAATTAGCCATTCTTGGCTATCGGCGCCTAAATACTGTTGTAGTAATTCTTGCAGTAATTTTACGGCTTGTTGTTGGTCGGCGCCACGCTGAGGATTGACGTTTTCCAAAAAGAAAATGATGTTGTGTGAATTGTCGTTGATCCCGACGCGTACGCTATCCCGCCAGTTCCAGCAACGGCAAACGACTGACTGCTCGTCTTGGTAGATCACTTCGCCGGGTAAGGCTTCTTCCAATGAATCTTCACCCAACGGGAAAAAAGATTCGCCTCCCCGGGCACGCGTTAATTCTAGGTGTCCTTGCAGCAAGTCCATGTCTTGCGCGCCTAGCGGAAAGGCCCAGGTCAAAGAAACGGTGTTGTATAAATCAACAATGGGGTTGATCGTAGCGACTCCTTTGCCTTGTTTGGCGCGTTTCAATAAATTTTCGACCGAGCTGCGGGCGCCACGTTTGGTCTTAAACTGATGGTAAGCCTGCCGCCAATCTTGGATGACCGGATTTTGACCGATTGCATCTACTGGTAACCACTTGCTGGCATTTTGATTAGCTGCAGCCAGTAAACTTTGAGTGTTGCCTTGAGTGTGATTGTCTACGTCTTTGGCGACAATCACCGCAATGCTGGCGTCGGGAAATAGTTGCCATAGTTGGGGACTGACTGTAAATTTAGTTAACATTTTTACCCACTCCTACGTGTGAAAATTATTAGTTGGTTGCTTTCCCAGCTGGTCTAATTGCATTTGTCCAGCCGACAGTCCAGGTCCTAAGGAATCCAACTGCAGGATTTGTTATTCAGTGCCACTTAGTCCGCAGCTTAGGTCAATCATACAACTCCAACTATTTCTTAACAAATGTTAACTATTTATTCAGGTAAACTTTAGTTTCGTACGGACGCAATTTTGATCCCCAATCGTCGGCGTAATTGCCCAGCAGTAATTTCATTTGTCCTTGACCGTATTCACGTATGACTTCTTCTTTAGTGAAATTACTGATCACCAACAGCGTTTGTTCCTGATAATGTCTGCGGTAAGCGAAAACTTGCTCGTCTGTCGCGTCTAATAATTCGTAGTCGCCGTACCTGATCAACTCGGATTCGTGGCGTAATTTAAGCAATTTTTGGTAGTAATAAAAGACCGAATTAGGATCAGCTAACTCGTTTTGGGCGTTGATCTGCTGGTAGTTAGGATTGAGGTCATACCACGGCGTGCCACTGGTAAAACCGGCATTCGTAGAGGCGTCCCACTGCATTGGCGTGCGGGCGTTGTCCCGTGACATTGCTGCTAAATATTTCAACATTTGCGCGCCACCGACAATTTTTTCTTTGTCTACTAATTGATGGTACGCGTTTAGCGACTCGATGTCTTCATATTGTTCCAGTCGGGTAAAATGAGTGTTAGTCATGCCCAGCTCTTCACCCTCGTAAATGTACGGCGTTCCCTGCATCATGTGCAGCGTCGTTGCCAGCATTTTGGCGGACAATTCACGGTACTGGGGCTCGTCGCAACCGAAGCGGGAAACGACGCGGGGCTGGTCGTGATTATTCCAGTACAAACTGTTCCACGCCTGACCGTCCAGTTGGGTTTCCCAGCGTGAGAGGACTTCTTTTAGCTGCGTCAGTTTAACGGGCTGATCGTTCCATTTGCCCAAACGCGCGTCGGGATTGGCGCCTAAATTGACGTGTTCGAACTGAAAGACCATGTTCAACTCGTTACCGGCAAGGCTCGTGTATTGTACGGCATCTTTAGGTGCAGTATAGGGCATTTCACCGACCGTCATGACGTCGTAATGGGCGAGGACTTCGCGGTTCATTTCCTGTAAAAATTCGTTGAGGCGCGGACCATTGGCGCAAACTGCCGCACCATCGCTGTACATAGCGTTATTAGGCTGGGGTCCGTCGGGCAGTCCTGCGGGTTTGGAGATGAAATTGATGACGTCCATGCGAAAACCGTCGACGCCTTTATCCAGCCAGAAGCGCATCAACGAATAAACAGCTTGACGGACGCGGGAATTTTCCCAGTTTAGGTCGGGTTGTTCCTGAGCAAAAAGATGTAAGTAATACTGCCCGCGTTCCGGCACGTAAGTCCACGCCGAGCCACTAAAACTAGAGCCCCAGTTATTGGGTTCGTGGCCATCGACGGGATCGCGCCAGATATAAAAGTCCGAGTATGGATTATTTCGTGATTGTTTACTTTGCTGAAACCATTCGTGCTGGTCGGAAGTGTGATTGACGACTAGATCTAGCAGTAATTTCATCTTGTTAGCGTGAATGGCGTTTAATAAACTGGTGAAATCAGCCATTGTACCTAAAACGGGTTGAATTTGACGGTAATCGGCGATGTCATACCCGTTATCGACGTCGGGCGATTGAAAGATCGGGTTGAGCCATAAGACGTCGACTCCCAGCTTTTTGAGGTAGGGCAACCTTTCTTTGATCCCATTTAGGTCACCGTGACCGTCACCATTACTGTCTTGAAAACTACGCGGGTAGATTTGATATACCGCCACGTCGCGAAACCATTGTGCCATTGAACGGACCTCCTTGAATGAATGATAAGTGATTTAGATAATGAAAATAATTAGCAATAATATACCTTTGCTTCATATGGTCGCAGTTTAGTACCTTGATCATCTTGATAATTTGCTAATAGTAAATTCATTTTACTTTGTCCGTAATCCCGGATTATTTCTTCTTTAGTGAAGTTACTAATCACTAAAAGAGATTGTTTTTGATAGTGCCTAAGGTAAGCAAAAACTTGTTCATCTAAAGGATCTAACAGTTGATAGTCACCATATTTAATTAATGGGGACTCATGGCGCATTTTCAGTAGCTTTTGGTAATAACAGAAAACTGAATTAGGATCATTCAGTTCATTTTTGACGTTGATCTGCGTGTAATTAGGATTCAATTGGTACCACGGCGTACTGTTGGTAAATCCGGCATTCTTGTCATTATTCCACTGCATCGGTGTACGAGCGTTATCGCGTGAAATTGCGGCTAAATATTTTAGCATCTGTTCGCCATTGATAAGTTGTTCTTCATTTACAAATTGATGATAAGCGTTTAAGGATTCGATATCTTCATACTGTTTCAGCTTAGCCCAGTGAGTATTAGTCATGCCAATCTCTTCGCCTTGATAGATAAATGGTGTTCCTTGCATCATGTGTAAGGTAGTAGCTAACATTTTGGCAGATAGATCGTGGTATTCACCGGAATCAGACCCTAGATGAGAAACAACGCGAGGTAAATCATGATTGTCCCAGTATAGGCTATTCCATGCTTTACCATTCAATTGCGTTTGCCATTTTGATAAAATACGCTTTAATTCAACTACTTTAATTGGCTGGTCATTCCACTTTCCTAAACGAAAATCAGGATTACTACCTAGATCGTTGTGTTCAAATTGAAAGATCATGTTTAATTCATTGCCAGCTAAATTAGTATAACAGATAGCTTCTTTAGGTGTTACTTGAGGCATTTCTCCTACAGTCATAATATCATATTTAGTCAGTACTTCATGATTCATTTCTTGTAAAAATTCATTAAGACGCGGACCGTTGGAAACTACTTGTAAAGTATCTCCATATGTTTTTCCTTTGATTTGTGGGGCATTAGGGAAATTTTGTGGTTTAGAAATCAAATTAATGACATCCATGCGGAAACCGTCGATCCCTTTATCCAACCAAAAACGCATAAGAGAATAGATTTTTTGTCTAACATCTGGGTTCTCCCAATTTAAATCCGGTTGCTCTGGAGAATATAAGTGAAGGTAATACTGTTGTCGTTTTGGAACATAGGTCCAAGCAGAACCACTAAATCTTGATCCCCAGTTATTAGGCTCATGATTATTTACCGGATCATGCCAAATATAAAAATCAGCATATGGATTACTACGAGATTTTTTGCTTTCTTGAAACCATTTATGCTGATCTGAAGTATGATTGATAACTAGATCCATTAATAACTTCATCTGATAATGGTGTGTTTTGTTTAATAGTTTATCGAAATCATTCATTGTACCATAGACTGGTTGAATTGCCCGGTAATTGGAAATATCATAGCCATTATCTATGTCTGGAGACTGATAAATTGGATTTAACCATAAAACATCTACACCTAATTTTTTTAAATATGGTAAGCGTTGACTGATTCCTTTTAAATCACCTACACCATCATTATTGCTGTCTTGAAAACTTCTAACGTAAATTTGATAAACTACTACATCGCGGAACCACTTAGACATACTAATGTTCACCTGCTTTACCATAGAAAATTAAACTTTTTCTGTGCGACTAATGTTTTCTTTTTCCTGAACGAGTAAAATTTGGTCATATTTTTTGGCAAAAGGATAGTAAATTCCGACAGACATTAGAATAACTACTAGTTGTAAAATTGCCATTCTCCAGCCACCCATTAAAAATCCTTGGATAACAGGTGGAACTGTAAATGGAACTGCTAACCCATTCATTGGTGGAACGATTCCTAAAAATATTGCGAAGTACGTTACAAAAGCAACTGCGATAGGGCTAATGATAAAAGGTATCGCTAAGACAGGATTCATTACAATTGGTACCCCAAAGATAATTGGTTCATTGATGTTAAATAAACTTGGAACTAGGGCTAGTTTACCAATAGTTTTAAATTGCTGTGATTTTGCCATGAATAACATAAATACCAGTAATCCCATTGTGATTCCAGAACCTGTTAGTTGGATCCAATTACCATAAAATTCGTTTGTTACAATATGTGCGCCATTTGCTAAAGTTAATTTTCCTGCTTTAGCTAAGGCGGCATTGTCAAATGTATTTGGTAATAATATTCCCTGCATGATCCCACTGACAATTACACCACCATGAACACCGAATACCCAAAATAGTGGCGTTAATAATGCCATCATAAATGCACCACCAAGTGAATCGGACATTCCTTGTAATGGAATTTGGAGAGATTTGTAAATAATTTGGAGTATTCCATTGTGGAAAAATACTTTTGTTGCAGCGAATACTAACATTGAAGAAATTAAGATAACACCCGCTGGTATCATTGCTGTGAATTGATTAGCAACATTTTGTGGTACTGAAGCGGGGAGTGTGATTTTCCATCCTTTTTTGAGCATTTTTGAATAAGCCCAACCGACTATTAGACCAATTAAAATTGCTGCAATCATTCCTTGTCCACCTAGCCAAGAAAGATCGATGATCCCTGTGATCGGTGAAGTAATATAATTTTGTAAAACATGGGGTAACTTATCGATATTTTGTGTTACGACTTTTCCTGCCATTTGAACATTATTGTTATCTCCAACAATTCCTGCTGTTTTGGCAACCATTACGGGACTATCTTTTTGTAGAACTTGTAACATAATAAAAACGGATAGGGCAGTTAAAGCGGGAGGTAATGGTTCTTGGTGCTCATTTTTAACATATACATAAGTAATACCAACTACAGACCAAATTGCGATTAATCCAAAAGTGGAATTATATGCCTGAGTGAAAAATGCAGACCATCCTGTTTCTTGAAAAAAATGTGCAACAACGGGAATTGGAATATTTGAAAGAATGGAAAAAATAGAACCGATAATAACAAAGGGTAAGACATATACCATTCCGTCCCTTAATGCGTTAATTGGTTTAGTAGCGACAAATTTCATCACTAAGGGTATTATTTTATTATTCATTAGATTTTTAAACTGGTTTTTCATCTATAGGGCCTCCCCATTTGAATGAATTACTTTTTTAAGCCAATTAAATGATTTTTTAGGTATTCTACGTAAATCTTTTAAATCATGATTGGTACGATTGACATAGACAACACCATAGCGCTTTCTCATATCGCCCTGAGAACTGAGAATATCAATTAATCCCCAGCCAAGATAACCGATAACATCTGCACCTTGATTTACTGCATTTTTTAATGCTTGGATATGATCGCGATGATAATTTATGCGATAGCTATCATCAATTGGATTTTTACCATCCCATTTTTCTTTGACACCGATGCCATTTTCAATTGGGAAAATTGGTAAGTGAATTTGGTTATAAAGATTTAATATGGCGATTTCAAAACCTTGGGGATCAATTTGCCAATCCCATTCGTTACTTTTTAAATAAGGATTCTTCTTTTCTCCTACTGATAGATAAAAACTAGGTGTAGTAGTAGAAGTATTGATTTTTGTACTATCTAAAGTAGAGCTAGAGTAGTAACTAAAGGCAAAATAATCAATTCTAGCTTGTGCCATGATTGCTAAGTCATCGATGTTTAAAATATCTGTCATAGAATGATCTTTCATATATTGCGTGACTTCGGTGGAATATTTGCCTGTGGTAAAAATACTGATCAGATTGTTGTTAACAAATTCGTTAAATTTTCTAGTTAATAAAACATCTGAAGGGTTACAAGATGCTGGATACACTTGAGAATACGCTTCCATTCCTCCGATTAATAAATCATTTTTTTGTTGATGAATGTAATTGGCAATTTTGGCATGGGCAAGTGCAATGTTGTGAAAAATTTGAAACAAATCATGGATTGATTTATCACCTGTTTGGTAACCGCTAAGTTGATAAGCCGCAGGTAAAATGTATAAATTTTGTTCGTTGAAAGTTAGCCAATATTTAACTCGATCTCCAAATAAATCAATCATCTTTTCCCCGTATGTGACGAAATTATCTACCACTTTTTTACTGATGAATCCGTTATATTTTTTAGCCAATGCTAATGGCATATCAAAATGATAAAGTGCAATTATTGGTTCTATTCCAGCGGCTAATAATTGATCAATGAGATCAGAATAAAAATCAATACCTTTCTGATTGAAATTACCTTCGCCATCAGGCTGAACCCTACTCCAAGATATTTGAAAGCGATAACAATTCATTCCTAATTCTTTCATTAACTGAATGTCTTGAGGATACCTGTGATATTCATCAATAGCGACTTTCCAATCTGAAATGTGCTTATCAGCTTTGCGAATATCATAAACAGATTTTCCTTTTCCACCTTCATTCCATGCTCCTTCGGTTTGCATACTTGAAACGGAGTTTCCCCACAAAAAATTATTTTTTAACTTCATTTCCTACCCTTCTTTCATCAACAATATACATCATCTTTTTAAATTTGTAAATACAAATTTTTTATATGAATATGCTAAATTAAAATAGTGCTACAATATGTGCGAAATGATACAATGCTAATATAAAGGAATAAAGCAGGGTAAGAATGAAAAAATATATTAAAATAGCGACAGAATTAGAAAAAAGAATCAGGAATAACGTGTATCATGAAGGCGATGAATTACCTAATCAAGAGTCATTAGCCAGTGAATTTAATACTAGTCGCGTGACTATCAGGAAAGCCTTGGATGTTTTAGATGTTGAAAATTTAACGTATAGTATTCAAGGGGCGGGAACTTTCGTCAAGAACAATGCAAACGCAATTTCCAATTTAGATATTCGGAGCGACTTATATGGAGGAGCAAGTTCGACCATAGATAGTCATAAAAAATTAGCAAGCAAAATTATTAAGTTTGTAATTGATTTTCCAAACAAAAAACAACGAGAGCAATTGAAAATAAAAAAGGAAGAACCAATTTACGACATTGTTAGGTTACGTTTACTTGAAGGATCTCCTGCGTCGCTAGAATATACTATTATGCCGCTAAATGTAATTCCTGGAATAACAAAACAGGTTATTCACGAAAGCATTTATTCGTATATTAGAAATGATTTAAATAAAAAAATAGGAACGGCTTACCGAATTGTAAGTGCGGAAAAACCTGATGATTTTGATAAGAAGTATTTAGAATGCGATGATACAACACCAGTAATGCAGATAGAACAAACCGTTTATTTAGAAAATGGTACGATTTTTGAACATTCTAAAACTAGAAAAAGGTATGATAAAGGGAAATTTATCGCCCTTGAAAATTCTAAACTGTGATCTTTTGCGAGATTTAAAAGAGAGTTGGGACAAAAAGCGATTAGCAGTCGAGCACTACCCCCCAGACGGTGTCAAATTGCGGTCTTGGCAATTTAACAGCGACGTAGCTAGACGCAAAATACTGCTTTTTGGAGCACGATCGCACAAGTTGTGAGTCAAGCCGGTTGTAGTCGTGGACTAAGTGGCACTGACAGACAAATCCTTTACTTGGATTTGTTGGTCGGTGTCCAGGACATATCCTGCTGGATTGAAAAACGCGATAAAGTCTATTACTTACGAAAACCAAATAGGGGCTGGAACAAAACAGAATTTTGTCCCAGCTCCAATTTTTGGTTTAATTATGAACTTAGTAGTTGACGGTCAGTTTACTTTTAGGCTTTTCCCGGGCGTTTAGCTTTGGCTACTTTTTGTCCCATGACCATTTCATCGTTATATCCCCAAAACCAAGTGACTACAAAAGCAACGATAATAGTAACAACACTTGCTAATAAGAAGGCATAAAAGCTAGTTAGGTCTCCCGGAGCTTTCGGGTTGAAGAAACTAGAAAAGCCGATCAAACCACCGGTAAAGCCGTACATTGTCCCGTGCATCAAGCCGGTGACTAAACCACCAAAAGCGGCGCCGATACAACCAGAAATAAAGACCCTCTTGTAACGTAAATTGATCCCGTAAATTGCCGGTTCAGTAACGCCGCAAAAGGCACTGATCATGGCGGCAAAACCTAACTCTTTAATATCCGATTTTTTAGATTTAATGGCGACTGCTAAAACTGCGGCACCTTGGGCGATCATTGTCGAACAGATAATGGCGTTGATCGCACTTTGACCGGTACTTGCAATTTGTTGGGTGACCAGCGGCACAACGCCCCAATGGAACCCGAAGATAACTAGTACTTGATACAGGCCGCCGATGATAAAACCACCAAGCCAGCCGGAAACAGAAACTAACCAATTGATCAAGACAGCTAAGCCGTTAGCGATAGTTTGAATGATCGGTCCGGTAATGACTAACGTGATCGTAGCCACCACTAAAACGGTAATTAACGGGACAAAAATCATTTGCAGGTAAGTTGGTAGCACTTTTTTGAGCCACTTTTCACATTTCATGGCCAACCAAGCCGCTAGAATCATCGGAAAAATAGAATAAGTATAATTTAAAAATTGAAATTTCAAACCGCCGATGGCAAACATAACTTTACCAGCTTTCCCCCAAGTGATCAGTTGGGGATAAGACAAGACTCCGCCAATCACTGCAGCGATGATCGGGTCACTGCCCAAACGTTTGGCTGCACTAAAACCGACTAAAACTGGCAGAAAGAAGAAAGCCGAGTCAGCCATGGCACTGATCGTAATGTAAATTGCACCTTTAGCACTTAACAATGATCCTAGTTGCGGTAAAGTTAATAAGGCGAGGATCCCTTTAATAATACCTGAAGCAGCAATGACGCCGATCACCGGGCTCATGGAACCGGTAATAAAGCCGATCAGATTACCAACGGCTCGTGAAAAGGGATTACCTCCGGTGTTGGTAGTTGTTTGGATTGGCTCGGCGTTATCTTCTAATTCAGGATACTGTTTTAAGATAGCATCGAAGGCGTTGGCGACACCGTCACCGATTACGACTTGATATTGTCCGGAAGCGTGTAAAACGTCTAAAATCCCCCGTTGATTTTTTAAGATCTCATCGTTGGCCTGGGATTCGTCTTTTAAGTAAAACCGGAGGCGAGTGATACAGTGGATCACATTTTTGATATTTTGGACGCCACCAACGTTTTGGATGATAAAAGTTGCTAGTTCATCGTATGATAATTTCTGGTTCGAATTTGTAGTTGGTGTGTCCGCTGTCAAGTAAGCAGTGGCAATTTCTTGGCTAGCTTCAGTTTTTCCTTCGGTAATATCCAAACCCGCTAGAGTGGTATTGGAGTTGGTAATAACCACTAGTACAGTGGGGTCGAAATGATGCTCTTTAATAACGGCAAGATCCATCGTTGCCAGGGCAGCGCCGGCCTGTACTTTTTGTCCGACAGCGGTCTGAATTGTAAAACCTTGTCCCTTTAAGTTAACGGTGTCGATTCCCATATGGACCAAAACTTCTAGTCCATTGGCGGTTGTGATCCCAATTGCGTGTTTAGTTTCAGCGACTAGGGTTATTTTACCAGTTACCGGTGCTAAAATGTTACCAGCAGTAGGAACGACGCCGAAACCTTGCCCCATTGTTCCTTTGCTAAAAGTCGGATCGTCAGTTTGGGATAAGGCAATAACTTTCCCATCAACTGGCGCTAAAAATTTTTCTTGGTGAGTTTTCATGACTATTCCTCCTCTGAAACGGTTACAACCAAATCTTATACTTGTACGTACAAGTTGTCAATGATTAATATAATAGTGATAATTACAGTAAATATGATAAATTTTACTTGTACATACTAAATTAGTTATAATGTAAGTGTTAACTTGAGTTTAATGAAAGGATTTTTCTATGACTGCATCTAAAACTTCATTAGTCGCTAAGGATCTAGCTTCTAAAATTCATTACCGTCAGTTTGAAGCGGGAACTTTTTTACCGACTGAAAATCAATTAGCCTCATTGTACGGTACTTCGCGGGAAACGATCAGGAAGGCTTTGGCACAGTTAAATGAACTGGGCTTGATTCAAAAAATCCGCGGGAAGGGCTCAATGGTTTTAAACTTAGAAAAGTATTCTTTCCCAATTTCTGGAATTTCTAGTTTTGCAGAACTCAATGGCTCTTTGGCAATGAAGGCGCAAACTAAAGTCCTTGTGTTAGAAAAAATGGATTCCATGCCCGCGCTTTTTCACGCTAAATTTCCCGAAAGTGGCGAGAAAAAGGGAATTTACTTGGAACGCTTACGGATCATTGATGGTGAGCCTGCAGTCTTAGACTGTGATTTTTTATTTACGCCGCCGATTAAAGATTTACCACTGGTAGCAGCTCAAAATTCTATTTATCACTATATTGAAGACGAACTGAATTTGGATATTTCCTACGCCACTAAAACTATTACTGTCGAGGAGATCGACTTTACTCTAAAGCAAAAGCTAAAGTTACATAGTGATTCGGCGGTTTTAGTCGCGAGCCAAAGTTTTTTAAGTGATACTACCGCTTTTCAGCTGACTTTATCTTTTCATAATCCGAGAAAGTTTAAGTTTGTTGATTTTGCGCGCCGGAAAAAAATTGATTTTTAGGAGGATATGCATGACTAATTTAGGGCAAAAGGTAATTTATCAAATTTATCCCAAGTCATTTTATGATTCTAATAACGATGGAATTGGCGATATTCCAGGAATTATTCAGAAATTAGATTACATTCAAAAACTCCACGTCGATATGATTTGGTTTAATCCCTTTTTTGTTTCGCCGCAAAATGATAATGGCTACGATATTGCCGATTATTACCGGATCGACCCCGTTTTCGGCACGATGGCTGATTTTGAGGAATTAGTCGCACGACTGCGTAAAATTCACGTGGATGTCATGTTGGATATGGTGTTTAATCATTGTTCTACTGCAAATCAATGGTTTCAAAAAGCGTTAGCCGGTGAAGAAAAGTACCAAAAGTTTTTCTACCTCCGAAAGGCTAAAGCTAACGGTGATTTACCGACTAACTGGCAAAGTAAATTTGGTGGGCCTGCCTGGTCAAAATTTGGTGATACCGATTATTATTACTTACACTTATATGATAAAACACAAGCAGATTTAGACTGGCATAACCCACAGGTACGCCAAGCTGCTGTCGATGTGGTTAATTTTTGGCGGGCTAAGGGGGTCAAGGGCTTTAGGTTTGACGTCATTAACGTTACGGGTAAAAGCCAAACACTGCTTGATTCAACTGACCCCGAGCAGGAAAAAAGTTTATATACCGATACGCCAGTCGTACACCAATACTTAACGGAAATGAACCAGAATAGTTTTGGCAAAGATCCTGCTGCCATTACGGTAGGGGAGATGTCTTCTACCACTATTAAAAATGCAATTGCCTATTCGGATCCGCAGAATCACGAATTATCGATGGTCTTTAATTTTCACCACCTGAAAGTGGACTATTTAGACGGCGAGAAATGGACCAAAATGCCGTTTGATTTTATGAAGTTAAAGGACTTATTTACCCAATGGCAAGAAAAAATGGATCAAGGCAATGGTTGGAACGCGTTGTTTTGGAACAATCATGACCAGCCGATGGCGCTTGATCGTTTCGGTGACACTAAAAAATACCGGGTCCAGTCTGCACAGATGTTGGCTACGGCAATTCATTTGATGCGCGGCACGCCTTTTATTTATATGGGTGAGGAATTGGGGATGATCAACCCTGCATATTCTTCAATGAATGATTATGTTGATATTGAGAGTCAAAACGCCTATAAAAATTTAATTCAAAAAGGAGTGGATCCCAAAGAAGCGTTAGCGATTATTCAAACTAAATCGCGGGATAATTCACGCACTCCGATGCATTGGGACAATAGTAAGTATGCTGGTTTTAGTCGGGTGAGACCGTGGCTGACGCCGACGAATCAAAAAGAAATCAATGTTATGACTGAATTAGCGCATGGACAAATTTTTGCCTATTATCAAAAGTTGATTCATCTGCGCAAAACGGAACCCTTGATTTCTGCTGGGCATATCAAAATGTTTTTAAAAGCGGACCCGCAGGTGTTAGCGTACAGGCGTTATTTGGACGGCAAGGAACAGCAGCTTTTGGTCTTCACTAATTTTTATGCTAAAGCTCATGAGGTACAGCTACCAACGAAAATCCACAACCTTGAGTGTCAAACTATGATCAGTAATTATTCCACTCAATTAAGTCAGTTACCAACTACTTTGAAACTGCGTCCGTATGAAGCAATTGCAGTTAAAGCAGCTGTTTTCTAACCTTTGTAGGTACAAGCAAAGTTGTAAAAAAGGTGATAATATGCTATAAATGGTTTATTGGAAAACGCTTCAGGGCGCTGGCTAATTATTATGATGGAGGGATTTAGAATGGCTGAAAAGACGATCATGCTGTGCTGTGCAGCGGGAATGAGTACGAGTTTATTGGTAACTAAGATGCAAAATGTAGCAAAAGAACAGGGTAAAGACGTGGAGATCTTCGCTGCACCGGCTGCAGAAGCGGATAATAATTTAAGCAATAAACAAATCGATTGCGTCTTACTCGGGCCGCAGGTGCGCTACATGGAAAGCGACTTTAAGAGTAAGCTAGAGGGTACCAATATCCCGTTAGCTATTATCGATATGCAGGCTTACGGCATGATGGATGGTGAAAAAGTGTTAAAACAAGCTTACGACTTAATGGAAGGTTAGTTAATTAACCGCAAAGGAGCAAATTCATGGCTGAAGAAGAACAAAGCGCGCAAGAAAAACAGCTACAAGTAACGATGGGGCTGATCATTAATGCTGGTAACGCTAAGTCGTTTGCGGTGGAAGCCATCAAAGCCGCTAAGGAAGGCGACCTGACAACGGCTCACCAAAAACTAGACGACGCGCAAAAGGCCTTAGTACAAGCGCACAACACGCAGACTGACATGTTGACTAAGGAAGCACAGGGGCAACATCAGCAAGTCACGTTATTAATGGTGCACTCGCAAGATCATTTGATGACGGCAATCACTTTTGTAGATTTAGCACAAAATTTCGTGGACGTTTACGAACAATTAGCTGAACTCAAAAAGAAATAAGAATAATACAATAGAGGGAGTTGGGACAAAAAGCGTTTCGAGCACTAGCCTAGTTTCAAAGTAAAACCTGAACTTTGGTTTTATTTTGAAACGTAGCTAGGCGCAAACTGCTGCTTTTTGGAGCACGATCAGTCTATTATTTACGGAAAACACAAAGAGGACCGGGGCAAAAGTATTTTTGCCCCGGTCCTCTTTGTGTCTAGTTCCGCCCGCAATATTCAGACCTGATTTAATTACCATTTTAGCTTAGTTGCCACTGTTGAGCGCCGTTTATTACAAATTCACTAATTTTTCTATTATCTGCGCGATGCCGTCGTTGTCGTTGGTGTCCGTGACGTAGTTGGCGTGTTGCTTGGCAACTGGCGTCGCGTTACCCATTGCGACCGAATATTTCGCGAAATCAAGCATTGGCAGGTCGTTTTTGTCGTCACCAACGGCCATGACTTCGTCTGCCGTCAGTGAGAGTTTTTCAGCTAATTGAGCAAGTGCCGCGCCCTTATTGGCTTTTTTATTCATGATCTCTAAAAAATTAGCCGCGGCGCGCACGACGTAATTAGTGTCACCGAATTTAGCTTTAACGTCTTTTTCGTAGAGGTCTAAACTATCTTTTTCGCCGACAAAAACGGCCTTAGCTGCTTGAAAATTCGCCGGTAATTCGGCCGGTTTTCTGATCAAGATCCCGGCGTTATTTTCCCACGCCTGAATGACCGTAATGCGGCTGACGTCGTGATCGCTGGTGTAAATATTGCCTTGCAAATCCAAGACGTTATACTGGAGCTGATTTTGGCGGGCGTAATCGTCTACTTGGCGGTAAGTTTGATTGGCTAAAGCAAGGGCAAAAATTGTTTTGCCACTGACGGTCGACAGGACACTACCGTTGTAGGTGATCACGTATTGGTGGTCGCCTTTGATCTTTAATTGATCTAAGTAGGGTTGCACGCCGGGTAAAGGGCGTCCCGAACACAATACGATTTTGCTTCCTGCATTGCTAGCGGCGGTCAAAACGTTGTGGGTTTTAGGCGTAATTTTGCCCTGTGAGTTCAGTAAGGTATCGTCGATATCGAGTGCGATTAGTTTAATAGCCATGGTGCACCTCCTTTGATTTAAGCATAGCATAAATTATTTTTTCTTGACGGTGAAATTGACTATTTCCCGGGAAATAAATGAAATTTTCGCAGAAAATCTGTGAGTTGAGACGGATAAAAATTAAGTAAAATGGTATCGCTAACGGGAAATGCTAAAAATCTGAGTAATTTTCCCACAAGGATGCCAAGGTCATAGGAAATTGATTTTTGACTTAATTCACTGAAGTCAACAGAACTAAATGGGGTAAAAAAAGCGTTAGCAATTAAAAATATCAAGAAAGAAAGGAATAGAAAAATTATTTTTTTATTCTGCTTGAATCTTTGCCAGTCAGTGAAATTTATCAGGTAGTAAATTTCACCGGCTGTAGTAGTAGTAATAATAAGTAAAAATGGGAAGTAGGGAATAATATCTCCGAATAAAGATAACACGGTTAAAATCAATAACAGGCAATACAAAATAATTTCGATCACTTTACTGTGTTGCGCTGTTTGTTCTTGTTGTTGGTAATGGTTTAATACTACCGGATCTTCACTGATCAGTTCGTCAATGGTGGTATTAAAAATTTTAGCCAGCTCTGCTACTATGTTGATGTCCGGGATACTGTGGTTATTTTCCCAGCCCGAGATGGTCTTGCGTGAGACTAGTAGTTTCTGGGCTAATTTTTCTTGAGTCAGCTGGTTATCTGTGCGGTAGATTTTGATTTTTTCTCCGATGGTCATAGGTAATAAATCCTTTCGCATACTTTTCGTTTATATTATAAGCTATTTTGGGAAAGATAAAAATGTCTTGTCGCGCCAGACATACTTGTCTTGGAAGTTACTCTTGACGGTCGGTCAAATTTTGCGCTAGCTTGCAAGTGAACGCCAAATTTAAAACGTTGAGGATGATATTTATGACCAAGAAAAAATTAGTATTAAATTTATTCGTGTTTGTAATTGCTTTCTTAGTAATCGATGACTTGTCGAATTATTTATTGGGAAAAATGGTCAGTGATCATGATTTAGACATGATATTTTATAAAATCAATACCATTATCATAGTGTTAGTACTGAACGCCATCACTACGCGGTGCAGGATCAAGCTAAATTTAGCGCTTGAAAAAGAAGTGCGGCCGTTGTGGTTGATCGGGTTGATCGTCATCTTGCTGCTATTTGTTGGTGGGCCGCGCACGGTCGGCACTTATTTTATAGAAATAGTGTTGGTGGCACTAGCCGAAGAATTGTTAGGCCGCGGTGTGATTTTTGACCAACTATTACAAATTACTTTTAGCCCCAAACATCATTTACTATCAACGTGGGCCGCAATTTTGCTGTCGGGACTGTTGTTTGGCCTGTGGCACCTAGACAATTTAGCATCTCAGCCGTTATTTGCGACTATTTGCCAGGTGATCCAAGTCTGTGGAATGGGATCTTTGTTTGCGGTACTTTACCTTAGGAGCGGTAATCTCAGGACTTCAATGTGTGTTCATTTTTGGATCGACTTTTTATTGAGTTTCGTGCAAAAACCGGGTGCAGAAGTGTCTAGTGCTAATTGGGGTAGTTCGGTGTGCGTCTTGCTGTTTTACTTGGCGCTGGCAGTTTGGTTGTTTCCTAAAAAACAAGAGGCCACACGACGTTTTATTGTCGAATAATACAAAAGAGACCAAGGCAAAATATTTTTGTCTTGATCCCTTTTGTACGTATTAGGTTAATGCTCACCTACTAATCGGCCTGATTCGCGGTTTAATTAATCTAGTTTTTCTCCGTTAGATGCGATCACTTTTTGATACCAGTAAAACGAATCTTTTGGTGTCCGTTTGAGCGTGCCGTGACCTTCGTCGTCTTGGTCAACGTACACGAAACCGTAACGTTTAGACATCTCAGAAGTTCCGGCACTGACTAGGTCGATTGGGCCCCACGTCGTGTAACCCATCAAATCGACGCCATCTTTGACTGCTTCTTTCATTTGCTCGATGTGTTTGCGCAGGTAATCGATGCGGTAAGTGTCGTGAATTTTACCGTCGGGTGCGATCTGATCTTTAGCACCCAAGCCGTTTTCTACGACGAACAGTGGGATGCGATACCTGTCCCAAAAGGCGTTGAGTGTGATACGCAGTCCAACCGGGTCGATCTGCCAACCCCAGTCGCTAGCCTCTAGGTACGGGTTTTTCCCACCAAACGTTAGGTTACCGCTAGTTTCTTCTTGAGCCTTTCCCGGGGCTGCAGCGACCATCGACATGTAGTAGCTAAATGCCAGGTAGTCGACCGTTCCTTTTTGCAACAGTTCTTCGTCGCCGGGTTCCATTTGGATCTCAATATTGTGTTCTTTGAAATAGCGATTCATGTATTCCGGGTACTCGCCGCGGATCTGCACGTCGGTAAAAAACATGTTCAAGTCGTCTTGGTGCTGGGTTTCCACGACGTCTGCCGGGTCCGGAGTTTGCGGGTAATTTTGCATCCGCGCTAACATACAGCCAATTTTGGCGTCGGGAATGATCTCGTGGCACTGTTGCACTGCGATTGCGCTTGCTACAAACTGATGATGGACGGCTTGATAGCTCAGTTGCAGTTTTTCGTCCGGGCTTAGGCCTTCGTCTAGCGCACCGGTGGCGGTGAAGCCCCAAATAGCTGCGTTGATCTCATTAAAAGTCATCCAGTATTTAACCTTATTGCGGTAGCGTTTAAAGACCGTTTCGGTGTAGCGAGTAAAGCATTCGATCGTTTTGCGGCTAGCCCAGCCATTTTGTTTTAACGTCAAGGCTAGGGGCATCTCGTAATGCGAAAGGGTAACGACTGGCTCGATACCGTACTTCGCGCATTCGTCAAAGACCGCGTCGTAAAATGCGAGTCCCTTTTCGTGGGGCTGTTTTTCGTCACCGGTCGGAAAAATGCGCGCCCAAGCAATTGATAAACGAAAAGCTTTAAAACCCATGTCTGCCATTAACTTGATGTCTTCTTTGTAATGGTGGTAAAAATCAATGCCACGACGTTTGGGATAAAGCGTATCGGTTTGGTCGGTAATGGCAGCTTGAATAGATTGTTTTGTGACCTTATTCATTGCCATCGAATCGGTCCGATTTTGGGCTTTTTGGACGACTTCGGCGGTAGTCAGTCCTTTGCCGTCAACGTTCCACGCACCTTCGATTTGGTTGGCTGCCGTGGCGCCACCCCAAAGGAACCCAGGCTTAAATCCTGTTGGTATGCTTTTTGAATACATCGCGTAATCCTCCTCGCTAGTCTAAATCAGCACCGTTTGTTGCGATCACTTTTTGGTACCAGTTAAATGATTCTTTCTTATAGCGTTTAAAACTGCCTTTACCTTCGTTATCGACATCGACGTAAATGAAACCGTAACGTTTGGACATTTCACCAGTCGATGCGCTGACTAGATCGATGCACCCCCAAGGAGTATAACCCATGACATCGGCGCCGTCGGCGATTGCGCCTGCGATCGCCTGAATGTGTTGGCGCAAGTAATCGATACGATAATCGTCTTTGACGTAGTGATTTTCGTCCGGCTGATCGACGGCACCTAGGCCATTTTCAACGATGAAGAGGGGTTTTTGGTAGCGGTCGGATAATTGATTCAACGCGATCCGTAGTCCGGTCGGGTCGATCTGCCAGCCCCAGTCGCTTGATTTTAAGAACGGGTTTTCGACGCCGCCCATCATGTTACCGTTGGTCGTCTTGGTGGTGGCGCCAGTAACGTCGATCACGGAAGACATGTAATAGCTAAACCCGATGTAATCGACGGGATATTTGGCCAGCAAGTCTAATTCTTCGTCGGTGTAGTCGAGGTCACTGAGTTTAACTCCCTTACGTGCCAGCAAACTTTTAGTATAAGCGGGATAATGGCCGCGAACTTGAACGTCGGTGCAAAAGAAATTATTGGCTTGGTTTTCTTGTAAGGTAGCCAGCTGGTTTTTCGGGTTAGAGTCATAACTGTAAGTCGTTGCGTACAAGATCATGCAACCGATTTGGAGGTTTTCATCTAACTCGTGGCCGATCTTAACAGCCTTGGCGCTGGCAACGAATTGGTTGTGCCAAGCCTGATAGATATTTTTAGGCTCGTTAGCGCCGTTAGAGACAACTAATCCCTGACCCATCACTGGAAAATGAGCGGCACTGTTAATTTCGTTAAACGTCATCCAGTATTTGACTTTTTTATAGTATCTGGTCAAAACGGTGCGGGCAAAGCGTTCGTAAAAGGCAATCAGCTTTTTATTTTTCCAGCCGCCGTATTCTTTGACGAGGTTGAGCGGTAATTCGTAATGGGAAATAGTGATCACGGGTTCGATGTTATTTTTTAAACACTCAGCAATCACCTTATCGTAGAATTGCAAGCCTTTTTCGTTAGGTTCCTGTTCGTCGCCGTTAGGAAAGATGCGCGACCAGGCGATCGAAAAGCGGTAGCACTTAAAGCCCATTTCGCCAAATAAGGCGATGTCTTCTTTAAAGTGGTGGTAGTGATCGATGCCTTCATGGTTAGGATAAAAACGGTTGGCGTCGAGGGTAAAATCGAAGTCTGGGGCGTTGACTACGGCCAAACGGTCGCGTCCTTGAGGCAAGACGTCGGCGATCGATAATCCCTTACCATCTGTGTTGTATGCTCCTTCTAACTGATTGGCGGCTGTTGCACCACCCCATAAAAATCCTTGGGGAAAAGTATTTTTTGTACTCATAATGAGTTTTCCACCTTTCTGCTTATTCCAAAGTTAATAATTGATCACCGCTAACAACTTGTTTTTTAGCTACCGGCTTAACATCATGATAACTCTTTGAGTTGGTAATGACTACGGGTGTCGTGGTTTCGTAACCGGCTTTTTGGATCGCATCGAGGTCAAATTCAATCAACGGAGTGCCGACTTCGATTTTTTGGCCTTTTTCTACCAGTGTCTTGAAGCCCTTGCCGTCTAATTCGACTGTGTCCATGCCAATATGGATCATGATCTCGGCACCTTGATTCGAATTGATTCCTACTGCGTGTCCGGTAGGAAAGACCATCGCAACCGTGCCGTTGACCGGAGAATTAACTTGCCCGGCGTTAGGAGTGATGGCGATTCCTTTGCCCATTGCGCCGCTAGCGAAGACTTCATCTTTGACGTCGCTTAAAGCAACGACGGTCCCGCTGAGTGGGGCAACGATTTTTTCTGGCTGGTTATAAGAAACTTTTGGTTGTTCAACGGTAATGTGAGCGTCGGTTGTAGCACCATTAGCGTTACCTGTTGCAACGCCGGCAGCCTGTGCAGCTTGTTGTTCGATCGTTTCGTCAACACTATTTTTGCCAAATAATAACTGGAATAAGAAACCTAAAACAGTACCAACTGCCATTGCAGCGATCAAGCCCCAAACGCGGCTGTCGATCCCGGCTTTACCAATAGCATCAGGAATAGAGAAGATCCCCATGCCGGCCATTTGGAAGACTCTGACCTTGAAAAAGCCGACCATGCCGCCACCGATCGCGCCAGCAATACAGCTGAGGACGAACGGTTTTTTCCGCGGTAAAGTAACACCGTAAATAGCAGGTTCAGTAACACCAAAGATCCCAGAAACAAAAGCAGGGATAGCAACACTGCGGGTCTTTTCGTCTTTAGTTTGCATCATGATAGCTAAGACAACGCCGGTCTGTGCAAACGAGCAGGCTAGTGATAAGCCCAAGATCGGGTCGTAACCTAAAGCAGCGATGTTGGTCATCATGACGGCTACAAAGCCCCAGTGAACGCCGAAGATAACGAAGACTTGCCAGAAGGCACCCATCAAGATCCCGGCGATGATCGGACTGAAGTTGTAAACGGCACTAACGATCGCTGCGATAGCGTTTCCTAACCAAGTAGCAATCGGCCCGATGATCAAGAATGTGATCGGAATAGTGATCAGTAAGACTGCGAATGGTACTAAGAAAGTTTGAACCACGGTCGGGATCCATTTTTTAGCGAGGAGATTAACTTTAGAAGCAAACCAGATCGCTAAAATGATCGGGATGACCGAAGAGGTGTAGTTCATGGAGATCACGGGGATCCCTAAGAAAGTCATATGGATCGGTGAAGCTAAAAATGTTCCCTTAAAAACGGTGAAGAGAGTCGTCTTACTGCTTGCAACAGCAACGATCGTCGGGTAGCACATAGCAGCCCCGATGGTAGCACCTAAGTAAGAATCTATCTTGAATTTTTTAGCGGAAGAAATCCCTAAGATCACAGGGAAGAAATAAAAGATACTATCGCCGATCGCATTTAGGATAGTGTACGTGCCAGAAGTTTGAGCTTCCCAACCAAAGGCTAAAAACATCGCGTTGAAACCCTTGATCATCCCGGCAGCACACATTGGTCCTAAGATCGGGGTGAAAATACCGGAAACTAAATCAATGAACCTGTCCATGATACTCATGTTGCTGGTATCGACATAGTCGTCTGCCACTTCACCGCCATCGTGAAAGCCACCGACTTTGATCAAAGTATCATAAACGTCAGCAACGTGATTGCCGATCACGATTTGGTACTGACCGCCAGATTTAACGATCGAGATGATACCATCGGTGTTTTTTAACGTAGCATCGTCTGCTTTTTTATCGTCCTTGAGTTTGAAACGTAATCTAGTTGTACAGTGGACTACGCTGACAACATTTTTCTTACCGCCGACACCGGCGATAATTGTGCGACTTAAATCTTCGTAAGCCATGAGGATCCTCCTTTTAAATGACGACAAAAGCCCGAAAAAACTCCAACACAAATAGGAGGTTTTTCGGGCTAATGCCTGCTTAAAGTAACACGCCTTAAAAAATATTAATTATGATGTTGATCCTGGCGGTGAGTGACCCGCCAGACATGCAACGTGAGATAAACTTGGTCGTCTGGCTGCAAATTCCAGCCAGCTTGTTCGTGTAAATAAGTGCCGATCTTAGTGACTGTTTGATAGGCTTTAGCATACTTGGTTTTCATGAGTTCTAGAAATGCCGCGTCCAATTCGTTACCGTTGTCATTGGCCTGTGGATCGGCAATATGACGGACCATAAATCCGCGCAGGTGGGTCATAAACCGGTTAAAATTAAAAGTATGCTCGTCGAGTTGAATGCCGTATTGATATTCAATAATAGCTACGATCCCGCGAATTAATTTGGTGATCCTGACCGTTTCTTGTACCTTGGTTTGATCAGAAGCCGCGTTGACAAAATGGTAGGTCAGATAGACTATTTCGCTATCTGGCAACGCTAAACCAGTTTTTTTGCGGAGCAATTCGACCGCTTGACTCGCCGTGGCAAACTCTTGGGGAAACAGCTTGTGGACTTCCCACGAATTAATTCCTAACTGGATCTTTTCGTCTGCACGCCGGAAGGCAAAGTCGAGGTGGTCGGCTAAAACTAAGTACTGGTAATCGGAAAACTTGATTCCCAATTGCTGGTACGCGAGTTCGATTACTTGCGACGTCAGCGACAATGTTTTAGGGTCAATATCTCTGACACTGTCGACCATGCACATATTTTTTTCTACGGCTACAAATCGCCGTGTGATTTTTTGTTCGTCAACCACGTCCCCTCTTTTTTTACCAAAACCAATTCCATTACCGATGATTACCCATTCGACGCCAGAATGATCTTTGGCTAAGGCAGCATTATTATTAAAATTTTTAATAAACTTCACTGTTGTCGCCTTCCTCCAATTCACACCAATAAAAAAACCTACATTGCTAGTTATCCTTACGCTAGTGTTTGTAGGTTAATGCCTGATCGAATCAGTAACACACTTAAAGTTTTACACAAGTTTAACCATAAAACATTTTGAAAACGATGTCAACTAAATTTTACTGATTTTTAAATAATATTTTGTGAAAGTTGGTTGTTGCAGCTTGTCCAATTGTACTTCTTAGACCAGCAACCTGTGTCTCGAACGACTCATTGTCGATAGTCCGTGGGTGCTGGCCGGTCTAATTCACAGCTGAAACTTTCTCCTTAATTTTTGCGTCTAAAATGTTAAAAACATAGCTAGAATTATTGTAAGCGCTTCACTAAAATGTAAGTATCAGAAAGGAGTGAGTTTCAATGAGTTTGGTTAAAGCATTACTGATCGCTGCGTGGGCCGGCTTTTGTTCCTACGACGATCAAGGACCGCAGATGTTTCGGCGCCCGCTGTTAGTCGGGCCAGTCGTCGGTTTGATTTTAGGTGACATGACGACGGCGCTCGTGATCTCTGCTACTTTGGAATTGATGTGGATGGGGTTAGGCAACATGGCTGGCTACCAAACACCCGACATGATCGTCGGTACCATTATCGGGATCACCGTTTCGATCACGTCTGGGACCGGCGCTACTCCTAAGGGGATCGCCGCCGGGGTGGCCGCTGCGACTACGGTTGCTATTTTGATTCAGCAATTGATCGTTTTTACTAAGGTTTTGAAGCAATTTTTCGAACCATGGGCGCAACATCAGGCCGAAAAAGGTGACCTGAGTGGTATGATGCAGATCAACATTGTTGCTTTTGTGATTCAGTTTTTGTTACGGGCGATCCCCACGTTTATTTTCGTTTATTTCCAAAAAGGGATCGTTGATAAGATCTTGACCGTAGTTCCCGATAATATTTTGAACGGGATGGGTACAGCTTCAGCAATTTTGCCTGCCGTGGGGTTATCGATCTTGATGACTCTGATGATGAAAGGAACACTGTGGCCGTTTTTGATCTTTGGTTTTGTCCTGTCGGCTTATTTAAAATTGGGGATCTTGCCGGTGACGTTACTCTCGCTGGTCTTTGCCGTGATCTATTCATACATTATGGAGATCATCGACCGGCAAAACGAAGCTGCCAGCGCACCGCAATCAACGACTACTGCTACTGAAGAAGACGAAGATGAGGGGTATGATCTATGAGTGAAAAGAAACAAGCAGTTGCAACGACTGCTAAAACTAACGGTACGCCTGACCATCAAATCACCCGCAAGGATTTGAATAAAGTCTTTTGGCGCTTACAGATCTGGGGGCTAAACCTGACTTCTACGCTGGTGTTGACGCAGGCTTTGGGTTTTTTAAACGCGATGATCCCGATCATTCGCCGTTTGTACGGTGATAATAAGGAACTGCGGATCGAAGCGATGAAACGGCATTTGACTTACTTTTTGTCGCAGATCACTGCAACGGGGATGATTTTGGGAATTACCGCTGCCGTAGAAGAGACTACTGGTGAAGACGATAAAGAGGCCGTTGTTGCCATTAAGTCCGGGATGATGGGACCGCTGGCTGGGATCGGCGATAGTGTTTTTAAGATCACCATCCAAGCGATCGCCGGTAGTATCGGTGCTGCTTATGCCTTACAGGGGAATTTTTTAGGACCGGTATTGATGTTTTTGATTTACAACGGATTAAATATCGCCGTTAAGTACTATGGAATTATTTTGGGTTACGAAAAAGGAGTCCAGTTTATCAAAACTGGTGAACAGGCTAAGGTGATGCAAAAAATTATCAATATTTCGACTGCGGTCGGGGTAATGGTCGTAGGTGCGTTGATCGCCCAGTACGTCAAGATCGATGTCGGAACGGTCATCAAGATGAAGGGCTCGACGATCTCTATTCAAAAATTATTGGACGGGGTAATGCCTAAATTATTGCCGTTATTATTTACCTTAGGACTGTACAAATTGCATTCCTATATGCCACGGAAATACCTAACTTGGCTGATTTTTGCCATCCTGATCTTTGGGACTATTTTAGCCGCAGTCGGGATTTTGAAATAGGAGGAAATACGATGAACTTAATTCTAACGAGTCACGGGTTGTTTGCCCAAGAAGCACTAAAAACCGCCGAAATGATCATCGGTAAAAAGCAAGAAAACGTGGAGGTCGTTTCGGTGACTCCGGGAAGAACTTACGACGAATGTTTAGCGGAACTCCAAGAAAAAGTAGCTACTTTAAGTCCCAATGGCGAGGAAACTTTGGTGCTGGTAGATATTTATGGGGGCACCCCGGCTAACATTTCCACTTACTTGACCTTGACTAACGAACAAGTATTGGTATATTCCGGGTTAAACGTGCCGATTTTACTGGAATTATTGCTGGGAAAGCCAACTGACTTGGCACAGGCACAAGAAATTGTGGAGCAAACACACGCCAAGTCACTGGTCAATATCACGGCACAAGCGAAAAAAGGAGGAAATTAAAATGGCAATTGAATGGGTACGTATTGATGATCGGTTGATCCACGGGCAGGTGGCGAGTTCATGGCTGCGCCATATCGGAGCCCAGCAGATCATTTGCATCAGCGATAAGGCCGCTAGCAATCCGGTCCAAGAACAGGTGTTGAAGATGGCTGCGCCAGGCTACATCGTACACGTTTTTGGGGTAGATAAGTTTATTCGGGTTTATCATAAAAACCCGATCAATAAATCAACTTTTCTATTGATCACCAGCACGGCTGATTTGCTGAAAATGATCGAAGGCGGAGTTGACATCAAAGAAGTTAATTATGGTGGGATGCGGGAACGTGATGACCGTACGATCCGCTATAGTCCCGATCTATGTTTCACACCGGAAGAAGACGAGGCCTTAAAGAAATTGCTGGAACTCAAGCTTCCAATCAATTTTCAGATGGCGGCCTACGATTCACCTACCCCACTCAAAGAATACATTGAGCAGGTCAAAGGAGGTAAGTGATGCAAATCGACTACGCCGAGGCTTTTTTCCTGTCGCGCCAGCAAACACAAATTAAAATTGCCGCAGACGGACCGCTTAGTTATCGGTTATACTGGACGTTAGAAAATAACGTGGCCCCGACGGCTAAGCATCTGATCTGCCAGGATAATAAAGCAGAGCTGACCATTGATTTTGAGTATGATTTACACCAGCCAACGTATTTTATTTTAGAATTTGCCGCAGACCGTCCGCTGCTTTTTGGTTATCGGATTTTGCCGGTTCCTGGGATGTATAATTTAAGGGACATCGGTGGTTACCGCACAGTTGATGGCCGGCGAATTAAATGGGGTGTTGCTTATCGCTCGGATTTTTTGCATAATTTAAAGCCAGAGGGGTTCACGTTTGTTCGTAACCTCGGGTTAAAATCGATTGTTGACTTTAGAAGTGCTAGTGAAATTTTGGAAACACCTAATCCGGAGATTTCTCCCGCCATTCGCTCGTTTAACTTCGACCCGGAAGCCGACACCGCGCGGGCAGCGGGGAAGGCGCAGGATCAAGCGGTGGGATCGGCGCTCAAAGACCGGGCCGCGCGAGCACTAGCTGCTGGTAAAAAAGGCGGTGACGAAATGATCGCACAGCAAGAAGCGTTTGTCGATACTCCTGCTAGTATCAAGGCATTTAGCCAGACACTGCAAGTAACGGCAAACGAACAAGATTTACCGACGTTGCAGCATTGCCGTGGGGGCAAAGATAGGACTGGCTTTGCTTTTATGGTGCTGGAAGGAATTCTAGGAGTACCAGAAGAGCTACTGGTACACGACTACATGTTGACGCGCCGGGCACGGGCTGAAAAAAACGCGCGTTACTATCAGAATTTTTGGGAGCAAACTCATGACCGGCAGGTAGCCGACTACATGTATTCTTTGTTTGATACCAGACCGGAATTTATCCAAGCTTCACTCGCTAAGATCAAAGATGAGTATGGGTCGATCCGTGAATTTGCCGTCCAAAAATTGGGATTGACCAAACAAGTAGAACAAAATTTGCGCAAGTTGTTTTTGGAATAACTAATGAACAACGCGCAGGAGGGGGAGTTGGCACAAGCTGCTGCTTTTTGTCACAACTCCTCTTTTTTGTTTAGGAGAATTTGAATGCAATTAACTTACCGGGAAATCAATTTATTGAATCAACTTTTGGCGCACGAATTTTTATCCAAGGAAGAATTGCAGCGCGATGAACGGATCTCTTTGCGCACGCTTCAAACCGAACTGGGACGGATCAACGAACTATTCGTGCAATTAGGACACGACGTGCAAGTGGAAAATCAACGCGGCAAGGGTTACTACTTAGCGTACCCGCTAAATGAAACTAAGTGGCTAGAATTCGTTAAGTTGCAGTGTCAGTCTTACTTGGAGCTAAATTTAAATAAGAAGTTTAAGGATAAGCCACGAGTCCCTGCCATTTGTCGTTTATTATTAGTCCACGATGGTTTCACTAAAGAAGAGGAATTAGCACAAAAATTAAACGTCAGCACTGCGACGATCAATAAAGATATGCGCCAAGTTCACGAATACTTGCGGGATTACGGGTTAGGTATTCAAGTGACTCCTTATTATGGAATGCAAGTCGTTGGTGTCGAAGGAGCAATTCGTTCTTGTTTGGTCGACTTGTTAGATATCTATGATTTTTCGGTGAACGTGTTATTTCCCGAAGTGTCGTTAGGTCAGCTGCAACTGACTAAAAAGCAAGTCGTTGCCACTGCTAAAAAACTTCAGCGGGTGATATTAGCGACGCACTACCCACTCAGTGACGCGGGTTTTTTAGCGACGGTAAAGTACTTGTTAGTTTATCCGTTGCGGCGAGGACATCCGTTGAAGTTAACTGCAACTGAAAAACGGGCGATCGGTACTACACCGAGTTTCAAGGTTGCCCAACAATTGGTAAAACAGCCCGGCGAACAATTCTTTTGTAGCATTTATCTGACCGCCAACCAGGAAATCAGTAGTTTGACTAAACAAGATTACCTCCCTGAAGTTGCCGTCCAAGCCCAACGGCAATCTGACCACCAGGTGAAATTTTGGCTGCAGCATTTTAAGCTGAATTTTCCCGCAGACGTGGGGTTATTTTTACAACAATTTACCTACTTCTACTTGCTAAAAAAACAGTATCACTTGGTGACTTTGACTTTCAGTCAGACGACTGCTAACATTGTTAAAAATTTTCCGGCATCGATTTCGCTAGCGATTGGGTGTTACCTATTATTCCCCACTTATTGCACGCTTGATTTAAACGACCGGTTATTTTTTGAGGTCGTGATGGGGCTTTATAATTTAATTTGTCGTCAGCGTAACGAGTATTTTCCAACTAATTTTTTGGTGGTCAATACCGAAGGAAAATTGGCAACGGAACGTTTGATCAGAAAACTAGGGTTAACTAAACTCAACGCGCATTATCATTTAGTATACTCTTATGAATTAGAGCAACTGGATTATAGCGACTACGATTACCTGTTAGTTTCGCGCAATAGTCCTTATTCTGTGGCTAAATTTCCGATCCCCGTGATCCCGTTTACTTTTTTTAGTTCCGATGATTTTATTGCGACTTTGGGCAAACGTATTTTCGCCACTAAACGAAAAATTGGGTCGGTGACTAGTTATTTAAAACAGCCGCTGATATTTGAGGTGGACACATTGGATGCCATAGTAGCCAAGCTTGAGCAAGTCTTGGGTCGTTTGGCTGAAATTCCTGCTTACCTGCAAGCTTTATTGTTCAACGCGTTTACTGGCGGGCCCAGCGCCTACGTGACTTTATTTAATGACCGTCCGTTAGCTAACCGGTACTTACTGTTTAAATTTAAAGAGCCATTGGAGCTACAACACCATCAGTTAAAAAATTTACACGTAGTTATTTTGGATCTCAGTAAGGGATTATTAGAAGTTAAAAATGCTGATTCGGAATTACGTCGTTATTTTACCCCTTGGTAAACTGTGGTATTATTTAAGGCGAATGAAAAAGGGGGATAATATGCAAGAATTATACTTAATGCGTCACGGACAGACGCTGTTTAATCAATTACACCGAATTCAAGGAGCATGCGATTCACCACTAACTACACAGGGAATCGCTGATGCGCAAGAAGTTGGCAAGTATTTTGAAGCTCAGGGTATTGTTTTTGACCACGCGTATTCCTCGACGCAAGAACGTGCTTGTGACACGTTGGAAAATATTACGGCGCAACCTTACACTAGGTTGAAGGGCTTAAAGGAATGGAACTTCGGGGTCTTTGAAGGCCAAAGCGAGCAGTTGAATCCCCGAAATGATACTAAACGTCACACTTACGGTGATTTCTTCGTCCAGTTCGGGGGTGAGTCTGATCTGCAAGTGCAAGCAAGAATGAATCAAACGTTGACTGCAATTATGAATAAGCCGGACCATCAAAGAGTCTTGGCCGTAAGTCACGGTGGGGCTTGCTTTATGTTTTTACGTAAGTGGTTAGATTACGAGCAAATCCAAAAACGAGTTGGTGGATTTCATAATTGTTGTATTTTAAAATTTACGTTTGCTGATGAGCAATTTGAATTCGTGAAAATGATCAACGTCAAGGAACAATAAGCAAGAAGTGGGGATGAAAATTGTATCCCAACTTCTTTTTTAGTGTAATAATTAATTTAAAAATTCGCTTACATTGGCCGATAGTACAGATAGAGGGGAGGTGATTAACATGCTTAACGGAATTTCAAATTACAGTAGTGTGCCACCGGTAACACCTAACGCTAAAACTGCTGCTGCGCAAAAGCCCCAAGAAGTAAAGCAAGTCGCTGCGGCTAAGCCAGACCAACAGGTAGAAACAACGAACACGCCGGACTTTGGGAAGATCTTTGCGAACTTTAAAGATCCGGATTTAGTTAAGGATTTGCAACATCAAATGTTGACTATTGCTAGTAAGTGCGGTTTTCACTTTAAAAAAGATCCAACCGCATTGACTCCAGAGATGGTTAAGATGAATGAAAGTAAAAGCCCTAATGGTTTTGACGCGCTGCTTTCTTTTGACGAAATGGATCAGGTCTTTGCCTTTGATCAAAATACGCAGGATCCATTGCTGAGCTTTCTAAATGAAGGGCTTATTGATGACCCGGATCTTTATGATATGGGTACTTTACGGGATTATTTAGTTGATAAATATAACATTAAGTATAATGTTAACCAAGAATTGAATGCTCTGAAGAATATTTATGATGGTGCAGTTGCTGGTGATGATCTTGATAAAAAATCAACAGTCTATGATTTTGTTCCTGAATTAGCGGATAAAATATTATCTCGTGATAATATTTTTTCTGAATATAATGGCGATTTAGGAATTAGCACTAGTTTTCTTAAAACTAAAGTGGGACAGATTTTCAATGAAGGGTTAAAACAAAATGGCTTTTTTAAGGATATGGATCAGGATTTAGCCCAGCAGTTACAGGATTCAATCCAAAAGATAGCTGATGGCGTAGATGAAGCGCGCAACAACTTTGTTAATATTGAGTTTAACCACCAGTCACATGATGCGCTTCAAACCGAATACGATTCGAGTGTGGCGGCACTCCAGTACTTACGCGATAATCTAGTCCCCAAGGACAAGCAAAAAGCATTCGACGACGTGTTTGACCAGTACCAACAAATGCTGGGGCAACGGGTGTACTATTACCGTAACTACGAGGAAGGTGCAGGGCAAGTATTGTACCAGATGAACAAGGCTGGGGCTAATTTTCACCCGTACGATCCGACAGAATCTAAATTTTTGGATCACATGGATAATATTAACAAGTTGGATACCTTGCCGCACACGACTGAGCAAACGAAGTCTTACCGCGACGTAGTCAAGGATATTTTCAGCAGGTTGCAGAAAACTGATACGAGTGTATTGCAGTTGTTTGATGAGCTCAATAAGGAACAAGAGAAGTACTATACCAACAACAGTCACGACAAATCGTTTCTTGATCTGTACGAACAGACTAAGGTCGGTAATTTTAAGCAGATGGAAAGCTACTGGACGAATTTGAAGACTATGGTGGAACAAGTGAATGAAGTAGGAGGAAGTAAGCAAAATGAAGAAAAAGATTAAGGTAATTTTATTGTCAATGTTAGCAGTTGTATGTGTATTTTTCGCTTTTAATTACACAATTAAAGCAGATAATACAAGTAATGCTGGTATTGATAGAATTGATGTTGAACAACTGGGTGATGCTTACGTTACTGGATATCAGTATGGACCAAATTGGCGCATTATTAGTAATAAAAGATATGAGAATAGATTTTCTGGGAGGGCATATAACGGGGTTCAACCAGCGGCAAATCAAAAATTTGTTGTTAAAGTACAGGGCTTTGGCGTAACAAGTCCGACTAATGATACTGTGGTTTATACTGATTCAGAAGGAAATTTTTCCACTACGCTTGAAGCTGGGCAGGGCTATGGCGATACGGATTATGAAACAATTGTAAGCATTCATCACTATGATTTAATTAATATTAATTTTGCTAATGATCAAGGTGGAAAAGTTACTGCTCGTGATAAAGAACATGGTGGAGAAATCAGACAAATTTACCGTTTAGCTTACCAAGAGCGTCAATATACTAACTGGTAAAATTGTTTCAAAATAGTTACACAAAAAAGAGGCTGGGACAAAATTCATTTTGCCTCAGGCCTTTTTTGTATTTCCATAAATCATGGTATTAATCGCGTTCGTCAAAGCAGCAGTTTAAGTTCTAAGCTCACCAACCAACAAATCTCAGTACAGGATTTGTCTGTCGATGCCACTTAGTCCGCGACCGCTAACTGGTTCGGTTCACAGCTCTTTTTTGTGTTGATATTTTTCCCGGTAGATCAGCCACAGGTAGTGGGGCAAGGCTAGCATTCGTTTGGCACGTGTCGGTTCTTTTAGTAACCGGTACAGCCATTCGAGGTGGTGCTGTTGCCAGAACTGGGGGGCACGTTTAACGACTCCGGCTAAAACATCGAAGCTGCCACCGACTCCCATCCAAATCGCGGGGGCACATTTTCGGTATTGTGCAATAAATTGTTCTTGTTTGGGTGAGCCAAGGGCGACAAAAACGAAATCCGGTCGTGCTGTTTGAATTTGTTGTGCCACAGTTTGTGCGTCCGTAAAATAGCCGTCGTGACTGCCGCACAGCACTAAGGCGGGGTAATCGCGTTGTAAGTTGGCGACCGCTTGTTTCAGTACGGCTGGCTTAGCTCCTAGTAAGAAAACTTTTTTGTGCTGTTGCGCACACCAGCGTAACAAAGCAATCAAAGTATCATAGCCAGTGATGCGTTCGGGAAGCGGGCGCTTTAAAATCTGCGCTCCCTTAACGATGCCAATTCCGTCTGCAACGGTGTAGTCTGCGTGTTGGATTAAGTCCATAAATTGTGGGTCGTTGCGTGCTTGCAGTACGATTTCAGGATTAGCGGTGACGACAAAACGATTGCGCTGGTTCTGACTGTCGTTTTGCAGTTGCCGGTAAAATTGCTGTGCTGTAGCATTGATGAAATCAACGCCTAAAATGTTGATGGTGGAAAAAGTAGTAGCCATTGCTTGTTCTCCTCAATTAACTTGTTATTATTATACCAAAATATTAAAATTTGGCTATTGGCAAAGTAATTATGCAAGAAGTCGTGACGAAAGTGGTTTTGAGTACTAGACTAGTTTCAAAGTAAAACCTGAATTTTGGTGTCCTTAGGATTTAGATCGTTAGTTTGAAAGACCATGACTTACAGAAAGCTAAAAAGGCTGAGGCAAAATGAATTTTGTCCCAGCCTTTTTTTGTGTAACTATTTTGAACTAATTTTACCAGTTAGTGTAATGAGGCTCTTGGTAAGCCAAACGGTAAATTATTCAGCTTTTTCTGTTTTATCATTCACTTGTTCCACCATAGTCTTCAAATTCGTCCAGTAACTTTCCATCTGCTTAAAATTACCGACCTTGGTCTGTTCGTACAGATCAAGAAACGATTTGTCGTGACTATCGTTGGTATAGTATTTCTCCTGCTCCTTATTGAGCTCATCAAACAACTGCAACACACTTGTATCAGTTTTTTGTAACCTACTGAAAATATCCTTGACTACGTCACGGTAAGACTTCGTTTGCTGGGCTGTGTGCGGCAAAGTATCCAGCTTGTTAATATTATCCATGTGATCCAAGAACTTGGATTCTGTCGGATCATACGGGTGAAAATTAGCACCCGACTTGTTGATCTGATACAGTAACTGACCTGCGCCTTCTTCGTAGTTGCGATAATAGTACACCCGTTGCCCCAACATTTGTTGGTACTGGTCAAACACGTCGTCGAATGCTTTTTGCTTGTCTTTTGGGACCAAATTATCGCGTAAATACTGCAATGCCGCCACGCTTGAATCATATTCGGTTTGAAGCGCGTCGTGTGACTGATGGTTAAACTCGATCGTCACCAAATTATTCCGAGCTTCGTCCACACTATCGGCTATTTTTTGAATTGAATCCTGTAACTGCTGGGCTAAATCCTGATCCATGTCCTTAAAAAAGCCATTTTGCTTTAATCCTTCATTGAAAATCGTGCCTACCGATGTAAATTTTTGCGCAGTCTCAATTCCTAATTGATTACTATCTTCAGAAAATATATTATCATGCGATAATATATCGTCAGCCGTAGACGCCGCAAAATCATAAACTTCTAATTTCTTATCAGTATTATCACCGAAAACCGCACTATCATAAACCTTTTTTAAAGACGCTAATTCTTGATTTGTATCGTATTTAATATTGTACTTATCAATTAGATAGTCTCTTAAATCTTCAGATTCCACATAATCATCAGAAATTTTTCCAGCGTTTAGCATGTTCAATAACGGATCTTGTGTATTTTGATCAAAATCAAAAACCATGTCCATTTCATCAAACGAAACTAAGGCACAAAAACTATTAGGTCCCCCATCTCCATTCATCCTTGCCATCTCAGGAGTTAGCGATTCCACATTTTTCTTAAATTTAAACCCATAGCTATTAGCAATAGTCAACATTTGATGTTGCAAATCCTTAACTAAATCCGGATTATGAAAATTCGCAAAAATTTTATCAAAGTCCGGCGTGTTCGTTGTTTCTACCTGTTGGTCTGGCTTAGCCGCAGCGACTTGCTTTACTTCTTGGGGCTTTTGCGCAGCAGCAGTTTTAGCGTTAGGTGTTACCGGTGGCACACTACTGTAATTTGAAATTCCGTTAAGCATGTTAATCACCTCCCTTCTATCTATACTATCGGCTGATGTAAGCGAATTTTTAAATTAATTATGTACTAAAAAACAAATGAGGCTGGGACAAAAGCCCGGTTAGCAGTTGAGAACTAGCCTAGACGGTGTCAAATTGCGATCTTGGCAATTTAACAGCGACGTAGCTAGCCGCAGACTGCTGGCTTTTCGGAGCGCAACTAATCTATCCTTTCAAGAAAATAAAACACTAAAAATAGAGGGATTGGAACAAAATCACATTTTTGTCCCAATCCCTCTATTTTTTTAATATTTAGGATATTTTAACCAACGATTTGATTGCTTGGCGGTTGTCCATCGCGTCGTAAGCTGTCTGAATCTGTGCCAGCGTGAATTCTTGGGTGAAAACTTTGCCGGGATGAATTGTACCGTTAAGTACAGCTTGTAATAATCCGTGTTTTTCGTCGTGAGTAGTTACGGGAGCGACTCCTCCACGCAAACCGATATTTTGCCAGAATAACTTGATTGTGTCTGCTTGACTTTGTGGGACTCCGACACGGCCGATAATGCCGCCGGGCTGGCAGATTTGTTGTGCTTCCTGCAGTGAACTTTGATTGCCAACGCATTCTAAGACGGCGTTAACTCCATTATTATTAGTTAGTTCCATAATTTTAGTGACTGCTTGGTCGTCTCGTTCAGAAACGGTTGCAGTTGCCCCAAACTCACGGGCTAATTTGGCTCTGTCCGCGTGATGACTTAGTGAGATGATTTTTTGGGCTCCCAATAACTTGGCGGCAATTACGGCACATAAACCGACGGCACCGTCACCTAAAACTGCGACAGTATCTCCGGCACTAACTTCTGCACAATATGCTGAATGGTAGCCGGTCGCCATGACATCTGCTAAAGTCAATAAGTCGTTTAACCGGTCGTTTGAATAGTCCGTGGGGTGGCCGGGAATTTTGATTAGCCCCCAATTGGCGTTTTGATAGCGCAGGTATTCGGCCTGATAGCCACATTCGATGTTAGAGACGGAATTGCTGCAATTGCCGTCATAACCAGCCTGGCAGGCGGGACAGTGACCACAGCCGTGGGTAAAAGGTACGATGACAAAATCACCAGCTTTAACTTTGGTAACTGCGCTGCCGGTTTCTTCCACGATGCCGATCGCTTCGTGTCCCGTTGGCGAATTTAGTGGTCGGTCGTTGATGCCGCGGTACCACCATAAGTCGGAACCGCACACACAGGCCCGGATGATGTGAATGATTGCGTCTGTGTCTTTGTGAATTTGCGGCTGGGCAACTTCTTGGACTTCAATTTTACCGGGGTGAACAAAAATAGCTGCTTTCATCTATACTTACTCCTTTTTACTTTGATTTGGGTTGTAGTGGACCGTAATAATAAGAAGCAGTGGCACCACCATCGATTAAAAAAGTTGAACCGGTGATAAACTGTGCGCGGTCGTCTAGCAACAGTTCTGCGACGTCGGCTACCTCGTCGGCAGTTCCCGGCCGGCCAGCCGGGGCTTTAGCAAACATATTGCGGTAGAATTCTCCGCGTTCACCGTTGAATTCATCTAGGGCTAACGGGGTCACAATGATTCCCGGAGCGATAGCGTTGATGCGAGCCTTCTTTTTACCCCATTCAACTGCTTCATACATCGTCCGTTTTTCATTGCAGCGTTTAGCTAACTGATAGGCGTGTAACGTGTCTTTGATTTGTTCGGGCTGTAAGAAATCCAATTGTAATAGCTCTTCAGTAGGCGTCATTGCTAGTTGACGATCCTGTTGAGTCGTTAGAGCAGGCATCCGAAAGCCTGATTGACTTGAAATAACGATCCCACTGCCTCTTGGGGCAATTACTTTACGGACTTCTTCCAGTAAAACGGCCGTACCATAGAGGTCGACTTGCAGGATCTTTTGGATCGAAGCTTGTGAAGGTGAGACTCCCGCACCATTGATGAAGTACTTGATAGGGCCAGCCGCACAAGCGTGTGTGATTAATTCTTGGATCGATTGACGAACTGCAATATCTGTTTCATAGTAGTCGGTATCATAGCCGGCGTGTTGTAAAATGGTCGCAATTTTTTGCGCATTTTTGATATTTTTATCACCTAAAATGATCTTTTTACCCACGCCCATGCGCCGGGTGATCGCGAGTGAAATTTGACCGGCGCCAGTGACTAACATGACATCTTTAGTCATTAACTCATCTCCTTTATGTGGCAACTGTAAGCCTTGAAGTGCGCTCTAAGTCAATACCAAATTTAAATTTGCCTTGAAGTCTACTCTAAGGTATAAGCTAATTGTAAAAGGAGAAAAATAATATGAATATTAAAAAAGCGAGCGAGCAAAGTGGCGTTTCCGCTGACACGATTCGTTATTATGAACGCATTGGGTTAATTCCGGAAATTAAACGTAAGGAAAATGGTGTCCGTAATTTTGATGAGGAAGATTTGAAATGGATCAAGTTTAGTCGGCAGATGAGAAATGCAGGTTTTTCAATCGAAGCCTTGATCGAATACCTGAATCTGTTTAAGCAAGGCGAAGAGACGATCCCTGCACGCATCAATTTATTAAAAGAACAAAAAGAACGGGTCGAAGAAAAAATTGCTGCGCTGGTTCAAGCGCGGGATAAGTTGGCTTATAAGCTGACTAATTACCAAACACACATGAAGAAAACAGAGGAAAATTTGCGTCCATTTGATAGTCAGGAATAAAAATAATTTAGTGAATGTTCTCAAAGTCGTTGTGAGCGGCAGGTACTAGTTACTTTTATTAAATATCAACAATTCCTTACTAAAAATAATTGATATACTTGTTATTTATAATTAATTATTTTGTAAGGGAGAATTGATTATGGATAAGAAACAACTTTTTCATGAATATTTTGCGGAGTGGATGGAATTGTATAAGCACGGTGCAATTCGCCCGGTAACTTTTGCTAAGTATCAGATTACCCTCAACCAAATTCGGAAATACGCGCCGAAAATAAGACTGACGGATTTAGACCGTCAGACGTACCAACAAATTTTAAACGAATTTGCTAAGTCTCACGAAAAAAGAACGACGCTAGATTTTCACCGTCACTTACGTTCTGCGCTGATGGATGCTTTAGATGAGGGGTTAGTGGAGCGTGATCCGACGAGAAAAGCGGTTTTAAAAGGAGTGGTCCAAAGGCGGCATAAGAAGAAATTTTTAAGTGAAGCCGAACTGATTTGTCTTCTAACTCAGTTGGATTTAGGAGGCGAACTTTCGTGGGATCACTTTATTTTTTTGATTGCCAAGACGGGAATGCGTTTTGCTGAGGCTTTAGGCGTAACACCCACGGATTTCGATTTTAAAAAACGAACCGTCACGATTTCTAAAACTTGGGACTATAAGTCCAAGCAAGGAAAATTTGCGTTAACTAAAAATGAAGCTTCTAAACGTAAAGTAACTCTTGATCGCCAGTGCAATAGGATGTTTGCTAAATTAATTGTAGGTATGATCCCTGATCGGCCTGTTTTCGTTCAAGAAAACCAGCGGGTATTTAACAAGACGGTTAATAATATTTTGGAAAAACGATGTTTAACAGCACAGGTTCCGGTGATCAGTATTCATGGATTACGCCATACCCACGCTAGTGTATTACTTTATGCGGGCGTGTCGATTGCCTCTGTAGCACGCAGATTAGGTCACGCTAACATGACAACGACACAGAAGACTTACTTACACGTAATCAAAGAATTAGAAGATCAAGATAACGATAAAATTTTAGCTTATTTGGGAAAATTAGGGTAAAAGTAGTAATGACTGACTATAGGGAAGTGGGGATGAAAATTGTATCCCAACTTCTTTTTTAGTACATAATTAATTTAAAAATTCACTTACATCAGCCGATAGTATATATAGAGGGGAGGTGATTAACATGCTCAACGGAATTTCAAATTACAGTAGTGTACCACCGGTAACGCCGAATGCTAAAACTAGTGCTGCGCAAAAGCCCCAAGAAGTAAAGCAAGTTGCTGCGGCTAAGCCAGCCCAACAGGTAGAAACGACGAATACGCCGGACTTTGACAAAATTTTTGCGAATTTTAAAGATCCAACAGTAGTGCAGGATATGGAAAGACAAATCTTAAACATTGCTAATAAGTTTCACTTTAAATTTAAAAAAGACCCGGAGTCTTTAACGCCAGAAATGGCGCAATCCAACGAGGCTAAAGGTCCTTTGGGCTGGGGAGGGACGATGGTGTCTTTTCCGGAAATGGACATGATTTTCCAGTTTGATAAGAATACGGAAGACCCATTACTAAATATGCTGAATTCTGGTCAACTTAATGATGAAGACATGAATACTGCAGCTATGCGGGACTACCTAGTTAAAAATTATGGAATTAAATATGATACCACTCAAGAATTAGCGGCTTTAAAAAATATTTATGATGCTGCTGTTTCCGGTGATGATACTGATATGAAGTCAGAAGTCTATATTTTTGCAGCCTCTATGGCTGATAAAATATTAGCTCGTGATAATATTTTTTCTCAAAATAGTGATCAATTAGGAATTGATACGGCTCAAAAGTATACATCGGTAGGCACGATTTTCAATGAAGGGTTAAAGCAAAATGGCTTTTTTAAGGGTATGGATCAGGATTTAGCGCAGCAGTTACAGGATTCGATCCAAAAGATAGCTGATAGCGTAGATGAAGCCCGGAATAATTCGGTGACGATCGAGTTTAACCACCAGTCACACGACGCGCTTCAAACCGAATACGATTCAAGCGTGGTGGCATTGCAGTACTTACGCGATAACCTAGTTCCCAAAGACAAGCAACAAGCATTCGACGACGTGTTTGACCAGTACCAACAAATGTTGGGGCAACGGGTGTACTATTATCGCAACTACGAAGAAGGCGCAGGTCAGTTACTGTATCAGATCAACAAGTCTGGGGCTAATTTTCACCCGTATGATCCGACAGAGTCTAAGTTCTTGGATCACATGGATAACATTAACAAGTTAGATACTTTGCCGCACACGGCCCAGCAAACTAAGTCTTACCGCGATGTGGTCAAGGATATTTTCAGTAGGTTACAAAAAACTGACACAAGTGTGTTGCAGTTGTTTGATGAGCTCAATAAGGAGCAAGAGAAATACTACACTAATGACAGTCACGACAAATCGTTTCTTGACCTGTACGAGCAGACCAAGGCGGGTAATTTTAAGCAGATGGAAAGCTACTGGACCAATTTGAAGACTATGGTGGAACAAGTGAATAAAGTAGGGGGAAGTAAGCAGAATGAAGAAAAAGATTAAGGTAATTTTATTGTCAATGTTAGCAGCTGTATGTGTGTTTTTCGCTTTTAATTACACAATTAAAGCAGATAATACAAGTAATTCTAGTATTGATAGAATTGATGTTGAACAACTTGGTGATGCTTATGTCACTGGGTATCAGTATGGTCCTAATTGGCGTATTATTAGCGATAAAAGGTATGAGAATATATTTTCTGGAAAAGCATATAGTAATGGGCAACTGGCAGCAAATCAGTCTTTTACTATTAAAGTTCAAGGTTTTGGTGTAACTAGCCCTACCAATAATACTGTAGTTCATACTGATTCAACAGGTTCCTTCTATACAACTGTTGAAGCTGGGCAGGGATATGGTGACACAGATTACGAAACGATTGTAAGTATTCATCACTATGATTTGATTGACGTAAATTTTGTAAATTCCGAAAATACTCCTATTAGTGCTCGTGATAAAGAACATGGTGGAGAAATCAGACAAATTTACCGTCTAGCTTACCAAGAGCCTCATTACACTAACTGGTAAAATTAGTTCAAAATAGTTACACAAAAAAGGCTGGGAGACAAAATTATATTTTGTCCCAGGCCTTTTTAGATTCCTGTAAGTCATGGTATTCAATCGCGTTCGCTAAGTCAGCAGTCTAGGTCCTAAGGGCAGCAACAAACAAATCTAATTATATTTTTTCTTGTTAGTGTCACTTAGTGCTCGATTACTACCGCTTTTTATCCCCACTTCTTTTGCTTTTAATCGGTGCTAATTGCTGAATTCACGGGTGAAAAAGTGTAAAATAATGACAGCAATTAAACGAGGAGAGTTAACTATGCGTAAATTACAGCAAGAAATCATTGCGGCGTTGAAGGTCAAACCCGAGATTGATCCACAAACGGAAATTCGCCGTTCCGTTGATTTTCTTAAGGATTACCTGCGGCAAAATTCATTTTTACAAACTTTAGTATTGGGAATTTCTGGAGGGCAGGATTCTACTTTAGCGGGAACGTTATGTCAAACTGCGATTAGTGAATTACGGCAAGAAACTGGGATTGATACTTATCAGTTTATTGCCGTCCGTCTTCCGTATGGCACTCAAGCCGACGAACAAGATGCGCTAGACGCCATCGAATTTATGCATGCCGACCAAACCATGCGTGTCGATATTAAAGAGACGGCCGATGCAATGGTAGCAGCCGTGCAGGCTAATGGGTTGGAAGTCACTGATTTTAATAAGGGCAATATCAAAGCGCGTGCACGGATGGTGGCTCAATATGCAATTGCCGGTGCGCGGGCGGGCGTCGTCGTGGGTACTGACCACGCTGCCGAAGCCGTAACGGGTTTTTACACTAAATTTGGTGATGGCGCTGCCGATATAACTCCTTTGTGGCGTTTAAATAAACGCCAAGGCAAGCAACTATTACGTTTTTTGGGGGCGCCCGCTCATTTATATGAAAAAGCGCCGACTGCGGATTTAGAAGAAGACCGGCCGGCGTTACCCGACGAGGTCGCTTTGGGCGTTACTTACGATAACATTGACGACTACTTAGAAGGTAAACAAATTGTCGAAGCGGCTGCACAAAAAATCGAAGAATGGTACCTTAAAACGCGACACAAACGCCACTTGCCGCTCACGGTCTATGATCGACTGTAATTAGCGTAAAAATACTAAAAAAGAAGTTAGGGCAATTACTATTTTGTCTTAATTTCTCTTTTTTTGCTTTAAAATAGTTAAAAATTGCTCGCCGTATTTAGCTAACTTTTGTTCCCCGACACCCTTGATCCCTAGCATTTCTGCTTTAGTTTCGGGCATGACTTGGCACATATCATGTAGTGTTTGGTCACTGAAAATAACGTAGGGTGGGACATTTTTGGCTTCTGCTAGTTGGTAACGCAACGCCCGTAATTGTTCGAACAGAGCTGAATTTTCGCTATGCTTTTTGGTGATCACGTCGACTTTACGCGTAACTGTTAGCTCGCCCTTTAAGACTTGCGCTCCTTTGGCTGTTAGGCGCAAGGTCGGGTATTTAGGATCCGGAATATTTAAATAGTCGCTGGCGCTGAGATAGTCGATCAGTTCTTCGATCTGTGCGGTTTTTTGGTTGCTCATGAGTCCGTAAGTCGATAGTTGTTGCAAGCCTAATTTCGTGATTCTTTTGGCCTTGGAACCCGCTAAAATTTGTGCGATGATTTTTTTACCGTAGCGTTGTTTGGCCCGTACGACACAGGAGAGGATCTTTTGCGCCGCTAGCGTAATGTCTTCACTTTGCCGCTGGTCGGTACAGTTAGAACATTTGCCACAAGCAGGGCATTCCTGACCAAAGTAACGCACGATAAACTGTTGTAGGCATTCTTGGGTGTTAGCGTAATCGATCATGACTTGAATATTATGGTAGAGAGTGGTTTTGTGGTCTTGTTGGGCGTTAGAATTTTGCGCGAATAAGCGTTGCAATTGCATGTCTTGGGCACCATAAAGTAAAATGGCCTCGGATTGTTCGCCGTCTCGTCCCGCTCGTCCGGCTTCTTGATAATATGCTTCTAGGCTGCCAGGAGTTTGCGCGTGAATGATGTAGCGGACGTTACTTTTGTCGATGCCCATGCCAAAGGCGTTAGTGGCCACGATCACGCTGGTCCGGTCGTATAAGAAATCCTCTTGTGCCTGTTTGCGTTGGCGTTCGCTTAGTCCCGCGTGATAAATTCCCGCTTTGATCCCCATTTTAGTCAATAGTATTCCGAGCTGTTCGACTTTTTTACGGGTAGCAGCATAAACGATGCCCGCAACGTTGCGGTTAGCAGACACGTAATCTAGAATATAGCGATTTTTATTAGCACCTCTGACTACCTGAAATGACAGGTTGGGGCGAGCAAAGCCGGTCTTGATTTCATTTTGCGCGGGGATCTGCAGGCGAGTTTTAATGTCTTGTGCGACTTGAGTAGTAGCGGTCGCGGTTAAGGCAATGACTGGGGCCTGTAAGCGAGTGACAAAGGTGCTTAGGTTGAGGTAGCTGGTCCGAAAATCATGGCCCCACTGGGAAATACAGTGGGCTTCGTCAACTGCGATTAACGAGATCTGCAACTTAGTAAGGAGTTGTTGAAAATTAGGTTGCTCTAATCGTTCCGGAGCAACGTACAATAATTTTAGTTGGTGCGTGCGGGCCTGGTCAATGACTGTCGTACTTTCCTGCCAAGTTTGAGTGCTATTTAAATAAGCCGCAGGAATTCCATTTTCAGTAAGAGCATCGACTTGGTCTTTCATCAAAGAAATTAAGGGTGAGACTACTAACGCTACTCCGGATAATAGGAGTGCGGGAATTTGGTAACAAAGTGATTTACCACCGCCGGTTGGCATGATCGCCAGGGTATTTTGGCCGTGTAAGACCTGATCGATGATCTCTAGTTGCCCGGGACGAAATTCTTTGTAGCCGTAATATTTAACTAAAATGTCTTGGGGGGTCACTTGATCGGCTCCTTTCCGTTACTATTTTACGCGCAAATTTAGCTGGTGCAATTCAGATACTCGCACCACAAAAAGATTTGCGTCGGGATAGCTAATTTGCTATAATGAGTTTCGTTATTGCGGGTATGGCGGAATTGGCAGACGCGTCAGACTAAGGATCTGGTGAGCATTGCGCTCGTGATGGTTCGAATCCATTTACCCGCATCGTAAAAACGGGAGCGAGACATGATAGCTGTCTCGCTTTTTTTGTAGTTGAAGACTGCTAAGCAGCTTGACTCACAGCTTGTCTAATGCGCTTCAGCTAGCAGCCGCCTACGTTTAACTACGCTAAAAAGCAAAGCTTAAGTGCAAGCTTTACTTTCTAGCTAGGTTAATCCTCAGCAGCTACCCGCTAGCTTCCGCAGCTTGTTTAATTGCGCTCGTCAAGCCAGCAGTCTAGGTCCTAAGAACACCTCATAACAAATCCAAGTGCAGGATTTGCCATTCGGTGCCACTTAGTCCACGACTGCTAAGCAGCTTGACTCACAGCTTGATCTTAATTACGTTCCACAAGTCAGCACCCTACGTTTAGCTACATATCACCACAAAGCCAAGTTCAGGCTTGATGGTGATATTAGGCTAATCCTCGGTTGCTCCCGACTTGACTCACAGCTTGTCTAAATGAAATGAGGAATTTGAGTGAACTATGTCACTTTAACTGCCAGTGCGCAGTATTTACCGCCTAATGTTGTTTCTAATGCTGATTTGAGCGCGTTAATGGATACTTCCGACGAATGGATCCAAGCTCATACCGGGATCAAGGAACGGCGTTTTGCCTTTAACGAAAACACTTCGGATATGGCCGCTAAAGTGGGACGCCAGTTGTTGACCAACGCTGACCTAGCCGCAAGTGAGCTTGACATGATCATCGTTTCAACGATCACTCCCGACGCGTTAACTCCGGCCACCGCGGCGATCGTGCAGCAAAAATTGGGTGCCACTAACGCATTTGCCTATGATATTTCGGCGGCTTGTGCCGGTTTTATTTTTGCGCTCAGTATTGCCGAGAAGTTCATCAGGACGGGAACGTGTCGGCAAGTCATGGTTTTGAGTGCGGAAAACAACACGAAGATGCAGGATTTTAAGGACCGCACGTCCGCTGTATTTTTTGCCGACGGAGCCGCTGGGGTGATTTTAACGGCGACTGATGATGTTAAACAGGAAATTTTTATCGCCGAAAAATTGTGTACGAACGGCGATGCACAGGTGATCCACAGTGGCAGGATCGCCCCGTTATCTCGTTTGAGCGGGGATAATTACCCGCAAGTCGATGCTTTTTACCAGGATGGTCATGCTGTTTTTGATTTTGTTAGTCAAACGGTTAGCCAGCACATGCAAGATTTTTTGGCAGAAAATGGGCAAGTGGCGGCGGACTTGGATCTGGTAATCGTACATCAGGCCAACTTGCGCTTGATTGAACGGTTGGCACATAAACTGAATTTGCCACTCAGTCGTTTCGGCACCAACGTCGAGTATGCCGGTAATACATCGTCGGTAGGGATCCCGGCGGTACTGGACACACAATTGACTGAAAAAAAGCAATTGGGGACGGTGTTGTTAACAGGCTTTGGCGCTGGCTTGGCTTATGGCAGTTTGTTGTTAGACCTGAGCCATTTGCCCACAAATAGCTAGGAATTATGATAACGAAAAATGGAACTTAAATATACAAATAGCGTGTTGAGACAAAGTTTAATTTTATCTCAACACGCTATTACTTTATGATAAGTTTAGTATCCATTACTATCCGATGTAGTGTCAGTGTCATAGGTATCGTCAGTGGCATAGTCCTGGTCGTATCCTTGCTCGCTGCTATCCGAATCACCGTTTGTAGTATCGGAGTAGTTGTCGTCGCTGTCACTATCCTCGTCGTCAGTTCCGGTGCCAAAAGTATTTTTGCTAAAATCAGCTTCTGACGGGCTTAGTCCTAACTGTTCCCGAATTTGGTCTGACACTTTCCGTTTTTCTTTGGCGGTCGCTACTTGGTAAGAAAGCCCGTTTAGGACTGCATCTTGTCCTTGCAACACGTACGAAGAAATGTTTTGTGCCGCCGCTTTGTAATTGGATTCAACGGTCATCATGTCGTTATAAGTCAGGTCGGTTTCCATATTGGATTGAATCGAATTGAGTAATTGCTGGTAGCGAGTCAGCGAAGAAACGTTCAGCGCTTTTTTGATCAGTGCCTGAATAACTTGGCGTTGCCGCTTTTGGCGACCGTAATCGCCCTCAGGGTCATCGTAGCGCATTCGCGCATAGGCCAAGGCTTGCTTGCCGTTGAGTTTAACGGTTTGATTTTTAACGACATCGGCATCGCTGTACTTAAACGTCAGTAAAGGCGTGATCGTGATCCCACCCAGGGAGTCGACCATTTTACGCAGGCCGCCCATGTTGACTAAAATGTAAAAATCAACCGGGACGTGCAACGTTTTTTGTACGGTCTTAATGGTCGTTGCGACCCCGCCGATGGTGTAGGCGGAGTTGATCTTATCGTAGCTATTTTCCGAATCGGGGACTGAAACGGCTGTATCCCGCGGAATACTGGTTAGCGTCACCTTTTTATTACTGGGGCTAATCGTTGCGAGGATGATCGTGTCGGTGCGTCCCTTATCCGTACGGCCGAGATCACCGGTATCTGTTCCTAGTAATAAAACAGAAAATGGTTTGCCGTCTTTGATCACTTGCGAAACGTTGCGCATTTTTTGCACGTTAGCTTTGGTGTAAGTGTTAGTAATGGTGCTTTTAGCACTATTTAATAAGTGGTGGGCGTAAACGAAACCACCATAGATCATTACCAGAAAAACTGTCAGTAGGATCGCGCAGATTCGCTTGCGCAATCGGTGGGTGTGAGGATGATTTTGATTATACAAAGAACTCCTAGTTGGTAAATCTAAATACTGATCCTCTTGGTTGGGTCCATTGTCTTTCATCAGGCACTCCTTTAAATTAATCTACTTTAAATTATACACGAGGATAAATCTTTTGTGAAAGTGAATTGCTATTCTTTAATGAAAATGAAAAATTTTTACCCCAAAATGGACTAAAATTGATGGAAATTTGTGTTTTGCTCAGCAACTCTGGTGTTATACTAGATTCAATAAATAGGAGAAGAGAAGAATGCAAGTATTTTTACATAGTATTTCGGGTGTCATTATCATTTTAGTGTTGATCGCAGTCGGGTATTTTCTGGCGTCGTTAGGCTGGTTTGATGGCAATCAAGATCAGTTACTGGCAAAGTTAGTCACGCAAGTCGGTTTGCCATGTTACATGGTAGGGACGATCACTCACCAATTCAGTGCTCATGAGTTGTTGACAATGATCCCGGACCTGACTTTTCCGGTATTATCGATGATGCTATTGTTAGTATTATCGTTATTTTTGGTGCGCATTTTTAACGTTGGGCTGTTTCACCGCGGCCTATTTACTGCGATGTTTTTTAACTCCAATACCGTGTTTGTCGGCTTACCGATCAATCAGGCGCTGTTTGGTGACCGCAGTATCCCTTACGTATTGATCTATTATATGGCTAACACGACTATTTTTTGGACGTTAGGGACGTATTTTATCCAAAAAGATGGCAACAAAGAAGCGGTGATGAATTGGAAAGTCACCCTTAAAAAATTAATTTCTCCGCCGCTGCTGGGCTTTATGCTCGGGGTCGTTTTAGTATTATTGCGGGTGCGGTTACCGCAATTTTTAGACAAAGACTTAGGCTATTTAGGCGGTCTTACGATCCCGTTGTCTATGCTTTTTATCGGGATCTCTGTGTATAAGGCCGGACTAAAGCAACTTTCCTTTAAGAAAGATAACCTACTGATCATTATGGGTCGTTTTGTCTGTGCGCCACTGTTAATGACCTTACTGGTAATGTTTACCAATGCGCCATTGTTGATGAAGCAGGTCTTTATTTTGCAGTCCGCGATGCCGGTGATGACTAACGCACCGGTCGTTTCGCGCTTGTATCACGCCGATGCCAGCTATGCTTCGGTGATGGTCACGGAAACGACGTTACTTTCTTTAGTAGTTGTGCCGTTATTGATGGTACTGACGATGCATTTGTAGAATGAGAAAGTGAAATATTTTTGTAAATTTGCTGTAATGGTTCTCATATATGAAAAATGCTATCATATTAACGGTAGGTTTAACGTTCGCTATTTCAGTAAATATACATATTATGGGAGTAAGCACATGAAAAGAAAGCAAGTAAATAAGGCGCTGGGGCTGTTGGCAACGTTGATGTTGGTATTAACGACCGCACCAGTTGTTAATGCTGATACTAATGCAGATTTGGATGCGATCAACGACCAGATTGCAGCGATTAAAGCCAAGGTCAGTGCGGGACAAAAGGCACTGGCTAAGCAACAACAAGAGCAGTACAGCAAGTCACGAGAAGTTGCTAAATTAAAAGCAGATATTGCTGATCGTAGTACTCAGCTTAAACGGCAAGCTCGTTCCGCACAGTTGAATAATACTGGCTCCGTGCTTGCTTTTATTTCTGATTCGGATAATTTTTCCGATGCCCTGACACGGACAGCTACGGTAGCTACCGTGGTGCATGCTAATAATATGGCATTGCGTCAGCAGCGTAGCGATCAACAACAGGTCCGTGCTGATCTGCAAAGCATTAATGATTCCGTTAAACAAGCACAAAAGACCGACTTGCAGTTACAAAAAGACGTCGCTAGTTTGAGTCAAAAGCAGGCGGAATTAAAAGTGAAAAAAGCCGCCGAAGATGCTCAAGCCTTAAAGGAAGCACAGGAGCAAAAGGCTAAAGTCGACCAGGCCGCTAAGGCAACTAATGACGCTAAATCGCTAGCCGACGCCCAAAATAGCGCGTCGCAAGCACAGCAGGCGGCTAACCAAGAGCAAACTGCTCAGAATCAACAACAAATGAATGCCGCTGTTAATTCTGCTGGTCATGCTGCTGGCGGTGTTCATCGTGGTGGTGGCGGTGCGAATACTTATCCGTACGGTCAGTGTACTTGGTATGCTAAGAATCGGACTGGTTGGGCTGGTAATAACTGGGGTAATGGTGCTCAGTGGGGTTCTTCTGCTGCTGCCGCCGGTTTCCGTGTTGATAGTACTCCGGCAGTTGGTGCGATCGTCGTCTTCGGTGCTGGCCAACGGGTCGGTAACTGGACGGCAGATTCCGGTGCCGGTCACGTGGCAGTTGTTGAGGCTGTCAACGGAAGCCAAATCACGATCTCGCAGGGAGGCATGGGCTTTTCTAGTCCAGCCGGTCCTAACTATCAGACTTTAAGTGGTGCGGGATTGACTTATATTCACCCGTAAAAATGAATAATTGAAACTTGTAAGAGGCGCGCAATTGCGTCTTTTTTATTTTGCCTTTAAAATGGAGGTAAATTGTGAAAAAGTTAAAAAGAGGTTGGTCACATGTCGCAGTTAGTTTTATTAAGGCACGGACAGAGTACGGCAAATCAGCAAAATGTTTATACGGGGTGGAGTGACGCTCCGCTAACGGAATACGGCGAACAGCAAGCCCACGCGGCGGGACAGTTACTAGCACGCGAGCAGATCCAATTTAATACGTTACACACATCTGTGTTGGTAAGGGCGATCAAGACGGCTAATATCGTGTTAGATGAATGTCACCAATCCTACGTCCCTGTTATTAAAACATGGCGGTTAAATGAGCGGCACTATGGCGCATTGCGCGGTTTGAACAAGCAACGCACCCGGGAAATTTACGGGGCCAAGCAGGTGGCACTTTGGCGGCGTTCCTACGATGCAGTTCCGCCTAAATTAGCTACTAGACAGGGAGATCGGCGTTATGCGGCTTATCCGAAGATGATCATTCCGTTAGCGGAAAGTCTGAAAATGGCGACAAACAGGATCGTCCCGTATTTTACGTCTCAGATCGTCCCACGATTACGGGCGGGGGAAAATCAGCTGGTAGTTTCCCACGGCAGCACTTTACGTTCGCTGATCAAACTGATCGAGGGGATCAGTGACCAGCAGATCGATGGGGTAGAGGTGGAAAATGCCCAACCGCTTATTTATACTTTTGACGAACAAATGAATGTGTGTGCGAAAAAAATCCTTAAGTAAAAAATGGTAGTCGGTATTGGTTACGAGGATACAAAAAGGGATTGGGACAAAATGCGGTTTTGTCCCAATCCTTTTTTATTTTCCGTAAGTAATAGACTGATCGTGCTCCAAAAAGCAGCAGTTTGCGCCTAGCTACGTTCCAAAATAAAACCCAAGATTGGGTTTTACTTTGAAACTAGGCTAGTGCTCGAAAGCGCTTTTTGTCCCAACTCCTCTTTTTGTGTGTCTGTAAGTAATAGACTGATCGCGTTTTTTGGCCCAACTTCTAACTTTATGGAAATAAATTAGTTCATCGGGAAGATTTTTTCAGGGTTTAAAATCAAGTTTGGATCGAACGCCATTTTGATTCGTTGTAAAATGTGAACGTAATCTTTGCCGTAAAATTCTTCGAAGTAATCCTTACGAGCATAACCGATTCCGTGTTCGCCGGACATTTCGCCGTCACATTCCTTTGCTACTCGGTACAGTGCCTTGATCACGAGGTCTTTTTTCTCCGCAAATTTTTCGTCGGAGTAGTTATCGCTGCAGATGTAGATGTGCAAGTTACCGTCACCTGCATGACCGAAATTAGGCAAGCGTACGCGCTGTTCTTCTGCTACGCGGGAGACTTCGGCTAACACCTTTGGTATTTGGTTGATCGGCACAGCAACATCGACTTCATCCATCTTAGGAGTTGAAGCTTGGATAGCCGTCAAAAATGCTTCGCGGGCTTCCCAAACGAGTTGAGTGTCGGGGTTATCGGTAGTTAACGTACTGATCTTACGAGCATCATTAGCGTTCATGACTTTGAAGGATTCTTCTAACTGCCGGTCGACTTCATCGTCGTGTTCGCCGTTAAAACTGATCATTAAATAGCCGGTTCCTTCTTTGATCGGAAATGTCTTATGGGCGTATTTTTCCCACTGATCAACGTCTTCTTGGCTGAAATATTCCAAACTAGTTGGAGTTAGGCCAGCGGCGAAGACTTTCGGCACTGTTTTGATGGCAGCTTGAATATCCTTGAAGGCGACTAAGGCTGTTTTTTCTACGGCTGGACGTGGAATGAGGCGGAGGGTAACTTCGGTGATCACGCCTAACGTTCCTTCACTACCGATTATCAGGCCCTTAACGTCGTAGCCTGAGCAGTTTTTAACTGTCTTATGACCACAACGTAAGATCGTGCCGTCGGCTAAAACAACTTGCAAAGAACGAATATGTTCACGGGTAGTGCCGTAACGCACGGCCTTTAACCCACCGGCATTGGTGCTGACATTACCGGCGATCGCTGCCCACTTCATTGCTGGAGCGGGAACGTAAGTAAATGGCTTATCTGCCAGATAATCGTCAATGTCTTTGATGCGCACTCCGGCTTGGACCGTCATTGTTAAGCTGTCAGGATCATATTCTAAGATTTTATTCATCTTCATCATGTCTAAGGCGATCCCGTGATCAACGGCGATATTAGCCCCCATTAGTCCGGTGGAATTACCGCGGACGGTGACGGGGATCAGGTGTTTGTTAGCGTATTTCATGATGGCACTGACCTCGTCGCTAGTTACGGGTTGGATAGCAACGTCCGGGCGCCCGGTGATATCTTTAAACTGGTCGTGGTCAAAGTGTTTACCTGCTGGGTAAAAGAAACGGTTGGCAGCGACCATTTGCCGTAAATTGGCGATATCGGTAGCTGTGATTTCAGCATATTGCATAAATAAAAACTCCTTCTCTTGGATAATTAAGTGACGATAACAGATTAATTATAATGCAAACATTTACAAAAGTTAATTATTTTATTAAAATTTAGCTTACTATTAAAATTAACAGTAGGTGTAGTTGCGCAATTAATGTCTATTAAAATTTTACTGGAGGTAATCACATGCAAACAGTTACTGTCGTTGGTAGTTTGAATATGGATACTAATTTACAAGTCGAACACATGGTCCGTCCGGGCGAGACCATTCATGCTAAAAAACATTACACCGCACCCGGGGGCAAGGGTGCCAACCAAGCAGTTGCAGCCGCCAGAGCAGGGGCGCACACTAATTTTATCGGTGCGTTAGGTGACGATGCGTTTGGCAAGGAGTTGTTTGCCCGGCTAAACGCCGAAAAAATCGATACTAGTGGTGTGCGCATTATTGAGCACGAATCGACGGGACAAGCGTTTATCACGATAGATGACACGGGCGAAAATAGTATCACTTTATATGCGGGGGCTAACGCGCGTTTGCAGCCCAGCGACGTTGTGGCTAAAAAAGAATTACTCCAGCAAAGCGACTTTGTGATCGCTCAGTTCGAAACACCACTGGATGTTACCCAACAAGCCTTTGAGATTGCACGTGCTCAGCAGGTCACAACGATTTTAAATCCCGCACCAGGACAAGCTGCGCTTCCGTCACAGTTGTTAGCCCTTACTGATTTGATCACTCCTAATGAAACGGAAGCACAGACGATCACCGGTATTGAAGTCACTGACAGCAAAAGTGCTACGGCTGCAGCTGCTAAATTGCATTCCTTAGGTGTCAAAGCGGTGATCATTACTTTAGGCTCTCAGGGGGCTTTTTATAGCTATGACCAGCAAGAAGCATTGATCCCGGCGCTAAAAGTTAAGGCGGTTGATACCACGGCTGCAGGTGATACATTTATTGGTGCACTCAGCAGCGTTTTGCGGCCCGATTTAAGTAATCTGGCGGAGGCCATCGCATACGGCAACAAGGCTTCGGCGCTGACGGTCCAGCGTTACGGGGCACAACCGGCGATCCCGTATCAAAAAGAAATCGTAAAATTATAAATTGTGCGCAACTTTTATCGTGAAAATATTAACAATGAGTAGAATCAGGATTAAAATGTGAATTCTGTCATTTAAGCACGATACCATCAAATATTTATTAAGTTATTAAGCTGAAAATAATGGGTTAAAAATTAAAATAAAAATCATTTTCACAAATAAATATCATTTTTCTGCTATTTTCGTCATTGTTTTCTAGGAAAAAAGTACTCAAAAGCAATGATTTTAGTATTGCTGAAAAGTAAAAAATAAACTATAACTAATAGTAATGAAGCCGGTTTTATTTACTGAAAGGTTAATATTATTAGTCGGTGAGTTTTGGCTATTACCAGACCGCATGCCCTGGTAATTTTGCTTTAAAAACACATTAGAGATTAACATCGTTTGGGCTAGACACAGTTGATTTAACGTTAGACCGTTTCTGAGCTGTTGTTGTGGCAGATGTAGTGATTTTAAAGTAACGCTGGTGTAATTTCCTGTAAAGTAAACAATCAAAACGAAAGAGAGATTTTTATCATGACTAAGCAAATTAGCGGCTCAGATGCCGTTTTAAAGGTAATCGAAGAGTGGGGTATTGATCATATTTATGGTTATCCGGGTGGTTCATTTGATTCCACAATGAATGCTTTGTATAACCAAAGCAACAAAATTAAGTTCATTCAGGTACGGCACGAAGAAGCTGGTGCTTTAGCAGCATCTGCTGAATCCAAGTTGACAGGCAAATTGACCGTTTGCTTTGGTTCTGCAGGTCCTGGTGCAGTGCATTTGATGAACGGCTTATATGATGCACGTCATGATCATGCACCAATGTTAGCAATCGTAGCGCAAGTTCCTTCTACTAACATGAACATTGACTTTTTCCAAGCAATGGACGAAGAACCGATGTTTAATGACGTTGCTTGCTACAATAAAACAGCAATGACGGCTCAAAGTTTGCCTGGTCTGATTGATGATGCTATTCGTCACGCTTACAAGTACAGTGGCGTTGCAGTAGTGACGATTCCTAAGGACTTTGGCTGGGCTCAAATCGCTGATACTTATGTTTCTAACGCTAAGAATCATCAAGAACCTCTTTACCCACAACCAGCACCAGATAAGGTTGATGAAGCAGTTAAATTGATTCAAGACGCTAAGGCACCGATGATTTACTTTGGTATTGGTGCTAAGAAGGCTGCTCCTGAATTAAAAGCTGTTTCCGAAAAATTCAAGATGCCATTGGTTTCCTCAGTTTTAGCTAAGGGCGTTTTGGAAGAAAAATATCCGGCATATCTTGGTTCTACTGGCCGTGTTGCTCCTAAGCCAGGTGCTGAAATTGGCTGGGCAACTGACTTGATCTTGTGGGTCGGCGCCGACGTACCATTTAGTTTATTCCTTTTCAATCCTAAGGCTAAAGTAATTCAAGTTGACGTTGATAACGAAAAGATCGGCAAACGTCACACAGTTACTCTACCAATGTTAGCAGATGCTAAACAAGCTTTAGCTGCAATTGCTGCTAAGGGTGAAGAATTGAAGCCAAGCGCATTTTACCGTGCCGCTTTAGCTGATAAAGAAAATTGGACCAAATGGCAGGATAGCTTTAAGGATAGCGACGAAGTTCCTGTACGTCCAGAACCAATCTTTGATGTTATTAATAAGACTGCTTCCGACCAAGCTGTCTTTGCCGTTGATGTCGGCAACGTCAATATCAACTTTGAACGTTTAGTTGAAATTCATGGTGATCAAAAGTGGACTACTTCTGGTCAGTACGCAACAATGGGCTACGGTTTGCCAGCTTCGATCGCCGCTAAGGTAGCTTTCCCACACCGTGACGTTTACAGTCTCAGTGGTGATGGTGGCTTTGCGATGATGATGGAAGAAATCTTGACTCAAGTTAAGTACCAATTACACGTAGTTAATATCGTCTTTAGTAATGAAACTTTAGGCTATATTGAAGCAGAACAACGTGACGATAGCCACCAACCATTATCTGGTGTTGATATTCCAGCAACAGACTGGGCAACAGCTGCTAAAGGTTTGGGTGCTGAAGGTTACACAGCAACAACCGTAGCTGAATTCAAGGATGCAATGAAGAAGGCACAACAAACGAGTGCACCGGTCTTGATCGATGTTAAGTTAACTCATGAAATGCCATTTACTACACAGCATATGTTCTTGGATCCAGAAACACAACCTCAAGAAGAAGTCGATGCTTTTGTTGAGAAGTATCAAGCACAAGGTTTGAAACCATTCAGTCACTTCTTACGTGAAGCACAGGCTGAAGACGGTGAAGACTGGTCTGCTGATGCAACGAGCGGTGCTTCCCAAGAAGAAGAGGAAGAAGAACCAGAAGAAGAAGCAGACGCAACTAGTGGTGCTTCAGAAGGCTAATTAGGCCGCGTGATAAATTGCCTAACACGTAAAATAAGGCGATCTAAGAAGAGGTTAGCGGTTTGCTGATCACTTTTATAGGGGGACTGGGACAAATTTTTGTCCCAGTCCTTTTGCTGTGGTGGTGGCTACGCTCACTTCTTGGTAAAAATATGAGGAAAATCAATGGTAAAACGACTATGGACTGATTTACATCCCGAAAATGTGCCCAAAGTTGCCCAGCAAAAACTAACCAAGGATTATTTTGGCTTGGGCACTAAAATTCACTTAACGACTTTTGGAGCTACTCTTGAAGAAGATTTAGACGCCGCTAATGACTTGATCGTCGATTACGAAAATTTATTAACGGCTAATCGTGATAATTCCGAATTGATGGCGGTCAATCATGCTGCTGGAAAACATCCAGTGCAGGTTTCTAACGCAACCTACCAACTGATCAAGCGTGCAGTGCGGGTCAGTCGGCAACATTTAGGATTTAACGCAGCAATCGGGCCGTTAGTCAAATTGTGGGCGATCGGTTTTGCCGGTGCTAATTTACCGACACCTAAACAAATTCAACAACGTCTGACACTGATAGATCCACTGGATATTACTCTGGTAGATCAACAACAGACTGTTTTTCTACAAAAAGAAGGAATGGAGTTAGATCTCGGCGGGATCGCGAAGGGCTTTATCGCTGACCGGATTCAAGATTTGTGGCGCGCTCGGGGGATCGAGACTGGGTTGATCGACTTGGGAGGCAATTTATTGCTGGTCGGTCCGCATCCGCAGCATGCAGATGGGTTATGGCGAGTAGGCGTGCAGGCGCCTAAAGATAAACGCGGACAAGCAGTTGCAATCGTTAAAACGCCTGCGTGCTCGGTGGTTACGAGTGGTATTTATGAGCGGCATTTAGACATTAACGGTAAGAGTTACCATCATATTTTGGATTCCCGAACCGGCTATCCGCGCAGTAATGACTTGGCTAGTGTGACTGTTTTTTCCAAGTACTCGATCGACGGTGAAATTCAAACGACGGAACTGTTTTTTGCTGGTGAACCGGTGAAAAATTGGGGCGCGACCGATCCAGATCTATACGGTGCAGTTTTCGTGACTAAGGATCAAAAAATTATTTTAAGTGGAATCGATCCGCAGGATGTGACGGTGATCGCGCCGGACTTTGAACTGGTGGAATAAGTAAATTAAAAGCGAGTCAGTTTGTAACACGAAAAGAGAACGGGGATAAAAATTTCCCCGTTCTCTTTTTGGATATTAGTAAATTCTTAAGCTTTAGTAGCTGCAGCGAAGTCGTTGATTTCTTTTTTTTGTTTGTCATTAACTTTGCGTAGTTTCGGAGCAAAGCCGTGCAAGAATAACGACTGGTCACTGATTTTAACCGTGCTTTTTTCTAAGGCTTCACGGAACTGTTTTTCGATCGAAAGGACACCGCCTGAAGTACCAAACATATAAACTTCACTGACTTGGGCCGGGTCAATTTTTTCGGCGTATTTTTTGAGTTCTTCGTACATCTTAAAATGAAGAGCACCGCCTAAGTAAAGTTGATCGACTTTTTCTGGTAAAGCTTCTTCCAAAGGAGCTGCCTCAACGCCTAGTTGTTCTGCTAATAATTCTGCGACTAATTTTGTATTACCAGATTTGGAACAATATCTGACTGCAATCATGATGTGGTACCCCCAAATTTTAAATTTTAAAAGTTAGACCGTTTCTAATGATATTGTAGCATTTTTTACAGTTATGTTAAAATAATAGAAACGTCTACATTTAATACGGGAGGAACTTTAATGGAGCCCACAGCAATTAGTAATTATTTAGTTACTCAAATGAAAAAACAAGAGCAATACAGCGGCCCCCAAGATTTTGCGTTACGACCTACTAAAAATGTTACGGCTTCCGGAATCAACGTTTTACTAGAAAAAAATAATGACCAGCGACCACACGTTCATTACACGAAAAAAACGAAGATCCTGTACGTTTTTAGTGGTAGGGTCGTTGCCGACATTGCGGGGCAAAGGATCGTTTTGTCCGGGGGCAACATGGTTTTTTTAGCTAAGCAGACTAAATACGTTTTGTTGCCGTTAAAAAAGGGCGATATTTTAGTTAAGCTTAAATGTGACCTCGACCTCAATGAGCGGCTCCAATTTTTGGCCGTAGAACGTCCGGCGCTAGCGAAGATGATCTTAGAAATTTTGCAAGTTTACCAGCGCTATCAGTTCGCGGTCTTTAATGTCGCTAAAATTGACGACACTGCGGAACTGTTGGAACGGATCCTAGGAGAATTTATCACGGGAGGAGAATTGTGTGGCGAAAAGATCCAACACCTGTTGGCATTATTGTTATTAGAGTTGTTGGATCACCGCTATTACGTTTCGTTTGACAACCTGAACGTGCAGTCTAAGTACCAGTGTGCGGATTTTTTGGCTTATATTCATAAACACTACCGCAAAATTTCGTTGTCCTCGATGGCGCAGCGCTTTGGTTATAATCCCAGCTACTTATCGACGGAACTAAAACGGGTCACGGGTTCGTCGTACAAGGAATTGGTGGAAGAAGAACGAATGCAAGCGGCCGTTAACTTGCTGGCTAATCCACGGATGATGATCAACGAGGTGATCAATTACCTGGGTTACTCTTCCAAATCGTTTTTCTATAAGAAATTTCAGCAACGTTTTGCAATGTCGCCTTCCGCGATGCGAGAAAAGTTATTGGGAGAAAAAGTCGGTGAAAAATAGTGCGGGCAGTGTGATCAATTTAATGAAAGTAGATGTTTACCAACGATGAGGAAAAAAAGTAGTAAGATGCCACAGTGGCAAAAAAACGTCTACGCATTATGGCTGGGTGATTTTGCGACCGGTGCCGGTGCCAGCATGAGTTTGCCATTTTTACCGTTATTTATCAGCACTTTGGGTAATTTTCCTAAATGGGAGTTAACGCTATATGCTGGATTAGCTTTTTCCAGCACTTTTTTGAGTCAGGCGATCGTGTCACCTTTATGGGGTAAATTAGCCGATAAAACCGGGAGAAAACCGATGTTACTGCGGGCCGCATTTGGTATGACGGTGACCGCGACTTTGACCGGAACGGCGACTAACGTGTGGGTCTTGATTTTAATGCGGTTGATCCAGGGCTGTTTTTCTGGTTTCATGAATAATGCCTATGCCTTAGCCGCAAGCGAGGTTCCCCGCGAACACAGTGGTAAGATGATGGGAATGCTAACGACCGGTTCGGTGAGTGGACAGTTGCTCGGTCCGATTTTTGGTGGGGCGATCGCCGGGGTGTTGGGTTACCGTATCCCATTTTACATTTTTGGCGGGCTGATGTTGCTGGCGGCTTTAGTTACTTATTTTGGAGTTCAGGAACACTTCACCCCGGTCGTTAAAAAAGGTGGGCAGCAGCCCAGTGCTTTTGCCGGCGTGAAAAAGATCCACGTCGTGTGGGCGATGTTTATTTCGACGATGCTGATCCAAGCGGCAACTAACTCGATCAACCCGATCATTAGTTTGTTCGTGCGTGAATTAATGCATCACAGCGGCAACGTAGCACTGGTCAGCGGTGTGATCGCGGCGTTGCCGGGGATCGCAACGTTGTTAGCCGCTTCTAAATTAGGGGCTTTGAGCGATCATATTGGCGCGCAAAAAGTGTTAGTCGCAGGATTGGTGTTGTCGGGCGTTGTCTTTTTCCCGATGTATTTCGTGCAAACCGTCGTCGTTTTAGGCGTGCTGCGCTTTTTAGTGGGGATCGCCGATGCGGCATTGTTGCCGGTGACTCAAACCGTGATGTCGTTAAATTCGCCGCCACAAGCTGTTAGTCGAATTTTTAGTTATAGTCAGTCGTTTCAGGCGATCGGTTCTGTTTTAGGACCGATGATGGCTTCTGGGGTAGCCGGGATCTTAGATTACCGGTACGTTTTTTTGCTGACAACGGTGATCGTGGTGCTCAACTTGATCGTGGTTTTATGGGCCTTTAATAAGGATCGAAATTTAGCTTAAATCAGTAGGAGGAAAAAATGCGCAAAAAATTAGTGTTATTTGATGTCGATGGGACTCTGGTAGATAGTTATCCTGGATTTGAGCGGATCATGCATAGTATCTTGCCGCGCTTTGGCAAAACGGCTACCAAAAAAGAGCTGGAGAGTTTGTTTACTATGACGGGTGAACAGGAGATGGCGGCTTTAGAGATCCCGCTAGCTAAACAAGAAGAGTATCATGCGGCTTATCATCGTGCTAGTAAAGTATTAAAGATCAAAGAGCAGCCGTACTTAGGGGTCGCTGCGCTGTTGGATAAATTAACGACAACGACGGTCAAATGCGGGATCGTCACGTCCCGCGACCGCCAAAATGCGGTCAATATGTTACAACAGTTAGGTTGGCAAGATAAAATGGCAATAGTAGTGACTGCAGATGATACGGAGGAACATAAACCGGCGGGGCAACCGTTAGAATTTGCGCTGCAAAAAACGGAAATTGCGCCGGCGGACACATTGTATGTTGGCGATGCGCTGGTCGATCAGCAGGCGGCACAGGCGGCAGGAGTTGAATTTGCGGCGGCTGCGTGGGGGAACGGTAAAAACGGCGAATTTGCTAAGGAGACAACCGTGCTTCACCAAGTCAGAGATTTAGTTTACCTGTTATAATGATGGGTGTTTTCAATACCAAAAAGAGTACTGGGAGAAAACCGATTTTCTCCTAGTACCCTTTTTAGTATTTTCATAAATGTCATTCAGTTGTTATTGGCTTAACCACAGGTTTGATCATAATTGCACTCCCCAGACCAGTACCCTGTTTCCTAGCCACGTTTGACAACAAGTTCATGCTAGACTAGGGCTAGTCCACGCCTGCTCGCCGGCTTGTTTCACAGCTTGCTTTTTTCCCACGCATTTTCTACTTGTTCGTAGTTTAATTCTGCCGTCCGTGAAACTAGTAGTTGCGCGTGGCCGAGCTCTTCTTTGCTGCCGACTCCGACCGAAAAACTGCCAGCACTATTGATCGCGGTGATGCCCGCAATCGAATCTTCGATGCCCACACAATCTTTAGGCTGACAGTCGATCGCCTGAGCCGCTGCTAGAAAAATGTCCGGTGCCGGTTTGCCACTAGCGACTTTGCTAGGATCGGCAACCGCGTCAAATACGTTTGCTAACTGCAATTTTTCTAGGATAAACGGGCCGTTGAGACTGGCAGAAGCTAATGACAGCTTAACGTCGTGTTTTTGAAAGTCGGTGATCAACTGCGAAATTCCCGGAAGAATATTTTTAGGAGTCAGGTTGGCTAATAAGCCGCGGTAAACTTCATTTTTTTCGGCAGCCATGGCGTTAAATTGTTGCTCGGGCACGTCGATCTTTAAGTAATTTAAGATGGCGTGCAACGAATCAGCACGACTAACGCCTTTGGTTTGTTCTTCTAATTTATCCGGTAATTCCAAGTTAAAATGGTCTTTGATCAGCTTGCGCCAGGCCTGAAAATGATAGACCGAAGTGTCGGCGATGATCCCGTCTAAATCAAAGAGTGCGCCTTTCATTTAAAAACTTCCTTTCGCTTGCTAGTGGTGTTTTTTGCATGACGGCTTCGATTTGAGTGAAGTCTGTCGCTGAGATATTGATAAAAGGCAACATCGTGTTTAATTTTGGCAGCGACGTGGTGCCGAAGTTTTGCAGGTTATTTTCGTCTTGTAAGAACTGGAAGACGGGGTTGATCCCGCGCAACTGTTCGACTAAATAATCGTCTGCCATAATCACCTTAGCAGGCATGTCTAAATTATAATATTCGATGTAGCTTTCCTGTGGTTGGTAGGTGATCGTGTAGTCACCATTTGTCAGTTGCAACGGTAACTTAGCGTCCTTGCCATTGACGGTGACGCCTGTCTGACAGCGCGGTAACTTGAGTGTGACTTCTTGACCAAACGGCACGCTTAATTGCATTTTGATCGTGTGTTGCTGGTCACATTCTAACTGGTATTCGAGCTGTAAGTCACCGTAAGAGCTTAGGTAATGGCCCTTGACGTGTTTTAAGCGGTAGTCAAATTGCGGGGCAACGGTAACTTGTTGGTAACCGTTGGCTTGAGCCCGCAAGCCTAAGACATGTTGGTAAGCCCACGTCATCACGGCTCCGATTGAATAGTGATTGAGAGAATTCATCCCTTCCGGATTGATGGTTCCGTCTGCTGATACGGAATTCCAGCGTTCCCATACGGTAGTGGCCCCTAAGTTAACGGCGTATAACCAGCTAGGAAAATCTTCGTTTAAGAAAAGCTGCATTGCTAATTTGTGTTGGCCGTTATCTGATAAAACCTGACACAATAACGGGGTACCGACAAAGCCAGTCTTTAGGTGGTTATTGTCTTTATCTAGGCGGGTCACTAAGTCTTGCAATACCCGTTGCTTTTGAGTGGTAGGTACTAGGTTAAAGTATAACGCCAACGCGTAGGCAGTTTGGGTATCAATAGCTAGTCTGCCATTAGCAGTGATGTATTCGGCAACGATTGCTTTTTTAATAGCAGCTGCTTGTTTTTGGTAAGCGTTAGCCGCATCGTCATCGCCTAAAAGCTGGGCTGTTTGAGCCACGATCCAGCTGGAATAGCAGTAGTAAATAGAAGCAATGAAGTCTTCGTCGGTTTTGCCGGTCGGTAAAGCCGGATTTTCGCCGTCCATTGACAACCAATCGCCAAACTGGAATCTGCCGGTCCAGAGATCTTTAGTCGTGGTGTTGTTGCTGATCCAGTCGACCCAAGCTTTCATACTGTCGTAGTTTTGTTTGAGGATCGTCGGGTCACCGTAAGCTTGGTAAATGTTCCACGGAATAATGGTTGCGGCATCGCCCCAAACGGCGGCACCGCCTTCTTCGTTGCCCATTGCGGGGGCGTACATGGTCAACATGCCGTCATGGCGACTTTGTTCGATTGCCATGTCCTTAGCATATTTTTTGAAAAACGCGTAGGTGTTCATGTTATAAGCCGCCGTGCTCGAAAAGATGTTGGCATCCCCCGACCAGCCTAAACGCTCGTCACGTTGCGGGCAGTCGGTAGGAACGTCGAAGAAATTACTCTTTTGGCTCCACAAAATGTTTTGGAATAAACGGTTGACTTTGGGATTATCGGTTTCGATGCTGCCGGTCAGCTGCATGTCCGAATAGATCACGGCCGCTCTAAAGTCAGCGGCTTTTAGCGCCGATTTCATCCCGCTGACCTTCACGTAACGATAACCGTAATACGTGAAGTGCGGGCGGACCCACTGCTGATTACCAGCAGAAGTATAGTGCCAAGCAGCCCGGGCTTCTCGCAGGTTTTCACGGTAGAAGTTGCCGTTTTGTAAAATTTCACCCATTTCAAATTCGACGGTCGTGCCTGTAGCTTCGTGATTGTTAAATTCCAACCACCCGGCATGGTTTTGTCCGAAATCTAAAACGGTCTCGCCGTTAGGAGTGTGGATCACTTCCTTGACGGGCAGGTATTCTTTGACCTTGAGTGGCAGGCTTAAACGATCATGCAAAATGTCATACGGGTGATCGATTTGTACGGCCGGTTGCCAGTTAGTTGGTTCGATGGTATCGTCGTAATCTTCGCCGTAGTAAATGGCAGACTTGGTGATCTTACCGCTGGTCGTTTGCCAAGAGTCGTCACTAGCGATGATTTGACTACTGCCATCGGCGTATTCCAAATGGAGTTCAGCCAATGCCATTTGTCTGGAACCGTAAATGTTATCTTGACCGCCGTCAAAGCCAAAGTTGCCTTTGTACCAGCCATCTCCTAGTGAGATCAGCAATTCTTGTTTGCCTTGAGTTTGCAATAATGCGGTAACGTCGTAAGTTTGGACCTGAACCAATTTGTCATACGCCGTTACTCCGGGTGCAAGGATCTCGCTGCCAATTTTTTGCTGGTTTAAATAGGCTTCGTATACCCCTAGGCCGGTCATGTAAAGTCGTGCGTTTTTAACCGCCTGGGTTGGAGTAAACTCACATTTCAGCAGGGTATTTTGTAAGTCACTGTCGGGATTACCGATCCACTTGCCACTGAATTTTTCCTGCATTTTACCAGTTTCAAAAAAGGTTTGCTGCTGCACTTCTTGGGTGCCGTCCGTCAACGAGACCGTCACGGTATAGTGAGTGCGAGGCTGCAGGTCGATGGCGATATCAAAGAAATTATTGGCGTAATTTTGCCACTGAGAATCGTAAACTTTGGTGGTTGGATCTGCGATCAACAATCGTTTTTGCACATTTTGTGGGGCGGCGTTATTCTGGGCGCTGAATTCGACGCGCAAAGTTTGTCCCAAATCAAAGCCAACTGGTTCTAGCATGTGATTGATGAGGATCTGCTTAATTTTCATCTAATGCATCTCCTTTAAAAGATTACAGGCGAGTTTCGAAGTGGCCACAGAACGGATCGACAGGGTTTTGCCCGCAAAACTCTTCTTTACCACTTAATTTGCGCAGTAAGGCGTCGATCGTGACGTCGTTGCCGGTATAGGCGTTGATGTAGGTCGAAACCTTCGGAATATCGTACAAATGATACGGGTTGCAGGTCGAAACAAAAATCGTTGGGATATCACGCATAAACCACGGAGCGTCCGCCGCCATCAAGTGGATCCAGTCTAAACGAGTGGTAGTTTGGTTGCTGGCCGTTTCAACGTTAGCGACGTACAATGCCAGGTCAAATTGGTCTTTTTCTTCTTGCACTCCGCCTTCAAAAACTTCGTGGAAATTCAGTTTTTGGCGGTCAAAAACGGTCACTTTAAACCCTGCCGCAGTTAATTTTTGCTCGAATTTGGCGGTGACTTGGCCGCCTTCTTTAAAACCACCATCGTCGGTATCACCTAAAACTACTAACCGCACGCGCGGGTATTTTTGGGGCGTCATTGGTAACAGTTGTTCGCGGTCTTTGACCAAAGTGATCGATTTAGCTGCTACGTCTGCTGCCATTTTTTCGTGTTCTGCTAGTTTGAGGTCTATGTTAGCCGAAGTGGGGTGGACTAAGTTACTGTTAGTATCCATCACGCCTTGAGCTAGTTTAGTAGCGACGATCCGGGTAACAGCTTCGTCGACGCGTTCCATGCTGATCGTACCGTCGTTAACGGCGTCGGTGATGAAGCGGTAATCTTCGTCGATGTCTTTGTTAAATAAGATCATGTCGATGCCAGCATTGATCGTAGCTGGTAAAGCTTCACTGCGCGGCAAGATTGCGTTGTAACCGATCATTGGGGTGGCGTCGGTGATCGTTAGACCGTTGAATTTGAGGACTTGACGCAAGAGACCGTCGATCAACAATTTAGAAGTTGAGGCGGGACGGAGGTCTTCGTCTGCGATCCCCGGTTGTAGCCGTCGTTCCCAAGCAGGTTGCATGATGTGGGCGATCATGATACTTGGTAAGCCGTTTTCGATCAGGTGATGATAGATTTGGCCGTAAGATTCCATCCAATCATCCGCAGATAGCGAGTTGATCGAACTTAATAAGTGTTGGTCGCGTTCGTCCACGCCGTCGCCCGGAAAATGTTTAGCGACAGGAATAATGTCGTTGGCAACTAATCCCTTGATCTCGGCGTCAGACATTTTAGTGACGGTTTCTTGGTTGCTCCCAAAGGTACGAACGTTCATGATCGGGTTGCGGAAATTTTGGTCTAAGTCCACGATCGGTGAAAACGACATGTTAGCGCCGACTTGCTGCGCTTCATAGCCGGAAACGGCACCTAATTCGTAGGCTTTGTGTTCGTCGCCGGTCGCAGCAATTTGGAGTGGACGACCAAACCAAGTTCCTTCGCTAAGTAAACCATTGCCGCCGGCTTCTAGGTTGGCGGAAATGAGTAATGGGATCTGACTTTCAGTTTGAGAAACCGCGATCTCCCGTTGCAGTTTTGCGGCTTTATCTGGGCGGTACATAATACCACCAGGTTGGTATTTGTTAACAAATTCTTTGAGGTCTACTGTATCTTCATCTTGTCCAATGACAAAAAAGAGTTGTCCGATTTTGGCGGCGGTGCTCATCTTAGCAACCGTATCGTGGACAAAATCGATCTGTTCTTTAGTTAAGTTATAAGGCTTTTGTGTTAGGTCTAGCATTAAATTTCCTCCATTTGATATGAAATATTATTGATTCCGATTTCATTTTAGCTTAATGTATTAGGGGACGCTATTGCTAAATTTCATAAACTTTATGTTTATTTCACAGATTTGAAGTTACTTGGGGATTGCTAATGAAAAAGGTGTTGACATGGTACAAAAAATTCGCCAGCTGCTGCGTAAAAATAATCTGCCGCGTAAGTGGGACGACGTGTTAGCGACTATTGAGAAAAGTGGGACCGCAACCATTAAGGTGGGAATGATCGGGACCCAGCCGGTCTATCGTTTTTTTGAAACTTATTCCGATAACTTAGTGTTAAACGACAGTTCGATTTCCGTGGCCGTACAACCAACGGCTTCGTTTATTCCCTTTCACATGCACGATTACGTTGAAATCATGATCCCGCTGGTTGGAGACTGTACGGTAGTTTTGGAACACAGGGCGGTCAAGGTCAAAGAAAAAAACATTATTTTCATGGGTAACAAAACGATCCATAAAGTCGAACCAATCGGTAAAAATGACATTGTAGTCAATATTGCGCTGCGTAATTCGGCGTTTTCGCTCAATGAATTAGATTTTTTACAACGCAAGGAGAGCGGTACGAACATTTCTAATTTACTGTTTTCGTTGCTTTCAGACGAAGAATACGGCGAAGGACGCTACAGTTTGTTTGAGACCGGTGCCGACCGCCAGATCATTGCGTTGGTCTATGACATTATTAAGGAATACTATCACCAAGACGTACAGTCGACGCAGCTGATTCGCTTAGAGATGCTGACGCTGTTTTCCCGGTTGATCAGGCAAGCGGACCGGGCCACGTTTGAATTTAAAAAAGAGCAGCACCAAAAGACTAACTTGCTTTCATTACTGTTGTACATAGAGCGTAATTATAGTGATATTACCTTGCAAAAAATGGCGGTGCACTTTGGTTTTAACCCTAACTACTTATCGGATTATTTGAAAAAACAGACGGGAAAAACTTTTATTAAGTTAGTGCACTTGCAACGCATCAACGTGGCTGCGGAATATTTGAGTTATACCAAAGCACCGATCGAAAAGATCGCTAGTAAGGTAGGCTACGAAAACCCATCTTATTTCTATAAGATCTTTAAAAGCTATTTTGGTATTTCTCCGGCGCAGTATAGGAAGGAAAATGGGAAGTAACAGGCTGCGTAGGCTGGGGGCTGGAACAAAATATTTGAATAACTGAAACTAAGAGCCAAGGGCAAAAAATTTTTTGCCTTGGGCTCTTTTTGGTTCCCGACTATTAATAGTTGGGAAAATTAAAGCCAAGCTAATTAAATCATAAAACGATTTATTTAATCTGTGAAATGAATATAATTTCTCTGTTTTTTGGATATAGCTATGTGAGAAATTGAATAATATACTTATGATTGATAAATGTAACCGAAAACATAGTAAGGGGAGTTTAATAGTTATGGAGAAAAAGAAACTAACAGCTGCCGTCGGCATGTTGAGCATGAATCTAATGTTGATGTCAACGTCGACTGCCGGCTCTGCGATCGCAGCGATTGCTAAATCGTTTCCTAAAGAACCAATTTCAAAGGTTCAACTGATCAGTTCGATCCCGCAATTAGGGCAGATCATTGCTACGGCCATTTTCAGTTGGCTAGTCTACATGATGACCCGCAAAAATTTAGGATTATTAGCGGTTGGTATTATGGCCGTCGGGGGTTTGATCCCTGCATTTTATAGCAATAGTTTAAATTTAATTCTAGCCTGCATGGTTTTATTAGGCTTTGGTGCTGGGGTAATTAGTAATATTGTTCCGGTGATGATTCAAGCTAATTTTGACGGCGAAGACCGGGCGACTGTCATGGGTTGGTCTGCGGGAGCAAATAATATCGGGATGATGTTGTTTACCTTCTTAGGTGGCTGGCTAGGTGGTAGTAACTGGCGCAACTTATTTTGGGTTTATATCCTCAGCTTGGTGATCTTTTTGCTGGCCTTTTTCCTAATTCCTAAGGATACGAAATTAACGACTACCCAAGAAGAAAACGACGATCAAGCTAATAACGAAAAAGTAGGTGTCTTTTCTTTACTTAGGAGCCTCGACCTTTATGCCTTTATTATCTACCTAATTACGTTTTTCTTGTCGATTGTCATGATGACCTTCTTAGCTAACCAGTCGATTTTGTTGGCTAGTCAAGGCAAGGGAACGGCTTATGTAGGTATGGTGGTATCGATTGGTAATATCGGTGGCATTATCACTGCTGCGGTATTGACTTACATCAGAAAAATGACTAAAAACGATACGATTGCTTGGGGCTTTGTTGCCTTCGCTTTGTCGTTTGCATGTATTATGTTTTCTAGCAACTTCATTATGCATATCTTGGGCAACATGTTTTCCGGGATGGGGATCGTGATGGTCAATGCTACGATTCCGTACGAACTGTCGATTTTAGCCGACCAGAAACATTTTACGGTGGCAATTTCGTTGAATACCTTAGTGTCATCGATCGCCGGGATGATCGTGCCGATCCTATTAGCAGCTATTCGTATCAAACCGGGCTATGATTCATTTATGTCAGGGGTAATTATCTCCTTGATCGTAGCGGCTATCCTATTGTTGACTCGCTTTGGTAATCAGATTGAAAAACGGAGCCAAAAAGATTAATAGTGGGGGTTAGATGATGCAAATTAAAAAGTTTAATTTAAGTAAAGATGAACCTAACGTAACTTTAACGGCTTATTTACTGGACGATTCGGGGGAAATGTTGAAGGGTACGCCACGTCCGGGGATCATCATTTGTCCTGGCGGCGGCTATTTCAGTTGTTCCGACCGGGAAGCGGAGCCGATGGCGATGTATTATGCCGCCCAGGGCTACCATGCTTTCGTGTTAAACTATACGACTTATAACGACGGACAATTAGAATTACCAGATCTTTCGCAACCTTTGCCTCCTAAGAAAAAGACACTTTTTCCTAAGCAATTACGGGAATTGGGGCAGGCAATGTTAAAAATCAAGGAAAATGCGCAAGACTGGCACGTTGACCCGGAACAAATCGGGGTTTGCGGTTTTTCTTCCGGCGGCAACTTAGCTGCCTTATACGCAACACGTTACAACGAGGCGGTTTTGACCGATTACTTTAAAGTAACAGCTTCCCAGTTGAAACCGGCTGTTGCTATCGTGGGCTATGCAGTTGTAGATTATCATTTTTTGGCTCAAGATATTCAAAGTTCCCGTTTAACTGGGATGGATAAAGCTTTTTTGCGGGCATCAAACGTAGTTTTGTTGGGCACCGAAGATCCTAGTGAAGAACAAAATAGCGCAGTTAGCGCGGTTGACCATGTTGATGCACAGACCCCACCGTTTTTTATCTGGGCAACTGCGAGCGATCCATTGATCTCGCCGCGTCATTCACTAAACTTAGCGACTGCTCTGGCTAAAAAACAGGTTCCCTATGAACTGCATGTTTTAGGCGAAGGCGGACACGGCATGAGTTTAGCCACTCAAGCTACTGCTGAGGCACGTTCACAGATCAACCCGATCGTGGCACAGTGGACGCAAGCTTGTCAGAAGTGGCTGCAAAAGCAAATGCCACTGAAATTGCCCGCTCAAAGTGATTTTGAAAAGATGATGGCGCCCAAAGACTAGGAGGACGAGGATGGTTGAATTTACGCTTGATACTACCCAAAAAACTGATTTTCCCCACTACTGGGAATTATGTGTTGGTAGTTGTCATGCTTATACCGCGTTACGAGCCGATTACCAAGAACAGTTAACGAAGGCTCACCGGGAACTAGGATTTAAGTACGTGCGCTTTCATGGTTTATTTGACGATGAGATGGGAGTGTGCATCGAAAACTTTGGCTTTGATGGTAAGTCAGAGGGAATCACTTACAATTTTACTAATATTGATAAGGTGATTGATTTTTTGTTAAGCATTGGCATGAAGCCATTTTTGGAACTGGGATTTATGCCGAGTTGCTTAGCGTCTGGCGGCAAGCAGGTTTTTGCTTATGGGGGTAACAATTCAATGCCTGCTGATGACCACCAATGGCAGGAGTTGATCAGACGTTTCGTTACTCACATACTTGAGCGTTACGGTCATGCCGAAGTCGAATCCTGGTACTTTGAAGTTTGGAACGAGCCTAACTTACCACTATTTTTTGCGGGTAGTCAGCAAGATTATTTTCACCTGTATGAAATGACGGTCCGAGTGCTCAAGGAAAATGAACCGAAGTTGCGCGTCGGGGGACCGGCGACTTCGTTTAACGCGTGGATCCCGGAGATGATCGCTTTTTGTCAGCAAAATGACGTGCCGTTAGATTTTATTTCGACGCACCACTATCCGACAGACGATCCGTTGTGGCAAAGCGGGATGGATATCGACGATTTCTTCAAAAATGGGGGTGCACAAAAGACCGAATACCGGCGTGGTGTGTTGCAAAAAATGACCAAACAAGCACACGCACAGGCGCAAGGTTATCTATTGTATTATACCGAATGGAACGTGTCGGCGCTGTTGGGGGCAGAGATTCACGACGAACCTTACGCTGCGGCGATGATCGCTAAAACGTTGGCTGATAACGACGGGTTAGTCGCCGGTTATTCGTTCTGGACGTTTTCGGATATTTTTGAAGAACAGTCGCAAAAACCGGGAGTCTTTCACGGGGGCTTTGGCCTGCAAACGACGCAGGGAATCCCGAAGCCAGCTTACCGCCTGTTTGAAATTTTTCACCAGTTAGGGACACAACGTTTAGCAGTCAGTTCTTCTGGCAGTGAGACCGTCGAGTTGTTGGCCGTCCAAAAGAAAAATGACTTGCAGTTGGTGATTTATAATCATAACGTGCCCGACGAACCGATCGCTGCTGAGCAAGTTGCAGTCGATTTGGCGCCGACCAAAGTGAAGCACTGTACGTTACAACGCATTGATGAGACGCACGCGAATGCCAAAAAAGTATGGCAAAATTTGGGTGCGCCGGAATACCTCACTGCGGCGCAGGAAAAAGAATTACAAGCAGCTTCGTGTTTGCAAACCGAAAACGTAGTAGTGAACGAGGGAAAATTAAACGTAACTTTGTCACCGCAGTCTTGTATGTTGGTGACAGTGGCGGGGTATTTTGCTAAATAAAAAATAAAGTGGGAGTCGGGATCAACAAAAGTAATTTTTGTTCCGCTCCCATTTTTTGCGCAACTCCTTAATTTTTTCCGGCTAATTGACTTGGACTGCGCTTCAAGGATTATAATTAAGTTAAAAATGACACATAAAGCGAGGTTAAATTACATGAACAAGCATCCAGATTACCTGTTAAACCAAATTGCTAGTCCCCAAGATTTGAAAAATTTAAGCGTGAAGCAGCTGGAACGGCTAGCACAAGAAATTCGGACCTTGATTTTGGAAAAAGATGCGGCTCAAGGCGGTCACTTAGGCTCAGATTTAGGGATCGTTGAAATGACGCTGGCGTATCATTACGTTTTTAATGCGCCGCAAGACAAAATCGTTTGGGACGTTTCGCACCAAACTTATCCCCATAAAATGGTGACCGGGCGTGCTTTAGCATGGCTCGATCCGGATCATTATAACGATGTGACGCCTTACAGCAATCCCGATGAGAGTCCGTATGATGACTACGCGATCGGTCATACATCAACGTCGGTTGCGTTAGCGACGGGAATGGCTAAGGCACGGGATTTGTTAGGAGAAAATTATCACGTGACAGCGTTGATCGGCGACGGGTCGTTGACCGGTGGCTTGGCTTATGAAGGCCTCAATAACGCGGCAATTGAGAAACATAATTTACTGGTAGTCGTCAACGACAATCAGTGGTCGATCGACGAAAATGTCGGTGGTTTGGTAACAGCATTGAAAAAATTACGGGATTCTAACGGTCAGACACCGGAAAATCCGTTTACAGCACTGGGATTTGATTATCGTTACGTGGCGGCTGGCAACGATATTGCAGCGTTGATCACGGCTTTTCAGGGGGTTAAAGACAGCGATCACCCGCTAGTATTGCATATTAATACGTTAAAAGGTAAGGGCTACCAACCGGCAATTGAGCACGAAATGGTGCATCACTGGGCAGGCCCGTTTGATTTAAAAACGGATCAGGAACTGACGACACCGCCGGCGGGATCGAATGCTAAATCCGTGGCGCTGGAAGTACTGAAGGATAAAATTGCCGCTGGCCAGCCGGTGATGGCGATCAATGCCGCCATTCCGCGGGCGTTTGACCTTACCGAACTCAAGGATAATTATCCGGCTAACTACACCGATGTGGGGATCGCGGAACAGGAATCCGTTGCGTTTGCAGCTGGCTTTGCTAGGTCCGGGGGCATTCCTGTTTTATTTGAAAATTCGACTTTCTTGCAGCGTGCTTTTGATCAGCTGTCTCACGATGTTGCGGCTAACGATCTGCCGGTTGTAATGCTAGTTGGTGGCGGTGCGCTCTCGGAACAATCTAAAACGCATGTTGGTTATTTTGACCAGGTGCTGCTCGGCAATTTACCTAACTGGCTTTACTTAGCACCGACGAATTTGGCAGAAGAAAAAGCGATGTTAGACTGGGCACTGACGCAAAGAAAACACCCAGTTGCAATTAAACTGCCGGTCAATACCGTTCCCGCCACGGCAGACAAAGTGGTCACGGATTACAGTAAGATCAACTATCAAGTTGAAGCGGGCAAAGACGTTGCGGTCTTAGCTCTAGGTGATTTTTATCAGTTGGGGCAAAAGGTCGCAGCGAAGTTAGGCGCAACGTTGGTCAATCCGCTAGCAGCTAACGTGTTAGACGAACGGATGCTAACTAAATTGGCTCGGGAGCACCGAGTGATCGTTACCCTGGAAGACAATTTGTTGGACGGCGGTTGGGGACAAAAGGTCGCTTCTTATTTAGGTGAAAGCTCCGTTAAAGTCTTGAATTACGGGCAAAAACGGGTTTATACCGACCAAACACCGTTAGAACAAACCTACCGGCAAAATCACTTGACGGTCGCCCAGATCTGTGCCGATGTTCAAGCGGCTTTAGCAGGAGAAAAATAAATTTAAATTTATTAAAGGAGTAAATCACATGCAAAAAAATAACTGGGACCAGGACTGGAATTTCTGGGAGGATCACAATTCGTTTGCTTTGATCTGGTCAACTCCACCTAACGCGCAAAAGGTAAACTTGCCCCATGACGCGATGCTAACTAAAAAGAGAAATCCGGACAGTACGAATGGTGGCAATACCGGCTATCACGATGGTGGTACTTTCGTTTACACTAAGAATTTAGCGGTCAGTAAAGCGGATGCGGCTAAGAATTTTATCCTGCAATTCGATGGCGTATACATGAACACGTTTGTTTACGTCAACGGTCAGTTGGCGGGCAAATGTTTGTACGGCTATTCGACTTTTGACGTCGATATTACTAAATACTTGACGTTTGGCGGTGATAACGAGATCCGCGTACAGGTCAGAAGTGGGGCGCAGCCTAATAGTCGTTGGTATTCTGGTGCGGGGATCTACCGCGATGTTTACCTGTTGACGAGTGAAAAAACTTACTTAGCACCCAACGAGGTGATGGTCAAAACGGTCAGTTGTAACGAAAAACTAGCGATCCTTGACGTCCAAATGCGAGTTATCAACGGCACGCGGCACCAAGAATTACAGTTGACGACCAAGGTTTTTGACGCAACAGACCAGCAGGTGGCGGATGCAACTGCGGTGGTCAGTTTATTCGCCGAACAAGAGCAGGTATTACACCAGCGGTTATACGTACAACGGCCACAATTGTGGAGCGCAGATTCTCCTAATTTATACCGCGTTGAGCTGAAACTGACGGACGACGACCGGATGGTAGACCAAGAACAAGTGATCACGGGTATCCGCAAAATTCAGTTAGACCCATATAACGGTTTGACCGTCAATGGCAAAGCCGTCAAACTACGCGGCGCAGCGATTCACCACGATAGTGGGATCATCGGTGCTGTGACTTTGGAAGCCAGTGAAATGCGCCGGATCAAAATTATGAAACAAGCGGGATTTAACGCCATTAGAATGGCCCACCATCCGGCAGCACCGGCGTTGTTGCGCGCCTGTGACCGGCTGGGAATGTACGTGTTAGACGAAACATTTGATATGTGGAACCGCAGCAAATCTGATTACGATTACAGTTTGAACTTTGCGGAAAACTGGCGAAAAGACGTTGATTTAATGGTGCGCAAGGATTTCAATCACCCGGCCGTTATTTTGTATTCGATCGGTAACGAAATTCCGGAGATCGGTACCGACCAAGGACTGACGCTATGTGCCCAGCTTTCTCAGCGGATCAAGGCCTTGGATCCGACACGTTTTGTTTTGGCAGCCGTTAACGGCATGTATATCGTGGGCAATCAGATCACCAAGATAGTGGCGCAGGTTGTCCAAGAAAAAGAAAACGTCGATTTGGAAGACGGCAACGTTAACGAATTTATGACTTATTTGGACAAATACGTGGATACGATCATGAAAGATCCGCTGATCTCACGCCAGTTAGCCAAGATTGACAGCCAATTAGATGTAATGGGCTACAACTATATGGGTAGTCGTTACCACCAAGACGTGCAAGAGCACCCAAATAGGTTGATGGTCGGCAGCGAAACTTACCCGCCTAAGATCGCTCGTGATTGGGAGAGTGTGCAAAAATACCCGCAAGTGCTCGGTGATTTCACTTGGGCCGGGTGGGATTTTCTGGGCGAAGTCGGTGTCGGAATTCCTAGTTACCAACCTGGAGATGGTGGTTTTGGTGCCGTTTATCCGACCGTACTATCCGGAGTGGGCGACATTGACATCACCGGATTTAGAAAAACGGTTTCCTATTACCGCGAAATCGTCTTCGGTTTACGACAAAATCCGTTTATCGCGGTGCAAGACCCGCACCATTACGGGCAACCGGTCCAGTTAACGCCGTGGATCATCAGCGATACGCAAGCGAGTTGGTCGTGGCAAATTGCTGCCGGGTCGCCGGTAATAGTAGAGGTATATAGCGGCGGCAGTGAGGTCGAGTTGGTGTTAAACGGTAAGAGTTTGGGGAAAAAGCCTGCGGGTCAGTCTGTTGCTTACCGCTCGTTATTCGAACTTAAATACGAGCCGGGTGAGCTCACGGCGCTGACTTATGATGAAGCCGGGCAAGTTATCGGTAAAATGACGCTGACTTCAGCGGGTCAACCCAGCCAGTTAACACTTGCTGTAGAAAAAAGTGCGCAAGTTGCCGGGGTGCAAGGACACGATCTGCGCTACGTCGACGTGCAGTTGTGTGATGCTAACGGTGAGTTAGTGACTGACCAAGACGTCGAATTAACTGCCAGTGTTACGGGCGACGCCCAAATTTACGCTGTCGGTAGTGGTGATCCACGACCGCTTGATGAATACCTCACCGCGATTACTAAGACGTACCGTGGCCGGGCGTTGGTGGTAATTGACGGCAAACAAAGTGCTGCCACTTTGATGGTCAAAACGGCTAATGATTTGCAGGCCCAAATAAAATTGTAAATTGGTTAGTAACAAAAAAGCTTATCCAAATCAGTAATGATTTGGATAGGCTTTTTGACTGGAAAAAGAAGTAGCTTTGACTCACAGCTTCGACTGATCCTGATCCTTGTAACTAAATCCTAGAAAGTCTGCCGGGTAGTTGTGTTCAAATAAATCTTGGCACGCCATCCCGACCATCGCGGCGGTAAAACCGATCGCGTAGTCATCCGATAATTGACTGGCATCAAATTGTTTTCCAACCGGCTGCCAGTTTTGCTCGTCTTCACTGCAGTAGAATTGCCCCACGTCTTGTTTGACTACTACCCGTAAACTGACATCTGGCGCACTGATTTTGATTTGCGGCGAGTTTTCGTATTTAAAGCCGTCGATCGCTAACGACCTGACCACGTAACCTGCTTGTTCGTCTTTAGTCATGTAGCAGTAAAATTGGTGCGCTTCATTGTAACGGTAGATCAACCCCGCCATGTGGCCGAAGTTTTGGGGCTCATAGTGTAATTTAGTCGTTGCCGTAAAGTTTTTGGAGGTTTGCCGCCGCACAACTAAGCTTTGTTCGATCACGCTGTTGATACTTTCACGGCCGTAGAGGCGTAATTTTTGACCGGCAATTGCGATCCGCCCGTTAGTAGTCGGCTCGCGTAAAGCTAAGAAGTCTTCCTTGAAATTCGCGGCACTAAAATCGTTGTATTCGCTGGAAGTGTCAGTCAGTACTGGAGTTTCGTCAGTTGATTCCACCGTTAATTCTAAGTCCGGTTTTCCGGTGCCGTTGCTGGTGTATAACCAGTCATCGTCGTGCCATTCTACTTTTTGGATAGCGGTCTCGCGGCCTAAAGTACAGCGTTTGTTGGCTAACGGGCGGCTGCACAGGTAAGCCATGTACCACTGTCCGTGGTCGTCTTGGCAAATGCTAGCGTGTCCGGCTTTAGCGATGTGCTCGTCTCCGCTTAAAATAAATTCTTGCGGGTGGACTTCGTAAGGGCCAAAGATATTTTTAGCGCGACATAAAGTTACCCGGTGATCGTAACTGGTGCCGCCTTCCGCCGTCATCAAATAGTAATAACCGCGATACTGGTAGATGCTAGGGCCTTCGGTTTGTCCGGCTGCGGTCCCCGTGAAAATCAACTGCGGTTTTCCTAACAAGTGTTTTTCTGCTGGTGAATATTCCTGTAAAATGATGCCCGCACTTTGTTTTTCCGGAGTTTGGCGGTAATCCCATAACATGTTGCAGATGTAGGACTTACCATTTTCATCAAAGAAAATCGACGGGTCGTAACCACTGGAATTGAGGTAAACGGGCTCGCTCCACGGACCAAAAATGGACGGGGCGGTGATCAAAAAATTATCCTGGTCGCGAAACGGCGGGGTGTAGCTACTCTTAAAGTTGGTGTAAACGAGGTAGAATAATTTTTCGCTGGCATTGTAACGCAAACACGGCGCCCAGACGCCACCACTGTGCGGGATCCCCGTTAAGTCTAAGTGCTTTTTGTCATTTAAAACGCCAGTACTGTGCCAATGGGCCAAATCCTTTGAATAATGGATAGTCACGCCGGGCTGGTATTCGAACGTAGAGTTAGCGATGTAAAAAGTACCGTCGACGTAGATCATGCTGGGATCGGGATTGAAGCCACGTAAAATGGGGTTTTTCAAGGTAAATGTGTGCAAAATGAGCACTCCTTTCTGTTTGATTATGATGATGATTTTAAGTATAGAGTTGGTTGCTTTTAAAAACTATAGTTAAATTACATTACTTTAGTGTTCATTTTACATATTAAGGAAGACCTGCTTGAAAAGCAGCATCAGATATCATACAATTAGCCTTGAATTAATTGAATATTTTATTGGTTGGAGTCTGTGCTTTCAAGAATATTACCTTAGTTTGGGTTGCTAAGGTAACTTGAGGCCGGGCTTTTTTTGTGATGAAAGGAAGATAATTGTGAATATTTTGGAAACTTTGTGTTTGATTTTACTAGCAGCCATTTTGTTGGGACATTGTAGTGCAGCGTTAAATTTTCCTCCGGTTATAGGAGAATTGTTGGCGGGGATTTTATTAGGCCCCGCACTGTTGGACTGGGTCTATCCCAGTAATTTACTTACAGAATTTTCCAATATTGGAGTTATGCTCTTAATGTTTATTGCAGGTTTAACGAGTGATATTACATTGTTAAAAAAATATTTGAAGCCAGGTTTTTTAGTGGCTGTTTTAGGTGTGATTTTCCCTTTTTGTAGTACGTATTTAGTTGGGGTACTTTTGGGCTCGAATCAATTACAAAGTATCTTTATAGGTGTAATTTTTACCGCAACTTCAGTTTCAATTTCGGTAGAGGTTTTGCAGAGTATGCATTATTTGAAAACTCCTGAAGGAATGACGATATTAGCGGCAGCAGTTATAGATGATATTTTATCAGTGGTGGCCTTAAGTATTTTAATTAGTTTAGCTGGAGTAACTGAAAAGCAGTATTCATGGTGGACTAAATTGGTGGTGACCGTTGGTTTTATTTTAGTACTCTATATTGGAGGGAGATGGGTGATTCCATATTTGTTGCGAGTGGCGGAAAAATTGCTGCTACCCGTGGCAGTAACTATGATGGCGTTGATTTTTTGTTTGGGGATTTCTTATTTAGCGCAATTAGTGGGACTTAGCAGTGCAATTGGTGCGTTTTTAGTAGGACTAGCTGTAGGGCAGACTAAATATCAGCAGGTAGTTAGTAATGAGGTAGGTACACTGGGTTACGCATTATTTATTCCCATCTTTTTTGTCAGCATTGGTTTAAATTTGACTATTACGGGTCTTACCAGTAATTTAGCTCTGTTGTTTATTTTAAGCGTTGTTAGTGTGATTTCTAAGTGGGTCGGTGCTGGGCTAGGAGCACGCTTAGCTAATTTTAAATTTAGTAGTTCTAACTTAATTGGCGCTGGAATGATTTCACGTGGCGAAATGGCTTTGGTAGTAGCGCAGACAGGATTTACCACTCACTTATTACCAGTCACTAATTATTCAGTAATTATTGGTGCTATTGTGATCTCTACTTTATGTTCCCCGTTTATTTTACGAGGACAAATAATTAAATTGAATCAACAAAATAAAAAAGAAACCGGAACAAAATAGTTGCCCGGCTTCTTTTTCACTGTATTTAGAGATGTAATTGCTATTACTCGTTTTCTTTTTGCAGCTGGGTGATCTTAGCACTGATTTCTTTGAGGTCAGTGTCGGAATCGCCGACTGATTGCAACAAATCGTTGATGTTCCATAAAGTTTTAACGATCAGCGGGTTTTTACCAATGATGGAAACGAGCGTGATGTATTTATTGAAATCAACATAACTGGGGTTGTCTTCCAGGTCGTCGTGGTGATGTTTTTGTTCCGTTAGCAAGACCCGGTGAGCCATCCGAAAACCGATGGAACAAATGCGTTTAGAACTTTCTTTTTCCTCTTTTTTGGCACTGACAATTGGTAATAATAAGGCCACGGCCACAGCCAATAATTCGGCGATCCCAGTGACCCATTCGGCTAAACTTCCTAATTCCATGACAACTTCCTCCTCAAAAGTTAATTCAAACAGTGGTATTATACCAGTAAAAAAAAGAAATACCAGTAAAACTTGGAACAATACTTACAAGGATAAATAAGTTACAATTAAGGAAGCTGCGAGTCAAGCGGGTTAGCAGTCGTGAACTAAGTGGCACTGAATAATAAATCCTGGATTGGGATTTGTTGTTCAGTGTCCTTAGGACCTAGACTGCTGGCTTGATGAGCGCAATTAAAATCAAGCTGCGAGAAGCGGCGCTTAACAGTCGAGGACTAGCCTAGTTCAGCAATCAGTCGGTTTGGGACTTGTTGTTGACCGTAGCTAGACACAGACTGTTGCTGCTTAGAGCGTAATTAAAATCAAGCTGCGAGAAGCGGCATTCGGCCGCCGCAGCATAATTAAAGCTATTTTGTTAACCATAATAAGTAAAGGAAGAATTGAAATGTTGACTTATCTCACTGCGGGAGAATCGCACGGGCCACAACTGACGGGGATCATAACGGGAATTCCCGCCGGGCTGAATTTAGACGTGGATCAGATCAACGCAGCATTAGCCGCACGGCAGGGAGGATATGGCAGGGGCAACCGGCAAAAAATCGAACACGATCGCATCGAGGTCGTGGGAGGCTTGCGCCATGGAGTTACGCTGGGTTCGCCGCTGGCATTAACGTTGACCAACCGCGATTTTGCTCACTGGAAACAGATCATGGATCCCGTGGCTCCGGCAAACGAACGTAATACTTTGCGGCAGGTAACACGTCCGCGTCCGGGTCACGCTGATTTAGCTGGAGGCATGAAATACCGGCACCGCGATTTGCGCAACGTGTTGGAACGCTCTTCTGCGCGTGAAACGGCGATGCGTGTGGCATTGGGCAATATTTGCGAGCAGTTACTGGCGAAGTTGGGGATCCGGTTAGTGGGATACGTGATTCAAATCGGTCCGGAAAAATTAGCACTGGGGCCGACATCAGATTTAACGGCGTTGCAACAAAAAATCAGCGGTAATGACCTGCGCGTTTGGGATGATAGCCAGGTAACTGCTCTTCATGAGCTGATCGACCGCACGAAAAAAGCCGGTGACACTTTAGGAGGCGTCGTGCAAGTAGTAGCAACTGGTTTACCCGCGGGGCTGGGCAGTTACGTTAGCTGGGACACTAAATTAGACGCTAAAATCGCCGGCGCAGTGATGGGCATTAACGCGGTCAAGGGTGTTAGTTTTGGCGTTGGCTTTGCCGGCAGCGGTCAAAAGGGTAGCCAAGTCATGGACCCCATCAGTTACGATGAAGATAGTGGCTGGGGACGGTTGAGCGATCATTTAGGGGGCTTTGAAGGCGGGATGACTAACGGGATGCCGCTAGTTTTAAACGCGGCCGTTAAACCGTTACCGACCCTGTATCACGCCTTGCAGTCAGTCAACGTGCAAACTAAAGAGGTTCAAAGGGCTAACGTGGAACGTTCCGATGTGACAGCGATCGTTCCGGCTTCACTTGTCGTAGAAAACGTGGTGGCGTTGGAGCTGGCTAAAGAGATCACGGCAACTTTTGATGGGGCTAACTTGCAGCGACTGCAACAACAACTTGAAGACTACCGGCAAGAAACTAAAGAATACTGATACAAGGAGTTTAGTAATGACGATTTTACTGACACCAGCGGCTAAAACTGGCTTACACGCAACGTTGACGGTCCCGGGAGACAAGAGTATTACTCACCGCGCTTTGTTATTAGGCGCGATAGCTCAAGGAACTACCCGCATTTTGCACCCGGGGGTGGGCGCTGATTGTTTAACGACCGTGCAGGTTTTACGGGATTTAGGTGTTACTATTAAACAGGAACAAGGACAGTTTTTGGTGAGTGGCACGCGCCATTTTAAACAGCCATCAACGGCATTGCAGTTAAATAATTCGGGGACGACCACGCGCTTGTTGCTCGGATTGTTAGCCGGAAGTGACGTGACGGCCACGCTGGTCGGCGATGCCTCTTTAAGTAAAAGGCCGATGAAACGAGTCAGCACGCCACTAGCTCAGTTAGGTGCACAGATCGAAACGACCGCCGGAAAATTACCGCTGACCGTTAGTGGGCGGCAGTTGCACGGAACAGAAGTAACGCTGCCGGTCGCTAGTGCGCAGGTCAAAAGTGCGGTGCTCTTAGCGGCATTATCAGCTACTGGGAAAACGACAGTTACCGAAAAATTACCGACTAGAGACCATACCGAGATCATGTTGCGCCAATTTGGTGCGCAGGTTGAAACCAGGGGGCTGACGATCACAGTTACGTCCGGTCGCCGATTAGTAGCACAACGAATCGCGGTTCCGGGCGATATTTCTAGTGCTGCCTTTTTTGTCGTGGCCGCAGCGATTACCCCGCATTCGGTGGTGACTTTGACCAACGTTGGGTTAAATCCCACGCGGACGGGATTATTGCGGGTCATGGAACGAATGGGAGCCAACTTAACTATCAAACGCCAGAATATTAGCGGAGAGGCAAGCGGCGACGTGACGGTTCGCAGCAGTGACCTAAAACCCGTGCAGCTGGGTGCTAGTGAGATCCCGGCGCTGATCGACGAGTTGCCTTTAGTTGCTTTGTTAGCGGCCAACGCTCGGGGGACCAGCCGGATCACCGGAGCCCAAGAGTTGCGGTACAAGGAAAGTGACAGGCTGCATACTACGGCAGTTGAATTACGCAAACTGGGAGTAAAAATTACGGAATTGGCGGATGGTTGGCAGATCAGCGGGCCGACCACGTGGCAAGTGCCAGCGGCAGTCGACAGTTGCCACGATCACCGCTTGGGAATGCTGTTAGCCGTGGCGGCGTTAAAACTCCCGGCCGGCGTTTTTTTGGCAAACGAACAGGCGATTGCTGTTTCTTACCCGACTTTTATGACGGACCTAGCAAAACTGAAAGGGGAACAAGAGCCATGCAGCTGATTTTGACTGGCTTTATGGGCAGCGGTAAAACTACCGTAGGCCGGTTACTGGCGACTAAATTGCACCTGCCTTTTTGGGATTTAGACGCGGAGATCGTCAAAGCTAGCGGAATTGCGATCAGTGAGATTTTTGCTTGCCGGGGTGAGCAATTTTTCCGGCAACTAGAACATGAAGTCTTATCTCAGGTACTGGCTTTTCCCGGGGTGCTTGCAGTTGGTGGCGGGACACCGGTCAGGGCCGACAATATCACTTTATTGCAGGCGGCGGGAGCCAAATTGATCATGTTAGAAGCTGACATGCAAACGATCTGGCGGCGTTTGCAAGCAGATACTACCCGCCCGTTGGCTCAAACTTACGCACAGATGGCAGCTTTAAAAAGGCAACGACAGCGCAATTACGCACAAGTTGCCCAGCAAGTAGTAACGACGGATGACCAAACGCCGGCGGCAGTAGTGGAACAAATTTTAACTCAATTAAAAACGCAGGGTGAATGATGAAAAAAAGCAAAACATTAGAATTGATGACGCCGATAACGCCAGCACAAATAGTCAATTGGCTGGCGCACCAACGACAAGAATCCTTTGTGTGGGAAGATCCCACTAAAACACGGCAAATTTTTGCTAGTGGGGTGGCGGTAGCACCGACTATGACACCGGTGACCTTTGCCGGGGCTCAAGCGTTGTTACAACAAGCGGCCCGACAAATTCAGTTGACGGCCGGTAGTACACCAGCCGACCTTAAAATAGTTGGGGCTTTTTTGTTTGACCACCAAGACCAGCGCAACCAACAACTAGCCGACTTAGGAAACGGACGGGTTTGGGTACCGGAAGTGATGGTAGAACGAACTGCTAAGACTACGCGGTTGACGGTCATCAGTGAAGACGATGGGCGCGCTGAAGAGGTCAAAAGACAGTTAGAAAAGCAACCGGAGTTAGCGGCGCACAGGTTAGCGGTTACGGACTACCGAGAAATTGCCGCTACCGAGTGGACCGCCAATGTTACTGCTGCCGTCAAACAGCTGCGTGCGGGGGAATTACAAAAAATCGTACTGGGACGAAACGCGTGCGTGCGTGTTACCCCAAATAACCCGTTTGCCCTGTGGCTACAGGTCAGACACACGACGGGGTACCATATTTTACTGACCACGCCGCAAAGTGCTTTTATCAGTGTAACGCCCGAACGGCTGGCTACTTTTTTACCACGCCAGGTGCTGACCGGCGCGGTGGCGGGTACGACTACGAGAGGCAAAGATCGGGCGGCAGACGAACAGTTGGCCGCGGCTTTACTGGCTGATGATAAAAATTTACTGGAACACCGGCTGGTAGCGGACCGAGTCAGTGCCGTACTTACCGATTTTGACTTACAGGTGACCCGGCCGGCGACGCCACAAATTTTACTGACCGGTAACTTACAACACCTGTACACGCCGATCACGGCTCGCGGAGATTTTGACCCGCTCCAGGTTTTGGCTCGCTTACACCCGACGCCGGCGCTGGGAGGATTGCCACGCGCGAAGGCATTAGCGACGATCAGACAGCGCGAAAGTCGGGCTCGGGGCTTATTTGGCGGGCCCATCGGCTATTTGTCAGCTGCCGGTACGGGAGAATGGGCCGTCGGCATTCGCAGCGGGGTATTACATCATGAACAGTTGTTATTGTGGGCTGGTGCAGGGATCGTCGCTGCCTCTGATCCCCAGACGGAATTGCGTGAGACGGGGCTGAAATTGAAGTCGTTATTATTGGCGCTAACTAAAAATGATAGGAGTGAAGCGTAATGGCAGACGCACAATTATACTTAACGGAAGAGTTGCTTCCTTTTTTGACCTCGTTATTAAACGCGGGGGTGCAGCAGGTAGTTTTGTCGCCGGGTTCGCGTTCAACGCCGGTCGCTATTTTACTGGGGAAAATGGCCGACCAGCAGCAGTTGAAATTATTCGTGGACGTTGACGAACGTTCCGCGGGCTTTTTTGCGTTGGGGCTTGCGAAAACGACGGGACAGCCAGTGTTGCTAGTTTGCACGTCGGGCACCGCGGCTGCTAATTACTATCCCGCAATCTGTGAAGCTAATGCCAGTAACGTCTCCTTGATAGTCCTAACGACGGACCGACCGCCAGAATTACAACAAGTCGGTGCGCCCCAGACGTTAAATCAAGATGCGCTGTACGGCACACAGGTCAAACAATTTTACCGCTTGCCCTTGCCGAGCGCGCACGCAACGGCTAACGAGAAAAAATATTTTACCCAGATCGCTTTTACGGCGGTCCAAACGGCACTTAGCGCTCCCAGCGGACCGGTGCAACTCAACTTACCGTTGCGCAAGCCGCTGTTGCCAGACATCAGTGCGTTAAATACTATTAACCCCGTGGTGCGGCTGATGGATCCGGTGGTTAAACGCGCACAGCCCAAAACGGTAACACGCCTAAACGAACTATTTGCCCACAGAAAAGGGATCATCATCGCGGGGCCAAGTGTTTGCCAGCAACAAGACGTCGCCGCGATCTTAGATTTTGCCCGTAAAATGAAATGGCCGTTGGTAGCCGATCCGCTCAGTCATTTGCGCGGTCATGCTGGAGTGCTTACTCATGGTAACTGGCTGTTTAAAAATTACACCGAGTTAAACGAACAGCCGGAAGTGATTTTACGTTTAGGGGCGACGCCGGTTTCTGCGGCCATCACGGATTGGCTGGCCGGTCAACCGGCACCGGTGATCTACGTGGACGAACACCGCAGTCAGCTGGACCATACGCTGGCGACGATCTGGGCGGTACCGCTGGCTGCGCGTGATTTGTTGCCGCAGTTGGATGCCGCGAGTGCGCCGAATGACTGGCAGGCAAAATGGGTGCGTTTGGACCGTGCGTTAGGCCAAACGTTACCGCCACTGACGGCTAAAAGTTCGTTAACCGAACCATTAGTAGCCGCTACGTTAGGCCAAAAGCTACCGGCAGATGCTGCGTTATTTGTCAGCAACTCGATGCCAATCAGGGAGATCGACGATTATTTTACCCCGCAACAGCCGCTAGCAGTTTACGCTAACCGCGGTGCTAACGGCATCGACGGCGTTAATTCGACGGCGTTAGGGATGGCGGCCGCTACCCAGAAGCGGGCTTATTTGTACACCGGCGACTTGGCCTTTTTCCACGACCTGACGGGATTGATGATGGCACACAAGTACCAACTGGAGCTGACGGTCATCATTCAAAATAACAATGGCGGTGGGATCTTTTCGTTTTTACCCCAGGCAGCGGAGAAAACGCAGTTTGAAAAAGTTTTTGGCACGCCGTTAGACTTAGATATCTCAGCGGTTGCTAAGTTATACCACGCAAAATACCGGGTGGCTAAAACGGTTGGCCAGCTGCAAGAACAACTGCAAGAAAGCGGCTTGGTCTTTATTGAAGTGCCGCTTAACCGTCAAGAAGTCGTGGCCACCGACCGCAAATTACAACAAAAAGCGGCCGTGATCATTCAAAGGAGCCAGCAATGAAAATTAAAATTGGTAAATTAAATTATGCTTACCACCGACAGGGGACAGGCGCGCCAGTCTGGCTGTTATTGCACGGCTTCATGGGCAGCGGCGCGGATTTTAACGCGCTGCCAGACTTACTTCCGGGAAAGATACTGACTTTGGACCTGTTGGGTCACGGACAAACGACGCCGGCGCACACCGTGCAGTTGTACGCGATGTCGGCGCAGACTAAGCAGTTAGCACGCTTCTTAACGGCGGTCGTGCCTAACGTGGCGGTCAATTTGGTCGGCTATTCGATGGGCGGGCGCTTAGCACTCAATTTCGCGTTGACTTACCCGCAAAAAGTGGCACGTTTGTTTTTGGAAAGTAGCACGGCCGGGCTCAGGAAAAAAGAGCAGCGTGACCGGCGGCGCCAACATGACGCCCAGTTAGCCGCGCAGTTACAGGCCGGCGATTTGGCTGCATTTGTCACTAGGTGGGAAAATTTACCGTTATTTGCGTCGCAACAAGAATTACCGGCAAGGCAAAAAGAAGCGGTGCGCGCGCAACGGTTGCACCAAGATCCCCGCGCACTGGCGGCCAGTTTGTTAGGGATGGGGACCGGCAGTATGCCTAACTTGTGGCCACGTTTGCCTAAATTAACGCTGCCGGTGACGGTCCTTAGCGGCCGGCTGGATGCTAAATTTTGTCGCCTAAGTCAGAAAATGGCCGCGCTTTTACCTCACAGCACAAGGATCGTAGTTGCTGATAGCGGGCACAACATTCACGTGGAGCAGCCGACTGCTTTTGCGCGTATTTTACGGGAGGCTAGTCATGAAGATCACGCAGGCTAGGTTGCTACCGGTTAAATTAACACTCAAAAGTCCGTTTAGTTCGGCGCACGAAACGCTGACTACCCGCGAAGTGACCCTGCTGGAATTGACCAATGAAGACGGCCAGCAAGGTTACGGCGAACTGGAAGCCTTCAGTACGCCGTTTTACACCGCGGAGACCCAAGAGACTGCCAGGCAGATCTTGCGGCAGTTTTTGTTACCGTTGATTTTAAAAAAGGAGTTCACTCACCCGGCGCAGTTGTACGCCAGGATGCAGGCAGTCAAGAACAACCAGTTGGCCAAAGCTGCGATCGACACTGCCGTGTGGGATCTGGATGCCAAAGAAAAAAAACAACCGTTAGCAGCACTACTAGCACGAGACGTCGGGGTGTCTTACAATTCAAAAGTTCCGGTCGGGATCAGTTTGGGATTGCAAGACGAAGCGCGGGTGTTAACTTCCGTGCAAGACGCACTTGCTGTTGGGTATCAACGGATCAAAATCAAGGTCAAAGGAAACCGGGATCTACACCGGTTGCAGCGAGTACGACAACATTTTCCGCACGTTTTAATGAGTGCCGATGCCAATGGTAGTTTGACGTTCACGCCTGAACTGGCGCAACAGATCGATGAATTGCACTTGGCTTTTATCGAAGATCCTTTTAGCAGTTTAGCGGGAGAAAAAAGTGCAGCCTTACAGGCACGGTTGCAAACGCCGTTATGTTTCGACGAACCAATCGTCAGTGGCGAGCAGGCGTTAATGGCGTGGCAGTTACAACAGTGTCGGGTCTTGAGCGTGAAAAATGCGATGCTCGGCGGCTTGACGCCGGCGTTAGAATTAGTTAAAGCGACAAAGCAAAAGCAGCTCCCGCTGTGGTGTGGTGGTATGCTTGAAGGCGGGTGTGGCCGGGCCGCTAATTTGGCGTTGGCGAGTTTAGCCGTCTTCGCTTTTCCGGGAGACTTGTCGGCCACGTCGCGGTATTATTACGAAGACTACACGGATGCGCTACAACTGACTGCGGGGTGTTTACGGGTCCCGGAACGTGCGGGGCTAGGGGTAGTAATTTTGCCACGCTACCGGCAGCAGTTAGCGGCTAGTCCGGTAATTCAGTAGAGGAGGAAAAAGAAATGAAGATCGTAGTTTTGGACGGTTACGCGCTTAATCCGGGGGATTTGGACTGGAGTCAATTAGAGCAGTTAGGGGAATGCAAATTTTACGACCGGACGCCAGTCGACGACCGTGCAGAAATTTTACGGCGGATCGGTGATGCTCAAGTCGTTATGACCAATAAGGTGCCGTTAGACGCGCAAACGATCGCGCAGGCTCCCAATTTAGAGTACATTGGGGTAACGGCGACGGGGTACAACGTGATCGATCTGGCGGCTGCCAGCAAGGCCGAAGTCACGGTGACTAACATTCCGTCGTACGGCTCGCAAGCAGTGGCACAGTTTACCTTTGCGTTATTACTGGAGATCACCAGTCACGTGGGATTACATAATCAGTTAGTTCACCAGGGGCGCTGGGCTACTAGTCCGGACTTTACTTTCTGGCAAAAGCCGCTGATGGAATTACAGGGAAAAACTTTGGGCTTAGTTGGCATGGGGGCGATCGCCCGGGAAGTGGCACGGATCGCGCATGCCTTTGCGCTGAAGGTGATTTTTTATAATCACCGCCCTAAACAGGTCACGGAACCCTGGTTGCAGCAAGTCAGTTTGGCGGAATTGTGGCAGCAAGCCGATATTATTAGCCTACACGTGCCGCAAACGCCGCAGACTACCGAAATGATCTGTGCGGACACGTTAGCTGCGATGAAACGCGGAGTGATCTTGTTAAATACCGCGCGTGGCGGTTTGGTCAATGAAAAAGATCTGATCGCCGCGTTGCAGTCGGGCCAAGTTGCTGCGGCGGGCTTAGACGTGGTCCAAGAAGAACCGCTGCCAGCAAACTCACCGCTACTGACGGCGCCTAACTGTTATTTGACGCCCCACATTGCGTGGGCTCCCCAAGAAACGCGGGCCCGTTTGTTAGGGATCGCTTGTGCTAATTTACGCTCTTACCTAAAAGGAGAAGTCCAAAATCAAGTTGGGTAAATTGGCGTTACCAGCATCTTGCTTGACTTTTATCCTAATTAACACTAAAACAGACCTGAATCGAACTCTTAGACGGCAATTATTTTGCAGTTAAGGGTTTCTTTTTGTTGTTCCAAAAAGGAGAGGGTTTGTTTTGCAGGATAGGGAACAAAAAAGTGGTTGGTTTTTGAATTACACGGCCTTTGTGATCGCTTTAGGCGGCTTTTTATTTGGCTACGATACCGGGGTGATCAACGGTGCGCTGTCGTTTTTGAGTGGGCCGGAGCAACTGAACCTAACGGCCGCTCAGCAAGGAATGGTTTCGAGCGCGTTGGTGCTGGGGTGTGCGTTTGGTGCGCTAGCCGTTGGCAAATTAGCGGACAATATCGGCCGCAAGAAGTTGTTACAGTGGGTGGCGGCGTTGTTTACGGTACTGACGTTAGTTTGTTCACTGGCTACTAGTGCTGTGATGCTGATCACTGCCCGTTTTTTATTGGGACTTTCCGTCGGTTGTGCGTCGAGTTTATCCCCACTGTATTTGAATGAGGTCTCGCCGTTAAAGTTAAAGGAGCGAAATGTCAATAAAAATGCAGCGGCGATTGTTTTTGGACAGTTGACTGCTTTTGTGGTCAACGCCCTTTTAGGAACACTGGGCGCTTCGTGGCCCCCGATTTGGCGGGTGATGATGGCGGTCGCTGCACTGCCTGCTTTGTTGCTGTGGGTGTTGTCTTTTAATTTACCGAATAGTCCGTTTTGGCAGTTACTGGAAGGAGCGCGTAGTACAGCTAAAAAAACTTTTACCAAACTCGGATTCCCGCAGTTGGATATTCGGATCGCTATCAGGGAGGCTAAAGAAGAACTCAGAGAAAAACAACATCAAGTCAAGTTGCGTGAGGTCTTTAAAAATCGTTATTTACTGTATCTATTGATTGCAGGAATGGCCGTGGGTTTTATCCAGCAGGCTTCCGGCATTAATACGGTGATGTATTACGGCACGATTTTACTAGAAAAAGTGGGCATGGGTGCAGGCGCTTCTTTATACGGCAACGTTTTGATCGGCTTGGTTTCGTCGTTAGCGATCACTTTAGGGACGCATTTGACGGCGAAATTTACGCACCAACGCTTATTGTTGTGCGGGTTAGCAGCAAATGCTGTGACCTTAGGTGTGCTTCACTTGGTGATGAGTTCTACTTGGTTTACTCAGACGACGACTAATATTTTGGTGTTGCTATTTTTGACCTTATTTTTAGCTACGCAACAGGGAATAGTTAGTCCTGTAACTTGGTTGTTACTCTCTGAAATGTTTCCCCAACACTTAAAAACGGCGTTTAATTCTGTTGGTACGGCGGTCACGTGGATCACTAATTTTGTTGTTAGTTTACTTTTCCCGTTGCTAGTCGAATTTTGGGGCACGGCAGGAGTTTTTTTGGCTTTCGCACTAGCCAATATCGGCTGCATCGTGATTGCGGAAATTTTAGTTAATCCGCGCTTGGTCCGGCGGGCGTTTACTAAGTTAGCAAAATGATTTGACTATTACTGATGATTGCTAATTAAAAAACTTATTTAACGGCAAATTAAATGTTTGACCTTTTTTGACCTTTGTGTTATATTAAAAATGCAAACAAGAAAGGATGATCTAATATGAGTAATGAATTAGTAAACAACTTACAAGAAATGCTAGATTGGCAAAATGATTTTTGGACGCAGACACCTAGCTTGTTGGCACCAGATTCTTTGCAAAGCGATGTAGTGGAAGACGAAGACGGCTACGAAGTAACGGTTGACGTCCCGGGATTGACGAAAGAACAGATTCAGTTAGCTTATCAAGATGAAACTTTAAGTGTAAAAGCACAACGTAAAAATGAACTGCAAGATAAAAAACACGTGTGGGTCAACGAACGTTCGTACGGCGAGTACCTGAGAAATTACCGTTTGCCTAACGTGGACGCAACGCAGATCAAAGCGCAGGTAACAAACGGAGTATTAACGATCACGTTGCCTAAAAGGCAGGAAGCTAAGAAACAAAAAATTGAAATAGAATAAACAAGCTGTGAGTCAAGTCGGTGTCCTTAGGACCTAGACTGTTGGCTTGACGAACGCGATTAAGCCTATTATTTACGGGAAACAAAAATAGGGGCTGGAACAAAACGGGATTTTGTCTCAGTCCCGCAATTAAGATCAAGCTGCGGAAGCTGGCGGTTAGCCGCTGAGGATTAACCTAGCTAGGAAGGAAAGCCTGGACTTGGCTTTGCTTTTTAGCGTAGTTAAACGTAGGCGACTGCCAGCTGGAGCGCAATTAAGATCAAGCTGCAAAAGCTGCGAGCTGGAGCGCACTAGCCAAAAACGAGTCGGGGACAAATATTATTTCGTCTCAGACTCGTTTTTGCTTTCCGTAAATTATGGTTCTGATCACGACGGCTAAACGGTTTGCCGCACAACTTCATTTCTTTTTGGCGTATCTATCTAGTGAAGGTTTTTCAGAAAGACTTGCTCAATTACTGGAATCTGCTACAATCAAGAAGAGACGTCTATTAGAGGTTGTGATAAAATGGCACATGAAACTAACAATCAGTTAACTGGTTACAAATTATTGATCGATTTTGCGGATTATGCACTTTACCTCAATGAAAATCGAAGTGTAGTCCAGCGCTTTAGTATGGACTTGGTAGCTAAATATAATTTGGCGGATCGCTACTATGATTTTTCTGCGGAAATGGTCGTATACCTGCAAAATTATATTGCGAGTTACCAAAAGGCGGCGCCGGCCAAAGCTGCTACCATTAAAAAGTACATTGAAACTCAATTTTTGACCCCAAGCAATATTAGCGAGGCTAAGTGACCAGCGATAATCAACTAACAATTTACGCAAAAAAAGACTATACTTATATTATATGAGGAGGTAATTTTTTGAGTAAGAATGATTTGATTGCTGAATTTCAGGATTATAATTTATACGTTGCTCCTAAGAATAAAATTATCAAAAAATATCATGCAGGAAAGCAGTCTGCTGATCGCACTTATAAATTATCCGTCTTGGATTTTAGCAATTTGATGGGGCAGATCCGGCGCTACAATGCCGACGAAGCCAAGGGAGATTTGGCTGAATTACAAAGTATTCAAACCAAAATCGAGGCTAAGTTTTTATGTGATAGTAAAAGAGCCTAGGCTATGCACTGATTGGCTAACGGTCACAGGATAATTGGCAATTTGCTGCCAGCTGAGGTAATTAAATTATAACTTACGTTTATCCAAAAAGGGACTGAGACAAAACCGTGTTTTGTCCCAGTCCCCACTGTTTTCGGCTAGTAACCGACACGCACAAACTAGTCGTTAGCTTCTTGAAACGAATTGATGGTGATCATCAATAAGCCCTGAATGTGGAGGAGCTTTTTATTGATGTCGCTGACTAGGTCGTGTTGGTCGTCATTTAGTTTAACTTTGGTCCCTTGCTGGAGGTGCATCAAGTGTGATACCAGTAGGTCTAAGAGCTGATCGATAAATAGCAGGTCGTTTAGTGCCGTGCTGTAATCGCCTTGTTCGATCAGTTTGACATCGAATTTTAAATCGACTTTAGTTTCTAAGTCACTGGCGATTTGTCTGAGCGGTTGGCGTAAGGCTTGTTGTTCGAATTTCAGCGAATCGTTGAGCTTAGTCAGTTGTTCTTTGACTTGAACCAGATTTTGTTGAGTATTGGTCAGATTATGCATCGTATTTTTCATTTAAAACTACCCCTTTAAAAAGTAAGTTTACCTTAATATCTTAACATTAATTAAAAAAAGCAGTGCTTGATTGACAAAATAATCAGGCACTCTTTATAATATTTAACGTTTTATCTAGGAGGAAAATCATGGACGAGCTCACGGAACAGTTTATTGTTTTTGAAAAATTATTGCAGCGTTACCTGACGTGGAAGCACCATAATCAGGGCAAATACAGTAATTCTTTACAAGGGCAAGGGCGGATCTTGGCACTGTTGAAAGTTAAACCAGATATTTCGCAAAAAGACCTCAATTACTTGTTGGCGATCAGACCCCAATCACTGGGAGAATTACTGGTGAAATTGGAGCGCAGCGGGTTGATCACCCGTAAGACGGCGCAAAAAGATCACCGCATCATGATGGTCCATTTGACGGAAAAGGGGAAGAAAAAAGCGCAGGACTTGGAAGATAATGCGGCACACTCTCCTTTTCAGATCCTAACGACTGCCGAACAGCAGGAGTTGATCGCGATCCTAGATAAACTTAGTACGCAGATGCGCGGGGAAATGAGCAGCGCACCCAGACATTCGCGGGTGATGGACGCACCGCATAAACACTACGAGATGTTGCGTAAAGTCAGTCAGTATGACGGCAAACTGCCGTGCAATTTTACGGCTGAGAAACCTAAAAAAACTAATCATTCAGAAAAGAAGGCGTAATAATGTTTAAAATTGCCCGTCACAGGGTCTCTTACCTGGCCGTTTTAGGTGCGGTCTTATTTATGATAGTGCAGGTGTTCGCCAACCTGAACCTACCAAATTTAACTTCCGATATCGTCAATAACGGCGTCGCTAAGGGAAATATCGGCTACATCTGGCAGGTCGGCATGAAAATGATCGGCTTTTCCGTTTTGAGTGTGGTTGCGGCGGTCTGCAACGTTTTTTTGGCCGCCAAAACCTCGCAGGGATTAGGCAAAAATCTGCGTAACGATATTTACAGCAAAGTAATTAATATGTCAAATGACGAGTACGATCAGATCGAAACGTCGTCTTTGATCACCCGGACGACAAACGACGTCACCCAGGTGCAAAATGTTTTCATGATGATGCTGCGGATGATGCTGATGGCGCCGATCATGTTATTAGGAGCCAGTGTTTTAGCGTACAATAAAAATCACACACTGACGGGAGTGTTTTTAGTGGCTTTGCCGTTATTGGTGATTTTTATGGGGATCTTATTGTATTTATCGGTACCGCGTTTTCGGGCGATGCAGGTCAAAACCGACCGTTTGAACCGTGTTTTTCGTGAAGGATTGACGGGCGTACGCGTTATTCGTGCTTTTCGCCAGGATCAATTTGAACAGGATCGTTTTGAGGACGCTAACATTGATTACACCCAAAATGCGATCAAAGTCAACGTCATTATGGCCTTTGCGATGCCCGTAATGCAGCTGATCATGAGCGGGACTAACGTGGCGATCGTCTGGTTTGGCGCTAAGTTAATCGGGGCGCAGTCGATGCAAGTCGGCAACCTGATTGCGTTTATGACTTACGCGATGCAGATCTTGACCAGTTTTATGATCTTATCGATGGTCTTTGTCTTTATTCCCCGGGCACAGGCTTCCGCGAAACGAATTCAGGAGGTTTTTGACCTGCACAGTCAGCTTGCCGAACCGGAGCACGACGCACAGTTAAGTGCTAACCCGACTGGCGGCCTCAAATTGGAATTTGACCACGCGACTTACCGGTACCAACAAGCCGAACAACCGGCGTTAGTCGACGTTGATTTTAAGGCGACAGGCGGACAGACCGTGGCGGTGATCGGGGGGACCGGTTCGGGAAAAACGACGCTGGTCAACTTGATCCCGCGTTTTTACGACGTGGAAAAGGGTGCCATTAAACTTAACGGACAGGATATTAAAAATTATTCGTTGGCACAGTTACGCGACCAGGTTTCTTTTGTGCCCCAAAAGGCGTTGTTATTTGAGGGCACCTTGCGGGAAAATTTGTGCTTTGGTAAGCCTGACGCCACGGATGATGAGCTCTGGCACGCCCTAGAGATCGCACAGGCGCAAGAATTTGTGCGCGAAGATCCTGCGGGCTTAGACCAAAAAGTCGAGCAGGGCGGCGCCAACTTTTCCGGAGGGCAAAGGCAGCGGTTGACGGTCGCGCGGGCTTTGGTCAAAGACGCCAGTGTTTACGTGTTTGACGATTCGTTTTCCGCGCTGGATTTTAAAACGGACGCGAACTTACGTCAGGCGTTACACGAAGACGAACGCTTGAGCCAAAAAATCATCGTGCTGGTCGCCGAACGGATCGCGACGGTCGCCGATGCCGAAACGATCATTGTTTTGGATGAGGGCCAAGTCGTCGGTCAGGGGACTCATGATGAGCTAAAGAATAGCAATCAGGTCTACCAAGAAATCATGCACTCACAGATCAAGGAAGGTGAAAAATAATGGGACACGGACGCGCAAGAACCTCGAACGCTAAGCCGCGTAATTTTTGGAAAACGACTTGGCGACTATTGAGTTACATGTCGGACCGGATCGTGGGGCTGGTGATCGTGTTAGCCTTCGCCATCACCGGTGTTATTTTTCAGATCAAGACTCCTAAGATCCTGGGCAAAGCAACGACCGAGATCTATAAGGGCATTTTAAAAGGTAACGCGCAACAAAAAGCCGGTTTTAAGATCGGCGACTTACCGATCAATTACGAAAAAATCCTGCACATCATTGTGGTAGTGATCGTGATGTACTTAGCGGCTTCGTTTTTCAGTTTTATGCAGCAATATATCATGACCAAGATCTCGCAACAGACAGTTTATAAATTGCGTAAGTCGATGAAACAAAAGATGCGTCGTTTGCCACTGAACTACTACGACACGCATAATAATGGCGATATCATGAGCCGGGCGGTCAACGATATGGATAATATTGCGGGTACGTTGCAGCAAAATTTAACGCAGGCAGTCACCAGTACGGTCACGTTTATCGGGACGTTATGGATGATGTTTTCGATCAGTTGGAAACTAACACTGATCGCGTTAGCCACGATCCCGGTCAGCATTATCGTGGTCGGTTTAGTGGCCCCGCGTTCGCAACGCTACTTTGCCGCGCAGCAAAAAAGCCTGGGATTGATCAACAATCAGGTCGAAGAAAACTACGGAGGCCAGCAGGTCGTCAAGTCGTTTAACAAACAAAAAGATATCATTGCGACTTTTAAAGAAGAAAACGAAAAGTACTACTCATCGGCTTGGAAAGCGCAGATGATCTCGGGGATCGTAATGCCTTTGATGATGTTTTTAAACAATCTCGGCTACGTCTTCGTGGCGATCGTTGGTGGCATTCAAGTCGCTAACGGCAAGGTTACTTTGGGTAATGTGCAGGCATTCTTGCAGTACACCAACCAGTTTTCCCAACCGATTTCACAGTTAGCTAACCTGATGAATACGATCCAAAATACGATTGCGTCGGCCGAACGGGTCTTTGACGTGTTAGACGAGGCCGAGATGCAGGACATGGCCGAGGGCCGGCCAGCGCAAAGCAACCCGCAAAACTTGCTGGAATTAAAGCACGTCCAGTTTGGCTACCAGGGACAAGACCTGTTGTTAAAAGACTATAACTTGCAGGTCAAACGCGGCCAACAAGTGGCGATCGTGGGTCCGACTGGTGCCGGCAAGACGACCATCATTAACTTGTTGGAACGTTTTTATGACATCAGTGACGGTAATATTTACCTCAACGGCGTCGACACGCGGGAACTGAAAAGAGAGGACTTGCGTAGTCATTTTGCGATGGTCTTGCAGGATACGTGGCTGTTTTCGGGTTCGATTTACGATAATATCAAATACGGCAGGGAAGATGCGACTAAAGAAGAGATCATTACGGCGGCTAAAGCGGCACACGTCGATGGTTTTGTGCGCAAACTGCCGCAGGGCTATGATACCGTGTTAAACGAGTCGGGTTCCAACGTGTCGCAAGGACAGCGGCAGTTGATCACGATCGCGCGGGCCTTTTTGGCCGATCCTGAGATCTTGATCCTCGACGAGGCGACGAGTTCGGTCGATACGCGTACTGAATTGCATATTCAACACGCGATGGAACGCTTGCTCGACAACCGGACGAGTTTCGTGGTGGCGCACCGGTTATCGACGATTCAAAACGCCGACGCGATCATCGTGATGAATCACGGCTCGATCATCGAGACGGGCACACACAACGAATTGCTGGCCCAAAACGGCTTTTATGCGGATCTGTATAACAGTCAGTTTACCAGCGGTTTGGCGTTTAGTTAGGAGGCCGCAATGAAAAAGCAAATCGGAATTGCGTTACTGGCAGTCATGCTGCTTAGCGGGTGCGGTCAAGACAAGTTAACGGTAGCTAAAACGCACCTAAAGCCTAGCGGACTGGCGGTCGTAGTTAAAGGAAAAACGAACCAGTCGCACGTAACTTACCAACTGGATAAGGGAAACAAACAACGAGTTAAGGCGAAAAGTGGGGCGTATCATTTTATCGTGCCGGTTAAAACAACGGCTCAAACGGTCCACGTGCAAGCAGGCAACCAAAAACGCACGGTCCAAGTCGCTAAAACCAAGTCGGTGGCTGATTATGTCAAGTTAAGGCAAACGTATAATCAGGGATTAGCAGTAACTAAGCTGGCACCGACGCAGCAAAAACAGTTGCAACAAATGGCCGCGCAACGACAAAAACTGCTCCAACAAAAAGCACGCTTGCAACAACAAACTAAGACGGGACAAGTCGATGTCCAAGCAGCTGGCCAACTCCAACAACAGGCACAAAACTTGCAGCAACAGCAATTGCAGTTACAGCCCGCGTTACAAAAAGCACAGCGGCTGACTAATAAGCAGCAGTTGCCGGCTAAACTGCCTGACGGGATCCATAATTTACGGCAGACCAATAATTTGGTTTTGCGCACCAACGGTCAGGCGGGTAAGGTGACGGCTTTGGCGGTGATCGTGCCCTTAAAAGTGCTGAAAAATAAGCAACAGGCGCGTGAATTTATCACCCAATTTTCGTTGTTAGCCAGCGGAGTAGGTGCTGATCCCCAGCAGGTTTTACGGCAGTTTAAAAAGCAGTCGAGCGCTAAAAACACGACGAAGACTGCGACTAAGACGATCACTTCTGCTGGTGTCAAATTTACCATGGGATATTCGACCAGCAAATTGTACGTTTATTTTAACCGCTAAGCCCAAACGGCGAGGCTTACATTTTAGCACTGGTAGTGTATAATAGGGATAAATTAAGTGGAGGTGTGTGCTGATGCAAAAATTTTTACTAGGAGTTAGCATGGCAACTAACGCGGTTTTGGCGTACATGTTGTTAAAAGACGAAGACACGGTCGAAGAATTACGCGAACGACTCATTCACGCTAGCGATGAAGTTGTCGGTAAAGCTAAAAAAGCCGCTAGTGGTGCTAAAGACGCTGCAGCAGACGTTAAAGATGACGTGCAAGACGCAGCGTCAGATGTGAAAGACGCGGTTACAGACTAATGAATAAAGCCGGTTAACGAATAATTAAATCTTGCACTGGCGACAAAGGGGCCTGAGACAAAATGTTATTTTGTTTCGGGTCTTTTTGTTTCGTTTTATTAAATTGGTATACTCCAAACTAGTTGAAGATAAAATTTTATTTGTTACGCGTAATAGTTGTAATCATCGTGTTTGTGAGCAATATCATCGCTTAGTTACCGAAAAGAATTGCATCGGCGCCGATTATCTTTTAGAATATATGCGGTAATGGTATACCTGAATACTTAGTTAAGGAAGTGGACAAATGTCGACGCAAGATGTGAACGTAAAAAATACCAGGTTGTTAACTCTGGGGATCTTATCGATTTCGTTTTTAATGTCAGTCAGTAACGCGGTTTCGGGCACGATTCCCCTGATGGAAAAGTATTTCGCTAATATTTCTCAGGCTAACGTGGAGCTGCTGATTGTCATTCCGACCGGTGGGGTGTTGTTAGGGACCGTGATCAGTGGTTTTATCTCTAACGTTTTAGGGAAAAAATACACCGTGATCGCCGGTTTAGTGATCTCGCTGGTGTTTGGCGTGATCCCCGCATTTTTTTATAACTACTTTGCAATTCTGTTGTCACGGGCGATGTTTGGCGTCGGGATGGGGATTTTTACGCCGCTGAGTGTCTCTTACATCACCGATTTATTCCCAGAAGAAAAACGCAACCGGTTTTTGGGGTGGCGTAATTCGATCGGGGCGATCGGGGATTCGCTGATGTTATTTGTCGCTGGTTTTTTGATCGCGGTTAGCTGGCACACGACATACCTCGTATTTTTGTTCTTGCTGATTCCGATCACGCTGGTGGCTTTGTTTGTGCCGAAACGTTTGGATAACGTCGTGGCGACTAAAGACGACCACGAAGAAGAAATTGACAGCAGTGAGTTAAAACCGAGCACGAACTTAAAAGTAGTTAAGCTGTCCGTGATTTTCTTTTTTGTTTGCCTGTTTTACTCGTGTTTGTCGTTAAAATTAGCGAGTTACGTCGTTAATAATCACATCGGTAGCGCCGCCCAGGCAACGCGGATCTTTAGTTTTTTGGTATTGTGTTCGATCGTGTCGGGGATTTTATTTGAGAAGTTGGCCAAATGGTGTGGCAAGTACACCGTAGCGTGGTTTGATTTGATCACCGCAGCTGCTTTCGTGATCTTACCTTTTACCAAATCGATCCCCGTGATCTTAATTTTAGTGTTGATCTGCGGCTTTAGTAACGGGATCATTAACCCGGCACTGACAGCACGGATGGTCGCTTATTCGCCGCAGGGTTCGATGAACTTAACGACGTCGATCATCCTGATCGGTATTAACTTGGGCTCGTTAGTGGCGCCGTATTTCTTCCAACTACTGGCGACGGTGACGCACACGACTAACCCGGGGATGATCATCTTTTATTCCGGGATCTTTTACGTGTTATTAGCGTTATTTGATTTATTTACCGTGAAAAAAGACCAGTTGACGATCTAGGAGAGAAAATAATGAATGAAAATGTAAAATGGTTCAAAGAAGCCCAGTATGGCATGATGATTCACTGGGGACTGTATTCGCTACTGGCAGGAGAATATCAAGGGCAGTCATCTAGTTATTATGCCGAATGGATCCAGTCGAAATTGCAGATCCCTAATCACGAATACGAAAAACTCGCCACGGCGTTTAACCCCATTTACTTCGATGCCGACCAGATCGTTTCCTTAGCGCAACAATGTGGGATGAAGTACCTGGTAGTGACGACTAAACATCACGATGGCTTTGCTATGTATCGTTCGCAAGTTGATAGCTATAACGTTTACGACGCGACGCCGTTTCACCGTGACGTGATCGCCGAGTTAGCGCAAGCCTGCCAGCGTGCGGGACTGAAGTTTGGCCTGTATTATTCACAGGACTTGGACTGGCACGATCCTAACGGCGGCGGTTACTTGTCCAATGACATCGAGACGGCCGGCTCGACGTGGGATAACAGCTGGGATTTTCCGGATGAACAGCACAAGAGCTTCGATTTGTGTTTTAAAAATAAAATCATGCCGCAGATCAGAGAAATCATGACTAATTACGGCGAGATCGCAACGGCATGGTTCGATGTCCCGATGACGTTATCTGCTGCGCAGAGTCAAGAAGTCTATGACACCGTCAAAAAATTGCAGCCTAACTGCTTGATCAATTCGCGTTTAGGTAACGGAAAGTACGACTTCGTTTCGCTGGGGGATAACGAGATCCCGGCATTTAAAGAACAAGTTGACCAACAAGACCAAGTCGACTACAACGCGGTCGAGGGATTTAAACCGTCGCCACTGGGTTTGTACGAAACGGCCGCAACGACCAACGATTCGTGGGGCTTTTCGTACCGCGACCAAAACTGGAAGACGCCCGCACAGCTCTACCAGCAAAAAAAGCAGCTCAACGATTTGGGCATTAATTATTTGCTCAACGTTGGCTTGGATGGCCTAGGCCGCGTGCCGCTGGTGGCACAGCAAAATTTATTAGCAGCACATAAATTGGCACAAGCAGAGCAATAAAAATATGGATCCGAGGTAAAACGACGTTTTGTCTCGGGTCCTTTATTTGTGATGATGGTTCAACTTTTAGTCCATATATCATGATCAGTTATCGAGATATTTTTTTAAGGCGGCTACATTGTCAAATGTTGGTGAATCATCTGGCAAGATTCCCAATTCCTTGGCTTTAGCAGTTACTAATGCGCGTTCGGTTTCTGCAGTAGGCTTTTCTGGTTCGGTCAAAATTATAAAAGGAATCTTTTTTTGCAAGACTAGTTGCCTAGCTGCCATATTGAAATAAGAATTAATGCTTAGTCCAGTGCGCTTAAGTTCTTTAGCAACTTCTTTTTTTAATTCAGTATCGATGCGAATAGTAGTAGTACTTATTGCCATATTATCACTCCTTCAAATCACATTGGATTGCATAATAACATACAATTGAAGCTAATATCAATTGATATGAAGAAGTAGCTGCCTAATTTTATGGGAAATTTATTGTCAGTAAATTTACTTAGTATTTGTAGCAGGACATTAAAAAAACACCTTATATAAGGTGTTTTTTCTATGCTAGGCACCTCGAAAGTAACCTAGCGCCATTACTGGCACATTTATACACTAATTATATGAAACAATGATTGTTAATGCAAGTTATAGATTCCAATTATTTTGATTACAGTAACCGATTTTTTAATCCAATATATGATATAATTAAGGTGTGAAAAAAGTAAGGCTTGTTAGTTACTGACGTTTAAATGTTCATGATGGATTTACCGAATTTTATCAGCAAAAAAGTAGGAAAATAAATGAAAAATAGGCCATATTTAACCGCCGTTGATGATATCTTTGCTAAAGACTTACACAGCCCAGAGTTTGAAGATGGAGTCAAAGCTCAGACTAATAAGCTAAATAGTGCCATAGCTGTTAGAAACGAACGCGAAGCTTATGGCTGGACGCAAAATGAGTTAGCAGCTCATGCCGGCTTGCCTCAATCAACAATTGCAAGGATCGAAAACGGCGCTAATACAAGCATGGATACTATTTCTAAAATTGCTAATGCATTTGGGAAATCGTTACAAATTTCTTTTTCTTAAAATCACAAGTTTTATGTAGAAGTAGGTTGAGGACGATTTTTTTAATAAATTTGCCTAGTCGTTGCGTATGTATCTATGTTAGGAGATTAATACTATAATAGAAGAAACAAGTAGCTGCTTTTGGATTTGATTAAAGTGAGGTGAATTTGATGACCGAAGTGACGCGCAGAAATCTGAATCCCAATGATTTTTATCTCGAACATAAAATCGATAAGGTTAGCGATAAAATCGATGACACGCAAAGGGAGTTTTCCAATAAACTAGATGATACGCGTAAAGAATTTTCCGGTAAGATCGATGACACACGTAAAGAATTTGTTAGCAAATTCGATAACATGCAAAATAGGTTTGATAGTATGCAAGGCAGACAGGATGGCATGCAGGGCAGACTCGATAGTATGCAAGGCAGGCTTGACAGCATGCAAATGGATATGACTACCATGAAAGTCACGCTCAAGGGTTTGGAAGATAAGGTGGATGCCTTGCCAGAAAAATTAAAAGCTTCTAAGTGGGATGACTATATTAAACCGTTAGTTGTCGGAGTTTTGGGCGCTTTGGTGGCAGCGATAATCGCAAACTTAGGGTAAATTAAATAGGGCTTAGGGCTGGGACAAAATTTTTGTCCCAGCTTTTTTGTTTTCCGTAAATAATAGACTTAATCGCGTTCATCAAGCCAGCAGTCTAGGTCCTAAGGACACTGACAAACAAATCCAAGTACAGAATTTGCTTGTCAGTGCCACTTAGTCTACGACCGCTAACCGGCTTGACTCACAGCTTGTTTGATCGTGCTCCAAAAAGCAGCAGTTTGCGCCTAGCTACGTTTCAAAATAAAACCCAAGTGCGGGTTTTACTTTGAAACTAGGCTAGTGTTCGACTGCTAAGCGCTTTTTGCCCCAACTCCTTTTATGTTAGCTATTTTTAAAATTAAATCACATAACTTATCTAGTTGTAAACTTAACCATTCTTAATTAATATATATTTGAAGCTAACTTATTTGCAATTTATCGTTACTTTTAATTAGTAAAATAGTTTAATGATATTCATAAAGTTATTTGCTTACATTGCTATAAAATAAGGCATTGCAATCTAAATGAAACTTAATAGCCATAATCATTACAGATTAACCGCTTTTAACATTGATAAAATTTAATAGTTATGTTTATTTTTTTAATTATCCGCTAACACATTGACGGAAGTTGTGCTATAATACTCATTAGTTACATAACTGATGTAACAGATATATCTATTATATAGGAGGATCCTCTAATGGAAAAAAAGAGATTTAAGATGTATAAATCAGGGAAAAACTGGGTTGTTGCGCCCATCGTTTTCTTTGGTTTAGGTCTTACAGCAATGACACAGAGTGTGTCAGCTGATAATACTAATAGTCCAGCTGATACAACTGATGGCAGTGCTCCACAAGGCGAAGTCGCTGCAGCTCAAGATAATGGTCAGCAAAGCAGCACCGTTGCTTTGACTAGATCAGCAGGAGATGACCAACAAGTAGCAGCACAGGATAATGAGATTGGCCCACAAGCACAAGGTGAAACTGCAAATAATACTCAGAGTACGGCAGAAGTAATTACTAATGATGCAACTGGTAATAATCAGACAGTAGTTGATGGTCATAATAAATTAAATACTGGTTCAGCTACAAATCCTACTTATGCTACAAGCTCATGGGCTTATCAAGCTAATGAAGATGCAGTTAATACTAATAGCAGGGACTACTATTATTATGATGCCAAAGGTGACATGGCTAAAGGTCAGATGACAATTGACAGTGCTAGTTATTACTTTGACCCAACTACTGGTATCATGCAGGTGGGTGTGGCTAATAAGCATGGTTATTCTGATGAAGCAGCTACACTTGGTCAGCAAGTTAAGGGTGATACGCCATATACTTTACACGCTAATAATACCGACACCGGAGATGCTCACCAATACATGTTTGACAAGAAAACCGGTGAAATGAAGACCGGTTTCCAAACAGTTGGAACAGGTGTTAATAAGGTAACTTATTACTTCGATCCAACGACTGGTCAAGCAGCTGGCAATGGTGATGATACAGTTAAAGCACCTGAGAAGAATGTTTCTGCTCCGGGTAAAGATGTTGTTGTCTATACTGCTAGTGGTGATGCTGCTAAAGGTTTCCAAGAAGTTAATGTTGATGGTTCATGGTACTTATTCGATGGTAACGGTCATCAAGTAGAAAATTCTTTGGTTAACTTAGTTGATGCCGATGGCAATTCTCGTGAACTTTACTATGGTAAAGATGGCAAATTGGTAACAGGTGAAGTTAACTACGGTAAAAACTGGTACTACTTCAGTGTTAACGATGCTCATATGTCAATTGATGCTTTCACTACCTTACCAGATGGCCGGACAGTTTATTATAATGGTAAAGGTCAATTACAAAATGGCCGGAAGACTGTTAATAAAGTTAACTACTACTTCAGCACTGTCGATGGCTCAATGCAAACAGGTTGGGTAAAGACGAGTGTTAAGGGTGCCGATGGTAAGGATGTGCCGGTAACATATTATGCTAATGAAAATGGTGTATTACAAACTGGTGAACAATTCCTCAATGGACATTGGTATAACTTTGGTACTGATGGCACGATGAAGACTGGGTTCCAACAAATTACTTACCCAGCAACTAACTTGGCTCCTGCATATACGAAGGTAGTTTACTACAACGAAAATGGCGAGATCCAAAATGGTGAAGTCCAGATTGGTGATCATTGGTACTACTTCTCTGAAGCAGATGGTGCAATGGCTAAGGGCTTAACGAAGTTACCAGATGGCCGGACAGTCTACTACGTAGAAAACGGCGCTCATATGGGTCAGATGCTGAACGGCAAACAAAAAGTTGGCGACAGTATCTATGACTTAAGTACAGTAGATGGTCATTTAGTTGGCGTTACTAACGATGCTACGGGTGTTGTAGGTGACGGCCAAGGAACAGGCAAACCAACGCCAGCTATCGGTGGGGCTACTGGTACTAACCAACCAGGTGATGGTACTCAACCAGGTGATACAGATAAGCCGGGAGAAAATGGTCCAACAACAGCTGCGCAAAGTCAGATTAATTTGATGCATGCTGTAGATGCATTAAAGAATGTTCCAGCTACTTTAACTGATGCACAGAAGAAAGCTGTTACGGATGCACGTGATGCTTTAGATTTGGAGTTATACACTCCAGCATTACAAACTGCATTTGAAAAAGTGTTTGTAGTAGATCATTCTGGTAGAGCTGAAGGCGATGTAACTGGTGTTACAACTGATGCTAAAGCTAATCCAACTATGTATGATGATTTGATTCAGACTTTGAATGATGCTAAGGCTAAGGTTACAGGTGATACAACTAAGACTACTGCTTTTAACGCTTTAATCACTGCTGTTACTCATGCTAAAGGTTATATGACAACAGCTACATCTGCTAACTTATATGCAGGTTTGGAGACTGACCTAGGTGCTATCTTTACATTTAATGCAAGTCATGAAGTAACTGGTTTTGCTTCTGGTATTACTGACCAGACTACTTTGAATAATGCTCGCGATACTGCAACTACAGGCGTAAATGCAAAAATTGATGCTGCTAAGTCAGCTGCACAGGCTGCGCACGCTTCTACCAGTGAATTGGCACTCTTTGATAATTTGAAGACTGCTGTTGATGCAGTTACGTATACTACACCTGCTAACTTATATACAAATTTAGAGAGTGAACTAGGTGCTATCTTCACATTTAATGCAAGTCATGAAGTAACTGGTTTTGCTTCTGGTATTACTGACCAGACTACTTTGGATAATGCTCGCGATACTGCAACTACAGGCGTAAATGCAAAAATTGATGCTGCTAAGTCAGCTGCACAGGCTGCGGACGCTTCTACCAGTGAATTGGCACTCTTTGATAATTTGAAGACTGCTGTTGATACAGTTGCGTATACTACACCTGCTAACTTATATACAAATTTGGAGAGTGAACTAGGTGCTATCTTCACATTTAATGCAAGTCATGAAGTAACTGGTTTTGCTTCTGGTATTACTGACCAGACTACTTTGAATAATGCTCGCGATACTGCAACTACAGGCGTAAATGCAAAAATTGATGCTGCTAAGTCAGCTGCACAGGCTGCGCACGCTTCTACCAGTGAATTGGCACTCTTTGATAATTTGAAGACTGCTGTTGATGCAGTTACGTATACTACACCTAGTTTCATTGCTACTAATACTGCAGTTGGTCATGTTTTAGATGCTACACGTACAACTTCTGATTTCACTGCTACTAATACTGCAGTTGGTCATGTTTTAGATGCTACACGTACAACTTCTGATTTCACTGCTACTAATACTGCAGTTGGTCATGTTTTAGGTGCTACACGTACTCCTGATACTTTAGATAATGCTTCTGCTTTGCAAGGTGGTGTTTTGGGCTTGAAAGTAGGAACTAATCAGTACACCGAAGCTTTGCAAACAGCTTATGAAGCTGCATTTAATGCTGATGGTTCTGTGAAGGATGCAAGTAAGATCGGTGCTTTGGTTACTGCTATCGGTGGTCAACGTGATGATATTACTGGTACCTCTAATGCAGATACTGAAGCTAAAAATGTGTTGGCTAACTTTAAGGCTGCAGTTAATATTGTTAAGGGTGATTTAAATACTCCTACTTCGTTCTATAGTCTTAACTTACGAAATGCATATGAAGCTGCGTTTGATAGCTATGGTGCTGTTAAAGATGCAACCAAGATTGATGCTTTGTTAACTCAAATTGATACTGAGTTAGCTAAGAATAACGTCCAAGCTAATGCGGATGCAGTGAAGGCATTGAATAACTTAACTACAGCTGTTAAGAATGCTCAAAAGTTACAGGATGTTGAAGACTAATAACTGTTTGGTAATTCTGTAATTACTATAACTTTTATTAAAGAAAGGCACTGGCAATAATTTTGCCAGTGCCTTTTTTGGGTTCTATACTAACAAGTGTCGAATCTTTTCCGTTTTAGGAAAATTATAGTGTTATTTTTTCTGTGAGCTGATATTTTTGTCCTAGCCCCTTAGTTTGCTTTTTATGAACTTGGTAAATGTCTTGAAGCATCTTGTCCGTTGTACAAGATCCTAATTATATGAACTTCTTCCAGTTCTTCGACAGGATGGTAGTAGATTATGTAATGACCAACCGGAACAAAACGTAGTCCTAAACTATGCCAAGGTTCATCAGGATATAGAGAGTATTTGAATGGCATAAAATCTAGATCAATTACTGCACGTTCTATTTTGTCAGTGGTATTAGCTGCACCTTGTATAGACTGAAGATCATATTTAATGTAGTCATTGATACGAAAAAGATCGTTTCGAGATTGTTTAGAATAGATAACTTCCCATTTTTTAGTCATAATTAGCGATTCCTGTCACGTAGCTGTTGGTGAACTTCTTCAGCAGTGTAGGTTCTGCCATCTTTAAAGTCATCAAAGCCTTTTTGGATTTCTTGATTGAACTGTTCTTTGGTTAAAGTAAAAGTATCTAATGGCTTATGGCGAAGTTTTACTTCAAAAGGAATACCTTGTTGTTCCACAATTTGCTGCAAAAACATGTTGAGAGCAGTCGACATAGGGATTTGAAGCTTGTCTAATACGTCCTCGGCCTGATTTTTTAATTCTGGACTAACTCTTGTAAAAATACTAGCTGTTTTTTTAGTTGTATTTGTCATAATAATTGTCTCCTTATTTAGATTGTAGTATTATATTAATCTTTTAGCAATCTGATAGCAAGCATATACATAACATTAGCAAGCCTCGACCATCATAAACAAAGTCTCAATTATCCTCATTTCGGATAGTATGATTCAATTCCATAATTGTAGCCATCACGCTATCGATTTTTTCACTTGATTTGACAATTGGGGTCAATATTTTTCCTTTTTCTTTTTACATTTCTCCCTTGAATTTCGTTAGTAAGGGTGTAAGGCAAGGCGCACCTTACCACTAAAATTCACTGGCTTGACCAGCAAAGGAGGAGTACTTTATGTCAAATACTTTAAAACGCAAAGACCTGCAGTTGGAACTCAGCGGCGACGACGGTGCGATCGTTAAACGCAGTTACAAGAAAATCGCGCTGGCAGTGGCGGACGAAAAGATCCTGCAATTTGCCCACGCAATCGCCACTTTGACCGGCAATCAGCTGGAAGCGACCCAAGTGACCGCTGTCAGCGTAGTAGCAGAGTAGATATAGGAAGGAGAATAAAGATGAAAACACTGAACTTAACTTTTCGCACGGCGGGTACCAACAAGAAACGGCACCTGCAGTTAAAAAAGATCACCAAGCAAGTAGATGCCCTCACCGTCAAGCAGGCGATGCAAGACATTGCTGCGGCGCAACTCTTCGTCGATGGCGCAGGCAACGAGCTCTACGCTATCCCCGTAGCTGCAGCCTACGTCGACCGCCAAGAAGAAGTATTGTTTGACGAAGAACAACCGGCTTAATTTAATTACTATCCGAACAAGTGCTGACGAATCAAAGTCAGTGCTTGTTTTTTTGCTTTCGCCTAGACTAATTCTGTTCTAAGAGGTGGAAAATTTCCCAACATTACTTGTAAATGGAGAATAATTTTAATTCGGTACCGACGATGGATTTTTTAATTTAATTAATTGCGGGTGCTTCATATAATTGTGTAAAATTGAATCTGTAAACATGTAGGGAACCATGTTAAAATTATGTTATTACCTTGTTTAGTACATAAGGATTGGAAGGAAAATGGTATGCCAAAATTAGTGCAGAGTTTTAGCAATTATTTTGTTAATTTCTTTTTTGGAATTTTAATGGTGATCAGTATTGTGGGAGCTATTGACTTGTTGATAGCGTCTTTTTACCAGGTCAGTGGTAAAGTGGTTTATTTATTAGATGTAGCAATAATAATTGTGCTGGGCGTAATTATCCTTAAAAATAAAATTAACTGGATGACATGTGGTGATTTTTTACGGAAATACCGCCGCTTAATAAACATAGCAATGTTGTTGATCTTAGTTGTGTGGCAAGTTGTGGTGGTATTTTCTTTAGTTGGTACTTATCCTTGGGATCCAGATACTATTATTAATAAGATAATGGGCCATCCTGAAAAATCGGTTTGGTTACCTAATGAATTAAACCATAATTATTTTTCGTTAAATCCGCAAGTTTTTTTTGTTTTGATGATTGAAAAAGGAATTTGGTTATTATTCTTAAAACCAAATATTGTAGAATTTAAAGTGATTCTAGGCATTATTAATGTGATTTTAATCGATATAGCTGTTGTGGTACTGACTGTAACGCTTAGAAAGTTTTTTAAAACATTTGTTTATCAATTGTATTTTATTATAAGCATAATTTCACTGTTACTATTTCCCACGATCGTTATTCCTTATACAGATGTGTGGTCCTTTTTATTTAGCTCGTTGAATGCGTCCGTAATAATATGGCTGATCAACAGTAAATCAATGAAGCAGAGGATAATATTAACAATTAGTATGGCTTTGTTGGTAAGTTTAAGCTATTTTATAAAACCTTCTATAGTAATTTTTTACATTGGAGTAGGAATTATATATGTACTAAATATGATAATTAGAAATGTTAAATTTGATTGGCGTTTGGTACTGTTAGGTTTAGCAGTAATTTTTGTCAGTTATACGGGGCTAAGTACAGTTAAAAATAGTAACGTAGTAATTACGTTGGATAAAAATTTGGCTTATCCGATGATGCATTTTGCCGATATGGGATTGATTGAGCTGACCCCCGATGGAGCAATTGGTGGCTATTACTCACCTGATGTTGATCATGATCAAAAAATTAAAGATCCTGTTGTCAGAAAAAAGGCAGATTTTCGTTTATGGAAAAAGAGGTTGCTGCATTATCATTCATTAGCCAATTATCAACATTTTTTGGTTAAAAAACAAGTAGCCAATACCGCAGATGGAACTTTTACTTGGCTAAAATTTGAAGAAAGTCAGTTACATCCCTACACTAGTAAAAAGGATTTACCACATCGTTTATTTATTGATAATGAGCACAAAGAGTATAATTTTATTATTCAATTGGTTTGGGTATTGATTTTGCTAGCTTCATTTTTTAGTTTAACAGATAGCAGTTGGTTTACTCAGTCCTTAAAGTATACTGTTGTAGGCTTCTTTTTGTTTTTATTAATTTTTGAGGGCGGAAGGAGTCGCTACGTAATTCAGTTTTTACCGTTTTTGTTTTTGTTAGCAACGTTGGGGATTAGACAATTAGTGATGCTGATTGCAAGAAGTAGGCAATTTAAACCAGTTGATTAGTTTATTGTTGCTACCGAGGGAGAAAAATATGGAATTTTTGATCGATAAAAAAGTATGGTTTAGGTTGTTGCTGTCTTGGTGCTCTTTATTTAGTGTAGAAGCAATGACAAAGAATCAAAATAATGTTTTGTCACTTAGCAATAGTATTTTAAGTGTTTTTCTATTTATTATTTTTTATTTTCTTTATTCTTATGTCGGCTCATTAAAGTTGGAAAAAAGATTATTGTTGGTCGTTAACGCTTTAGGAACGTTTTTTGCAGCATGCACAATATTTGGAGTTAACTTATGGCTATATGATACGACTAGGATTAATAATATTGGGGTTTGGTTACGAGTGATATTTGGAATTCCAATATTTGCTTCTGTACTGATTATATTATTTGTTAAGGTATTGCCTAATTTAAACCGAATAAATTTTAGTAAAAAAATCAGTGCCATTGTAACCAAGCTATTTAGTACTAATAAAAAAATGTTTTTAGTTAGTTGGGTACTTATTTTTATTGCTTGGTTACCGAGTTTAGCAGCATCTTATCCGGGAATTTATGGTTATGATGCAATTACTCAAATGTTATACTATACTTCAGGACAAATTTTTTTGCATCACCCCCTTGTTCATACCTATCTATTAGGTATTTTTGTAAAGTCTATTGGTGATCTATTAGGCAGCTACGAATTGGGAATGCTATGCTATTCCCTTTTTCAAATGCTGATCTTATCATGTTGTTTTGCTTTTGCCATGCTTTATTTCAAACGAAAAAAGTTGTCATTACTGTGGCAAATGTTTTTCTTACTGTTATTTATGTTCTTACCGACTAACGCAATAATGTCTTTTTCATCTACTAAAGATGTACTTTATTCAGCAACTCTTTTAGTATTGATTATTTTGTTGTTACAATTAGTAGAAAATCCTAATTACATACATAGCTTTAAGTATCTTCTGTTGGTCAGCGTAGTTGCGTTCATCAATATTATTTTTAAAAGTCAGGGAATCTATGTTTTTATTTTTGGCATGTTATGTGGTATGTGGCTATTACGCAAACACTTGAAGCAAATGTTGGTATTGTTGTTTATTCCAGTCGTGTTATTTATGATTTACTCTGGACCGATTACGACTATGCTGCATGGGGTTCGCGCGAATGATGATCATTTGACGGAAATGATGAGTGTTCCCGTTATGCAACTTTCACGTGTGGGAACCACTAGAAGTCATGATTTAACTCTTGCTGAAAAAAAACAACTAAGTAGCTATATTCCTAACTATCATTTATATGGAAATGGAAATGAAGCAATTTCAGATCAGATGAAGGGTGGTTTTAATAATCAACTGGTTAAAAAACAGCCTAAGAAATTCATTGAATTTTGGTTACAATTAGGTCTTAAAGAACCAGTTGCATATATTGACGCTTTTAGCAGATTAACTATTGGTTGGTGGTATCCTGACATGAATTATCCAGATCCTCAAGCATATCATCCGGATAGAGCAATCTATCATCCTTATTGGGAATATGATGACTGGCAATATTCAGATTGGGCTGCTAATCAAAAAGCGATTAATTCAAAAGCAATCATGATTAAGATGAAGCCAATTTTGGGATTTAAATGGCTTAGTCATTTTTATAATAACCTTGCTAATCATAACACATATCAAAAATTACCGGTGCTCTCGTTACTGCTTAGTTCGGGATTATCGGTTTGGTGTTTGTTAATCTATCTCGCGTTTTGTTGTTATCGTCGGGCATATAAGCATTTATTTCCGGCCGCTTTTTTAGTTGGATATTTAGGAACAGTTTTATTGGGGCCAATTGCATCTTATCGGTATGCTTATTCGTTGGTAGTTGTTGTTCCGGTATTATTTGCTTCAATGCTTGGAATTAGCAACAAGCCTAGAAAAAAAGGAGCGGTTGAGCTTCAAAAAATCAGCCCAGTAAGAGTAGAAGAAAAAAAGAGAAATGGGTTGTTGGATATTGCTAGGGTAATTTGCTCTATTCTAGTAGTTTTAATTCATACACATAGCTTTAACCGTTATTTTTTCCCAATCGCCAATACTATTGGTAGGTGTGCTGTACCTATTTTTATGATGATTACAGGGTACTTCTATTTTAAGCACCCAACTGTTGCTAAAAAAAGAAAAACAATCAAAAAATTAATGGAACTATGGCTTGTTTGGCAAGTGATCTATATCCCTGCTGGAATACTACAACTGAAGAATCAGGGAATATTGAATTGGAATTACAGTAGTATAGTAAAAATAATTAGTTACTTAGTAAGGGGAATAATAGGACAAAGTTTATTTTTCAGTGGCAGTTGGTATTTGATTGCAACGGTTTTTGGGTTACTATTGGTTGATGGAATTATTCAGTTGAAGAGAAAAATAGCTAATTTTGTATTGCTGATTTTATCTCTTGTAGTTTTAATAATCAGTTGCTGTTGCACCAATTACCTGAGTTTATTATCGTTGACTTCTAAGGCTACGACCATACTAGAATTTTGGACACCTGCTAATACAGTTATTGCTGGTGTCTTATGGATGTCTTTGTCTTACTGGATCGCGCAATATTTTGATCAGTTAAAGCGTCTTTGTAACATACCAACTTTACTTGTTAGTTTGTTATTGCTAATTGGAGAGTATCAATTAGTTCAGGTTGCTCATTTAGGAACATGGTCTGCTCAAGATATGTACTTTACTTTACCGCTTTTTTCTTTAATTTTGTTTGTAGTTATGCTGAAAAGTAATTTCCAGATGAAGTATAGTAGTTCAATTTACTTACGGAACTTGTCATCAATACTTTATTTTGTTCAGTTTGGTATTATTGATTTTATAACTGATAAAATGGGGACGATTTTTGCAGTTAATTACTTACCCTTTGTTATTGCTCTAATAGGGAGTGGTATACTATCGTTGCTGATCATAAAGTTGTCTAACTATAAGATGTTTAAGTTTCTTAAGTATATATATTGATTTTGGGATGTTGTTAAAGAAAAGGGTGTATGGATGAAAAAGGCCAGTAATTATTTTATTAACGTTTTTCTGATAATATTGCTATTAATTAGTGTGTTAGGAGCGATAACATTACTTCTACCTTTATTCGATCAATTAGGAAGAAAAAGTGTTTATTTACTTACTATTTTAATAGCATTATTTGTGATTTTGTTAGGGATGAGAAAAAGGGTATTTTTGCCCAGCTTTTTTTCTTCCGTAAAAAAGTATCATTGGCTAATTTATTTAATTGTCTTTTTAGTATTAGTTATTTGGCAAATTTGGGTAGTTGTTTCTTTAGTTGGTAGTTATCCTTACGATCCGGGGACTATTTTGCGTAAAGCAGTTGGGGAAGATTTTTCCTGGGCTACTATGTATTTTTCAAATTATCCTAATAATTTCTTCTTATTGGCGATAGAGAAGCTAACTTGGCTTGTTTTTGCTAAGCCTTCACTAATGAAATTAACGCTTATTTTGGGCTTATTTAATGTTATTTTGGTTGATGTGGCGATTTTGCTATTAACTTGGACGTTAAAAAAGCATACTAAAAAAACAATTTATGTTAGTCATTTAGTATTGAGCACGTTATTAATGGCTTTATCCCCTTCTTTGGTGATTCCGTATAGTGATACGTGGGCTTTTTTCCTAAGTGCGTTGAATCTTACAGTTGTACTGAACTTTTATCACTCTGAAAAGCAATCGCTGAAATTAATTTCAGCAGGACTAGCGGGTTTTTTATTGGTTATAAGTTATTTTATCAAGCCTTCGTTAGTTATTTTCTATATTGCAGTTTTAATCGTATATTCGCTATTTGTGATTACTCAAAAAGATAAAATTGATTGGAAATCCGGTCTCATTTTTTGTGCATCGATTATTGTATTTTATAGTGGGCTAACTTTAACTAAAAATTATAGTGACTTAGTTAAAATCGATAGTAATATGTCTTTAACGATGATGCATTTTGCTGATATGGGTCTAGTTGATAATACGATTCATCCGTTGGCAGTTGGTAATAGTTATGTGGGTGGGTACAATCCAGATGATTTGACTAAAGATCAAAAAATTAAAAATAAACGTGAAAGAAGCCAACATGATTTGAGGTTGTGGCAAAATAGAATGAAGGGATTTCATTCTATTGCTAATTACCAAAAATTTTTGGTTAAAAAACAAATTGCTGATACCAATGATGGTACTTTTACTTGGATAGGTGATACACGTCTTGCTCTCTTAAGCAACGAACCCAATTTACCACGTTATTTATTTGTGCATGATGGATTTAAAAATTATAGTTTTTGGATTCAAATTATTTGGGTACTTACCTTATTTCTCTCTTTATTTAGTTTGTTTGATAAGAGCTGGTTTGCCCAAATCTGTAAGTATACATTAGTCGGTTTCTTTATGTTTTTCTTAATTTTTGAGGGTGGGAGAAGCCGCTATCTAATTCAATTACTGCCATTTTTAGTGGTATTAGCAAGTCTAGGTATGGAACAATTGATCCTGAAATGTAAAAAATATCAATTGATTGATACAGGGTCTAAGACTGATAATGTTTGAATTTTATAATAACAAGTGTTGATGACGCAAAATCAATGCTTTTTTATACACCAATTTAAATTTAGGTATAAGAAAAAGCATTGTGATTCTTCATGCTTCCAACTTGTCTAGATGGGATTGCTATCACCGCACAGTTTAAATATAATGAGAACAAGGCTAGCAGTCGCAAATTGTGGCTATAACTTTAGCGAGTCTAGGTAAAGAATGAAGAAGATGATGTGCAGTGAAAAAAAGGATCGGGTGGATCGACGTGGCCCGCGGGGTGGCGATTATCATGATCGTGATCACACACTCGCTAGATACTTACGGCAGGTCGTATTTTGCGGCGCTACTATTCGCCGTGCACGTCCCCATCTTTTTTGTACTGTCGGGTTACCTGTTTAAAAATAAAAAATTTAGTCAAGTGATCGTTGGTGGGATCAAGAACTTACTATTGCCGTACTTTGCGACGGCGCTTTTGATGGGGCTGCTCTCATATTACGGGCACGGGTTGTTGCCGCACTGGATCAATCCAATCGACTTACATCAGTACATAATCGGCGCGCTGTATGGCTTAGGAACCAACTGCTGGATCCCGGGGCTTAACATCACGGTCGTGGCGATCGGCGCGATTTGGTTTTTGCCCGCGATGTTTATCGGCAATCTAGTATTTAATCTGCTTTTTAAACTTAGTGCTCATTGTGGCAAATTACGCTTGGTGGTCCTATTTACCTTGAGTCTGGCTGTGACGATCGCCGGGTTTAACTTGGCGCAAAAAGTACAGCTGCCGTGGAGTTGCGACGCGGCGTTAGTCAGTCAGCTGTTTTATTTTGGCGGGCATTTATTGCGCCAGACCGATGCGGTGGAGCAGGGTAACTGCTTTTTTAACATCGTGGGACTGCTCGCGTGGCTGTACGCTGCGACCAAGGGCTTTTTCTACTTAAACGTATCCGTCGCTAACGATCCGGTTTGGTCGCTGGTCGGCGCACTGGGAGGCAGTTACTTCATCATGCGCAGCGCTTGTTGGCTGTTGCACTGGCATTACCAGTGGCCGCTGCTGCAAAAATACGGGCGCGATTCACTGGTGATGCTGTGTTTTCATTTGCTGGACTTAAACACGCTGACTGTGGCTTCCACCGTTTTCAGTCAGGTATTGTCGTTGACGCAAAATCGGGTGGCCGCGGTCAGTGCGATGACTATTTATCACCTCGCATTTATCTTAGTCGTAGCGTATTTGGTGCCGTGGGTGCCGGTCGTACGTTCGTTTTTCTTCCCGCGCAAGTACCCGTTATTTAAAAAACAATTAGTCGTAAGGAGTAATTAAATGAGTTTAAAAACTGCACTGCACGCCAGTATCAGGAGGGTGCCGGGTTTTATCGGGTTGCCACCTGCAAAGAAGCCGGAAGATGATCTGAAAAAAGCAGAGTTGCGTTATTTGCCCGCGGGCTTAGCGTACTTTGGTAAAATGATGGCGGCGCGTCACCAAAAACGGACGCCGCAATATGAGCTGGTCGTGGTGGCGATTTTGAAAAATGAGGGACCATATCTCAGGGAATGGCTCAACTACTACCTGTCTTTGGGGGTAGCTCATTTTTACCTCTACGACAACGACAGTACCGATGAAACGCAACAAATCATGGCTGACTACGGTAATCGGGTGACCGCGATCACTTTTCCGGGACCGCGGCGCCAGTTAGACGCGTATAACGATGCGTTGACTCGCTTTGGCAACCAGTGTCGCTACATGGCGTTTTTTGACCTCGACGAGTATTTATTTGTGCTAGACGAAAAGCAAGAGCTACTGGCATTGTTGCAGCAGTATTTTGCTCAAGAACACGTCGGCGGCTTGGCGGTCAACTGGCAGTTGTTTGGTTCGTCACACTTGGAAGAAAAGCCAGCGGGGTTGATAAGTAATAATTACGTTTACCGCGCGCACCGGGATTTTGAGAAAAACCGCCACATTAAAAGTATCGTGGCGCCCCAATACACGGCGGGTTTCATCGATAATCCGCACAGCCCGTACTATCTGCCAGGGTATCACGCCGTCGCTACCGATGGGCAGCAGTGCGATGGTCCGTTTACGGCGGAAGTCGTGCACGAGAACTTGCGCCTCAATCATTATTTCACGAAATCCAAGGCGGAATTCGTCCGTAAAAGGGCGCAGGGACGGGCAACTACCGCGGCGATCTGCCGCACTCGGCGAACGACGGCAAGTTGAACAACCTGTGGGGTGACTACCTGTACTTTCCGCTAGTTGCGGTGTTTATTTTCTTTCAGTACGAGCTGGAGCGGTTAAAGCTCGTGCAAAAGATCAGCCCGCGCTGCTTGCGGCTAGTTTCGGGTGCCAGCTTTGGCATTTACCTGCTGCATTTCTTCTTGATCGAATTTGCGGGTGACACGTTGCGCTTAATGCCGCATACCCAGTGGCAGATGTGGCGCGGCTCGCTGGAGTTGTATTTGATTTGTTTGGTGATCGTGCTGGTATTGCAGAAGATCCCAGTAGTGAAAAGGGCGATACCGTGATATGAGAGAAAAATTTAGGAGCAATGTATTTTTTATTTTAGTTATTTTCGTCATTGTGACTTTTTTAATTATCGTTTCTATGGGTTTAATTTTACTTTTAGATAGTGTGTGTAATGGTATTAATAATTTTAAACAACTTTGGACTGTCATTATTAAATTTTGGATAATATTTGTTAAATATATTTTGCCGATTTTAACGCTAATTGTTGGCGTTTATAAATATCAGTTAAACGTATATGTAAAGTCTATTAATCAATTTCAAGAAATCTTATTTGAATTGATAAAATGTGCGATGACTGTTGACAATTTTAAACATAGTTGTTCTGCAACCGGGCCAGCAAAGTCTGTAGTTGAAACAGACAATGGCAAAAAAACCTATTGGGAAAAAACTTCTGAATTATTTACATTGATGGTAAAAGAAAGAGCTTTAAAACAATCAAAAATTGTTCAATTAGCTTTAGATAGTACAGATAGTGGCACAAAAGAACAAATTGATTCAGTTGACACTTATACTGATAATATATGGGAAAATGCTTGTCAAGATAAGCTACAGTATAATGATCAACCAAACTCAGAACATCCCAGTCCAGAATTGAAATTAGAGCCAAACAATTTTCTGGGATTATTAATGAATCTAATAAACCTGGAATACTTAATGTAGTAAGAAGCTTTTTTGCTAAATAATGTGGAAGGTACTATTAAGTTTTTTATGAATCTTGATACTGAATCAAGTCGTCGACGTTATCCTAGAAATTTCTGAGTACAATCGTTTTAGAAAAGGAATTTTTAGCTGAAGCGGCTTTAAAAATAAATATTTCTAATGTATATAACTAAAGACAAGAGAGGAAATATCTAATGAAGACCAGACCAGACCAGACCAGACCAGACCAGACCAGACCAGACCAGACCAGACCAGACCAGACCAGACCATAAATCTTTACTAATACTATTACTATTTATTTTTCTTTCATACGTATATGTTGCTTTTTTCCTCCATGCAGGGATCTTGTATCCTGGCTCCGACCTTGCATTTCACCTTGAAAGACTAGAAGAAGCCTATCAAACAGTAAAAAGTGGGCACTTATTTACATTTCAGATGACACATAGTTTTAATCAAATTGGACAGCTAACTAATGTTTTCTATCCCCAAGTTATGTTGCTGCCATATGCCTTTTTACGTTTATTGATAATATCACCGATTAAAAGTTACTACATCTACATCGCGTTACAGCAATTTCTAGGATTATCATTAGCATACATTGCTTCACGATTGTTGCGGTCTTCTCGTTACCAAGCTGTATTATTTGCAGTGATCCTGCGTTTTTCTACTTACACGATATATGATATTTTCCCTCGTTTAGATTTGGGAGAATCGTGGGCATTGGTGTTTCTACCATTGATTTTTGCAGGTTTTTATTTAGTGTTAACTGGCAATAAAAATTTTAGTGGTGGTGTGGCTTTATTATTAGGGCTAACTGGTGAATTATACAGTCATCTATTGTTAACTGCGGCGACGATTTGTTCGCTGGTTTTGCTGTATTTAATTACGTTATTTTGGCAAAAGCAGCGGCTACAAACGTTGCGTGATTTGTTAATTTGTGCGGTATTATTTGTGATCAATTCTGTGGCGTTAATCATTCCGTTATTACGGACCGAAGCTGTTACCAAGCTTAATTTTCCCTTTAAGGCCTTGCATACCGAAAATTTAGGCAATATGTTTCAAATGGCTTTTTCCAACACTCTTGACTTGTCAAAAGACAATATTGGTTTATTTTTGTGTGTAGTGGCGTTAGTGGGAGTCGTAGGTTATCGTAGTGCCACAAAATTGGAAAAGTTAAGCTATTCATTGGGAGTTATTTACTTAGTTTTTAGCACTAATATTTTTCCATGGGATTTGCTTGAACATACGCCAGTAGCAGTGTTGCAGTTTCCTACTAGGCTTTTTACTTTTGCTATTGTATTCCTATCTTTCTTTGCGGCTGCCAAAATTACTGATAGTGGAACTATCAAGTCAGAAAAGGTATTAGTTTTTAGTGGTATTATCCTTTACTGTGTGATAACGGCGGTTGGTTCGATCAGACAGTATCAGAATCAGTATGAAAATACTCCTATTTTAAGTTCTGATATATCAGGTGATTCAATTAATTTTAATATTGTTCTTATTAATAATGATAATTATGAACAGGCCTTGAGTAAGACGAATGGGCGGAAGAATACTTTTAGCACTAAAATTAATCCTGATTATTTCCCTGGAGTGGCATTAGCTAAAAACAAATTTTTATTGACAAGGACAATAAATTTGGACGGTAAAGTGTATCATTTGTCTGACCGTAACGTGGTTGGTAAACATGATGAAGAAATTTTTACGTTTAATAGTCATAAGGCTAAAAGAATTACTTTACCATATCTATTATATGATTTGCGTGACTACTCGGTTGAGGTCAATGGACAAAAAATACCATTTTCTAAGACAAAGAATTCCTTACTGCATGTTAACATACAGGGTTCATCGAATAAATTACAAGTAGTGGTTAAATATCTGCCACCACGGCTTTATGTGTTGGTGATTTGGTTAAGTATAATTGGGGTATTTTTAGAAATTTATATTGGGCTATTCTATTTATTGAAAAATAATAAGTTAATTATTCACAGACGAAGTTTAAATTGATAGAATTAGTGCGGGAGGAAATTATTGATGACTAAGCTGATCTCACTTGTAGTACCGTGCTTTAACGAAGAAGAGACTATTCGACTCTTTTATACGGCAGTTGAAAAGGTTAAAAAAAATTTGCGGGGCGCGCAGCTCGAGTATTATTTCATCAACGATGGTTCTAGCGACCAGACGTTGGATGTGCTGCGTGCGCTCCACCAAGAACATCCAAATGATGTGCACTATATTTCGTTTTCGCGTAACTTCGGTAAGGAAGCCGCGCTCTATGCGGGGTTGCAGGCTGTGCAGGGCGATTACGTGGCTGTGATGGATGTGGATTTGCAGGACCCGCCGGAGCAGTTGCCAGAAATGTTAGCCGGTATTGAAGACGAAGGTTATGACGTTGTCGGCACGCGGCGGGTGAACCGCAAGGGCGAGCCGGTCGTGCGTTCGTTTTTCGCTAATCTTTTTTACAAGGTAATTAACCGGATCTCGCACACGCAATTTATCAGCGGGGTGCGTGACTATCGCTTGATGACGCACCAAGTCGTCGCTGCTATCCTAGAAATTTCTGAGTACAATCGTTTTTCTAAGGGCATTTTTAGCTGGGTCGGTTTTAAGACCAAATACCTCGAATATACCAACAGAGACCGCGTGGCAGGGAAGACGTCGTGGTCTTTTTGGGGACTATTTAAGTATTCGATTGAAGGTATTGTGAATTTTTCGGAAACGCCGCTGGCGGTTGCATCTTATGTAGGTTTAAGTTCATTTGTTGTTTCATTATTTGCGTTATTATTCATTGTTTTACGTAAATTGCTAATTGGAGGCAGTGTCAATGGTTGGGCGTCAATGATTTCTGTGATGTTGATGATTGGTGGCATTCAACTATTTTGCTTGGGTATTGTCGGCCGCTATATTGGTAATATTTATTTGGAGGTTAAGAGAAGACCGATTTATATCGTGAAGGAAAAGAAATAGGAAGTTTGAAGTTAGTTTCTTTTTTATTTACTTTAATACGTATTAAGAACATAATAATATGTGGGGAGGGGTAAGGAGTCATGCCGATGAAGACTAGGGAGTTTGTTAGGCTGTTACAAAAAAATGGTTTTGAGAAGGTTAGCCAAACGGGCTCGCATGCTAAGTACGTTAAGGAACAACGAACGGTGATAGTCCCGATCCATTCACGTGAGTTACCCAAGGGAATTGAGCATTCAATGCGTAAGCAAGCAGGGTTAAAATAACGTCTTATCTGATAGAAAGGAAAATTCAACTAATGAAATCAAATAAGTATTTGTATTATGGAACGTTAAAACATAATATTGCAGACGAAGTTTGGGAAGTGAGTTTTGATAATTTCCCCGAAGTAGTTACTTTTGGCACCACGCCCGCTGAGGCGTATGAGTACGGAAAAGATGCTTTAATGTTGGCCTTAGATGGTAAAATTAATTTTCCTAAACCAACGGAATTTAAAGCAGCAATCGATTTTGACCGAGGTAAGTATAATCAGGCATTTCAATTGCCATTTGAAGTTGCTAAATCAGAAATTGCAAGTACGGTTAAACATGAAACTGTTAAAAAGAATACGACAATTCCTAAATACTTGGCAGAAGAAGCCACTAAAAGAGATATTAATTTCAGCAAGGTTTTAACAGAAGCATTAGAGGAAAAGCTTGGGGTATAAAAAGTAAGCTGATTACTTGGTAGTTAAAAAATTTATTATTATTTGGGCTAACCTTCGTTTAGAGGTGAGTCTGTTTTAATTCGCTTTTAAAGAAAGCGCTTAATTTAAAGCCGATTTTAGCTGATAGCATTTCTCTTCTATTAAGTGTAAAAACACTGTGTTACAATAATAAATGTAATTTTACATATAGATTTTGATAAGGGAGTATCTGAATGGAACGTAAAAAGAGATTTAAGATGTATAAAGCAGGCAAGAGTTGGGTAATTGCGCCCGTTGTTTTTTTAGGAATGTTAGCGGGGATGGAATTAACCAGCCAACAAGTTGCAGCCGATGAAACTAATGAGGCTCAACCGCAAGTTACAGTAACTGCGCCGCAAGCTACAGTACCTAATGACGGAATGCAGGCACGCGGCGGACAGCCGGCAGACCAGCCAGTGGATTCTGCTGCCGCACAAGATGGTGTTTCGCAACACCCAGTTTCAGATGATGTAGTAAATGAACAACAACAGGATGTACCAGTTACTGATACAGCGGCTAATCCTACCGCACAGGACCAAACTACGACTCAGCCGGCAGATACGCCAGTTGCTGACCTAGAACAACCGGATCCGGCACAACAAGTTTCTGCGGCTAACGGTGGTCAGCAGGAAAATTCTTTGCTCAAAGACCGCCAGCCCGATTCATTTAACATCGGTGACGGTAATTATACCAGTGCAGACACCGTCGATGTGTCAAAATACCAAAGTTGGTTAACCCAGAATGATTTCAATTATTTAAGAAATCTAGGAATACAAAATGTTATTATTGAATTGTCTGATGGGTATGTTGATAATGTTTATGCCCAAAATCAGCTGAACATGGCGCTAGATGCTGGATTAAACGTAGCATTTTATCATTTTATTGAATTTGGTGATCAGCAAAATGCTGTTAGCGAAGCCAATCATTTTGCACAACAATTAAAATACTTAAATGTTGGAGGTAATACCTTAGTTTTTGCTGATGTTGAAAGTAAAGTTAGTCAAACTCCTAATATCGGAGCAGCTTTACAGGTCTTCTGGGATACGTTGAATCAGCAGGGCTATACGAATCATGGCGTTTATTTTTATGCTGCTTTTCCGTATAGTGATGAGCTTGCCGCCACAGTCGGTGGTAATTCACGTGTTTGGTTAGCTCAGTACCCATACACGCCGAGTCGTGGCGGTAGCTTCGAACAACAACACCAACGTGACGGTTACGGCGCTTGGCAGTTTTCTAGTGCCGCAAAACTGAACGGGCGTACCTTGGATGTTACTCATTCTTTTAATTCATTGTTAAATGGTAATAAATTTAGCTGGGGTGCACCACAAGGTGCTAATAGACATGAAGAGGAAATTGGCGGTGACTGGTATCTATTAGATCAAAATGATGATAAGGTAACTGGTTGGCAGCATTTAAGTTCTGGAGATCGAAATGTTTATTATGCTTCGGATGGTAAGATGCTGCATGGTGAACAGTTAATTGATGGTCATTGGTATCACTTTGATGAAAATGACGGCAATATGTCTCATGGTTTTACTCAACTAGCAGATGGTAGAACGGTTTATTACGATAATAGTGGTCAGTTACAAAACGGTGAACAGTTAATTGATGGTAGTTGGTATCATTTTGATGAAAATAGCGGTACAATGTCCCGTGGTATTACTCAGTTACCAGATGGACGTGTGGTCTATTATAATAACGATGGTCAAATGCAAAATGGTGAGCAGGCAATTGATGGTCACTGGTATCACTTTGATGAAAATAATGGTAATATGACACGTGGCTTTATCAAGTTAGCAGACGGTCGAATAGTTTACTATGATGATAATGGTCAGTTACAGAACGGTGAGCATTTTATAGACGGTCATTGGTATCACTTTAATGAAAATAATGGAGACATGTCTCGTGGATTTCTTCAATTAGCAGATGGACGGATAGTTTACTACGACGGTAATGGTCAGTTACAGAATGGAGAACGTCAAATTGACGGCCATTGGTACCATTTTGATGAAAATAATGGCAATATGTCCCGCGGATTTGCACGTTTAGTAGATGGTCGTGAGGTTTTCTATAATGATAATGGTTGGATGTTGAATGGTGAACAAAAATTAGGTGATAATTGGTTTTATTTTGACGAAAAGAATGGTGCAATGGCAACTGATTTTGTCGCTTTACCTACTAAAATAGTCTGCTATGGCAGTAATGGTCAGATGTTGCATGGCTGGCAAGTCGTTGGTAATCATCAGTATTATTTTGATCCAGGAACTGGTGCAATGCTGACTAATTCCCAAGGATTTGATGGCAATGGGATTTACCAAGGCTTTACGGAACGAGTTTTAGACTGGTTCTTTAATCGTCAAGGGAAAATTACTTATTCAATGTATGGTTCGCGTAATGGTTCTGATGGCACAGCGGATTGTTCGGGAGCGATTACTGAGGCTTTGTATGAAGCCGGTGCCTCGAAGCCGGGTTGGTTATATAATACGGAATCACTGCATGGCTACTTGAAACAAAATGGTTATACTTTAATAGCACAGGGAAGACAACAGTACACGCCACAATACGGTGATATTGTAATCTGGGGTCAAATTGGACATAGTGCAGGCGCAGGCGGACATGTACAAATTATTTCAACTGGTGGTTCTAATCCAAACTCACTTTCGGTCAATGCCTTTTATAATGGAGCTAATAAAGCAGTACAACAGTTTGGTTATAATTGGTACTGGAATACTGATGGACAGCCATACCAATATATCTACAGGCCAAATGATTTACAACGAGGATAAAAATTAATCAAACTTAAAAGGAAGTGGAGCAAAAATTGTTTCGACTTCCTTTTTTATTTGTGACTGCAATTGTGCGGTAATTAAGTTATAATTGGAAGTGATTTTGTACATAGGAGTTAGCTAATGACAAAAAAAGTTCTCACGATCGTCGTTCCCTGCTTTAACGAAGAGGAAGTTTTACCCGAAACATTCGTTGAGCTGGGTAACATCTTGAAAAATTTAAAAGAAAAACACCAAGTAGCCCCCGCCAGCAAATTGTTGTTTGTCGACGATGGCAGTAAGGATCAGACGTGGGCGCTGATCATGGCACAGATGCACCAAGACGACGCGGTAACGGGTATTCAGTTCAGTCGTAATTACGGGCATCAAAATGCGTTACTGGCTGGGATGACGACGGCCGTTGCTTATTCGGATATGGTGATCACCATCGATGCGGACCTGCAAGACGACGTCAACGCGATCCCCGAGATGGTCGCCAAGTATCATGATGGGTTCGACGTTGTTTACGGTGTGCGCAGTAGTCGGGAGACCGACACGTTTTTCAAACGCAAAACGGCCCTGACTTTTTATAAACTGATGGGTAAGTTAGGGGTCAACCTAGTGCCCGATTCGGCCGACTACCGCTTATTGAGCAAACGAGCGGTGCGCGGGTTGTTGCAATTTAAGGAACAAAACCTGTTTTTGCGTGGCATCGTGCCGCTAGTCGGTTATCCGTCCGCCAAGGTCTATTATCGGCGCAAGGAACGTTTCGCGGGAGAATCCAAGTACCCGCTCAAAAAAATGCTCAACTTTGCTTTTGATGGCATCACGTCGTTTTCGATTGCGCCCATCCACCTGATCTTTACGTTAGGAACACTGATCATCGTGATCGGCATCGTGTTGATGATTTACACTTTGGTGCAAAAGCTTTTGGGTAACGTGGTCTCCGGCTGGTCGTCACTGATGATCTCGATCTGGTTGCTAGGCGGCGTGCAGTTGGTATCACTCAGCGTGATCGGTGAATACATCGGCAAGATTTTTGCGGAAGTCAAACACCGGCCGCGCTATCTGATCAAAGAAGACCACTACACGGAAAAGTTTAAGGATAAGTTGAGTAGTATGGAGAAAAAAAAGTGAAATGGATTGCAAAAAAACTGTCAAACTAACTTTAGAACTTTTATTATTAGTAGTGATTATTTTGTTAGCTTTTTGGTTGGTCACACCTAAGACAAATGTTAAGGTTAATTTTGTTGATGAAAATGGTGCTAAATTGTTAGTTAAAAGTAAAACTTACGATGGCAAGCCATATTTTCCCCTGAGTAGCAAAAAGTTAGCACAAGCAGTACCAGGGTATCGGCCAACTAAAAGAATTTTCTTTAAAAAGCAAAATCAGAATATCATTTTAAAATTTAAACCGTGCGACTTACAACAAGAGTTGATAAATTTTAAACATGCAAAGTACGTGGCGGCAACTTTTCAACCAATGATGGTCCAACCTCACAATAAGCTGCAAAGTGACCCCTATAACACTGCACGTAGTTACGATGGTCGTAAAACCGGTAAAGATACTTTACGTCTATTGTATTCGAACGATGGTATTAATTGGAAAAAGATGCATATCAGTTCACCGCGGTTAAATATTAGGGATCCTAGTATCATTAAAACCAATGGCTATTGGTATATCGTGTATACTAAGGGATTAGTTAGAACAAAAGACTTTAAGGACTGGCAGCACTTAAGTTGGCCTCATTCTGCACAGTTTGATGATCATTACGAATGGGCGCCGGAGTTTTTCAAGGATAAGCGGGGAACTGTACACGTATTAATGGCAGGGCGTGCGGTGCAGACGGGACATTTTCAGTTGTACGTCTCCGATTTTGACGCACAGCACGGAAAAATTTTAAATAATTGGCGCAAAATCAATGGTACTGATTTTCCGGTAGACATGATTGACGGTAATTTGACGTATCATGCTGGACACTATGTTTTATTCTATAAAAATGAAAGTGTCGCTAATAATAAATTAACGTTAGCAACGGCTGATAATTATTTGGGTCCATACCATTCTCGGAGCTTGAATGTTGATTTGACAAAGTACGATGGTGCTGAGGGTTTGGAGGCTCAATTTTTAAAAAATAAGATTCGCTTATACATTGATCCGTACCAATTTAATGATCGGATGCAATCCCTATATTCGGGAATCAAATATACCGAGTCTACAGATGGGTTCAATTGGACAAAACTTAAACCGATTAAATCCTCATTACTAGTACGTCATTTTGGAATTTTATTAAATAAATAATTTTATGAATTTAGGAGGAAGTTTAGTGGATAATTTGGCAATTTTAATTCCGTGTTATAACGAAGGGTTGACGATTAGAAAGGTTGTTAAGGATTGTTTATCTGCTACGAAAAATATCATTGGGACTACAGTTTATGTATATGATAATAACTCGACTGATAATACGGTTACAGAAGCCCAGGAAGCGGGTGCAACTGTACGCTATGCTTACCAGCAGGGAAAAGGCAATGTTGTGCGTAAGATGTTTCGGGAAATAGATGCACGTTGTTACATAATGGTTGATGGCGATGATACTTACCCGGTAGAAGCTATTCCTAAGATGGTTAAATTAGTTACTGAGAAGCAAAATGATATGGTAGTTGGTGACCGCTTGTCTTCCAGTTACTTTGAAGAAAATCAGCGTCCATTTCATAATTTTGGTAATTTATTAGTGCGTTCTAGTATCAATCATTTATTTAAGAGTAATATTCGCGATATTATGACGGGATTTCGTGCCTTTAGTTACCAATTTGTTAAGTCTTATCCAGTACTATCCCAGGGATTTGAAATTGAAACTGAAATGAGTATTTTTGCAATTGAAAATAATATGGCAGTTGCAAATTGTATCATTGAATATCGGGACAGGCCCGAAGGAAGCGAGTCAAAGCTGAGTACTTATAGTGACGGTTTTAGAGTTTTAAGAAGGATTTTTAGTCTTTACCGTAACTATCATCCCTATAGTTTTTATAGTTTAGTGACATTGTTATTATTAATTATTTCCGCTGTCATTTTTATTCCAACTGTATGGGTACCTTATTTGCAAACAGGATTGGTATCTAAGATGCCGACAATGATTATTTGTGGCTTTATGGTGATAGCGGCACTGATTTCGTATTCTGCTGGTTTAGTGCTTGATGCGGTTATGAATAAGTCTAGGCAGGAATTTGAATATAAATTGAATCAGATTGAACAAAAAAAGCGAGGACAGTAACAATGGAATTACTTTTGAATAAAAGAATATGGTTAAATTTATTATTATCAATTGGTTCGGTATTTAGTATTGAATCGATGTTTAAAGCTCAAAATAATATCTTTTCTTTAAGCAATAGTATTTTCAGTTTACTGTTATTTATAGTGTTTTTTATGTGCTATCTATATGTTAGCTCGCTAAAATTAAATCGTAAATTATTGATAATTGCTACTATAGCTGGATTATTTTTTTCAGCTTGTATGATATTTGGAGTTAATCTATTAGTATATGATACTACTAAAATCAATAACGCTAGCGTGTGGTTGAAGACATTGTTCGGGGTTCCATTATTTACTAGTGCTATAATAGTATTATTTACTAAGGGAATACCTAATGCTAATAAAATAACATTTTCAAGCAAAGTTACTGTCTTATTTAATAAGTTATTTAATAGTAAAAAAAGAGCTTTTTTAATAAGCTGGTTATTAATTTTCGTGGCGTGGTTACCCGGGTTGATTGCCTCTTATCCAGGAATTTATGGGTACGATTCAATTTATCAATTAGCATACTATGTTTCCGGAAAAATTTCATTGCATCATCCGCTAATTCACACTTATTTGTTAGGCTTTTGTGTTGATACGTTAGGTAATTTATTGGGTAGTAAAGAATTAGGAATGTTTTGCTATTCTATTTTTCAAATGTTAGTTTTGTCTGCTTGTTTTTCGTTTGCTATGAGTTATATGCGTGATAAAAAACTTGCATTACCATGGCAATTATTTTTTTTATTACTTTTTATGTTTTTACCCACTAATGTGTTGATGTCTATTTCGGCAACTAAAGATATTATTTATTCAGGAACTTTTCTGGTATTAATCATTATGTTACTTAAAATAGCTGAAAATCCAAGTTGCTTAAATAATAACAAATTTTTGCTAGCCACTAGTTTGATAGCATTTATTAATATAATTTTTAGAAGCCAGGGGATCTATGTTTTTGTTTTTGGAATTTTTGTAGGAATATTATTTCTGCATAATTATTGGAAAAAATTATTGTTGTTGTTAGTTATTCCCTTGGCGTTGTTTATAATTTATTCTGGTCCGGTTACAACTGCATTACATGGAATTAAATCGGGTGATGATCATATTGCAGAAATGATGAGTGTGCCGGTTATGCAGGTTTCTCGCGTTGGAAATTATCGTGAACAAGATTTAACTAAATTTGAAAAGAAAAAACTCAAAGAATATATTCCTAATTATCGTTCTTATGTAAACGGCAATGAAGCTATTTCGGATTCAATGAAGAATACATTTAATGTGAAATTATTAAAAAAAAGCCCTAAAAAATTTATTGAATTTTGGCTGCAGCTAGGGATGAAAGAACCAGTTAGTTATATCGATGCTTTTGGTAGGTTAACACTTGGTTGGTGGTATCCAGACATGAATTATCCCGACCCACAGGCATATCACCCTTATTGGGAATATAATAATATGGGGCCACAGTGGCATTATAAGTGGGTTTTGATTAAAAGACGAACTCCAAGTGAATTTACATGGTTGAAAAAGGGATTTATTAATTTAACATATAAGAATTCTTATCAAAAAGTCCCATTATTTTCATTGCTGTTCAGTTCTGGATTGACTACGTGGATTATCATTATATATGTTGCTTGGTGTTTGTACCGCCGAAAATATACGTATATTTTTCCTGCTGCATTTCTGATTGCATATTTAGGAACAGTAATACTTGGTCCAGTAGTTTTGTATCGTTATGCGTATACTTTAATGGTAGTTATACCAGTGCTAACGGCTTCAGCGCTTTCATTTACTGATGTTAAGCCGAAAGTTTAATTGTTAACTGGTAGAGATTGGTAAAGGACTGGTGAGATGGAACCAAAAGTGTGTGCGGTAGTCGTGACCTACAACCGCGTGAAATGTCTACAGCGAGCACTCGCAGCACTGGAAAAACAAACCGTGTCGCTAGCAGGGATCTTGGTGTTTGATAATCACAGCACGGATCACACGGTGCAATATTTGCAGCGTCAAAATTACGAAAATTGGTCAGCTGACCAATTTCAGACGCGTGTGTACTATCAGAGTGCGGAGAATTTGGGTGGTTCCGGCGGATTCGCTCGGGCAGTCGAGTTAGCGCTGGCAGGTGATTTTGACTACCTATGGTTAATGGACGATGACGTGGCGCCAACTCCAGATTGTTTGGCACAACTCCTGCAACAAATGCAGCGTCAGCAAGTTCAAGTGGCACTACCGGCACGCCGAGGGGAAAATTTCAACGATAAAGTGTGCGTGGACCTCGACTTAACGCACTGGTACAAGTTTTTCATTTGGTGGCGCAAAAAATATGCGCCGCAGCCGTTGACCAAAGCGACTTATCTGGTACGTGATATGACCTTTGAAGGACCACTGCTCAGCACGCAGGTCGTTAGGAAGGTAGGCTTGCCGGACGCGAGTTATTTTTTACAGTTCGACGACACCGACTACGCTCAGCAATTGCTGCAATTTACCAGCATCTTGTACGTGAAAGCCGCGGTGTTGTGCCGCCAACTTCCTGCTAAAGCGCCACAAGCTAAAAAGGCCCCCCTCAACTGGCGGGATTATTATGTTATTCGCAATAACATCTTGTTTGACCGTAAGTACGGCAGACGCTGGAGTGTGCGTCACCTCAGCCCGTTACTGTTGCTTGCTTACAGGATAGCGTTGTCTGCTAAGGACGGTAATTTGCGCGCTGATTTACCCGTTATCATGCGGGCCGGACGCGACGGTTTAAGGGGAAAAACCGGCAAGCGAGTCACGCCCGATTATTAGCTAAGTTGAATTTTACGGCTAAATGGATTACGCTAGGTTAATAATTATGGGGACAAAAACTTGCGCATTGAGTGAATTTATATGAGAATGGGTAAGATAAATAAAATTTTAAGATAATGTGGTCAGCCACATTAGGAGGATTTTTGATGACTAAGTATTTAGTAGTAGGTGCCGGTTTATTTGGCGCAACGTTTGCTTACGAAGCGGCTAAGCGCGGACATGAAGTACAAGTGATCGAGAAACGCGAGCACATCGCCGGTAATATCTATACCAAGAAAGTAGCTGGGATTCAAGTCCATCAGTATGGTGCCCACATCTTTCACACTTCTAAAAAAGAAATTTGGGATTACGTGGGGCAGTTTGCACAGTTTAACCGTTATACTAACAGCCCCGTAGCTAATTTTAACGGTGAGATCTACAACATGCCGTTTAATATGAATACTTTTAATAAACTTTGGGGGGTAGTGACCCCCGCACAGGCGCAGGCTAAAATCGCTGAGCAGCGCGCTGTTTTACACGGTAAAAAACCGGAAAACTTGGAAGAACAAGGGATCTCTTTGGTCGGGACCGACTTATACCAAAAATTAGTCAAAGGTTATACCGAAAAACAGTGGGGCCGTAAAGCGACCGAACTGCCGGCGTTTATCATTCGGCGGATCCCCGTGCGTTTTACTTATGATAATAACTACTTTAACGACTTATATCAGGGGATCCCGGTTGGCGGTTACACGCAGATCGTGGAAAAAATGTTGGCCGATGATCATATCAGTGTCCAAACGGGCGTGGATTTCTTCGCTAATAAAGAAAAATACCTGCGCGACTACGACCGGGTCTTATTTACCGGTATGATCGACGAATTTTTCGATTATCAGTTGGGCGCATTAGAATACCGTTCGTTGCGTTTTGAAACCGAATTGTTGGACCAAGAAAACTATCAGGGCAACGCGGTCGTCAACTATACCGATGCTAAGACCCCTTATACCCGGATCATTGAGCACAAGCACTTCGAGTTTGGCGCGGGCAACGACCAGCAGACCGTGATCACCCGTGAGTACCCGCAGGAATGGCGGCGGGGCAGCGAGCCGTATTACCCGGTCAACGACCAGAAGAATAACGCGCTGTATAAAAAATACGCACAGTTGGCCGCTAGTCAGGATAGTAACGTCATTTTTGGCGGACGACTAGGTCAGTACCGTTACTATAATATGGACCAAGTAATCGGTGCGGCTTTGCTGGCCGTTAAAAAAGAATTCGAGGGATAAGCTGTCATGAAAGTTGTACGCAACTACTTATATAACGCCAGCTACCAGCTGTTGTTAGTTTTATTACCGCTGGTAACTGCCACTTATATCAGCCGGACTTTGACCAATACCGGCGTAGGGGTCAATGCTTATACTAATTCGATCATCACCTATTTCACCTTAGTCGGTGGCCTGGGAATTAACTTGTACGGTAACCGCGAGATCGCCTATTTGCGTGACCATAAAATCAAAATGTCACGGACCTTTTGGGAACTAGTGGTATTGCGGATAATTGTTGTACTGATAACTTTTATCGCTTTGTTAATTTATATACCATTCAGTAGATACCCTTCTATGATGGCTTTTCAATCAATTAATTTAGTAGCTGTGGCGTTGGATATTTCGTGGTTGTACATGGGTTTAGAAGATTTTAAAAAGACAGTCACTAGAAACGCGCTGGTCAAGATCTTATCTCTGATCGCGATTTTTATCTTTGTCCGGGATAAAAGTGACGTTGGGTTGTACATCGTTATTTTAGGATTAGGGACTTTACTAGGCAATTTAACTCTGTGGCCGTTTTTGCGCGGGCTGATCAGACCCGTTAGTTTACGGCGGCTACATCCTTTACGCCATTTAAAGCCCTCTGTGGCGTTGTTTATTCCCCAGGTTGCAATTACGATCTATGCGGTGTTAAATAAGACGATGCTAGGCGAAATGACCAGTACCGTAGATTCTGGTTACTATAATAATGCTGATACGATCGTAAAGACTGTCTTGGCCGTGGCGACGGCAACGGGGACGGTAATGTTGCCTCACGTTGCCAATGCCTTTGCGAAGGGCCAAAAAAAGCGAGTTAACGCGATGATGTACGATTCGTTTGATTTTATTTCTTTTTTAACGATTGCGATGATGTGTGGGCTAGCGGGAATTGGTTTACACTTTGGTCCATATTTTTTTGGACGAGGCTTTGAACCTGTTGGATTAGCATTAGTGTTGGAAACACCGGTGTTGGTGTTGATAGGCTGGAGTAACGTGATCGGCCAGCAGTATTTATTACCTATGGGACGTAATCGAGAATATACGTTTTCTGTATCGTTAGGTGCAGTTGTTAATATCGTGATCAACGTGCCCTTGATCAAACTTCTGGGATTAAACGGTGCGATCATTGCGACGGTGATTTCGGAAACGTGCGTGACTGCTTATCAGTTGTGGACGATCAGAAAAGACCTCAGCTACCGCAAGTTATTCGTGAACGTGCCGAAGTATTTGGTAGCCGGTATCGTGATGTTCATTCCCGTATTTAAATTGAACAACACGCTCTGGACGAGTGTGTGGTCACTAGCCGTTGAAGTCATCTTAGGGGTGGTCATTTATGCGGTGATGATCTTATTATTGCGGCCGACGATCATCAAAAAAGCAGGCGTTTTTCTGAAAGACTTTTTGAAAAAAGGCAGGTAAAAAAATGGATCCAATAGCGCGAATCTTTGCAGTGCGCGACGAATACTTATTGAATACTAAACGTAAACAGCGAATTGGCGAATTCTTTTTCTTTGCCATCCTAGTCTTTTATTTGCTCTGTTTATTTTCTAGTAATACGATGTTTATTACCTACTATCCAAATAAATCATTTATCTACGACCTTTACATGGTCGCAGGTTTTTTAATGTTACTTAAGATTTTATTATTTACCGAATTTAAGAGTACCCAAGAATTTTTATTATATACTACGATTGGTTTATTATTGCTGGTCGGCTGTCAGCAGGCTAACAGTTACGAATTGATCTACTATTATTTATTCATCGTCGGTGCGCGGGGGCTCGATTTTAAAAAAATCTTGCAGGTCTTTATGGTAGTCGTAGCGGCGTGTCTGCTGGTGACTTTTGTGTCCGCTAAATTAGGGTGGATCGATAGTCTGATTAATAGTAGAACGGGGAGCGCCGGGATCCGCTATGCTTTAGGGACGGTTTTTCCTACTGATCTAGCGGCCCGGGTCTTTTATTTACAGTTGGCCTACATGGTATTTAAAAAATTTCGTTTAGCTTTGCCTGAATACATCGGGGTGTTCGCGGTCACGGTGTTGACATACGTCTGGACTGATACGCGCACCGACTTTTTGTTGATGCTATTGATGTTGGTTTGTGCATTGTGCTATCCGTGGTTGTTACAGTTAATGCAACGAATAAAGTCTTACCTGCTTGAAATCGCGGGAGTGGCAGTTATTTTGATCATGATCGTACTGACCTACTTGTATCGACCTCAAAATCGTCTCTTTCATTTTCTTGATTCTTTACTTTCAACTCGTTTATCGGTTGGTCGTCATGCTTTTAGTAAATATAATGTGACAATGTTTGGGCAAATGGTTTACCAAAATGGTAACGGTGGGATTCACAAACATTATTTCAATTATTTCTTTATCGATTGTAGCTTTTTACGGGTTTTGATGATGAACGGAGCAGTGGCATTTTTTATTTTGTTGCTGGTTTTGTATCTGTTATCCAATAAATTTATAAGTCGACAAGCGCTAGAATTGGAAATTGCTTTGATTTTGGTTGTCTTAAGTTCTTTACTTGATCATCACTTACCTGATTTGTCGTTTAATATTTTTTTCTTGGCTTTGTTGGCAGATATTAACAAATTTAGTAAGAGAGGTGAATTTATAGATGGAACAAAATGAGTCACTTATTAGTGTGATAGTGCCAGTATATAATGTGGAAAAGTATCTAAAGCGGTGCTTAAATTCGATTGTAAGGCAAACATATTCTAATCTAGAAATCATTTTAATAGACGATGGTTCAACGGATTCATCAGGAAGTATTATTGATCAGTATGCACAAAAAGATTCGCGCATTAAAACATACCACCAGAAAAATGGTGGTTTATCAAACGCACGTAATCAAGGAATTTTTCATTCTCATGGTAATTATTTAACTTTTGTTGATTCTGACGATAACATTACCTGTGATTACGTTGAATATTTATATTACTTATTGCAAAAAAGTAATTTTACAGCCGATATATCTATATGTTCATTAATGAATGTTTATCCAGAAACAGGTAAGCGGATGGATTGTGGTAATGATACTGAGGTAGTATTAACTGGTAAAAAATGTATTGAGAAAATGTGCTATCACGATTTGGTTGATACGTGTGCGTACGCAAAATTGGCTAAAAGGAATTTGTATGATAATGTAAAGTTTCCCGACGGCAAGCTGTTCGAGGACATGGCAACTACTTACTTATTATTCGAGCAGTGTCAGAAAGTCGCTTGTGGCTTCAAGTCCAAGTATACTTATTACATCAGAAAAGATTCGATCGTGACCGGCAAGTTTACGCCTAAGAAGTTTGAATTGCTAGAAATGACCGATAAGATGGCACAAGACGTTACCCGCCGCTATCCCGATTTGGGAGGCGCGGCCGTGCGTCGCCAGGTCTACGCGCGTTTTAGCACGTTAAACCAAACTTTAGGTGTTCGTTGCGCCGAGGTTCAAGCCAAGCAACAAGAGATGGTGTCGTTTATCAAAAAACACCAACACGAAGTTATGCGTGATTTAAAGGCGCCACTGCGAGATAAACTAGGTATTATGTTATTGCAATTCGGTTTTAATTTTTACCGGGTCAGCTGGAAGTTCTATTTGAAATTGACGAATAGGTGGCAGAAAGGAACGAACAAGTGAAAACATCGGTAGTAGTTTCGACGTATAACGGTGAAAAATACGTGCTCGAGCAACTCGATTCGATCAGAACACAGACTAAACAACCTGACGAAGTCTTGATCTGCGACGACCGCTCGACCGACCACACGGTAGAATTGGTGCAAGATTTTATCGCTAAGTACCAGTTGGATAACTGGACTTTGCAGGAAAATGAAGTCAATAAGGGCTGGCGGCGCAATTTCATGGAAGGTTTGTGGGCGACTAGCGGCGACGTGGCATTTACCTGCGACCAAGATGATATTTGGCGGGCCGATAAGATCGAATTGATGACCGACATGATGGCTCATAACCCGCAGATCAGTTTGTTAGCATCCAATTACTGTGAGTTTTACGAGGACGGCAGGCGTAAAGTCGGCCCGTGGCCTAATGAGCAAAAGCTGTTTAAATTTAAGATCCCGAACAACTATATTTTGGTTAAAAGTCCGGGATGTACCCACTGTATTCGGCGTGAATTGATCACTACCGCGCAAAAATACTGGCAAGAAGGCTACCCGCACGACGGTTTATTGTGGCGTTTAGCCGAATTTAGCGACGGCTTATACGTTTACAGTGATACGCTGATCGACTGGCGTAAACACCAAACTAGCGCATTTGCCAAGGAAAGCCGGGACCTTAAAAGCGTAGCCGAAAAGAAGAAATGGATCGCCGTGGCGTCAAGCATCAATAACGACGTGCGCGATTTTGTAGAGCACGGACAGATGAAGTGTAAAAAAGCCAAACTGGCAGTGTTGAATAAAAACGCGCGCTGGTTAATGGTGCGGCGTAAGTTTTACGAGCACAAAAATCCACTGACGGGGATCTGGCTGGCGAGTTACTGGCCGTGTTATCCGCGTTACCGTCAGTATTTAGGTGACTGGTATCTGATTTATTTGAAATTACGTTAGTAATAAAGCAATCTTTATTAGATTTATTTAGAATTAGTGACTGAAATTTACCATTGATACCTAATAATGCTAAGTTAGTTAATAATTATGGTATATTTCGTAGGAATAATTCATATTGGAAAAGTGTTAGTACGTTATAACGAATTTAAACTTATTAGATATCAATTTAACTTAAGGAGAATTAATATGGATGATTACATTATTAGCTCGATTGAATCAGGACAAATGGGTGGAAGTAAAGCAAAGGAAGATGTTATCAAATTCAGTAATGAATATGGTTATCAATCATTTAATGTTCATCCATATCATAACAAAATCTCAAAATTATTTTATTCACATCTAAATATAGCTTCATTTTTTAATAAAAACAAAATTAATAATGTTGTTTTACAGTACCCAATGCATTCAAATTATATGGTTAATTTCATTGCTAAAAAAATTAGTAAATATATTAATGGCAAATTTGTAATTTTTATTCATGACATCCAGAATTTACAAAGTGATAATGCACAAGAATTAAAGTGGGAATTAAATTTATTTAAAACTGCTGATGTACTAATTGTTCATAATGATCAAATGAAGTCATGGTTAATGAATCATAATATTCAAACTAAAATGATTGTTTTAGAAATTTTTGATTACGATAATCCTCAACCAATTCAACCACTAATTCCATATGAAAAAAGTGTTTGTTTTGCAGGAGCTTTATTTAAGTCAGAGTTTCTAAAAAGTCTCAAACTAACAAATAAATTATATACTTTTGGATCAGACATGCCTCAAAAGCATCATCCTAATGTTATATATCAAGGACAGTATTCTCCAACTGAACTTCCTGTTCACCTAAGCCAAAATTTTGGCTTGATTTGGGATGGTCCCAGTACTAGTACCTGTTCTGGAAATTTTGGACAATATTTAAAATACAACAATCCCCATAAGACCTCTCTTTATATTAGTTCCGGTATCCCAGTTATTATTTGGGAAAAAGCTGCACTTGCGGAATTCATTGCCAGAAACAAAGTTGGGATTTTAATTTCTGATTTAGCTGAACTGGATAATGTTTTAGATAGTATTTCAGAAAAACAATATGCACAATTGAAGGAAAATACCTGTGAAGTAGCTCAAAAGTTACGCAGTGGTTTTTATACTAAAAATGCATTGCAGAAAATTAATGATTGAAGATAATGCTTATTTTTATTGTGAGCGTAATACAACAATGATGTAGAAAGCATTGTCTTTATTCTTTTCAATAGGGTTTCGTTGACATAATTGTAATATATAGAAATAGAAGTGTAATGCTTTTTTGTACTCAAATTTAGATCATACACAAAAATACATTGATTTTTTGTCCTCAACACTTGTTAGTATAGAACCTAATGAATTTGACCAGCCAGTGAAATCACTCAAGAAGAATCAGGTGGCAGTGGTAAATAGTTGTCAGTATCGTTATAGTAACGGCCTTTTAGAGGGCATGAACCGTAAGATCAATGGGATCAAACGGACGAGCTTTGGTTTTAGAAACTGGTTTAATTTCAAGTTAAGGGTTATTTTGGAATGTACTAGCAAGATTTCACTACTGAACTAATTCAAAAAATTTGATCAATTAAGGAGGATTATTTAGTGTACGTTAAAAGCGGGAAAATGCGCCTAAAACACTAAAAATTAAAAACAAAATTAATTAAAAACAAAAAACGACTTAAAAATAACAAACCATCTAGACCAATTTTGATCTAAGTGGTTGGAAAATTCTCCATCAACACTAGTTGACAAAGAACCATATTAAAAGGGAGTTGGTCCCAAACGTTCAGTAGCTAATACTTGAACGCTTGGACCCAGCTCCTTTTTGTAATCTTCATAATGAACGCGTATTACTTGACTTTAACGTGCAGTATTTTTTTAACCCAGCGATTTAATAGCCAGTAATCGACGTAAAGTCGTGCTTTAAGTCCGCGCGTGGGCCACATTTTGACCGTAGTATTGATTCGCGGCCACTGCTCACGGTAACGCCGGATCAGTTGGCGTAAGTACAGGTGATAGTGGTAGTCTTCCGATTGACCATCTGATGTGTGCCAAATTGCGGCGGGAATCACGTAGTTTTTATAGTGAGCTTGAGCCGCAATCAGGCACTGTTCGACGGCGTATAAATGCCAACCAGCTGTGTTAGGAAAAGGGTATTTTTGCCAAAAACTTTTTTTCATGACGAAAAAACATTCATCGACGGTTTGAATTTCAGCGGGTCCGCTAATTATGCGGCCCGCCGCTTTTTTTTGTGGTCCGTGGACGATATTGGTCAAAATGATCCGGTCGCCATTTTCTAAGGCAAGCGGCGTTCCCGCGATCCCCGCTACGCCAAATTCAGGTAGGTCTTGAAGGAAACGACTGATCTGGGCTAACGCGTCGGGGCGTAAAAAACGAATATCGGGGTGACAAAAGACTAAGTATTCGCCTTGTGCCTGAGTAGCTGCGTGATTATAAGCCGCGCGTGCCGAATCATATTCTTGGTGTTGGTTGGCGATGGTGATCAGCTCGTAATCGACAGCTGTTTGGGTCGCCAAGCTTTCCTGAAACTCTTGGTAAACCGAAGCGCGGTTAACGATCGTGATCAGTGATAATAAGGGCACTTGTCTCTCCTCGCAATCTAAATAAAATATGTGGTTAAATTAGTAATTAATTATGTTAAAAGGCTCCGTCTGCTTTAAAAATACTGATGACAGCTTTAAAAATTATCTGGCAATCAAATAATAATGAAGCGTGCTCAACATAATAAAGTTCGTAATCACAACGTTTAGGGTAAGGAACCGTACTACGACCATTGGCTTGCCAATATCCCATTGCGCCCGGCGTGACGGATAAAAATTCGTCAACGTCCGTTCCGTATTCTTTTAATTCTTCTTCAACGATAGGCCGTGGTCCTACTAGAGACATTTCTCCCTTAAAAATATTCCAAAATTGAGGAATTTCGTCTAAAGAAGATTTGCGTAAAAATTTGCCAAAAGAAGTAATCCGGGGATCGATTTCTGGCGGTAGTTTGTAATTATTTTTAACGTATAAATCGTGTAATTCCTGATCAGCAGCTAATTTTTTATCAGCATCGACTATCATGGAACGGTACTTATAGATATAGAAAGGCTGGTGATTTTTACCGATCCTTTTTTGTTTGAAAAAAACAGGGCCTTTATTATTACCAAAACTATCAATCAGAAAAATGATAACAGTAATTACCCCCACAAAAATGAGAGCTATTCCTGAAATGATAATATCGCATAAACGTTTGATCCCGAGATAAACAGTTCGTTTACCCTTATTAGACATTTTTAGTACCTCTTTTTATGATTTTATACTATTCGTTGGCTTTATTTTACGTAGTAAAAATGAACCGATTTTTTTGATCCAATGCTGATTACCGATAAACATTACCGGTAATTCAGTATAGTTGATTTGATTGTGGGTAAGCCAAACATCCAGCAATAATTCACCAATAAAGCCAAAAATACGTTGTTCATACACAGAGTAAGCTTCAATGTCAACGCGTTGTTCAACTTCCATTAATATAGTAAATAACCATTCAGAATAAGCATCGAAAAATTGCCGCTTAGCGATTATCATGTTGAACATGTGAGCAGACCTACGCTGCATAACTCGATCAAAAGAAGAAAGATATTCCGGAAATTTTTCCTCGATTACAGTGCGAGTTACTGCCAAATCCGAGATGTGATGTGCGTTCTGATAATGGGACCAAGATGTCTCAATATAGTAATTCCTTTTTTTAGGCACGATCACGTCGTGAAAACTCAGCAGGCGCGTTAGTGTTTGGTTGTTTAAGACGTCGGCGTATTTTTGTTCGCCGTTACTAAAGAAGTGGCTCTTGCCGTTGGAAAATAAACGGCGGTAATGAACTAGGCCCTTGACGTCTGCTTGCCGGTTTTTCCACGCCCAGTATTGGGCAGTCAACTCACAGTAATTCGGATTTTTAGCGGCGATATTGTCGCCTTGATCATCGCGCAAGAAACCGGGAAAGTTCGTCGGTGCTGATCCGACCTGTAAGGGTAAGTAGATCGGTTCTTGTGGCATGCGCGTTTCTTTATGGCTGACGACGTAAATTTCAGTTTTCATGTAGTACTCCTTATATACCTACTTAATTACCGTTACCGGAAATCATACTTCCCCATTTTAGCAAATTTTGGCATAGAATTCACCTCGAAGCTGTAAACCGCCAAACTGGAACAAGCAAAAAAAGGACCAGAACAAAAATTAATTTGTCCCAGTCCCATACAAAGCTAACAACTAGCTTGAATAGGGGGATCATAATTAGCTAGTTGTCGCAGCTACTTACATTAAAGGGGGAGTAAGTAATGCTGATGCTTTTTAATAGACTCATTGTACAATGAATTTATTAAAAAAGCTTAAAAAAAGCTCAATTTTTTTATTAAGGTTAGTTGTCGGTTTGTAAATGTGTGACTGGTGGCAACTGCTGCTTGTTAGACTGCCGACCGTGGCGTGCACGCAGAGCCCACAAAATAGAAACCGTGTCGACTAACTCTTGGCAAAGTGCGCCAAAGAGGGTCGGTAATACTCCGACACTAGCGATCAGCATCAGGACCGTACAGATCGCGATCCCGATCAAAACGGATTGCTTAGCCACGCGCATGGTATCTTGGGAGATGATCTTTGCTTTAGCCACGCGTGAAAGGTCGTCTTTTAAGATCACTAATTGTGCGGTCTCGCTCGCTGCGGTGGCACCGTGTGCGCCCATCGCGATGCCGACGTCGACCGAAGACAGGGCGGGCGCATCGTTGACACCGTCACCGACCATCACTACCGGTCGTTGTTTGTCTGGAGTTTGTTTTAAGATGTCGATTTTTTCTTCCGGCAATAGCTGAGCGTGGACTTCATTAACACCCGCTTGTCGGGCGATCTGTTCGGCCGTTTCTTGGCGGTCGCCGGTCAACATCATGATCGTAGTGGCACCGTTTTGAGCGAGCTGTTCCATCGTTTCTTTTGCTTCGGACCTGATCTGGTCTTTAAAGGTGATGTACCCGGCAAATTGTTCGTCGATGCTGACGAAGACTGCGGTTTGTTCTTGCGTATCGTTGGTACTTTGGGTATCAGCCGCGGCAAATGAACGTTTACCGACTAAAACGCTATGCCCCGAAATTTGCGCCGTCACGCCACTACCAGTGACTTCTTTGACTGCGGTAGCGTTGGGCAGTGTAATTTTTTTAGCGGAGACGTAGCTCAGTAAGGAACGCGCTAAGATATGGCTGGATTCTCGTTCGGCACTGGCCGCTAAACTTAATAACTGTTCTTTTTCAAATTGAGGTTGGGTAACGACATTAGCGACGTGTAACCGCCCTTGGGTGATCGTCCCCGTTTTATCGAAAGCAAAAGTCTTAGCGACGGCTAGTTTTTCTAAAACATCGCCGCTTTTAACGATGATCCCGTTACGCGAAGAACGACTCATGCCGGAAACTAAAGCGACGGGAGCGGCTAAGATCAACGGACACGGCGAAGCGACTACGAGTACTTCGGCACAGCGAACGGGGTCTTTGGTAACGAACCAAGCGATCCCCGCGATCACGTAAGCAATCAGGGTAAAGGGAACGGAGTAGCGGTCGGCTAGCCGCACGAAATGAGCGGGTTTAGCCTGTGACTCCTTGACTAACGCGATCAAACGTTGGTACTGACTATCTTTAGCTTCCTTATCGACTTTCATCACGACCGCGGTGTCGCCGTTTAACGAACCGGACAACACGTCGTTGCCGCTACTCTTTGGCACGGGCCGTGATTCACCGGTCAGTGAAGATTCATCGAATAAACTGGTACCGCGGATGATGTGACCATCAACGGGGACCAATTCTTTGGGTTTAACTAGTAAATGGTCGCCTAATTGGACTTCTTCGACCTGTAAATCGCTCGTATTGCCGTTAGCATCTAGTTTATGGGCAACCTGCGGTGAATTTTCCAAGAGGGCTTTTAACTCCGTGTTGGCTTTATTAGCGGCGTAATCTTCCAGCGTGTCGCCCCCGACCAGCATCAGTAAGATGATCATGGCCGCCCAGTACTGACCGACGGCTAAGGTGGCGATGATCGCCGTGATCGCTAGCAAGTCGACTCCGTATTTACCCGAGGCCAAAGTTTTGATCATCTCGATAAACATGGAGATCGTCAGTAACGCACCAGTCAAGGTGATCAAAATTTGGGCCCACAGGGGGTGACCTAAAATAAATTGCATGACTAAAGAAATAATCCCAATCGCAAAGACAGAGAGTAATTTTTGCGAGTGTTTCATCTAAATTCCTCCTCGTTAGATAAGCTGTAATTAGCATAACACCAAACAATATCAAAGTAAAATAGAATTATTCTAAATGAGAAAAAATTTCAATTAGCGCTGAAAAAGATGATTAGAACAAGGATTTACTTTGAAATGGAATTTGGGCTGTCTGTGCTGAGAATTGTGCTAAAAATTATGACTTGGGTAATAACTATAAATCGCACCTTGATTATTTAGTGGCAATGTAAGAAAATGTAAAAGAATGTATGAGTTTCATCTGCGAGCTACTCAAAGCAGCAATTTCCACCTAGCTACGTCACCGGCAAATTGCTGCGTTCTTTTTTTAGTCGAGCTCCGTGAAGCAAAGCCTTGTGCCTAACAACTTTGACAGCCAGCCGCAGGTCACGGCTTATTGTCCAAAGTTTGTTAGTGCTCAGGCTTTACCCGCTTCACTGCACTCTGTTTTATAGTCGAGCTTCGTGAGACAGGAGTCTGTGCCTAGCTACACCAATTACAACTTGCCATGACCCGGCAACCTGCAGTTGGTTAGGCTAGTGCTCAACTCCTGGCCGTCTCACTGCGCTCTGTAATTAATAAGGAGTCTATTCATGAAAGGTATAATTTTAGCAGGGGGTAGTGGCACTCGCCTCTATCCCATCACTCGCGGCGTTTCCAAACAGCTCATTCCTGTTTACGACAAGCCCATGATTTATTATCCCTTGTCTACCTTGATGTTGGCTGGTTTGCGCGACATCTTACTGATCTCTACGCCCGAGTACACCCCCCAGTTTCAAAAGTTACTGGGCGATGGTTCTTCTTTTGGAATCAATTTATCATATCAGGTGCAAGAAAAACCCAACGGCTTGGCCGAAGCTTTCATTTTAGGCAAAGATTTCATCGGTTCGGATTCAGTTTGCCTGGTATTGGGTGACAATATTTACTACGGCAGCGGGTTATCTCGTTTATTACAGGCTGCTGCGGCTAAAAAAACCGGTGCGACCGTGTTTGGCTACCACGTCAATGACCCGCAGCGTTTTGGTGTTGTTGAGTTTGACGACCAGTATCACGCCTTATCGATCGCCGAAAAACCGGATCACCCGAAGAGTAATTACGCGGTAACTGGTTTGTATTTCTACGATAACAATGTCGTTGAGATCGCTAGTCAGTTAAAGCCTTCTGCTAGAGGTGAGTTGGAGATCACGGACATCAACCAAGAATACTTGCGGCGCGGCCAGCTAGACGTCAAATTGATGGATCGCGGCTACGCTTGGTTGGACACAGGGACTCACGATTCGATGCTTGAAGCCGCTATGTTTATTGCAACGATCCAAAAGCGCCAGAATTTAAAAGTTGCTTGCTTGGAAGAAATTGCTTACCGCCAAGGCTGGATCACCCGCGACAAATTATTAGAACTCGCACAGCCACTTAAGAAAAATGATTACGGGCAATACCTATTACGGATCGCCCAAACGGAAGGAAAATAACATGGTTAAAGTTTTAACTACTAAATTACAAGACGTCAAACTGATCGAAACCGCTGTTTTTGGTGATCAGCGGGGCTTTTTTACCGAAACTTACACGCGTAACAAATTTCAAGAAGCAGGTATTGACTGTGATTTCAATCAGGACAATCATTCGTTGTCGACCCAAGCCGGAGTTTTGCGCGGCATGCATTTTCAACGTGCTCCTCACGCCCAGACCAAATTGATCCGGGTCGCTACCGGCGTTGTCTACGATGTATTAGTCGATTGCCGGGCTGGTTCTCCGACTTATGGTAAGTGGCAGGGCTATATTTTAAGCGAATATAATCACCGCCAGTTATTAGTTCCGAAGGGCTTTGCACACGGTTTTGTGACCTTAACGCCCAACGTGAACTTTATGTATAAAGTTGAAGGTTACTACGCACCGCAAGCTGATGGGGGGATCGCCTTTGATGACCCTGACCTAGCGATCGACTGGCCGATGCCCAAAGAACACCTGATTTTGTCTGCAAAAGACCAGCACCATCCACGCCTAAAAGACGCTGATTTGAATTTTGTTTATGGGGAGGAAATGTAAATGAAAAATATTTTAGTGACGGGCGGTGCCGGTTTTATCGGCAGTAATTTCGTCCATTACATGCTGGACAAACACCCTGATTACCGGATCGTTAACCTTGACTTGTTGACTTATGCGGGTAATATTCATAACCTCGATGATATCAAGGATAACCCTCAGTACGTTTTTGTCCGGGGCAACATTACTAACCGCGAATTAGTTTCTTACTTAGTAGACCAGTACGATTTGGATACGATCGTTAATTTCGCGGCGGAAAGTCACGTGGACCGTTCGATCCGTCATCCGGAAGTCTTTATCGAAAGTAACGTTCAGGGGACCTTAGCCTTACTGCACGTTGCTAAGGAAAAGAAGATGGAAAAATTCCTGCAGGTTTCGACCGATGAAGTTTACGGCACCTTGGGTTCTACCGGGTATTTTACCGAAACTACAGCGTTAGCACCGAATTCCCCGTATTCCGCCAGCAAGGCTGCTGCCGATTTCTTGGTACGCTCGTATTACGAAACTTACGGCTTAAACGTTAATATCACGCGTTGTTCTAACAACTACGGCCCGTACCAATTTCCGGAAAAGTTGATCCCGCTGATGACGTCTAACGGAATGGACGGTAAGAAATTACCGATCTACGGCGATGGCAAGAATATTCGCGACTGGCTGCACGTTTACGATCACTGCCAGGCGATCGATTTGGTCTTGCAAAAAGGTAAGAAAGGCGAGATCTACAACGTTGGTGGTCATAATGAGCGCACCAACAACCAGATCGTGCATTTGATCGTTAAGAAATTAGGCTTGAGCGAGGACTCTATCGAATACGTTAAGGATCGTTTGGGTCATGATAAACGCTATGCGATCGACCCAACTAAGATCGAAACGCAGCTGGGCTGGAAGCCTAAGTACACCTTTGAGACGGGAATCGATGAGACCGTCGACTGGTACTTACAACACGAAGAGTGGTGGCGACCACTGAAGGCTCGCGCAGCGCTAGATTAATGAGCTGTTTGAGCGCAAAAATAATTGATGAATAGGTGTTAATGAGGGGGAGGCAATTTAGTTTTGTCTTACCCTTTTTAATATTAAGAAAAGATGGGACCTAATAATATGAAAATTTTAATTACCGGCGCTGACGGACAGTTGGGCAGCGAGTTACAACACCTTTTTGACGAACGAAAAGTGGACTATACTGCTACTAATTCGGCAACTCTAGACATCACTAACGAACAATTAGTCGAACAGTACTTCGCCCAGCACCACCCGCAAATCGTTTATCACTGTGCCGCCTATACCGCCGTTGATAAGGCCGAAGGTGAGGGCAAAGAAGCCGACGAGTTGATCAATGCCACCGGTTCACGGATCATCGCCCAGGCCTGTGCCAAATACGACGCTACTTTAGTTTATCTGAGCACCGATTACGTTTTTAACGGCGAAAAAAAATCCGAGTACCTGCCAGACGATCCTAAAGGACCTAAAAACGAATACGGCCGCACCAAGTTGTTAGGGGAGCAGGCCGTGCAAAAGTACTGCACTAAGTATTACATCGTGCGTACTGCCTGGGTTTACGGCCAGTGGGGGCATAATTTTGTCTACACGATGTTGAATTTAGCCAAAACTCACCCGCGGATCACGGTGGTCAACGATCAGGTCGGACGCCCGACTTGGACGCGGACGTTAGCGGAATTTATCACTTACCTAGTTGATCAGCAGATCGCCTACGGTATCTACCACTGCTGCAATGACGGCCAGTGTTCGTGGTACGAATTTGCCAGTGAAATTTTGAAGGATCAAGACGTTGAAGTCGTACCCGTGACTTCGGCACAGTACCCAACGGCGGCGTTTCGTCCGGCATATTCGGTGATGAAATTGGCGACGGAAACGGGTTTTCATTTTCCAACGTGGCAAGAAGCACTGGCACAGTTTATGAAACAGATCGCCGATAAGTGAGGAAAATAGCGTGCAAAAAATTAAGGTAATGACGATTTTTGGAACGCGGCCCGAGGCCATCAAAATGGCACCGGTCGTTTTAGAACTGACTAAGCAGGCAGACACTTTTATCCCGGTGACGGTGATCACGGCGCAGCACCGCGAAATGCTCGACTCTGTGATCGCGAGTTTTCACCTTAAAGTTGACTATGATCTTGATATTATGCAACAAAACCAAACCCTCAGTCAGATCACGTCCAGGGTTTTAGGGCGGCTAGATAAGGTCGTGGAAAAAGAAAAGCCCGACGTGATCTTGGTGCACGGTGACACGACTACCACGTTTGCTGCTAGCCTGAGTGCGTTTTACCACCAGATTTCCGTCGGTCACGTCGAAGCCGGGTTGCGGACGTGGGATAAATACGCGCCGTACCCCGAAGAGATGAACCGCCAGCTGACTGACGTGTTATCCGACTGGTATTTTGCTCCGACCGAGTTGAGTAAGCAAAATTTGTTGCGGGAAAATCACCGCCAAGACCGGATCTTCGTCACGGGTAACACCGCGATCGATGCGTTAAAACAAACGGTCAGCGCGAATTTTACGCACCCCGTTTTAAATGAGATCGCGCCAAACGCACAAGTGATCTTGTTGACGATGCACCGCCGGGAAAATCAAGGGGCCCCGATGCGGCGTAGTTTGCAGGCGATCAAACACGCGCTGAGCGCGCACCCGGATTACGAATTGGTTTACCCAGTTCACCTGAGTCCTGCGGTCCAACGAGTCGCACACGAGGTGTTTGATGACTGTCGCCAAGCACACTTGATCGCGCCGTTAGAAGTGGTTGATTTTCATAATATGGCAGCGCGCAGTACTTTTATCATGACCGATTCCGGGGGCATTCAAGAAGAGGCACCGTCGTTAAACAAACCAGTTTTAGTTTTGCGTGACCAAACGGAACGACCGGAAGGCGTGCGTGCCGGTACGTTAAAATTAGTTGGCACCGACCCGCAGGTGATCCAAACGCAGATGACGCGGCTGATGGAAGACCGGGATTTTTACCAGCAAATGGCACAGGCTAAAAATCCGTACGGCGACGGACACGCCGCGCAAAAAATTTTGGCAGTGTTAAGGGAGCATTTACGCTAAGTGTGCAAGCATTTTTTTGGCGCTACTGTAGTTTTGTAGTATCCTTAATTTTGGGGGTGAGTAAAAATGTTTCCAGTTAGGTTACGTGCGTTAAGGCAAGGGCGTGGGCTATCGTTAAATGGTTTGGCCTTTGAGTTGAATAAAATGAGCGGCGGCGGTCACGAAAATACCGGGCCGCAGTTAGGCAGTTGGGAACGGGGGATCAACCATCCTTCGTATCTCGAAGTCCTAAAACTGGCCGACTATTTTGGCGTTTCGTTAGATTTTTTGGTGGGACGAACCTACGACGAATTGGAATTGGAAGATGTTTTTGCCGCTAATTCACGCTTGCGTTTTAACGGTCAGTTACTCAGTCAAAGCGACCGTAGCCAAGTGTACGGCATGTTAAAAGGTTACTTGCGGGGAAAATACCCACCTCAAACGGCTGTTACTCGATCTGCGAATCAGGTCTCGTTGCCGATCGAAATCGAGGAACAGTAGTTACTATCATAAAATAATTTAATGAGAGAGGAGCTCTTGATTGTCACTAATTGAACAGCTTTACGGTCCTTTTTTTAATTTAAGTAACTGGAAAATGGTGCTTACGTCGGGACAGGACTGGCTGATTATTTTATCGTTAATCATGATCGAATGTTTATTGTCCGTTGATAATGCGATCGTGTTAGCGGCTCAAACACAAAAATTACCGACCAAACAGCAACAGGAAAAGTCCTTATTCTACGGGATCTGGGGCGCGTACGTTTGTCGTTTTATCCTGATCGGTCTGGGCAGTTTTTTGATCAAATTCTGGGAGATCAAAGTAGTCGGTGCAGTTTACTTGCTGTACCTGTCGCTGCGCCATTTTTGGGACCGGGCGCACCCCAAAGAAAAGAAGGCTAAGGCAACAAAGAAAAAAAGAACGTGGCTGTCCCCTTTCTGGTCGGTCGTGTTATCGATCGAACTGATGGATGTCGTTTTTTCGATCGATTCGATCTTAGCGTCACTAGCGATCTCGCCGAACCCGGTGATCGTTTTACTAGGCGGACTTTTTGGCATTTTAGCGATGCGCGGGGTGGCCGAAGTGATCATGAAATTACTGCAGCTGGTACCGGAACTGGAAGTCGTAGCATACGTTTTGATCGGTTTTATTGCCATTAAACTGTTCTTGACGATCCCGGCGATCGGTATCGAGATCCCAGCGGTACTGTTTGGCGCGATCGTGTTAGTTGCGATCGTGGGTGCGGTGATCGTTAACCGCATTAAAAATTCACGCTGAAACTAAATGACAAGACAGTATTTACAAGTAGTAAAGGATGTTTTATATGTATAAACTAATAGCTTGTGACATGGATGAAACACTGTTGAGTACTAAAAAAACGATCACTCCTCAGACTGTCGCTGCAATCAAAAAAGCCAGTGCACAGGGAGTTTATTTCGTGCCTAATACCGGGCGCAGCTTTTTGAGTATTCAGGATAACTTAGCGACGTTAGGTTTGCTGCAGCAACCGTCACAATTTGTAATTTCCTATAATGGTGCGGCAATCATCGAAAATCAGCACAACCGTGTTTTGCAGGTCAATCAGATGCCCTTTGAAGCGGTGCGTCAGATCTTTGAAATTGGGATGGAACGTGGCCTGTGCGTGCACGTTTATACCGTCGACCGGTTGTACATTTGGAATATGAGTAACCTCGAGACTATGTATCTGACCGGGCGTGTCAATAACTGGCGGAAAATGACAACGCCTCAGATCGATTTTTTGCAAGACGTTCCTTTGTGTAAGATCATTTTTAACATTGAGGATCGTAAAGAACGCATGCAGATGAAAGACTACGTGGCTGCTCACGTTGATTTTGACTTGAACATCAGCTTTTCGTCGGAGCGCTACGTTGAATTTAACGCGCCGAGTGCTGATAAGGGTCAGGCGATGTTAACGTTGGCGCACAGATTAGGGATCAAACAAGAAGAAGTGATCGCTGTCGGAGATAATAGTAACGATCTACCGATGATCACGGCGGCGGGTCTGGGGGTGTGCGTCGCTAACGGACAGGATTTTGTCAAAAAGCAGGCCGATTACGTGACCGTCGCTGATAATGATCACGATCCGTTAGCCGAAGTGATCGCCAAGTTTGTCGTTCAATAAGAGGAGGTAACTGGTGGCTGTTAAACTAACCGCAAAAAATTTTCGGGAAAAAACCGCGCACGGCTTGATGCTGGTCGATTTTAGCGCAGACTGGTGCGGGCCGTGTCGCATGTTAGCACCGCTTTTAGCGGAATTAGAATTAGATTTTGACGGAGCAGTTAAATTCGGGGAAGTGGACGTGGAAACGGATCAGGACTTGGCCGTCGCTTTGCACGTCCAAAACTTACCGTGCATGTTATTGTTTGTTAACGGCGTGGCTAAGGAAAAAATCGTTGGTTTCAAGCCACTGGGAGCACTGCGCGACTACTTAACGGCAAAAGTTAAGCAGTATCAAGTCAACGAATGACGACTTTGGTACCGGGGGTCAGGTGGTGATACATCCAGCGTGCATCCGGGACCGACAGGCGTACACAACCGTGTGAAGCCGCCTTTTTGCCCAGTTGTTGTGCTTGGGCGGTGATAAAATTACCGTTCCGATCGGTTGGCACGGAATGAAAGAGGTAGATGCCGTGGTCTTTAAACGAAACCCAGTATTTGGCGCCTTCACCCGACTCTTTGTTGTAAAAAAACTTGCCTTTTTCTGCTTGGACATACCAAGTACCGCGGGGAGTGGCCTGATTTTTGCTGCCCGTCGAAGCGTACATCGTGTACAGTATTTTTTGATCATCTAATAGGTAGACCCGCTGTTTTTGGGTGTCAACTTTAACCCAAAAGTCAGTGGTCTTTTTTAGCTTAGGATAAGCGACTTTTTCCGACGAACGCTGCCAGTCGATCGGCCGGCGCATGACGGTGGTCTTGTTTGTTTTTGCGGGGAGTTTTTGTTTTAGCTGACGCTTGCTGTGCTGTTTGCTATGTTTATGGTGCTGTTTATTATCGAGGTGCAACTTGCCGCTACTATCCGCCGCTGCCTGATCGGTTTTAGGCGGTAGTTGGGGTTGTTCAATTTTTTGGGTCAGTAATAATAAGCCGTAACAAAATAAGCAGGTGGCGATGATCCTGATGATCAGCCGGGCAAGTTGATTTTTGCGCATGTTTTTTCTCCGTTCGTAAAATCAAAGATTAAGACCAAAGAGGAGTTGGAGCACTTCAGCGTGTCCCAGCTCCTCTTGGTAATTCGTAAAGCATTAACCGGTCGCTTATTTGGTGATAATTTTATTTGGTCAAAGCGTCGATCTGTGCTAATTCAGCGTCACTAAAAGTGATGTTTTGCAATGCTTTTAAGTCATCGTGCAAGTGAGCGGTGCTGGTCGTGCCGATGATCACGGAAGAAACGACCGGATCACGCAGCAACCAAGCTAACGACATCTGCGATAGGGTCTGTCCGCGTTGCTGGGCGATCTCGTTAAGAGCATTCAGCTTAGCGACAACTTGTTTTTGCCCACCTTGCATGACGTAACTACTGGTACTGTGAATTGGAAAATCAGCGGGAATTTCTTTTAGGTACCGGTCGCTGAGCAATCCTTCGGCTAACGGGCCGTAAGCGACGATGCCGCGGTTTTGCCGTTTCATCTCGTTGACCAAACCGTTTCTTTCGGGCTCGCGGTTCAAGATGTTGTAGGAAACTTGGTTGACGGTATAAGGAGTTCCTAATTCAGCGAATAATTCTGCGGCTTTGTGGGCCTGCGGGGTGTTGAAATTAGAGATCCCGATATACAGCGCTTTGCCTGACCGAACGACGTCGTCGAGGGCCTGCACGCTTTCTTCCAAGTCGGTCTCGGGATCGAAGCGGTGAGCGTAATAAATGTCCACGTAGTCGGTTTGCAGCCGTTCCAAGGTGCGGTCGATGGACTGCAAAATGGTTTTGCGTGACAAAAAATGGCCGTAAGGTCCGGGAATTGAGCGGTAACCGACTTTAGAAGTGATCACCAATTCGTCACGGTAAGGTTTGAGTTCGCGACTTAAAACGGTACCTAACAGTTCTTCGGCAGAGCCGATCTCGGGATCACCGTAATGGTCGGCACAGTCGAAACTAAAAACGCCATTGTCAAAGGCTTCCAAGATCACCTCGCGCCGGTCAGCCAGCGGGGCGTGACTGCCAAAATGGCGCCATAAACCTAGAGAAATCAGTGGTAATTTCAACCCGGTATTACCTACGCGGCGGTGCGGGCTTTTTTCATATCTTTTTTCGTTTGCTTTGTACATAAAATGTAACCTCCTTCATCATTAGTATAATCGTTTCGCAGTTAAATTAACATAGCGAGAAATGATTTGCCGTCTGGCGGTTAAACTTGCGTTGGCGCCGGGATTTTCCTATACTAAACTGTGTTTCATTTTAATGGTGGTTCGTAAACATCCCACCTAAAAAAACTAGGAGGTTTTAATTATGGTTCAAGCGTCAAGTAAGGTCGCCCAACTGACAAAAATCGCGTTGGTCGCGGCTTTATATGTAGTATTAACGGTGGTGTTACTGCCGTTTAGTTATGGCCCGATCCAGTTTCGTTTATCGGAAATGCTCAACAACTTGGTGGTGTTCAACAAACGCTATATCTGGGGCGTCACGTTGGGCTGTCTGATTGCGAACTTGTGGTCTTCGATGGGCGTGGTCGACGTAGTTTTTGGTACGCTAGAAACGCTAGTGATGACGGCTTTAGGTTGGTGGTTGAGTCGTTACGTGCATAATTTACCGGCTAAACTAACGATCGTGGTCGTTGTCTGCACGTTAATGTCGTGGTGTATCGCATTAGAGTTACACTTGGTCAGTCAAGCGCCGTTTTGGTTGACGTTTTTGACGGTCGGGATCGGTGAATTTGTTGTGATGGTCGTCGGTGCGGTGCTGACCTGGCTGATCGACAAGAAAATTGATTTGACGAAATAATTAGTTATAAAAGCCGTTAATTAAAGTTGAAGAATAAATGGGACCGGGACAAAAATTACTTTTGTCTTGGTCCCATTTTTAGTCTTTACTTGTGTTCATAATGTGCGATCTCGATCAGATTTTCATCGGGGTCGTGAATGTAGATCGAAGTAATTGCTCCTTCGGCACCGGTTTTGGCGACGGGACCGGCGACGATCTCGACGAAGTAGCTCTTGAGGTGGTTGAGTGTATCTTGTACGTGGTCTTTGGCGACGATGCACAGGTCGGCGCTGCCAGTCGTCGGATGAGCCGCATGTAATTTGACTGCCAATGCATCTTGGCGTAAACGGATCAGTTGGTGGCCGCAGCGTAAGGTATGCGTGTTGTCGTCGCTTTGTTCTTGCAAGACGGGCAGGTCAAATACCTCGTGGTAAAAACGCGTGGCTTGATTTAAGTCACTAACTGGTAAGACAAGGTGGTCGATGCGGCTGATTTTCATGAAAAACGCTCCTTTAAAATAATGTTTTCATCTTAAAGCAAAAAGCAGGTAAATGCAATTCACGGAGTCGGTGCTTGATCTATACGTAGCTTAGGTGGATTTTAAAAATAACATCATAGAATGTTATTGCCATGTGCCGATTTGTTGTCGAGTGATATAATGGCTAAGACACACAAAATAAATGAAGGTGGCAGTTAAATGAGTTTTATTACAGTTAAACACGAATACCGTACTTTTAAAACGGGCGAAACGACGATCACCGCGAACCGGGATCTCAATTTTACCGTCGAGCAGGGTGAATTAGTCGTCATCTTAGGTCCGAGCGGCGCCGGGAAATCGACGTTGTTGAATATTTTAGGCGGAATGGACCATCCGACCAAAGGAGTGGTCGAAGTCGCTGGGACAGATATTGCGCAGTTTAACTCCCAACAGTTGACCCAGTATCGCCGCACCCAGATCGGTTTTGTTTTTCAGTTTTATAACTTAGTGCCTAATTTAACTGCCCGTGAAAACGTGGAGCTGGCTACCGACATTGCGCCTAACGCGTTGGACGTGGACGAAACGCTCAAGCAGGTCGGTTTGCAAAAACGGGCGCGTAATTTTCCGGCTCAGTTATCCGGCGGCGAACAACAGCGGGTCTCAATTGCGCGGGCCTTGGCTAAAAACCCGCAATTGTTGTTATGCGATGAACCGACTGGCGCGCTGGATTACCATACGGGTAAACAGGTCTTAGGTTTGCTACAAAACGCGTGCCGTCAACTGGGACAGACGGTCATCATCGTGACGCATAACTCGGCGATCGCGCAAATGGCCGATAAGGTGATCCACATTAACGACGCGACGGTGCGCCAGATCGAGTTAAACAAACAGCCGTTGCCAGTCGAGCAGATCGAATGGTAGGGGGCGCGAGATGAAAACTTACGTAAAATCAACTTTGCGCGATATCCGTTTTGCCAAGGGCCGTTTTATCGCGATCACTTTGATCATTTTGATGGGGGTACTGACCTTTGTTGGTGTTAAAAGTGTGGGTCCGGACCTAACGCAAACGGCACAAAATGCACTCACCGCCAGCAACATGTCGGACTTACAGGTGGTTTCGACGGCGGGATGGACGAAAGCAGACCAACGAGCGGTCGCACAGTTGCCCGGTGTGCAAGCGGAAATGACCCAGGGTTTTGCCTACCACGAAAAAAAGCAGCAAAAAAATTTGCAGGTCACTTCGTTTAACAAAACAACACGACAAAATCGGTTGCGCGTAGTTAAAGGCCACCTGCCGCGAAAAGCTAATGAAGTAGTCGTCGACGCCATTTTGGCGCACGCCTATCCCGTGAATTCCACGCTGAAGATTACCGACCAGCAGTTAAAACGGCGCACATTTAAGGTAGTTGGTCACGTGCAGTCGCCGCTGTACATCGAAAATAGCGAGCGGGGCAACACGACCGTAGGCGACGGGCAGCTAGCGGGTTTTGTCATGGTACCCCACCAGAATTTTCGGGGCCAGACCTACGCGCAACTGTACTTAACTTTTGCTGACTTAAAAAAGCAGACTTATTCGTCGGCTACTTACAAAAAGAAGTTGAACCGTCATTTAACGCAGGTGCAGCGGGTGTTAAACAGGCGTAAAGACGCGCGTCAACGAGAATTGAGTCGTCAAGTCGCCACCCAAATTGCACCTAAACAACAGCAATTAGCGTTGCAGGTACAACAGTTGGGGCAAAATAAACAGCGGGTTCAACAGGCCATGCAACTAACGCCCACACAACCTCAGTTACAAGCACAGCTGCAGCAACTAACAACGGCGCAACAAAAATTGACTGCGGCTCAGCAGAAATTAACGCAGGCAGCACAGGTCAAGCGGCCGACCTATTTGTATAATAAACGCAGTGACCTGCCGGGATTTAACGACTATGCGAGTTTGGCCGACAGGATCGACGCGATCGCAAACGTCTTTCCCGTGTTCTTCTTTTTTATCGCCATTCTGATCACCTTTACGACGATGACACGGATGGTCAACGAAAATCGGCGCGAGATCGGGACGCTATTATCGTTGGGGTATCGTAAAAGCGAAGTAATCGTCAAATACCTGATCTACGCCTTATTGACGGCCTTTTTGGGGAGCTTTTTAGGCGTAGTGTTGGGAACTAAACTGTTGCCACCGGTGGTCTTTATGCTGACGGGGCAGACGTATATTTTCACCAGCTACGTTTCGCAGTATGCGTGGGGCGCGATCGGCATTGCGACGGTGGCCGCGCTGATCGCTACGCTGGGTTCGGCGTTATTAGTTTTAAGTCGGGACTTGCGCGAAGCTCCGTTAGACTTGCTGGTTCAGCAGTCTCCTAAGGCGGGAAAACGCATTTTGGTGGAACGGATCACGCCGTTGTGGCGTAAGTTGAGTTTTACCCATAAGATCACGGCCCGCAACCTGTTTCGCTATAAGTCGCGGATGATCTTAACTATCTTGGGGATCGCAGGTTGTACGGGATTGATGCTAGCGGGATTTGGTCTCAAGGATTCGATCGCGGCGCCGGGTCCGCAACAGTACGGACAGCTGGATAAGTACCAAATTTTAGCAACGTTTAAAGACAACGTGAACGCGGCGCACCAAAATCGTGTGGGCAAACTGTTGAATAAACAACACCAGGTCAAAAGTTTCCTGCCGGTATACAGCACTCAGGTCACTTTCAGGCAAAAGGAAACGACTAATCAAACCGTAACGTTAACGGCAGTCAAAAATGCACGTAGCTTGCAGCCTTATATTGCGTTGCAAAACGGACAACAGCAGGTAAAATTGCCGCACACAGGGATCCTACTTAGCAAGAGGTTAGCGCAAGTTTATCACGTTAAACGTGGCGGGCACGTGACGTTTACCAGCGAAAACGGACAGAAGTACCGCGCAAAAGTGGCGGGGATCGTGGATAATTATGTCGGTCACAATGCATACCTGAGCAAAAATTATTACCAGCAACTGACACACAAAACTCCGCGGGCTAACACTTATTTAGTACGAACGACGCAGCAAAATAAAAAGCAACGGCGCGCGTTATCGACGCAGTTAATGGCGACGGGGCAACTGGTAAATACGACGTTCACGCAGACGTTGCGGGCTAAGATAGTCAGTGCGATCAACGGGATCGGTGTGATCGTGTTGATCTTTATCGTGTTATCGGGGACGTTGGCGTTTGTCGTTTTGTATAACCTGACTAACATCAACATCGCGGAAAGAAAACGGGAACTGGCGACATTTAAGGTCTTAGGCTTTTTTGATAAAGAAGTTACGATGATGATCGTGCGCGAAAACATTATTTTTACAGTATTAGGGATCGTATTTGGCTTTGCGGTCGGCATCGTGTTGACGTGGTTTATCTTGTACTATGCATCCAGCGATTCGCTGGTCTTTCCGCTGGTGATCGGCTGGCCGGGCTACGTGTGTTCGGCGCTACTGACGGCACTTTTTTCGGTGATCGTGATGGTAGTGACGCATTTCAAGTTGCAAAAAATCGACATGATCGGAGCACTGAATGCGAGCGAATAAAAAGAGCGAAGTGAGACGTTTAGGAGTTGAGCACTAGCCTAGGCAGTGGTAAATTGCGAAGTTTAGCAATTTGCCAGTGACGTAGCTAGGCACAGACTCCTGTCTCACGAAGCTCGACTATAAAACAGGGTGTAGTGAAGCGGTTAAAGACTGAGTACTAACGGGTTGTGACAGCCAGCTGTGAGTTACGGCTGGCTGTCAAAGTTGTTAGGCGCAAGGCTTTGCTTCACGGAGCTTGACTAAGAAACAAGAAGTCTCAACATCCCACCGCAAAAAAAAGACGGAGCGATTTTGCTACTCCGTCTTTTTTCGTGTTCAATTGTATTGTTTAATCCGTGAAATTGTCGCTCTCAACATCTTGCAAGAATTGTTTTAGGTGAGCGAAGTAAACGGGCGCGTTATCGACCATGTGGTGATGACCGCCATTTGGCGTGGTGACAAACCGTGCGTGCGGGATGGTTGCAGCCATCCGCTTGCCTGCAGCTAACGGCATGGATTCGTGTTCGCCGTACGTGATCAAAGTTGGGACTTGAATGCGGTGAATGTCGGCGCGCCGGTCCCAGCCCTTCAATTTGCCGGTAACGACGAATTCGTTGTCCCCCTGAAAATAGTTGTAGACTTGAACGCCCATCGTTGAGGTAAGGTGACTGATAGCCGGTGGCTGCTTGCGGTCGATATAGCCGCGGTTGAGGCGGTCGATCAGTTCTTCATAATGTTCGTTGAAGTCGTTTTTAGCCTCGCAGTCTTTGAGATAAGTCAGTTCGTCTGCGCTAAATTCACGTTCACGAATGGCGTTGATATTATCGACGTATTCGGCGATGTTATCGGTCATGCTCGAGATGATGATCCCTTTTAAGTGAGTCGGGTATTTTAAGGCGTATTCTTGAACCAACGCGCCGCCCCAGGATTGACCGATCAGGTAAAATTGGTCGAGACCTAGTTTTTGGCGGACTTCTTCGACTTCATCGACGAAATAAGACATTTGCATAAAATGGTGATTTTCCGGCAGCGAGAAGTCGGGTTGATCGGAATACCACGAGCCTAATTGGTCGTACATGCTGACTTGGACGTTTAAGTCGGCTAATTGGGCGGCAAAATTTTCGTAGTATTCGTGGTTGCCGCCGGGTCCGCCGTGTAAGCAGAGTAATTGAATGTCACCACCGAGGTTATCGGTACGACTCCAGAGGTGGTAGCCGTTTTTTAAAGTCAAAATAGTAGTTCCAGCGTGCATAAAAAGACCAGCTTTCTAAATAAAATGTTTACTATAATGATACCATATTTTGAAATTCGCTATTGACAAATACACACCCAGACATTAAACTGAATAGCAAAGTTAAGAAAGTAATTAAAATACTGTGAAGAGATGAGTAAGGTGTGGGACCTGTCAGAGAGCTTGCGGTCGGTGAAAGCAAGTCGGGAAGCTGCCTGAAGATGGTCTTGGAGTAAATGAAAGCAAGCTAAAGGTGAACTTTAACTGGATGACAGCCATTACCCTGTTGCTGGATTAACAGCATGGAGCCGAATTTTTTTCGGAAAACCAAGGTGGTACCGCGTTTACTCGCCCTTGAATTTTCAAGGGCGAGTTTTTTAGTTAAAGTAAAGTTGATTGCACATTTAAGAGCAGTGTTAATACGAATTATTAGTGTTAAACGGGCCAGCGCCGTTATCCGCTAGACCTAATAGGTTAGTAAGGCCTGGCGTGTAAATGTCAGGTGATTTCAGAATGGTACCGCGTATCCTCGCTTCTGTTTTAGACAGGAGTGGGGATTTTTATTTACAGAAAGGAAGAGCATAGATGACAAAATTAGCAATTATTACGGGAGCAGGACAAGGAATCGGTAAAGCAGCGGCACGAAGATTAGCGCAAGACGGATATGCGATCGCTGTGGCTGATATTAATAAGGAAACGGGAGCGCAGGTAGCAAAAAATTTGACTGCAGCCGGTTACCAAGCGAAATTTTATGAAGTCGATGTTGCCGCCCGTGACCAAGTTTTTGCGTTGGTCAAACAAGCCGTAGCAGATCTTGGTGAGTTAGCCGTTTACGTAAATAATGCAGGTGTCGCCTTTATCGCGTCGATCATCGATTCACAACCAGAACAGATCAAACGGTTGTTGGAAGTTAATTTAGGGGGAACGTACTGGGGCATTCAAGCGGCAGCCACGCAATTTAAACGGCAAGGACATGGCGGGCGGATCGTCAACGCGGCCTCGCTAGCGGGTGTCGAAGCCTCGGCGCTGCAAAGTGCCTATTCGGTTTCTAAATTTGGTATCCGGGCGCTGACCCAAGCGGCGGCTAAAGAACTGGCGGCCGACCAGATCACGGTCAACGCGTATAATCCGGGGATCGTGCGCACACCGATGCGCGATGCGATCGATCAGACGACGGCGAAGATCAAAAACTGCACGGTGCCCGAACAACAGGCAAACGTTTTACAAGAGATCGCTTTGGGCAGAGAAGCGCGTCCTGAAGATGTCGCCGAAGTGATCGCGTGGTTTGCGTCGCCGGCGGCGGGTTACATCACAGGACAATCATTACTAGTCGATGGTGGGATGAAATTTGTTTAGTCAATCATAAAAGAGGTGGGTATCAGTGGAAAAACCGATCATTGATCTACAACATATCAAGGTGGAGTTTCAAACTAAAAAAGGAACGGTGAAAGCCATCTCCGACGTTTCACTGCAAGTTGAACAAGGCGACATTTACGGTATCGTGGGCTATTCCGGCGCGGGAAAAAGCACGCTGGTGCGCGTGATCAATTTGTTACAAAAACCAACGGCGGGTTCCGTGATCGTTAATGGTCAAGACCTACAACAATTAAAGCCCCAGCAGTTACGCCAGGTGCGCAAAAAAGTGGGGATGATCTTTCAGCAGTTTAACTTGTTAAACTCCCGTACGGTGTTAAATAACGTCGAATACCCGTTGTTAGGCGAAAAGATCAGTAAAAAAGAGCGGCGGCACAAGGCACTGGAGTTATTGAAGTTAGTCGGACTAGAAGAATTTGCGCAGGCCTATCCGGATTCACTGTCGGGTGGGCAAAAACAACGCGTGGCGATTGCTCGGGCATTAGCTAACGACCCGCAAATTTTGATTTCAGACGAAGCGACCAGTGCGCTAGACCCGCAGACGACCGACGCGATTTTGAAATTACTGCAACGCCTTAACCAAGAGCTAGGGTTGACGGTGATCTTGATCACCCACGAGATGCAAGTCATTAAAGCAATTTGCCAGCAGATGGCGGTAATGAAAAACGGCGAGATCATCGAACGCGGCCCGGTGACTAAGGTCTTTTCTCAGCCGCAACAAAGTTTGACGCAAGACTTTGTCGAAGCCTCGGCCAACGTCACGCAGATGAAAGAACAGATCAAAGAAGACCACCTGATCGCTAAACTGCAAGCAAATGAGCGGCTAGTCTACCTGCGTTTTTCCGGACAAGCGACGGGTAAGGCAGAAATTTCGGAGTTGACCGCACAGTTTGGTGTCCGGGCCAATATTTTATTTGCCAATATTGAACGCGTGGGGAAGATTTCTTTAGGACACATGCTGGTGATCCTCAGTGGCAGTCAGGTTGAAGAGGGGATCGCTTATTTAAAGGAAAGCGGCGTTAACGTGTTAGACGTCGCACAGGAATGGAGGCAACAAGATGCTGACTAGTTTATTTCCTAACGTGGCGCAACTGTGGCCGCAATTCGTGCAGTCTGTGTGGGAAACTTTGTATATGACGTTTTGGTCCGCGTTAGTTGCGGGCGTACTCGGGATCGGCACGGGAGTTTTTTTGGTAGTCACACAGCCGGGAGGGATCGACGAGGACCCGGTGTTTTACAGTTTTTTGGATAAAGTAGTTAATATTTTGCGGTCGGTACCGTTTATCATCTTGCTGGCGGTGATCGCGCCGGTCACCAAATACATCGTGGGGACGACGGTCGGCACGGCGGCGGCGCTAGTACCACTGATCATCGGGATCTTTCCGTTTTACGCCCGTCAGATCCAAAATGCGCTGTTAAGTATTGAACCGTCGGTGATCGAAGCGGCGACGGCGATGGGGTCGAGCAAACTAGCAATTATTTTTCGGATTTATTTAAGAGAATGTTTGCCGGACATCATTCGTGCATCGGTGGTGACGATCATCAGTTTGATCGGGTTGACGACGATGGCTGGGGCGATCGGTTCGGGCGGACTAGGAGATATTGCAATCAGTACGGGGTACGCGCGCTTTGAAAACGACGTGACGGTAGCGGCACTGTTAGTGATATTGGTATTGGTATTTATCGTGCAGATCCTAGGAGACTGGCTAGCGAAAAAAGTGGAGCATATGTAAAACAGAGCGCAGTGAAGCGGGTAAAGCCCGAGCACTAACGGACTTTGACAATGAGCCGTGGGCTGCGGCTAGTTGTCAAAGTTGTTAGGCGCAAGACTGTGCTTCACGGAGCTCGACTAAGAACAGAGTGTAACCAGCCGTTTAGCCGCCACAGGATAAGCTAGAACAAGTGTAAGTCCCGAACTTGGACTTATACTTGGGCGTACTTAGACAGGTGGCGGCTGACTGGTGGAACTCGACTAATAAAACAGAGCGCAGTGAGACGATTAGGAGTTGAGCACTAGCCTAGGCAGCTACAAGTTGCCAGGGGTTGGCAAGTTGTAGTTGACGTAGCTAGGCACAGACTCCTGTCTCACGGAGCTCGACTAAAAAGAAGGATGCGCAGCGTGCTGCTTTGAATAGCTCGACTAAAAAACAGAGCATAGCAAAGCGGTTAGCAATTGAGCACTAGCCTAGGCAGTGGTAAATTGCTGGGTTGGCAATTTGCCAGTGACATAGCTAGGCGGAGATTGCTGCTTTGAATAGCTCGACTAAGAAAATGAAAAGAACTCGCATAAGTCCCACAATTTAATCCAAGAAGGTGACGAGATGAAAATTAGAAACTGGCTGATCTTTGGCGGTAGTTTGGTAGTTTTGGTGTTGGCGGCGGTCGGCATTCACACGGTCAATACGCTCGGACAAAATGCGCAGACTAAGGAAGTGACGATTGGCTCGCAGGGAACTGATTATGAAGTCTGGCAACACATTGCTAAATCGCCACAGGCGCGTAAGATGCATTTGAAGATCACGGTCAAGCAGATCACGGATGGTGTACAGCTCAACAACGCGACGGCGCAAAATAACGTCAACGTCAATGCCTACCAGTCGTATGAATATATGGTAGCTTATAATCACGAAAATCCGAAAAATCAGTTGGCGGCGTTGGGAACGACGTACTTGGAGCCGATGGGCCTTTATTCGGACAAGTATCATTCGCTCAAACAGCTGCCCAACGGTGCAACGATCGCGATCGCCAATAACCCGTCGAACGCGGCGCGCGGATTGTTGTTGCTGCAAAGTGCAGGGCTGATCACGCTGAAAAAGGATTTTGGCATTTTGGGAACGACTAACGACATTGTCGCTAACCCGCGGCACTTGAAATTCAAACCGGTGGAAGACACGACGATCCCCCGCTTTTTGAACAGCGTGGACGCGGCCATCATTTCTAACACGGTAGCAACGCAGGCTAAGATGAATGTTTTGCGGGATTCTCTGTTCCACGAGAAGTTGGGCAAGGCAACTAAAAACAACATCAATATTTTGGTGACGGCTAAGGCCAATAAGGATAACCCGACATACAAAAAGCTGGTCACGCTGTACCACGACCCGCAGATCCAGCAATTTATCAAGCAAAAATACCACGGCACTAAGATCGAGGTCAAAAAGCCATTGTCGTATTTGAAAGCAAAATAATAATTTACCCCCGCAGCAGGATGACGGTTGTGGGGGTGAATTTTGTGTTAACGAAGAGTATACTGGGGCCGAATGGGGGGACACTGAAATGGCTGATAAAAATGATCAAAAAATGAACGATCCTACACAAAAAAAGAACCCTTTTAAGGATCCAGAATTTATTGCTGAACATAAAAATATGTGGCAAAAAGAAGAGTGTGGGAATTCTTTGTTTGATAGTGAACTATGTTGAAGTAGATGGGTATGTTAATTCACTTCAATTTTTTACGTATGATTTTAGAAAACGACATATTCGTAAAGTAGGGTTACTATCATCAGTCGAATTTATAAAAGCTAAGCAGAGTTTATTAAATGTGATTGAGTAAAAATTTAAGGAGTATTTAAAGGGATAGCTAACAATTTATGCCATCTACATGGGGAGGTGAGCTACGTGGCTAATATGCAACTAATCCATGATTTTGCTGTTAAATGGTGTGACAGATTTCGCAATCAAACTATCAACTATAAAGAGTTAGCCGGTCATTTTCTGGCAGATGATTGTGCCGCTCTGGGGTTTAAGATGGATAAGGGCCATGAGTTTTCTGCTAAGTACGGACAGGCAGTCAGTGACTATGAGCAACTGGATAAAATTATTGATGATGTTACAGATGTTTTTTTGCTGGGTTCAGCAATTTACTCTCGTTGGGCTGATTTTAATCACGGGGTATCTGAACCAACAGAAATTTTGCACGCGGATAATCGTTCGTGGTTTATTCTAGCACTGAGTCGCTTGGCTTTACTCACTGGAAAGAATCCCTTTATTTTTCAGGGAACGCTTAAAACGGTCCGATTGGTGTCAAATATTGTCTGTCATGGTGCAATCTCAGAGCCCAAAAAAGAAGTGGAACAACACCTGACTATCGATAACGAAGGACAAGTGGATTTTGCGGGTTACTGTATGTGTAATGATAAGTTAGCTGAGACACGGAGTAAAAGTTTTAGAGTGAAAAAGACGGCTATGAATAAACTATTCGGTGCCTTCACGGCTTATTTTGGTAATGAGTATACTGAAATTTTAGCCACGGACACGGGAAATTGGGTCATGGAACTGGTCAATACCCAGGGAACTACCTTTAAGTTTCGGGGTTCGCTTTGTGTAAATTTTGATTACGATAACTTGTCTGATTTTGTGCGTGAAGTAGTTGGAATGAATGACCTGTACGTTTTTGACGGTGACTATCAGGAAGACGATCCCATTACCAAAATCACGTTGGACTATCAGCGGGTAACGGAATTTGCAACCAAACGAGCAGGGCAAACTATCGTCTGGGATTATGCAGAACAGCTAGTTATTGACAGAACAGCGGGAGCTCTTGAATATCAGCGGGTGATCGGTTCGGGTTGTAAGATCACTCATAAGTACGAAAATCAGGATGGAATTGAAAATTTACTTAAAAGTCTAGCGGCAAAGGATTTATTTTCCTATGTCAAAGGTGATCCTGCTGATGTGATCGTTTCGCCTAATGACACTAGGAATTATCGCATTACTATTGATTACCGCAAAAATCCACAGCGAGTTATTACTGGTAATTATGATAAAAATGGTTTACCGCAAGATTTTGCGGCTTTTGCGAAGAAGATAGCTGATTTTATCCAATTTTATGGGGTGGGAGAAATGCTTGATCCTGCTGTTTACGGTAAAGTTAAACGGCGACAATCAGACTATATTTTTTGCAGCGTGACTTTTGCTGAAGGAGATAAGCAGTATTATTATTTGACGGACGATGACAGTATTGAGGTGGGAGACTTTGTGTTAGTGCCCGCTGGCAAGGATAATCATGAAGCCATCGTGAAGGTAGTGAGGATCGAATACTGCAGCGCTGAAAATGCGCCGTTACCCGTTGCAATTACTAAAAAAATCATTCGTAAGTGTATGGATGAGGATTTTGAGATCTACTGATCTATAAATATAACGGCAAGTTTGTTCGCTTGATTGACACCGGTTTGCATGCGGATTTTTAAATGAAATAAAGTGCTCTACGACCGTTAGTTTTGGTTGGCTAACAATCGTAGGGCACTTCATTATATTTTCACTTTTTTAATACGGTCTGTCTCCATCGGTATTGGGCTGGTTGATCCCGACGCTCGCACGGTTGTCGCGGGTCGGGTCGGTGATTAATTGCATAATGTAATCGGCAATGCTTGCTCGCGAGATGATCGTTCCCTTAAACGGCGTTCCTTTTGGCGTAGTTTCGTAATCAACGCGCCGGTCGTTGTTCATGTAAGCGGCACGGATGATCGTGTAGTTTAACGCCGAATCTTCGATGATCTTAGCAGCTCTTCTGGTGTCGTCCATCACGGGCGTGCCGATGCTTGCTTCTACCCAGCGTCCAAATTCACCGGGGACTTCGTGGTATAAGCCGAGCCCCGTGACGTAGATCAAACGCTCGACTTGGGCTGCTTGCATTGCGCGTACGATGTTTTTAGCCATGGGCTCGAACCTGCCGCCAAGATTGGCGTAGACGATGTCTTGTCCCGTGATGGCTTGCAGCAAAGTGTCGTAATCGTTGACGTCACCTTCAACGACTTGTTCGCGTGCAGGATCGACGTCTGTGATCCGTGCTGCATGACGTAAGTAAAGCGTTAGTTGCGCGTCGGTTTCAGCTAGCAAACGTTGGCGCACGAGCCGCGCGATTTGCCCGTGAGCACCTAAAATAATAATTTTTTGCATGATCTGACCTCCATTCACTAAGAGTATAATTCTTAAAGTTAACTTGAAGTCAAGTGGAAGATTTTTATTTTTAAAAGAGCAAAAGGCAAAAAACTGCTGCACTCGCCGGTCATCGACGTAAGGTGCAGCAGTTTTTAGCAATAAAATTAATTTGATTTTACACACTTACCGGCCAGCCAAAAAGAAAATAGGTAGTTGGCCGCAAAAATTACGATCGTTAATAATAGCAATAGTAGCAATGTGATTAATTTTAGCTGATAGGTGCCAATAGAATGATAAATCAGCCAGCTGATCACGATCCCCGTGATTAGTGCGGAGCCGGTGGCGGGGACGTAGTGGTGCAGGTACAAACTAGAAAGACAATGGAAGATGCAGTGCAAGACGTAAAAGCACATGACGCCGACGTAAAGCGTGATTCCAATATGATTAGCGGCTAAACAGGACAGTCCAAAAAGTAGCAGGTACTCTTCAACGACCATTAAACTAAATTGCCTTAAGTTAACGTCATCTGCTTTAGCGATTATTTTTTTAAACGGACTAGGTACTTGTTTTAAGACGAGCTGTTTATTTTGCATTAGCCAGTGGTGCCCGTAAATGATCTCTTCAAATTCGTGTACCATAAACAAGCCCATAAATATTAACGTATCCCAGTAGATCACGTGAAATTCCCCCAATTATACTTCTAACCAACAATCTTTTAAGTCTAGCGTGTACGTGACTTTTTCGTTGCCACGCACCGTCATGACCATGTCGGTGGCATAGATAATAAGCCCGAGTTGGTGGCCTGCTGGTAGTTGGTAAAATGTTGGTTGCAAATCAAATTCGACGGGATAAAACTGGCCGGCAACTAGTTCATCGACTTGCCACGGGTGCTGGCGGTTTTGCAAGTTAATGTGTCCTTTGGTGATCATGTCAAACGGCGTTTTCTTTTTGGCTAAACAGATTTCTTTGAGGTCATCCTCCCTAAAATGCCAGCCGTACTGAATAGCTTGGCGTTCTAAGATCCGGGGACTTTTTTCTAAGCGTTTAGCCGTGCCGTAATCGACGAGTTGGACCGATAACAAGCCGTGATCTAAGCTGCAAGCGACGCTGACGTGTAACCGCGGGGCACCGCGCAGCCAGGTGGCAGTACTTAACGGTTTACTTTTAAATACCAGCCGGTTTTTGGCTAACGGCGAGTCGGCTGCTAGCAGTTCGTGTTGCCATAAGCGAATGTCGTGGCGGTACCGGTCAAACTGAGCCGCGGGCAAATGGTCGCTAAAAGTCAGCGGCTGAGCGGCAGTCGTTTGTGTACTTGTCAGTTTGTTTGGAGCTAGGAATAGTTTTTGCGGTCCTTTTTCTTGCCACTGTGAGTAGCTGTGCCAGTTTTCTGCTTGGACGTTATCTTGTACTAACACGGCTGGTAAAATTTCGTCCGCGTGATTTTCAACGCCGTAGAGTTTATAACTGAGCCAGAGGTTCATCATTTCGCTAAAGTCCAACGAACGGAGGTTATTGATGTAAATGTGTTGTCCTTGATGCAAGATCAGTTTAGTCGTGACGGGCAGCTTTTGTAGTGCTTGGTATAGCTGATAAACGTTGCGCAATTTGACGTTCCAGTCGTTTAAACCGTGGACTAAGACGACGTCACACTTAATATTGTTGATGTCTTTTAAATAATTACGGGCGTCCCAAAAATGGTTGTAATTACCGCTGTTACGGTCTTGTCCCGCCGTGATCTGTGCTAGTTGGCGGTTAAATTCCGGTGCGATGCGCTGGTAGTCTGCGCCGTCTAATTCACGACTAAAGCATTCCTCGGCTAACACGTCGGCATCTTCGCCGGGAAAACCGCCGGGAGCGATCACTAGGCCGTTGTCGCGGTAGTAATCGTACCAGTTGGAAATGGCGGCCTCGGCGATGATCGTTTTGAGTCCGGCGACTCCTGTCGTAGCCGCAGCTGTAGCTAACGTTCCTAAATACGATTTGCCGGTCATGGCGACGGCTTGGTTGCACCACCACGCTTTGATCTCAGTTTGAGAGTTGGGAGAAATAAAAGCGGGGCGTTTGCCGGTCAGCCATTCGATCACGGCGCTGGTCGAGGCCGTCTCTGCGGGGTCTCCGCAAGTCCTGGTCCCCTGTGAGCCGCGGGTACCAATTCCCGCGCAGTAGACGGCCGCGAAACCACGAGCTAGTAAGTAATCGTTTAAAGAATAGGAGGCTTCGCGGTTAAAGGTTTCACTGGCTTCCTTGGTTTCTCCCGTAATTTTGCGGGCGGCCGGTGGCGTAGCGGGTGTTTCGTTAAACTGAATAGCGGTATAAGTCGCAGTAGTCGGTTGTTTATGTTGCAAGGTCACGTCGACATTATGAGTCAACTGTTCGCCTTTAATATCATTAGTCCCTTGATTATAAGGACTGGCCGTGTAAACGACCGGAACTTTTAAGCCGGCATTAGTTTCGGCAGGACGAATGACCTCGACTTTGAGCAGGTCGCGTTCGCCGTCGTGGTCGGTGTCCAAGTCACTTTCGACGTAGACGACTTCACGCACTAATTTGCTGGTAACAAAAACCGGCTGGGCTTTGCCATTGAAAAATAACGGCTTTTGGTCCAATGGTAGGTTTTGTAGCGGGACAAAATAGCCTTTAGCTGCCACCATGTCGAGTAGTGTCTGACCAAATTTTCCCCGGGTATTTAACAAATCGTACCACGCACCGATCAGGTCTTTGACCGTTTCAATTTGGGAATGATAGAGTAAGTTGAATTTAGCCATCGCCGCTAGGGGAGCAGTGACGTCGAAGTCAGTCGTGCAGGTAAATCCGAGTAACTGCAACGCCACGGTATAAAAGGCGGCGGCGTCGACGGTCTTTTGGGTGGTAAACTGGTAGACGTCTTGGGTAGGGGTGGCTAACAAAGTGGTGATCATTGCTTGTTTGGCAGCTTTTGTTTGGGCTTGGGGAAAACTCTTCGCTAGAAAAGACAGCCACAGTGAGTTAAGGTCCATTTCAGGCGTGACTAACTGTTCTAGAAACAAGATATCTTGCAGTTCCGCGATTTGTTGCCGGTAAGAAACGGGTATGCGGGAAAATTGATTAAATTTCATGATGAAACTCCTTTATAAATTTTGTTTACCTAAATTATAATTTATATAAATTTAAGCGTTAAATGCAATCATATAAGTGTTTTTCCTTTTAATTCAAGTCACTTTAGTTTACAATAAAAATGATAAAAACAAGGAGGCTTTTTCTAATGAAATATGCTGAAACTAAAAAGAATTTGAACCAATTGGTCGCAGATCTCAGTCAAATGGCAATGGTTATTCACCAAACACACTGGTATATGCGGGGTACGAATTTCTTAAAATTACATCCGTTAATGGATGAATTCATGGACGAGATCAACGCTCAGTTAGACGTGATCTCCGAACGTCTGATCGCCTTAGATGGTTCGCCGTATTCTACTTTGAGTCAAATGGCTGAACACACTGGCATCAAAGACGAGCCGGGCAACTGGAACAAGACAACGCCAGAACGGTTACAAACTTTATTAGACGATTACCGTTACTTAGAGAATGTTTACCAACAAGGAATTGACATTTCTGGCAAAGAAGACGACCTCAGCACTCAAGATATTCTGATCGGTTTCAAGACTGCGATCGAAAAGAAGATCTGGATGGTAGCAGCTGAGTTAGACCAAGCACCCCAAGTTGATGCTTAGTTAAAATTAGCGAGTATGGAAGCTGGGACAAGGTTAAATCGTCCCGGCTTTTTTGTGTCTGCGCGTAAGTTATTTAATCCTCGGCGACTACCCGCCAGCTTTCGCCGCTTGTTTAATTGCGTTGCACAAGGCAACAGTCTGTGTCTAGCTACGGCTAACAGCAAGTCCAAGCCCGACTTATTGTTAGTCTAGGCTAGTCCTCGCCTGTTAAGCGCCTTGCTCCACAGCTTGTTTAATTGCGCTGCGCCAAGCAACAGTCTGTGTCTAGCTACGGCTAACAACAAGTCTTAACCCGACTGATTGCCAGCCTAGGCTAGTCCTCAACTGTTAATCGCTTTGCTTCGCCGCTTGTTCTTTTATTATAACTTGTTATACTTTTAAAAGTAGCATTAATTTAAGCTGATTTGAGGAGTAACCATCATGAAATATCATAATTCTGTCACTAAGTTAGTCATTATTGCCGTTTTAGCAGCCGTTTCTTACCTGATCCGCTTCATTGCGGTTCCTATCATTCCTATCGTTCCGTACTTAAAAATCGAGTTTGCAGACGTTCCTGTTTTGCTGGGCTTTTTTGTTCTCGGTTCTTTCGGTGGCCTCAGCATTACCGTTTTACGTTCACTACTTTACCTATTGGTATCTGGGATCTCCTTACCTAACATCATCGACGTGGGTACCGAAGTTTTCTCGACTCTCGCTTTATGTTTGCCAATTTACTGGTTGCTGGTAAAAAATCCTGCACCCCATTTTGCCGCTTACTTGCGGGCGATCTGTTGTGGCACTTTAGTTTTGACGGCGATCTTGGCTGTGGGCAACATCACCGTGATCTTGCCCGCCTACATGAATGCTTTAGGCATGAAATTAAGTCTGCCTATCTGGCAGGTCGTACTCTTCGGTGTAGTTCCTTTTAACTTGCTCAAAGGTGTGCTAGAAGGAACGGTTTTTGCGCTGATTTATGCTAAACTGTTTGACTGGCTGAAACGAGAACAGATCCGAGGCAAGGACTAAACTTATCGTAAATTTCGGTAAAATTAGAGCTAAATCAACCAATTTGACGTTGCTAGCAGTTATAATCAGCTATAGAAGGATTGTTTAGTGAAAGAGAGGAAGCAGCATGATCAAAAGAACGGCGCCTTTTATCACGCCCTTTGCCATTTTTTCGGCGGTGCTTGCGCTAGGAGCCACCAACGTGGTCGTTAATAAAGCGACACATACTTCCGAAGGAGCCGCTCGTAGTAGTGTGAGTTCTGTCGTTTCTAGCAGTTACAGTTCGCAACAGGAACCTAAAGAGCATTCTGCATCTAAGGGCACCGAAGACCAAAGTTCCGCGGCCGCTACAACTAGCAGTGTGCAAGAGTCGAGTTCTGCGGCGCAGGTTGATAATGATTCGAGTAGTCACAGCGATAATAATGTGACTCAGACCGAACAAAATTCCAGTTCTACTGGCAGCACCAATAGCAGTTCGAGTCAAAATCAAACGACTACCGCAAACGACCAACAAAATTCTGCGGGGAACCAACAAGACCAAACGACTGAACAAGGAGGGGGACAATAATGTTTAGTATTTTTCAGACGATTGCGACCTCACTTGGCTATGTTAACTTAAGCGTTAAAATTAAAAATCGGATCTATACGATTTTGGCCTGCCTGGGTAATTTTTACCTGTTATATATTTCCTATCGTTTTTTCAAAAATGGTTTTTGGCTGCGGGGAACCCTATTTATCCTCGCGTTTTTAGTGATCGCCTATTTTACCTACCTGAATATCATGTACTATTTTACCAAGCAAAAGGCTAAACTGGATATTTCGCCTAAGATCGAGCAGCTTTTACACCTGCAAAGTAAAGACCCGCTCAGTGAGGTTCAGGCTAAAAAGAAGGCACAGCCGGGCTTCGTGCAAACTAACGGGATCTTTAAAGACGAGCATTTTTTACCGGCAACGCTGAATTTTTCGCAGCAGCAACGCCAAAATATTCAACGGGTAGTTCAGCAATTGTTGGAGTTAGATTTCTTACAGTTGGACTACGGCGGCTTGAGTGAACAGCAGATCTTTGAAAAAGCCAGCGCTACTAATGAAGGGGTGTTGGCGTTAGGTGAGCCCGTTGCTTTGCCGTATTTTGAATTGCAACAAAACGAAGAAGGGTTGCAGCTGTGGGGAGGCGTTAACCAGATCAACAAGCTGGAATTAGCGACGATCACCACGGTAGGGTTGTTGCCAGCTAAACAAGCGGTGGTCAAGTATGAGTTGTACTTGGCGGCGGCAGTGTTGAGCGGAGGGCCACAAAAAGTTGCCGGTCGCCAAACGACGGTCGTGCACGAACGGCCGTTTGAAGTTCAGATCCGGTTGGTTTACCGGCCTAAGGAAAAATAAGAATAATAAGTAAGGATGTCATCGGGGTCGATTTCATGTAGTTGGGCGTTAAAACCGCCTAAACTGCGAGAAACCGGCCTCTTTTTTATTGATAAATTAATATTACATTGTACTTTTGAACTGACATGTTAATGTTAGTTAAATTAGCTGAATAGTAAGTACTACTATAAAAAAATGGTGTGGCTAAAAAATTTAAAAAATTAAAAATGCCGTCATTTCAACCTTTGAGTCGGTTTTTAGTGCTGAAATAGCCGTCAAAAATGTTAAGCCCCCTGTATAATACTTGCAATTGGGATAGTTTTTCTCTAAAATTAAAATCAATTAACTTGCAATTAAAGTTAAAATAATTAGAAAAACAGCAGAAAGTAGGCGGTACTTATGGCAATGATCGAATTCAAGAACGTAGAGAAGTATTATGGCGAATTTCACGCACTGCACAATATTAACTTGCAGGTGCAGCAGGGTGAAGTTGTTGTGGTCATTGGCCCTTCGGGTTCTGGTAAAAGTACCTTGATCAGAACGATCAACGGCTTAGAAACTTTTTCTTCTGGTCAGCTACTTGTTAACGGTATGGATCTAGCGGATAAGAAAACGGATATGAACCTGCTACGTAAAAACGTCGGGATGGTTTTTCAGCACTTTAACCTTTATGAAAATAAATCGGTACTAGAAAATATCATGTTGGCGCCTAAATTGGTGCTCAAACGCGATGAAAAAGAAAATAAAGAAATCGCGTTGCAATACTTAAAATTAGTCGGGCTGCAAGATAAGATCGACTCGCGTCCCCGTCAGTTATCGGGGGGCCAACAACAGCGAGTGGCGATCGCCCGTTCACTAGCGATGCGGCCGAAGGTGATGTTATTTGACGAGCCGACTAGTGCGTTGGATCCGGAAATGATCGATGACGTGTTAAACGTAATGAAAAAAATCGCCGAAACAACAGACATGACGATGGTAGTCGTGACTCACGAGATGGGATTTGCCCGTGAGGTGGCCGATCGGGTAATTTTTGTCGATCAAGGTCAGATTGTGGAGGATTCGCCTGCCGAGGAATTTTACCAACACCCGCAAGAAGAACGTGCGCGGCAATTTTTGAGCAAAATTATCGTGCACAAGTAAGGGGGCAATAGTATGGCAAAGCGATTTAAACAAGTTCTCACTTTATTAGGAATGGCGCTGCTTTTAGTCGGGCTTTCCGGCTGTGGGCAAAAAAAGCAGGTCAACGTCTACCAACAGACTAAGCAAAAAAAAGAGATCGTCTGGGGCGTTAAGGCCGACACCCGTCTGTTCGGTCTGATGAACGTTAAGACCGGCAAGATCGAAGGCTTCGATATCGATTTGGCGCGGGCGATCACTAAACAAATGTACGGCAAGGACGCTAAAGCCAAATTCGTCCAAACGACGGCTAAGACTAAGGTGCCGTTGCTTAAAGACGGTAATATCGATGCTGTTGCAGCCGCGATGACGATCACGCCTGACCGGGCTAAGATCGTTGATTTTACCCAGCCATATTTTGGCGCCGGGCAGTCGATCCTGGTTAAGAAGGGGAGCCCATACCATAAGATTCAAGACCTTAATCAAAATGGGATCAAGGTAATGGCCGTTAAAGGAACGACGGCGGTCGACAACGTGCACAAATTTGCACCGAAGGCCAAAGTGTTGGAGCTTGACGATTATGCTCAGGCATTTACCGCGCTGAAATCTAGTCAGGGACAGGCGATGACGACTGATAACGGGATCTTATATGGGATCGCAAAGCAAAATCCTAGTTATTACGTTACCGGCGGGGTCTTTACCCACGAGCCTTATGGTTTAGCGGTCGATAAGGGACAAGGACAGATGCGTGATCACATCGATAAAGCACTAGACCAGCTGCAAAAAAAAGGGACCTATGAACGGTTAATGTACAAGTGGTTCGGTGGTATCCCTGGCTTTAGTGTGAAGGAGGTCGAAGAGCAATGATCCAAGTCTTAATTAATAATTGGCCTACGTTTTTAACGGGTTTTGGTAATACCTTACTGTGCAGTGTGATCGCCTTGTTCTTTTCGTTAATAATCGGGGCTAGTTTTGCCATTTTAGAAACTTTACCTAACAAATTTTTGCGTGGGGTCGCTCACGTTTATATCGAAATTTTTCGTAACATTCCCTTGCTGGTGATCACGATGTTTTTTTACGTGGTCGTGCCACAGTATGTCGTTAAAATTTCGGGTTTTACCGCCGGGACGATCGGGTTAACGCTTTACACTTCTTCGTTTATCGCGGAAACGGTGCGGGCGGGAATTCAGGCCGTCGATCCCGGGCAAATGGAAGGCGCGCGGGCTAACGGGTTAACTTACTGGCAGTCAATGCGTTATATTGTCTTGCCACAAGCCTTTCGTTTGGTGATCCCGCCTTTGGGTAACCAGTTTATCAACCTGATCAAGAATTCGTCGGTCCTCGCCTTTGTAGCCGGTTTTGATTTGATGTATCAGGGCGATGCGTTGGCATCTGCGACCTTCGATACCTTTAATACCTACTTGGTAGTCGGGGTCTTTTACCTGATCATCACGTTACCGATGAGTTATTACATGCGGTATTTGGAAAAGAAATTGGCTTAGGGGGTGAACGAAAATGGGAATTTTAAGTAGTGCTTATTCGTGGATCAACATTAAATTTTTGCTAGCTGGCTTGGGTATCACGCTGGAAGTTTCACTGATTTCGATCGTATTGAGCTTTATTATCGGTCTGATCTTGGGAATCATTCGCTACGTCAAATTTAAGTACGTCTCTGCCATAGTTGGTTTTGTGATCGACATTATCCGAAACCTACCGCTCCTATTGATCATTTTCTTCGCTTACTTCGCTTTACCGAAAACGGGTTTGCGCATGACGCCGATGGCTGCGGCGATCACCGCGCTAGTGGTCTTTGAGTCGGCAATGTTAGCCGAGATCGTGCGCAGTGGGATCATCGCGGTCGATCCGGGGCAGATGGAAGGTGCGCGGGCTAATGGCCTGACTTACTGGCAGGCGATGAACCATATCATATTACCGCAGGCTTTAAGAAAAATGATTCCGCCGTTGGTCTCGCAGTTTATTTCACTGATCAAAGACACTTCGTTAGCGACGATCATCGTGTTGCCGGAATTGTTGTACCGCGCGCAGATCATTTACGGACAAGATACGCGTTACATTTTGCCGATGTACCTGATCATTGCGGTGATGTATTTTGTTGTTTGCTACGCGTTGTCACTGGTAGCCAGTCACTTGGAAAAACAGTTAGGTTAAAAAGCTGACACTAAAAAAGGGTGGAGCTGGGACAAAACTTCGTTTTGTTCCAGCTCCATTTTGGTTTTCCGTAAATAATAGACTTAATCGCGTTCATCAAGCCAGCAGTCTAGGTCCTAAGGACACTGACAAACAAATCAAAGTACAAGATTTTTTTGTCAGTGCCACTTAGTCCACGACCGCTAACCGGCTTGACTCACAACTTGTTTGATCGTGCTCCAAAAAGCAGCAGTTTGCGCCTAGCTACGTTTCAAAATAAAACCAAAGTTCAAATTTTACTTTGAAACTAGGCTAGTGCTCGACTGCTAAACGCTTTTTGTCACAACTCCCTTTTTTTTAGTGTCTTATTTTCCTGCAAGCATAGATTAAGTCGCGCTCCGAAAAAAACAAGTTCAGGCTTTACTTTCTAGCTAGGTTAATCCTCAGTGGCTAACCACCAGCTTTCGCAGCTTGATTTAATTGCGCTACGCAAGGCAACAGTTTTAATCTAGCTACGTCCAGCAAAAGCCGAAAAGCGACTTCTGCTGGCCTAGGCTAGCTCGCAACTGCTGGACGCCTTGCTCCGCAGCTTGTTCATAATTGCGCTCGTCCAGCCAGCAGTCTAGGTCCTAAGGACACTGAACACCAAATCCAAGTACATGATTTGCCGTTCAGTGCCACTTAGTCCACGACTGCTGAGCAGCTGGCCTCGCAGCTTGTTCTTGACTTTCCATTCTATTTAGAAGATAATCTAATTAGAAATATTTCTAATTAGGTTAAAGGAGCCATGCCATGCAATTTGAGCGCAGTTTTAAAGCCCTAGCCGATCCGGCGCGGCGCGAAATTTTACAATTACTAAAGCATCACAGAATGTCTGCTGGCGAGATCGCACAGCACTTCGACATGACCGCAGCGACGATTTCATATCACCTGAAAGTCTTGAAGCAAGCCGATTTGGTCTGGGAGCAACGCGAGAAAAATTTTGTCTATTACTATTTGAACACTTCGTTAGTCGAAGAGTTGATCAACTGGTTATTGAATTTGAAGGAGGATAAATCATGAACGATAGCAAACGAATTTTAGGTTGGTCGCTGCTACTCAATTTAGTCCCACTGATATGGGGAAGTGTTGCCTGGACACAACTGCCAGCCAATATCGCGGTCCATTTTACGACAGGAGACCAAGCTAATGGTTGGGTCAGCAAGTCGGTGGTAGTTTTCGGGATCCCGTTAGCTGCGGTGTGTTTGGAAGTGCTGGTTTTTGTGTTGGCTAAAAAGGACCTGCACCAACGGGCAGTTGCACTACCACTCTGGCTGATCCCCTTGTTAAATATTGGCGTATTGAGTTTGCTTTATCAACGGGCGTTAGGCAGTAAAGTGGGGATCGGCTGGGGTTGCAACCTATTGACCGCGGCGGTATTTTGGGTATTAGCTAACTACCTGCATAAGGTCAAACCCAACCGCACGTTTGGCATCAAGTGCAAGTGGACTTTGAATAGCGTCACTAACTGGGAGAAAACCAATCATTTTGCTAGTTGGGTCTTTTTAATACTAGGATTATTATTTGTAGCTAACGCGTGGTGGCAGCAAACGACAATAGTTTACCTGGTAGTGCTCGGTGCTTTGTTACCGTACGGTTATTCGTGGCTACTCAGCAAAAAGCAAAAAGGATAGTGATAGTGCGCTATTGTTTACCAGTGGCTTCAAATGAACGCAATTGTTGTGCCAACTGTGCGGTGACTTGTGCGGTGATCTTGGTACCTGTTTGCTCATAGCTGGTGCTGATAATATCTGCTTGGGTATTTAATAGTTCCAGGTAGCGACCTTGGTCGTAGGGGATCACAAAGGTGTGCAACTCGTAATCCTTGGTTAACTCGCGACTGATCGCGTCTGCCAATACTTTGACGGAATCTTGATCATAAGCACAGTAAGTAACCTGGTCGCCCACAGCGGTCGGGTAAGTGAGGTCAGGAGCTTGGTCGGCTTTGTTAAACGCGTATATCATCGGGATGTCGGTGACTCCGATTGCGGCTAAGGTTTCTTTAGTAGTCTGCATCATGTCTTGGGCGTGCGGGTCGGAGGCGTCGATCACTTGGACTAACAAATCGGCGTTTGCGGCTTGAGCCAAGGTAGTTTTAAAAGCAGCGATCAGTTGGTGGGGTAAATTAGAAACGAAACCGACCGTGTCGCTGAGTAAAATTTGCTGGTGTTTTTTGAGGGTGATTTGGCGCACGGAGGTGTCTAACGTAGCAAAAAGCATGTCTTTGACGCCGACTTTTTTGGTGGGGTCGCTGTCGCTTAGTGCTAGTAAGGCGTTCATGGTGGTAGACTTGCCCGCGTTAGTGTAGCCTACTAATGCCACGGATTTAAGTCCCGAGCGGTTACGTGCTTGACTTTTTGTGTCTTCTGCGCGCTTAATTTGCTCCAGCTGCTTTTTCAAGTGCGTGATTTGTTTTTCGATCGTCCGGCGGTTCAATTCGCTTTTCTTTTCGCCAGCCCCTTTGCTGGTAAAACTACCACCGTTACCCGCAGTCTGTTGGTCCAAGTCGGTGTTTTCGCGTAAACGGGGTAGCTGATAACTTAGAGTAGCCAGTTTGACTTGCAAGCGGGCTTCTTTAGTATGCGCACGTCTAGCAAAAATTGCGAGCACTAATGCGGTGCGGTCCCGAACGGTCAGTTGGGTCTCTTGTGCGATGTTAGTGAGCTGTGAAGGTGAGAGTTCGGCATTGATAAATAACAGTTCACATTCGTCGGCTTGTGCTAGCCGTTTGATCTCTGCCAGTTTGCCGCTGCCAAAGTACGTGGCACTGATAGGGTGTGCTAATTTTTGGGTCACGGTGCGAACGGGAGTATATTTGGCGGCCGTAACTAAGGCTTTGAGTTCGTTCATTTCGTACGCAAAATTAGGATTGCCATCATCTATTCCAGCCAGTAGTGCTTTTGTCATGCGATAACCTCTTTTTAAATCAAATTGTTATTATTCATTATACCATGGTAGGAAAATCGTTTTTTATTTAGCAAAATGATGCAAAAATTAAAATAAACTATTGATTTTAATTTAATTTTCATTTAAAATCTTAGTCAATCATTAGTTTTAATACATAGCGAGGGGGATTGACGAAATGAAATGGAAGAAGTTTTTGGCTGTAGGGACGGTCGCAGCCGCTGCGGCTTTTACGGCAGTAGCACTAGGAACCACCAACGCGAGCGCCAAACAGGTATTACACTGGGAAGATGCGGCTGAATTGCCAACGTTGGATCCTTCTAAGGTGACGGATAACGTTAGTATTAATGTTTTGAATAATACTAACGAAGGACTGTATCGGATCGGTAAAAATGGTGCGATCACACCGGGAATCGCTAAGTCAACGGAAGTTTCCTCCGATGGGTTAACTTATACGTTTAATTTGCGTAAATCAAAATGGTCAGATGGCACTCCACTAACTGCTAAGGATTTTGTTTATTCTTGGCAACGGACGGTTTCACCTAAAACTAACTCTGAATATGCCTATTTGTTTGACGGGGTTAAAAATGCCACGGAGATCGCAGACGGTAAAAAAGATATTAGCGAATTAGGGATCAAGGCTAATGGTGATTATCAATTAGTAGTTACTTTAGCAAAGCCAATTCCGTACTTTAAGAAGTTAATGGGCTTTGCTACTTTCTTTCCCCAACAGCAAAAAGCCGTGGAAAAGTACGGCAATAAGTACGGGACGGCCTCAAAATATATGGTTTACAACGGACCGTTTAAGGTAACTAAGTGGACGGGTTCAAACCTCAGCTGGAACGAAGTTAAAAATCCCCAGTACTGGGATAAAAAGCACGTTAAACTGGACGAAATTACCTATAAAATCAATAAAAGCCCTACAACCGGCTATAATTTATATCAGTCAGGTAAGTTAGATGGAGCACTTTTAGGTCAGCAACAGGCTAAACAGTTAAAGGGTAAAAAAGACTTTGTGGTGCGCAAAAACAGTTCGACCTTTTATTTCCAGTATAACCAAACTAAAAAAGCCTTTCAAAATAAGAAGATTCGGCAGGCAATTTCGCTTGCAGTTAACCGTAAACAGTTTGTTAATAAGGTGTTAGGCGATGGCTCAACGGTCGCTAAGGGCTTTGTTTCCCAGGGATTAGCAAGTAATAAAGGTAAGGATTTTGTCGATCAAGCCTACGTCAAAGCTGGGGTAACTGGTGATAAAAAGCAGGCTAAAAAGTTCTGGAAACAGGGAATGAAAGAAGTCGGACTCAAGAAACTTGACATTAACCTGTTGAGTGATGACACGGACGCGGCTAAAGATTCCACTGATTTTATCCAAAGCCAGATTGAGGACACTTTGCCAGGAGCTAAGGTGAATATCTCAAACGTACCGTTTAAGACACGTTTAAGTCGCTCGATCGACCGCAAATTTGACGTGGTTCTGACGGCTTGGAATGCTGATTTTGCCGATCCGATTACTTTCTTAGACTTGCTGACTTCTGATAATCCGCAAAATAACGGCATGTGGAAGAATTCCAAGTACGATGAATTGATTACCGCTGCCAAGTCGACCGACGCTGGTGATATCGATAAGCGTTGGGATGATATGGTTGAAGCGCAAAAGATTTTGCTCAAAGATCAAGGAATTGCACCTTTATACCAGCAAGCTAAAGCATGGGCAGTTAATCCAAAAGTTAAGAATATAATCTATAACACCGCGGGTGCTAACTATAACTTTAAGTACACTTATATTAAAAAGTAAGTAAACTGTTGTATAATGAAATAGCTAACTTGCAGGGAAAATTGGCACACTTTGTCAGTTTTCCCTGTTTCAGTCAAAAAAGGATGGAGCGCAAAAGATGAAAAAGTACTTATTAAAAAGGGTCCTTTACATGATACTTACCCTGTTTTTGGTTGCGACGATCACTTTTTTCCTGATGAAATTAATGCCGGGGACGCCGTATTCTAACCAGGAAAAAATGACCCCGCAACAAATTGCCATCATGAACAGGCAATACGGACTCAATAAACCGATTTGGCAGCAGTACTTGATTTATTTGGGAGGCATGTTGCACGGTGATTTGGGAACGTCGTTTCAGTTCAGCAACCAACCCGTTTCTTACCTGATCTCTAGTCGGATCGGGGCCTCGGCGCAATTAGGAGCCCAGGCGATGATCTTCGGGGTCTTTTTTGGAATTATTATTGGTTCGATCGCGGCGATCTACCATAATACGTGGATCGACACCACCGCTACAGTGTTATCGATCATCGGTAAGTCGGTCCCTAACTTCGTGTTAGCCGTGTTATTGCAATTTTATATCGCTCTGAAATTAGGTTGGCTGCCGATTGCCGACTGGGGTAGTTTTAGTTACACGATTTTACCAACGATTGCTTTAGGTGTCGGGCCGTTGGCGGAAACCGCGCGTTTTATTCGGACCGAGATGGTCGACGTGTTGAATTCCGATTATATTGAACTAGCTAAGGCCAAGGGACTCAATAAATTTGGTATCATTTATCATCACGCTTTGCGTAATAGTTTGATCCCACTGGTAACTTTAATTGGACCGTACACCGTGTCGTTGATGACCGGCTCGATGGTCGTGGAAAATATCTTTTCTATCCCAGGGATCGGGGAACAATACGTTAAGTCGATCACGACTAACGACTACCCGACGATCATGGGGGTAACGATGTTGTTTTCCGCAGGACTGGTAGTCGTCATTTTACTGACGGATATCATTTACGGTATTATCGATCCGCGGATCAGACTGGGAAGCGAGGATTAAGATGGCAGAAGAAAAAGTAACTTTAACGGCGGATGACTTTGCTCCGCTCAAACCGGCTGAAGAACAGCTAGATAACGCAAAGATCGCCGCACCTTCGTTGACCTTTACTCAGGATGCTTGGCGCAGGCTGCGGGCTAACAAGGGTGCCGTAGTTTCATTATTTGTCATTATTTTGTTGATGATCGTGGCGTTTGGCTCTACTCCGATCATTAACCATCAATCATTGATCAAATCCAGTCCGGAATACGCTAACTTGCCGGCTAAGATCCCGGGAGTTAACATCAACGGCCTCAACGGCAAGCTAAAGGTCGGTGGCGTTTGGACGGACGTTTACCAGCAAAATGGTGTTAGCAAAAACGTGCATTTCTTGTTGGGGACAGATTATTTAGGACATTCACTGGCACAACGGATCATTTACGGGACTAAGATCTCGCTGATCGTGGCGTTAGTCGCGACCTTTTTGGACCTGGCGATCGGGGTGACTTACGGGATCGTTTCCGGCTGGATGGGGGGCCGGGTCGACACCGTGATGCAGCGGATCATCGAAGTGATTTCTTCGGTGCCGCAGCTGGTGATCGTGGTGTTGATGCTGATCGTTTTAAAACCCGGGATGACTTCGATCATCTCTGCGCTGGCAATTTCCGAATGGACGACGATGGCGCGGATGATCAGAGCCGAAACGCTGTCGCTCAAAAACGAAGAGTACGTACTAGCTGCACGAACACTGGGTGAATCCAGCGGTCGGATAGCGTGGAAACATTTGGTGCCTAACCTATCGAGTATCATCATCATTCAAACGATGTACACGATCCCTAATGCGATCTTCTTTGAAGCCTTTTTGAGCTTTATCGGAATCGGGATCTCGGCACCGCAGACTTCTTTGGGTGTGTTGTTAAACGAGGGACAAAAGAATTTTCAATTTTTGCCGTATCAGATGTGGTACCCAGCGATCGTGCTAGTCATTTTGATGATCGCGTTCAACTTATTGGGTGACGGTTTGCGTGACGCATTTGACCCACGGACGAGAAGGTAGGGCAGATTATGAGTGAAAAAATTCTGGAAGTTAAGAATTTAAAAATCAACTTTAAAACTTATGCTGGTGAAGTACAGGCGATCCGCGACGTCAGTTTTCATCTCAACAAAGGTGAGACGTTGGCAATCGTGGGTGAGTCGGGTTCTGGCAAGTCGGTAACGACTAAAAGCCTGATGGGCCTACTGGCTAATAACGCGGAAGTTAAGGGCGGCCAAATTATCTATCACGGCGAAGATCTCTTGCAAAAATCGGAAAAACAAATGCAAGATATCCGGGGCAAAAATATTGCCATGATTTTCCAAGATCCGATGACGTCTTTGGACCCGACGATGAAAATTGGGCGCCAGATTGCTGAACCGTTATTAAAACATAAACATTTGGGAAAGAAAAAAGCGATGGACCAGGCATTAGAGGTGTTAAAACTAGTTGGTATCGACCATCCCGAGCAGCGCTTTAACGAATACCCGCACCAATTTTCTGGTGGGCAGCGCCAACGGATCGTGATCGCGATTGCCTTGATCTGTTACCCGGAAATTTTATTAGCCGACGAACCGACGACCGCGTTGGACGTGACGATTCAAGCCCAAATTTTGGACCTAATGAAGGAGCTACAAAATAAAATTGGCACGTCGATCATCTTTATCACCCATGATTTGGGCGTAGTAGCGGGGATGGCCGATCGGGTAGCCGTGATGTATGCCGGACAAATTATCGAATACGGCACGGTCGATGAGATCTTCTACGATCCTAAACACCCGTACACGTGGGGCTTGTTAAATTCGATGCCTACGTTAAATAGCACCAATTTAGCGGCGATCCCCGGGTCACCGCCGGATTTATTGGACCCGCCGAAGGGGGATCCTTTTGCCGCCCGCAATCCGTACGCGCTAAAGATCGACGTAAAACAGCAGCCGCCATTTTTCAAGGTGACACCGACGCACTACGCCGCAACGTGGTTATTACATCCGGATGCACCTAAAGTCACACCGCCGCCAGAAATTATCCGCCGGCAAGAACTTTACGCTCAAATGACCGTTCATTAGCGAAACGAGGAGGAAATTGCATGGCGCGTGAGAAAATATTAGAGGTCAAACACTTAAAACAGTATTTCGGTACTAAACAAGAGGTAGTTAAAGCCGTTGACGACGTTTCTTTTTCGGTTTACAGGGGTGAAACTTTCGGTCTAGTGGGTGAATCCGGTTCGGGGAAAACGACGACTGGACGCAGTATCATTCACTTATACGAACCGACCGACGGCCAGATCATCTTTGCGGGACAAGATGTTAGCCAGTTAAAAAGCAGGCAAGACAAGCTGGCGTTTACCCGCAAAATTCAGATGATCTTTCAGGACCCGTACGCCTCGCTTAATCCACGGATGACGGTCGCAGACATTATCGCCGAGGGACTAGACATTCACCATTTGGTCAAAGACAAGCAGGAAAGAAAGCAACGGGTGGCCCAGTTGTTAGAAACGGTCGGCTTAAATAAAGACCACGCCAGTCGCTACCCGCACGAATTTTCCGGGGGGCAAAGGCAGCGGATCGGGATCGCCCGGGCGTTAGCGGTCGAACCGGAATTTATTATCGCCGATGAACCGATCTCTGCGCTAGACGTTTCGATCCAAGCGCAGGTGGTCAATTTGTTGAAGGAATTGCAAGAAAAACAAGAGCTGACTTACTTATTTATCGCCCACGACCTGTCGATGGTCAAATACATCTCCGATCGCATCGGGGTGTTGCATTTCGGTAAGTTGTTGGAAGTCGGACCCGCTAACGAAGTTTACGAACAACCGTTGCACGATTATACGCGCAGTTTGATTTCGGCGGTTCCTGAACCAGACCCGGAATTTGAGCGGTCACGAAAACGGATCCCTTACGACAGCAAGACGGAAAAAGACTTGCCGGGACATCCGCGCAAACTACACGAGATCACGCCGCAACACTTTGTGCGTTGTAGCGAAGATGAGATCGCGGGCTACCAGCAAAAAGCGGAGCAAATGAAAAAACAAACTGTAACGACTGGTGCTTAGGTGCTGGTAATTGGATTTTATAAACTAAAGTTCGGGATAAAATGTAAGTTTGTTACGATTGCAGTGAAGAAATAAAAAATTTTGGTTTTGAAGCAGCAAAAAGCCAGCGCCTTGAGACGTTGGCTTTTTACATGGTGTTAAAATAAGTATGTTGTGGTAATAGAATTGCTACTTTTTTCTAATGAAAAACCACGTTAATAATAATCCAACAAGGGAAGCAAAGCTAATAAGTATCAGGTATAGTAAAATTCCGGAATGATGAATATTAAAAAAGAGGATGGCTAATGCAATTAATACAAAAATTAAAATAGCACAGATTGATTTTTTGAAGATGTTTTTTTCTGCGAAATCTTTAGCTACTGTCATATCTTGAAGTGATTCAAGGAAAAAAGTGATGAATAAAATTCCCAAGATAGGATGAGTGTAGACGTAATCGAAACCATGAACGAAAAAGTCATAAATGACAATGACAATTAACATGGAAGTTTGGAAATAGAAAAGAGCAGCCCTTAAATTTTGTCTTTTGTTTTTTAATCTTTCGTCATTTAGTTTTTTCATTATTTTTCCTCCGCTTAAATTATGTTAAAAGTTGGCTTAACTTAAAAGAAAGCGTTGACTTTTCCTTCTATTATATTATAATTTGATGATAATAACATTAAATATATCACAGGAGATGAAGTGAATGCATAAAAAAGCAGCGTTACTGACCATGATGTCTTTAGTTGCAGTGTTACTGGCGGGCTGTTCGCAGGGGAAAGCGACTAATAAACAGCAGATTACAATTATGGAACCGGGAGACTTGCAATCGCTGGACACGACTTCCGTAGCCGAACCGACGATGTGGGACATGTTATCCCAAACAGGTGAAGGTTTGTACCGGGTCAATGCCCACGATAAAGTCGTTGCAGCGGTGGCGACAAAACACGTAAAGCCGACAAACGACGGAAAGACGTACACTTTTAAAATCAGAAAAAACGCCAAGTGGAGTAACGGTAAGCCGGTGACCGCCCAAGACTTTATCACTGCTTGGCGGCGTTCGCTCAATCCGAAAGCTACGGCCGGTTATAGTTTTATTTTTGCTCCTATCAAAAACGCACCAGAGATCAGCGCGGGCAAAAAGCCGGCTGCGAGTTTGGGAGCGACTGCGCTTGATAGTAAAACGCTGCAAGTCCAGCTGACCCGCGCGGTGCCGTATTTTGATAAGTTACTGACGATGCCGGTCTTTTTCCCACAAAATACGAGTTACGTTCACCGTTACGGCGACCAGTACGCTACTAATTCTAAGACTTTTGTCAGTAACGGGCCGTTTAAAATTACCGGCTGGCAGGGAAACAATAAAAAGTGGCGGTTAATGAAAAATCCGTACTATTACGCTAAAAAAGAAATCAAATTGGACCAGATCAGTGTGCAAGTCGTAGCCGATTCCAACACCGCTTATAATTTGTATAAGACAGGTAAGCTCGATGTCGCTAAAGTGACGGGGACGACGGCTAAGGGATTACAGCAAAACTCTGACTTAAAACGCAATCCGATCGCTAGGACCTACTATTTGAGTTTTAATTTAGCCAAGGACGGACCGTTTAAGAACCAAAAATTGCGGCAGGCGCTTAATTTGGCAATCGACCGGGATAAATTGACTAATAACGTGGTCGGCGATGGGTCTAAACCAACGACTAACTATAGTAGTAAGCGATTAGCCGTTGATCCGACGACCGGTAAGGACTTCGGTAGCGAAACCAGCCCGCAGCTTAAGCATGATTTACCACAGGCCAAAAAATTATGGAATGAAGGAATTAAAGAGGAAGGCTTGGAGGGGCAGCCGCTGAAATTTAACCTAGTAGCCTACAACGAAACGATCACTAAGCAAGTCACCGAATACTTGCAAAGTGTGATCGAAGAAAACTTTCCGCACACTAAAGTAGTAGTCAACAATGCGGTTCCTAAAGTCTGGGCTAACGATGTGACTAACGGTAAATTCGATTTGAATTATGTTTTCTGGAATGCCGATTACTCCGACCCGATGAGTAACATGGAGAATCTGACCGTTGGCAATCCGAAAAATTACGGCAAGTACGATGATAATTATTACAACCAACAAGTCAACGCGGCTCGTTACCAAAATGGTAATGACCAAGAAAAGTACTGGGAAAACATGCGTAACGCGCAGCAACGTTTGAACCAAACGTTACCGCTGATCCCAATCTATAATCAAACCGAAAGTTTTCTGGTTAAGCCTAAGGTACACGGAGTTGTTTACCATGCTGTAGGGCAAAATGATTACACGAGAGCGTACGTAAAATAGAGTTGCTTTAACAAACTGTTACTTGTGGCAAACCAAAAGGGGGACTGGGACAAAACTCCGTTTTGTTCCAGTCCCCCTTTTGCTTTCCGTAAGTAATAGACTTAATCGCGTTCATCAAGCCAGCAGTCTAGGTCCTAAGGACACTGACAAACAAATCCAAGTACAGGATTTGCTTGTCAGTGCCACTTAGTCCACGACTACAAAACGGCTTGACTCACAGCTTGTTTGATCGTGCTCCAAAAAGCAGCAGTTTGCGCCTAGCTACGTCGCTGTTAAATGCCAAAATCGCAATTTGACACCGCCTAGGCTAATTCTCAACTGCTAACCGGCTTTCGTCCCAGCCTCCCTTTTTGATGAATAACGCTTTTTAAGCTGGAGCAGTAGTTCTAAGCATTTTATGGTTGGGGCGAATTAACTTTGTAAATATTTTCCCATTTGTGCTGGCGAATAGCGCTGGTCTCTGGCATTGACTTGGTCTAAGCCGATAAATTCATTGAATTGGGTGAAGTTTAGCATTTGGTCCTGAAATGCATTCGTTGTGCCGTTTTTTTGCAATACTTTTAATAGTCCTTGTTCGGCATGGGTTTGTGCGTAAGTCAATGCGGTGGGATGAGCTACGATATTGAACCCTAACTTTTCTAATTCGCTGGCTGAAGTAAGTGGAGTTTTGCCGCCTTCGATCATGTTAGCCATCAGCGGCGTATGAGGAAAATGTTCGTGAATAGTTTTTAATTCGGCTACGCTTTGCGGGGCTTCGATAAAAATTAAGTCTGCACCCGCGGCTTGGTAAAGTTTAGCGCGGTCAATGGCTTCTGCTAAGCCATAGATTGCGCGGGCATCGGTACGTGCCATGATCAAAAAATCGGTGTGTTTACGGGTTTGTACGGCGGCCTTGATTTTTGCTACCAAAACTGCAGGAGAGACCACCTGTTTACCTTCCATGTGACCACAAGATTTGGGCCAGACTTGATCCTCGATAAATAATCCCACGGCTCCAATCGCTTCGTAATTTGCTACGGTCCGGCGGACGTTAGCCGTGTCTCCGTAACCGGTATCTGCGTCTGCAAAAACGGGGATATTGACTGCGTTGATCAATTCTTGGGTACGTTCGAGAGAGACACCAAAATCGGTGATCCCGCGGTCTGGCAGGGCTAAAGCCGAGGCACTGGTTGCATAGCCGGCGGAAAAGAGGGCTTGAGCTCCCATTTTCTCGGCGATTTTTCCGGCTAAAGCGTCGGGAGCTACTAACATGCGGACGATCTTGCCGCTGTGGACGGCTTGGTCAAATTGGTGGCGCATTTGTTTATTTTTGAGCATCATTTTTCCTCCGATCAAAAGTAGTGATCAAGTCTTGTTGCTTTTTTTGTCCACTTTTAACAATTGCTCCCGCATCTATCCAAGCAAGAACAGCAACTTCTTGTTTTGGTGGTAGCCCCCAACCTAAAACTGGTAGTTTAGGGGCGGCGGCAATGATTTCTTGTAGCGTATCAACAGTAACTTCGCTGATTACGACTGCTTGAGCTCCTGCGTTTGCTGCGTAATGAATGCGTTGTAAAGTGCCGGCAATACCATAAGTCTTGCTGCCAGTTAATTTGACCCACAGAGCAGTTTCGGGGGCCCCTTCGATACTGGCCCGAATTTTTCCCACAAAATCAGCTGGGGTCGTTACTTGTGGCTTAAAAGTATGTGACGGGTATTTTTGGTCGTTTAAAAGCAGCACATCGGCGCCAGTGCATTCTAGCTTTTGGGCCGCATAATAAGTATTCAACGGGCTACCAAATCCGGATTGTAGGTCTAAAATTAGTGGCTTGGTTTTTGCCAAATTCATCTGCAGGGCAAAGCGGGAATATTCCGTAACTGAAAGTAACCCTTCGTCATCTGCGGCGATGATGTTTTGACTGGTCAGGTATCCCGATAAAAAGATGGCAGGAACACAAGTATGATTGAATTGGCGCAGGCTGACGCCGTCTCCTACCGAGGGGATCACTTGTCTCGGTGTTTGTTGTAAGGTTGTTAGTAATTTCATTGATTCATCCCTTCTTTGATCTTAGTAAAAAAGCTAGTCTTAAACGAAAATTGTAAGACTAGCTTAAATGGATTTAGCAAAAATAAATTAGTTACACTTTAGTTTTAATATTTATCCGTGCTCTCGTAATGGTCGAAGTATTCTACCGTGATCTTTTGGTCGTCAACGACCAATTTAGTCACCGAACCGTTGCGTGGCGCTTCGGTGGGGTCAAGCGTCGGGTCGAAATGACACGCGATGCTGCGGATCGTCGTGCCGTGGCTGACGACTAAGATATTGGTATTGTCTGTGGCGACTTGGCGCAATTTAGCAAAGCCGGCGTTGATCCTTTTCCAGTACTGTTGCGCGGTTTCTGCGTTGTGAAACGGGTCAGCAACATGGGCGAAGTCTTTGGTATCGTCGAGTGAATATTTGGTGACCATTTCCGCAAAATTGCGGCAACCGTGAGCGGCACCGATCATCAGCCAGGCTTGAGCCGAGTCGCTGCCTTCGTAGTAGCCATAGCTTTGTTCGCGAAATTCCGGCATTTCTACGGGATCCGGTAATTCGGGTGAAGCGACGTTTTCTTCTAACACGAAGTGACAGGTTTTCTGGGCACGTGTCGTATCGCTGTGAAAAACTTGCGCGAAATTAATGTGGCTCAAAAGTTGTCCGGCACGGTGACCGTCTTGCATTCCCTTAGGAGTCAATGGCGAATCACACCAGCCTTGCATTCGGTTATAGCGATTTAAGATAGTTTGTCCGTGGCGCACAAAGTAAACGTTAAATGACATAGTGAACTTCCTTTCACGTGGCAATGCTCAGTAAGCAAAATCTGTGGCAACTTTATCATAATAATCGACTGTGATCTGATGACCAGCTACGGTTAATTTAGTGACCGAGCCGTTTTGGGGCGAGACCAGCACCGGAATTTCCGGGGAAAAGAGGTGCACGATACTACGGATCGTCATCGAATGACTGACTATCAAGACCTTGTTTTTGTCCGCAACTTTATTCCGGAGGTAGTCAAAACCAACGCGTAATCGGCTCCAGTATTGACCGTCGTCTTCGGCGTCGTGAAATGGATCGGCTTCCTTGGTGAAATCGCGGGTCTGTCGTAACGAGTAATTATTAACGATGTCGGCAAAGCTACGACAGTTGTGCGCGGCACCGATCATGATCCAGGCTTGATGGGTATCGGCACCTTCAAAATACCCAAAACTTTGTTCACGAAAATTACGTAACTCAGCGGGTTGTAAGTCAGGTGAAACCTGATTTTCCGCTAAGATCAACTGGCAAGTTCGCTTAGCCCGGGTAGTGTCGCTGTAAAATGCATAATCGAAATGAGTGTGGGCTAAATTTTTGCCTGCCGTTTTGCCGTCTGCAATTCCCTTTTCAGTCAGCGGCGAATCACACCAGCCCTGTAAGCGGTGGTACTGATTAAAATCAGTCTGGCCGTGGCGCACGAGGTAGATCGTAAATGACATGTCAATTCCCCCTTGATAATAAGTTTGCTTAAGTCTAGTATACAGCAAAAATGGCCGTTATCGGTGGTTAATTTTGCTTTCCTAACGTCGTTCGCAGTTCGGAAATTGCTTGCCACGGACCCGTTAAGATCAGGTGGTCGTTTTGATGCAAGATCGTTTCTTCGTGCGGGGCGACGAACTGGCCGTGACGAATGATCCGGCTAACCGTGATATTTTCGGGTAACTCGGCGATCTGTAAGCCGTCGTAGTTAGGGTTAGCAAGTTTAAATTCGAATAGGTGCGAATGAGTTGAAGTGATCAACGGTAAAATTCGCGGCGATTCAATGGCTGCGCGCAAGACGCCCACGCCGACATCGAAGGTACTGAAAAATTCGATATCGGCCTTAGTTAATTCCTGAGCCATTGCGCTGGCTTCGGTAGGGTCGGGATTATCCAAACGAACTAATACCCGGTTGACCCCGTATTTTTTCGCGGCTAAAGCTAGTTCGTAATTGACCTGGGAGTGCAGGTGCGAGATCACCAAAATATCGGTATCAAATACCCCGTTAGCGATCAAACTTTTCGCGTCTAAGTCGGTTATAAGCTGGACCGGTGTATTAGCGTGAAAGGCGTCGTAACTTTCTTGGTGATTGGTATACAGTAAAACGTCGTACCATTCGGGCGATAACTGTCGGTAAGCGGCCGTGGTGCTGGTAGTTGCTCCGATGATGTGAACGTTAGTTTTCGCCACTTTTTGTTTTTGCGGTTGGTATAGTTTTTTGAACAGTAACGGCCCTAATAGACAGGTCAAAACTGCCCCTAAGGTAAACGCACCACTTTGCTGACTGGTCAGCGCGTGGATCTGTTGGGCGATCGCTACGCCTGAGATCACTAACGTCATGGTAGTTTCGACTAAACAGGTACCTGCCAGCGCATTTTGTTTCGCGAATAACAGTTTGAAGCTAAAGTAAGCCGGAAATTTGGCAATTAAAAAAGCGGCCAGTAAAAGAGGAATCAGCAGCAAGGTAGTTTTGGAACTTAACAGTGCTACTAAGTTTAACTTGACGCCGGTCAAAATAAAAAAGAAGGGGATCAAAAAGCCGTAACCAATGGCGTTGAGTTTCATTTCAGTCATCTTTTGGGGTTCCAGCAATTTGATTACGATCCCGGCTAGAAAGGCGCCTAAGATGTTTTCAGCGCCGACGGAAACGGCTAAGACGACCAAGATGACGATCACCAAAAAAGCGAAGCGCATGTCTAATTGGGTGGTAGGTTTAGTTAATTTAGTAAAGTTCTTGAAAAAATTGCGAAAACGGGCCAGCAAAAATGCGGCAACTAAAAAGACTAACGACAGTAGCCATAAGGTGCCACCGTGGCCGCTTTTAAGCGCGGAAAAAATGGTCAGGCCTAATAACGGGATGATCTCGCCGAATACGCCAAACAATAGTAACGTTTGGCCGTAAGTATTTCCCAGTAAGTTGTTTTCCTTTAAAATACTGATCATGACTCCTAAAGAAACGGTAGCAAATAAAATCGACGACAAAAAAATATCGCTAAATAATCCGGCTACTGCGAATAAAATTCCCAAAGCAACTGAGACTATCAGGGTCGAAAGATAAGCAATGACTGCGATCTTGAGCGGCGAGTAGCGTGGCGAATTTTTGGCTTTTTTGATTTCCAAAGTAGTCGTGGGTTCGGTACGTTTGAAGAGGGAAAAATCGATTTCCATCCCACTTAAAAATAATAGCATGATGGTGCCTAAGGTAGCTAAAGTACTTAAAACTGAGTTGACGTGAATAATATTGAAACAGCTCTTGCCTAAGATCACGCCGACGATGATCTCCGCGACAGTCGAGGGGATCAAGCTAAAATTAAAACGTGCCAGAATGGTCGGCGTGATAAAAGCGGCTAGAGAAACGATTACTAAAGAAAGATCCATTGAAATACTCCTTTGTAAAAACAATTATTTTCTATATTTTAACAAACTAAGGGGAAAGCAAGCAAAAAAATTTGGAGGAAAGTACTTGGTCTCACTTCTATTGGTATTATTTGTGAACGATAGTTCGATCATATTCCAACAAGCAGCAGTTTGCGTTACTTCGGATTTCTGTAATTATCCGTGCGATTGTGCTAAAATTATTTGTTAAATTTGAATGGAGGTTTTGGGTGTGAGTTTGACGATCAAACAACAAGAGCAGCAGCGCATGGACATGGTTGTAGCTAAGATCAAGCAGGCTGAAGCGAAAAATCAGCAACAAATTCAAAGCGCACAACGCGATCGGCGGGCCATTCAGGCCGATTTTAAAAATAATGTGCGGGTAAAAACTGAAACTTATTCCGGAATGATGGAAACTGCACTGAGCGTCAGACAACAACAAAGTATGTTGCAGGAACGGGAGAATAACTGGCAACAAGCGACTAACCAACTGGCCGTCTTAAAACGGTTAGCTAAAAAGCCGTACTTCGCTCGTCTCGATTTTGTGGAAAAAGATGAGACCGAAACCATTTATATCGGGTTGAGTTCTTTTTCCGACCGGCCGGATCACTTTTTAGTTTACGATTGGCGCGCCCCCATCTCCAGTATTTATTACGACGGGGGCTTGGGGCAGGTCAGTTACGAGACTCCCGATGGCACCCAAACGGTCGACTTAAAATTAAAACGCCAGTTCATGGTGGCAGACGGCCAGATCCTGACGTTATTTGATACCGACGAAACGGTGGGCGACCAGATGTTGCTAGAGGTGTTAGACGAGTCGTCCGATACTAAAATGAAAAGTATCGTCGCCACCATTCAAAAAAAGCAAAACGAGATCATCCGCGATACGACTTCCGAATTATTGTTCGTACAAGGTGCGGCGGGTTCGGGGAAAACCGCGGCCGTGTTGCAACGCGTCGCTTATCTACTGTACCGTTATCGCGGTCACTTACAATCGAGTCAGGTGATCTTGTTTTCGCCCAACCAATTATTTAACGATTATATCGACCAGGTGTTGCCGGAATTGGGTGAGCACAATATGGTCCAGATGACTTTTTACCAGTACGCGCAAAGACGGGTGCCTAAATTACGCGTAGAAACGCTCCAGGAACGTTTTGAAAATCAGCTAGACCCGCTGTCAAAAAAGGCGCGGGTCCTCAAGGATAGCGTGCGCTTTTTTAGAGCGACTAACGCTTACGTTCAGTATTTGGAAAAAAGCGGCGTCCAGTTTAAGGATATTTTATTTCACGGGCAACCGTTTTTTACTAAAGCCGCGATCAAAAAAATCTACTATAGTTTTAATGAAAATTATCATTTACGGGTAAGGTTGGCTGCGACCCGGGAGAAATTACTCAAAAAGCTTAGCCGCAAGGTCAATAGTGAAGCGCGAACGGACCGGGTGCAAAAAGCGGTACAAGATCTCAGTGCCGAACAATTAAACGCGTTGTACGGTGATCACCCGCGCAATTTCGCTAATGGCGACGCCGAACTGACTTTTTTGACACGGACTTACGTCACCCAGGAATTTCAGAGTATTAAAAAAGCAATTACACATAACCGCTTTTTAAATATTAACGGGCAATACCTCCATTTCTTGCGCCATGTTCCCGATCTGTTGGACCTCACCAAAGACGGACTAACGCCGGATGAATGGCAGCAAACTGTGGCCCAAACGCTAGATGAGTTGCGCCACGGACGGATCTCTGTCAGCGACGTGACGATTTATTTGTACCTGTACGACCAGTTGATCGGCAAACGCGGCGACCTGCAGATGCGCCAAGTTTTTATCGATGAGGTTCAAGATTATACCGCCTATCAGCTGGCGTTATTGCAGGCGGAATTTCCGCGTGCACGCTTTACATTGCTGGGGGATCTGAACCAGTCGATCTTCACGCACGGCAATTCATTATTGAAGCAGTTGGGATTATTATTTGACCGGGAAAAAACGAAGGTCGTGCAGTTGACCAAATCCTACCGCTCGACGGCTCAGATCACTTCTTTTAGTAAGGAAATTTTACGTAATGGTGAAGCCGTTGAGGCGTTTAACCGGCAAGGTCAGTTACCGACACTGACGCTGACTGAGACTAAAGAACAGTTGGTGCAAGCGGCAGTTGCTTGTTTACAGCGCAATTTAGCCGCGCAACAAACGACGGCGATCATCACCAAATCGTTGCAAGAAACGCTTGCGGTCACGACAGCTCTAAAACAGCAAGAACAAGACGTGACGGCCATCAAAACGGAAAACCAACGCTTGGTGGCGGGCACGATCGTCGTACCGGCATACCTGGCGAAGGGATTGGAATTTGACGCGGTGATCGTGTGGAACGCTAACGCGCAAAATTACGGGCAAGAAGACGAACGCCAGTTGTTGTATACGATTTGTTCGCGGGCGATGCACGTGTTGGACCTACTAGCATGTGGCGAGATGTCTCCCTTGTTGGAGCGGGTGCCAGAAAAAGATTATAAAAAACTGTGAGGCAAACCGGTTAAAACCAAGTTGTGTAAGCGGCTATTAGCCGGAGCACAATTACGATTGTAGCCGGTAAAATTAAATAACTGATAAAAATAATGATTGCTGCCAAAGTGACCGAACTTAGAGATAAAGTTCGGGTTGGGGTTTAACTTGGCGGCAATCGTTATTTTTATGTTAATTTTTCGCGCAGTAACGGCACTAGTTGAGCTACCAGTAAGTCATAGGCCAGCGACGTGTAGTGGAGCTGGTCTGGCTGTAAGATGTCTTGGGTTCGTTGTTGACTGGCGATTGCGAACCAATTTAAACAACTAACATTTTGCTGGCGGGCTAATTCGTCAGTCGCTTGGGCGTAACGTTTTAACTGGTCGTTGGGCCACCGCTGTTGGTTGCTGGGGCCGCTGATTCCGGGAGTGATCAAGATACATTTTGGGGGACTGATTTGGCTGAGCATTTGGGCTAGATTTTGTTGATATTGCTGCCAGGTCATCTGCGGCAAGGTGACGTCGTTAGTTCCAAAAAAGATGGTGACGACGTTAGGTGACTGACTGAGAACGTCGCGGTCAATACGTGCGAGTGCCCCGATGGTGTCGTCGCCCGGCACTCCTTTATTGCTAATGGCATAATTTGTTCCTAAGTGGTTAAATAATTTTGCGGTAAAAATGGGGGTGATCATCCCGTTGGTAAAACCAGCCGTGATGCTATCACCAAATAAAATGATTTTTTGCATATGTTGCGCCTCCCTTAGTAATTGGTCTTATTTTACCGCAACTTGCAATGAGACCAAGTTGCGGTTGCTTTGTATGATATGATATTAGTGATTAACGTGAGGAGTGATGTTGTGTACGGGATCATTGGAACTTGGTCGATGGCTACACTGGGAGTAAAGCGAGTAGCCGATTCACTACGAGCAGGTGCTAGTAGTGGCGACAGCGTTGAAGAAGCGATCAGCGTGATCGAAGACTACCCGGATTTTAAATCCGTTGGCTACGGTGGTTTGCCCAATGCGGCCGGTCAATTGGAAATGGACTCCGCATTTATGAACGGCGATAACTTTCAAATTGGTGCGGTCGCGGGGCTACAAGATATTGCTAACCCAATTAAAGTCAGTCGTAAATTAAGTCAAGAACGGGTCAATAATTTTTTAGTAGCTGACGGGGCTCAGCAGTATGCACGCGAGCACGGTTTTGCCACCAAGAAAATGTTGACTGCGCAGGCAGTAAAACAATGGGAACAAAAGAAAAAAGAGGCCGCTGAAACGGGGCGCTTGACGCCGTATGATGGTCACGATACCGTGTGCATGATCGCGTTAGATCAAGCTCACAGTATGGCAGTGGGAACTTCGACTTCGGGTTTGTTTATGAAACATCCCGGTCGTGTTGGTGATTCTCCTCAAGCGGGTAATGGTTTTTACGTCGATAGTCAGCTTGGCGGGATAGCGGCGACTGGTTTGGGCGAAGACATGATGAAACGACCGTTGTGTTTTGAAACGTTGACCTTATTGCAGGCCGGTTATCCGCTACAAGAAGCGTTAAGCAAAGCGGTTTATAATTTTGTCGACCTGTTGCAGCAACGTAACGGTCAAGTCGGCGAGTTTTCTTATATTGCCATGGATAAAAACGGTAACTATGCTTGTGCGACTAACGTAAAGTTTCAGTTTGCCGTGGCGACGGACAAGCAAGAACCAACACTTTATTTGGCGCAGCCGGGCCCGAAGCATCAGGTCCACGTGAAAAAAGCGACCGCGCAGTGGATCACAAATTATTATGCTCAGCTCAAGGACAATAACTGATAAATAACCAAGACATGATGATGACTTTAAGGAATCGATACAATGAAAGAACAACTTAATTACTACCAAATCAACCGCGCTGAGTGGCGCAATTTTGCGACCGACGCACAAGTTTCACTTTCGGCGGCAGAACTGGCACGTATCAAGTCAGTCAACGACGTGATTTCGCCGACGGACGTGGCAGAAGTTTACCTGCCGTTGCTCCACTTGTTGGAGTTGCGGTTGCAAACACAGCAGTTTCAACAGCAGCAACTGGCTCATTTTCTAGGACGACCAGCCAAAAAGGTCCCCTTTATCTTGGGGATCGCCGGGTCGGTGGCGGTGGGAAAGAGTACGGTTGCCCGGCTGTTGTGTGACTTGCTACAAGAAATTTTGCCGGATAAAAAAGTTCAGCAGTTGACGACTGACGGCTTTTTGTACCCGACTGCGGAATTAAAGCGCAGGAATTTATTGGAACGCAAGGGTTTTCCTGAAAGCTATGATATGGAGCGTTTGCTTGGCTTTATTACCGCCGTTAAAAACGGGCAGCAGGCTAAAGCGCCGGTTTATTCGCACCAGGCTTATGACATTTTGCCCGGAAAATTCGACGTGCTCAATGCACCCGACATTTTAATTTTAGAAGGGATCAACGTTTTACAGTTGCCCAGTGAACAACCGATCTTTGTCAGCGACTTTTTTGATTTTTCGATTTACGTCGATGCCCCAGAAAAATTGATCAAACAGTGGTACTTAGAACGCTTCGATACTTTGTTGGACCGGGCTTACGACCAGCCGGATAATTATTATTATGATTATGCGCACGGCGACCGCGAGCGGGCCCGCAAAGAAGCGCTGCAAGTTTGGCAAGACGTCAATCATCCCAATTTGCGTGATTACATCTTGCCGACTAAAAAACGGGCTGATTTGGTCATGCACAAGGGGCCGAATCATTTGATCCAGGAAATTTGCTTACGTAAATATTAAAAGCCGAACATTTTATTGGAACTAAACTATAATTATCTTGTATTTGCTGATGAAAATTTGTAAAATGACGGTGAACATTAATTTTAATAGATGAGGTGAACTTAGTGGCTGAAATTGCACAACAAAATTTTGACGAAATTATCGTGTTAGACTTTGGTAGTCAATATAACCAGTTGATCACGCGCCGGATCAGGGACATGGGCGTTTATTCCGAACTGTTGCCTCACACGATCAGTGTCATGCAGATCAAACAGCGGGCGCCACGCGGCATCATTTTGTCCGGCGGTCCTAACAGTGTTTACGCACAGGATGCATTGAAGTTGGCACCCGAGATTTGGCAGTTGGGGATCCCGATTCTGGGGATCTGCTACGGCATGCAGCTGATGATGGCCGAATTGGGCGGACAGGTTCAAGCAGCGGGCAAACCCGAATACGGGCGGGCACAGATCACGGTCAATGACCAGCAAGATCCGTTATTTAAAGACCTGCCAGTTGAGCAATTCGTGTGGATGAGTCACGGCGACCGGGTTACGGCTTTACCCGCAGGCTTTAGTGCCAGCGCAACTAGCCAAAGTACTCCTTACGCGGTGGTGGCTGATCCGCAGCGGCAAATGTATGGTGTGCAATTTCACCCTGAGGTGCGCAATACTGAATACGGATTGCAATTGTTGCGCAACTTCGCCTTTGAGGTCTGCCACGCGCAGGCTAACTGGAGTATGCAAGATTTCATCGATTTACAAATTAAGCAGATCCGCGCCAAGGTCGGCGACAAAAAAGTACTGCTGGGTTTGTCGGGAGGCGTCGATTCGTCGGTCACGGGGGTATTATTGCACCGTGCGATCGGTACGCAGCTGACCAGCATTTTTGTCGATCACGGTTTGTTGCGCAAGGGCGAAGCTGATGAGGTGATGGCTAGTTTAGAAGGCAAGTTTGGGTTAAATATCATCAAAGTCGATGCCAAGCAACGTTTTATGGACAAACTACGGGGCGTCAGTGATCCGGAAAAGAAACGCAAGATCATCGGTAACGAATTCATTCAGGTGTTTAACGACGAAGCCCAAAAATTGGCGGGGATCGATTTTCTGGCACAGGGCACGTTGTACACCGACGTGATCGAAAGTGGTACTAATACTGCCCAGACGATCAAATCACACCATAACGTCGGCGGGTTACCTAAAGACATGCACTTCACGTTGATCGAACCGCTGCGGACCTTGTTTAAAGACGAGGTGCGTGAGCTAGGCGAACGACTAGAAATGCCGCATGACTTGGTGTGGCGTCAACCGTTTCCGGGCCCGGGCTTAGCGATCCGGGTGTTAGGCGAAGTAACGGCAGATAAATTGCAAATGGTGCGTGATAGTGACTTGATCTTACGCGAAGAAATCAAAAAAGCGGGGTTGCAGGAGTCGATTTGGCAGTACTTTACCGTGTTGCCGGGAATGCGCAGCGTCGGTGTGATGGGCGACGGGCGCACGTACGACTACACGATCGGCATTCGAGCCGTGACTTCGATCGACGGGATGACCGCCGATTTTGCTCAGATCCCGTGGGACGTGCTCAGTAAAATTTCGACACGGATCACCAATGAAGTCGCGCAAGTCAACCGCGTCGTCTACGATATCACCAGCAAGCCGCCGGGAACAATTGAGTGGGAATAAAAAGTTTTAATGTTTGGGCCAATACTTGAGTGCTAAAGCATATAGGCAGGTAAAGTTATCCTGACTAAACTAATTGAATAATTGGGAGAAAAGGCCGTCAAAATTGTTTCTTGATTTTGACAGTCTTTTTTTATTTAGCTAAATTAATTTCTTGACACTAAATGTAAAACATGTTTTACTAAATATGTAAAATATGTTTTACATAAAAGAAGGGCTGAGATGAAGAATCAAATAGAGCAATTGCGTAAAAGACAGCGCTATTCACAGGCGCAACTCGCTGAATCAGTGGGGGTAACGCGTCAAACGATCAATGCGATCGAAAATAACAAGTACGACCCATCGTTACGTTTAGCATTTAACTTAGCACAACTTTTGGGAGTAACGGTCGATGAACTATTTATCTGGGAGGAAGACGATGATTAACACGAAGAAAAATATGATTATGATGGCCTTGTTAGCGAGTTTGGATTTGGTGATTTTGTGCTTATTGCCGTATTTAAAGGGCATTAAATTGTTGATTGCCGATGTAGTAATTTTTGTAATTTTAGTTTTAATGTTAATTAAGAGAAATAAATCAGGAGTTAAGCGGCGGATTAAAATTTTAGATTGGCGTAATGATGGCTATCCGTTAGACATGGAGCACAACGATGAACGTGAATGGCAGTTGATGCTGCACGCAATCTACGTTAGTGCGCGGGCTACTTTAATTTTTCTCCTATTACTAGCAGTTTTATTTTTATTTGTTTGTATGATGCCGGCAACATTCTCATTATCATTTTCTGTATGGATGATTGGACTATTCGTTACGGTAGCGACTATTTTAGTTAGCGAGTGGGCGTATGTTTTAGCGTATTGTTATTTGGATAGGTAGAGCATTAATTTATTTGAGAGCAAATGAAATTAGCACTATTAACCAGTTAATTTTAGAGCGAATGGGTCAAAAGCAAAATTATTATTTGACTTGAAGTCAACTTCAAGTAATAGGATAGGTTCGGGATGGATTTCCGGCCTATTTTTTGATTTGAAAATTAAGGGGTGAGAGGATGGCTAACTTGACAATCACTGCCGTTAGTGAAAAATACCACATTACGACGGCTACACTACGTTATTACGAACGCATCGGTTTGTTACCGCCGATTCCACGTAAAGCCAACGGTAATCGTTATTACCCGCCGTTGCTGCAAGATTTGATTGAGATGATCATTTGTCTGAGAAATTCGGGGGTGGCAGTTGAGCCGTTGACTAAATACGTTAGCTTAATGCAGCAGGGACCAGCAACGTTGCAGCAACGACAGGAAATTTTAGAAAAGCAACGGGAGATCTTACGGCAAAAACAAATGTCCCTGCAAAAATCTTTGCGGCGATTGGATTATAAAATTAATTTATACGAAACGGGACAAGTCAAAGACTACCAAAGATTAAGCAAGGAGGAAAGTAATGATGAAGTATCAGCAATTGGGCAACACTGAAATTAAAATTTCTCCGCTCTGTGTGGGAGCGATGAGTTTTGGTAAGGCCGGCACGATGCATGACTGGACGCTAGATGTAGTAGATACCGAAAAAGTGGTCAAGCATGCATTAGATTTAGGTATTAATTTTTTTGATACCGCTAACAGCTATTCTAAAGGGACGAGTGAGGAGTATTTGGGACGGGCACTCAAGCAAAACGTTGCGCGGGACCAAGTGATGATCGCGTCCAAAGTGTATTTTAATCCAGGACGTTTGTCCAAAAAAGCAATTTTGCGTGAGATTGACGGCACGCTAAAACGCTTGGGAACCGACTACTTGGACTTATACATGATCCACCGTTTTGATTATGAAACACCGATTGAAGAAACGATGGAAGCGTTAAATGAATTAGTGCAGGCCGGGAAAGTGCGGGCACTCGGGGCATCTGCGATGTATGGCTATCAGTTTCACAATCTGCAACTGGTAGCACAGCAACATGGCTGGGCACAGTTTCAGGCGATGGAAAATCACTATAACCTGTTATACCGCGAAGACGAACATGAATTAATTCCGGTATGTCGGCAATACAATGTTTCACTGATGCCATATAGTCCACTTGCCGCGGGGCATTTAGCTAGACCAACTTGGGAAGGCGCAACTAAGCGGGCAAAAACAGATCGCGTGGCTCGTGGCAAGTATGATCGCATGGAGCAAGAAGACCTTAAAATTATTCGCCGCGTCAATGATTTAGCCCAAAAATACAACGTCACAATGGCACAGATTGCACTGGCTTGGCAGTGGGTTAAAGGAGTAAGTGCACCAATCATCGGAGCAACTAAGACCAGTCACTTTGATAGTGCGGTTTCAGCGTTAGACGTGAACTTAACGCCAACGGATATCGATTATTTAGAGGAAAAGTATGTTGCTCACCCCATAGTCGGGGCCATTGACCACAATCCACCAGCAGGAGTCGTGTTACTGAACGAAAAGAAATAAAAATTGGTAATACAGCCGTTACGCGGGAAAAATTACTTCTCGGGTAACGGCTTTTTTGGCGTTAAATCTATGGTAAAATTTAACTAAATAGTACTTAAAAATTTTGAGAAAAGAGTTTAAGCCGATGAAATTCATCCATTTTGCCGACGCCCATTTAGACAGTCCCTTTCATGGGCTTTCTTTTTTGCCGGATACAACTGTCGTGCGGCAGGCTCCCAATCAATCACTGGCTAAGATCGTGGACCTCGCGCTAGACCAGCAAGTCGATTTAGTGTTGATCGCGGGTGATACCTTCGATAGTGCGCACCCGAGTCCCAGCAGTCAGGTCTTTTTTAGTCAGCAAGTTGAGCGTTTGACCGCAGCCAAGATCCAAGTCGTCATGATCTTTGGCAATCACGATCACATGGCTGCGCCAGATCTGCTGGTTAAAAAAAGTCCCTATTTCAAATTATTGGGGGCAAACGAACAAGTCGAAACGGTCACATACACTACGAAGAAGGGATTTAAGTACCAGGTGAGCGGTTTTTCCTACTTAAACCAACACATTGAAAATGATTTGGTGCCCCAGTTTCCGCAGCGCACCGGGCAGTATCACTTCGGCCTGCTACATGGTCAAGAAAAGAGCAGCCAGACTAGTCAAAACGTCTACGCTCCCTTTACGTTAGCTGCGCTTAAAAATTTGCATTATGATTACTTTGCCTTGGGACATATCCACGCACGCCAAGTTTTAGCCGAGGAGCCGTGGATCGTTTATCCGGGCAACATTCAGGGACGCCACGTTAACGAGCAGGGCGCCAAGGGCTGTTATTTAGGAGAAATCGACGAGCAAACGCGCCAAACGACACTGGAATTTCACCAGACCGGTCCGCTCACGTGGTGTAAGTTACAAGTCGAATTACGGGCCCCAGTAGCTAAAAGCGAATTGCAAGCTAAAATTGTGAGCGCACTCGGTAAAGTGCAGGATTCCTATTGCAGTTTGGAGCTGATAGGAGCGCAGTATTTGGGAGCAGACGAACACGAGTTAGTGCAAGACGCCGATTTTTGGGAAGCGTTGGCACGGCAAGCGAAGAGCTCTTCACTGATAGTGGACGTGCAGCTAGTCAATAACGAACCGCTGGAAGTCGCTGCTAGTGACTTAGAGTACTTTACCCAGGCACAGGAGGAAATTTTTGCGCCAGAGGAATTCGTTGCGTTAAGTCACGACTGGGCGCACAAAGATGAATTGGCCGCCCAACTGGCCGCTGACCCGCAGTTTATTAGGGAAGTGCGAGAACTGGCGACCGTTAAATTAAACAGCAAGTTGAAAGGAAAAAGCGATGAAACTACTAAAGATTGAAATTGAAAATTTTGGGCAGCTTTCCCACCGCACTTTTGACCTGGCAAGCGACGAGCTAAACGTTTTTTTAGGGGCAAACGAGGCGGGCAAAAGTACCGTGGTCGCTTTTATCAAGCAGGTTTTGTTTGGGTTTTATCTCAAAAATCACAAGTCAACTTTCTTTGAAGATTACCAGCCGCTGGAAAAAAAGAGTCCGATGGGCGGCACACTAACGTTTGTCAATGACAGCGGGCAAACTTATCAGTTGACGCGTTTGTGGCAAAAAGGTGATCAGTCTAAAGTCGGCACGGTGACGGTCAAACAAGACGGACAAGAAGTTCCCGTCAGCGTTTTTTTAGAGCAGATCAAAAATATCGATGGGGACTTTTACAGCGATAGTTTTATCTTTAACCAGGATACGGTAAGCCAGATCACCGGACTGACCCAAGACGATCTAGTGGAACGAATTTATCACCTGGGGGCAGCCAACAGTAATCAGTTGCTGGAATTGAGTAAGCAGTTTAGCAAACAGGCGGGAGAATTATTCAAAAAGGGCGGTAAAAAACCGGAAGTCAACCGGATATTAAACGAGCTGCAAGCTAAACGGCAGCAATTGCCCGAATACGAAACGCAGTTTACTGCTTATCAAAAATACGCCGAACAGTTAACGGCGAAAAAAGCTGCTTTAAAGGAAAATGGCCAGCAATTGGAAAAATTGCAACGCCAACAACATCAATTAGAGCAGCTGACCCAACAGCTCCCTAATTATCAGCGATTACAAGAATTACAAAAACAAGTGACACCAAGCGAATTTGACAGCCAAAATTACCAAAAGGCGCAAAACTTATTTGCTCAGCAACAGAATTTACAAAAAAGTATTGCACAACTGAACCAGCAATTGGCGGTAGGAACCAAGGAAGTTCCTGACGATAATGCTGTTCATTTGGTACAACAAAAGCCCGCGGTTTTACAGTGGCAAGCACAGTACCAAACTTGCCAACAAGAACAAAAGCAGCTGGCGGACCAACAAGAACAACTGTTGGCATTAGATCCCGATTTGACCACGATCACCACTTTAGCCCAAGAACAGATCACCCAAATGCAAGCAGACTACCGCCAACTTCACGAAACACCGTCGCAAGTCGGGGCTGTAAGTGCGCCTAAGAATACTTGGGTAGTAGTCGCCGGAATGTTAGTGGTCATCGGGGTAGTATTATTATTTACCTCCAGTTGGTTAGGAATCGCTGCGTTGGTCGCTGGCGGCGCGTTATTTTGTTGGAATTGGGTGCAACAACGAAAGCAGCAGCGACAAATGGCGGCAAGTCAACGTCAGCAACGCGAACAACAGGTAGCCGTGGCTGATTTTAACCAAAAATACGGTCTAGATCCCGAACGGATAGATATGGCTAATTTAGTCGCTGAGTGGCGCGAATACCAAACTAAAGAGCAGCAACGACGCCAGCAGCAAGAACAACAAGAACAGTTGCACCAACAAGTGCTGCGACTAGGGCGAGAAGTGGCTTCTTTGCTGGCGACCGAACCGGCGATTGATTTCGGCGGTCTATTAGCTGCCCTGGAATTACTGGAAACTCGGGTAAACGACCGGCAGCAACAAAAATTACGCCAGATGAACTTGATTGCTGATTTGCGGCAACGCCAACAAGAGTTGCACGAACTTGATTTACAGTTGACCGCACTTTTAGGAAAAGCACGAGTGGAGAAAATGGCAGACTATGATGAGCTCCACCAAAAATTCTTACGGCAAACGGAGATTACGACGCAAATCAAGGCGCTTAAAACTAATTTGCCCGCGGACCTAACGACATTGGCAGAGTTAAAAACGGACGCAGTGCAACGGCAACAGGCAGACTTGACTGCTCAAGTGAAGGACTTAAACGGGAGTGCTGAGCAACTGAGGAGTCAAAGTGCTGAGTTGCGTGTTAAAATGGCGGACCTGGCGAATTCAAGCGTGATCTTTGAGCAAAAACAGGAGTTGGCGAATTTAGCGACGCAATTTACCAATAGCAGTCGGGAGTATTTGGCGGATCTTTTTGCTGCCAAGTGGCTTGAGCGCACCTTAGACCTGGCTTCTAACGAACGTTTTCCTAAAATGCTCAGAGCGGCTAAGGAATACTTCCAGTTGCTGACAGCGAGACGTTACGTTGACATTCAGTTTGGCAAAAAGTTAACCGTTACTGCGGCTGACGGCCAGAAAAAAGAGGTCGCGTACCTGTCACGCGGGACGGCCGAACAGCTGTACTTCGCGGTTAAATTGGCGTTTGTGCGTCAATTGCAAGATCAGATCAACTTGCCACTGCTGATCGATGATTCGTTTGTCAATTTTGACGAAGAACGGGTTTCTTTGATCCAAGAATTACTGGAAAAAATCGCACAGGATAATCAGGTGCTGATTTTTACCGCCCAAAAACAGTTAGCACAACACTTGGCGGGGAAAAAATTAACTTTTAGTGCTGCTGAATAGTGAAAAACTGCTAGCCGCTTTTTTACGCAATTCTTCTTTTTTTCGTAAGTAATAGACTGATCGTGCTCCAAAAAGCAGCAGTTTGCGCCTAGCTACGTTTCAAAATAAGCCCCAAGTGCGGGCTTTACTTTGAAACTAGGCTAGTGCTCAACTGTTAAGCGTTTTTTTACGTACCCCTTCTTTTTTGTGCAACTTAATTGCCTTATCCTACCACTTAGCTTGGCTGAGCTACGACTGGTCCTAAAGCCGCAGACGCCGGGCTTTTTCTTTGCTATATTAAGTGGCAAGGAGTGATGAAATGATTTTAACGACTACTGATTTAACTAAAACTTACGGCACTAAAATGGCGGTCGCTCACCTAAATTTAACGGTCGCACGCGGAAGTTTGACCGCCCTACTCGGTCCTAACGGTGCCGGGAAATCAACGACGATGAATATGTTGATCGGGTTGATCACCCCAACTGGCGGGCGGATCGATTACCAAGAGCAAATCAAACTCGGTGTGGTATTTCAAAATAGCGTGCTTGACGCGGAGTTGACCGTCGCGGAAAACCTCAAGTTACGGGCTAAGCAGTATCGTAATTTAGCGATTGATCGTGTAGCACAAGTCAGCGAGCAGTTGGGACTGACAAATTTTATGAAACAGAAGTACGGGACCTTGTCGGGCGGCCAGAAAAGAAGAGTCGATATTGCACGGGCGTTGCTGAACCAACCGGATATTTTATTTTTAGACGAACCAACAACGGGGTTGGATATTCAAACGAGAACGGCGATCTGGGAATTACTGCGTCAGTTAAGGCAAAACGAACACTTAACGGTGATCTTAACGACGCATTACCTGGACGAAGCCGATGAAGCCGACCAAATCTACATTATCGATCACGGTCAGATCAGTGCTACTGGCAGCGCAGATAGCATTAAGGAACGTTACGCTAGGGATCGTTTGACGCTTCAATTTAAGACGGAACCCGATACTCACGCTTTTCCGGCCTTACTGAGTCAGCAAGGCAAAAAGGTGGTATGTGCGCCGCGGGATAGTCGCCAGGCGTTACAAATTTTAAATACCTACCAAGAACAACTGGTCGATTTTGAATTTCAGCTGGGCTCGTTGGACGACGCGTTTATGGAATTAACTGGAAGGGCGGTGCGTTAGGTGTTAGCAATGAGCAAACGTAATTTATTACTATACTTTCGCAATCATGCGGGGATCTTATTTTCTCTTTTAGGCGCAACTATTTCGTTTTTATTGTACCTGATATTCTTGCGGAAAATGCTGGTTGATAGTTGGCAAGACGTCGCACACGCTGGCCAATTATTAGATCTATGGTTAATGGGCGGGACTTTGACCGTGTGCGGGATGACGACGACTTACACGGCACTCGGACAGGCGATCAAAGACCAAGAAGATCAGGTAACTCAGGATTTATTGTTGACCGATCTAAGTAACATGCGCCTGCAGTTTAGTTACTTATTAAGCGCGACGGTGATTGGGGTGATCATGCAACTGGTTTTACTGGTGTTGATGGCTGCCTATTTTTATTTTAGCGCTGACTTGATGCTGGGGTGGCAGCAATTGCCGGGATTACTGGTGATACTGATAAGCAATGCCGTGTTGTCTGCCATTATTAATTTGATATTATTGCACTTTGTCAAAACAACGACCAACGTCGGACAGTTAGGAACGGTGATCGGAACTGCTGCTGGTTTTTTGGTGGGAACTTATATTCCTATTGGGGTCATGCCTCATTTCGCCCAGTTGTTAGTCAAGGTCACTCCCGGAAACTACTTAGCATCGTTATACCGGCAAGTATTAATGAAGCCTAAACTAACTGACCTATTTAGCGGCGATAGTGTTATGCGCCTCGACTTTGAAAAAGAATTGGGAGTGCGCATTAAGTTGCATAATTTATTATTAAACTTTAGTCAGACGACGTATTTGTTGTTAGGAATTTTGGCGGTGGCGGTGATGTTTGTTATACTATTGTACGCACGACCAAAATCACGGAGTTAAGGGGATAGCATTTTGGTACACGGTTATTTTGAAAAAGATCCGACGGCTAAAGAACCGGTAGTGATAGTCAGAGCCGCTGTTAATGATGCCGCGGTTCAGGAATTGCTGGACTACATTAACAATTATCAGGTTCCTCAGTCTAATATTTTATCGGTCAAAACGGCGCAACAACTAAAAATGATCAAGCTCGATACGCTGATCTTAGCCGACATTCAAAAAAATAGACTACTGATTTACACGACAGAAGGGGTGTTAGCGACCAACGAAACGCTGATCCACTTTGCCCAGCGAGTGGGGCGAACTGATTTTATCCAAGTTTCTAAACATGCTTACATTCAATTAGACCACCTGCTCTCACTAGCCGATAGTTTTTCAGGAAACATGACGGCGACGTTGACCACAGGGGTGAAGACCGACGTGAGCCGCAAGTACGTCAAGTCGTTGATGCGCCATTTAGGGATAAAGTAGGAGGAAGCTATGGGTAAAAAAGTGATCCACGATATTTTGATTGGACTGGGGTTTGGTTCGTTTTCTTATTTGTTGGTACTAATGTTTAAAATTCAACCGACGCCGCCGACGAGTGCTAATATTGCCAGTATTTTACTGATGAGTGGTGCGATCGGTGTGCTGACGTTACTCTTTGACATTGAACAGTTAAATTTTTTGCTGGCGCTGTTTATTCATTTTTGTTGCACGTTGCTCTTGGCGGTCGGCACGATGATTTACAACGGGTGGCTGCGACCGTTTTTACTGACGTACCATTTCTGGCTGACGTTTGTCGTTATCTATGTAGTAGTGTGGCTGATCTGTCGGCTGGATATTTATCTGACGACCGAAAAAATCAACCGTGCACTGGCGGAAAAGAAAAAGTAGGCCGTAAAACAAGGCGGTTGCTGACTTGACGAACGCGCTTAAGTCTATTAACTTATGGAAAACAAAAGAGGGAGCACGATCAGTCTATTACTTACGGAAAATAAAAAAGGGATTGGGACAAAACCGCATTTTGCCCCAGGCCCTCTTTTTGTATTTATAAAATTTCAGTTAGTGCGGTTGACAAATCCGTCACCGGCTTGCCCAGGTACTTGGCGAAATCCGGGGAAGCAACCTCCAAGGAATGTCCAGCAATCACTTCTTCAAACGACACTAAACTCTGCGCCACTTCTAGCGGCACTTGCGCGTTTGTTGCTAGGAATTGTGCGGTCGTCTGTGCGTCTGCACTTTCAACGGTGATCTCTTGGTGAGTAACGCTTGCTAGGCCAAAAGCCAGCTCTGAGTAGGAACGCAGTGGTCCACCTAACTCTAAAACTGCGGGAAAATCAAACTGACCACAAACTGCGCGTGCGGCGACCGTAGCGTATTCGCTTTTAAGCGCCCAACCGGCTTTGCCAGAACCACCGTGATGAACTAGCCGGCCACTATTTTTAGCTGCAGTCAGTAGGGGCAATTCATTTTCTAAGTACCAGTTGTTACGCAAAAAGGTGTGCTCGATGTGAGCGTTACTGATCAATTCTTCGGTGTACCGGTGTTCGTCAGCTAAGTCACTGGTCGAAGTATCGGCGTGACTGAAGCTAGTGTAAGCAATGTAGTTAATGTTAGCCGCCTGAGCCGCAGTTACCACGTTTTTATGCTGTGGTTTACGGGACCCTACAGCGCTGCCAGAAACAAATAAGAGCCGGTCGATCCCACTGAAAGCTTTTGTGAGGGAATCGAGGTGATCGTAGTCACCAATGCGAACTTGAAAGCCCTCCTGAACTAATTTTTGTGCCTTCTGTTCGCTGCGTGCCAGCGCATAGATCTCTGATTGGGGTACTAATTTTACTAGTGCCTGTAAAGCGTAGTGACCAAACTCGCCGGTAGCACCTGTAACTAAAATTTTCATGACGATCATTCCTTTACTAACTTTTTGGAAGTATAGTTATAGCATAGAAGAACTAAGCTCTTTCGTCAAGTAGCTGCAATTATTCTGTAGTAATTTAGTTAAATTAAATATCTATTGACAATAATAAATTATTGTATTACGATAATAAAAGCTAAAGGAGAGTGATTCGAATGGAACGAAAAACTAGGATCTCGTTAAGATTTCTCACTATTATGACTACGTTAGTGCAGTACTTGATGTATTTTTTGAGTGGGGTGTCTGTTCTTGTAACCGTTGTGGTAACTTTAAACTATGGCAAAGGCGATATGACGGTCACTGGATTTGGTAAAAAGGTTTTAGCAGTTTCGGGTAATCGGACTGCTTTGCTATCTACTTTTTTGTTGACCATGGTTTGGGTGCTTTGCGTTTTTGCAACCATGATCTATATCGCTAAGACGTTACACCGCTTGTTAGTCAATATGGAGCACCAGCAATTTTTTGTTGCGGATAATTTACGTTGCATCAAGCGAGTCTTGCAGGGAGTTTGGGTAGCTTTGGCACTAGAGTTGGTTGAAATGATGGGTGAGGTAATTATCCCGCTGGTTTTTGTCGGCGGCAAAATTCAGGTTGATTTCACCGGGGTCATCATCACGTTAGTCTTTGTGGCAGTTTGCTACACGGTTTATACTTTAGTTAAGAACGGAATGCAACTCAAAGACGAAAACGATTCTTTTATTTAGGTGATAATATGATCAAAGTGAGATTAGCACAAGTAATGTTAGAGCGCGAGATTTCTTCCAAGGAATTGGCTGCTCAAGTAGGGATCACGCCGGCCAACCTGTCGAATTTTAAAAATGGCAAAGTCAAGGGGTTGCGGTTTAACACCTTGGAAAAGATCTGCAAGATATTAGACTGTCAGCCGGGAGACTTGCTGGAATACGTGGCAGATAAAGAATAATTGCACTAAAAAAACGATTGAGTAATCAATCGTTTTTTTGCCGTTTCTTGGCTAAGTATTCTTTGCCGTAGTAGACCGCGTAACACAGGATCAAAAATGGCACCATGTAAAATAATGCGGGCCGTTGCGTCGGGTCAAAGACTATCAAGACACACGATAACAAACTGGCGATAAAAGCCGCCCACGGGACGAGCGGATACCACGGTGTTTTGTATTTTAACTGCGCAACAGTGTGGCCGTCTTTTAACCATTGTTTACGAAAGTTGATCTCGGATAGCGCGATTGCCATCCAAACGATCACTACCGCCAAGCCCGAAATGGAAACTAGGACCAGATAAACCGTCGAAGCGGCATAGACGCTGGAGATCAAAGCAAGCACGCCACCGACCATACTGAGGCATAAGGCGATCATTGGTACGCCGCGTGAATTGGTGCGCGCGTATTTGAGCGGGATCATTTTTTCGTGTGCCAGTGACCATAACATCCTAGTCGAGGCGTATAAACCGGAATTGGCGGCCGATAAAATGGCGGTCAAAACGACGAAATTCATGATGTCTCCGGCAAAAGGCAACCCCATTTTATTAAAGACTAGAACGAACGGACTTTCGTTGACGCCGGCTTTTTGCCACGGGATCAGTGCGGACATTACGATGATACTACCGATGAAAAAGAGAACTAGGCGCAGCAATGTTGTGTGGATCGCTTTGGGTAAAGCGACGGCTGGATTTTTAGTTTCGCCGGCAGTCACACCGATCAATTCGGTTCCGGAAAAAGCAAAATTGACGGTCAACATGGTGGTAAAGACGGCTTTAAAACCATTGGGGAATAGCCCATCTTTAAACAAATTATGAAAAAGTGGTGCGTGGGTGTAGCCTTTCATGGGGATCAAACCGAAGATCGCGGCCACACCTAAAATGATAAAGACGACAATGGCAATTACTTTGATACTGGAAAATAAAAATTCGGTATTGGCGAAAAATTTGGCGGAATAGGCGTTAGACACGAAAATCAAGATTATGAATAACAAACTCCATACCCAGGTCGGTGAGTGGGGAAACCACTCTTTCATGATGATGCCGGCCGCCGTGAACTCGGAGCCTAGCGCGACCGTCCAAGTCAGCCAGTATAAAATAGCGACGGTAAATCCGGTAGCCGGACCGATGAATTTGGTGGCGTAGACGTGAAAAGAGCCGGTCTCGGGCATGGCCACGGATAACTCGCCTAAACACAACATCACTAGATAAACGATCACGGCGCCTAACGCGTAGGCGAGGATTGTCCCGATCGGACCGGCTTGATTGATCGTATAACCGGAACTTAAAAATAGGCCAGTGCCGATAACACCGCCTAGTGAGATCATTAATAATTGATATTGGTTCATACTTCTTTTAAGAGCGGTTTTGTTTTTTTTCAAATTCTACACCTTGCTTTGAGAAAGTTTTATAAACTATAATAGCATCAATTTTAGTTTAATAGCAATAAGGAGTGTGAACGGGATGGAATTAGGTGAAGTGCAACGATTTTTTAGTGAAAAAGTCCGGTTGATCGACGGTGCGATGGCTGGTGAACTGGAAAAAAGAGGAGTCGCGACGGACAATGAATTATGGTCTGCCGAAGCATTGGTCACCGACCAAGATGCGATCGCAAATGTGCATCAAAGTTATCTGGAAGCTGGCGCCGAAGTAATTACTACTGATAGTTACCAAGCAAATGTTCCTGCATTTACGCAGAGCGGTTATAGTAAACAAGACGCCGAAAAAATGATCGTGTGTTCCGGACAAATTGCTGTTCAAGCACGGACGAAATTTTTGAAGGCAACGGGTCAACCTAAAACGATCCTAGTCGCAGGAGACGTGGGTCCTTACGGCGCTTACTTGGCTGACGGGAGCGAATATCGCGGTGACTATCAGTTGACTAAAGAAGAATACCAGGAATTTCACCGGCCACGCATGCGTTTATTAGCCGATAGTGGTGTTGATTTATTTGCCTTTGAAACGATGCCTAATTTTAAAGAGACGCAAGCACTCACGGAACTATTGGAACAAGAATTTCCACAAATGGGTGCGTGGCTATCGTTTAGTGTCGATGGCAAGAATAGCCTGTGTGATGGCACTCAGTTAGCGACTGCCGTTAAATATTTTGCTAGTCACCCACAGATAGTAGCGCTTGGTTTTAACTGCACGGCACTGGAAAATGTTTCTCGCCTGTTACCTGCAGTTGTTAATAATACGACTAAACCCGTGATCGTTTATCCTAATAACGGTGATACTTACGATCCGGTAACTAAAACGTGGCAGTCTAAAAATAATCCGTTACACTTGGCAGACTTAGTACCGGACTGGTTAAAAGCGGGTGCCAGGGTATTAGGCGGTTGTTGTCGCACGACACCAGCGGATATCCAACAAGTGAGAAATTACTTAGATGATCTAAGCTGATTTCAAAAAAGATAAGAAAATTTTAATTTTACGCTTGACAACCACGGCTGTAATGATTATTATTAAAAATAATTAAATTAAAGATTAAAAAACGTTGAGGAAGACAAGTAGTGTCGTGTCACTTAATAGCGAGCCCGGTGTAGTGTGAGCGGGTAAAGTGATGCGGTATGAAACTCACTTCTGAGTTGTTGACTGAAATTAATTAAGTTTTACCGGCAGGCAGCCGTTATCACCGCAGCAAAGCACTATTGAGTGTTTTGATTAAGTAGATAAAAGGTGGTACCGCGTTACTGACGCCCTTTTAAAGAGAATTTCTCTTTAAAAGGGTGTTTTTTGTCTTTAGGTAAAAACTGCGCAGAAAATGACAGCCAACGCACAACTAAAAATTTAATTTAATTGCATTAAATCAAATATTGAAGATAAGGGAGTGTTTTCTTATGATAAAAGCAGCGCAACAAAAAGAACATAAAATGACTGTTAAAGATTATGTTTATACGGTATCAGCCGGGGTGTCTAACGCCGTTTTAGTAATGTTAGGTGTCGGTTTGTTGATTCAGTCGATTGCTAATTTTTTACACTGGAATGCACTCTATCAGGTAGGTGCGATCGCGCAATGGATGTTAGCACCGGCTTTTGGCGCGGTCATTGCGACACAGTTGAAAACTAATTCGTTAGTAATGTTTAGTTCCATGATTTCTTCTACAATTGGTGCTAATGCAGTTTATTTTACCAGTAGTGCGATGAAAGGCGTGTCGCCAACTGGTAACGTATTGATGGAAGCTGCTCATTCGGGAATTTTTACTTCCGGTCAGCCGATCAGTGCCGTGGCTGCCGGTTTGATTGCAGCGTTAGTCGGTAAATATTTGACCGGCAAAACACCGCTGGACATGATGTTGGTGCCACTGTCTGCTACCTTGGTCGGTTCGATTTCCGGGTTGGGGTTGGCCAGTGTCACGACACCTGCTTTGAACTGGTTGAGTGATTTTATCGCCCAGTCGATGCAAGTTAATCCGTTGTTAGGCTCGATTTGCGTGTCGTTTGCATGGGCATTGTTCTTAATGACTCCGGCATCTTCAGCCGCTTTGGCCGTGGCCGTTATGCTTGATCCGCTGTCTTCGGGCGCTGCTTTGATCGGTACGACCGCTCAATTTGTCGGCTTCCTGGTAATTTCATGGCGGCAAAATAACTTGGGCGCTAACATTGCTCAGGGCTTCATCACACCTAAGATCCAGTTTCCTAACCTACTGATCAATCCGATGTTAGCCGTGCCGTCCTTTATTTCGGCGGTGGTTGCCGCACCGATTGCCGCGATGGTTTTCCATTTCAAGGTTAACTATACACTAGCAGGTCTGGGCCTGAATTCTTTGATCGTACCGATCAACTTGGCTTCAAGCAATCCTAAAGCCCTAGTAGTTTATCTCGTAATGGGCGTTTTAGTACCAGCAATTATTTCCTGGGTAGTTTATAAAGTAATGCTGAAGCTCAAGGTGGTCAAAGACGGTCAGTTGCACGTCGAAGTTGTCTAAAAGTTAAATTAGTGCTTGACAATGAGGCTAATTCAATTTATATTAAAAATAATTAAATAAAAGATTAAAAAACGTTGAGGAAGAAAGTAGCAAGGTGTTTGGCTGAAAGCGAGCCCGAATTGGTGAGAGCGGGTGAGCAGGCACGGCGTGAAAATCCCTTCCGAGTTGTTGACTGAAATTAATTAAGTTTTACCGGCAGGCAGCCGTTATCACTGCAGCGAATCGCATTTAATCGTCATTGAATGCCGCTCGTATTGAGGATATCAAAAGGTGGTACCGCGCTATGCGCCCTTTCAAAGAGTTGAACTCTTTGGGAGGGCTTTTTTTTGTGGCTGGTGGTAAAAATCTGCGCAGTAATTGAGGACAAACACGTCATAATTTTTTATTTGAAAAGTAATTGATGCTAAGACAAAGGAGAATTTTTAATGAAAAAGAAATTATTGTGGGTTTTGTCCCCAACTTTATTGCTGGGATTGTTATTAGCAGGATGCGGGCAAAAAAATACGGCCGTTAAGGATAAGCCGTTAAACGTAACGATTCAGTCTGAAGCACAAATTGCAGATCCGAATAAAAATACTGATACTTATTCCGATTATATTTTAAGACAGACCACGGAAGGATTGTACCGCCTTAATAATGACGGCAAGGTCGTACCGGGGATCGCAACTAAAATCGTGAAGCCAACAGATCAGGGGAAAAAGTACGTTTTTAATTTAAGAAAAAATGCTAAGTGGAGCAATGGTGATCCCGTGACAGCTCAGGATTTTGTAACTTCTTTTCGCCGGCAAGTCGACCCTAAAACCAAAGCACAATATGCGAACCGGTTGGAAACTTTTTTAAATTATGATGAAGTGCATAATCAAGGACAGTCGCCAACTAATTTAGGAGTTAAGGCGCTAGGAAAGTATAAGCTGGAAATTTTGTTGAGTCGCCCGAATCCAACGTTTAATTTTGATGCGGTCACGGAATTTTTACCAGTTAACAGGACTTTAGTTAAGAAGTACGGGCAAAAATATGGCACTAGTTCAGCTAAAACGGCATCAAATGGTCCTTACGTGCTCAAGGACTGGAATTCGACTAAATCGACTTGGAAGTATGTCAAAAATAAGACTTACTATGATGCTAAAAAAGTAAAAATGAACCAAGTCAACGTCCAAGTAGTAAAAACGCCTACGACTGCCGAATACCTATTTTCTGATGGCAAGGTCCAAGAAACTACCGTCAGTGGGACAACCGTCAAAGCGGTAGAAAACAATGCTAAGTTAGCTAAACAAATGAAAAAGACGTTAACAACGCAGATCGAATTGCAATATTTTAATAAAGACAATCCTTTAGCCGCCAACGAAAACTTTAGAAAAGCCACCAGTTATTCGTTGAATCTACAAGAACTCACTAAAAAAGTGATCCAGGATGGTTCAGAGCCGTTATTGAATATGGTAGCAAAGGGAGTAGCAACGGATCCAAATACTGGTAAGGATTTTGCTGAAAGTGTTGGTAATTACAATAAATATGATCCTAAAAAAGCTACAGAATATTGGCATAAAGTTCAACAAGAATTAGGAGATCAACCGCAAAAAATTACGTTGTTGTCTAATGACACTGATACCAATAAAAAAGTAGCTGAATACGTGCAAAGCCAATGGGAAAAAGAAATGCCGGGTTTAACTGTTAGTGTTAAAGCAGTCCCATTACAACAAGAGATCGATCGGATGTTTAACAAAGATTTTGATATTGCATTATTTGGTTGGGACGGAGATGAGCCGGATCCAACTACGGACTTAGCATTAATGCAAAAAGATAATTCCGTCAATTTTACGGGCTGGGATGATTCGGAATTTAATCAGTACATGACACAAGCTCAGACACAGCTGGATAAAAATAAGCGTTTTGAATTACTGAAAAAAGCTAATAAAAGGGCGATGGCAGTCCGAGCATTTAGTCCAATGTACCAAAACGCACAAGTCAATTTAGTAAGTAATAAGGTTAAGGGGATCAAGTATACCCCATACAGTACTTGTGCACAGTACCGCTACGTAGAGTGGAAATAAAATTACGGTAGAAAGAAGGAAATTGGTCAATGCAAGAAAGGGTTACTCCAAAGGATTTAGGGAAATTAAAAACTATCTCGCAGTTAACGGTGGCTCAAGGACAATGTTTTTATGCTGAAAATGCGATTGATCTAGCCGAAAATAGCTATACCTCGACGTTAAAAAGTATTGACCATGATAAAGTAAAACGAACTTGGGCTCAGGGGGGGTTCGATAGCCAGCCCGTAGTAACGGCCGATCATTATTTATATTATGTCCATCAAACTGACGATGGTCACAAACAGCTTTATGGCATGTCGTTAACCGGTGGTTGTGCGTTTTTGGTAAAGACAGTGGGAAACGTGGAACAAGTGGTAAGTTCAAAACAGGGAAAATTGCTATTTTTGAAGGTGAAGGAAACTAAAGAAGAAGCTAAATTCAAAACCGCTAAATTTCCGACACCGCGCCATGTCACCAAACTTAACAATAGACAAGATGGGTATGGCTGGCTGGAAAATGATGCTAAGTATTCTTTAGTACAACTAAATTTACAGACGAAAGAAATTTCAACATTGTTTGAACAGAAATATGATTTCCACCTTTTAACAGCTAGTATTACCGGTGAGCAGGTAGTTTATGCTCAGGGAACTCATCCTGAAATTGATACGGACTATGACCCAACTCAGGCTATTTATTTGTTTGACGTGAGGACAAAGCAAAAAGTGTGGGTAACTAAACAAGTACCGCAAGGAATTTTTAGTGAAGCACAATTTATGAAAGCAGATTTGTTGCTGACGGGAAATGATGATAGTCACCCGCAACAAACTGTTAATGATCTCTGGCTATATAACGCTGAAACTCAGCAGTTGACTAACCTAACAACACAATTGACACAAGCTGATGTTGGCTATGGCGGGGGCTTAAGTTCTGATTTACTGCAAAATTTAAGACAACAAACCGTCAGAATATTAAGTGGGGAAAAATTTATTTTTCATGCGCTTTATCACGGACATAGTCAATTGTATATGGGTGACCGCAACGGCAAGTTAACTTTACTCAGAAACAAAGCAGAATACATCACTGAATTTGAAGTAGTTAACGAAAAACAATTGTTGCTAGTTATTTCTACCCAAGAAAAAGCCAACGAATTAAGGCTGCTAGACCTCGAAGCAGGAAAAGAAACTGTTGTAGATAATCCAAATCAGGACTACGAAGAAGTTCATGTTTACGCTCACCCACATCGTTTTAATTATTTAAGTGCTGACCAAGTCCAGTTGGAGGGCTGGTATTTACCAGCGATAGGTGAACAAGAACAAACGCCAGTCGTTTTATACGTTCATGGTGGACCGCATACGGCTTATGGAGAGGCATTTTTCCAGGAATTTCAGGTTTTGGCTAGTTGGGGATACGGTGTGGTTTTTGTTAATCCGCGAGGCTCGACAACTTACGGCCAGAAATTTTGCGATGCAGTAGATGGTCACTATGGCGAAAAAGATTTTACGGATCTTTTAGCTGGATTAGATTATGCTTTAGAGCATTTTCCAGAATTGGATCCACGTCATCAATACATCGTTGGTGGTTCGTATGGAGGATTTATGACAACTTGGGCGGTGGGACATACCGATAGATTTAAAGCGGCAGTCGCGCAGCGCAGTGTCACGGAATGGCAAAGCATGTATGGCGCTTCTGATATTGGCTATTGGTTTGATAGAAAAGAGTTAGGCGCTGATTTATTTGCTGGTAGGCAAGCGCGCGAGAAGTACTGGCGCATGTCGCCACTAGCTTACGCCCAAAACGTTAAAACGCCAGTTAGGTTACTGCATGGTGAATGGGATATGCGCTGCCCGATCTTTTTAAGCGAGGAATTTTTTACGGCGGTTAAATTGGCGGGAGGAACAATTGATATGATCCACTACCCGCAGTCATTTCATGGACTTTCGCGTAATGGATTACCTTCGTTACGAATTCACAGAATGGAAGATATCAAAGAATGGTTTGAAAAATTTGTCTGAATAAAAGGGGTCTACAAAATGAAATTTACTAAAGTGTTACTGGGCAGTGTGGGGTTATTGCTGGGTGTGTTTTTAGTAACGCAGGTACCGGTGGAGGCTAAAGCGAAAACTTTAACGGTGATGTTACCGAGCGAGCCGATCACTACGGATCCCAATAAAAATACCGATACCAACAGCGGCAGTATGATCAACCAGACGATGGAAGGCCTGTACACCGTTAACAAGAAACACCAGATCGTTGCTGGGGTAGCTCAAAAAGTGGTACGACCGACTAATGATGGTAAGACTTATACGTTGAAATTGAGGAAAAATGCACGTTGGGCTAACGGAGATCCGGTAACGGCGCAGGATTTCGTTTACTCGTTTAGAAGAATAGCTGATCCTAAAACTAAAGCGCAAAATACGGCAGCCTTTAAAACGGTCGTGAATTTTAACGCGGTCCAGGAAGGTAAAATGCCGACCGACCAGTTAGGAGTTAAGGCGCTAGACAAACGAACGCTGCAGATCAATATGACGGAAAAAACACCGTGGTTTGCCGATTTAGCCGCGACGGCTTATTACCCGCTACAACAAAAATTTGTTAACAAGTACGGGCAAAGTTACGGCACAAGCGCAGCTAAGACTTTGTGTAACGGGCCTTATGTTTTGCAGGATTGGAACAGTACTAAAACTTCTTGGTCTTACCGCAAAAATCCGTATTATTGGGATGCTAAGCACGTTGCCATTAAAAATATCAAGGTCAAAGTGGTCAAGGAACAAAATACTGCGGTCAATTTATATAAAACTAACAAGTTACAAGAAGCGACGATCACGGGGCAATACGTTAAAGCTAATCGTAGCGACAAAAATTTACAAGCTCGTTTGTTAGGCCGGATCAATTACTTATACTTTAACAGTCACGACCAAGCAACTGCTTCGGAAAACTTACGCCAAGCATTTTCGTACGTGATCGATCGCAGTAAGATCACCAAAAACGTGTTACAAGATGGCTCAAAACCAGCTTTAAGTGTCGTACCGTTAGGTGACCAAAAAAATCCAAGTAATCAGCGCGATATGGCTAAAGACGTGGGCAATTTATTACCGACCGACGTTAAAAAGGCTAAAAGCTACTGGAAAAAATACTTAGCCGAGCAGGGCAAAAAGAAAGTCACGCTTAATTTATTGGTGGATGACACGGACGAAGACCAACACGTTGGTGATTACATTCAGTCCGTGACCGAGAAGAATTTTCCGGGGTTGAAACTAACGCTGACGGCAATCCCCCACGCCCAACATGTCAGTCGCGATTTTGCTAACAAATACCAAGTCAACTTGACGGGCTGGTCCACTAGCTGGTTAGACGCAACTGATTTCTTGAATTTAGCTGCTGCAGGCAACAAGGTTAACTTTTCTGGTTGGAGTGACCAAAACTTCAACGATTTGTTGACTCAGGTCAAAGGCCAAGACGGGCAGCAAAGATATGACACCTTGGTAGCGGCTAATAAACGGTTGATGGCGGTCAAAGGGATCGTGCCACTTTATCAACCGGCTCAAGGCAAGTTGGTCAGCTCAAAGGTAGGAGGCTTGCATTACTCGTTACTGAGTGATGCGCGCTATCAGTTTGCTTATTGGAAATAAATAATCATAATTTAGGAGGAATTATCATGACTCAAACTGTATTTTTTAACTGTAATTTATTTGACGGCAAGACGGAACAAACGCAAAAAGATGCGTGGTTTTTAGTGGATGACGATACGCACAAATTAACGCGGGTCGGCACGGGTGAGCAACGACCAAATAGCGAAAAACAAGTTGACTTGCACCAACAATACGTAATGCCCGGTTTCTTTAACGTTCACGTGCACGTCGATTTGGATCCGACCACGTTTGCGACCGCGCCGGGGCGTTCCGAAGCGGAAGCCGCAGTCTTTGCCTACCAAAACATGCAGACGCTTTTGCGGTCGGGAGTGACCTTTGTTCGGAGCTGTGGCACGGGGTTTGACATCGATTTGAAGCTCAATAAATTGCGTGCCGCCGGTAGGTTACCTAATACCCCGCACATGATGCCATCGGGTAAACCATTTTCGATGACGGGCGGTCACGGTGACAGTGGTCCTGACGAAGGTAATATGGTTGATTCGCCGGACGAAATGACTAAAGGAGTGCGGACCAGCTTACGAGCAGGAGCACAGAATATCAAGGTGATGGCGACCGGCGGGGTAATGTCTCCCGGAGATTTTATGGATGATCCCCAGTTTTCGGTGGCAGAAATGAAAGCCGCGGTGACGGAGGCGCATCATAAGCGCCACACAGTTGCCGCCCACGCCGAAGGGAACCCGGGGATCCAAAATGCGCTGGATGCGGGTGTGGATTCGATCGAACATGGATTTTACGTGAATGAAAGTGAAGCCCAGCAGATGATCAAACAGGGAACATACCTGACACCAACGCTGATCGCCGAATTTAACATCGCTAAGTACGGCAAGGGTGTTTTACCGGACTGGATGTTGCAAAAAGACGTCGACGCTGTGGCAGACACTAAGAAAAACTTGAAGGCCGCTTATCAAGCAGGTGTTAAATTTACCTGCGGGACCGACGCCGGGACGCCATTTAACGGTTTCGATAAAACGCCTGAAGAATTCGAGCTACTGGTTAATACGTTGGGAATGACGCCGTTTGAAGCCTATCAGTGCTCGTCCGTTAATTCGGCTAAACTGTGTCAGGCAAACGAAGAGTACGGCACGCTCGAAGTAGGCAAGTACGCCGATTTTCAGGTACTAACGGCCGATCCGCTGGCAGATGTTAAAGCCGTCCAGCAAAAAGACAAGGTTGTTTACTTGCACGGACAAAAGGTTGAATAACTGGTAAAAAAAGCTTGACAAACCATTAAAATGTGATTATTATTATATTCAACTAAATAATAAATTAAAAAACGTTGAGGAAGATCAGTAACGTTGGATAGCCTGCAAGCGAGCCCTGGTTGGTGGAAAAGGGTGAGGAGATGCGCGTGAAATTCCCTTCTGAGTTGTTGACTGAAATTAATTAAGTTTTGCCGGAAGCAGCCGTTATCACTGCAGCGAATCGCCTGATTTTAAAGGGGCCGTTCGTATTGAGTTTAACAAAGGTGGTACCGCGCCAAACGACGCCCTTTCAAGAAGTGCAAACTTCTTGAAAGGGCGTTTTTTTTGTTACGAGTAAAAACTGCGCAGGTTTTTTAGTCAAAAATAATTTTTGTTTAGTAAAAGAGATGCATCACTGGCCAAGATTGCATTTACTTTAATCTAACTATAAGGAAGTCGTGAAATGAAACAGCATAAGCTTTTACTAAATACTATATTATTACTGACGGGAATCACCGTTGGCAGTGGGCTCGTCACGGCCCATGCGGCAAATGTAAAACAAAATAAGGTATTAACGGTGATGTTGCCCAGTGAGCCGATCACGGCTGACCCTAATAAATCTGCGGATACTAATAGCGATGCCGTGATCACGCAGACGATGGAAGGTTTATATACTTTGAACCGTAAACACCAGATTGTTCCTGGAGTAGCTGAAAAAATTGTGCAGCCGACTAATGAGGGCAAGACTTATACGCTAAAATTGCGGCAAAACGCTAAGTGGGCTAACGGTCAGCCGGTAACTGCGCAAGATTTTGTCTATGCTTTCAGACGAATAGCCGACCCTAAAACTAAGGCACAAAATACCGGTGCTTATGATAACGTTGTTAATTTTAAGGAAGTCAATAGCGGCAAACTGCCAAGTGATCAGTTGGGGATCAAGGCATTGGATAAGCGCACATTACAGATTGATTTTACGGAAAAAACACCATGGTTTAACGATTTAGCAGCTAAAGCTTACTACCCGTTAAATCAAAAATTTGTTGCTAAGTACGGTAAAAATTACGGTACTAGTGCAACTAAGACCTTATCTAACGGCCCGTATGTTTTAAAAAATTGGGATAGTACTAAGACTTCGTGGGATTACCAGAAAAACCCGCATTATTGGAACGCTAAAAGTGTAGCTATTAAAAAAGTTAAGACTAAGGTAATTAAAGAACAAAATACCGCAGTTAATTTGTATAAAACTAATAAAATTCAAGAAGCAACCATTACCGGACAATATGTCAGGGCTAATCGCAGTGATCCGAATTTGAAAACTCGTTTACTGGGAAGAATGAATTTCTTATATGTCAATAGTCAAGATGAAACCGTTAATTCTGAGAATTTTAGGCAAGCTCTTTCCGCCGTGATTGACCGGCGTAAATTGGCTAAAGATGTATTACAAGATGGTTCTAAACCCGCTTTGAGCATGGTACCGCGTGGTGATATGCAAAATCCGCAAAAAAAACAAGACATGGCAACGGACGTGGGCAATTTATTACCGACCGACGTTAAAAAAGCTAAAAATTACTGGAACAAATATCTAGCCGAACAAGGTAAAAGAAAAGTTACTATTAACATCTTGACCGATGATACCGATCAAGACCAACATGTAGCCGATTATATTCAATCTGTGGCTGAAAAGAATTTTAAGGGCTTGAAAATGACCATCACTGCGATTCCCCACGCGCAACACGTTGACCGCAATTTCGCTAATAAATATCAACTGAACTTATTAGGGTGGTCCACTAGTTGGTTAGATCCGACCGACTTCTTTAACTTTGGTGAAAGCCATAATGCGATCAACCTGTCACACTGGCACAACCAAGAATTCGATGACTTAATGGCTCGGGCTAAAAATCAAGGTGGGCAAGAACGCTATGATACTTTGGTAGCCGCCGATAAACAGTTGATGGCAGTTAAAGGAACGATCCCACTTTATCAGCCGGTAGAAGGCAAGTTAGTTAATAAACATGTGGGGGGATTAAATTACTCATTACTTAGTGGAGCCAGGTATCAATTTGCGTATTGGAAATAAAGATAAATTCAACGAGGAGACGATCAAATGACGGAAACACTATTTTATCACTGTAATTTATTTAATGGCAGGGACAATGAAATTAAAAATGATGCGTGGTTACTGGTAGCTGACGAGACGCATAAAATTGTGCAGGTGGGAACTGGTAGTCACCCAGAAGCCGCTAACAATATCGATTTGCACCAAAATTATGTGATGCCAGGGTTATTTAACGTTCACGTGCATATTAGTGATGATCCCACAGAATTTAAAACCGACCCGGAAATGACGGAAGCGCAAACCGCTGTTCGTGCTTACCAAAATTTACAGATTTTGTTGCGCTCGGGTGTAACCTTTGTGCGCAGCTGTGGTACTAATTTTGATATTGACATTAAATTGAAAAGATCACAGGTCAAGGGTAAATTACCGCAGACTCCCCATTTAATGACGTCTGGACAACCGTTTTCGATGACTGGTGGACACGGCGATGGCGGGCCCAATACTGGCTATTTAGTCGATACACCAGCTGAAATGACTAAGGGGGTACGCAAGAGTTTAAAGGCCGGGGCCGAAAGTATCAAGATGATGGCGACCGGCGGGGTAATGTCACCGTGGGATTATATGGAAGATCCCCAGCTCTCAGTAGCCGAAATGAAGGCGGGGGTGATAGAAGCTCACCATAAGCGGCGCATTGTAGCAGCTCACGCCGAAGGTAATCCGGGAATTCAAAACGCAATTGACGCAGGAGTGGATTCGATTGAACATGGTTGCTACGTTACTGTGGCTGAAGCACGGCAAATGATTGCCCAAAAAATTTATTTAACACCAACATTGTTGCCACCGTATTGTATTGCTAAGTATGGCAAAGAATCACTGCCGGATTGGATGTATCAAAAAGATATCAACGCCGCCGAGGATTTAAAACGTAATTTAAAAGCTGCATTTGAAACAGGGGTCAAAATGACTTGCGGTACCGACGCGGGCACACCGTTTAATGGCTTCGATCAAACTCCAAAAGAATTGGAGTTGATGACTGTTCAACTGGGAATGACCCCTTTTGAAGCTTATACGACTTCTTGTATTAATGCGGCTAAACTGTGTCAGGCAGACGCAGAGTACGGCACGCTAGAGGTTGGTAAGTATGCTGATTTGCAGGTACTAACGGCCGATCCGCTGGCTGATGTCAAAGCCGTCCAACAAAAAGACAAGGTTGTTTACTTGCACGGACAAAAAGTAGAGTAAAAATTACTAATGGTACTTGACAAAAGCCTTAAATGTTATTATGATTAAATTCAACTAAACAATAAATTAAAAAACGTTGAGGAAGATCATTAGCGTTGGATTTCCTGCAAGCGAGCTCTGGTTGGTGGAAAAGAGTGAGGAAATACGCGTGAAACTCACTTCTGAGTTGTTGACTGAAATTTAATTAAGTTTTACCGGAAGCAGCCGTTATCACTGCAGCGAATTGAATTTGATCTCGAGCTCAGATCGATCCAGTTTGTAAGTTTAATAAAAGGTGGTACCGCGCTAACGACGCCCTTTCAAGGAGTAAAAACTTCTTGAAGGGGCGTTTTTTATTTGGTAAAAAATGCGCAGTTTCAGGTTAATATTTTTTGCTTAGTTGAAGTCAGGAAATGAATTAAAACGATTTTAATTTACCGTAAAGGAAGTCAGGCAATGAAATTAACAAGGATAATAGCTAATAATGTTTTACTGTTGTTGGGGGTTAGTGCGGTATTAGGAATTGCTACTATTAGTGTCGATGCTAGTCAAAAGCCCTTGACGGTAATGTTACCTAGTGAGCCGATTACGGCTGATCCTAATAAAAATACTGATACTAATAGTAGTGATGTGATCAACCAAATCATGGAAGGTTTGTATACTTTTGACCGGCAACAACATGTTGTTGCTGGCGTAGCCGAAAAAATCGTGCAACCAACTAATGACGGTAAAACTTATACGTTGACTTTAAGAAAAAATGCACGTTGGGCTAACGGAGATCCAGTGACTGCTCAGGATTTTGTGTATTCGTTTAGGCGGATTGCTGATCCTAAAACTAAAGCTCAAAATACTGCCGCATATGATAACATGGTTAATTTTAAAGAAATTCAAAAAGGCAAGTTACCGACCGACCAACTGGGAGTCAAAGCGTTAAATAAGCGTACACTACAAATTAACTTTACGGAAAAGACGCCGTGGTTTAATGATTTAGCTGCTACTGCTTATTATCCGTTAGACCAGAAATTTGTGGAAAAATATGGTAAAAAATACGGTACCAGTGCGGCTAAGACAATGGCTAATGGACCTTACGTGTTAAAAAACTGGGACAGCACCAAGACTTCGTGGGATTACCGGCAGAATCCTTATTATTGGAATAAAAAGCACGTAGCAATCAAACATGTCAAAGTTAAGGTAGTTAAAGAAGAAAACACCGCAGTTAATTTGTATAAGACTAACAAGTTACAAGAGGCGACTATTACGGGGCAATACGTCAAGGCTAATAAAAATGATCCTAATTTGCGGACCCGTATGTTGGGACGAATGACGTTACTGACCTTTAATAGTCAGGATAAAATTACTAATTCTGAAAATTTGCGGCAAGCAATTTCTTACGTGATAGATCGGCATAAGATTACTAAAAATGTATTACAAGACGGCTCTAAACCCGCGCTGAGTATGGTGCCGCGCGGCGACCAACAAAATCCACAAAATAAGAAAGATATGGCCGCGGATGTTGGCAATTTATTGCCGACGGATGTGAAAAAAGCGCGGGAATACTGGAATAAATATTTGGCCGAACAGAGTAAAAGAAAAGTCACTATTAACTTGTTGACCGATGATACTGACGAAGATGAACACGTGGCAAATTACATTCAATCTGTAGCCGAAAAGAATTTTAAAGGACTCAAGATGACAATTACTGCGATTCCCCACGCGCAACATGTTGACCGTGATTTTAGTCAAAAATTTCAGATCAACATGATCGGCTGGTCTACTGATTGGCTGGACTCTTCAGACTTTTTAAGTTTAGGTCAAACTGATAATTCAATCAATTTTACTCATTGGAGTGACCCGGATTACGATCATTTGCTAACTGAAGCTAAGAGTCAAGATGGTCAGGAACGCTATCATACTTTGGTTGCCGCTGACAAACATTTGATGGATGTCAAGGGGATTGTTCCTTTGTACCAACCGGCACAGGGAAAGCTGATTAATAAAAACGTCGGGGGGTTAAATTATTCGTTACTGAGTAATGCGCGTTACCAATATGCCTATTGGAAATAGAAAAGTAATAATGAGGAGGAATTAAGATGACACAGACTTTATTTTTTAACTGTAATTTATTTGATGGTAAGCACGAGAAAACCATAACTAACGCGTGGTTTTTGGTGGATGATCACACCCATAAGATCATACAAATGGGAAGTTCTAGTGAACAACCGGATGCAGATCAGAATGTAGATTTACAACAACAGTATGTAATGCCGGGATTTTTTAACGTTCACGTGCATATCAGTGATGATCCAACTACTTTTGAGACGGATCCTGAATTGTCGGAAGCCGAAACAGCTATTTTGTCTTACCACAATTTGCGTACCTTGTTAAAATCAGGGGTAACTTTTGTGCGCAGCTGCGGGACTAATTTTGATATTGACATTAAACTTAAAAAATTACAAATTAAGGGAAGATTACCACAAACGCCACATATTATGACGTCGGGAATGCCTTTTTCAATGACTGGGGGACATGGTGATGGTGCGCCTAATACCAGCTATTTGGTTGATTCGCCCGCCGAAATGACTAAGGGAGTGCGCAAAAGTCTCAAGAACGGTGCTGAAAGTATCAAAATGATGGCAACTGGCGGAGTGATGTCGCCGGGAGATTTTATGGCAGATCCTCAATTATCGGTAGCAGAAATGAAAGCCGGGGTGGCTGAGGCTCACCATAAACGGCGAATAGTGGAAGCTCATGCCGAAGGCAACCCGGGAATTCAAAATGCGTTGGATGCTGGTGTTGATTCGATTGAGCATGGTTTTTATATCAACGAACAAGAAGCGCAGCAGATGATCAAGCAAGGCACATACGTGACTCCTACTTTAATTGCGGAGACGATTATTGCACAAAAAGGAAAGGGAATATTACCGGAATGGATGCTCAAAAAAGACGTTGATGCTGTTGCAGATTCTTACCGTAATTTGAGTGCGGCCTTTAAAGCCGGAGTAAAATTTACTTGTGGCACGGATGCTGGGACACCATTTAATGGCTTTGATATGACTCCCGTGGAGTTTGAATTATTGGTGACTAAAATTGGCATGACCCCATTTGAAGCTTATGAAACTTCGTGTATTAATGCTGCTAAATTGTGTCAGGCAAGTGAAGAGTACGGCACGCTAGAGGTTGGTAAGTACGCAGATTTTCAAGTGTTAACGGCCGATCCACTGGCAGATGTTAAGGCAGTGCAACAACCAGATAAGGTCGTTTACTTGCACGGTAAACGAGTCGGTTAGGAAAAATTGATAGCTGACCGAATTGGATTAAGGGGGATGTCAAATGACTCAGATGAATTTTAATAAGTACCGCAAAAATTATTTTATGCCACCGCAAGTCGATATGAGCTGGCTGGCTAAAGAATACCCGCATAAAGCACCTCTATGGTGTAGCGTTGATTTACGCGATGGTAATCAAGCTTTAGTAATTCCGATGAGTTTGGAAGAAAAAATTGAATATTACAAGATGTTAGTTAAGATCGGTTTTAAGGAAATTGAAGTGGGTTTTCCTGCCGCTTCGGAAACCGAATACGCATTTTTACGGACACTGATAGAAGAAGACTTGATCCCAGACGACGTGACGGTTCAAGTGCTGACTCAGGCGCGCGAGCATATTATCAAGCGCACTTTTGAAGCCCTTGATGGTGTTAAAAATGCCATCGTGCACGTTTATAATTCGACGTCTGTGGCGCAGCGCGAACAAGTGTTTAAAAAATCGAAAGCGCAGATTAAACAGATGGCCGTCGACGGTGCAACTATGTTAAAAGAATTAACGGCAGCCGCCGGACAGAATTACCGTTTTGAATATTCACCGGAGAGCTTTACGGGAACGGAAATCGACTATGCCTGCGAGGTCTGCAACGCGGTGTTAGATGTTTGGCAACCGACCGCTCAGCATAAAGCGATTATCAATTTACCCGCAACGGTCGAAATGTCTTTGCCTCATGTTTATGGCACCCAAGTTGCCTATCTGTCACAAAATCTGAAATACCGAAAAAACGTTGTGTTGTCGCTACATACACATAACGACCGGGGTACGGGGGTGGCCGATTCTGAAATGGGACTTTTGGCGGGAGCCGATCGGGTTGAAGGCACACTTTTTGGTAATGGGGAGCGGACCGGCAACGTCGACATCGTCACGCTGGCGCTCAACATGATGTCACTGGGCGTTGACCCGCAACTGAATTTTACGAATTTACCAGAGATCATTAGTCTTTACGAAAAGGATACGCGCATGCACGTCTATGACCGTCAACCTTATTCTGGTAAGCTGGTCTTTGCCGCATTTTCAGGTTCCCACCAAGATGCGATCGTTAAGGGAATGAAATGGCGAAAAACCAACCACCCGCAGTACTGGACGGTGCCGTATTTACACGTTGATCCTAAAGACGTCGGACGCGAGTATGATGGCGATGTGATCCGCATCAACAGTCAGTCCGGCAAGGGGGGCGTGTCCTATATCTTAGAGCAAAATTACGGGTTGGACCTTCCCAAGAAAATGCGGGAAAATTTTGGTTACTGTGTCAAGGACGTTTCTGATCACGAACATAAGGAATTGATGCCCACAGAGATCTACCAAATTTTCCAAGACAACTACGTGAACCTAGAAAAACCGTTGCAACTGTTAGATTTTGCTCTGCCACAAACTGCCGCCGACACGTGCGATGGTACGGTACGGTTAAACGTCGCTGGTACCGCTAAGAAGTTGGCTGCCCGGGGAAACGGGCGGTTGGATGCGGTCAGCAACGCCGTGCAAGAGGTACTGGGGATCCATTATTCAGACCTCGTTTACAGTGAGCAAGCGATGGAAACGGGATCGACTTCTAGGGCGATGGCTTATATTGGGATCACTGGTCAAAAAGGACAGAGAGTCTGGGGAGCCGGAATGGACGTCGATATTATCACGGCCTCGCTTAAAGCGCTACTCAGTGCGGTCAACAAACTGCCGGACGTGGAAAATAAGTTGCAGGGTAGTTAAGGAAAAGCCGTTTGTTACACGTGATTTGGCTATTTATGATCAAAAATAAAAATGGACCCGAGACGAAATTTGATTTCATCTCAGGTCTATTTTTTATGCTTATAGGTTATTATACTGTTCGTCACTCACGGGTTCGAGCCATTCTGCTTGTCCGGTGGTGATCGCTATGTGACTGAACCAGCTATCTTTTGTAGCGCCGTGCCAGTGTTTAATGCCGTCATGAGTAACGACTACGTCGCCTGGATTTAGTAACTGGGCTTTTTTACCCTCTTCTTGGTACCAGCCCTGTCCGCCAGTCACTAGTAAAATTTGACTACCGTTGTGATGAATGTGCCAGTTATTGCGGCAGCCGGGTTCAAAGGTCACGTTATTGACGGGGACGCTCACATCACCGCCGGCATCAACTAACGCGTTGTTATAGCTTTGACCGCTGAAATATTGCGCAAAAGCATCGTTTTTAGGACCGGTTGCGAAAACTCCTGGTTGTTGGGTACTATTTTCGTCGGTGGTCCAAATTTGTTTAGCGCGGTTGAAAGCGGACCAAGCCTTGGGCCAGCCAGCGTAAAATCCTAAGTGGGTGATCAAAGCAACGATCTCTTTTCGGGTGATCCCATTTTGCTTACCGATTTTGAGGTGGTCTGCTAGTTGTTCGGTATTGCCCGTAGCGATTAGGGCAGAAATCGTGATCAAAGAACGATCGTGAGCGGAAAGTTCATTTTCCTTACTCCAAACTTCACCGAATAAGACGTCGTCGTTTAGCTGGGCGAATTGGGGGGCAAAGTCGCCTAGTAATTGGTGCCCAGCGGTTTGTTTTTTAGCCATTAAAATTCCTCCTATTATTAAGATAAAGTTAGTAACAATTGCAGTATATAACTTAAAGTACACTCTAAGTCAATGGCTTGCGGCGAAAAAAAGCTCTTTTGTCATTCACATCTGATAATGTCTTAAGTAATCACACGAGAAAATGTCTCAAATAACTAGAAAAATTCCTCCGCTTCTGCCAAAATAATTAGGCAAATTATACAGCGGAGGATCTTATGAGAAAGGTTTACTTAACGATGAAAGAAGCACACAAATATCGAATTATCAAAAACGTAGCTGAAGGTAAAATGCCTAAAACTAGAGCTGAGGTTCAACTAGGGGTAACCAGACGTCAGATTGATCGGTTACTTGTCCGTTACAGAACAATTGGTAAATCAGCTTTTATTCACCAAAATCGTTTGAAAAAGCCCAAGCACGCACTTTCCCAAACAACACGTTCAACTATCGTTGAACTGTATCAAACAAAATACGTCGGCGCTAATTTCACTCATTTTACGGAATTATTAGCCGAACATGAAGACCTTAAATTCAGTCGGTCAACAATCGCTAATATCTTAAAACAAGCGAATATTTTATCGCCTAAGGCTCATCGGCGAACCAAACGACTGCACCGAGAAAAGCTCCGAAAACAAGCTATGAAAACTAAAACAGTCGCTAAATCAGATAAAATTTTAATTCCAGGAGAAACTCACCCTAGTCGCCCACGTAAAAAATATTTTGGTGAATTAATCCAAATTGACGCTAGTGACCACTTATGGTTTGGCAAGCAAAAAAGTCATTTACACGTGGCAATTGATGACGCAACTGGAACTATCGTTGGTGCTTACTTCGATCATCAAGAAACCCTCAAGGGTTACTACCACGTTTACCATCAGATCCTAACCAATTATGGCATTCCATATGAATTTTTCAGTGATCGGCGAACGGTATTTGAATATCAACGCAAACACCAAAAACAGGTTGAAAATGATACTTTTACGCAATTTGGTTATGCTTGTCAACAACTTGGAACTAAGATTTCGACCAGTTCTATTCCACAAGCAAAAGGGCGAGTTGAGCGTCTCTTTGAAACGCTACAATCTCGCCTAATCACTGAATTACGTATTCATCAAGTAGCTACGCTAGCTGCGGCCAATGTATTCCTAGATTCCTACATCGAAAGATACAATGCGCAGTTTGCCCTACCGATAAATGATACCACATCAGTGATGGAAAAAGCACCCGTAACAACTAAATTAAATCTAATTTTGGGCACTTTAACTACTCGTAAGATCAATACAGGTAATCACTTTTCATTCCATAAACAGGCTTATTTACCGGTCACATCGACTGGAAAAGGAGTTTATTTTCAACGTGGGACAGAGGTGTTGGTTATCAAAGCCTTTGACGGTGAATTGTACGCTTCGATCGCTGAAGGTTTATATCGTGTGCGTCGCTTAGCGGCACATGAGTTACGATCCCAGGAATTCGACGCCGTACCTCAAAAACAAAAAGCGAAAAGAAATTACATTCCACCGCTTTCGCATCCCTGGAAAGCAGCCAGTTTTAACCGCTATTTAGCTAAACGCGGGATCACACAAGCAGAATTTGAACAGGAGCGCTACGCTTAGCACAGCTTTTTTCGTCGGTCGACTCAGATTAAAGCAACACATCGCCTTACAGAGGTCAAGGGCGGCGTAGCCGTTTATTTTACCCTTGACCTTCTGTGAGGCGGTGTGTTAGGCAACCATTTCGACTGACAAAAAAGCTGAGCATCCCCTTTTTTCAGAGGGAGATAGCCCAGCGGCTTGAGCGCTAATTACTCGCTAATGTTTATATTTTTTTGAGACATTTTCAAAAACGATTGACATGGCTTGCGGCGAAAAAAAGCTCTTTACGCTGTGTTTATAGTGGTATAATGAAGTAATAATGATTAAAGGAGCGATTAAAATGAAAAGTTTACATATTAATGATATTAATTATGAGAATTATAGTTTAGTAGGGATCACCGTTTCTTTTGAAAAGGGTCCGGATAATCAGGATATTCCGGTATTACATTATGACGAAAAAAAATCCCGGTTGACGGATGAAAAACACGGCGTCAACGTACCGCGCTTGAACTTTCACGTACTAGATAATCGCCATTTGGGAGTAGAGGTATTGTTGGATAGCGAACGCCACTTTTTGTCGGTTTCTGATATGAAGCATTCGCTAGAAAAAATTGAAGCTTACCGCACATTTTGCGAGCAGATCAACGAGGCAATTACTGACGCTTTTTTGTAAAAAAGCTGTGAGTCAAGCCGATTAGCAGTCGTGGACTAAGTGGCAGCGACAGAACAATTATGCAACACTCAAAAAGGAACTGGGACAAAATTTTTATCCCAGTTCCTTTTTAAATAGCTATAAATGGTAGACTGATCGTGCTCCAAAAAGCAGTATTTATACCTAGTTACGTTTCAAAATAAAACCAAAGTGCGGGTTTTACTTTGAAACTAGGCTAGTGCTCAACTTAACCGTTTTTGTCCCAACTTTTTTCGTTTGCTACTATATTATAGTAGGTGGATCTGATGAGCTTCACATTTTTTGATCGTTTCTTCGGGCCATAGACTGGCTTGGACTTCGCCAATATGGGCTTTTCCTAGCAGTAACATGCATAAACGAGATTGTCCGATACCGCCACCGATCGTGTAGGGCAGTTCTTGATGTAAGATCATTTGGTGGTAAGGTAATTTTTCGCGGTCCTGTGCTTTGGCGGCTTTAAGTTGACGTTTGAGGGCGTCTTCGTCTACCCGGATCCCCATACTTGAAACTTCTAGTGCTTGTTGCAGCGGTTCGTACCAGAATAAAATATCGCCGTTAAGTGACCAGTCGTCGTAATCGGGAGCACGACCGTCATGGCGTTTGCCGCTTTTAAGCGGACCGCCGATCTGCATTAAAAAGACGGCACCGAGTTCTTGGCAAATAGCGTTTTCTCGTTCGCGGGGCGTCATTTCCGGATAGCGGTCTTCTAATTCCTGGGTCGTAACAAAATGGATCTGATCAGGTAGGTGATAGACTGCAGTTGGGTATTTGTACCAAACTTCGTCTTCCATGTGTTTGATCACCGTGAAAATTTGGCTGACGGTTTCCTTTAACGTTTCAGTCGTCCGTTCTTTTTTGGCGATCACTTTTTCCCAGTCCCACTGGTCGACGTAGATCGAATGAAAGTTGTCTAACTCTTCGTCTTTACGGATCGCGTTCATGTTAGTGTAGAGTCCTTGATGCATTCCGAAACCGTATTTTTTAAGCGCAGCACGTTTCCATTTAGCCAGAGAATGAACTATTTCTACGCGGTGGTCGCCTAAGCCGTGAACGGTAAAGTCAACGGGAGTCTCGACGCCGTTTAAGTTGTCGTTAAGACCAGTTTCGGGGGCAACAAACATCGGTGCCGATAGTCGTTCAAGGTGCATCGCTTTGCCGAATTCGTCTTGGAACGTTTCGCGAATGTAACGAATGGCGGCCTCGGTGTCGCGGACGGATAATTTAGGATCGTAGTCTTTAGGAATGATGGTAGTCATAATAGTTCCTCCTTAAAAATTAAATAATTGCAATTAAATTTAGCCAATAAAAAAATCTTTCGCCCCTATGCAAGGGACGAAAGATTCGCGGTACCACCCAAGTTGCTTATATATTATAAGCCAGCTCAATAACGTACTAACATACGTTTCCAGTGGTAACGAACCGGACAGGCGGCAAAACCTACTATGGTTTCAGCTTTGCGACTTACAAAAAGTGTTATTCAACAAGCCAGTAACTATTCCGGGTTCCCACTATTCCCGCTTCACTGTCATCCTTAACTTGTTTACTTGTCTTTTTATTGTCTTTGCTTTAATTGATTATTATCATAACAGAAAAAATTAAAATTGCAAGAGCAAAATAACAAAAAAATTAAAACAGCTGTCGAATAATTAATAAAACACAGAAATTACGTCGCTGAAACTATTAAATTGCTGCTAAAGTTGAGCTTCGTTATTAACCATTAGCTATAATGTATAGAATGCTGATAAATCAACATTCATGATTTTAAAAATTGCCAAATATTTATGAAAATGTACAGTTTTTGTTAGCTTTTAGTTAGCCTGTTAGCCTCTAGTTAGCCTCTTGATCGTGCTAAATTAAAAGTTGACGAAGGCCGTGAATTTATCCGGTATACTTTCTAATTGCTGATCGGTTAGTGCTGTATAGATGTTTAGTGTAGTTTGGATATCTTTATGTCCGAGTTGAACTTGTAGCTCCTTAGGCTGCATGCCGCCTTGAATTGCAAGAGTAGCATATGTGTGTCTGAATCCGTGTGGTGTTATACGTTTTATATTACACATTGAACATATTTTTTTTAAATACATTGAAATTGTTGCAGAATACAGAAGAGAATTTTTCTTGTCAGTAAAAACCAGCTGATTAGGTTGCATGGTGTTAAATCCGCATGCTAGCATTATTCTGCTTTGTTCAACACGCCATTTTTTTAAAACTTTAGTAGTGACAGGGTCAATAAAAATTGTACGATTGCTATTTTCAGTTTTAGGGGGTTGAATAATTAAGCCTTGTGACGTCTGAGCTTTTGTTTTACTAATTGAAATACTGTTGTATTTAAAATTTACGTCGGACCAAGTTAATGCCGCTATTTCTCCAGATCGTGCCCCAGTAAATGCTAACGTTCTAAATAAGGGGTAACATTGCTTATTTTTCATTTTTCTACTGTATTCAAGAAATGTTTTCAATTCATTTTTTGTGTAGTAATTTTTCTGTGAATTAATCACGTTAGTAGGATCTTTGCGGCGCAAATCTCGTTTTTTTTGCTGTCTTTTTTTAGGAATAATCACAGCTTTAGCCGGATTGCTAGTTAAATATTTCATCCTTACAGCATAGTCAAAAATTTTGATTAAATACCTAAAAATTGAATTGTAACGCTTTAAAGGTTTATTAAACCAAGTGTTAACGGCCTGCTGGCATTGAGAAACTGTGATGTCTTTAATAAATTTTTTCTCAAAAAATGTTAAAATGTTATTGTCCGTATCACTTTTAACAACTTTGAATGTAGATCCTTTAACAGTATTTTTGTAATTATCCAGCCAAAGCTTATATACTTGTTCAAAGGTTAGATTTTCATCAACTAAGAGGCTTTCAGTTTTTAGCTGCTTTTCAAGTTTGGCAGCTGCGACGGAGGCCTCTTTTTTGGTATCGAAACCTGCGCGTTTCTTGATGATCTGCTTCCCCTGTTCATTACGACCAGCAAATAGTTGAAATTTCCATTTGGTACCCTGTTTAGTTTGATATTTTTTGTATGATGCCATTGTTCATTTTCCTTTCATAACTCCGCTGGCTGGCAAGTAGTTATGTAAAAGAAAAATTATAGAGATAGAAACTTACCCTTTGATGTGTCAAATGATATATCTTTAAAAAAAATTACGTTGTTAGAATTTATACCTTCAAAAAATGAAAATTCTACAGAGCAATCAAGAATACCGATTTTTTTTAACTTATAGTCTTTAACAATATTTTCAAGATATTGTAACAAAGTATTGATAACAGTATTTTTAAATTGTGGTGGTAATCCTTGATATATTGCTCCAAAACCTGGTAATTCTGTATACATGGTGAAGTAATAGTCATGATCGTTTAATCTATCTTCTGTTTCATTACCAAAATTATCAGTTGTAAAGATTACATGAAGAGAAAAAAGTTTTCTTTCCATACCCTTAACAACTTCTATAAGTAAAGCATCTTCCTCGTAGGAGGAATCCTTAAAGTTAAAGATATATGGAGAGTAGACAAAAAAATTATTTGGGCTAACTTCTAAATAATTACATAATGTATCAACAGTTTTTATAGAAATATTCCCCTGTGGGTTATTTATCATATTTGATAACGTGTTGCGAGAAAGTCCAGTATCTTCGACTACCGTCTTAATTGATAGATTCCTTTCTGCCAATAAAACATTTAATTTATTTGCTAGCATGTTAATTCACCTTACTTTGATGTATTCATTAAAATTATACTTCAATTCAGACATAAATCAATATAAATAGGCAAATACCAAATATAATACTTGATTTAATTATTGGATAGTAATAACATATAATCACTAAATATCTATTTAATTGTGCAAACACACATTTAATTGTAAAAGGAGAATTATGAATGCAAATGAATATAGCTATGACACAAGATTTTGAAGAGCAATTGACCAACAAGGTGGTTGAAGTGGTTAGCGATGCACTAAACGGTACTGCCCCTCGGAAATCTTACCCGCAATACATGGGTAAAGGTGAAGTATGTGACTACCTAGGAATTTCTCGCAGCACGTTAGACCACTGGATCAAAAAAGGTACCGCACCACGTTACACATTGATCGGTGGCACATATCGCTTCAAGCGTTCTGAAATAGATCGTTTTATGTTAGAAAACGCTCGGTAACATGATAGCCATTTTTTGGTAGTCACGGAAAAGCCACCGTTTTACTCAGTTAAAAAAATAATATGCTGGCTGGCAAGTGGGACTGAGTAAGTGTTATGACATCGCTGGTATTTAAACAAGTATAGAAAGGAAGTTTTGCCAATGAACAAAAGAAAAGACATAGAAACATCGCTGAACACAAAAAAGCCACGCTCAACCGTCCAAAGTGAAAGCGTGGCACTGCTTAACAAAACACGTGGTAATTCTATCACAACACCGGATAGTAAACCAGTGACAGCTGAATTTTTAATGCATGCCGCTTGGAAAATAGGAAATATTGCTACCCAACTAAAACTAGCCTGGCTTTATTTGGACGCAATAAATTACGGTTCACAAAAAGAATCGACTCTTTTAAAAAGAAACTTTTTTGCCAATGGACTGGATAGTTTAGAAGATAGCCTACAAATTACTTATAACAGTTTAAATGACATTGCCGATACTATTTGCCCGGATACCGTTACGGATTGAGGTGAAACAGATGACCGAATTTAGTGTATTAGATCAAGCCTTAAAATTAGCAAAGCTAGGGTATGAAGTTTATCCCCTAGCTCAAAACACTAAACAGCCACTCAAAGGTAGTCACGGGTATCTTGATGCCACTAGCGATGTAGCAACGGTGTTCGAACTCTTTCAACATCCTAACTTAAACATCGCTTTAAGGTTAGATACTAGCAACTTACTTGTAGTTGACGTAGATTTACACGATGATAGCAAAAACGGCAAGCAATCCGTTATTAACTGGCAAGAACAAGGCAAAAAATTGCCAGCTGCTACCTATATCGAAAAAACACCACATAACGGATTACACTATTTTTATCGCTATACTGGCAAACGGGTACACTTAACGAACATCGCCCCAGGAATTGACGTACTGAGTGATTTCTGTGTAGTTGCACCCAGCGAGACACCAGCGGGACAATACAAACCATTAAGAAGTGAACAAACTTTAAGTGATGTGCTAGATTGCCCTCAGTGGTTAATTGAATTGATTAAACCCCAGCGACAGCGTATCAAACAAAATACTCGTTCCAAGAAATGGACTGGTAAGTTACTAGATGAAATAGTATGCGGCTGCGATGTTGGTGAAAGAAATACATGGTTAACTAAGATTGCCGGCAAATTGTTTTGGAGTGGCGCAGATAGTAAAACTATTTATAACTTGATGCTATTGATTAACCAAAACTTTATTGACCAACCGCTTAGAGACAATGAGGTTAACCAGATATTTGCTTCAATTTTAAAACGCAATAAGGAAGTGAGCGTGTAATGCCGATAGTTGAAATACCTAACACATTGAAAAAACAAGCTAACCAAGCTGACGCATTATTAAAAGCTCACACTTGGCAAGATGATCTAAGGCTAACAAATGAAGGTGGTATCAAAGTCCGCTCAGTATACAACATTAAAATGCTGGTCAAAAATGATGAATTGCTAAAAGACGTTATTGCTTACGATGATTTTGCTGAGATGGTTGTAGTATTAAGAGATGTACCAGAATTGAAGATTACTGAAGGATTTTGGAACGATGCTGCTGATGCCATTTTAAGAGAATATTTAGAAAGAAAATATGGGTTATTATTTGGTAAAGACAATATCAGTGATGCGGTCATTAACGTCTCACGAGAGCAAGTTATTAACCCCGTTAAAGAACGAATAGAACAAGTTAAGTGGGACGGAACACCAAGAGCCGCTAACTACTTTATTGACTACTTAGGCGCAGAAAATAACGACTATACCCGCTCAATTACCAAGGTATGGCTGACTGGATTAATTACCCGAGTTTATCGCCCAGGAGTTAAATTTGAGATCGTACCAATCTTAGAAGGTAAACAAGGTATCGGCAAAAGTAGCGCCGCCAGAATTCTTTGCCCTGATAAATTTAATGATAGCTTAGCGGGACTAGGTCAAAATAAAGATGACTATCAGCAATTAAAGGGTTCATGGATTATCGAAATTGCAGAATTATCAGCGATGAAAAAGACCGAAATTGAGAAAACTAAAAACTTTATTAGTGCGCAAGTTGATACTTATAGAGCTTCATATGGGCACTATAACCTACCACATCCGCGCAAATGTGTGTTCATCGGAACTACTAACCAAACGGATTATTTAAGAGATGCTACTGGCGAACGTAGATTTTACCCGATTAAATGCGGTGTTACCAAGCCAACTAAAAACGTATGGCAACCAAATCAAAACGAAATAAACCAGCTCTTAGCCGAAGCCAAAAACTGGTTTGATAATGATGAACCACTTTACCCAGATAAAAAAACAGTCCACGCTGCGAAAGACTATCAACAAGCAGCTAAGTTAATCGATCCGTTAGAAGAGGCTATTAAGCATTTTGTTGCTTTAAAAGTTCCCAAGAACTGGCACGAGCTTTCAGTTAGTGATAAACAATTCTACGTTCGTCATGACGGAAATATCGCAGGCTCAAAGTGGTTAAAAGATAAGTGTAGCACTACTTTAATCGACCTTAATTATACCACAACGGCAGAAATCTTAGCAGTAGTATTCAACAAAACAGTTGACCGTTACTTATCGGGAAGAACACAAAGTGAGGCCAAAAAAATTAAACTAATCATGGATAGCTTAGATGGCTGGAAATACAAAAGAAGTATGGCAAATGGTAAACAAATTCGTGCGTATTTTAGATTAGTTTAATACTTTTGTTTTAAACCGTGGCAACCGTGGCAATAGTGGCATTATTGTTGATATATCAATATTTTTAAGCAATGGTTACGTGGCAAGGTAGTGGCAACTACGTGGCAAGCTTTACGGCCTTGCCACCATCTTGCCACGTTAGTCTTCAATGGTGGCAAGGGGTTAACGTTGATATAACAGTGCTTTTGCCACTATTGCCACGGTTGCCACGTATTTCATCAAAAAACTAAGTTAAGCAGAAGATTTAACAAATGTGTTTTAGTAGTAACCTACAAACGAATCCATGACTATAACCACAAACCACTGTAATACTTTTATACCCCCCTCACCTTGAAATATTGGTATATCAAAGATTAAGGAGCGGCACCAGCCTCTCAGCTCACAATAAATTAGTTTTTTAAAATTTTTGCCACCAGCTAAACTCAGCTTTAAGCAGCAAATACAGCTGATAAACTGGTGTTAGACGAAAGTATTTAATTACCTAGGAAGGGTGCAAAAACATCGCTAAATCAGCCCTGAATAACGATATAGGACATGTTTAATAAAAACTAAGAACCTATCAAAACCTTACTTTTTTTGCTTAAACCTGAGATAATCTAATATTTTTCATAGGAGGGTGGAATTTTACGCTCTCTTAATCGGTCACAACGCGCTATATTTTATTTTAGCAAATAAGTTACCCGTTAAAATGATGAACTAAGGCTTTAAATTGACCTGAGAGCACGTTTAATAATCAAAATGGAGGTTTAAAGTGTGATTTTACCTGAAATCAACAAAAAAGAAACGGCAAAACGCGTGCGGAAATTCTTAACTAAAGATTATTTACATGCCGTAAGACTAGCAGGAAAAACACCCGGAGCATTAAGAGGAGCAGTATTAATAGGGGTACCTAGTAAAAAACAAACAACTGGTTTTAATTACGATCGAGCAATTATTGCTCACCTGAGTGCTGAAGAAACAGTTAATAGCGTCGCGCAAGCCACAAGGAAATTCGTCGAAAATGAACCAGAGCTAGGTCAGATTTTTCTAGCTAAATACGGCGATCATCTAAAGAATTTTCAAATTGAAATGAAATTCGGATACGGTAAAACAGCAATTGCGTATAAACTACAACAAGCTTGTTGTCATTTCGCTGATTACTATTTCGGTTTAACCGGTGTTGAACTGCAAGTATATCAGCCACCACGAACTGTAATTTGATTAATAAGAGAACAGACCATCAAAGGCTTACAATGCGTCTGAGAGCACGATAACAGCTTAAAATTAGGTGTAGCGATGTTAATTTGAACCCCGTACCAAAAAGTACGCCCCCTTAACCAGCGCAATCTTGCGCACGTTGAATGTGATATAATAAAAAGGAACCCTCAAGTGAAAGCTTGAGGATCCAATATATTATTTACGGTGGTTATTAATCCAAACGTCATATAGACGTAGGGCAACACCAGAAATAACATTAATCAGTACACTAAGTACCAATTGAGTTACGAACGAGAGCATGAGGTAATCACCTCTTTTGTTCCATTACTAAGGGGTAGTTAGTCCCTTCGGAACATTGTTAATCATACCAACAATAACTACTGTAATCAATTTACTTTTTCATTGACTTATTAAGGGCAATGCTTTACGATTATGTTGAACGAGAGCATAAGAGGCAATTCCTCTTTCGGGCTAGTTACCCGTTTATAAGTTTACTCCTAACCGGGTAAGCTTATTTTTTGCGCTAAAAAAATCCCCCGCAATTACGCGAGGTGACCACTTGCCAACTAGTATTTTAGATTTTGTTAGTAGGTTGACATACCTAACTTTATAAAATGTTGATATATCAAGAATTATCATTAAAAATTTGCTATACACTATAATTAATCAGATTGAGATAAAATTCGGTTATAGTTATACGTCGATGTCGTATAGGCTGCGGCAAGCGCGATGCCACTTTGCTGATTATTATGTTGGTGTAACTGGGGTTAAGTTACATGTGTATGAGTCTAATGCGTGAGTTCCTGTTGACTAAAGCGATGAAATACAGCCTTAAAACACGCGTGAGAAGCATGAAAATCATTCGATTACGGGGATATTGATGTTTTTATCAATAAATAAGATGATTCTGAACCACCCGCCCCGATTTTGGGGACGGCTAATTTATTAATACAGATAGTCGAGCGCAAAGTTGGGCCCGGCTGTTTTGAAACTTAGTATTGACCCTGTGATGTCCTCAAAGTTAGGGACTATTATTTATCGTATGTAGGAAGTTGGAACCTTATCTTACACCCTCTTACCCTGTACCATTTAGTACGCCCCCTTAACCAGTGCGATCTTGCGCACGTTGAATGTGATATAATAAAAAGGAACTCCCAAGCACAGGGCTCAAGGGTTCCACTTTGTTATTTACGATATTTATCGATCAAAACATTGAAGTAATGCACGATCACATCGTAAACAAGTTTACTCAATACGCTAAGTATTAAGTCTTTTAAGAATAACAAGGCAGCTTCACACCGTTTTGTTCCGTTATTAAGAGGTGATTAAGCTCTTCGGAACATTAACAATTACCAACGAAATTTGCTTTAATCAATATTTTTTTAGATTGACTTATTTAAAGTTAATTGTCTATTATTAATGCGTAAGAATAACAAGGGGTTATTCACCTCTTTCGGGCTGATTACCCGACTTAATAAGTCTATTCTTGACCGGGTAGGCTTATTTTTTTGCACTAAAAAACGCCTTGCGTAATTACAAAGCGTCTTACTTGCCAGCCAGTATTTAGATTTTGTTAGCCTCTAGTTAGCCTTTTTAGCAATTTTATTTTTTCGATTGTTGCTATATCAACGTTTATATATGTTGATATTTAAACTATTAAATTGCTGCTAAATTTGCTATGCTGAAGGTAATAATAATTTCAAGTTAAAGTAGGTGTTGAAATGGAGGAACACATGGGACAAATTTTATTACCGATCAAACAGGGCTTTAATTTTAGGGACTTAGGAAGTTATCGGACTATCGACGGTCAGCATCTAAAAAAACATAAGCTGATCCGTTCGGGCAGTTTAGCCAAACTAGCACAAGAAGACATTCAGTATTTAGACGAGTACGGTGTCAGGTACGACGTTGACTTTCGCTCACCGACCGAAAAAAAAGAAGCGCCGGACCAAAAATTACCACAGGCGCAGTATTATTTTATGCCGGTTTTTTCGGAAGATGAAACTAAAAGTAGTAAACAAGACCAAGCGCAACGTAAAGAACGACTGAGTCATCCGGGTGCTGGCTTGGAACAAATGTTACACGCTTACCGCGACATCGTTTTGTCGGACAACTCTAAAAAATCATACCGGCAATTTTTCGACGTGTTGTTGGCTAACGACCAACCGGACCAGGCAGTACTTTATCACTGTTCGGCTGGCAAGGACCGGACGGGCATGGCTACGGTCTACTTACTGACGGCTCTAGGAGTGGAGTGGAAAGTAATCAGCGATGATTATTTGATTTCTAACCGGTACCTTAAAGAGCACTTACGGCAAATGGAAGAGGCCTTAGGTGCGAAGGACGATTTAGTTTACCTGACTAATATTAGGGCTTTGAATACCGTTTCGCGTGACTACTTAATGTGTGCGTTAGACAATATCGAAAAGCAGTCTGGATCACTGAAGAATTATTTAGAAACCGAGTTACACCTGACTAAGCAACAGCAAAGTGACCTAAAGAAAATTTATTTAGCAGACTAAAAGAGCACCTCACTGGATTTATCACTAACTTGAAGCATATTAACGTGCAAAATTGCTTAATTATGCTAAGATAGAATATTGACAAATCTAAGTGGAGGTGTTTTTTTGTCATTGGCTCAAGAGGCTGACTGGTTATTACGTCTCTTCGTGGCAGCTGCTTGTGGGGGCCTGATCGGCTACGAACGTTCTAAACTGCGGAAGAGTGCGGGGATCCGGACTCATATGGTAGTCAGTATGGCGGCGGCGCTGATCATGATCGTTTCTAAATATGGTTTTTATGACATGCTGGGCTTGCATAACATCGCGTTAGATCCGTCACGGGTCGCTGCTCAGATCGTCAGTGGGATCAGTTTTATCGGTGCGGGAACAATTTTAGTGCGGCGTTCACAGGTCAGCGGCCTGACTACCGCGGCAGGAGTTTGGGCTACGGCTGCGATCGGAATGGCCGAAGGTGCCGGATTATATCTGATCGGTATCATTGCTGCCTTACTGATTGCGTTGATCCAGCGGTTATTTCATGATGATACCTTTATCAATAAGGTAATGCCTTATGTGCGTTTACGGTTACACATCGAAATTAACAAAGAGCAGATCTCATTAGCGCAGTTACAGGAATTTTACACGCAACACGAAGCTAAAGACGTTGATTTTCACGTCATGGCGGTGACCGTTGATCGGATCAGTCTGGAAACGGACGCCTTGGTCAAAAAACAGTATGACACCAACAACTTTTTGTTGGAACTCAAACAGATGGCGGGAGTAAAGTCGGTACAGATTTCCAATATGAGAGAGTAAATTTTTGAATTAGATGGAGGCATTTTTGGATGTTAGAAAAAACGATTTATCGTAAATTATTGAGCAACGCTTTTGATATTCCGTTGGCGGTCACTTATTGGGACGGGCAAACGGAAAACTATGGTCAGGGAAAACCCGAGATCAAAGTGGAGTTGCACCAAGCAATCCCGTTAAAGGAATTGACTTCGATGCCGACGTTGTATCTGGGTGAAGCATACATGAACGGTGATTTGGTGATCCACGGTGACCATGCGATTCAAAAGTTGGTAGCAGCCGCTTATAGACGAGCTGGTAGCTTTTTAATGAAAAATTCTTTTCTCAAACGCTTGCCCAAAATGTCGCACTCTAAGCAAAATTCTAAAAATGACATTCAAAGTCATTATGATATTGGCAATGATTTTTACCGCATGTGGTTGGACCCGACGATGACTTATTCTTGTGCGTATTTCGCCCATGACGATGATACGCTGGAACAAGCACAGATCAACAAGGTTCATCACATTTTGAATAAATTAAACATCAAACCGGGTGCTAAGTTAGTGGATATCGGCTCGGGCTGGGGAACTTTGATCTTCACGGCCGCCGCAGAATACGGGGTCCACGCAACGGGTGTGACTTTAAGTCAGGAACAGTATAATTATACCAAAGAACAGATCAAAAAAAGAGGTTTGGAAGGTAAAGTAGAAGTTTATCTGCGTGATTACCGCGACTTGCTTGATAAGTATGATTACGTAACTTCTGTGGGTATGTTTGAACACGTCGGCAAGGAAAACTTGGGAGAGTACTTCCAAAAAGTAGCGGACTTACTGAAGCCTAATGGTCGCGCGCTGATTCACGGGATCACTGGGCAACACGAAGGCGCGGGCGTTGATCCGTTTATCGCCAAATACATCTTTCCTGGTGGCTACATTCCTAACATGGTCGAAAACTTGCAACACGTAATGGACGCTAAGTTGCAGTTGGCAGACTTGGAGCCGCTGCGCCGTCACTACCAAAAGACTCTGGAAATTTGGTACGATAATTTCTTGCAAGTTGAAGAACAAGTCCAGGGTCGCTACGGGCAGAAATTTTGCCGGATGTGGTCGATGTACTTACAGGCTTGTGCGGCATCCTTTGAAGCCGGCAATATCGATGTGATGCAGTTTTTGTTGGTTAAAGGACCGAGTGGTACAGACCTGCCAATGACTCGTCAGTATATGTATGATGCGGATCAAAAAAAGTCAGCAGTAACTGAAGATTAGTCTGGAATAAGAAAATTAGGATCATTAGAGTTGACGAACGCGACTAAGTCTATTGCTTATGGAAAATAAAAACGGAGGGGCTAGGACAAAACTTAGTTTTGTTCCAGCTCCCTCTTTGCTTTCCTTAGGCAATAGACTGATCGTGCTCCAAAAAGCAGCAGTTTGTGCCTAGCTACGTTTCAAAATAAAACCTAAGTTCGGGTTTTACTTTGAAACTAGGCTAGCGCTCGACTGCTAAGCGCTTTTTGTCCCAACTCCTCCGTTTTTAGCATTGATGTTGTTATCTCAAGCTTTATCATTAACCGCAACGAACGTGTTATATTTCATATATTGGTAGTGTAGGCGCATGTGGGAAAATTCAAATGGCGTGCCATTATTGAGAAAAAAGATCCCTTCCATGATACCGACGGGCTCGATGGGCTTTAATCCCAGCAGTTCTTGGTCGTTATTATTAGAAGGCTCGGCAAAAATTGATAAAAACGCCTTAGAAACGGTTTGACCATAGTTTTGTTGCACGTAATTGAAAATCGATCCCGAAATATTTTTGAGCGATAGGCTCGGTAAAATTTTGATGGGGATGTAGCCAGTCTCGATCATAAAGGGCTTTTGGTCGAACAGGCGGAGGCGTTCGATCCGGTAAACAAAATCGTCTGCTTGTAAAAATAAGTCGCGCTGTAATTCTTTAGACGGACGAGTGACTTCGAAGTTTAAGACTTTGATCTGGGGTTTTTGCCCGTTCATCTTAAAATTATCGGAAACTCCGAGGTTGGAACTTTCTTCGTAGTTAAAGACAGATTCATTTTTGAGGTATAAGGGATTGATGAAAGTCCCTGATCCGCGTTTTTTAAAAATGATGCCGTCATTAGCCATGCGGGTCAACGCGCGTTTGACTGAACTGCGGCTAACTTTATAAGTGGCGGCAAGCGTACGTTCATCCGGCAGACGGAGGTTGGTAAATGCGCCTGCGAAGATCTTCTTTTTTAAGTCGGTGATGATTTTTTGATAGACTAATGCGGCCATGGTAATACTCCTTTAAAGTGTAGTAATGCTACTTCTAGTTAACCACATGCCCGCCGATTGCACAAGTTCTCGCCCGATAATAGTGCTGTTAATTCGCAGTAAAAGGGGTAAAATGAGAGTGTTAAATATCGAGTTGGAGGGATAGGAATGTCAGTCTTAGTTTTGGGAGGAGCAGGCTACATCGGCTCACACACAGTTGATCGTTTGTTAGAAAAGGGCCACGAGGTGGTGGCGGTAGATAATTTGGTAACTGGTCACCGTGCTGCCGTTAATCCTGCGGCTAAATTTTATCAGGGGGATATTGCCGATCAGGATTTTATGCGGCGCGTTTTTCAAGAAAATCCGCAGATCGAAGCGGTCATTCATTTTGCTGCTTACTCGTTGGTGGCTGAATCGATGAAAAAACCGCTGAAGTATTTTGATAATAACGTGGCGGGGATGATCAAATTACTGGAAGTGATGAATGAAGTTGGCGTCAACAAGATCGTCTTTTCTTCCAGTGCGGCCACGTACGGGATCCCTAAGGAAACCCCAATTAAAGAGACTACCCCGCAAGTGCCGATCAATCCTTACGGTGAAAGTAAATTGATGATGGAAAAGATCATGAAGTGGAGCGATCAAGCGCATGGTATTAAATTTGTAGCGCTACGTTACTTTAACGTTGCCGGTGCTAAAGAGGACGGTTCGATCGGTGAAGACCACCGGCCAGAAACGCACTTGTTGCCGATCGTCTTACAAGTGGCTCAAGGAAAACGAGCTGAGTTACAGATCTATGGCGACGATTACGACACTCCGGATGGCACGAATGTGCGCGATTACGTGCATCCGACTGATTTGGCTGACGCACACATTTTGGCCGTCAAGTATTTACTGGCAGGAAACGAGTCGACGGCATTCAATCTCGGTTCATCGACGGGCTTTTCTAATTTAGAAATTCTCAAGGCTGCTCGTGACGTTACTCAAAAACCAATTCCGGCTAAAATTGCTGCGCGTCGCGGTGGCGATCCCGATACACTGGTGGCAGCCTCGACTAAGGCACGTGAAGTTTTGGGCTGGCAGCCGCAGTTCGATGATATTCATAAGATCATTGAGACGGCATGGAAATGGCACTCTACTCATCCGCAAGGATATGATGATTAATTGTAAAATAAGGTAGATAATATACTGGAAAAAAGTTGGGACGGTTAATTTTGTTCCAACTTTTTTTGTGATTAATTTAAAAATTCGCTTACATCAGCCGATAGTATAGATAGAGAGGAGGTGATTAACATGATTAACGGAATTTCAAATTACAGTAGTGTGCCACCAGTAACGCCCAATGCTAAAACTATTGCTGCGCAAAAGCCCCAAGAAGTAAAGCAAGTCGTTGCGGCTAAACCAGACCAACAGGTAGAAACGACGAATACGCCGGATTTTGATAAAATTTTTGCGAACTTTCATCACCCAGAGGTAGTTAAGGATTTGCAACAGCAGATGTTGAATATTGCTAGTAAGTGCGGTTTTCACTTTAAAAAAGATCCAACCGCATTGACTCCAGAGATGGTTAAGATGAATGAAAGTAAAAGCCCTAATGGTTTTGACGCGCTGCTTTCTTTTGACGAAATGGATCAGGTCTTTGCCTTTGATCAAAATACGCAGGATCCATTGCTGAGCTTTCTAAATGAAGGGCTTATTGATGACCCGGATCTTTATGATATGGGTACTTTACGGGATTATTTAGTTGATAAATATAACATTAAGTATAATGTTAACCAAGAATTGAATGCTCTGAAGAATATTTATGATGGTGCAGTTGCTGGTGATGATCTTGATAAAAAATCAACAGTCTATGATTTTGTTCCTGAATTAGCGGATAAAATATTATCTCGTGATAATATTTTTTCTGAATATAATGGCGATTTAGGAATTAGCACTAGTTTTCTTAAAACTAAAGTGGGACAGATTTTCAATGAAGGGTTAAAACAAAATGGCTTTTTTAAGGATATGGATCAGGATTTAGCCCAGCAGTTACAGGATTCAATCCAAAAGATAGCTGATGGCGTAGATGAAGCGCGCAACAACTTTGTTAATATTGAGTTTAACCACCAGTCACACGACGCGCTTCAAACTGAATACGATTCGAGTGTGGCGGCATTGCAGTACTTGAGGGACAATCTGGTGCCCAAAGATAAACAAAAAGCATTCGACGACGTGTTTGACCAGTACCAACAAATGCTGGGGCAACGGGTGTACTATTACCGTAACTACGAGGAAGGTGCAGGGCAAGTGTTGTACCAGATGAACAAGGCTGGGGCTAATTTTCACCCGTACGATCCGACAGAATCTAAATTTTTGGATCACATGGATAATATTAACAAGTTGGATACCTTGCCGCACACGACTGAGCAAACGAAGTCCTATCGTGACGTAGTCAAAGACATTTTCAGTAGGTTACAAAAAACTGACACAAGTGTGTTGCAGTTGTTTGATGAGCTCAATAAGGAGCAAGAGAAGTACTATACCAACAACAGCAAAGATAAATCGTTTCTTGACCTGTACGAACAGACCAAGGTCGGTAATTTTAAGCAGATGGAAAGCTACTGGACCAATTTGAAGACTATGGTGGAACAAGTAAATGATAAAACAGAAAAGGCTGAATAATTTACCGTTCGGCTTACCAAGAACGTCAGTATACGGGCTGGTAAAACCGGTTCAAAATAGTTACACAAAAAAAGGCTGGGACAAAATTCATTTTGCCTCAGGCCTTTTTTGTATTTCCATAAGTCATAGTATTAATCGCGTTCGTCAAAGCAGCGGTCTAGGTCCTAAGAATGTTAACCGGCTTGGCTACAGCTTGTTCAATACCGCTTTTTATTTCCAGTTAATTAGCTAGCGACTTCGGTAAATAAAGACTGAGCTTTATCTTGGGCTAATGGTAAAAAGGCATTGCCGACAGTCTGTTCGTCGATCGTTAATTCGTAGTCATGATCAAGTTGGCGTACTAGCGGTGAAAGCTCGTTGATCTGTTCTGATTCGAAACGATTAAAGGAAAAGTTACGTAACTGCTTCATGTGATTTTCCAGATCAACTGAGAAGATGACGTGTAAGAAATGTCCCTGTTCGTTTGATAATTTCCATTCCTTATTTTTTTCTTTGCGGGCTTCGACTTTTTCGATCGTAGTATTATTCATTTAATAACCTCCAACTCATTTTTAATAACGGATATACCATACTACTATTTTGGCGATAAAACAAGTGTTTTATTTAAAATAATCAATAAATGATTATAAAAACTGATTTTATTTTCGCCTTAATTTAGGCTTTTTAATGATAAATAAGCACTTTTTCTGCTTTATATCCGCGTTAAATCATTATTTTACAATCAGCTATACCAATTTTTAAAAAGTCAACTAGGATAGTTAAGTAGTGCGCGCTAAAAAGGCGGCTAAAAACTACTAATTATTGTGAAACCGCTGTTAAAAGTGCCTGATCTGCGCTAAAATAATGGTGGAAATCAAAGAGAAAGAAGTGACGGTTTTAAACAATGGAAATCAAAGAAGAAGTTTTCGATACTTATCAGGGCAACGATGTCATCAAGGCCACGTTAAAAAATGATCATGGTGTCAGCATTTCGTGTTTATCGGCGGGAGCAACGTGGCATGAATTTAGCGTTCCGCGTAAGCAGGGTGGTACTAAAAACTTGCTACTGAATTTTGCTGCTAGCGCCGATTATTACAGTAATGGTTTATGCTGTTGTCAGTCGATCGGACGGGTAGGTGGTCGGATCAAAAACGGGCGCTGCCAGATTAACGGACAGTCAGTTCAGTTGCCGACCAACGAAAATGGTAATACCTTACACGGTGGGCCGCACGGTTTTCGCTTTTTAAACTGGAAGGTAACGACCGCACGTGCGCAAAATAGTGTTAGCGCCGTTTTCCAAAAACAGATCAACCAAGAAGACGATGGCTTTCCCGGCAATCTGTTAGCAACGATCATTTATACGTTGGATAATCATAACCGGGTGACTATTTCTTACAGTGCGTTAAACGGTGACCAAGATACGCTGTTCAACCCAACTTGTCACACGTATTTTAATTTGAGCGATCAGTCGGACTTAAACACCCACCTGTTGCAGATCAACAGCAAAGAACGACTGCAAACGGATGAACAAATGATCCCAACGGGACGGGTTTTGCCGTTAGCTGATACCGTTTATGATTTTAGTAAATTGAAAAATTTAGGTGCTGCTGTGGCTCAAAACGAGGGCTTCGACGACGCGTTTGTAGTTAATGGTCCGGGAATGGCGACGCAGCCGACGGCCATCTTGCAAGACCAGCCAAGCGGCCGACAAGTAACGATCACGGGTGAAGGAAACGGATTAGTGATGTACACAATGACTGCTCCCCAGCCGGGAGTGAAATTTGCTAGGGATAACGGTGCGCCAGCTCGACCGAGTGAGGGAGTTGCCTTAGAAGCACAGATGCTACCCGACGCGATCAATAACGAAAACTTCGGTGACATCGTCCTAGCTAAGAATGCGAAAAAAACTTACCACATCACTTTTGAATTCCAGCAACTGGAAGTTTAATTTGGAATAGTAAAAAAACGAGTCGTAATCGTTGGTCTGACCGACCAATAGTTATGGCTCGTTTTGTGTTATGATTATGGTCAGAGACGAGAAAATTAACCGTCAAAGTCGTATAATCAGTTTAGATAATTTGATGAGGAGGAGATTTGCTAGATGGCACACTTTTATGAATTCTTTAAACCGGAACATTACCGGTTGTACTTGGACATCGACCGCCAGCAAAAAATGATCACAGGAAAAACAACGATCGATGGCGTAGCACAGACCAAACAGATCTTCGTACACCAAAAATACTTGGAGGTAAAAGAAGTCACCCTGGCCGGCCAAAAGATTGACTACCAGGTAAACGACCAGCAAGAAGCGCTTCAAATCGAGCTACCACACACCGGTGCGATCGAATTAACGATCTCTTACACGACACACCTGACCGACACGATGATGGGCATCTACCCGTCGTATTACCAAGTCGATGGTGTCTCAAAACAGTTGATCGGAACACAATTTGAAACGACGGCTGCCCGCCAAGCATTTCCGTGCGTTGATGAACCCGAAGCTAAGGCGACGTTTACGTTGGAACTGAAATTTGACGAACACCCAGGAGAGATCGTCTTAGCTAATATGCCCGAAGAACGGGTAGCAGACGGTGTTCATTATTTTGCAACGACTAAAAAGATGTCAACGTATCTGGTGGCTTTTGCGTTTGGAGAATTGCAGGGGAAAAAGACCAAGACTAACAGTGGCGTTGAAGTCGGGGTCTTTGCGACTAAGGCTCATCAAGCTAACGAATTAGATTTTGCTTTAGACATTGCTAAACGGGGGATCGAATTTTACGAAGAGTTTTATCAAACTCCTTATCCGTTACCGCATTCTTGGCAATTAGCGCTGCCTGATTTTTCGGCGGGGGCGATGGAAAATTGGGGCTTGATCACCTACCGCGAGGCCTACTTGTTGTTGGATTCGGACAATACGACTCTGGCAAACAAACAAAACGTGGCGACGGTGATCACCCACGAGTTGGCGCATCAATGGTTCGGTGATTTAGTGACGATGAAATGGTGGGACGACCTGTGGCTAAATGAAAGTTTCGCTAACATGATGGAATACGTTGCTGTGGCCGAATTAGAGCCCGAGTGGCATATCTGGGAGTTGTTCCAGACCGCGGAAACTCCGTTGGCTTTGCAGCGTGATGCTACTCCGGGAGTTCAGCCGGTCCATGTTCAAGTCGAACATCCGGCCGAAATCGACGCAATATTTGACTCGGCGATCGTTTATGCTAAGGGGGCACGCTTGTTAGTGATGGTCCGTTTCTTACTAGGCGACCAGGCTTTGCGTGCCGGACTAAAGCAGTATTTTGCTGCTCATCGCTACGGTAACGCGACGGGAGCGGACTTGTGGCAAGCACTGGGAGCAGCTGCTGGCATCGACGTCGGTGCGATCATGCAGACTTGGTTGGAACAACCAGGCTACCCGGTAGTCAATGCTAAAATTAAAGACGATACTTTGGAATTGAGCCAAGAACAGTTTTTGGTAGGGGAAAATAAGGCAACTACGCGCCAGTGGCAGATCCCGCTGGGGGGCAATTATGATGCACTCCCGGACTTAATGACTAGTCCGCAATTAACGGTAAAAAATTACTCGCAGTTACGGCGGCAAGAAAAACGGCCGTTACAGTTAAACGTGGGAAATAACGCGCACTATATCGTTCATTACGACCAGACGTTACTGCAAGATCTGCTAGCACACCAAGAAGAGTTGACACCGATCACACAGTTACAATTGCTGCAAGACCTGCGGTTATTAGCGCAAGCACGGCGGGTATCTTATGCCGAGATCGTGTTAGTCTTGGCGCAGTTTGCGAATAGTTCTTCCAGCATCGTCGTTGAAATGGTCTACCAGATCGCCCACGACTTGCGGTTGTTTGTTAAGGAATCGCAGAGCGCGCAAAAACAACTTAAGCAGTTTTACCGTCGGTTAAGCGGTCGGCAACTGGAACGTTTAGGGTTTATGCCCCGAGCTAGTGAGTCTAAAGATGACCAGTTGATGCGGCCGGTAATTTTGTCTGCAGCTTTATACGCTAAAGACCAAAGTGTGATCAAAACGGCGCACCGTTTATTTGACGAACACCGCACGCAACTAGCTCAGTTACCCGCAGATATCCGGCTGACGGTTTTAGCTAGTGAGGTCGAAAATTACGGCAGTTCGCAGTTAGTGGATTTCTTATTGCAAGAATACCAGCAAAGTGCAGATGCTAGTTACCAACAAGATATTCGGGCGGCACTGCCCCGGGCTAAAGACCAGCAGTTGTTACGCAAGTTGCTTACCTACTTCAAGGACGCAGCGATGATCAAGCCGCAGGATCTGCGGGCGTGGTTCAGGGGAGTTTTGGCTAACCAGCAAGGAGAGCAGTTGGCGTGGGACTGGCTGCGTGAGCAGTGGGATTGGTTAGAAAAAACCGTTGGTGGTGATATGGAATTTATCACTTACCTGACCGTGACCGCCGGGATCTTTAGCACGACTACGCGGTTACAGGAATTTAAGGATTTCTTTACGCCTAAATTAAGTACTCCGGGACTGACTAGAGAAATCAAAATGGACATTGAAATTATCGCTAGCCGGGTTGCTTTGATTAAAGAACAAAGTCAGCCAGTTCAACAGGCAGTGGCGCAAGTCCTCCACCAATAATGCAATGAGTAGAGGAGAGCAAATAGATGTGGGATAAGTTTTTGAATAGCATGCATTTACGGCGTGCGACGGTTTTATTACTGATTATTGCGGTGTTATATGCTTTTCGTGGAATGATGAATACGATCTTGCTGACTTTTATCTTTACTTTTTTGATAGTCAGCTTGATCAATCTGATCCAAAAGTACGTTAAAATTTCGAGCAAGGTGATCGTGATCGCGGTGTACCTGTTATTGCTCGCTTTTATTTACCTGGCGATCACGATCTATGCCCCTAAGATCTTTAACCAGTTCATGGATCTGTTGCGGTCGGTGATCTCATTTTACCAACACCCACCCAAGGGGGCTAACGATGCGGTGCGGATCATCGGGCAGTTTATCACTAAGTTTGATGTTACCAGCCAGTTGAAAAACGGCGCGGCACTGATCTTGCATTACGTTACTAAGATCGGTAGTTTTGGCGTGACCGTGGTGATGTCTTTATTACTGAGTTTCTTTTTTACGATCGAAAAGGAACGAATGACGGAGTTTTCCAAGAGCTTTTTACGCGGACCGTTCGCGTGGTTTTTTCAAGACGTTCAGTATTTCGCTAAAATTTTCGTCAATACTTTCGGTGTCGTATTAGAGGCACAATTCATGATTGCGTTGGTCAATACGATGGTGACCGCGATCGGGTTGGGCTTGATGAAAATGCCGCAGTTAGATAGTTTAGTGATCATGATCTTTATTTTAAGTATGATCCCCGTGGCCGGAGTGATCATTTCTGCGGTCCCGATGACGCTGATCGCATACACCGACGGCGGGATCAAGTACGTAATTTATGTTTTGGTGATGCTGATTTTGGTCCACGCATTAGAGTCTTACGTGTTGAATCCTAAATTGATGTCGAGCAAAACGAACCTGCCGATTTTTTATACGTTTGTCGTGTTGACCGTCGCGGAAAAACTTTTCGGAATGTGGGGCTTGATCGTCGGGATCCCGATCTTCGTTTTTGCGCTAGAAGTTTTGGGGGTCAAGTCCGCTAAGAAGAAAAAAACGCGTAAAAAAAGATGGTGGAAAAAAGAAGAAGGAAGTGTTTGATGTGAACAAGGAAGAATTTATCGCACAGTATGCAGTTGACCGGCACCAGACGGCGGCTATCAAATGGGATGGATTGCAAGAAGAATTCGGTGCCAGCGACCTTTATCCTTTATGGATCGCCGATACCGAATTTAAGATCCCAAAAGCAGCACAGGAGGCCTTGCAACGGCGAGTTGCGCACGGGGCGTTTGGTTATTCGTTGACTCCTACTGAGTATTATGATGCTTATTTTAACTGGCAACAACAACGTTACGGTACGGAATTACACCGCGAATGGGTCCGCTTCGGGACGGGAGTTGTTCAGTCGCTGAGTACCCTGATCCAAACGCTGACGCAGCCGCAAGATCACATCATGATCATGGAACCCGTGTACTATCCTTTTAAAATGATGATCGAAAATAATGACCGGCGCGTAGTTGTCAGCCAGTTGACAGAGCAAAACGGGCAATACGAGATGAATCTAGCCGATGCGGCTGCTAAAATGCAAGAAAAACAGGTCAAATTGCTGATCCTATGTAGCCCGCATAACCCGGTTGGGCGCGTTTGGAGTGTGGCTGAGCTGGAACAATTATTAGAGTTGTGTCGTCAGCAACACGTGTTGGTGATCGCAGATGAGATCCACCATGATTTGTTACCGGGTGACAAAAAATTCACCTCGGTGTTGTCCGTTAAAGACGGATTATACCGCGATAATTTGGTGATGCTTGACGCTCCTTCCAAAACGTTTAATATGGCAAGCCTGTTGTTAAATCACGTCGTCATCCCCAACCCCCAGTTGCGGGAACGTTACGACCAAAGGCAAGCGGCTTTAGACGCACCGGATGGTTCTATTTTAGGGAAGGTGGCTGCAGGTGCTGCTTACCGTGAAGGCGCCGACTGGTTGACAGGTTTGTTGGCGGTCGTTAATGATAATTTCGATTACCTCAAGACCCAGTTGCAGGCCGCTTTTCCGGCGATCAATGTCACTGATTTGCAGGGAACTTACCTAGCGTGGGTGGACTTATCGCCGGTGGTAGCACCGAAAGATTTGAAACGCGTGGTGCAAGATGAAGCGAAACTAGCGGTCGATTTCGGTAGCCAGTTTGGTGCGGGGGGCGCAGGTCACGTGCGGCTCAATTTAGCTACTACGCCGGAGAATTTGCAAGGCGCAGTGCAGTCGTTGCTCACGGCTTTACGAGAGTATCAAAAAGCTAATAATTAAAAAAGAAAATGGCCTGGGACAAAGCGTTGCACTTTATCCTAGGCCGTTTTTTGGTCTCCGTAAATAATAGGTTGAATCGATTTATAATCCGAGTTGTTGTTGGATCTTTTGAACTTGAGGATCGTTTGCCCCTAGTTGCAGTAGTGCATCTGCTAAACATAGGCGTGGTTTACCGTTACGATCGAGCGTAGTTTTGGCGTGGACTAGCGAACTAAGCAGGGCCTCGTTGACGATGTCGACTGTCATACGGAAATAACGATCGATTTTATCGTCTGTGATCGCTTGTTGAGTGCTTAATTCCTGTTGTGGGAAGTGGCTGATCCGGTTGGCTGTGGAAAATGCCAGGGTGATCTCACCACTGCCGTTGCCGGTAAACGAGCCGCTGCGGGTGATCCCGACGCTAGAACGCTTAGCGATCCGCTTTAACTGCCGCTCGTTAAAGGGAATATCGGTGGCGATGACGGTGATGATGCTCCCTTTTTCCTTATCCTTGTCAACCTGACTTAGGCGTTGACCGATATTTTGACCGTAGATCGTTAAGTCGGACAAAAAACCACAGTTGGACATCACTAATGCCCCCATGGTAAATAAGCGGCCATCGATTTTGATTTGACGGGAAGCAGAGCCAATGCCACCCTTTAGATCGTAACAACACATGCCGGTCCCACTGCCGATCGCACCTTCTTCAAAGGTAGTAGCGGCGTGTTCGAATGCCTGATTGACATCTTCTTCGCTGACGCCCAGGTCACGGATATGATTAAGTTCTCCGTCGTTACATTCCAAAATGATGGGGTTGACCGTTCCCGTTTCTAAGCCGATTTGAGGATTTTGCGCCAGCATTTTTTTAACCAGTGCGTTATGAGCAGTCCCTACGCCAAAAGTATTCGTGAGAACGATCGGCGTTTCTAACGTTCCGAGTTCTTCTACCTGGACGAGGCCGACACTTTTGCCGAAACCGTTGATTACGTGGCTAGCCGCCAACATTTTGTGGGTGAAAATGTTATCTGAACTCGGGTTGATCACGGTCACTCCGGTTTTCAGCCGGTCGGTGATCAGTGTTTGGTGGCCGACCGTTACTCCGGGCACGTCGGTGATTAAATTTTGCGGCCCGGGAGTAGTCGGACTGATTGCGTTTAATAGTGGTTGAGATAATCCCATATATTTTTACCTACTTTCTAATTGAGAATTTCAACGGCCCAGCTGCGGACGTTATACGCCTGTAAGAATTTTTGCTGGGATAGCCAGTAATGGCCGCTGATTGGATCCGAAACGTGAAATAGCCCACGCGCGCACCCGTCTAAGAGGACGGCGTGATTGTTACTAAAAGTGTCTCCCCACGGGTAGGTGTCGGGCTCAGGCTGAGTAAAAGCGACCGTCACGTAAGTCAAAACCGGGTTTCCGTGCTTTAAAGCATTGATCAAAATCGCGGGCGTGGCTCCCGTCAGGTCGCGTAACCGGCCGTAGCGTTGCCCCCACTGTAAGAGTGCGGGTGGAAAAATAGCTTCGAAACGTCCCTTGACATTACAGTACGGCGAGCCGCCGAAACCGTGGTATGGGTTATAGTCGACTGCTAGTGGCATTTCGGCAATGAACTCCGGGTAAGAGGTGTTCATTGCTTGGTGTTGATAGTGCAGTCCCATCAATAATGATGCTGCTTCACAGCCGTTTGGTACGTGATAGAAATTTTGGTTGATGTTTTCAGTCTGTAGTTGCCAGACCTGTTGTAACGGGACGGTTAACTTGCCTAACAGGCAGTTGTTACTGGCAATAAAATGGTGCCCGTCGATTTGCCAGTAGTGTTCGCCAAAAACGGTGGTCGCTTTGCGTGCAGCATCGTATTGGCTGTTGGCGGGAATCACGGTAAGTGGTGCACCATTTGTAGTTAACGCCACGGTAGGTGCTAGAACGGTAATCGTTTGTTGGGTGTCTTCGACCGTAAATAATTGTTCGCCGTTTAGCCACACGTCTTTTTGTAAGACCCACGTTTGTTCCACGGTTTGCAGCCATTTTTGTCCTAAAAGATCGGTTGCTTGTCCACCAAATTGGAGTGTCGTTTTAGGCGCCAAAGTAGTAAGTAACTGACCATTAGTGGCGTAAGCGGGACTACCGGCGTAATTTTTGATTTTACCCCAAGTTAGTTGGGCCAGTGGTTGTAATTCACTAAAAGGACTAAATGATTGAAAACAAGCATCCGTGGTGCGCAGTAGCCCGTTGGGAGTTACAAAATAAGTTCGTTGCTGATCTTTAGCCACCCCCGTTGCCACTAGCGGGGTGTAAGGCTGGAGTGTTTCTACTAATTGTAATTGTTCGGTCACCAGTGTGGCGCTGGGAGTAACCGGTAAAATAATTTGGTGGGGTAACAAACGAGTGATGATTTCCATAAAGCAACTCCTTTAACGATTATGCTATAACTAGATGATAACATACTTTATCTCTACATTATTAGTAAAATTTTACGTAAATGTCATAAAATTTTTATTTCGTTCGTATTTATGGTAAACTTTGCTTAATTAACTTTTTAGAGGTGATCAAATGCAACAAAAGGGAGAAGACACGCAGTTAAAACAGTCGATCGGTGTTTTTGGTGGTAGCAATATTTTGATCGGCATCATGATTGGTTCCGGCATTTTTTATATCGGTTCTTATGTACTACAACGTTCGGGCATGTCGATGGGCTATGCCTTGCTTGCATGGATCGTCGGTGGCTTAGTCACGTTGATGGGTAGTTTGTGTTTTGCCGAACTGGGAGCGATGAACCCGGAGACTGGCGGCATCTACGTTTATTTGTCGGACGCTTATTCGCCGGTGGTCGGCTACATGTTTACCTTTCAGAGTATGGTGATCGGCGGGCCGGGTTCGATTGCTGCGATCGCAATCGCGTTACCGCTGGCGTTGAAGACGTTTTTTAATTTTAGCGGTTGGCAGGTCAAGGCAATTGCGATCGGGCTGATCGTGTTATTCACGATCGTGAATTACTTTGGAGTCAATATCGGCGAAATAGTCCAGAATTTTTTTACCGTGCTCAAAATTTTACCATTAGTTTTGATCATCGGACTCGGGGTGTTTGCCGGTAAATATATGCCTGATCTATCACTAACACCGCCAAGTGGCCATGCTAGTTTTACTGGTGTGATCCAAATGGTTGCTTTTGCGGTGATCGGTTCGCTGTGGGCTTTTGAAGGCTGGACGAATCTGAACACGGTCGCCGGTGAAATGAAAAATCCGCAGAAAAATTTACCCCGGGCGTTGATCTTGTCGGTCGGTTTTACGACGATCGTTTACGCACTGTTTAACTTCGCTATCTACCGTTCCTTAGCACCCCAAGAGATCCATAAACAATTACGGGCAGGACAATTATACTTAGGAACTAACGTCGCGCAGACTTTTATGGGATCGGCAGGAACGATCTTAGTGGCAGTCACGATGGTGCTAGCGATGATCAGTTCGTTAAACGGCATGGTGCTCGCTTTTGCCCGTTACTATTACGCCGTGGCCAAAGACGGCTTGTTGTGGCAGACTTTTAAACACGTCCATCCTAAATACCGGACGCCAGACCATGCCTTACTGATGCAGTTGGTGATTTCCGTTGCGCTGGTCTTAACGCGTGATCTCGATCAGTTAACGTCTTTAGTCGTCTTTTCTCAGGCGCTATTTAACCTGTTGACGATCATTGCCGTGCCGATCATGCGGCATAAAAAGCCGGATGCTCCTCGTCCTTATAAGGTGTGGGCCTACCCACTGACGGTCGGGTTAGCGACGGTTGCTTTTCTGGTGATCTTAGGAAATAACTTCTTCGATGATCCGGTAACTTCCTTATTAGGATTGGTGATCCCGGCGATAGCCGTACTAGTATATTATTATTTCAGACACAAGTACCCGCTTGAAGCGACTAAATAATATTTTCAGCGCTGGTTTAATTTGGGCGCAAAAAGGGCAATTAAGCTTGACAATTTAGCGATTTGCTCGTATATTGTAGTCAATCATTCTTATCTTAAAAGATAAAGTAGTCAAAGTGCTTTGTCCGCGTTTACGCGTGGAGTGGCACTTTTTTTGTGTCTTGAGGAGGATTTAGATGACTGTTAATCAGACAACGGAATATGATACGATCGCTGCGATTTCGACGCCACCGGGTGAAGGAGCGATTTCGATCGTGCGGATGAGTGGTACGGAGTCACTGGAGATTGCGGTGCGGCTATTTAAGGGTAAAGATCTGACTAAAGTTGCCAGCCATACGATCAATTACGGGCACATTATCGACCCCGAAACTGACCAGGAAGTCGATGAAGTGATGGTGTCGGTAATGCGGGCTCCCAAAACTTTTACTAGAGAAGATATTGTGGAAATCAACTGCCACGGCGGCATCGTGGCGACCAATAAAATTTTACAGTTATTGTTACAGTACGGCGCTCGGTTAGCGGAGCCAGGTGAATTTACCAAACGGGCTTTTTTGCACGGGCGGATCGATTTGACACAAGCGGAGTCGGTAATGGATTTGATCCGCGCCAAGACCGATCGCTCATTGCAAGTCGCAGTTGGTCAACTCGACGGTAATTTGGCCCAGTTGATCCGGAAATTGCGCCAAGACATCTTAGACGTACTGGCACAAGTTGAAGTTAACATTGATTATCCTGAATACGATGATGTCGAAACGATGACGACTAAATTGCTACAAGAAAAAGCACTAGCGGTCAAAAAAAGGATTGAAAAATTATTGCAAACGGCTAATCAGGGGCAGATCATGCGGGAAGGTCTGGCAACGGCGATCATCGGGCGTCCCAATGTCGGCAAGTCGAGTTTGTTGAATCATTTATTGCATCAAGATAAAGCAATCGTGACCGATGTGGCCGGCACGACGCGTGATGTGATCGAAGAATACGTCAACGTGCGTGGGGTTCCCTTAAAGTTGATCGATACGGCTGGAATTCGCCAAACGAGCGATAAGGTCGAAAAGATCGGGGTCCAGCGTTCTAAGGATGCGATCGTGCAGGCGGATTTAATCATTTTACTGCTGAACGCGGCCGAGGAGTTGCAAGAACAAGACCGCGAGTTGCTGGAATTAACGCAGGACAAAAAAAGGATCGTAATTTTAAATAAAACGGACTTGCCGGCTAAATTATCCCGTGAGCAGTTAGCACAATACGTTGATCCTGACGAGGTGCTAAGCGTTTCGGTACTGCAAAATACGGGGCTAGAACAGCTGGAAAAAAAGATCGCGACGCTCTTTTTTGGTGGGATCGAAAATTCCCAAACGACGGTGATGGTCACCAATGCGCGTCACGTTGCGTTATTGCACAAGGCTAAAGACTCGTTAGCTGCCGTGTTAGACGGGATCGCTGCGGGCATGCCCGTTGATCTGTGTCAGATCGATATGACTAATGCGTGGGATTATTTGGGAGAGATCACCGGCGATTCTTACCAGGATGAATTGTTGGACCAATTATTCAGTCAATTTTGTTTAGGCAAATAAAGTAATAGGAGAAATTTAAATGCAGTTAGGAAAACCGTATACGGCTAAAGATTATGATGTGATCGTTGTTGGCGCGGGACACGCGGGTTGTGAAGCTGCTTTGGCGGCGGCCCGGATGGGTAATTCTACGTTACTGGTAACGATCAATTTGGAAATGGTGGCATTTATGCCCTGCAATCCGTCAGTCGGGGGACCGGCTAAGGGGATCGTGGTGCGCGAGATCGATGCGTTGGGCGGCGAGATGGGTAAAAACATCGACAAAACTTACGTCCAGATGCGCATGTTAAATACCGGCAAGGGCCCGGCAGTCCGGGCGTTGCGGGCACAGGCTGATAAGCGCCAGTACTCCATTGAAATGAAGCACACGCTAGAACACCAAGAAAATTTAACTTTGCGTCAGGGAATCGTTGACGATTTGATCGTAGAAAACGGCCAAGTCAAGGGCGTAGTTACTAATACGGGTGCGCGTTACGGTGCTAAAGCCGTGGTGCTGACGACGGGAACGGCGGCTCGGGGTAAGATCATCATCGGCGAGCTAATGTATTCTTCCGGTCCCAATAATACCCAGCCGGCTCTCAAACTGTCGGAAAATTTGGAAAAATTAGGGTTTGAGTTGCAACGCTTTAAGACCGGGACGCCACCGCGAGTGGATGGCAACACGATTGATTATGCTAAAACGGACGAACAGCCAGGTGATCAGACGCCGCACCATTTTTCTTACGAATCAAACGATGCCGATTATTTACCGGTAGCAGAGCAGTTATCCTGTTGGTTGACTTACACCAACGAAGAAACTCATACTGTGATCAGGGATAATTTAGACCGGGCACCGATGTTTAGCGGCGTGATCGAAGGGGTTGGCCCGAGGTATTGTCCGTCGATCGAAGACAAGATCGTGCGTTTCGCCGACAAACCGCGGCATCAACTATTTTTGGAACCGGAAGGCCGCCAGACCGACGAATTTTACGTGCAGGGATTATCGACTTCGATGCCAGAAGAGATCCAACAACAAATCGTCCATTCGATCGCGGGGCTGGAAAATGCCGAAATGATGCGTCCGGGTTATGCCATCGAATACGACGTCGTTTCTCCTTATCAGCTTCACCCGACTTTAGAGACCAAGCTAGTATCTGGTTTGTACACCGCTGGTCAGACTAACGGAACTTCGGGCTACGAGGAAGCCGCGGGTCAAGGCTTGATCGCCGGGATCAACGCGGGGCGGCACGCATTAGGTAAAAGCGAAGTGATCTTGAAGCGCAGCGATGCTTACATTGGCGTGCTGATCGACGATTTGGTAACTAAGGGAACTAACGAACCATATCGCTTGTTGACGTCGCGGGCGGAGTACCGTTTATTGTTACGCCACGATAATGCCGATATGCGCTTGACCGAAACGGGGCACAAGATTGGTTTGATCTCACCTGAGCGCTACGCTAAATTTACGGCTAAAAAACAGGCGCTGCAAGCGGAACGGGCGCGTTTAGAACGAGTTCGGATCAAACCTAATGAACAAGTCAACGCCTATCTAGCGCAACACGACGCACACCCGTTAAAAGACGGGGTGTTGGCTAGTGAGTTTTTACGGCGGCCGTACGTAACTTATCAGGATTTATTGCCGTTTATCGGTCAACCTGAAGAGCAGTTGGATCCTCAAAGTATCGAGCAGTTGGAGATCCAGTTCAAGTATGAGGGTTATATTAAAAAAGAACTGGAAAAGGTAGCTAAACTCAAAAAGATGGAAGCCAAAAAGATCCCGGCTAACATCGATTACGATGCAATTGACGGGCTAGCAACCGAAGCACGGCAAAAACTAACGAAGATCAGGCCGGAGACGCTGGCACAAGCGGGGCGGATCAGTGGGGTCAATCCGGCTGATTTATCGATTTTAGCGGTGTATATCGAACAAGGAAAGATCGCTAAGTTGTAAGTAAACGATGTGAACTAGTGTGTAATTATCCCGTGATTTGGAAAACTAAAAAAGAAGAGTTGGGACAAAAAGCGTTTAGCAGTCGAGCACTAGCCTAGTTTCAAAGTAAAACCTGAACTTTGGTTTTATTTTGAAACGTAGCTAGGCGCAAACTGCTGCTTTTTGGAGCACGATCAATCTATTATTTACGGAAAAACACAATGGGGCTGGGACAAAACGAAGTTTTGTCCCAGCCTATCTTTTTTAGTTTTTGTAAGTAATAGACTGCTCGTGCTCCAATTAAACTGTTTTACTATGCCATATTCCGTAAGCAAAGTAGATGACTGCACCTAAGGCAAACCAAATCAGTGAAGCAATCCAAGTAATGACTTTAAGCTTAGTGATTAGATATAGGCATAAAACCAGTGAGATCAGCGGTAAAACGGGATACAGTGGCACTTTGAAGCCGCTGTTTTGAATGTCTGTTCGTTTGCGTAGGGGAATAATTCCTAATGAAACAAAGGCAAAAGCGATCAGGGTACCAATGTTAACTAATTCAGCTAACTGATCTAAATCGATCAAACCGCCCATGATGGCGATGATAGTCGTGACGATCAGTAGGCTATTGTTGGGTAGGTGACGGTTGTTAACGTGACCTAAAAATTTAGGTAATAAGCCGTCACGACCAATTGCATACACGAGCCGCGAGCTGCTGTAGATCATGGTGACCATCCCGGTGAACATGCCGGCCATCGCACCGATCGAGATCACGCCTGCGACACCGTTTAAGTGGAAAAATTGCATTGCAAACGAAGCCGGGTTAGCAACGTTTAGTTTGGTGTAAGGCAACATTCCGGTTAATACCGTCGAGACTGCCATGTACAAAATGGTGGCGACGATCAGCGTGCCGATAATACCGATCGGTAGGTTGCGCTGGGCGTTTTTGACTTCGGGTGCCGAAGCGGAGACGGCGTCAAAACCAAGGTAGGCAAAGACGACGGTTGCGGCCCCACTGGTGATTCCTTTAGCACCGAAAGGCATGAAAGGTGACCAGTTATGCGGCTTGATGTAAAAGATACCAACGACTACGAATAAAACGATAATAGCAATTTTGACGAGAACCATGAAGTCGTTGACCCGCACGGAAGTATTCATTCCCCGCGAAAGCATCAGGGCGATCAGTAACACGATCAAAACTGCGATCAAGTTGATGTAGGTATGCTGACCGGGATTGTAAGAACCGGAGATCGCTTGGGGTAAATGAATGCCAAAACCTTGTAAAAACGAATTGAAATAAGCAGAAAAACCGACCGACATAGTGGCGACGGCTAACATGTATTCGAGAATCAGCGCCCAGCCTAGGACCCAACCGATGAACTGCCCGAAAATAATATTGCCGTAAGAATACGCGCTCCCAGCGACGGGTAAAGACGAGGCAAACTCAGCGTAACACATGGCCGCGGTCGCACAGACCAACGCGGCTAGTAAAAAACTTAAAATCACGCTGGGACCACTGACGGTCGCAGCGACCGTGCCGGGTAAGATAAAAATTCCAGTTCCAATGACGGCGCCGATCCCTAAGGCCAATAAATCTTTAGCACCCATAGTTTGGTGCAGGTGCTGGTCAGCTTTTAAGTATTGGTTGACGTCGGCCTTGCGCGTTAAATTATGCCAAAGTGACATCTGATCATCTCCTAATTGTTCTTCAAAATTATTTTTAACAGTAAATTAATTTTTTATCGTTGTCAAATTTAAATTTTAGCTTTTGGGGAGTTGGAACATAAAGCTACATTAAAGCGCGGCAAACAAAAATATTTTAGCACGGCAGTCGCCAAGATTAAATTAAATTTAAATTAAAAAAGTGTTGACAAACTAGTGGTCGAGGGATTAAATTAAGAGTGTTCAGTTTTAGTTAGGAGCGCATATTCATGAGAAAAGACAGTTCACGACAACCGAATACATGGCGTTATTACTTTTATTTCTTTAGGTAGTGTTTGCATCTTAAGTAGCGGGTGCAAACACGACTGTGGTTTGTACCTGTAGGAATAAAAGCTAATTGACTTTGGCTGACCTTGCAGGTTAAAAATTGATCTGCAAGTAATAGATGACTTTGAATGGCTCTGCAGATCAAATTGATTTGCAGGGCTTTTTTATTTTTACCAACGGAAAGGAGATTGCTGCACGTTACGTTAACATAATAAATCAGACGAGGAGAAAAGCTTATGGACATGACTAAATATTTAAACCGCAAACTAGCAGGAGTTAAACCGTCAGAAATCTTGGCCTTTTCAACTTATGCTAATGGTATCGCTCAAATCGTGAATTTCACGGTTGGAGAGCCGGATTTCGCTACGCCTGCTCACATTAAGCAAGCCGCGATCGCAAGCATCAACGCCGATCATTCGCACTACGCACCTTCTAACGGAACTTTGGAGTTACGTCAAAGCGCAGCTGATTTTTTAGCTAATAAATACGGCGAACACTACGAGGCAGACGAAGTGATCATTACGCAAGGGGCGACCGAAGCGTTATACACGGCGATCCTGTCGGTTTTAAATCCCGGCGAAAAAGTGATCATTCCGACACCGACGTTTCCGTTGTACATCGCCGACGTTACCATCGCTGGGGGCGAACCGCTCTTAGTTGATACTTCGGCGACGGGCTTTAAATTAACACCGGAGCTGTTGAAAGCAACGCTGGCTGCAAACGGTGAGCAAGTTCGGATGTTGCTGCTAAATTATCCGTCCAATCCGACCGGGGTGACTTATTCGCAGGCCGAACTAAACGCGTTGGCAGATGTAGTACGCGACCGCCCGATTTTTGTTTTGTGTGACGAGATCTACAGTGAATTAAATTACGATGGTGAGCAGCCCTCGATGGTCCATGCGTTAAAAGACCAGACGATTTTGATCAACGGAGTGTCCAAATCGCACGCGATGACAGGCTGGCGGATCGGGATCATGTGCGCGCCCCAGGCGATCACTAACGAATTAGGAAAGATCCACCAGTTTACGATTACCAGTACCGCGACGGTGACGCAAGACGCGGCAACCGAAGCCCTTAAAAACGGCGGCGATGACGCGTTACCGATGAAAGCAGAGTATCGCAAGCGCCGTGATTACATTGTCGCTCAACTACAGGAACTGAATTTTAGCGTGGCGACTCCGAGTGGTGCGTTTTATATTTTTGCTAAGATCGCACCGGATCTGGAGCAAGACGACGTCAAGTTTGCCTATGATTTAGCTAAAAACGGTTTGGTCGCAGCGGTTCCGGGTTCATATTTTGGCCCGGGCGGAGCGCACTACCTACGGTTTAGTTATGCAACTAGCATGGCGGAAATCGAGCGGGGAATGAAATTAATGCACCAGTATGTAGCTCAAAAACGAGGAAATAACTAGGTACCCAATGGAAAGGAAGAATTAAGATGAAAATTATTGCGTTAACTGTTAGACCAGACGAAATGCCAGCGATGAATGCGTGGGCAAAACGGCATCCTGATGTTGAATTGACGACAGCGGATTGGGAGTTACATTCGGATACGGTCGCAAAGATCAAGGGTTATGACGGGTTGGTGATCCAACAACGGAGTATGATCGAACCCGATGTTTACCCAAAGTTAAAAGAGATGGGCATCAAACAGATCACGACACGAACCGCGGGTTATGATGTGATCGATTTAGATTTAGCCCGCCAAAATAACCTGCAGGTCACCAATGTTCCCGCTTATTCACCGCGTTCGGTAGCCGAGCTGACTTTGGCTCAAACTTTGCGGTTACTGCGTAAACAAGAATTAGTAGATAAACGAGTGCGGGAACAAGATTTTCGCTGGGCCGGTTTACAGGGAAGAGAAATTCACGGCATGACGATCGGGATCATTGGCGCTGGCCGGATCGGTGGCACTTCTGCGAAGTTATTCCATGCGCTGGATGCTAACGTGATCGCTTATGATATCAAGCCAAATCACCAGTTAGATGATGTGTTGACCTTTAAAACTTTTTCAGAAGTGTTGCAAGAGTCAGACGTCATTTGTTTGCACGTTGATTTGAACCCGACTTCGGAAAATTTGATCAACGAAAGTGCATTGGCTCAGATGAAGAAGACGGCTTACCTGGTAAACGAATGCCGGGGACCAGTCGTTGATAACCAAGCGCTGATCGCTGCTTTAAGCGAGGGCCGGCTAGCGGGTGCTGTTTTAGATACCCTAGTAGGTGAAGAAAAATTCTTTAACTTTGATTTGCGGGGCAAACAGTTACCAAGCGAAGACCTGATCAAATTACGGGCGATGGACAACGTGATCATTACGCCACACGTTGGTTTTTACACCGATATTGCCGTTCAAAATATGGTAGACATTAGTTTGGATGATGCGGTGGCATTACTAAGTGGCCAGCGGTGTGAGCACTTGGTAGAAAAATAATTTCTTCCTATTATAAGGACCAAGTTGCTAAAACTATCTCAAAACTGCTGGCTCTCAGTGGACTAGGACGATTAAATTTGTCCTAGTCTTTTTTGTTTAATTGGTATAGACATATACCAATTTTGTGATTAGGGAGTTGACAGACGAATATTTCTATTATATTATCTAATTTGTGAGCATTATCATTTAATTTGTGGGATATACCAATAAAAAATAATTTAGGGTGGTTAGATAATATGTGTGGAATCGTTGGAGTAACTGGTAAGGCTGATACGACGCAAATTTTACTGAGTGGTTTGAAAAAATTGGAGTATCGGGGCTACGATTCGGCCGGTATCTACGTTAGCGGCAACGACGGTCAGGCAACGCTGGTCAAAGCTAAGGGCCGCATTGAAGAATTGCAAGCTAAGGTAGGAGACTCGGTCAAGGGAACTGCTGGGATCGGCCATACGCGCTGGGCCACCCACGGAGCACCTAGTGAAGCTAACGCGCATCCCCATGTATCTGCGGACGGTCGTTACTATTTGGTGCATAACGGGATGATCAATAATTTTAACGAGTTAAAAGCTGAGTATTTGGCTGACGTGCCTTTTACCAGTGAAACGGATAGTGAAGTGATCGTGCAGTTAGTCGCTCATTTTGCCGCACAGGGTCGTAGTACCGAAGAGGCGTTGCGTCACGTTTTGACGCTGATCGACGAGTCTTCGTCTTATGCATTCTTATTGATGGATCAAAATCAACCAGACACTTTATACGTTGCTAAAAATAAAAGTCCGCTGCTGATCGGTGTCGGTGATGGTTTTAACGTCGTTTGCAGCGATGCATTAGCAATGCTGACTCAAACACATGATTTTATCGAACTGACCGACGGTGACGTGGTAACGATTACGCCACAACAGGTTCAAATCAAAGACGCTGCTGGTCAAGTAGTTACCCGTAACCAATTTCACGTTGATCAGGATGCTAGCGAATCGGAAAAGGGCGCTTATGATTTTTACATGCTCAAAGAAATCGACGAGCAGCCTGGCGTAATGCGGACGTTGGAACAACATTACTTAGACGAAAAGGGCAACGCAGTTTTTGACGAGCAGCTGTTAAATGCGTTGCAAGATGCCGATCGTTTCTATATTTTAGCGGCAGGGACGAGTTACAATGCAGGCTTAGTGGGCAAGGACCTCTTTGAAAAAATTGCGCAGATCCCGACCGAAGTTCATTTGGCCTCAGAATTTGGTTATAACGTGCCGCTGTTAACGGACAAGCCATTCTTTATTTTCCTCAGTCAAAGCGGAGAGACCGCCGATAGCCGCCAGGTGTTGGCGAAAGTTAATCAGTGGGGCTACCCGAGTTTGACGATCACTAACGTGCAAAACTCGACTTTAGCCAGGGAAGCTACTTATACGTTGTTGCTGCACGCCGGCCCGGAAATTGCGGTGGCTTCGACCAAGGCGTATACCGGACAAATTGCGCTGGAAGCGATTATCGCCAAGGGATTGGGAATGGCTAAAAAACATCCTGGTGCTGCTGAATTTGACGTTAAGATGGAATTGACCAAGGTGGCAAACGCGATGCAGACCCTGGTCGATGGCAAAGAACAGATCGGCGAGTTAGCTCAAAAATACCTGGCAACGACGCGCAATGCCTTTTATATCGGGCGGGGGATCGACTACGACACTGCGATCGAAGCCGCTTTGAAATTAAAAGAAGTTTCCTACGTACAAACTGAAGGCTTTGCCGCTGGGGAATTAAAGCACGGGACGATTTCACTGATCGAAAAGGGTACGCCGGTCCTAGCTTTGGTGACGGATAAACGCGTTGCCGAACATACTCGCAGTAACGCCCAAGAAGTAGCTGCGCGTGGCGGAAGTGTTATTACGATCGTGACGGAAAAACTGGCTAAGCCCGGAGACCAAGTAATATTGCCGGAAGTTCACCCGTTACTAACACCATTAGTAGCGATTATTCCGGCACAGTTGTTTGCCTATTACACCAGCAAGATTCGGGGCTATGATGTTGATAAACCACGGAATTTGGCGAAGAGTGTGACGGTCGAATAATGACTAACAGATAATGAAAAACTGTTCAGTAACAAGTTTGTTAACTGAGCAGTTTTTTGGTGCTTTAATTGTAATCGCTGTCATTAAAGGACATAATAAACTATGGGAGGTGCAATTTAACTGATTTTTTGTTACGATTACTTAGTTATCATTAGGGTTGTTGCTGGCTGGATAGAGTAGGAGTGTGCGCGATGGTTGTTTTTACTGAACGGCAAAATAAAATTTTATTACTGCTGACTAGTAAAAAAAAGGTAGCATTAGCCGAATTAGAACAACAGTTACAGGTCAGCCAACGGACGTTATACCGCGAGTTTGCCGAACTACGCTTGTATTTGGCGCAACAGGGGATCGACTTGATCAACCAAGATGGGTGCTATCGTTTGGAAGGGAGCAAGCGCGACCTGCAAAAAATTAAATCCAGTTTAGTAAAACAGGAAAACAAGTTGGAATTTACGACGGGTTCGCGGCAAAATGCGGTAACGGCGATGTTATTGTTGAGCAGTCAGGAAATGAAGATCGTTAATTTGGCGTTGAATTTAGAAGTCAGTCAGGGCACTATCCAGCGCGACCTAGCCGTTGTTGAGCGGTCGTTACAACAATACGGGCTAAAATTACTGCGCAAAAAAGGAGTCGGCATCAGGGTGACTGGTCCGGAAGACACCCGGCGGTACCTTTTTTGTCGGTTAGTATTAAATGAGATCAACGAATACGAATTTTTACTATACCTGCAGCGCAAAAAAGAAACCCTGAATAATTTCTTCGCGTTGTTATTGCCACCAGACCTGTTATTTAAGTGCTATCAGGCGCTGACTGGCGAAGTGATGGCGCACATTCGCGGCGTCTCGGACCGCCAATTACTACTATTAATACTGATCTTTGCGCTGACGGTGCAGCGTTTTTTGAAGGGCTGCTGTTTAGCCACAGAAAGCGGTAAAAAGCCGGTGCTGAAATATTCAGGTTTGACCTATCAATTTTTAGCCAAACTGGATTACCAAAATGTCAGTACCAAATTGCCCCCGGAAGAAATTACTTTTTTGGCGCTGCAATTGCAAAATAACGACCGTCAAGTTAGCGATATCCGGGTCGACTATACCGAATCGGCTGTTTTTTCCCAGGTACGCGAGTTGATTTCTTTGGTATCGACGGCGTATGGCTGGGATTTTAAACGCAACCCGGTCTTTTTTGAAAAATTAACGCGTCACATTGAAAACTTACTGCAGAAAAGAAAACCGCAGTTACCCGACGTGCAGTTACTGACTTTGGCTAACGTGCAACGTAAATACGCGGACCTTGCGGCGATCATTGCCGAAAAGTGGGCGCAAGTTTTCAGTACGGCTCAGATCAACCAGTCGGAAATGCAATTACTACTATTATATTTTGCGAATGAATACGAAAACCGCAAGTATCATCAGGGATTACACGCGCTGGTAGTGTGCGAGAATGGCTTTTCGACGTCGCAGATCCTAAAAAGCCGGTTGCAACAAGAAATTCCGGAAATTCAGCGGATCGACACGACTAAGGTTGCTAAGCTAGCCGGGATCAACGCTGCCGATTACGACTTGGTGTTATCGACGATCGACTTGCCGGGATTTACGCGCGATTATCAGGTCGTCAGCCCGCTGCTAGTGCACGACGAGGTGCAAGCTATCAGGAACTATTTGAAAACTTACCGGCAAAAATACCTGCAAAATAGCCCAGCAGCAACGGCTAATTCACGCACTAAAACGGGGGCGTTGACTCAGCTGCTAGCACGAAAAAAGCTAACTGATCTTTATGCGCGAATTGCCCGGGAAATGAGAGTTGAGTTGCTGGCAAACAAGCCGCAGATGGCGTTGCCGCAAGTGTTACAGTTGGTGGTAGATTCGTTGCCGGCGCAAGTGGTGGGTGACAAACAGCAGGTGGTGACCAGTTTGGTCAACCGGGTCACGCTGGCGCCGATCGGCTTGCCGGATACGCACGTGGCTTTATTGCATACTAGTAGCGCGCCCGTTTTACGGATCGATGTGCGCATGTTCGAACTTCAGGCACCGTTAAAAATGTTGGCGATGGATCACGAAAAGATCACGGTCAAACGCTTTTTAGTTTTATTGGCACCGGATACGATCACGGAGCAGGAAACAGAGGTGCTGGGAATGATCAGCAGCATGTTGGTGATGAGTGACGAAAACTTGCACTTATTTGAAAAAGGAGATAGTAAGCAGCTGCAGGAATTTTTGGCGGAGAAGTTTTTGGCGGAAATTTAAAAGAGTTGGCATCAAAATGGCTGGGACGAAACCATATTTTTGTCCCAGCCACTTTTAATGCCAACTTTTCTTTTTATTTAATTTTAGCTGCCGCCGCTTGGTCCGCGATCACCACGACGTCGGGGTGATTTTGCAATACGCTAGCGGGAACGTGGGTCGTTACGGGGCCGTTGAACATCTGAGCGAGCGCGTCTGCTTTATTGCTGCCAAACGCTTCTAAAAGAATTTTTTTAGACTTCATGATCGAAGCGATTCCCATCGAATAGGCCGCTTGAGGTACGTCTTTTTCACTGGCGAAAAAGCGGCTGTTGGCGCTGATCGTCGAAGCCGTGAGTTGCGCGACGTGAGTGGTTAGTTCAAAGGAAGTCCCGGGTTCATTAAAGCCGATATGGCCGTTTTGCCCGATACCCAGTAGTTGTAAGTCGATCGGGTGAGCGGCGATGATATGGTCGTAGCGTTTAGTTTCTGCTTGTTGGTCGGGTGCTAAGCCGTCGGGGAGAAACGACTGTTTAAACGGTTTTTGTGTAAAAAGATACTTATTCATGAAGTAGCGGTAGCTCTGATCGTTTTTAGGAGCGAGTCCGACGTATTCGTCCAGGTTGATCGAAGTACAGTTGCTAAAATCAAGCTCGCTAGCGGTAATTTGCTGGTAAGTGGTAATGGGCGTCGAGCCGGTAGCTAAGCCGAAGACTTGCGCTCCATTAGCGAGAGCTTCTTTGAAGACTTTAAAACCGGCAACGCCGCCAGCCTGCTGGTCATCCGTGACAATTAATTTCATCTGGTTTACCTCCGTCTTTATTATTGGTATAGTCCAATTATAGTAGCTGTTATTGCTTTTTGCAAGCTGGGATTTTAGTCGGACTTAAATTCAGTTTGTCACCGAGTGTCTGCCAGAATGCATGCTAGATTTAATTGTAACCGCACGCATCCCGTCTTAAAATAAAATTAAGAACGGTATTTTACTAAGGAGGATGACTTATGTCACAAGAGACGGCTACACAGCCAGTTAAGCAAAAAAGTTCTCTGAAGGCTAAAGTCCAGCGCTTTGGGACTGCACTTTCGGGAATGATTATGCCTAATATTTCTGCCATTATTGCCTGGGGGTTAATTACCGCATTATTCATGGTCCCGGGTGGCTGGTTTCCTAACGCGGAAATCAACAAACTGAGCAGTCCGGCACTACATTATTTATTGCCATTATTAATCGGATACGTTGGTGGTCGGATGGTCGACGAAGAGCGGGGTGCCGTAGTCGGTGCGATCGCTACGATGGGTGTTATTGTCGGTGCCAAAGTCCCGATGTTTTTGGGAGCCATGATCATGGGGCCTTTAGGCGGCTGGTGTATTAAGAAGTTTGACCAGTTATTCCTGGATAAAATTAGAACTGGTTTTGAAATGATCTACAACAACTTCTCCGCTGGTATCATGGGAATGATTTTAGCGATTATCGGTCAGTTTATCGTTAACCCGTTAGTTGTTGGTGGTAGTAATTTAGCAGCTAAAGGGGTAGCGTGGATCATTTCGGTTCATTTGTTGCCGTTAGCTAATATCTTTATCGAACCAGCAAAGGTGTTGTTCCTAAACAATGCCGTTGGTAATGGTATTTTAGTTCCACTAGGAATTCAACAAGCCGGTCAGATCGGTAAGTCAGTTTTGTTCTTGCTGGAATCTAATCCTGGTCCTGGTTTAGGAATTTTGTTAGCATTCTGTTTATTTGGTAAGGGGAATGCGAAGTCCTCTGCTCCGGGTGCTGTGATTATTCAGTTCTTCGGTGGGGTGCACGAAATCTACTTCCCGTATATTTTGATGAAGCCGTTACTGATTATTCCTGCAATTTTAGCCGGAGTATCAGGAACATTTACTTTCCAATTACTAGGAGCAGGACTAAAAGCCGCTGCTTCACCGGGTTCGATCATCTCGATCTTACTGATGACGCCTAAGGGAGCCTACCTGGCTAATTTAGCCGGAGTTTTAGTGGCGACCATCGTTTCGTTTGTTTTCTCCGCAATTATTTTGAAGCGCGACAAATCAACGGGTGATGATTTCGCTGCTAAACAAGCCGAAATGGAACAAATGAAGAGTGAGTCTAAGGGAGCAGTTGCTGCTCCGGCAGACGGTCAAGAAATTAAGAAGATCATTTTTGCATGTGATGCAGGAATGGGCTCGTCAGCAATGGGCGCTTCGTTACTACGTGATAAGCTGAAAAAAGCTGGGATCACAGACGTACCGGTCACCAATATGGCTGTTCGTAATTTGAAGCCAGAACCTAACTTATTAGTCGTTACTCAAAACGAATTAACGGAACGTGCTACGGACAAAACTCCTGATGCAATGCACGTTTCGGTCGATAATTTTATGAGCAGTCCGCGTTATGATGAGATTGCTCAGATGTTACAAAATGCATCAGCCCCACAAACCGCAAGTGCGGAGCAGGCAACAACGGCTGAAGTCAACGATTTTGCCCAAATTGACTTTACTAAGGTTAAAGTAATCAGTTTTGTGGCAGGAACGAAAAACGTTGGTTCCGCAACGATGGCGGCTAGTTTGTTAAGCGATGAATTACAAAAGAATGGTAGTTCGATAACGGTTCAACGGGTAGCTAGTGATGCTGTCAAAGACGAACCGGATCAATTGTTAGTAACGGTTGAAAAAGTGGCGGTTAGCCAAGCACAACAAGTTGTTAGTGCTGATTTGTTAACGGCACAAGAAGAAATTGTTGCACAACTCAAAAAATAGGAGGGAGGTAAATTAATGGAACTAAAACAAGAAATGATCAAGCTTAACCAGCATTTTACGACTAAAGAAGAGGCAATCAAAGCGGCGGGCGAATTACTCGTAAATGATGGCTGTGTGGCACCCGAATATGTTGACGCGATGATCGCGCGCAATGACGACTTATCGACTTATATGGGTAACTTTATCGCGATCCCTCACGGAACCGATGAAGGGAAAAAATATATTAAAAAAACGGGGATCTCGGTGATCCAAGTTCCACAAGGAATCGATTTTGGAACGGAAGAAGAGCATAAGCTAGTAACGGTAGTGTTTGGGATCGCGGGCATTGAAAACGAACATTTGGATGTTTTATCGCAGATCGCGTTATTTTGCAGTGAGATCAAAAACGTTGCGAAGCTAGCGGATGCACAATCGGAACAAGAGGTCATTGATCTGTTAAAAGAGGTTGGTAAATAATAAGCTGCGGAAGATGGTGCTTAGCAGGTGAGCACTAACCTAGGCTGGTAATAAGTCGGGTTGAGACTTATTGGCAGACGTAGTTAGGCACAACCCGCTGCCAGCTGGAGTGCAATTAAAACAGGCTGCAAAGTCAGCCGCTTGGCAACTGAGGACTAGCCTAGACCAACGAAAAAGCCTGAACTTGGATTTTTTGTTGGGCGTAGCTAGACACAAGTTGCTGGCTGACGGAGCGCGATTAAAACAAGCTGCGAGACAAGCCGGTCAGCGTTCGTGGACTAAGTGGCACTGAACGGCAAATCCTGTATTTGGATTTGTTGTTCAGTGTCCTTAGGGCCTAGGCTGTTGGCTTGACGAGCGCAATTAAGAAACGCTAAGCTGATGAATTTTGTCAGAAAAACAAAAAAGAGGTTAGAAAAACAATGAAAGCAGTTCATTTTGGCGCGGGTAATATTGGCCGGGGATTTATCGGCGAGACCTTAGCTGCCAACGATTTTAGTATTGATTTTGTCGACGTCAACGAAACGATCATTGACGAGTTAAACAAGCGCCACGAATACGAGATCGAACTCGCCGCCGCGGGGCAAGAAAAGATCCAGGTGCATAACGTCGCCGGCATCAACAACGCCAAGGAGCCGGAAAAAGTGGTCGCAGCGATTGCGCAGGCCGATTTGGTCACCACCGCGATCGGTCCTAAGATCTTGAAGCTGATCGCACCGTTGATCGCGCAGGGTTTGGTTGCCCGCAAGGAAGCTGGTAACCAACAAAAGATCGACGTGATCGCCTGTGAAAACATGATCGGCGGCTCGCAGAGTTTGAAAAAATCGGTTTACGAACATTTAGATGCCGCAGCCAAGGCTTACGTCGATGAATTTGTCGGCTTCCCGAACGTTGCCGTTGACCGGATCGTGCCACTACAAAAGCACGACGACCCGTTGATGGTCGCCGTCGAACCGTTCAAGGAATGGATCGTGGACGAATCGCAGATGGCCCGGCCGGAACTGAAACTCAAAGGCGTGGACTACGCCCCGGATTTGGAACCATACATCGAACGTAAGCTATTTTCCGTTAACACGGGCCACGCCACCGTCGCTTACACCGGCAAAACATTAGGTTACGACAGCATCGGTGATGCCATCAAAGACGAAAAGGTGCTCACCCAACTCAAGGGCGTCCTTAAAGAAACGGGCGACCTACTGATCGCTAAGTGGCATTTCAAACGGGCCGACCACGAAGCTTACCAACAAAAGATCATCAGCCGTTTTGAAAATACCTATATCTCAGACACGATTGCCCGCGTCGGCCGGACACCGATCCGCAAATTGGGCTTCGACGAACGTTTCATTCGCCCGATCCGCGAGGCTAAGGAACGGGGATTGAGCTACGAGAAGCTGCTGGAAACGGCCGCTAAGATTTATCAATTTGACGTGCCGACAGACGACGAAAGCGTCAAGTTACAGCAGATGATCCAAGCTAAGTTCGCGGAAGTCGTGCAAGAAACGACGGGACTCAAAGACGAAGATTTAGTAACACAATTAGCCGGACAGATCAGTAAGGAATTTAAGAAATAAATTTAACTGATGTTCAATACTATTTGGTATAAGCAAAAAAGAGCTATGACAATGAAAAATGTCGTGGTTCTTTTTTGTTGTTCTTTTTAATTATTTTTTGGTGACATTTGGATTAAAATTTAGTTGCGGTAACATTTTTTATCAGGTATAATCAATTTATAATTGAATAGTAAACATTATTATAAATAATGGTTAACTTAGTTGCATGGTCAGTGTTACGGGAAGGGATTTGTATGCTAAAGCAGATCAATTTAAATCGAACAGGGATCCAAAAGCTGTATCATTCAGCTTACGAGGATTCGCGCGGGGAACTTACTACTTCTGCATTGTTGATTTTAGATGTTACTGAATATTGCCTGCCACGGTGCAAGTCGATCGTGATCGATAAGGAGCGGGGGACCTTCTTCACGAAATCTAGTACTACGATATTAGTAGGACATTTTTTGGAAAGACAACACGTTCCGCTGTCGGTACCACGAGCACTGGTACATTTTTTGCCGGGAAATGAAACGTCCCACGACTTGTTACCGTTTGTATGGGGAAAAATAATGTTAATGCCACTAGAAAGTTACACGCGCCATCCGTCTAGTTGGGTAATGCTAGGTAACTTAAAGCATCATGCGTGTGGTAAGCATAATCAGATATACTTGTATTTTACTGAAAAATTACCAGCATATGTCATTCACAGTAATCCGACTGCTTTTTACCATAGTTTTTATTTGACGCAAAAAATCGCTTTGTTGGAATATCAATTATATCGGCAAGTCCAGTCGGTGTTTCCCACCAGATTTATGAATGAATTGCAGCAACGCCACATCGAATTGACTAGTTTTGATGGCTTGCCACAGCTTGGTTTACGGCAATTTATGCAATATTATGGTGAAGAATTGGTAAAAGACGTCTTGCTGTTTATGTACAGAGACATTGATTACTCAGTAGAAAGAGACCTAATATACCTTGAGGAAATGAAGCACGCGGTAGTTAAAAAGCGTCAAAGGCTGCAGGGTGACTGTTAAGTTTAAATGAATGCGCTAACATAAAACGGTGAAGTGGACGACCAGTTAGGCTGGTTACGTCCACTTTTTTGATAATATAATAATTAATATTTGCTATTAAATATTAATAAATGAAACGATATAAATGATATTTGTTTCATGCTTTTTAACGGATAAGTTAAGCTAATGACTGATTTTTATTTTTAACGCTATTTTTAAAACCATTATTATTAAATTTTATGATGATTTATTTTAATTTACTTATAATTTTTTATTTATCACGATCAATGGTATATTATCTTATATAATAGTCTTTTTTATATCATTTTAGTGTTATCTAATGATGATTCAAATTCATGGAACACTATTATTTTCAAAAATCCAATAAAAAATATTTACTAAAAGTAAGCGTTACACAACTTATATTATCAATGTTTTACAAAAAATAGCATAAATAAAATAACTAAAAAATAATTTTTACCCTTAATTTTTTAGAAGTCTGTCCGATGAATAATACCGGAGCGCATGAGGCTTCGAAAAATTAATACGGAGGAATTATCTTGAGAATCAATACTAATGTACCTGCAATGAACACCTTATCCAGTTTGAACTCAGCTAATGATGCCAAATCAGATTCATTAGCTAAATTATCATCCGGTTCCCGGATCAACAAGGCCGGCGACGATGCTGCTGGACTTGCTATTTCCGAAAAAATGAAGGCGCAGATCGGCGGCTTGAATCAAGCTAAGACTAACGCCCAAGATGGAATTTCTTTGATCCAAACGGCTGAAGGTGCTTTGAATGAAACTCACAGTATCTTAGGGCGGATGCGGGACTTGTCCGTGCAATCGGCTAACGATACCTTGACTTCTGAAGATCGTAGTGAAATTAGCAAGGAATACACTGCTTTGTCTAAAGAAATTACGCGAATCGCAACGACGACTCAATTTAACACGAAGAACTTATTGAGCAAAGACAACACTCAATTTACCTTCCAAATCGGTGCTAACTCCGGTCAAACGATGAGCGTTAACATCAATGCGATGGATGCAGATTCATTAAAAGTTAATGTTAGTGACGATGACACTGCCGTAGCCGCTGGCAATGCGATCACCGTTAACGCTACTGCTAAACAACAAAGCGACGCGCTTTCGACTTTGGCAACTAGCCTAGGTGTAGTTGCTCTTGCTCCGGGTGCTGAAGGTGCTGATCCGGCAGTTAGTGCTGCTAGCTTGAGTAGTTTAGTTACTGCTTTAGCTAAATCAGATAAGAGTTTAGATTCACTTTACAGCAAGGTTAAGGGTGGTTTGACCGACGACGTTAAAAACGATGCCGACAAATTGGCTCAATTCACCAGCAACTTAGTTTCGTTTGCTAACCAGTTACAAGGTGACATTGGCAGTTATGGCGACAAGGATGCCGATACTAAGACGGCCGTTGCTGCTTACGGTTCAGCTACTGATGATGCTTCTAAGACGGTCAACAATGCGATTGCTACCTATAACAGCACGTTAGATAGTGACGCTCGTGCCAATGCTTCTTCTGCTCTAAATGCCGTCGACGCCGCCATCAATAAAGTTTCTGGGCAACGTGCCGATCTTGGTGCCGCGCAAAATCGTTTGACTCACACGATCAATAACCTGGGTACCACGTCTACTAACTTATCCGACGCCAATTCCCGGATTCGCGACGTGGACATGGCACAAGAAATGATGAACTTTACCAAGGACAATATTTTGTCACAAGCCGCTACTTCAATGTTGGCACAAGCTAACGCAATGCCAAACAGCGTGTTGACCTTGCTACAAGGCTAATTATTGCTTACTGATAAACAAAACGGACGCTCATTAGGTTGGGCGCCCGTTTTGTTGTATCTATGGTAGAAACGTTACTTTGAACTAATCCGAGGAGACGATGCCCAGCAGTTATTATTAGCACAGTTTATATGATATACTTATAGTTATTGAAATTTTAAATAGGAGTAATTGCTATTTAATATAGGAGGAATTTGGTTTATGAGTGAGCCAACATTTTTAGGGCATCCCCGTGGCTTATCGACATTGTTTTTCACTGAAATGTGGGAAAGGTTTAGTTATTATGGCATGCGAGCCATCTTGCTATTTTACATGTATTTTGCCGTCAGCAAGGGTGGCCTGGGTTTTGACAAGGTCACGGCCGCTTCCGTGATGTCAATTTACGGTTCGTTAGTCTACCTTTCAAGTGTGGTCGGTGGTTTTGTCAGTGACCGTTTGTGGGGCAGCCGCCGGACCGTTTTTATCGGTGGAGTTTTGATCATGTGCGGGCATATCGCACTGTCGTTGCCGTTAGGAAAAGTTGCGTTATTTATTTCGATCGCTTTGATCGTGATGGGAACCGGGCTATTGAAGCCTAATATTTCCGAAATGGTCGGTAGTTTGTACGCCGAAGATGACGTACGGCGCGATTCTGGCTTTAATATTTTTGTTTTTGGGATCAACATGGGCTCGTTTGTAGCGCCGTTGATAGTTGGTTATTTAGGGCAACAAATCAATTTTCACCTCGGCTTTTCGCTAGCAGCGATCGGGATGTTTTTTGGCTTGGTACAATACACGATCGATGGTAAGAAATATTTGCCACGGGAGAGTTTATATCCAAGCGATCCAATCCAGCCGGATGAATTGAAGAAAGTTATCCGCAATTCACTGTTAGGAATTTTGCTTGTAGTGCTAGTTTTCGTGATCATGGGACTATTTAAATTATTGAGCGTCGACAACGTAGTCAATTTGATCAGTGTAGTTGCGATCTTGATTCCGGTTTATTATTTTGTTTTGATGCTGACCAGCAAAAAGGTCACTAAAAAGGAACGCTCTCATGTTTGGGCTTACGTGCCGCTGTTCATCGCTTCGATCCTCTTTTGGTCGATCGAAGAACAGGGTTCGGTGGTTTTGGCACTGTTTGCTCAGGACCAGACGCGGTTGTCGCTTGCCGGTTTTCATTTTCCGGCCAGCTGGTTCCAGAGTGCTAACCCGTTGTTTATCATGTTATACGTTCCGTTTTTCACCGTTTTGTGGACGAAATTAGGTAACAAACAGCCATCTTCGGCACGGAAATTCTCCTACGGATTATTTTTTGCCGGGATCTCATTTTTATGGATGATGTTACCGGGGATGTTGTTCGGGGTAAATTCGAAGGTTGGTCCTTTGTGGCTGATCATCAGTTGGGCGTTGGTAATTGTCGGTGAAATGTTGATTTCGCCGATCGGTTTATCCGTCACCAGCAAACTAGCACCGAAAGCCTTCCAGTCACAAATGATGGGAATGTGGTTTTTAGGTGATGCCGCCGCCCAAGCGATCAACGCTTTGATCGTGCGGTTGTATACCCCGCAAACTGAAGTCGCATACTTCGGAATTGTCGGTGTAGTCACGATCGTCTTCGGTATTATTTTATTATTTGTAGCACCACGGATCGAAAAATTGATGGCGGGAATTAAGTAGAAGATTACAATAAAAACAGGAACTAGGTCAATAAGGACCTTGGTTCCTGTTTTTTTGGGGCTCTGTACTAACAAGCGTTGGTTTTTCGTCTGATATAGAGCCCGATTAAGTCTATCGTTTATGGAGACAAAATCAGGAGTTGAGCCAAAACAAAATTTTGTTTTGGCTCAACTCCTGATATGGATCGGTAATCAAATTGGGATAGCTGGATTCGAACCAGCGAATCACGGGATCAAAACCCGTTGCCTTACCGCTTGGCTATACCCCAATGATGGTGGAAGAGAGTGGATTCGAACCACCGAACCAAAAGGAGCGGATTTACAGTCCGCCGCGTTTAGCCACTTCGCTACTCTTCCGTCTGTCATATTCGACTTAGTTATAATACACAATTTTGGCAGAAGATGCAACTATTATTTTCAGAGTATGTCATTCACATCTGATAATGTCTTAAGTAATCACACGAGAAAATGTCTCAAATAACTAGAAAAATTCCTCCGCTTCTGCCAAAATAATTAGGCAAATTATACAGCGGAGGATCTTATGAGAAAGGTTTACTTAACGATGAAAGAAGCACACAAATATCGAATTATCAAAAACGTAGCTGAAGGTAAAATGCCTAAAACTAGAGCTGAGGTTCAACTAGGGGTAACCAGACGTCAGATTGATCGGTTACTTGTCCGTTACAGAACAATTGGTAAATCAGCTTTTATTCACCAAAATCGTTTGAAAAAGCCCAAGCACGCACTTTCCCAAACAACACGTTCAACTATCGTTGAACTGTATCAAACAAAATACGTCGGCGCTAATTTCACTCATTTTACGGAATTATTAGCCGAACATGAAGACCTTAAATTCAGTCGGTCAACAATCGCTAATATCTTAAAACAAGCGAATATTTTATCGCCTAAGGCTCATCGGCGAACCAAACGACTGCACCGAGAAAAGCTCCGAAAACAAGCTATGAAAACTAAAACAGTCGCTAAATCAGATAAAATTTTAATTCCAGGAGAAACTCACCCTAGTCGCCCACGTAAAAAATATTTTGGTGAATTAATCCAAATTGACGCTAGTGACCACTTATGGTTTGGCAAGCAAAAAAGTCATTTACACGTGGCAATTGATGACGCAACTGGAACTATCGTTGGTGCTTACTTCGATCATCAAGAAACCCTCAAGGGTTACTACCACGTTTACCATCAGATCCTAACCAATTATGGCATTCCATATGAATTTTTCAGTGATCGGCGAACGGTATTTGAATATCAACGCAAACACCAAAAACAGGTTGAAAATGATACTTTTACGCAATTTGGTTATGCTTGTCAACAACTTGGAACTAAGATTTCGACCAGTTCTATTCCACAAGCAAAAGGGCGAGTTGAGCGTCTCTTTGAAACGCTACAATCTCGCCTAATCACTGAATTACGTATTCATCAAGTAGCTACGCTAGCTGCGGCCAATGTATTCCTAGATTCCTACATCGAAAGATACAATGCGCAGTTTGCCCTACCGATAAATGATACCACATCAGTGATGGAAAAAGCACCCGTAACAACTAAATTAAATCTAATTTTGGGCACTTTAACTACTCGTAAGATCAATACAGGTAATCACTTTTCATTCCATAAACAGGCTTATTTACCGGTCACATCGACTGGAAAAGGAGTTTATTTTCAACGTGGGACAGAGGTGTTGGTTATCAAAGCCTTTGACGGTGAATTGTACGCTTCGATCGCTGAAGGTTTATATCGTGTGCGTCGCTTAGCGGCACATGAGTTACGATCCCAGGAATTCGACGCCGTACCTCAAAAACAAAAAGCGAAAAGAAATTACATTCCACCGCTTTCGCATCCCTGGAAAGCAGCCAGTTTTAACCGCTATTTAGCTAAACGCGGGATCACACAAGCAGAATTTGAACAGGAGCGCTACGCTTAGCACAGCTTTTTTCGTCGGTCGACTCAGATTAAAGCAACACATCGCCTTACAGAGGTCAAGGGCGGCGTAGCCGTTTATTTTACCCTTGACCTTCTGTGAGGCGGTGTGTTAGGCAACCATTTCGACTGACAAAAAAGCTGAGCATCCCCTTTTTTCAGAGGGAGATAGCCCAGCGGCTTGAGCGCTAATTACTCGCTAATGTTTATATTTTTTTGAGACATTTTCAAAAACGATTGACACTATTATTTTCAGAGTATTGCTAAATTTCTTCAGTCTGCGGTAATATTATTAGTGATCAAGTTTATACGAAGATGATAAGGGATGAATTGGAATGACTACAGTATTAAAACACGCGCTGATCTATACCGGAGAAGAAAAAATTACGGACGGCTACTTGCGTTTTGACCACCAGATCACAGACGTGGGGCCAGTGGCGGAATTTCGGCCGCAAAGTACGGATGAAAAAATTATTGATCTGCAAGGGAAGATAGTAGTACCTGGGTTTATTGACGTTCATAGTCACGGCGGTTATGGCTTTGACGCGATGGACGGCAACGCGCAGGAATTGGCACAAATGGTCGACCAGATGGTTTGCGAGGGAGTTACCGGCTATTTTGCGACTACGATGACTCAGTCCGTGGCTAACATTGATCAGGCTATGGTGGCGATCAACGACGCAATGAAGGTCAATCCCGTGATTTTAGGTGCGCACTTAGAAGGACCGTTTGTCGCTAGCGATTTTAAGGGAGCGCAGCCCGGAAAATACATTCAGCAACCGGACGTTTCGTTATTAGCGCACTGGAACCAGCTGGCGGGTCAGCATATCAAAATGATCACTTACGCTCCGGAATACGAGGAGAGCACTGCTTTTGAAGATTATTGCTTGAATCATCATATCGTGCCAGCGGTGGGGCATAGTAATGCGACGAGGGAACAACTGTTGCATTCTAAGGCTAGTCACGTGACTCATCTCTATAACGCTCAGCGAGAATTTAAGCACCGTGAACCGGGAGTGACGGGCCACGCTTTACTAGAAGATAATTTATACTGCGAGTTAATTGTCGATGGTTTTCACGTGGTCCCGGACATGATTCGCTTGGCTTATCGCCTAAAGGGTGCGGATAGAATCGAATTAGTGACCGACTCGATGCGAGCTAAGGGGATGCCCGAAGGAATTTCGGAACTGGGCGGACAAAAGGTGATCGTCAAAGACAAGCAAGCCAGGCTAGAAAGTGGTAATTTAGCGGGTTCGGTCTTACAATATCAGGATGCTTTTGTCAATATCATGAAGTTTACCGGGTGTAGTCTACAAGATGCGGTCAAAATGACGTCCGTTAATCAGGCGCGTGAATTTGGTTTGAGCGCTAAGGGTGGGCTGCAGGTCGGTAAAGATGCCGATTTAAATATTTTCACCACGGATCTGCAACTGACAGGAACGTACAGTTTAGGGCGTTTATTTAAAAAAGGATAAGAAAGGAAGGGCTAATGGCTTCACCAATTTATATTCAAATTCATAATACGATCAAAAAAAGGATCGAGGCTGGCAAGTGGGATGTGGGGAAAAAAATTCCGTCCGAACGTCAGTTGGCATTGGAATTTGACGTTAGCCGCATGACTTTGCGTCAGGCGGTCCAAACGTTGGTAGATGAAGGAATTTTAGAGCGTAAGGTTGGAGCCGGCACGTTTGTTGCTCGCAAAAAGGTACAAGAAAAAATGTCTTCGGGGGTGACGAGTTTTACCGAGATCACGGAATCGCAGGGAAAGGTGCCTTCCAGTAAGACGGTTTCTTACCTGATCACGACCCCTTCTTTATCTGAAAGCGAGAAGTTAAGACTAGCGGCTGGTAAGAAAGTCTTACGGATGGAACGGATCCGTTTTGCCGATCAGCTGCCGATTTGTTTTGAAGTCGCAACGGTCCCTTATGACCTGATCAAAGAATACGAACGCACGCAGATCACGGCTTCGTTGTACCGGACTTTAGAAGAACACGGCTTGGTGCTTGGTCACGCCCAGCAAACAGTTTCGGCGATGAAGGCTTCGGAGAGGATCGCCGCTTTTTTGGAGATCAAACGGGGAGCGGCGATTTTACGTTTGCGTCAGGTCACACAGCTCAAGGATGGGACGCCGTTTGAATACGTCCGTTCTCAGTATGTGGGTGAACGCTTTGAGTTTTACTTAGAAAAATAAAAACGCAACTAGGCTAGGCGCAAACTGCTGCTTTTTGGAGCACGATCAATCTATTACTTACGGAAAACAAAAAAGGGACCGGAGCAAAAAATTGTGCTCCGGTCCTGTTAGTTTTAATTGCTAGTCGAAATCATAATCGCTGTCTTGCATAGCCTCGACGTTGCCTAACAAGTAGCCGTTGCCGACTTCGGAAAAGAAATCGTGGTTGACGGTACTAGTTGAGATGCCGTTCATTACCACGGGATTGACGTCGTCTGCCGTGTCTGGAAACAGCGGGTCTTGTCCGAGATTCATCAGGGCTTTGTTGGCATTGTAGCGTAAAAATACGAGTACATCTGCTGCCCAAGCGACCGGATCGTACAGTAAATGCGTGTATTTTTCTTCGTTTTCGTATAATTCGTACAATAGATCATACATCCAGCTAGTTAGCTCCTCTTGTTTGGCGGCAGTCAGTTCCGCAAAACCAAGCTGAAACTTATAGCCGATATAAGTGCCATGAACCGATTCGTCGCGTAAGATCAGCTTGATGATCTCGCCTACGTTAGCTAATTTGTTATGGCCTAGCCAGTATAGTGGGGTGTAAAAGCCGGAATAAAAGAGGAAAGTTTCCAAAAAAACGGAAGCAATCTTTTTTTGTAAGCCACTACCGTGATGGTAAATGTCATTGATCCGTTGGGCTTTATACTGTAAAAATTCATTACTGTCAGTCCAAGCAAAGATCTCTTCAATTTCTTGGGGCGTATTTAAAGTAGAAAAAATCGAAGAGTAGCTTTTGGCGTGGACTGATTCCATAAATTCGATGTTATTTAAAACGGCGCGTTCCTGTTGGGTGCGGATGTCTTTTTTTAAAGAACTCATCCCGTCTTGGGACTGGAGCGTGTCTAATAAAGTCAGGCCCCCGAAGACTTTGGCGATGACGTCTTTGTGCTTTGGCGCTAAATTGTGCCAGTCTTGTAAGTCGTTAGCCAGCGGGATCCTAGTATCTAACCAAAATTGTTCGGTCAATTTTTCCCACGTCGCTTTGTCGATCCGGTCTTCTAGTACGTTCCAGTTAATGGCTTGATAGTTTTTACTCATAGTGTTCTCCTTATCAAATTGAACAACTAGCACACTCGTTGGCGCCAATCGTGTTGTGATCGTCCGTAAAGGTGCGGATATAATACAGCGACTTGATGTTTTTGGCATGGGCGTAATTGCGCAAGATCGACAGGTCGCGGGTAGTTAATTTGGTAGAGGTAGGATCTTTCCATTCGTAGAGGCCTTGGGGGACGGTAGAACGTAAAAACAAAGTCAAACTCATTCCCTGGTCAACGTGTACCTGTGCGGCCGCGTAAGTATCGATGACTTTGCGCATGTCCATGTCGTAGGCGGAAGTGTAGTACGGCAAGGTGTCGTTATCCAAATAGGGTGCGGGATAGTAGATCGTGCCGATCTTTTTTTCTTGCCGTTCTTCGATGCGGTTAACGATCGGTTGCAACGAAGCGGTGGTGCCGTTAATGTAAGAAATCGAGCCGGTAGGAGCTACTGCTAACCGATTTTGGTGATACAAACCGTCTTGTTGTACCGCAGCTTTTAGGCGCCGCCAATCGGCCGGACCGGGAACGAAGATATCGTGGAATAATTGCTTAACGCGTGGGTCTTGCGGCCGGTAGTCGGTGGTTAAGTAGCGCTCGAAGTAAGTTCCGTCTGCGTATTTGCTGGTGGCAAAGCCGGTGAAAGTTTGGTGCCGTTCGCGGGCGATGCGGTTAGAAGCTACTAATGTCCAATAATTGAGCAGCATAAAATAAACACTGGTAAATTCGATGGCCGTGCTGGAACCGTATTCGATCTGATTTTTAGCCAAAAAGCCGTGTAAGCCCATTGCACCTAAACCAATTGCATGGGCCGCTTGGTTGCCGTGTTGGAGAGAAGGAACCACTTCGATGTTGGAGTGGTCGGTGACAAACGTTAATGCCCTGACCATCGCGTCAACTGAACCGCCGAAATCAGGGCTAGCCATCAAGTTAGCGATGTTAGTCGAACCTAGGTTGCAGCTGATGTCGTTACCCAACTGAGTATATTCTTGGCGGTCGTTGATCGTCGAAGGAGTTTGGACCTGCATAATTTCGCTACACAAGTTACTCATGATAATTTTACCGGCAATGGGGTTGGCGCGATTGGCGGTATCAATATTAACGACGTAAGGATAGCCCGATTCCTGCTGTAACTTAGAGAGTTCTTCTTCTAATTTGCGGGCGGGAATTTGTTTTTTGGCGATCCGCGTGTCAGCTACCATTTTGTCGTATTCGGCAGTAATATCGACGTAAGAAAACGGTTGGTGGTAGACTTTTTCAACGTCTTGGGGGTCAAATAAGTTCATCACTGTGTTTTGCCGTGCCAGTTCGTAAAATTTATCGGGGACGATCACTCCTAAAGACAGAGTCTTGACCCTGATTTTTTCGTCGGCGTTTTCTTTTTTAGTCGCCAAAAAATCCATGATGTCGGGGTGAAAGACGTTCAGATAAACGACACCAGCTCCTTGTCTTTGACCCAATTGGTTAGAATAAGAAAAGCTGTCTTCTAGTAATTTCATGACCGGGACGACTCCTGAAGCCGCGCCTTTGATCCCCTTGATCGCCGAACCAGCACAACGTAAATTACTCAAGGTGATCCCCACGCCACCACCGATCCGCGATAATTGCAGCGCGGAATTGATCCCCCGGCCGATCGAGTTCATGTCGTCGGTCAGTTGCAATAAAAAGCAAGAGACTAATTCCCCGCGGCGTTTGCGGCCGGCATTTAAAAAACTAGGAGTTGCGGGTTGGTAACGTTGGTGGATCAATTCGTCCGCGAGTTTTAACGCCAGGTCTGTGTTGCCGTCAGCGAAGTATAAGGCGTTAGCGGCGACCCTGTCGGTATAATTTTCCAGGTAGTAGTTGCCGTCGTTTGTGCGCAGTGCGTACTGGGCGTAAAATTTGTAAGCTGCCATAAAACTGTTAAAGTGAAAATGACAGTCCGCTAGAAAATGGTATAATTTTTCAATGAAGGCAAAGTCGTATTGCTGGATAAAATCGGCTTCTAAATAATCGTTAGCGATTAGGTAGTCGAACCGTTCGCGCAAGGAAGCAAAAGTCATGAGGTTAGGCGCGACGTTTTCTTGCAAAAAGGCCGTCAGGGCTTCTTGGTCTTTATGCAGTTGGATCTGGCCATCCTTAGGAATGTTGACTTGATTATTGAGGTTGTAATAAGTAACTTGGTTAGGATCAATTGTTTGCAGCGTCAATTTCTTGGACCACCCTTTCAAAATTACTGACGTCTTTTGGAGTGCCGTTGAATTCTAAAGAATAAAGCAGCGGAACGTGGTATTTGTGCGCGATGTTTTTAGCCGTGAAGACGAACAGCTCCGCAAAATTACGGTTGCCACTCCCGGCGACGCCACGCAGGTACTGACTGTTAGTGCCAAAAGCTAAAAAAGTCGTGACCGGCTCGGTGATGCTAGGATCATAGGTTGGAGTGAGTAAGATAAACGGTTCTGTAATGGCAATTTCTGGGTCGATAGGGTCGATTTCGTAAGTATCACTGATGGCTAACTTATTGATAAACCGTTTAGTTTGACCAGTGACCGTAAAATAGACGACTTTCATTGCACCACCAACTTTTGCAACAGGTCGGGCCGAAAGCCGGTGATCAGGGGCTCGTGGTCTTTTTCTAAGACCGGTACGCTACGGATCCCTTTTTGTTTGAGATAAGTGATTGCTTCTGGTACCTCGTTGACGTTATGTTCGGTAAATGGAATTTGGTGTTCGCGCAAAAAGCGTTTAGTCATTTTACATTGAATACAGTTATTTTTAGTGTAGAGTTCTAGTTGCATGTTAAGTCCCTCCCGTAAGTGATCGAATTTCATTATACACTAAAGATGATACTAGATATAGTGTTTTACACGTAATAAAATTTCTACTACTTGTGTTTTTGCGCCATTGAGGCGTTAAAATTAATTTTTATTAAAGGAGATCAAATGACAGAATATTACTACACAAAAACGCCCAGCGCTGCTCACCACGAAAAAACGTGGCACTTTGAATTGGCGCAGCGGGATTTTGTTTTTACCACGGATAACGGTGTTTTTTCTAAAAGTACGGTCGATTTTGGGACCAGGACGTTACTGGATGCATTAGCGGATTTTGCTTTTCCGGCGGGTAATTTACTTGATCTGGGCTGCGGCTACGGTCCGATCGGCTTGACGTTAGCGACGTTACATCCCACGGTGCAAGTCGATATGTTAGACGTTAACCAACGTGCCGTCGAGTTAGCCAATAAAAACGCGCAGGCTAACGGGATCACCAACGTTAACGTGGCCCAGTCCGATATTTACGCCGCGGTCGCAGGTCAAACTTACGCGGGCGTTATTACTAACCCACCGATCAGGGCGGGCAAAAAAGTCGTTCATGCGATGCTGACTCAGGCCAGGGAACATTTAGTCGCGGGCGGTAGTTTGGTAGCCGTGATTCAAAAAAAGCAGGGCGCGGCTTCGGCACGCAAAAAGATGGAAGAAGTTTTTGGTAACTGTGACGTGCTGGTCAAAAACAAGGGTTATTTCGTGTTGCACAGTAGTAACGAGGAGTTGCAATGAATTACACCTCAGAGCAAAAAGAGTTTTTTATGCAAGCTGCCCTGAAAGAAGCGCAGCAAGCTGCTGATTTAGGTGAGGTCCCAGTCGGTTGTGTGATCACGCGGGGCGCAAAAATCATTGCGCGCGGGCATAATTTACGCGAGAACGACCAGCAAACTTGCGCACACGCAGAACTCGCGGCTATCAGTACGGCTAACCGGCAGTTGCATAGTTGGCGCTTGGACGATTGCGCGTTATTTGTCACCTTAGAGCCGTGTCCGATGTGTGCGGGTGCAATTATTAATTCGCGTTTGCCGGAGATCTATTACGGGAGTGCGGATACTAAGGCGGGAGCGGCCGGCACGTTAGTTAATTTGGTAGCTGACCGGCGTTTTAACCACTACACTCACGTGGAAAAAGGAATTTGCGCGTCTGCTTGCACCGCGATTTTACAAGACTTTTTTGGTACGCTGCGTAAAAAAAATAAAAAAACTGGTAATTTATGTTGATTTAATGTAAGATAGTAAGTGCCGAAAGGCCTTGGGGCAATGTTGTCCTTACAAATCGTGTCAGGTCCGGAAGGAAGCAGCACTAAGTTTGGTTTGGCATGTGCCTTAAGTTATTGTGATAGTGAGTCCCCGGTCTGAACGAAGATCGGGGCTTTTTTTAAAGTATTTTGAAGGGGAGAATAAATCACATGGGCTATCAGGCTTTGTACCGCGCTTGGCGACCACAAAAGTTTGCCGATCTAGTTGGTCAGCAGTTAGTGACGCGTACGCTGCGTAATTCTTTGGTGACCAAGCAGACCTCACATGCCTATCTATTTACTGGCCCACGAGGAACGGGAAAGACTTCCGCTGCTAAAATTTTCGCTAAGGCACTGAACTGTCCGCACCAAAAAGACGGCGAGCCGTGTAATCAGTGCGAACTGTGTGAGTCGATCACTGCCGGGCGCCAAAACGACGTGATCGAGATCGATGCGGCCTCCAACAATGGGGTCGAAGAGATCCGGGCGATCCGCGATAAGGTCAAATACGCACCGACACAGTGCCAGTATAAGATCTATATCATCGACGAAGTACACATGTTATCGACGGGGGCGTTTAACGCGCTGTTAAAAACGCTAGAAGAGCCACCGGCCCAAGTGGTTTTTATCTTGGCAACTACCGAGCCGCATAAAATTCCCGCAACGATCATTTCGCGTACGCAGCGTTTCGATTTTGTCCGGATCAAACCGCAGACGATCTTGGAACGAATGAAATACATTTTACAGCAAAAAAAAATCGACTTTGAACCAGCAGCGCTTCAAGTAATTGCCCGGGTGGCAGAAGGCGGGATGCGCGATGCGCTGAGTATTTTAGACCAGGTGATTTCTTTTGGTGCTGACCAAGTCACGTTAGAAAATGCATTGTTAGTCACGGGAACGGCCAAACAAGATGAACTGACTACTTATTTGCAACAGGCGACTAGCAAACAGACCGCACAAGCACTAACTACGTTGCAGCGACTTTTAGACGAGGGAAAAGACCCCAACCGCATGTTAGCGGATCTGATCTCGATTTGCAGCGACCTGCTATTATACCAGCAAATCCCCGCGGACTTCCCACACCTAACGGACGTTCAACAGGAATTAGCCCGGCAATTGTCTGCCGAGCGTTTGTACGAGATGATCGAATTACTGGGCCAGCAACGTGAAAACCTGCGTTTTTGGGGACACGGGGCAATCTATTTAGAGGTTTTGACCGTCAAATTAGGTACGCAACAACAGCCGCCAGCGCGACTGGAAGCACAAACGGCACAGCCGGATGACCCCAAAGAAGTCATTCAAATCGAACAACTAGAACAACAAGTAAAACAATTACAAGCTCAAGTTGAGCAGTTGCAGCAGGGAAAAACACAGCCGGTAACGCCCAGTGTTCCCGCTGCACCTAAACGTCCCCCAGTCAAATTCGATCTGCCCCAAATTTACCAAGTTTTGGGTGCGGCTACCCGCAGTGATTTAAATGAGCTCAAGGGAATTTGGGAGGACCTGTTGCAGTCACTGACAGTTTCGCAAAAAGCAGTATTGCACATGAGTATGCCAGTTGCCGCTAGCGCTACGGGTGTGATCGTGGCCTTTAAGTATGATTTTTTGTGTCAAAAAGCACAGGGAGACACGCAATTACAAGAAACGTTACAAACGGTGATCACCAAACTGCTACAAAAAAGTTTACAGCTGCTTTTTATCCCCCAAGACGACTGGCCGCAGATCAGAAAAGATTACTTGGCTAATCATCATACGGGTGAACCAGAATCACCAACTAATGAACAACCGGAAAAGACGCAAGAACCGACAGTGGCTACTAAGGCAGTAGAACTATTTGGTAGTGAGCTGACCGAAATTACAGACGATTAAAGGAGAAATTAAAATGGTCCCAGGAAATATGCAAGGTATGTTAAAACAGATGCAAAAGATGCAAAAACAAATGCAAAAAGAACAAAATGAACTCGACGAAACGGAATTTAGTGGTCACGCTTCGGGCGATGAAGTGGTCGTTAAGTTTAACGGCAAACACGAAATGACGGATATTGCGATCAAAAAAGAAGCAATCGACCCGGACGATCCCGAAATGCTGCAAGACCTGATCTTAATGGCTGTTAACGACGCGCAAAAGCAGATCGAACAGCAAACACAACGGACTTTAAGTAAGTATACTAAGGCAATGCCACGCAGATAGTAAGGAGGAAGTCTGATGCAATACCCAGAACCGATCGCTAAACTGATCGATAGTTACCAAAAGTTACCGGGGATCGGGGCTAAGACGGCCGTGCGTTTGGCTTTTTATACGATCGATATGGACATTAAAGACGTAGAGTCTTTTTCTCAGGCGTTGCTTACCGCTAAAAAAGACCTCCACTATTGCAGTATCTGCGGCAATATCACGCAAGATGATCCCTGTTTAGTATGTAAAGACCAAGCGCGTGACCAGAGTCAATTGATCGTAGTGGAACAACCTAAAGACGTGATGACTTTAGAAAAGATGAATGAATTTCACGGGCTATATCACGTCTTACACGGGGTGTTATCGCCGATCGAAGGCAAAGGCCCGGCCGATATTAACATTAAGAGTTTAGTCAAACGTCTGCAGACTAATCAGCAGATCAAAGAGTTGATCATAGCTACTAATACTACGCCTGAAGGTGAGGCGACGGCGATGTATTTAGCCCGGCTGATCAAACCCGCTGGTATCAAGGTCACGCGGTTAGCTTCGGGGTTGGCAGTTGGTAGTGATATCGAGTACGCCGATGAGATGACTTTATATAAAGCAATCGAAGGACGACAGGAAATATAGGAGTGAACGTGGGTGTTTTTTAATAAAAAAAGCTCCGTAAAAGAGCAGTATGACGAACAATTACTGGCAGAAATCGATGAAATTCACCTGGCGTGGAAAAACGTCCACCAAACCCGCCAAACGATTTACGAAAACGATGAGCGCTTGACGGTACAAGAGCAAGTGTTAAAAGCACAGTATGATTTGCTTTTTAAGGAAGCTCGTTTACGTCATGTTACGGGAAAAATGCAGTCGATGGTGATTACTCATGATTAGTTTTAGCGTGACAGGGTTCGTTTTTTTAAGTACAATGAAAACAATGGAGGGTTAACGTGAAGGGATTTTTCGTGACTTTTGAGGGAACTGACGGCTCGGGAAAGACGAGTGCTTTACGAACTGTCACTGCCAAGTTGGAACAAAGCCAGTGGCAAAAACGTTACGTGTTGACCCGTGAACCGGGTGGCAGTCGGATCGCAGAAGCTATTCGGCAGGTGATTTTACAACCGGAATACACCGAAATGGATTATCGCACCGAAGCACTTTTGTATGCGGCTGCTAGGCGGCAACATTTAACTGAGGTGATCTTACCGCATTTAGCCAGCGGACAACTGGTTTTATGCGACCGTTTTGTAGACAGTTCTTTGGCCTATCAGGGAGCAGGGCGCCAATTAGGAGTCGACCCGGTCGCTGAGATCAACGAATTCGCTACGGCTGGCCTGACGCCTGACCTGACATTTTACTTGGACTTAGCACCGGAGATCGGACTGGCTCGTATTCAGCGAGGGCGCACCGAGCAAATCGACCGTTTGGATCAAGAACAGCTGGACTTTTACCGGCGAGTTAGGGCCCAATACCAAAAGTTAGCGGCCGCACAGCCCCAACGGATCAAGGTCATCGACGCTACCTTGCCGCAAGAACAAGTCGCCAGTCAGATCTTAGCACAGCTACAGCCGTATTTAGCACAAATTAAAACGGAGGAACGATCATGAAACTAATAATTGCGATCGTGCAAGATAAAGATAGCAACCGTTTAAGTAATCAATTTATTGAAAATAACATTCGCGCGACTAAACTTTCCTCGACAGGTGGTTTTTTACGTGCGGGTAATTCGACTTTTTTAATCGGGATCGAAGACCAAAAAGTAACGAATGTTCTTGATTTGATCAAGGATATTTCTAAAAGTCGCAAACAGTTTACGGCGCCTCCGGTCAACCTAGATTCTCCGATGGAAGCTGCCGGGACTTACCCGGTCGAAGTTCAGGTCGGTGGTGCGACTGTATTTGTAGTACCGATCGAAGAATTTCACCAATTTTAGTGCGCATCGATGGACATTACGACAGTTCAACCGGCTTTGACGCACCATTTTGCTGATTTGGTCACCAGTGGTCACTTGGCGCACGCCTACTTATTGAGTGGGCTTGCAGGAGCGGGAAAGCAAGAATTAGCGTTGTGGACCGCCCAGTTATTATTTTGTGAGCAGCCGACTAAGACGGGACCGTGCTTACAGTGTGCTGAATGTTACCGCATTAAGCAGCATAACCACCCCGATGTAATAGAAGTTGCGCCGGAAGGGTTATCGTTAAAAGTCGGGCAGGTACGGTATTTAAAAGCCGAATTTAGTAAAAGTGGAGTCGAAGGGACGCGCAAGGTTTTTATCATCACCGCAGCTGAAAAGATGACGCCCAGTGCAGCTAATGCCCTATTAAAATTTTTGGAAGAGCCTCCCGGCCAAGTCACGGTGTTTTTACTGAGCAGCGCGCCGGAAAAGATCTTACCGACGATCGTTTCTCGGTGTCAGTGGCTGAAACTACCCGCTGTTAAATTAACGGTGTTAGTACAAAGGCTAGAAGAGCAGGGTAACTCCGCTAGTTTAGCAACAGTAGCTGCTAATTTGACGCATGACTTAGGCCAGGCAAAAGAATTGTTAGCAGATCCGCACTTTAGTACGCTTTTGGATTCTTTATGGGAGTGGTACAGCGATATTTTGGCTAATCAGAGCCGGGCTTTTGTGACGGTCCAAACCAAGTTACTGGCTTTTAGTACTACTAGGCAACAACAAGAGGCACTCCTGACGCTGATCGTTTTATTAACCCGCGACGTGTTGTTTTTTGTGGGGAAAACTCAAGTTCAACCCGTGTTTTTAATGTATGCGACTCAGTATGCGACTAAATTAGCACGAGTCTCCAGGAACCAAGCGGTGCGGGCGTGTGAATTGGTGTTAGCGAAGTGGCGGTTATTATCATTCAATGTTAGTTTCCAGAATATTTTAGAAACACTGACACTGGAATTACTAGATTGCTATCACAAATAAGTGAGGGTGATAATTGTGAATAAACGTGAACTATATGACAATCTGGACGAACTGCAAGAACAGGCGCAAATGTTGCTTGCGCTGGTTACTAAAACTAAGAAAGCCAGTACGGGTCTACTGGAAAAAAACGCGGAATTAGAATTAGAAAACCAGCACTTGCGGGAACATTTAACCGAACTGGAAAGTAAAAACAACAAAAACTCCGGGGCGGTGTTATCTAAGTCACGCCAAAATTTAGAAAAATTATACGAAGAAGGCTTTCACGTGTGCAACGTTGAAAATATGTACGGGACACGCAGGGTCAACGACGAAGCCTGTGTATTTTGTCAGGATGTAATCTACGGGGAGAGACGGTAATGGGATTGACAGCTACTAGTAGTTTTCAGGGGAAAACTACTGCCGGAACGTTATTTTTAGTACCGACGCCGATCGGCAACTTAGGAGACATGAGTCCGCGTGCCGTGTCTATCTTGCAACAAGTCGACTTGATCGCCGCAGAAGATACCCGCAATACGCAAAAATTATTGAATCATTTTGCCATCAAAACCAAGCAGATCAGCTTTCACGAATATAATACTAAGCAACGGGTGCCACAGTTAGTCGCTAAATTGGAAGCAGGATTTTCAATCGCCCAGGTCAGCGATGCAGGGATGCCATCGATCAGCGATCCGGGCCAGGAGTTAGTGGCGCAATGTGTGGCACATCATCTGCGAGTCGTGCCCATCCCCGGACCTAATGCTGCGTTGACCGCGTTGATTGCTTCCGGTTTGTGCCCGCAGCCTTTTTTGTTTTACGGTTTTTTGTCGCGGAAAAATAGCGAAAGAAAAGCCGAGTTAAGTCGGCTGGCACTTCAAGAAGTCACCCTGATTTTTTACGAAGCACCTCATCGCTTAAAACAAACATTGAGTAGTTTAGTAGAGTTTTTAGGTGCTAAGCGGCGAGTCGTTTTGTGCCGCGAGTTGACTAAACGCTACGAGGAATTCTTACGGGGGACACTAGCCGAAGCGCTGGAGTGGGCAAAAGCAGCCGAGATCAAGGGTGAATTTGTCTTGATCGTCGACGGGGCTGACAGTGCACTGCCAACCAGCGATGCTGCCGACGAATTAACGTTAAAAGAACAGGTGGCGGCATTGCTGGCAAAAGAGGAAATGACACCTAACGAAGCCATCAAAAAAGTGGCTAAGAAAAACGGGGTCAAAAAACAGCTGGTGTATAATCAATTTCACCAACTACACTAGGGGAAGTTGACGATGGTGACTGAAAAAATAACGCACCGCATAATAGCAACTGAAACGGACGTGACGGGGCATTTACGGATCGATAGTCTGGTCTCTTTACTATTGCTGGCGGCTAGTAAGCAAAGGCAAGCAGCGCCCATACCGCCGCAAACGGGATGGGTGGTCACGCAACATTTGCTGACGGTGACTTCATTGCCACGGGTGGATGAAGTGGTTCAAGTTGTCAGTCAGGTGCGCCAGTACAACCGCTATTTTTGTTACTGGGATTACTTTCTTTGTGACCAATTCGACCGGCAGCTAGCTAAAATGCATAGCGTGTGGGTTTTGCTGGGGCTTGCGCACCGCAAGATCGTTGCTATGCCACCTAAGTTACTGGGAGCTGACCTTTATACCACGCAGGTGGAACGCTTGCCAGTGCCCCCGGCACTTGTCCGCACCGACGAACAAAAACAGTATCGCGTTCGTTTTACCGACATTGACAGTAATAAACACGTTAATAACGCCAGTTACTTGATTTGGTTATTAGACACGTTGCCCGCGTCTTTTTTGTTACGTCATCGTCTGCATACAATCAATATTGTTTATCACCAAGAAATTCATTACGGTGAAATGGTCACCAGCCAAGTGGAAATGACGCAAGCTGACCGGACGACACATTTGCTGACGACCGGCGATACTAAGAATTGTGTTGCTTGCTGTGAGTGGGAGCTGTTGTCAGAGTGATAATAAGGAAGTTGTCTCATAATAGTTAGAAAAGCTAGCTATTGCGGGACTTTTTTTGTATCCCAACTAGGTGTTCTGCAACGCCGTAGGGAATGTGTTAAAATGCTTAAGGTTAAATAAATAAAAGAGGACTTATTAAATGAAAATACTTGCTATTGAGACCGCTAACCGCCCGCTAAGCGTTGCTCTGTTGGACGATCAGACGTTATTGGCCGAAACGACTACTAACTTCAATAAAAATCATAGTGTTACTTTGCTGCCCACGATAGCCGCGTTGACAAAACAGGTGCAGTTGCGACCGGATCAATTAGACCGGATCGCGGTTTCACAGGGGCCCGGTTCTTATACTGGACTAAGGATCGGGGTCACGACGGCTAAAACGTTAGCGTACACTTTGGATAAGGAATTAGTCGGTGTTTCTAGCCTGCAGGTTTTAGCAGCAGGGGTGCAGCCGGTCGCCAATGAACTAATAGTGCCGTTGTTTGATGCGCGCAACCAAAACGTCTTTGCGGGAGGTTACCGTTTAGCTGCCGGAAAATTAGCAAACGTTATTGCTGACCAACACTTGGCGTTAAGCGAGTTAGTCGCGGCTTTGCAGGGGCAAAAAGTTTGTTTTGCCGGACAAGATGCACTGAATTTTAAGGAGCAATTGGAAGCCCAATTACCGGGATGTCGGTTTGCTGCACCGCTTGCTGCTTACCCGCACGCTTATTGTTTGGGGTTATTGGCGCGAGAAATGCAACCGGTAGAAATTGCTTCTTTTGTGCCGCAATATCTGCGCAAAACTCAGGCGGAAAACCAGTGGCTGGCTCAAAATCCGGGAGCGGATCAGGCGCATGAGTCTTACGTGGAAAAGATTTAAGTTAAGGCTAAAGCACTTCAGTACAGGAACTATTATTGTCGAATTAAAAGAGGAAAGTTAAGATGAATAAAGAAACGCTGATTTTAGCGATTGAATCAAGTTGTGATGAAACTAGTGTGGCGCTGGTTAAAAATGGTAATCAGCTCTTATCCCAAAAAACGGCGACGCAAATTAAAAGTCACCAACGTTTTGGTGGGGTGGTTCCCGAAGTCGCTAGTCGTCACCATATCGAACAGATCATCGGTTGCTTGGATGATGTTTTACAAGAAACTCATGTGAACTATGAGCAGTTGACGGCCGTAGCGGTAACTTATGGCCCCGGATTAGTCGGCGCGTTATTGGTGGGGATTTCTGCCGCTAAAGCGATCGCGTGGGCGCATGACCTACCGTTGATCCCGGTCAATCATATGGCGGGACATTTGTATGCTGCTAGTTTTGTGACTCCGATCCGTTTTCCGGCACTAGCATTGTTGGTATCTGGGGGACATACGCAGCTGGTTTATTTACCTGCTGAAAATGAATACCAAATAATTGGCGAAACACGCGATGATGCGGCTGGTGAAGCTTACGATAAGGTCGGGCGGGTCTTAGGTTTAAAATACCCGGCAGGAAAACAGCTCGATCAACTGGCTCACTTGGGTCAAGATACCTTTCATTTTCCGCGGGCGATGGAACACGAAGATAATTTTGATTTTAGTTTTAGCGGACTAAAAAGTGCGTTTATTAATACGGTCCATCACGCCGATCAAATCGGGCAACAATTAGATACTAAGGATTTAGCGGCTAGTTTTCAACAAAGTGTCGTTGACGTGTTGACGACTAAGACTATGCGAGCAATCGAGCAATATCCCGTTAAGCAACTGATTTTAGCGGGGGGAGTTGCGGCTAATCAAGGTTTGCGAGAACGTTTGACTACAGAATTAGCTACTAGTCAGGTGGAATTTGTCAAAGCACCGTTAGAGTTATGTGGTGATAACGCGGCGATGATTGGGGCTGCGGGTACGGTAGCGTACCGGTACGGTGTCCGTGCTGACTTGACGTTAAACGCACAACCAAGCCTGGAATTTCCGGGGATCGCTGACTAATAGGAATTAATTGGAAACACAATGAGGCTGGGACAAAACGAAGTTTTGTCCCAGCCTCATTGTGTTTTTCCGTAAATAATAGACTTAATCGCGTTTTTCAAGCCAGCAGTCTAGGTACTAAGTGGCACTGACAAACAAATCTAAGTACAGGATTTGCTTGTCAGTGCCACTTAGTCCACGACCGCTAACCGGCTTGACTCCCAGCTTGTTTGATCGTGCTCCACAAAGCAGCAGTTTGCGCCTAGCTACGTTTCAAAATAAAACCAAAGTTCAGGTTTTACTTTGAAACTAGGCTAGTGCTCGACTGCTAAACGCTTTTTGTCCCAACTCCTTTGTGTTAGTGACTAGTCTTCAAATTCGGCTAGCTGTAGCGCAGCATCTTCCCACTGTGCTTCGGTTTGCTCGAGTTGTTTTGTAATTTTAGTTAACTGGTCTTGTAAGGCCGCACTTTTTTGGCGGTCATTGAAGTTTTCGGGCTGTGCCATTGCTAATTCGAGTTGTTGTTTTTGTTGTTCCAACTGTTCACTTTGATTTTCTAACTGTTTGACTTGCCGGCTCAGTTTGCGTTGTTGCTTTTGCTGTAATTTACTTTGCTGGTAGTTGTCTTTAGCAGTAGAAACCTCCTTAACGGGGACATCAGTTTCTTGCAATAACTGTTGTTCTGCTTTTTTTTGGAGGTAATAATCGTAATTGCCCAGGTAAATAGTGCTGTTTTCGGCGGTCAGTTCTAAGACTATGTCGGCTGTTTGGTTGATAAAATAGCGGTCGTGAGAAACGAAGAGTACCGTTCCCGTGAAGTCTTTTAGCGCCCGCTCCAAGACTTCTTTACTAGCAATATCCAAATGATTAGTTGGTTCGTCTAGGATTAGTAGGTTATTTTTTTGGAGCGCTAGTTTAGTCAGTAACAAACGTGCTTTTTCACCACCGGAAAGATTGTGCACTAATTTTTTTACGTCGTCGCCCCGAAATAAAAAACCGCCTAGAGTAGAACGCAGGTCTTTTTCTGGGATCGTCGGGTGTTCGTCCCAAACTTCATCAAGAACGGTCTTGTTAGCATGTAGTCCCTGCTGTTCCTGGTCGTAATACCCAAGGTCGACATTAGTTCCTAAAGTGACCTTGCCGGAAATCAGGGGGATCTGACCGATAATACTTTTCAGTAGCGTTGATTTACCGACTCCGTTTTCGCCGACGACCGCTAAGATCTGCTGCTGGTTGAGCTCAAAGTCGATCGGGCCGCTGATCGGTTGGTTATCGTAGCCGACGTACGCGGCGTTGACGGTTAACACGACTTTACCGCTTTTAGTGGCCGGGGTAAACGCAAAGTGGGGCTGTTGTTTATCCTTAGTCGGTTTTTCCAGGCGCGTAATTTTATCCAGTTGCTTTTGCCGGCTCTGAGCGCGTTTACTGGTAGTTGCCCGCACGAGGTTTTTGGCTACGAAGTCTTCTAGTTTAGTGATTTTTTCTTGTTGCTTATGGTATTGTTTGACTTGCTGGTTGAAATTAGCGGCTTTTTGCTTGGTAAAAGCGGTGTAATCGCCGTGGTAGGTTACCAGTTGGTTGTGGCTGAGATCACAAACGGTGGTGACGATCTTGTCTAGAAAATAGCGGTCATGTGATACGATCAGCAGCGCACCCTGATAACCTTGCAGGTAATTTTCCAGCCACTGCAAGGTGGTTAGGTCAAGGTGGTTAGTCGGTTCGTCGAGTATCAAGAGATCCTTTTTTTGCAGCAGCAATTTTGCCAAGGCCAACCGCGTTTTTTGGCCACCGGAGAGGTCCGCAATTTTTTTACGGTAGTCTTCTTCGTAAAAATGAAAGCCGTGTAAGACGGTGCGGATCTCGGCTTGGTAACCGTAACCATTTTGCGTGCTAAAATCATGAGACAGCTGATCATAACGCGTTAGTAATTGTTGGTAGTGTGCGCTTTGCTGGTCTGTGGTAGTCGCAATTTCTTCTTCTATTTGATGCAGTTGTTTTTCTAGTGCGATCAGTCGTGCAAAAACCGTCAGCATTTCGTCGTAGATGGTATTAGTCGATTCTAAGCCCGTATCTTGTGCCAAATAGCCGATCGTCAGTCCCTTACGAGTAACGACTTGTCCTTGATCGGGTGGATTTTGTCCGGTGATGATTTTTAGCAGGGTAGATTTGCCGACGCCGTTTGGTCCGACTAAGGCAATGCGTGAATCGTTTTTGATGTCCAGGTCAACGTGTGCAAAAAGTGTTTCTCCGTTAAAAGTACGGGCGACCTGCTGAACTTGCAGTAAGATCATGCAATTTCCCCCTAAGTATATAAATATATAGTAGTTAATTAATAATGCACTAAAATAGTTTACCATAGAATTGCTTGTGGATGAAAATTTGTGAGAGTTCTTGCTTGTGAAATTTTATATGGTAAAATTAGGAGGTAAGCCTTTTGTGAAAGGAGCGTTTAATGTGGCAAGTACAAAAATACCTCAAGCGACTGCTAAACGGTTGCCAATTTATTATCGGTATTTGGGAATATTATATACATCTGGCAAAGAGCGAATTTCGTCAACTGAGCTTGCTGAGGCAGTGAAAGTCGATTCAGCAACTATTCGCCGCGATTTTTCGTATTTTGGTGCGTTAGGCAAACGTGGCTATGGTTACGATGTCAAAAATTTATTGGATTTCTTTAAAAAAACACTGAATCAAGATAAATTAACTAACGTGGCATTGATCGGAGTCGGTAATTTGGGGCACGCGTTATTGAACCATAATTTCCAGGGAAATAATAACGTGCGCATCAGTGCGGCTTTTGATATTGATGAAAAATTGACGGGAACGATCTTAAGCGGTGTGCCGATCTATCCGATGAGCGATATGAAAGAACAGTTGATGGCTCAGCAGATCGAAGTCGTGATCTTGACGGTGCCGGGGCCGGTGGCTCAACGGGTAACCGATGAGCTGATCGACGCTGGCGTGCGCGGAATTTTGAACTTTACGCCGTTGCGGATCACTGTTCCTAAGTACGTGCGGGTCCAAGACGTTGATTTAACGAATGAATTGCAGACGTTGATTTATTTTTTAAAGCACGTTGATGACCGCATCAAAGACGATCATCTGAAATAAAACAGGAATACATCAAATGATGGAAATACCAAAAGAACCTGGGACAAAACTTAGCGCTTTGTCCCGGGTTCTTTTAGTTTCCGTAAGTAATAGACTGTTCGTATTTTAAACTGCTAACTGACTTGCCGCGTAGCTTCAAAAATTAAGCAGCAACACCGTCGCGTTCATTAAAACGTGCGCGCCGATTGAATACTGGATCTTGCCGCTTTGCTGATAGACGAAACAAAATCCCAGTCCCATAATAGTATAAGTCAGCAAGTGACCGTCGCTATGCCCTAACGCGAAGATCACACTGGCGATCACCGCCGCTTGCCACGGTTTAAACCACTTAGTGAAGTTACCAAACAATGCTTTACGAAAAACAAATTCTTCGATCACTGGTTCCGTCAGCGTCAGCAATACAATATAGTAGGGATATTTAGCAGCGATCGCTATTAGTTGACCGGTGTTATTAGAATAAAGGGGTTGGTGTAAAAAAGTCGCCTCAAAGTGTAAAAATATTTGTTGCAACCCTAAAATGACGGGAACGCTGATCAGCATTGATAACCAAGAAATAGTTTTGCTGGCCTGCTTTTTTTCAAGCTGGTTGGTGTAGCGGTAACGCCGGTCGAGGTAAAGCAATAAGAGGGCGGCAGCGGCAGTTAAAATGGTTTGCCACCAGTATAACAGATCGTTTTGTTTGAGCAGGATAAATAAGAGCTGTTGCAATAAGACAAAGACTAAATAACCGCCTAAAAGTGACAGCGTATTGTGTTTGAACATGACTAAACTTCCTTTATCTGGGCTGGTTCAAATTGTAGCATAGTTAGGGGACCAATTAACAGTTGTACCGTTCAGTTAATTGGCACTTAAATGGTGCGAGTGATAAAAAGTGCTTGCATTTTCTGATTAAAGTGGTTATGATAATAAATGTAATCAGTTAGCACTTGAAAGTATCAAGTGCTAAAAAATATTGGAGGGATCTAGGGTGCTGAAACCATTAGGAGACAGAATTATTCTTGAAGTCCAAGAAGAAGAAGAACAAACTGTAGGTGGGATCGTTTTAGCAAGTAATGCTAAAGAAAAGCCACAAACAGGTAAAGTTGTTGCTGTAGGTGCCGGTAAGGTGCTTGACAACGGTCAAAAACAAGTGCCGGACGTTAAGGTCGGCGATTCAGTAGTCTACGACAAATATGCTGGTACGGAAGTTTCATACCAAGGCGACAAGTACTTAGTAGTCCGCGAAAGTGACGTTATTGCCGTCGTTGAATAATTAAAGTAAAAATAATAGATACTAAAACGATAATATTTTGATGAGGTGAAAAGAATGGCTAAGGAAATTAAATTTTCTGAGGATGCACGAGCAAAAATGTTAGCTGGCGTAGATAAGTTAGCTAATACTGTTAAATCAACTTTAGGACCAAAAGGACGTAACGTTGTCTTAGAACAATCATACGGTTCTCCTACCATTACTAATGATGGGGTAACGATCGCTAAGGAAATCGAATTGGACGATCATTTTGAAAATATGGGTGCTAAGTTAGTTGCTGAAGTTGCTTCTAAAACTAACGACATTGCAGGTGACGGTACTACGACCGCTACTGTTTTGGCTCAAGCGATTGTCACTGAAGGAATGAAAAACGTAACTGCCGGTGCTAACCCAGTTGGAATTCGTTCCGGAATTGAAATGGCTACCAAAGCCGCAGTTGCTGGTTTGAAAGAAATGTCTCATGACGTTTCTTCTAAGAGCGATATCAGCCAAATTGCCGCTGTTTCTTCCGCTAGTCAAGAGACTGGTGAACTAATTGCCGAAGCGATGGAAAAAGTTGGTAACGACGGCGTAATTACCATCGAAGAATCGAAAGGGATCGATACTTCCTTAGACGTTGTTGAAGGAATGCAATTTGATCGCGGCTACTTGTCACAATACATGGTAACGGACCAAGACAAGATGATTGCTGAATTGGACAATCCGTACATCATGATCACCGACAAGAAGATCTCAAACATCCAAGATATTTTGCCATTATTACAAAGTATCGTAGAACAGGGGCGGACTTTACTGATCATTGCCGATGATATTGACGGTGAAGCTTTGCCAACGTTAGTACTGAACATGATGCGCGGAACTTTCAAAGTCGTTGCTGTTAAGGCTCCGGGCTTTGGTGATCGGCGTAAAGAAATGTTGCAAGACATCGCTACTTTGACCGGTGGTACTGTGATCACAGAAGACCTAGGCTTACAGTTAAAGGACACTACGATCGAACAATTAGGAACAGCTGGCAAGGTAACTGTTACTAAGGAAAATACTACTCTTGTTGAAGGTGCTGGCGATAAAAACCAGATCCAAGAACGAGTAGCTCAGATCAAAAAGCAGATCGGTGAAACGACTTCTGATTTTGACCGGGAAAAATTACAAGAACGTTTGGCTAAATTAGCTGGTGGGGTAGCCGTAGTTAAGGTTGGGGCTGCTACCGAAACAGAATTAAAAGAACGTAAATACCGGATCGAAGACGCATTGAACTCGACGCGTGCTGCCGTAGAAGAAGGTTTCGTTCCTGGTGGTGGTACTGCTTTAGTTAACGTGATCGACAAGGTCGGCGCACTAAAGGAAAGTGGCGACGTTCAAACTGGTATCAATATCGTTAAACGTGCACTAGAAGAACCTGTCCGTCAAATCGCATTTAATGCTGGTTTAGAAGGTTCAGTGATCGTTGAAAAATTAAAGGCCCAAAAACCGGGTATTGGTTACAATGCTGCTAACGGCAAGTGGGAAGATATGGTTGCGGCTGGGATCGTTGACCCAACTAAGGTAACACGTTCTGCTTTACAAAACGCAGCTTCGGTTTCCGCTTTGTTATTAACAACGGAAGCAGTTGTTGCTGACAAGCCAGAACCTAAAGATGCTGCACCTGCAGCTCCGCAAGGCGGCGCAGGCATGGGCGGCATGATGTAATCATTTCCTAAAAATAAAAAAGCTGAGGTCAATTTGGCCTCGGCTTTTTTTTGCTTTTAGCACTATTTAGTAATAGAATACGGATTGCAAGTATTTGGCTGAAATAACAGTTGCAAAGTAATGGTAAATGTGATTGTATATTAGCATATGCTGTGAGTTAAATTTAATTGGTAGTAATTGCTGCTAAAGGAGAAAAGAACATGTTGCGTTACTTAAAACGGTTGTTGATCGGTAAACCGCTGAAAACAATCGATGAAGGTGGCCAGTCATTGACCAAATTTAAGGCGCTGGCGTTGTTGTCGTCAGATGCTTTGTCGTCAGTAGCATACGGGACCGAGCAGATCACCGCTACTTTGGTAGTGTTGTCTGCGGCGGCAACTTGGTATTCACTACCCGCCGCGTTGATCGTCTTGGTCTTATTGTTTGCGATCACCATGTCGTATCGTCAGATCATTAATGCCTATCCTTCGGGTGGTGGCGCCTATGTAGTTGCCACTAAAAATTGGGGCGCTAGCGCCGGTTTAATGGCTGGTGGTTCGTTGTTAGTCGATTATATGTTGACCGTGGCGGTTTCCGTTACTTCCGGGACCGAGGCGATCACTTCTGCTTTGCCATTCTTGCATCCTTACGCAATTGCGATTTCTATTATTATCGTTTTGTTTATTACGACGTTAAATTTGCGGGGAATGCGGGAATCGGCATCTTTTTTGACTATTCCAGTTTATTTTTTTGTGGTAATGATCGTGTTGATGATCATTTGGGGATTTGTTAATATTGCGACTGGGCGGGTTTCTTACCACGCTACGGCGGCATTAGGCGCGCCGGTCAAGGGAATGACTTTGGTATTATTCCTACGGGCTTTTTCGGCTGGCTCTTCTTCGTTGACGGGAGTCGAAGCGATCAGTAATGCGGTCCCTAATTTTAAGCGTCCGCGGCGCAAAAATGCGGCTAACACGTTAGCGTTGATGTCGTTGATCTTAGCGTTCTTCTTTGCTAGCATTACTTTTTTCAGCTATTATTTAGGAATTTTACCTAATAGTCACAACACCGTGTTATCGCAGATCGGTGAAAAAATTTTTGGTCACGGTATTTTTTATTACCTGTTGCAATTAGCAACGGCGATGATCCTAGCGGTGGCTGCTAATACGGGATTCTCGGCTTTTCCAATCCTGGCGTATAATTTGGCTAAAGATAAGTATATGCCTCATATGTTTATGGATAAAGGAGACCGCTTGGGCTATTCTAATGGGATCGTTTCTTTGGCCGTCGGCGCGATCGTTTTGATATTGATCTTCCACGGGCAAACTAACCTACTGATCCCGTTATACGCGGTAGGGGTTTTTGTGCCGTTTACGTTATCGCAGTCTGGGATGATCATTCACTGGTTACGCGAAAGAAGTAAACACTGGTTTCTTAATTCGTGTTTCAATTTGTTGGGCGCCGTGATTTCTTTGGCGTTAGTGATCTTTTTGTTTTGGCTGCACTTTGCCAACGTTTGGCCGTACCTGTTGATCATGCCTGCGTTATTATTTGGCTTTTATAAAATTCACCAGCATTACGTGCAAGTCGCACAGCAACTGCGGGTCAGCACCGAAGTCCAGTTACACGATTATAGCGGCGCGATCGTGATCGTGTTAGTCAGCTCGGTGACTCACGTGACGACTGGGGCAATCAATTACGCACGCTCGATCGGTGACCGGGTGATCGCGATGCATGTTTCCTTTGATACTAATCCGAAAAAAGAACACGAAACAGCGAAAGAATTTAAAGAGGCCTTTCCGGAGGTTCGTTTTATTGACTTGCATTCGTCGTACCGTTCGATTGCGCGGCCGGTGCTGCATTTTTGCGATGTCATTGCTAAAAATGCCGCTAAGGAAAATAAAACCGTGACGATCTTGGTACCGCAGTTTGTTCCCCGGAAACCGTGGCAAAATATTTTGCATAACCAGACTAGTTTTAGGCTGCGCACGACGCTTAATTCGCGGGAAAATATTATTGTAGCTACCTATAGTTATCATTTGAAAAAATAGTTAGAGCTGATTGGTGGCAACTTGATTTAAAAAAGGCCTGCTGGTATGGTATGATAAACTGGTTAAGTAATTAGTGTACCTAAAAGAAGAGGACGTTTGATTATGTATATCATTTTTGCTTCGTTATTTGCGACCATGATAATTTCGGCACTCCTCGTCCCTTTTGTGCGCAAACTGGCGCTAAAAATTGGTGCGGTTGACAAGCCCAATGCTCGGCGGATCAATTCTAAACCGATGCCGACGCTCGGCGGATTGGCGGTTTTTTTAGCCTTTAATTTCACCAATTTTTTTTTGTTGCGCGCACAATACCCGCCAAACCAACTCTGGCCGTTACTATTAGCGGAGTGTGTCATTATTTTGACTGGGATCATTGATGATATTTACGAACTAAAACCATTACAAAAGTTAGCGGGGATCACTTTAGCTGCACTGATCGTCTATTTTGTTGCCCGGATCAGGATGACGACGTTAACGATCCCTTTTTTAGGGACGATTTCTTTGGGCTGGCTGAGTTTACCGGTGACGCTGATTTGGATCATTGCGATCACCAACGCGATCAATTTGTTAGATGGTTTAGACGGTTTGGCGACCGGGGTGGCGATCATTGCCTTAACGACGAGTGCGTTAACGGGTTTTTTCTTTTTAAATGTTACGGGGACTTACGTAGCGATTATGATGTTTACGTTAGTCGCTGCGCTGATCGGTTTTTTGCCCTATAATTTTCATCCTGCCAGTATATTTTTGGGCGATACTGGTGCGCTGTTTATCGGTTTTATGATCGCTGTTTTTTCGTTATATGGCTTAAAAAATGCGACTTTTATTAGCATTATTATTCCCGTGATCATCTTGGGAGTCCCGATCACGGACACGGTCTACGCTATTTTGCGGCGGTTACTGAATAATAAGCCGATTTTTCAAGCGGACAATCATCACTTACACCACCGGTTGATGCAAATGGGACTAACGCACCGACAGACGGTGTTAGTGATCTACGGGATCGCCTTGATTTTTTCGTTTATCTCTTTGTTATACCCATTATCTAATTTTTGGGGGTCAGTTTTGTTGACGCTGGCTACCTTAGTGGGGTTAGAGCTTTTCGTCGAAGCAATCAGTTTGGCAGGCGGAAAACGGCGGCCGTTATTAAATTTGATCAAACGCTTTGTGGTGGGCGGCACGCCGGCGGAAAATGATAAAAAAGAACCCAAAAACAAGCATTGATTTCTTGAATATTAAATAGGGACTGAGGCAAAAATTTTGTCTCGGTCCCCTTTTTTTGTTTCCGTAAGTAATAGACTTAATCGCGTTCGTCAAGCCAGCAATCTAGGTTCTAAGGACACCGACAAACAAATCCAAGTACAGGATTTGCTTGTTGGAGCAACTTTCCCTGACTCACGGCTTGTTTTTGGAGAGGTCGTAAGGTAGATCATAATAAGCAGCTGGGCCTTTTTGCAATGTTAGTCTGCCGCTTAATAATTCGGTGAGCTGCGCTGCCAGTTCGGAGTAATGCCCTGAAGTAACTGCAATCTTGACGTGAACTTGGGTGTCGTATTGGGTGTCTAAGACCGCAAGTTGTTGTTGCCGTAGAAAATACTGCAGTTTACCTAGGTGTTCGTAAGCGATTGTGATCAGCATTTCGGTTTTGACCGCTCGTAAAACGACCGTAAGTTGTTTGATCGTCTGTGAAGTTGCGCTACTGTAGGCGCGGATCAAGCCACCCGTACCCAGTTTGATACCGCCAAAATAACGGGTGACGACTGCGGTCACGTTACATAGCTTAAATTGCATCAAGGTATTGAGGATCGGTACTCCCGCGGTCCTAGCGGGCTCCCCGTCGTCGCTTTGCCGTTGAATATTGTCAGCAAGTACGTAGGCGTAACAATTGTGATTAGCCTGAGCGTGTTTTTTTTGACAGGTTGCAATGAATTCTTGGGCTGCGGCAGCATCTTTAGTTCGCGCCATTTGACAGACGAATTGTGATTTTTTGATGGTTAGTGTAGTCGCACCGTCTTGTGCAATTGTTAAATAAGAATGCATTAAATTCTCCTTAGTTGGCGTAGTTAAATAGTGAGAAGGGATGTTAATGGAAGAATTATTATTTGGTAGGCTGTTATTAGATAGCGAGATCGCACCCGAACTGGTGGCTAAATTAGCAAAACAAGCGCATCCGGCACTAAAAATCAACACGCGAACCATTTTTTGTTATCGTTGTCAGACGACCACTCCTAAACAACAAGCACTTTTGCCTCATGATAAGTACTATTGTCCCGCCTGTTTGTTATTAGGACGTGTCAGTTCCACCAATCAATTATATCATTTAAGTGAGAAAAATAAATTTGCACCACTGAAGCAACATCCTTTAACTTGGCAAGGCCAGCTGTCGGTTTACCAACAGCAGTGTTCCCAGGAGTTACAGCAAGCTGTTTGTGCTGGTGCCGATTGTTTGCTATGGGCGGTGACTGGAGCGGGCAAGACCGAGATGTTATTTGAAACGTTAGACCAGCAATTACTGGCGGGTAAGAGGATTTGCTTGGCTTCTCCGCGGATCGACGTTTGTAACGAACTTTATCCCCGGTTGTGTGCAGCGTTTGCCAACATTAATTGTGTACTTTTGCACGGCCAAAGCAAGCTGCCATACAGCTACGGTCAACTGACGATCTGTACCACCCACCAACTCCTCCGTTTTAAGCACGCCTTTGATTTACTGATTATCGATGAAGTAGATGCCTTTCCGTTTGCTGGGAGTAGGATGTTACACCAAGCGGCTTTACGGGCGGTTAAACCCAGCGGGAGTAAAGTTTACCTGACGGCAACGCCAGCGCCCGGCTTATTTAAGCAAGTTGCCCAAACGATTTATTTGCCGGTGCGCTTTCACCAGCACTTATTACCCTTACCGCAAGTCATTTTACAAAGTAACTGGGCTAAAAAATTATCGCAGGGCCAATTACCGTTGCGTCTGCAAAAAATTATTCACCGCTGGGTTAAAGAAGGCTATCCTTTTTTACTTTTTGTACCTAAAATTTCCTTACTGGACTCCGTTTATCGCAGTGTACAGCAATTTTTACCCGCAGATATTACTGGGACTACTGTCCATGCTGCCGACAAAAAACGGGAAGAAAAAGTGCAGGCGCTGCGAGCACACCAGTACCGTTTTTTAGTGACGACTACTATTTTAGAAAGAGGAGTAACTTTTCCGCAGGTCAACGTTTTAGTTCTAGGAGCAGATGATGCCGTTTTTTCCCGCGCTGCTTTGGTGCAGATTGCTGGGCGCGTGGGACGAAGTCAAAAACGACCGACGGGAGACGTTTATTTCGTTTGTACCGATTACGTAAAAAACGTGGTACAAGCACTGCAACAGATCAAAAGGATCAACCGGAAAGGAGTGCGGTTGCTAGGTGGCTAAGTGTTTAATGTGTAACCGCCAATTTGCCAGTCGCTTGCAGTTGGAATGGTTATTTTCGTGGCGCCCATTTTTACCGGAATACTTGTGTGCCCAATGTCAAACAAGGTTGGAACCGTTGCGTGAAAAGCAGTGTTGTCCGGGGTGTGGCCGTCCGTGGGCGACACCGGAGCTGTGTAGTGATTGTTTGCGGTGGCAAAAGCAGGGACAAAAAGAGTTACTAGGCAATAAATCTTTGTATTCATATAATGAAGTTTTAAAAGAATACATGGAGCGCTATAAGTTTATGGGAGATTATCACTGGCGCTTACTTTTTCAAGCGGAGTTTAGCGCCTTTATTAAGGAAAACTATCCGCGCAACTGGTTGTACGTTATTATTCCTAGCGATGAGCAAACGCAAAAGCAACGGGGATTTAACCAAGTTGCTGGTTTAGTGACCGTTAAAACGACGGAACTGTTAATGTTTAAACCAACACTAAGAAAACACGTCAAACAATCGACTAAGACGCGTAGCCAAAGAATGCAAACCAAACAACCATTTGCTTTTTGCGGACAAGATGCAATTCCCGGGAAAGACGTGGTGTTAATAGATGATGTCTACACGACCGGTAGGACTTTGTATCACGCTAAGGAGATCTTGCAGCAATTCGGTGCGCACCACGTGCGTTCTGTCACGCTGGCCCGGTGACGCTATTGTTTATTTAACCGTTTTCCTTTATAATAAAGATGAAAGGTGATGGAGCTCATCGTCTTTCGAGTGGTGAAAGGAGAGGTCAAGATGTTAAAAATCAATGTACGTGGTGAAAATATTGAAGTTACGGGTGCTTTGCGCGATTATGTTGAGAAAAAATTAACTAAACTGGAAAAGTATTTTGACAATACCGCTGATTCGACGGCTCACGTTAATTTAAAAGTTTACCCCGACAAAAACGCCAAAGTTGAAGTAACGATCCCACTACCTTATTTGGTTTTACGTGCCGAAGAAACCTCGACTGATATGTATGCAAGTATTGATTTGGTGACTGATAAACTCGAACGCCAGATCAGAAAATATAAGACTAAAGTCAACCGCAAGTCACGGGAACGTGGTTATAAGGGGTTGGATTTTGCTAGTTCGCCTAGTGAAGATGATGCCCAAAAAGATGAACCAGAAATTCAGATCGTCCGGACTAAGAACTTCGATTTGAAGCCGATGGATAGCGAAGAAGCCGTGTTGCAGATGAACATGTTGGGACATGATTTCTTTATCTACGAAGATGCGCAAACACAGGGTATTAGCATTGTTTACCGGCGTAAGGACGGTAATTACGGCTTGATCGAAGCTGAATAAGAAAAATTTAATTAAATTCTTAAAATGAGGTCAAATCTAGAGCAATCACGGGTTTGACCTTTTTTATTAGCGGGATAGTTTTCAATTGCAGGTAATAATGCTAAAATGTAAATTAGTGTTTTATTTCAGAATAAAACTGAATTTTTAATGTATTATTTTGTTAAAGAAGGGAAATATTTCATGGCAAATCTCCTGAAAAAATGGGTTGAAAGTGATAAAAGAGAAATTAAACGGCTGGGAAAGATCGCTACTAAAGTTGAGGATCTCGCAGACGAAATGAGTGCTCTATCGGATGAGCAATTACAGGCTGAAACGCCGAAACTAAAGGCTAAGCTCCAAAACGGGGCAACGTTGGACGATATTTTACCGGAAGCGTTCGCGGTAGCGCGTGAAGGTGCTAAACGAGTTTTGGGATTGTATCCTTTTCGCGTACAGATTATCGGTGGGATCGTCTTACACGAGGGTAACATTGCCGAGATGAAAACCGGTGAAGGTAAGACCTTGACGGCGACGATGCCGGTTTATTTGAACGCACTGGCGCAAAAAGGCGTGCACGTGGTAACGGTCAATGAGTATTTGTCTTCACGTGATGCTAACGAAATGGGCGAGTTATACAACTGGCTAGGCTTATCCGTGGGGTTAAACGTCAACGGACTTTCTGCTGCTGATAAACGTAAGGCTTATAATTCTGATATTACCTATTCCACTAATAGTGAGTTGGGTTTTGATTACCTGCGAGACAACATGGTCGTTTATAAAGAAGATATGGTACAACGACCACTGAATTTTGTGGTGGTCGATGAGGTCGATTCGATTTTGATCGATGAAGCGCGGACCCCGCTGATCATTTCTGGGCAAGCAACGGGAACTACTAAACTGTATATTAGAACGGACCGTTTTGCTAAGACTTTAACTAAAGAAGACGACTACAAAGTCGATTTGGAATCCAAGACCGTTTCGCTAACAGAACAAGGGATCCGCAAAGGCGAACAGTATTTTGGGCTGACTAATCTATTTGATCCCGACAATATGGCGCTTAACCATCACTTAGACAATGCGTTACGTGCTAATTACATTATGATCAAAGACAAGGATTACGTTGTGCGTGACGGTGAAGTTTTGATCGTTGACCAGTTTACCGGCCGGATCATGGATGGTCGGCGGTATTCCGATGGTTTGCACCAAGCGATTGAGGCTAAGGAACGCGTTAAGATCGAAGAAGAAACTAAAACGATGGCCAATATTACTTACCAGAATTTCTTTAGAATGTATAAGAAATTAGCGGGAATGACGGGGACGGCGAAGACCGAACAAGAAGAGTTTCGGGAAATTTACAACATGGAAGTAGTTGCGATTCCGACCAATAAACCGATTTTGCGCGATGACCGCCCGGATTTATTGTACCCGACACTGAAAAGTAAGTTTAATGCCGTCGTGGCTGATATTAAAACGAGACACAAGACTGGTCAGCCAATTTTGGTCGGGACGGTTGCGGTCGAAACTTCGGAGTATTTATCCCAGTTATTAGACAAACAAAAGGTGCCACACTCTGTTTTGAACGCTAAAAATAACGCTAAGGAAGCAGAAATTATTACTAATGCGGGTCAACGCGGGGCCGTCACGATCGCCACTAACATGGCTGGGCGGGGGACCGATATTAAACTAGGACCCGGTGTCAAAGAGATCGGTGGTTTAGCTGTGATTGGGACCGAGCGACATGAATCCCGCCGGATCGATAACCAGTTGCGGGGCCGTTCTGGTCGTCAGGGTGACCCTGGTGTTACTCAGTTTTACTTGTCACTAGAAGACGATCTGATGTTGCGTTTTGGTTCGGAAAGGATCAAGGATTTGCTGCAGCGGATGAAAGTTGAAGATGATGATGCGGTAATTCAGTCGAAGATGATCTCTAAGCAGGTGGAATCCGCGCAAAAAAGGGTCGAGGGTAATAATTACGATACCCGTAAGCAGGTTTTGCAATACGATGACGTAATGCGTGCGCAACGTGAAGTGATCTACGAACAACGCCAGCAGGTAATTATGGAAGATGAATCCTTGAAAAAAGTGATCGTGCCGATGATCAAACGGACGATCAGGCACAATGTTCAGATCCATACCCAAGGTGATAAAAAGGAATGGGATTTACAGGCGATCATAGATTTTGCGGTAGCAGCGATGGTCGATGAAGGTAGTATTACTGTGGCTGATTTGGCGGGCAAAAAGCCGGCGGAAATTACTCAGCTACTACTCGATAAGGCCCAGCAAAATTATGATTTTAAAGAAAAGCAATTAAATAATCCGGCCCAAATGCTGGAATTTGAAAAAGTGGTCATCTTGCGGGTGGTCGACGAACGCTGGACCGATCACATCGATGAAATGGATCAGTTACGCCAGTCGATCGGCCTGCGAGGCTACGGCCAGTTGAATCCGCTAGTCGAATACCAGTCCGATGGTTACCGGATGTTTGAACAAATGATCGGTAATATTGAATACGATGTTACCCGGCTATTCTTGAAAGCCGAGATCCGACAAAATATTAGGCGTTAATAACTAACGAGTGAGGAAAAATAATGGAAATTAGTGATTATAAGCGCAATGTAGCTGAATTACAGCAAAAATTAGCAGACTTTAGGAGGTCTCTTTGACCTCGATGGTCTAGAAGAAGCTATTTCTGAAAATGAAGCACAGATGGCGCAACCCGATTTTTGGCAAAACGAACAAAAAGCACAAAAAATCATCGCGGCTAATAATGCTTTGAAAAACAAGTACGATAATTTTAAACAGCTAGCCGCTAAAATTGAAGAGTTGGACGTTTTGGTCGAGCTTTGTCAAGAAGAAGCAGATCCGCAGTTGCAACAAGAACTGGCTGACAAATACGAATTGGCACAAAAACAGATGTCTTCTTACCAGTTGACGTTACTGTTAAATGGTAAATATGACGGCAATAATGCGTTACTAGAAATTCATCCCGGAGCGGGCGGGACCGAATCGCAAGACTGGGGAGCAATGCTATTACGGATGTATGTGCGCTGGGCAGAACAACACCATTTCACGGCGGAAACCCTAGACTACCAAGAAGGCGATGAAGCGGGAATCAAAAGCGTTACGTTGCAGGTGTCCGGGCCTAATGCCTATGGTTTTTTGCGCAGTGAAAAAGGAGTTCATCGTTTGGTGCGCATCTCACCGTTTGATGCGGCTAAAAGGCGGCATACTTCCTTTGCTTCGGTCAACGTGATGCCCGAACTCGATGAGGACGTTGAAGTTGAACTGCGGCCCGAAGACGTTAAGATGGAAGTCTTTCGTTCCAGTGGTGCGGGTGGTCAGCATATCAACAAGACATCGTCTGCGGTGCGCCTGATCCACCAGCCGACAGGGATCGTAGTTTCTAGTCAGGCGCAGCGTTCACAGTTTCAAAACCGTGCGACCGCTGAAAAAATGCTGAAGGCTAAACTGTACCAGTTGGAAATGGAAAAACAGGCACAGACTAAAGCTCAGATTCAAGGAAAACAGATGGAGATCGGCTGGGGCTCACAGATCCGCTCTTATGTCTTCCACCCGTATTCACTGGTCAAAGATCACCGCACCGCTTACCAAACGAGCAACGTTTCTGCGGTGATGGATGGTGCGTTAGATGAATTTATTAATGCTTATTTGCAGTGGAATTTAAGCCAAGAAAAAATCGATTAGGTCCAATACTAGCAGAAATGTTACGGAGGATATGTGTGTGATAGAATTTAAAAACGTGATCATGGATTACGGCAACGGGATCCGGGGAGTCGATTCTCTTTCGGTTAAGATTCCTCAGGGTGAATTTGTTTACCTTGTCGGTCCGAGTGGAGCTGGTAAGTCGACGTTTATTAAGCTGATGTACCACGAATTAGCGGCGACTTCGGGTCAGATCCAGGTCAATCAGTATCATTTGGAAAAAATTGCGCGCAGGGATGTACCGTATTTGCGCCGAGAGTTAGGGGTCGTTTTCCAAGACTTTGAACTATTACCGCGGTTGACTATTTTTGAAAATGTTGCCTACGCCCTACAGGTGATCGAAAAAAGTCCGCTGGAAGTTAAAAAACGGGTCACACAGGTCTTACAATTAGTGGGATTGAGCCAAAAAATGGGAAGTTTTCCCACGGAGATCTCCGGTGGTGAACAGCAACGGGTGGCAATTGCACGGGCGATCGCTAACCGACCGCCAATTTTGATTGCGGATGAACCCACGGGTAATTTGGACCCAACCACCGCAGAAAAAATTATGACGATCATTGAAAATATCAACAATGCTGGTACTACTGTTGTAATGGCTACTCATAACAGTTCGTTAGTCAATGAGCACCAGCACCGGGTGTTGGAAATTGTAGCCGGAAAGATCGTACGTGATCGTAAAAGAGGAGGATACGCCGGTGAATAGGTTGACTATCAGGCGCCACTTGGCTGAGAGCTTGCGTAATTTAAGACGAAATGGCTGGATGACTGTTGCGGCTATCAGTGCGGTAACGGTCACTTTATTGTTAGTAGGTATTTTGCTGGCAATTTTACTAAACGTCAATAAGCTTGCGACGGATATCGAAAATGACGTGCAAGTCAGGGTAATGATCGAGCGCAAAACCAATGATCGCCAAAAAAGGGACCTAAAAAGGCGTCTGCGTAGAATTACCGGCGTCAAACAAGTGACCTATTCTAGCCGCAAAAAGGAACTAGCTAACGTAGTTGGTTCTTACGGCAAGGAATTTCAGCTCTTTTCCGGTGATGATAATCCCCTGTATGACGTTTACGTGGTTAAAACCAAGCGGGCTGGTGATACGATCAAGGTGGCTCATCAAGCACAAGAGCTGGCGCACGTTTACCGGGCTCAGTATGGCGGGGCGTCTGCTAAAAAATTATTTAGGGTCGTTTCTGGTGTTAGGCGCTGGGGTGTGATTATCAGTATTTTACTACTATTTGTGGCGGTCTTTTTGATTGCCAATACGATTCGCTTGACCATTTTGTCACGGCAAAACGAGATTGGAATCATGCGGTTAGTAGGTGCTACCAATAGCTACATTCGCTGGCCTTTTGTGCTAGAGGGTGCCTGGACTGGTTTATTCGGTGCATTGATCCCGCTTTTAGTGGTAGACTTTGGCTATAGCTGGGTGTATCAAGGATTTTCTCAAGCCTTGCGGGCTACGAGTTATTCGTTGTTAGTGCCGCACGTTTTCTTGCTGCAAATCGATTTATTATTGGTAATAATTGGGATCGGGATCGGCGCTTTAGGAGCCGGTTTATCGATGAGTCGTTTTTTGAAACTATAGTTTTAAGCTTGAAAAATGTGAGTGCGTTAGTTGAAGCACTCTTTAAGTTATCAGTGTCACAGGGAAGAGGAACACGATCGGTCTATTATTTACGGAAACCAAAAATGGGGCTGGAACAAAGTAGAATTTTGTCCCAGTCCTCTTTGCTTATGATAGTTGTTGGACTAACTGCTGGTGATTCCTTTTAAGGGGAGGGTTAATGGTGAATTTTGGGCAGATGGTATTATTATACTTGCTGCAACCTTTGTTATGGGTCGGTATTTTACAAACGATAGTCTTATACTTCAGGCGTTTGCACCAGGAGCGCCACTTTTTTAGAGTTGCGCTTAACCGAGACTACTTTGAGGGTCGTCATTTAGTGAAAAATAGTCTGGTCGGATTGGTAGTCGGCGGGGTGGTTTCGGTTGCTTGCGGGCTGATGTTACCGCCTAAATTTCTACTGCTATTAGAAGGAGTCGCACTGTTAGCGTTGGTAATATTGCCCCTACGCGACATCACGTTACCGTTACTGTGGGCGGCTTTATTTGGCTTATTAGTGTGGCACACGGTAGCACCTAGTCAGGGAGTAACTTTACCTAGCGGGGCTGCGTTGTTAGTTATTTTGGCTCTTTACTTTTTATTACGTGCCCTGTTAGTAAATCCGCGTAAAAACGCCCGCTTTTTTTCTCCGCGGATCAAGCAGGGAAAACGGGGCCGGCGGATCGCTTTTTATTGCTGGCGGGAACTAACGATCGTACCGTTAGTGATCTTACTGCCAGTCAATCATTTGACGAGTTGGTTTTCGTGGTGGCCATTTTTGACGATCAATGGGCAGCACTTCGGTTTGGCGCTGTTACCTTTTTTGGTCAGTGTGAACCTCAAAGTTTTTAAACAGGAATTAGCGGTGATGCTCCAAGAAGCTCGCCGACAAGACTTGTTGTTGGCTGCGGTCAGTTTTTTATGCGCGGTCTTAGCCTTTTTCGTTCCTGCCAGCACGCTGGTCGGCTTAGTTGTCAGTGGTTTATTAGCCGGGTATTTGAGTTTTAAGCGCCGTAAAAATGACGCACAGGCTCAAAGGTGGTACGTCGAAACTGGTAGTGGGGTGCGGGTGATCGCCGTGATCCCGGATACGCCAGCCGCTAAGATGGGCTTAGAAGTGGGGGACATTATCTTAGAATGTAACCACGTTGAGGTCCATAACGAAGAGCAGTTATACGCCGCGCTGCAAAAAGATCCGGTCTATTGTCGGTTGCGATTACAAAATTTTGCCGGTGAACTAAAAATTGCCGAAAGTGCGATCTACGCGGATTCCCCCCACGAGATCGGGTTACTGGTATTTAAAGACGAATCAGTTCGCGACTAATGTTGCAGTTCTATTTTTTCCCATGTAAAATTAAGGTATCAAACAAAGGGGAGATTGCCGTGAAGAAAAAATTGCGTCGCTCAAATGACAGGTGGCTGACAGGAGTCTGTGGTGGCCTTGCCGCATATTTTGGTATCAGTGCTAAAAGCGTGCGGATCGCATACCTGATTTTTGCCATGGTTTGTTCGCTATTTGCACGCCTGTCATTTTTACCTTTAGGGATCTACGTGATTTTGACGTTAGTGATCCCCCCGCAAACTAACGGCGCTACGCCGTTGTTTAAGACGAGGGAAAAACCCCATTCCGAACGTAAAATATTACGAGATGAAGATGTACGTGAAAATAAAAAGTAAGCAAGGAGGCAAGTGGTGTGCGATTTTTGAAGCGCGTGTTATTGAATACGCTGATTTTTATTGCAATTTCGGGGTTATTGCCAACTTATTTTCACGTTGAAAACGTTGTGGTTGCGTTGGTGGCCGCGGTGGTGCTCAGTTTTTTAAATGCGGTCGTCAAGCCGGTTTTAGTGATTTTAGCGTTACCGATCACCTTACTGACGCTGGGAGTTTTTTACTTATTTATCAACGCCTTTATTCTGGAGATGACCTCGTTTTTGGTCGGAATGGCGTTTAGTTTTTCTAGCTTTGCCAGTGCGGTGGGGGTTTCTATTATCCTAAGTTTAGTAAATTTGATCATTACCAATTATTTCACTGATTGAGTCAAGCGGGGGAATTAAAAATGAATAAAGTTAGTGTCCAAGAATTAGTGAACGCCTGCGACTTAGTCGTTTATAGCGGCGGGACTAATTTAAATAAACGTTTTATTGTAACCAACGACATTTCGCGCCCAGGCCTGGAGATGTCTGGGTATTTCGATTATTATCCGGCTGAACGGGTACAGTTGATGGGAATGACGGAGATTTCGTACGCCCATAAAATGAAGAAAGAAAAACGAGCACGCGTGATGGACAAGATGTGTGGCTTAAACACCCCTTGTTTTATCATCGCGCGCTATTTGCCGATCCCGTTAGAATTGGAGCAGGCAAGTAAGCGCCACAATATTCCTATTTTGCGTTCCAAACTAGCGACGACGCGCTTGTCTTCGCGGATCACCGAGTATTTGGAAATGAAACTTTCACCGCGTAAATCGGTCCACGGGGTGTTAATGGATATTTACGGGTTAGGCGTGTTGATCACCGGAGATTCCGGCGTCGGTAAGTCGGAAACGGCGTTAGACCTGATCAAACGGGGCCACCGGTTGATCGCAGATGACCGGGTCGAAATTTACCAGCAAAACGAACAGACTGTAGTGGGCGAGGCGCCGGAAATTTTAAAACACCTCCTAGAGATCAGAGGGGTGGGGATCATCGACGTGATGACGCTTTTTGGCGCTGGTTCGGTGCGGTCACAAACCGAGATCTCATTAGTAGTCCACTTGGAAAACTGGGAAGCCGATCAGCACTACGACCGGCTGGGCAGTGGGGAAGAAGATTATCAGATCTTTGACGTGCGTTTGCCTAAGATCACGATCCCGGTCAAAGTCGGCCGCAATATGGCGATCATTATCGAAGCGGCTGCGATGAACTTTAGGGCTAAAACAATGGGTTATGATGCTACGAAAAAATTTACTGCCAGTCTCAATCACTTGATTCAAAAAAATTCGGTCAATTAAGGGGAGTTGAAAATGCATTTTTTGGTAGCCACTTTAGATCCAGTTGCCCTTCAACTAGGCGGCCTGCAGATCCGGTGGTACGGCATTATTATCGCTTGTGCCGTCTTAATAGCGATCGGGTTGGCCGTTAGTGAAGGCCAAAAGCGGGGATTAAAAGAAGACGATTTTTATGACTACTTGTTGTGGGCGTTGCCGTTTGCGCTGATCGGTGCGCGCCTGTATTATGTAGTGTTTCAGTGGAGCTATTACCGGCATAATCTAGGTGAGATCTACCGTATTTGGGACGGGGGGATCGCCATTTATGGCTGTTTATTGGCTGCATTAGCTGTATTACTAGTATTTTGTTACCGTAGAAAAATTTCGAGCTGGTTATTTTTAGACGTGCTAGCACCAGCGGTGATCTTGGCGCAAGGAATCGGGCGTTGGGGCAATTTTATGAATCAAGAAGCCCACGGCAAGGCAACGACTCTGCAATTTTTACAACAACTGCACTTACCCGACTTTATTATCGGGCAGATGCAAATCAACGGGACTTATTACCAACCAACTTTTTTGTATGAATCTTTGTGGGACATCTTGGGTTTTATCTTATTAGTTGCTTTGCGGCACCGGGCGCACCTCTTTAAACAGGGAGAAGTCTTTTTTAGTTATGTGATGTGGTATTCTTGTGGCCGCTTTTTTATCGAAGCGATGCGCACGGATAGTTTAATGCTCGGACCTTTGCGGGTTTCGCAGTGGTTGTCTGCCGGCTTTTTGTTGGTGGCTGTTTTGTGGTTGGCACACCGGCGGTACTGGCGCCCGTATGCACCGTGGTATTTGGACGGGGCCGGAGGGCAAAGTGAAGCAAATGATGGACAGCTTACAAAAAGTAAGTTAAAATAACGATAAGGGGGGAATTAGCATGGCTGAAAAATATGATGTAATTATCATTGGCGCGGGTCCTGGCGGCATGGCTGCGGCTTTGTACGCCTCGCGCGCCAATTTAAAGGTCTTATTGTTGGACCGGGGAATTTACGGTGGGCAAATTAACAATACAGCCGAGGTTGAAAATTATCCCGGATTTAAGTCGATCTTGGGCCCTGATTTGGGTGAAAAAATGTACCAAGGTGCTATTCAATTCGGTGCTCATTATCAGTACGGGACGGTCGACCAAGTGACCGTAAAAGAAGACGGTACTAAAATAATAGTGACAGACGATGGTCAGTACGAAACCCAAGCGCTGATCATTGCGACGGGTTCAGAATACCGCAAACTGGGAGTTCCAGGTGAAGAAAAATACAGCGGTCGCGGAGTTTCTTACTGTGCGGTATGCGACGGCGCATTTTTCAAAGAGCAGCCGGTAGCCGTGATCGGCGGCGGTGATTCCGCGATTGAAGAAAGCAGTTATTTAGCACAGATAGTTAAACAGGTCAACGTCATTCACCGTCGTGATCAGTTGCGAGCGCAAAAAATCTTGCAACAAAGGGCATTTGCTAACGAGAAGATCGATTTTACTTGGGATACGATCGTGACCGAAATTGTCGGTGATGGCAATAAGGTGACCGGAGTTAAGACCGAAAACAAAAAGACGGGACAGCAAGGACAGTTGGACGTTGCTGGGGTTTTCATTTACGTGGGCAACTTACCACTGACCAAACCTTTTGCTGACCTAGGCATTACTGATGAACAGGGGTGGATCTTAACCGATGAATTGATGCACACTAAGGTTCCGGGTATTTTTGCGGTCGGTGACGTGCGGCAAAAACACCTGCGTCAGATCGTAACGGCCGTTAGTGACGGTGGCATTGCGGGACAAGAAGCATTTAATTACCTGCAATCACTGTAAAATAAAATTTTTGTTTTATAGATTACAAAAAGCAGGGAAGTTGTGATGTTGTCACAACCTCCCTGCTTTTTTTGCTAAACTTATTTTTGAGTTGCTTTAGCAGAGACGCTCATTTTAGCAGTTAAATCAGGAATGATCTTCCAAGTAATAGTATTTCCAGCAGAATCGGTAGTATCTGAAGTTGAAAAAGTAACAGAGCCATTAGTGTTAGTAAAAGGAAAAGAATGTGAGCCAATAGTTAAGGTATCACTGGCAATTGTATAGTTTTGGTCGTAAGCCGTTCCCATTGAAGCTGCTCGCACTGTAGTATCATCTTTCAGATAACCAATGATGAAATTGTCATGAACTGTATTTTGCGGGGCTTTGTTTTCATCCATTGCTTGGTCGACGTCTTCTCCGTTATAAAGTTCAGGGATAATTTTAAAACCATGTTGTAAAAACTTTTTAACACTTTGTTGGGAATCAGGTTCAGTAGTTTGAGTAGAACTGCTAGTCGCATTTTCCTGGGCAGTTGCGTTTTCACTGGCTCTATTATTAGCAGACCGAGCTGATTTAGTGGGTAGGGTAACCTTGAAATTCTTTTTACTTGATATACTACTGGAAATATTTTGTGTTGTTGCGTTCGTGGGGTTCGGTTGTCGCTTTTTGGTAGTTAATACAATGATAATTGCGAGCACTAACACGACCGCTATTGACAGTAACATTTTAATTTGGCGAGTTCTTTTTGCTTCGAGGTAGGCTTGGTGCCACTTAGGGTCGTTCTTACGCTCTTTCAAAAAATTGAATGTATGTTTCGTTCTAGTGTGTTCATTAGAATATTTTTGGCTCATTCAAATTGCTCCTTTATTAACGAATAAAATTACTATGTAGAGTCATTATAGCAGATAACTGGAACTTGTTGTCTTGCCGTGGAGTTGTATAGTATACTTAATGCGGATCATTGAAGGAGTGAAACTATGAGCTGGGAAGAAACTTATCACCTTTGGCAAGCTAATGAGCAGTTAGCTCCAGACTTAAAACAAGAATTAACGCAGTTGGATCAGGCTGCACTCAAAGATGCTTTTTACGCTCCACTAGAATTCGGGACGGCGGGAATGAGAGGCAAGATGGGTGTAGGCATCAACCGCATGAATATTTACACCGTCAGACAGGCGACGGAAGGACTGGCCGCTTTGATGGAAACTTTACCTGCTGCGGTTAAAAAACGTGGGGTAGCGATCAGCTATGATTCGCGCCACCATTCGCAAGAATTTGCCTATGAGGCAGCTGGCGTTTTGGGCGCCCATCAGATCAAGTCGTTTGTTTTTGAAAGCCTCCGGCCGACCCCGGAACTTTCGTTTACAGTCCGTCATCTTCAGACTTATGCGGGGATCATGATCACTGCTAGTCATAATCCTAAAGAATATAACGGCTACAAGATCTACGGTCAAGACGGGGCGCAGATGCCGCCTAAAGAATCAGACCTAATCACCAAGTATATCCGCCAAGCGGCTGATTTATTTGCCATCAAGACGGTTGCGCGCGAACAGTTATTGGCACAAGACTTATTACAAGTGATCGGCCAACAAGTCGATGATGCTTATTTGGCTGAAGTCAAACAGGTGACGATCGACGAACAGTTGGTCAAAAAGACCGGTGCCGATTTGAAGCTGATTTTTACGCCGTTACACGGGACCGGCGCGATGCTAGGGCAAAAAGCGCTGCAGCAGGCGGGATTTGCTAACTTTAAAATGGTTGCCGAACAGGCGATCACCGACGGCGACTTTCCAACCGTCGTTCACCCTAATCCCGAATTTCCCGAAGCATTTGACTTAGCCATCAAATTAGGGCAAAAAGAAAACGCCGACTTATTGATCGCAGTCGATCCCGATGCCGATCGTTTGGGAGCTGCCGTACGGCAACCGAACGGTGAGTATCAACTACTGACCGGTAATCAGTTGGCGGCACTGATGCTTAATTACATTTTGCATGCGCGCAAGGCGACGGGCAAATTGCCAGCTAACGCCGCGGTGGTCAAGTCGATCGTTTCCGGTGAATTAGCGACTGAGATCGCCGCTCACTACGGCGTCAAAATGATCAACGTTTTGACCGGGTTTAAGTTCATCGCCGAGCAGATCAAAAACTTCGAACAAGATCACCAACAGACCTTTGTTTTTGGTTTTGAAGAAAGCTACGGTTACTTGATCCGACCTTTTGTGCGTGACAAGGATGCCATTCAGTCCGTGGTATTACTGGCCGAAGTGGCTGCGTTTTATAAAAAACAGGGTAAAAACCTGTATGATGGCTTGCAAGAACTGTTTGAACAGTACGGTTACCACGTTGAAAAAACAATTGCTAAGACCTTTGCTGGGATCACGGGTGCCCAAGAGATCCAGCGGCTGATGACTAAGTTTAGAAACGAAGCACCTAAAGAGTTTGCCGGCCAGCAGGTCTCCGCTGTGAGCGATTTTGCTAGCGGGGTTAAAACATACAAAGACGGGCACACTGAAAAAATCATGCTGCCTCAGGCTAATGTGCTTAAGTATTACTGTGAAGACGGGACGTGGATCGCATTGCGGCCGTCGGGGACTGAGCCTAAGATCAAGTTTTATATTGGTACTAAGGCACCGACTGAAAAAGAAGCTCTTGCTAAACGACAGGCGTTTGAAACGGCGCTCGCAGAATTTAGCGCTAACTAATTTAGCATAATAGTTGATAATAAAAATGATAACTGGCGTACTTTTCTGTAAAGGAGGGGTACGCCAGTGTTTTACGCACAAGATCGCGCGGGAAAGCGGGTCACCGCGCTTGAAGCCGATAGTCAGCAACAGTATTTTTGCAGCGGGTGTTCACGCCCGGTGATTTTGAAACGAGGAACTAACAAGAGTGCGCATTTCGCCCACCTGCCAGCAACCCGGTGCGCGGCCGATAGCGAAGGAGAGACTAACGAGCACTTGCGTGGAAAAGAATTACTGGTTGCCTGGTGTCGAGCGGCTAACTGGCCCGTTAAACAAGAAGTTTACCTCCGGTCGATCCAACAGCGTCCCGACGTGTTGTGTCGCCTGCCGGATCACAGTCTGTTAGCGTGGGAGTTTCAGTGCGCCCCGTTAAGCGTTAAGCAAATGGTGCAGCGCTCGGTGGGCTATCGTAAGTTGGGGATCAAATTTTTGTGGGTTTTGGGGCAGCGGCACTACCCTCGCCGGTATTTGAGCGGACAAATTGCCCAGTTTTTGCAGTTTAACAGCCGCTTGGGTTTTTATTTACTGTATTTGGATACGGCGCAACAACGTTTTGAGATTTTATATAATGTCCAGATGGCCGACCTGTTACCCGTTCGCTTTTTACGTCATTTTGCCGGCGGATTACAGCAACTGACTGCGTTTATGCACGCGCGTCACCAGTTGTTATACTATCCGCTGACTGCCGCACAGAAATTACAACAACAACGGGGACTGATGACGCGTAGTCACTATTGCGACCGGCAGGTATTGGCGTTGCAGCGGCGCTGTTACGAACAACAGGTCGATTTTTTGCGGTTGGCCCACAATAATTTGAGTTCGCGTTACTATCCACCCATTTACCGTCACCCGGCATTTTTATGGAAAGTTCGGGTGAATTTGACTGGTCAGTCAGCGACCAAGCAGCCTTTTACCCGTTTTATTACCCGAAAAGAGTTGCTGGCCGAGCCGTTTGTTGACTTAACTGCTGTTTGCCGACAGGAATGGCAGGATTTTTGCTTGCACCAGCGCTGATTTTAGGGGATACTGCAGTTAATCAGTTAAAAAAGAGGTAGAAAATGACGGAAAAGACGAAGATTTGGCAACGAAATGAAGTGCCGGTGGACTTGACGTGGGATCTAACGCAGATTTTTAGCGACGAAGCGGCTTTTGAGCGGGCTTGTACGACGATCAAACAACTGGCAGACGACTTCGGGCACTATCAGGGGACTTTGAAGGAGGGTGCACCGGCTTTTAAAGTGGCTTTACAGGCGTGGCTGACCATTCAACGTCAAACGGAAAGGGTAGCAGTTTACGCGAGTTTACACAACGACGAGGATACCACGCAACAGCAAGGACAGGAGCGTTTTGCGCGGGTACAGGCGCTGGAATCCCAAATCGCGGGTAAAATTGCGTGGTTTTGTCCCGAGTTATTAACGCTGAGCGAGCAAATGGTGCAAGATTACTTGACTGAATTACCCGAATTGCAGGCATACCGGCAGTTACTAAAAGATTTATTGCGCGATAAGCCACATACTTTGGGGACTAAAGAAGAGGAATTGTTGGCGTATGCCAGCGATATCTTTAACGTGCCGGAAAATACCTTTTCGGTGCTCGCAGACGCCGATTTGCGTTTTCCAGACGTAATTACCACGGCGGGTAAACATTACCCGTTAACGGAATCTACCTACAGCCAATTGCTACAGGTGGATGACCGCCAGGTACGTAAACAGGCATTTGCTAACCTTTATGGCGTTTACCACCAGTTTCAGCATACTTTTGCGCAAACGTTGAGTGCCCACGTCCATACCCAAAATTTTCAGGCCCGGGTACGACATTATGATAGCGCGCGCCAAGCGGCTTTGAGTGCCGATCATATCGACGAGAGAGTGTACACTAATTTGTTAGCCAGCGTCAACGACCATCTCGACTTATTGCAAAGCTACGTTCAATTGCGGCAACAAAAATTGGCGGTTCCTGATTTACAGATGTACGATATTTATGTGCCATTGGTGGCTAAACCGCCGGTCAAATTTACCTTTGAACGGGCCAAAGAAATTGTCACTCAAGCACTGAAGGTCCTGGGACCGGAGTATAGTCAAGCGGTGGCGCAATTTTTTGCGGGGCGTAATATCGACGTGGTGGCTAACCGGGGCAAACGCAGCGGTGCTTATTCGGGTGGAGCTTACGACACCCAGCCTTATATCCTATTGAACTGGCAGGATAATTTGGACAGCGTGTATACGCTAGCCCACGAATTAGGTCACAGTATGCACAGCTATTTTACGCGGCAAAATCAGCCTTATCAGTACGGCGATTACGCAATTTTTGTGGCGGAGATCGCATCGACGACTAACGAAAACTTACTGACGGCTTATTTATTGAAACATGAGCCCCAGTTACGTCCTTACGTGTTAAATTATTACCTGGATAGTTTTAAAGGGACCGTTTTCCGGCAGACGCAATTTGCCGAATACGAGGATTGGCTATACCAAAAAGACGCACGGAATGCGGCTTTGAGTGCGACGACTATGTCTGATAAATACCTGGCTCTTAACCAGAAATACTACGGGCAAAAGGTAGGACAAACGCCTGCGATCGCCGATGAGTGGATGCGTATTCCGCATTTTTACTACAATTTTTACGTTTATCAGTATGCGACGGGCTTTGCGGCGGCCACGGTACTGGCTCAGAAGATCTTGCAAGAAAACGGGCAAGCTGCGTACCTAAATTATTTAAAATCCGGCAGCAGTCAGTATCCGCTAGAGATCATGAAGGCGGCGGGAGTCGACATGCTAAAATCAGATTATTTAGAACAGGCGTTTGCGTTTTTTGCGCAACGATTAGACAAGCTGCGAAGCGAGGTGGTTAACAGTCGAGGACTAGCATAAAACAACCAAAAATAGGACTGGAACAAGATTCTGTTTTGTTCCAGCCCTATTTTTAGTTTCTGTAAGTATAAGTAATAGATTAGTAGCATTTTTCAAGTCAGCAGTCTAGTTCCTAAGCACATCAACTGCTAAGCACTTTTTGTTTATCATTGGTGGATCAAATGAGTGGCGCTGTGGTGTTGTCCTAGTAAGATTTGGCGTAAGGTAGCAGACGAAGTACAGGGGTTTAACGCAACACAGTAATCCGCGCTGTTAACGTCGTTGACCACTAGCGTCGGGTGTTGGGTAACGTTCATTTCCGCTGCGGTTCGTTGGTCGGCTAAAAAGGAAGTGACGGCAAAATGCGATGCCCGGTCGGTAGCGAACATTTCTTGGTCTAACTGGCTAGCTTGGGCCGCTTTGATGACGAAATGTTCATTGTAATCGACGGGAGAATTCATCTGGGACTGGAGGGTCAACAAGAACTTCCGTCCCTTTTTTTTACCCTGAAATAACGCGGCCTCATACGCCAAGGATGCTTGGTAAAGGTTGGTTAATAATTGATTTCTAAATTTAAGGTCGTTAGCTTGTAAATGGTACTCGACTAACACGTGACTGACCGTTTGTAAGTTGAGCAATGGGATGAAGCGAAAGCGGATCTTTTTTGAAGATTGTGCGATCAGTTCTAAGATGGTTTGTTCGACATGATAACAAGTTGTTCCTAATGGGTTAATGAACAAATACATTTCTAACAAAATTCTTTCCCCCAAAAAATAACTCTCATTTGATACTTCCACTCTAACAGAGTTCACGCTAAATGCAAATGATTTGTTTTTGCCGTGATAGCGCTGATTAGAAGCGAGAAGTTGTTACGACTTTGCTTTTTTTAGATTAATTTAAGATGAGAAAAGTTGTGCGGATCAGCGGTGTAATTTTGGGAGTTAAAAGAAGATTGTAACTGTGGTAAACTGGACGATGTAAAATAAACTAAAGTTAACGAGGTTAACGATGAGAGTTGAAATTTTTGCAAATCAGGAGCCTAAATCACAGGCGGTTAAACAGCGACTGCACCAAAAATTGGCTGACCGGCATTTTGTCTTTGATCAGCAACGACCAGAAATTGTAATTACGGTAGGCGGAGACGGCACGTTGCTGTCGGCTTTTCACCACTATAGCCAACAACTAGCTAATATCAGATTTGTTGGCGTTCATACGGGGCACTTAGGTTTTTATACCGACTGGCGCGCAGACGAGATCGACGATTTGGTCGTCAGTTTGCAATCCGATAACCAGCAAGCCGTCAGTTATCCGCTATTACAAATTGCGGTCCAGGCGCGTGATAGCGGAAAATGGACCCACCAGTTAGCATTAAACGAATCTTCGTTGCGCCGGGTCGGTCCGACGATGACCGCCGATGTTTATTTAGGCGGCGATTTATTCGAACGTTTTCGGGGCGATGGCGTGTGTGTCTCGACGCCGACTGGCTCCACGGGCTATAACAAAACGTTGGGAGGAGCAGTGATCCACCCCGAAATGGACGTTTTACAGTTGACCGAGATCTGTTCGATCAATAACCGGGTCTTTCGGACGTTGAGTTCACCTTTGATCATCGGTGCCGCTGATTGGATCACGGTGGTCCCGACGACGATCGATCAAAAAAATCCGCGCGACTTTTTACTGACGGTCGATTCGCAGTACTATTCGAGTAACCAGATCGCACAGGTGGTATTTAAGGTTGCTAAGGAACGGATCATGTTTGCTAAGTACCGGCATAACGATTTTTGGCACCGGGTCAAAAATTCCTTTATTGGTGAAGAAGATGCAGTTTGAATGGATCTATGACGGCACCCAAAACATTAAGCTCAAAACTTTTTTGCACCAACAACAGCTTTCACGCCGGCTGCTCGCGCAGATCCGTAACTGTGGTGGTCACATCAAAGTCGATCAACTGGACGGACGGTTAGTCGACCAGGTTGCCCCAGGGCAGCGCGTTGAAGTGCAATTACCACCAGAACATCCCCGCAAACGCGCGGTTATTCCTTCCTACGTTCCGTTAGCCATTTTATACGAGGACCGCGATTTACTGGCAGTCAATAAGCCGGCCCGCGTGCCTTCGATCCCTTCTTACCTGTACCCGACTGATTCATTAGTCAATCGGGTCAGCGGTTACTACCAGTTGCGTGGTTATCAGGGAATCATTCCGCACATTGTGACTAGGTTAGACAAGGACACTAGCGGGGTCGTGTTGTTTGCTAAACACCGTTACGCCCACGCATTACTAATGACGCAGATGCAGCAAGGACAATTTCATAAAACATACGGGGCGCTTTTAAGCGGAAATATGACGCAAAAACAAGTCACAGTCGACGCACCGATCGGGCGGCTAACGACTAGTATGGTCAAACGCGCGGTGTTACCGACCGGCAAGGCGGCGCAAACGACGTTAACTGTGCAGCAACAACTGCACGGGGCAACTTATTGTACGGTGTTCCCCCAAACGGGTCGGACTCATCAGATCAGGGTCCACTGTGCTTATTTGGGTCATCCTTTGGTCGGGGATAGTCTGTATGGTGGCAAATTACACCAGCCACTGACACGGCAAGGACTTCACTGTTTAAGTATACGGTTCAACCAACCGTTAACTAACGAGCAAATAGTGCTGAAAGCCCCTTTACCTGCTGATATGCGGCGCTTTATTGAAATCTTTTAGAAGAGGTATGAATGATGACTAAAGAAAAGATCATCACTTTATTAAATCAGCAAAAGGCACAAGAATTTGAAAAAGTTTACTTAGAATTACACGTTTACGAACAAGCGCAGATCTTTAGTGAGCTAGATGGCACCCAGCGTCAACGACTGTATCGTTATCTCAGTCCTAAAGAGGTGGGCGAAATGTTCAACGCGTTGGAAGAAGAACCGGCAAAAATAGTTGAGTATTTTAAGGAAATGCAGCTTTCCTACGCCGCGCACGTGATCGATAGTATGTATACCGATAACGCGGTGGATATTTTAGCTTACGCGCAAAATAAGGACCTCACACATTATTTAGCCGCGTTACCGCCCGAACATTCCGCTGAGATCAGGGAACTGTTACATTACGAAGATAAAACCGCCGGGGCTTTGATGACCACCGAATACGTCGATATTTTTGCGACGCAAACGATCGCTTCTGCGGTCAAAGAGATTCGCACGGAAGCGGCTGAAGCGGAATTGATCTACTATGCTTACGTTGTTACTCCGGCAAATGAATTGCTAGGAGTCGTGACTTTAAGGGACTTGCTGACAAACGCGGAGGATACGCTGGTGGCAGATATTATGACGACCCCGGTGATCTCGGTGCCCGTTGGAGAAGATCAGGCTTCGGTGGCACAAAAAGTGCGTGACTATAACTTTGTTGCCTTGCCAGTCGTTGATTACCAGCAAAAAATGGTCGGGATCATCAACGTTGATGATGTGATCGACGTCATCGACGAAGAAAACGCCGACGATTATTCCGGACTGGCCGGTGTCGATACCGAAGAGACGCCCGATAATCCATTTTACGCGGGACTCAAGCGGTTACCGTGGTTGCTGATCTTATTATTACTGGGAATGTCGACTACTACGCTGATCAGTCATTACGAAACTTTGATCAGTCAAGCGAGCATCTTAGCGGTGTTTGTTTCACTGATCACGGGGACGGCCGGAAATGCGGGCACGCAGAGTTTGGCGGTGGCAATCCGGGGGTTAGCTAATGAAAGTGGTCACGGGCATAAAAGTGGCTGGCATTTGATTGCCAACGAACTGGTCACGGGGATGTTTGTCGGTTTGATCACCGGCAGTGCGATCTTACTGATCGTTGGTTTGTGGAAACAAAATTTCGTGTTAGGCTTTGTGATTGGTGCGGCGATGGCGGCTGCGATCACGGTAGCGACCGTGGCTGGTAATTTGATCCCGATCGGCATGGATAAATTGGGCGTAGATCCGGCGGTCGCCTCCGGACCGTTTATTTCAACTCTGAGTGACCTGACTTCGGTGTTGATCTACTTTAATATTGCCCACATATTCTTGCAGTTCTTTTTACACCAGTGAAGCGCGCGAAATTTAATTGCTTATTAGGGCAAAAAAATGTAGAATCAAATTGTTAAAAACGTTTTCGTGGAGGCAAATAATGGAAAAAGAAGAGCTCGAACAATTATTTACTAAAATTTATCAGGAAAAGCCAACGGCTACTTATTTTTCGCCCGGTCGGATCAATTTGATCGGCGAACATACTGATTACAATGGCGGGCACGTTTTTCCCTGTGCCATTTCTTTGGGGATCTACGGGGCAGCCAGCCCGCGTAACGACGACCAGTTAAAATTTTATTCCGCTAATTTTACAGATGCAGGAGTTTTAACGGCGAATTTACACGATTTGACTTACGTTAAAGCAGATTCATGGGCTAACTACGCTAAGGGAATGTTGCATTTTTTGCAGGAAGCCGGCTATCAGTTAGATCACGGCTTGAACATCTGCATTAGCGGTAATATTCCTAACGGTGCAGGTTTATCTTCTTCGGCGGCCTTAGAAATGTTGATCGGCATTATCGCGCAGGATCAATACGGCCTAGAGATCGAACGGTTAGACCTGGTAAAACTGGGAATGAAGACCGAAAACGAATTTATCGGGGTCAACTCCGGGATCATGGATCAGTTTGCCGTGGGCATGGGAGCTTCGGACCGCGCAATTTTACTAGACACTAATACCTTGGAATACCAGTTGGTCCCGCTGAACTTACAAGACAATGTCATTATTATTATGAATACTAATAAACGCCGTGAGTTGGCTGATTCTAAGTACAACGAACGCCGCCAGGAATGCGAAGAGGCTTTGCAGGCCTTGCAAACCAAGTTACAGATCAGTTCTTTGGGACAGTTAGACGCCGCTACTTTTGATGAGTACAGCTACCTGATCCCCAAGGAAAACTTGCTCAAACGGGCACGTCACGCTGTGTGGGAAAATGAACGGACCTTGCGGGCGGAAAAATTACTGCAAAAGGGTGATCTAGCAGGATTTGGCCGCTTGATCAACGCGTCGCATGTGTCACTCGAGCATGATTACGAAGTGACCGGCAAAGAGCTCGACACCTTAGCACATACGGCTTGGCAACAACCGGGAGTGTTAGGTGCACGGATGACTGGCGCTGGCTTTGGCGGCTGCGGGATCGCGTTGGTGCAAAAAGACGCAGTGGCTGATTTTGAGCGCAATGTGGGCGCCGTTTATCAAAAAAAGATCGGCTACGCCCCATCATTTTATGAGGCCCAGATTTCTGCTGGAACTACAGTTTTAAATTGAAATAGTAAAGGACCGAGACGAGAATGCAAAAGTTAGTGATGCAATTTGTAGATCAAGTGATCGCTAATAGTGATTACCAGGAAATGGACCGGATTTATTTAAGCAACTACGTCTTACGTTTAGTCGGCGATGCGGCGTTAAAACAGCAGACCACACAGACGGATCTGTTAGCGTTAAAAGACGAGCTGGTCGCATTAGCGCAACAAAACGGTTACTGTGACGAAGGACACGGTGAAATGTTAGCGGCTCAGTTATTAGAGCTGATCGTGCCGCGTCCGAGTGTGGTCAACGAACGCTTTTGGCGCAATTATCATGAAGATCCTGTCGGCGCGATCGCTCAGTTTTACGCCCTCAGTAAGCGCAGTGATTACATCAAGACCCAAGCGATCGCGCGCAACATTTATTTCCAAGCGGCTAGCAAGTACGGGGATTTAGAGATCACGATCAATTTAGCGAAGCCCGAAAAGGACCCGAAAAAAATTGCATTGGCTAAAAAGCAAAAACAATTAGGCTACCCGCGCTGTCAGTTGTGTATGGAAAACGAGGGCTATGTAGGGCGTGTCGATTATCCCGCACGTAGCAATCACCGGATCATTCGCTTTCATATTGGTGACGAACAGTGGGGCTTTCAGTATTCGCCTTACGCTTATTTTAACGAACACTGTATTTTCTTAGCCGCCCAACACCAAGACATGGAGATCAACGAGCATACTTTTGAGCGTTTGTTGACTATTATTGAAAAATTTCCGGGTTATTTTGTGGGCAGTAACGCTGATTTGCCGATCGTGGGAGGCTCGATTCTGACACACGAACACTATCAGGGCGGCAGGCACGTTTTTGCGATGGAAAAAGCGCCGATAGTCAAGAAGCTTGCATTTGCAGGCTTCGCTGACGTGCAAGCGGGGATCGTGCAGTGGCCGCTGTCGGTGTTGCGTTTACGGAGCACGAATAAAGAACAACTGATTGCGTTAGCCACTAAAATTTTAGCGAAATGGCGCAAATATAGCGATGAGAGTGTCGGCGTGCGTGCGGTTAGCGACCAGACACCGCATCACACGGTCACGCCGATTGCGCGGAAAAGAGACGGGCAGCTGGAATTAGACCTGGCATTGCGTGATAATCAGACGTCGGCACAATATCCTGATGGCATTTTTCATCCCCATCCAGACGTGCAGCATATTAAAAAGGAAAACATCGGCTTGATCGAAGTCATGGGCTTGGCTATTTTACCGCCGCGTTTGCAAACTGAGATGCAAGAAGTCCGTAAGTATCTATTAGGGCAACCCAACGAGATCAAGCAAATGCACGTTAAGTGGGCCGATCGGATCAAACAAAGTCATCAGGTAAACGAGTCCAATGTGACTGAAGTCTTGCAAGTTGAATTGGGCAAGGTCTTTGAACGCGTATTAGAAGATGCCGGTGTCTTTAAGCAAGATCAGGCCGGACAAGAAGCGTTCTACCGCTTCGCTCAGGCAGTAGGACTGGCATAGTTGGTGAAAAAGGAACAGCTAGTCGATTATTACCAAGTTTATTTAGCGATGTACCGGCAGTTTGGCCCGCAATTTTGGTGGCCGTCCGAATCGGATTACGAAACGCTGGTGGGCGCGATCTTGGTACAAAACACTAACTGGAAAAACGTGGAAAAGTCGTTACAAAATTTGCGTGTTCGGACCAATTTTGTTCCTGCCAAGTTGGCGCAGTTACCTTTACCCGAATTACAAAGACTGATCAGGCCGAGCGGCTTTTATCACGCTAAGGCCAATACTTTGCGGGCAACGTTGGCGTACTTTAAGCAGTATCAGTTTGAGCTGAAACGGGTCCGGCGGCAGTTTTCACAGCAGCAATTGCGACTGGAATTACTGAGTATTAAGGGGATCGGCGATGAGACCGCTGACGTGTTTTTACTGTATATTTTTAATTACCCGGTCTTTATCGCCGATGCTTACGCTAAAAAGATGATCTTTTATTTGGAAAATAAGGACATGACGAAAAGTTCCTACCGGCGGGTGCAAAAATATTTGGAGCCGCAGTTATTACCTCAAATGACAGTTAAAGACTGGCAGGAGTTTCACGCGTTGATCGATGATCATTTGGTTGAATACTTAAAATTGAAAAAGTAAAAATAACACGAGATTTGTCAGTAAACGGCAGTTCTCGTGTTATTTGTTTTGTTGCCAGCTAATTTTCGCAAACAGATTGCTAAAAAAATAAAATTTCAGTACAATTTATGTAAGGGTTTAATAAATTGCTTTTGAGGGATAATTATTAAATTGCAGAAAGTAGAAACAGCCAAAACCACATTGTAATCAACTCCTTGGTAATAAATTTAGTTCTGCTGTTATTATATGATATTTATTTTATGGTGAGTAATTTTGTTCAAAATTGGGTGTCAAGTCCCAATATGGAAATGGGGGAAAATAAATGGAAGACAAAACGGTTAATCTAGGAAAATTTGTAGCTATAGCTAGGGAAGGTAAAAACATCTCTGTTAATAGATTGATTGGTGATAAGTTAGGTTCATCAACTTATCAGCGTTTTGTTAATGGTCAAACTGATATTAAAATTTCAACGCTTAACTACATGTTGCAACAGTTACATATGACATATGACGAACTTGTTTACGTGAATAATAATTATGTAGGTAAGAAAATTGATAGGTATTTGGCTGAGTTACAACACGCCGTAGCAACTGCAGATATGGGAAAACTCACACGGGTTAAAAATAAAGCGCAGGCTGTTTTTGTGGAGACTAATGACGTTGAATTTAGCCATTTGGCCGCTGTTTGTCAGCTTTTTATTAACAAGGTTAAAGGTGAGCCGTTTGATAAGCAGGCGCGCTCAGAATTGACGGATTACCTATTCAACACGGAGATATGGACGCGCTACGAGATAAAGCTTTTTAACAATGTCATGTTTATTTTTGATCCATTAGGGGTAGAGCTTTGTATACAAAAAATATTGAAAAGTGTCGGAAAATATGCTGACATGAGTAGGTATGGTAATGAAGTATTTAGAGTTTTAGGTAATTGTTTTATTTTCTATATCGAAGCTGGACAGGTAACTAAAGCAGATGAAACTTTAAGAAGCTTAGAAAGTATCAAGCTTAAAGTTGATATGATGTATGAAAAGATAACTTTAAAGCTATTAAAAGGTATTATGAAGGTTGCGCTGGGTGATGAGGATGGAATTACTGAAGTCAAACAAGTTAGTCAAATATATGAATTATTGGGGGAAGACCAGGAAAAAGAAGCGATAGCGACTTATGTACAACAACTTTTGCAAAAATATTAAAAAAATAAATTAAGGGGTAAATTTAAGCCGTTTTGTTTGGTTGCGGTAACTAGGTAAATGGCTTAATTGCGGCATTTGAAGAGTGTGATGAAGCATTTTGGGCTTTGATAACCACTGGTGGGTGTGATCGTTTAATTATTTTAAATTGGAGTATTATAGAAGCAGAATTTGTTTATCGGGTATTGGTTTTATTTGACAACTGAAGAAAGGAATAATTTTAATGCCATTTAAAATTTTTAGAGCAATTGGAAGGGGTTCAGCTGTTTATTTTGTGATTTTTATGGTCGAATCAATTTTTGAATTATTTCAAATTAATGGTTCAGGATTAATTATCACCAAAATGGGAGTAAAAATAAATACGGTTATGACTAAAAGTGTTTTAGAAAATTATTTTTCTCTCACTTACAAAGCGTTAATTTTATATATTATTTTTATTATTATTTGGACATTGTTTTTTTGGTTAGTAAGTAGGAATAAAAAAAGTTGACTGGAAATGTAAAGCTAATTTTATATGTAGGTGCTTTTTGTAAAATTTACGCCAAAAAATTACTCAAGATTTTGAATGATTTATTGGTAGGGAAGTGCTAGTTTTGAAAAAAAGGATTTCTGTGATCATTGCCCTTACTTCATTTGTTATTCAAACTATTCTTGTTATTTTGTTTAGATCTGAACTTAAAAATAAATTGCCGGTATATTTTACGATGAATGGTACTATAGTCAATTGGTTTCATTATCAGCGGCCAATTCTTTTTCAAAGTATATTATTTTTAGCAATTTTACATTTAGGTGGATTATTACTGAAATACAATTTTCCTAAAATATTAGCTAGTATCCCGTTATTAATTAAGTTTAAAGCGATTTGTTTTTTATGTGGTTCACTACTGTTTTCATGGTTGGAATGGTTATCGTGGTCAGTTTTACCTGCTTTTTTTGGTTACTATGCACTGACACAAATAACACTGTTAATGGTAAATAGTGCACACGTCATTATTTTATTGTTAGTTATAATTCATGCATTGTTAACCAAGTAAATTAGGACAATACTTGAATATTTTGTGCTTTTTACCAAAAAAGCCTGAAGTTCGTGTTTGAACTTCAGGCTTTTGCCGTTCTATTTTGAATTTTAACTTACAGTTTGACGATTTTGGATCCGTGCACTTGATTGACGCCTAGCTTCGTTGCAAGCGGATCGCAGTTGGCAGCCGTGATCCCGCCGCCCGGTAAAATTTGGATCCGCTTGGCCGCGTAAGTGACTAATTCTTGCAGGTGGGGCAGGGTTTGTGCGATCGGAGTCGTTAGTGGTCCGCCGTGCGTTAAGATGCGGTCGAATTGGTTGGTGACCGCCCAGTCGATCAACTCTAATTGTTCGGTTGCTGGCAGTTCATCGAATGCCATGTGCAAGACGAGTTGCATACCACCAGCTGCATTAGCGAGTTGATCTAACACCTCTAAGTCGGCGTGGCGGTCGTCAGTCAAGGCACCGAAGGCCACGGCGTCTGCGCCCAGTGCTTGGGCCTCAAAGATATCGGCTTCCATCATGTTGACTTCGATATCGGAATAAATAAAGTTACCTCCCCGAGGTCTGATCATGATGACGACGGGGATCTTTTTTTCGTGGCAGTACTTAATAGTTTCGGCCATTACTCCCTTACTGGGGGTCGTTCCTCCGACCGTTAAATTGTCGCATAATTCGATGCGGTTAGCGCCATTTTGAATGGCAAGTGCAATGTTAGTGAAATTTTCGGCACAAAATTCTCTTAACAACAAAGACAGGGCCTCCTTTAAAAATTAATTATTTAACACAGACACAGACACTTTCGGGTACGGGAATGTTAGGTTGTAGCAACGATAAAGTACCAGTTTGTGCGTTGCGGGCAAATAGCGTGGCGTTATCCGTGTTTTGGTTAGCGACGATCACGAATTTTTCGCTGTGATCTAACGCAAAATCGCGGGGAAAATCACCGGCAGTTGGGATTTGCTGCACTAATTTTAGGGTAGCGTCTGCTTGAACGGCAAACACGGCGATACTATTAAAACCACGGTTAGAAACGTAAACAAAACGACCGTCGCTGGAAAGCCGGATCGCCGCTGCTCCATTATGTTGTTGCCAAGAAGCCGGGATCGTCTTGACGGTTTGAACGACCTCAAATTTAGCGGCTTGTTGGTCGTAAGCTAAAACGGCGATGGAGCTGGACAGCTCGCCGACAAGGTAAGCAAATTTACCGGTGGCAGAAAAAACGATGTGGCGCGGGCCAAAACCCGGCTCGGTGTCAAACTGACTGACAACACTTAACTGGCCGGCGGCGGTGATGTCGAACAGATAAACACGGTCACTACCCAAGTCGATGCCCACGAGCCGCTTATCGGGGGTCAGGTCGGCGAAATGAAAGTGGGCACTGTCTTGTTCTGGACGTGGACCACTGCCAGTCGCTAAAAAACTATCCGTTTGTGTTAAAGTATGGTCTGCGTTAACGCGGTAGACGATGATCTCACTGGTATGGTAGTTAGCCGAATAGACCAATTGGCGTTTTTCATCGATTCCAATATAACAAGGACCGGCGCCGGGATGTAACACGTCGTTGTTCAATTTGCCGTTTGCTAGTTGATAACTGGCGATGCCGCCTTGACCATCGTTGGCGCTGACTGCCAGTAAATCATGGTCGTTAGTGATGCGTAGGTAAGTAGGACCACCTAGTTTAAATGCTACCTCCGGGGTACTGACCTGTTGGGTGGTGGTATCTAAAGTAGCGTGGTAAACTCCTTGACTACTTTTTTTAGTATACGTGCCAAAATAGATTTCTTCTTTCATGCTTTCACTCCTCTAATAGCTTCAAGTATAGCATTGAAAATTAACACGGCAAAATGCTAACTTTTACAATTAGTTTTCAGTATAATAGAATAGGGAGTTAGGAGAATAAAGATGGCAAAAAAGAAAAAGATTAAAAAGACTAACGAAGAACGGATCCTAGACGAAAATCACATCGCCTACACTGAAAGAAACTTTGCGTGGCTGGAAGGAAAGGAGCAGGCACTAGCCAAAATGCGCCAACAAGGAGTCGAACCGGGTCAAGTATTAAAGACGATCGTTTGTTTGGGCAGTGATCATGCTAAGGATTATTTGGTAGTTTGCTTACCGGTGACAGGAGAGATCGATTTGAAATTGGTGGCCCGCCAACTCGGTAAAAAACAGGTTCACTTGGCCGATAATCACAAATTGGTGCAGATCACGGGCTACGTTCACGGCGCGAATACCCCGATCGGGATCCACGCGCACCAGGGATTCCCGATTTATTTTGACCGCCGCGTGCAAGAGATGCAAGAAGTCTGTGTGTCCGCGGGTAAAATCGGCAGGTCCGTTCAGGTCGATTTAAAGCAACTGGTCCAGTTAGTTAACGGCCAGTTTATTACAGTTAGTTAATTTGGTAATGGAGGAAGTTATTTTTGAGTAATCACATTGTGTTATTTGAACCGTTGATGCCGGCTAACACCGGTAATATCGCGCGGACTTGCGCGGGGACTAATACGCACTTACACTTGATCAAGCCGTTGGGCTTTTCGACGGACGACAAGTACTTAAAACGTGCGGGATTAGATTACTGGCAGTCCGTAGATTTGACTTATCACGAAAACTTGGTGGCGTTTATGGCGACGTTGAATGATACGGACGAGTTGTACTTAGTTTCGAAATTTGCACCGCGTTCATATAGCGCCGCAGATTATCATGATACTACTAAGGAGCATTATTTTTTATTTGGCAAGGAAACGACCGGGTTGCCGGAACCGTTCATGAGAAAATACTCCGAGCGTTGCATCCGGATCCCGCAAAACGATGAGCATATTCGGGCGTTAAACCTTTCGAATTCTGCGGCGATCGTGATCTACGAGGTATTGCGCCAGCAAGGATTCCCGCAACTAGAACAGACCCATTTATACGAAAATGACAAGTTGAAAACAAAACGTGCTGACTAGTAGTTAGTAGTTTGGCGGTAAAGGAGATTATTTCAGGTTGCCTAAACGAAAAAAAACGAGAAAAAAAAGACCTGCTGCTAAACAAAAATCCAGGTTGCGTTTAGCAGGGGCAATTTTAGCGCTTTGCGGTCTGATCGGCGGCTTTCACTTAGGCTATTTAGGAATGCTGGTAGCAAATTGTCTGCGCTTATTTTTAGGTAATGCTTATCAGCTAGGGGCATTGGTGTTGGTATTGTGGGGGTTATATTTGCTGGCACGAGCCAAAGAGCCGCGGGTAACAACCAATTTGTTGCTGGCTGCGGGCTTTTTTGGTGGCGGACTGTTGTTATTTTTAAGTGCCTTCTTTTTTGGCAAATTGGACTTACACGCCGATTTTATCAGTATTACCTGGCAGTACTTAGAGGCCGATTTAGTGGCTAATTCGACCGGAAGTTCCGTGGGGGGCGGCTTGTTAGGCTCACTATTGTATCAAGTCTGTTATTTTTTAGTAGCTCAAAGCGGCAGTTACGTCATTAGCGTCTTGCTTTTTTTGTTGGCGTTATGCTCGTTACTACGGATTTCGTTGGGGCAGTTACTTACCTTTAGTGGCCGGGTGATAGCCGGGTTCTTGCAGGCTGGTAACTGGTGTGGCTCACAAATATTACGCGGCGGCCGTTTTCTTGCCCAACACTGGCACGACTGGCACACGCAGTTGCAAAAACAATACTTAGAAGAAAAAACACAGTCGCCAAAACCGGTTAAAACAACGTCTGCTACGCCACCCGCTGCTCCTATTAAAACAAAAACAGCACCGGTACCTGAATTAGAGCTGTGGAACCAAGCACCGGCCTCGCCCAAAGTGGTGGAAAAAAACGCAACACAGACACCACCGCAAGACACTCCCCCGTTACCTAAAAAGCCGGTCAACGAAAAATACCAGTTGCCGACGACGGGGCTTTTACAAGACGTTGCACCTGCAGATCAGAGTTTAGAAAAAAAGGCGTTGCGTAAAAACCAGCAAGTTTTAAAGGAAACGTTAGCCAGTTTTGGGGTCGACGCGCAGCTGACCAACACGATCTTAGGCCCGGCAGTCACCAAGTACGAATTGCACCCGGCGATTGGAGTTAAGGTCGCTAAGATCGTTAATTTGTCAGACGACCTAGCCTTAGCTTTGGCCGCTAAAGACATCCGAATAGAAGCACCGATCCCGGGAAAATCGTTGATCGGTATCGAAGTGCCCAATCAAAACGTGGCGACTATTTCGTTTAAAGACGTGATCTCTGCGCTGACACCGGATCCTAAGCATCCGTTATTGGTGCCGTTAGGACGCGATGTTTCCGGTAACTTGGTGACGGCCGACTTGGCGGCGATGCCGCACTTACTGATCGCCGGTTCGACTGGTAGCGGTAAGTCGGTTGCAATCAACGGGATCATCGTCAGTTTGTTGATGAATAACACGCCGGCTCAGGTCAAAATGATGCTGATCGACCCTAAAAAAGTGGAGTTGGGCGTTTATAACGATATTCCCCACTTGTTGACGCCGGTGGTCACGGAGCCTAAAAAAGCCGCACGGGCGTTGCATAAGTTGGTCGCTGAAATGGAACGAAGGTACGAGTTATTCGCTAATACGGGGCAAAGAAATATCAGTGGCTATAACAAAATGGTAGAGGGTAGCCAGCAAGAAACGTTACCTTACATCGTCGCGATCGTCGATGAATTATCCGACCTGATGATGGTAGCGTCTAACGAAGTGGAAGACGCGATCATCAGGTTAGCGCAAATGGCGCGTGCCGCTGGGATCCACATGATCTTAGCGACGCAGCGGCCCTCAGTCGATGTCATCACCGGATTGATCAAAGCTAACGTGCCTTCACGCATGGCCTTTGCGGTTTCTTCGGGAACCGATTCGCGCACGATCATCGACCAGTACGGTGCGGAAAAACTGTTGGGCAAAGGTGATATGTTGTTCTTGCCGATGGGCAGTAATAAACCTTTACGGGTCCAAGGGGCGTTTATTTCCGATCAGGACGTAGAAAACGTGGTGGATTTTGTCAAACAACAACAAGAGCCGCAATACGACCAGAGTTTAGCGGTCAGCGATGACGAGGCACAAGAAAAAAAAGAGGATCAAGAAGATGAGTTGTTCACGGCGGCAGTAGATTTTATCACCAGCGAACAGAAGTGCAGTATTTCTTTACTGCAACGCAAGTTTAAGATCGGCTATAACCGTGCGGCGCGGATGGTCGATCAGATGGCGGCTCGCGGCATGGTAGGCCCGCAGGAAGGCAGTAAGCCGCGGCAAGTTTACCTGACTAAAGAAGAAAAATAATAACGGAAATGGAGTAAGTTTAAAATAGTGAAGTTAACTGATGGTGTGCACTTGACGGTCAAACCGACCGCTCAATTTAAAACGATTGCTCTTTTATTATCATTTACCACTCAGATCACAGATCCGGCTCAGCTGACGACTCGGACGCTGTTGGCGGACCTCTTGGAAAATAACAGCAAAAATCTGCCCACCCAACGGTTGGTGGCGCAGCGTTTAGCCGAATTGTACGGTGCTAGTTTTGGGGCGACTGTCAGTCGTCACGGCACCTTACACAGTATTAATTTTTACTTAAGCGTGGTTAATGACCGCTTTTTAAGCACGTCGCCGGACATGTTAGCGGCAGCATTTGCGTTTTTAACCGAAATTATTTTTGCTCCCAATATCACTGACGGACAGTTTGCCAGCAATTCCTTTGACTTACGTAAGAATAACTTAGCGGCCTTTTTAGCCAGCAGAAGCGAGGATAAGCAAACGTTTGCGGCGACCCAGTTAAACGCGCTGCACTTTAACGACGACCGGTTACGCCAGCCCGTCAACGGTACTGTGGCGGATTTGGCAAAACTCGACGCTCAAAAATTAGCGCTTGCTTACCAGCAGATGCTTGATTACGACCAAGTGGAACTGATAGTCAGCGGGGACGTGACGGAAGCGGCGGTCAAACGTCAAGCGACTAAATTACCTTTTAGTGCGCGTCCTGATGCCAACTTAACGCCCTTTTATACCCAGCCGCTCCACGAACTACGAGTTAAAGAAAAACAAGAACAATTAGTACAAAGTAAATTAGACCTAGCTTACTTACTGCCAGAAGAAACGGGGATCGACGCCCGGTTTGCGACGGCGGTTTTTAACGAGTTGTTCGGGGGCAGCTCTTCGTCTCTGTTATTTACCAATGTGCGCGAAAAAGAGGGCTTGGCATATTATGCCGACAGTGGTTTTGATTTGTTTAGGCAAGAACTAGTCGTGCAAACGGGGATCCAAGCTGTAAATTACCAGCGAGTCCGGCAGCTAGTTGCTCAGCAATTGACGAGTTTAAGGAATGGCGATTTTAGTGCGGAGATGTTGGCACAGGCCAAAAAAGGTTTGCGTAACGAATATTTAAGCTATTTAGACAGTCAATCGTTTAGCTTGCTTCAGGTTTTGACCAGTAACCTCAGCGGGATTCACACGACCGCGGATCAGTGGCTCGCTAACCTGGAGCAAGTCATGCGTGAAGACGTGTGTCGGGTAGCCCAACACTGTCACTTACAGGCGGTTTATTTTTTAAACGGAGGAAAAAGTTAGTGCAAAAAATTGAGTATCCTAAGTTAAATGAAGTGCTTTACCGCGCTAGGCTGGCTGATGGGATGCGGGTCAATTTACTGCCTAAGGCCGGTTTTCACAAAACTTACGTGCAGTTAAACGTTCATTTCGGAGCTTTAGACGTGGGAAAAAACGAACGAGAAGATTACCCGGCAGGGATCGCGCATTTTTTGGAGCACAAGTTATTTGCCCAAAAAGACGGGGATGCCCTGGAATTATTTAACCAGTACGGCGCCGAGGCTAATGCTTTTACCAGTTTTACCCAGACCAGCTATCTGTTTGAAACGACGGCGCACCTGACCGAATGTTTAGCTATTTTGCTGACTTTTGTGCGGGAACCCTATTTTACGACTGAAGCAGTCGCTAAGGAAAAAAAGATCATCGCCCAAGAGATCGCGATGTATGACGATAATGCCGACTGGCAGTTGTTTTTTGGCATGCTGAAAAACTTATATCCGGGCACACCGCTAAGCTACGACATCGCCGGGACTAAAGAATCGGTGATGGCGATCACTAAAGAGATGTTGTTTGAATGTTACCACCGTTATTACCGACCGGAAAACATGGATCTGTTGGTGGTCGGAGGCTTTGATCCCGCTCAAATCTGGCAAGAACTCCAGCAAAGATCCGGTGCGTTGGTTTCAGCTGCGCACCAAGAAGTGCGTCTTGATCAGAGTAGCAAACTGGCAGCTGCTAAGGTAGTAGCTGACCGTCAGTTATTTTTGCCGGTCAAACGGCCTAAATTGATCCTGGGACTAAAGGGGACCGAGCCGTTTCCGGCGGGCAAAGAAGGACTGAAATGGAAGTTGAGTCTTAATTTAGCGCTATTCTTACTGTTTAGTGAATCGGCCGCGACCTACCAACAACTAGCCGAACAAAAATTACTTGATGATTCGTTTAGCTACGAGTTAGCGGTGGAACGCCAGTTTTGGTACCTAACGTGGTCGGGTGAAACGAATTTTCCTACTAAATTAGCGGTTAAGTTAAAGGAAATTTTGACGAATGCTGTGGCATGGCTACCACAACAAGAACGCGAATTGCAATTAGCCAAACGGGAGTTGAGCGGCCAAGCGCTACAAGAACAAAACTCGTTGACGAGTTTAGCATCTAGTTATGATGATTACTTGGGTGCGACGACCTTATTAGATTACGAACCAGTATTACAATCAATTACCAGACAAGACGTGCTGGCTGCGCTGCAACGTTTTATTGGTAGGCCTAATTTAAGTCAGTTGACCATCTTGCCTACAAACAATGAAGGAAAGTGATGAAATGAAATGGGCGTTGATCATGGGTTCTTCGGGTGCGATCGGCACACAGATCGCTAAGGACTTGGCTCAGTCCGGCTGGTCGTTATACCTGCATTATTTTCAGGGACAAAAACACAGTGAGCAGTTAGTACAAGAATTGATGGACCAGTATCCGCACCAGGATTTTTTGTTGCTGCCAGCGGATCTGACCAAGATGGAAAGTGTTACTAAGATCACCCAAAATTTATTTAGCCTAGATGCCGTAATTTTTGCTCAGGGAACTACCGATTACGGGTTGTTTGCAGACAGTCGCCCGGCAGACCTGCAAAAAATGTTGCTGATGCAACTTCAAGTTCCCCTGGCCTTGGTGCAGCAGTTGCAAGCTAAACTGGCCAAAAGTGCGGCGGGGCGGATCGTTTTTATCGGTTCGATCTATGGTGGAAACGGCAGTGCGATGGAAGTTGGCTACAGCACGGTCAAAGGCGCGCTCAGTGCTTTTGCTAGTGCGTATAGCAAGGAAGTCGCTTCCTTAAATATCACGGTCAACGTGATTGCTCCGGGAGCGATCGCCACGCCGATGAATCAGATTTTTACGGCGGAACAACGGGCCGATGTGGCCGCACAGATTCCCGTAGGCCGTTTTGGTACCCCGAGTGAGATCAGTTACTGGGTCCAAACGTTACTGGCTAAAGAGGCGGGATATTTGACGGGACAAACGCTGTACGTTTCCGGCGGGTGGCTGAAATAATTAATTTTACTGCCACCGAAACTATGCTATACTATTGCTGATAAATTGAATGGAAATGTGGAGTAGATAAATGAGTGAAATCGGAAAGACTTTGAAAGAAGCCCGGGTCAAACAAGGGCTAACGTTAGACGACTTACAGCAGACTACTAAGATTCAAAAGCGTTATTTGATTGCGATCGAAGAGGATAATTTTACCGCGCTACCGGGGACTTTTTACGCGCGTGCTTTTGTTAAGGAATACGCCCAAACGGTCGGGTTGGATACGCAAAAATTAGTGGCGGCAGTTGATCAGCAGTTAGGACAGCCGACACCGCAGGTTCAGCCGACTTCACGGGTCGAATTACGGGCACAGCAGCAAAACTCGGAGCTGACTACCGCCCAAAAATTAAAGAAATACTTACCGACGATCATTATTGTCATAGTAGTTTTGGCGATCATCGGGACGATTTTCGGGGTTTCTTACAGCAATCACCGTAAAGAAAACAGTCTGGCTAGTAGTAGTGTGACGGTTTCGTCGGTACAGTCCAGTTCCAAAGTGCGTTCGCAGGCTAAAAAATCAAAGAAAACCACTGACGCACAAAAGATCACCTTCTTAGATTCTACGGGTTCGACGTTTAATTACCGCTTGTACCACGCTTTGGCTAAAAATAAAATCGAACTCAAAGTTAAGAAAAATAGTTCGTGGAATTCTGTCAGTGCGGACGGCAAGCAACTGTGGCAGGGAACGATGGGAGCCAATGAGGTGCAAACCGTTGATATTCCGGCGGGAGTCACTAGGGTCACGTTGCATTTAGGTAATTCGTTAGTTACCGAGATCCGGGTCAATGGCCACAAGTTTAATTTCTTGCGGGATAATCGGTCTTTGACGGTCAGAACGCTCAATTTGAACTTGAAGAAGACTGCGGAACGACCAGCAGACCAGGATCAGGTCCAAAGCTCGAGTGTACAAACTCAAACTACCCAACAAGCAACTACGGGACAGTACCGTAGCCAAGCAACGACACAGCAAAATACGCGTCAGTACCAACAAAGTGCAGCTGCCCCGGTCCAAAGTACGCGGCAGTATCAGCAACAGGCTCCGGCAACGTCAAATAACACGCAAACACAGCAGAGTGCACAACAGCCAAGTGAACAGCAACCGGAACAGCCAGAAGCCCCGGCGCAAAATACTCAACAGTAACGAAGGAGAAACGAATAATCAATGAATTTACCCAATAAATTAACGGTCATCCGGATCTTTTTGATCCCCGTGTTTTTACTTTTGGTAGTTTTGCCGCTTCCTTTTGGCAGCGTAGTGATTTGCGGGACTAAAATTGCGGTCGCTAATCTAATAGCTGCGCTAGTCTTTGCCGCGGCGTCGATTACCGATTTTGCGGATGGTAAAATTGCCCGTAGCCGCCACTTAGTGACTAATTTTGGCAAGTTTGCCGACCCGTTAGCAGATAAAATGCTGGTGATGACGGCTTTGATTTTACTAGTAGAGCTAGGGAAAGCTCCTGGATGGGTGGTAGCGATCATTGTTTGTCGTGAATTAGCCGTCACCGGTTTGCGTTTGATCGTCGTGGAAAATAACGGACAAGTGATGGCGGCGGCGATGCCAGGTAAGATCAAGACGGCGTCGCAGATGTTTGCGGTGATCTTTTTGCTACTTAACGACGTGTTTTTCAGCAATATTCACGTTCCAGTAGGGGAGATCTTACTGTACATTTGCTTGTTTTTCACGGTTTATTCCGGGATCGATTATTTTTACCACGCGCGGGGCGTCTTTGCGGATTCGTTTGGCAAATAAAGCGTGAGTTGAGCACAGTTAAAACTGTTTTGACAAAGATAGGGGGAGCGAGACAAAGTTGATTTTGCCTCGGTCCTCCTATTTAACTAAGGAGGAAGTAACATGCGTGCAGAAATCATCACCGTCGGTACTGAGATCTTGTTAGGAGAGATCGTTGATACTAATACTCAGGCAGTTAGTAAGCTACTAGCGGATGCGGGGATCGCGGTTTACCATCACGAAACTCTAGGTGATAACCAACAAAGGCTGCTAGCGGCACTGAAATCAGCAGCAGCTCGAAGCGATTTGATCGTACTGACGGGTGGGTTAGGACCGACTGCAGACGACTTAACGAAACAGACCGTGGCTCAATTTGTCGGTCAAAAATTAGTAGTGGACCAAACTGCGGCGGCAAAGATCAAAAACTTTTTTGCGACCAGTCACCGAGAAATGACACCTAATAATAAAGTTCAAGCGATGTATTTAGCGGGAGGATTACCCATTACTAATGACGTGGGACTAGCGGTAGGGATTTTTTACCAGCAAGCAACCGGGCCGGATTTTTTGTTGTTACCAGGACCGCCACGGGAATTGCAAACGATGTTACGCAATCAGGTAGCGGCATTACTGGCTAAATATTATCCGCCAAAACAGCTACTGACTTCTAAAGTGATGCGGTTTTATGGTATCAGTGAATCCAAATTGGCCACGCAACTACAGGACCTGATGGCGGCTCAAACCAATCCAACGCTGGCGCTGTACGCTAAGCCTAACGAGGTATTATTGCGTTTGACCGTCAGCGGCACTGACCCGCAGGTTTCCCAGCAGTTATTAGCTAAGACACAAGAGCAGGTGATAAAAAGAGTCGGACAGTATTTATACGGGTACGGTGAAGATAATAGTCTAGCTGCTGTGGTCGTTAATAAAATGATTGCGGCACACCTGACGCTTTCTGCTGCCGAAAGTTTGACCGGTGGTGGTTTTCAAGCTGCCGTGACTGCAATTCCGGGAGCATCGGCGATTTTTCCCGGTGGCTTTGTGACTTATGCAACTGCACAAAAAGCACACCTGTTGCAGATCTCACCGCAACTACTTGATCAATACGGGGTGGTCAGTCAACAAACTGCCCGGGCGATGGCCGAACAGACGCGCCAAATTATGCAAACTGATGTGGCGGTTTCGTTTACCGGAGTCGCTGGCCCGGGGAAACTGGAAGGACAAACACCGGGTACCGTTTGGTTAGGCTTAGCTGCTGAAGGACGGCCAACGTTCACTAAGCTGTATCATTTTCATTACGACCGCCAGCACGTGCGTGACAGTGCGATCATGGCAGCCTTTGGACTAATAAATCAATTTTTATTGACAGCAGTGGGGCCGAAACATTAAAATATTAATGTGTGTAAATATCATAGCACTGATGACGCAATCATTAAATTTAATTATAATTTAAGAGTGCGGAGGTGCGAATTTGAATTTATTAGTAGCATTTGCGCTCGCTATTTTGACTTTAGTACTTGGTTTTGCTGGCGGGATTTTTTACCGTAAGAATCACTACGAAAAATCCTTAGATAACGCGACACAGACTGCGGCGGGAATCGTCGCGACTGCCAAAAAAGAGGCCCAGGCTCAAAAAAAAGAGGCTGTGGTCGAAGCTAAAGAAGAAGGACACCGTTATCGTAGCGAAATAGAAAATGAGCTCAAGCAACGACGTGCTGAAGTGCAACAACAGGAAACTCATTTGTTGTCACGACAGGAAAACTTGGATCGCAAGGACACTAACCTGGAAAAACGCGAACATGTTTTGGAGCAAAAGGAAAGTCAGCTTGTCTCACAGCAAAAAGAGCTCAAGGCTAAGCGCCAAGAGGTCACTGATTTAGTTACTAAGCAACAAGAAAAGTTAGAAGAAGTTGCTGCATTAACTAAAGAAGAGGCCAAGGATCTAGTTTTACAACAAACTAAATCTCAGCTCGACCAAGAAACTGCGGTGATGATCAAAGATAGCGAAGCACAGGTCAAAGAAAACGTGGAACGCAAGGCTAAACTACTGACGGCTCAGGCCATTCAGCGCAGTGCAGCCGATACGGTAACTGAAACGACGGTTTCGGTGGTCAATTTGCCTAATGACGAAATGAAGGGGCGGATCATCGGCCGTGAGGGACGCAATATTAGGACGTTGGAGACACTAACGGGGATCGATTTGATCATTGATGACACCCCAGAAGCTGTCGTCTTAAGTGGTTTTGACCCAGTTCGGCGTGAAATCGCTAAGATGGCGCTAGAAAAACTGATCCAAGACGGGCGGATCCATCCGGCACGGATCGAAGAAATGGTCGAAAAAGCTACCAAGGAAATGGACACTAAGTTGCGCGAGACTGGCGAACAGGCTTTGTTTGATTTAGGCTTGCACAGCATGCATCCTGATTTGATCAAGACCGTCGGGCGCTTGCGTTACCGGACCAGTTACGGGCAAAATGTCTTAGATCACTCGTTAGAAGTGGCGCGCTTATGTGGTGTGTTAGCCGGTGAGTTGGGCGAAGACGTGACGCTGGCTAAACGAGCTGGTCTGTTGCACGATATTGGCAAGGCCGTTGATCACGAAGTCGAGGGTTCTCACGTTGAAATCGGTGTCGAACTCACTAAGAAATACCATGAAAATGGACTGGTGATCAATGCCATTGCGGCGCATCACGGCGACGTTGAGCCGCAATCGATCATTGCGATCCTAGTGGCGGCCGCCGATGCAATGTCGGCAGCTCGGCCTGGTGCGCGTAGTGAGTCGTTGGAAAATTACATTCACCGGTTAGAAAAACTCGAAACGATCGCTAACAATTTTGCGGGAGTCAAGAAGAGCTATGCCATCCAAGCTGGGCGTGAAATCCGCGTGATCGTTAAACCGGATCAGATCAATGACGCTAAGACGACGATCTTAGCGCACGATATTAAAAATAAGATCGAAAAAGAATTGGAGTATCCGGGACACATTAAGGTCACGGTGATTCGCGAAACGCGCGCGATCGAGTACGCTAAGTAACGAATAATTGAACGGTGAATTATTACAGGGGAGCGGGGCAAAACCTAGTTTTGTTCCGGCTCCCTTTTGTATCTGCACAAAGGTAAAAGCCTGCTCGTCTGGGCAACACGTCAAGTAACGTGGTCTGCACTTTTAGCCGTAAAAATGGTAAAATTAAACATGATATTAAACTAGACAGTAAAGGAGTGCGGTAATGCGACTCTTATTTATCGGTGACATTATGGGAGACAAAGGGCAGGAGATGTTTATTAAGACCCTGCCGCTCCTCAAAAAAAATTACCACCCCCAACTGACGATCGCCAACGGGGAAAATGCGACGCGCGGCAAAGGGATCAACGAAGCCGTCTATAAAAAATTACTGGCCGCCGGTGCTGACGTGATCACGATGGGCAATCATACCTGGGATAACCGTGAGATCCACGATTTTATCGCTAGTGCTAACAGGCTCGTTCGTCCTGCTAATTTTTCTGCGGGGCAAGTGCCGGGACAAGGGTACACGATCGTAAATATTAATGGGACTAAAGTAGCGGTCCTCAACTTACAGGGAAGGGTTTTTATGAGTCCGGTAGACGACCCGTTTGCGGTGGGCGAACAAGTGATCAGTCAGCTAGAAAAGCAAGCTGATATTATTTTTGTCGATTTTCACGCGGAAACCACCAGCGAAAAAGAAGCCTTTGCTTGGAATTTTGCCGGGCGAGTGGCGGCGGTAGTCGGAACGCACACGCACGTGCAAACTAATGATGCGCGCATCATTCCTCCTGGAACTGCTTTCTTGTCCGATGTCGGCATGACCGGGCCTTATGATGGTATTTTGGGGATGGCCCGAACCAACGTGATCCAACGCTTTAAAAATCAGTTGCCCACGAGGTTTGAAGTTGAAACTAGTGGTGCTCAGACTTTGGGTGCGGTGGTCATTGATATCGACGATCATAGTGGGCGTGCACTTAAGATCAAGAATTTCAGGGTGGACCCGGATCACCCGTTATAGTTAGCGCTAAGCAGAAAGGAGTGGCAGTTGTGCCACAAAAAACTACTCCGATGATGGAGCAATATTTGGCTATCAAAAAACAATACCCGGATGCATTTTTATTTTATCGTTTGGGTGATTTTTACGAAATGTTTTACGATGATGCGATTAAGGGTTCACAGCTGCTGGAACTAACGCTAACTTCAAGAAATCGTAATGCTAAAGACCCGATCCCGATGTGTGGGGTCCCGCATCACGCGGTACAAAACTACATTGATACTTTGGTAGAACAGGGCTATAAAGTGGCGATCTGTGAGCAAATGGAAGACCCTAAACTAACTAAAGACATGGTGAAACGAGAAGTCATTCAGTTAGTAACGCCGGGAACGCTGATCGATGAGCACAGCAACGGTGCTAAAAATAATAACTATTTAACGGCCGTGCACGAACAAGACGGGCAATTTGGCTTTGCTTATACCGACCTTTCTACCGGTGAACTGAAGACCGCGACTTTGACGAATGTGGAAGCCTTGCGCAACGAAATGTTGAGCTTGCGCACCAAAGAAGTTGTCATTGACCAGAGTGTAAGCGAGAAGACGCGGGCGGTTTTACAGCAGTTAAGGGTGTTGTTGTCGTCACAAGAGCAGATCAACGAGCAAGCTGAGACTGCTTACACGACCCAAGATTTAACGGTTCCGCTGGAAAAAACGGTTGTCAAACAGCTGGTTTCTTACTTGGAAAATACCCAAAAACGGGCACTGGCACATATTCAACGGGCCGTGCATTACGAACCGGCTCATTTTTTAAAGCTCAGTCACCGCACTAAAAAAAACTTAGACTTAATAGAAAATACTAGGACTAACAAAAAATCTGGTACGTTGTTATGGCTATTAGACCAAACTAAGACTGCAATGGGCGGCCGCTTACTAAAACAGTGGCTGGAACGACCGCTATTAGCTCGTGACGAGATCCTCAACCGCCAAGAAGTGGTGACGATCTTATTAGATAATTACTTTGAGCGTTCCAGTTTGCAAACCGAGCTGACTCAGGTCTATGATTTGGAAAGGTTAGCCGGTAGAGTAGCGTTTGGTAACGTTAATGGACGCGATTTGATCCAGTTATTGACGTCACTGCAACATATTCCGCAGATCCGCTATTTACTGGAACAGTTAAACGAGCCGGCCTTAAACCGACTGTTAGATCAATTGGATCCGGTAGCTGATGTGGCGGACCTGATCGAACAAGCTATCGTGGCTGAACCGCCGTTATCGGTAACTGAGGGCGGTTTGATCAAAACGGGTTATAACAAGGAATTAGACGGCTACCAAGATGCGTTACGTAACGGTAAGCAGTGGCTGGCGGAGTTAGAGGCTCAGGAAAGAAAGCAAACCGGGATCCATAATTTAAAGGTCGGGTACAATAAGGTCTTTGGCTATTACATTGAAGTTTCCAAGGGAAATGTGGCTAAACTGGAACCGGGACGTTACGAGCGTAAGCAAACGTTAGTCAACGCAGAACGTTTTATTACTCCCGAATTGAAGCAAAAAGAAGCCTTGATCTTAGGAGCTCAGAGTAAAGCGGCGGACCTGGAATACCAGTTATTTTTAGGGGTTCGTGAACGGATCAAAGACCAGATCGCGCGCCTGCAAAAATTAGCGCAGGCGATCGCACGGTTAGACGTGTTACAAAGTTTTGCGGTCGTTAGTGAGGAAAATCATTTTGTTAAGCCACAGTTTGTAGCTCAGCACGAATTAAAAGTGATCGCTGGTTGGCATCCGGTAGTTCAAAAGGTGATGGGTAAGCAAAGTTACGTTCCTAACGATATTTGTATGACCGAAAAGCAGTTGATCTTACTGATCACAGGACCTAATATGTCGGGTAAAAGTACGTATATGCGCCAGCTGGCACTGACTGTCATCATGGCTCAAGTTGGCTGTTTCGTTCCCGCTAAAAGTGCGCAACTGCCATTATTTGACCAGATCTTTACTAGGATCGGGGCGGCCGATGACCTGATCAGCGGGGAGTCGACTTTTATGGTAGAGATGATCGAGGCTAACGAGGCCCTGAAAAATGCGACGCCCAATAGTTTACTACTGTTTGATGAGATCGGGCGGGGGACGGCTACTTATGACGGCATGGCATTGGCCCAGGCGATCATTGAATATTTGCACGACAAGGTAAAAGCTAAGACACTTTTTTCAACTCATTACCACGAATTAACGGCGCTAGACCAAAAGTTACCACACTTAACCAATATTCATGTCGGCGCTAGTGAGGAAAACGGCGAGTTAGTATTTTTGCATCAAATGCAACCGGGACCGGCTGACCGGTCTTACGGAGTGCACGTTGCTAAATTGGCAGGGATGCCCCAAGAATTGTTGGACAATGCGAGTGCGATATTACAACAGTTGGAAAAAAAGGCAGCGGCAAGTGCGCCCGATGTGGTTACTAACACGAGACCGGCCGCCACGAAACCGGAGAAAACCCAGCCGACGGAGACGATTCAAGAAGACGAACAGTTGACTTTATTTGCCCCGCCAAAGGCTCACCCGAAACAAGACGAGCAGGTCTTGACTGAGCTTAAAAACGTGAATTTAATGTCACTGACGCCGATGGAAGTGATGAATGCCGTTTATCAGTGGCAAACGCGGTTACGCAAGCACCGCTAACAAATTTGGCAGACAGAAAGGATAATGATAGTGGCTGAGATTCATCAACTGGATGCGATATTAGCTGACCAGATTTCTGCTGGCGAAGTCGTCGAACGTCCGGCTTCGGTGGTTAAAGAATTGGCCGAAAATGCAATCGACGCTCACAGTACGCAGATCGATATCAGCGTTTGGGACGCGGGCTTACGAGAGATTCAAGTGATCGATAATGGTCAAGGAATTGCCGCTGCTCAAGTGGAGCTGGCTTTTAAACGGCATGCTACCAGCAAGATCACTAAACGCCAAGACCTGTTTCAGGTTCGGACTTTAGGCTTTCGGGGCGAAGCTTTGCCTAGTATTGCCGCGGTGGCCGACGTGGTGTTAGAAACGGCGGTCAGCGGGCAGGCCGGGACCGTGGTCCATTTTAAAGGTGGACAATTAGTGCAAAAAAAATTAGCTGAAAGTCGTCCGGGAACTAAAGTCGACGTGACGGCACTTTTTTATAACACCCCGGCGCGGTTAAAATATTTAAGTTCGGTAGCCACCGAGCTGTCCGCGATCAGCGACGTTGTCAATCGCTTGGCCCTCAGCCACCCACAGATTTCCTTTTCTTTGACCAGTAATGGTAGAGAACTGCTGCATACGGTAGGTAATGGTAAATTAAAACAGGTGATCAGTGCGATTTATGGGGTGCAAACTGCCCGCCAGTTAGTCCAGATCAGTGCAAATGACCCGGATTTTAAGGTCGGCGGCTACGTTTCTTTGCCTAAATTGACCCGGGCTGCGCGTAGTTATTTGACTTTGTTGCTCAACGGGCGGGTCGTTAAAAACCGCGCGTTAAGTAAAGCAATTATCGCGGGTTACGGGTCTAAGTTGATGGTCGGTCGCTATCCTTTGGCGGTGGTCAACATCGAATTGGATCCCTTGTTGGTAGACGTGAACGTTCATCCGACCAAACAAGAGGTCCGGTTGAGCAAAGAAGACCAGTTGTGTGATTTGATTACCGGGGCGGTAGCGGATAGTTTGAAACAAGAAACCTTGATCCCGGCCGCGTTGGAAAATTTAACGCACAAACGAAGCGCGCAAGCAACGCAGTTAAATTTTGACCTCAACGAAAACGCGCGTAGTTACCAAGTGCCTGCTAACAAAACGACGGGAGTTGACCACCGAGTATTGCAAGCCTTGTTAGGAGAAGAGCCGGTTGCTAAAAAACAGCCGGCTGCTCCTAAGTTTCGAGATAACGTCAAACCGGTAATGATCAGATCCGTTGCCGACTTAGCTGCTCCAGCCGTTAAGAACTGGGATCAAAAATACCAAGCTCCACCACGAAATGTGCAAGAGTCTGTCGTTGCTACGGAAATGGATGCAGCAAGTAAAACACCTGCTATGACTGAATCACAGCCCCGGTTTCCCGACTTGTTGTATTTAGGACAACTGCACGGCACTTATTTGCTAGCGGAAGCACCTACGGGATTATATCTGATCGACCAACACGCTGCTCAAGAACGAGTTAAGTATGAATACTACCGCCAACAGATCGGCATGGTAGGGACTGCGCAACAAAAAATGTTACTCCCAGTTGTCTTGTCTTATCCGGTCAATGAAGCTCTTAAGATCGGGCAAAATAAAGATAAGCTAGCACAGTTAGGAATCGAGTTGGAAGATTTCGGGCAAAACACCTTCATCGTGCGCCAACACCCGACGTGGTTTCCAGCGGGAAAAGAAGAGGAAACTATTAGGGCACTGATCGATTACATCTTGCAACAGTGGCGCGTTTCGGTTGCTAAGTTTCGCGAACAAACTGCAATCACGATGAGTTGTAAACGCTCGATCAAGGCTAATCACCACTTGGAAGCACAACAGGCACGTTCTTTGCTGGCTCAGCTCAAACGGTGCGAAAATCCGTTTAACTGCCCGCACGGCAGGCCGACGTTGGTCCAATTTACTAATAAGGACCTAGAACACATGTTTAAAAGGATCCAAGACCCACACGAAAGCAAAACTCAATACTGATCGGATGTGAATTTAGCGGTGTATGAATATTTTAAGGGGATCGTAACGGCGGTCACTCCTCACTATATCGTGTTAGAAGTAGGGGGGATCGGTTATTGTTTAAACGTAGCTAATCCCTTTCGTTTTACCGTCAGTGATCAGCTCCAAACTGTTTATATTTACCAAGCAGTGCGGGACAATGCGCTGACTTTGTACGGTTTTTTGAACCAACAGGAAAAAGAATTGTTTTTAAAATTGATCAGTGTGGCGGGTATCGGGCCTAAAAGTGCGCTGGCAATTTTAGCGGTGGACGACCATGCTGGGTTGGTCAACGCGATCAATACCAACAATGACAGTTATTTGACTAAGTTTCCCAGCATTGGTAAAAAAACGGCGCAACAGATCGTGTTGGACCTCAAGGATAAGATAGGAGACCTAGTTACCGCTACGCCGCTATTAGATGAGCAGCCAGCAGAAACCTCAGATTCACTTTACTTAAATGAAAGCCTTGAAGCCTTACTGGCGTTGGGGTATTCTAAAGCGGAGGTAAAACGGATCGCCAAGAAGTTACGTGATTTTGCCGGAAATTCGACGGATGAATACTTACGTCAAGCGCTGAAACTATTGATGAAAAAATAAAAAGCAGGTGAGTGCCAGTGGCTGAAGACGAACGGCTGATCAGCGCCGCTAGTAGTGACGCACAAGAAGAACAAGTGGAATATAGCTTGCGCCCGCAGACATTAAAACAATATATCGGACAAGTTAAGATCAAACGGGAACTTTCAGTTTATATTCAAGCGGCTCAAAGTAGGCAAGAACCGCTCGATCACGTTTTGTTATTTGGACCACCGGGGTTAGGAAAGACGACTTTAGCGGGAGTGATCGCCACCGAAATGGGCGTTAACTTTCAGTCGACCAGTGGCCCGGCGATCGAAAAGCCCGGCGATCTGGTGGCATTGTTAAATGAACTGAGCCCCGGCGACGTGTTGTTTATCGACGAGATCCACCGGTTGCCTAAAAATATCGAAGAGATCCTCTATTCGGCGATGGAAGATTATTTTGTCGATATCGTGGTGGGGCAAGACGCGACGGCCCATCCCGTTCATTTTACCTTGCCGCCCTTCACTTTGATCGGCGCTACTACTAGGGCGGGGTTGTTGTCGGCACCGTTGCGGACGCGCTTTGGAATCGTGGAACACATGAATTATTACACCCAAGAAGAGTTGACGCAGGTGATTTTACGTTCCGCCAAGGTTTTTGATACGCAGATCGCGCTTAAGGGAGCTGAAGAGATCGCTCGCCGTTCACGGGGGACGCCGCGGGTCGCCAACCGCTTATTAAAACGGGTCCGTGATTTTGCTCAGGTCGAAAATAAAAAACAGATCGACCTGGAGATCGTGGAGTTTGCCTTGGATCTTTTACAAGTCGACCGTAGCGGCTTGGATGAAAATGACCGCAAGTTACTGCGTAAAATGATCGTCTTGTATGATGGAGGCCCGGTCGGTTTAACTACGATCGCTGCTAATTTGGGTGAGGAGCCGGAAACGATCGCCGATATGATCGAACCGTATTTATTGCAAAGCGGTTTTATCAAGAGGACTACGCGTGGCCGGGTAGTGACCGCTAAGGGCTACGAGCATTTAGGATTGAGTAAGAATAATAAATAAAAGGAAGATAGTCATGGAAAAATTAACTACTGAAGATTTTGATTACGAATTACCACACGAACTGATCGCCCAAACACCGCTCAAAAAAAGAGATGAGTCCAGGTTATTGTGCTTAGATCACCAAACAGGTGAGTACCAAGACAAACACTTTTACGACGTGATCGACTACTTACAACCGGGAGATGCGTTAGTGATGAACGATTCGCGGGTAATGCCGGCACGAATCTATGGGATCAAACCAGAAACTGGCGGTCATTTGGAAGTTTTATTACTGAATAATACTCAAGGTGACCAGTGGGAAACGTTGGTCAAACCCGCCAAGAGGGCTAAGGTCGGCACGAAGATCTCCTTTGGTAACGGCGAGCTGACCGCGACTGTCACCGAAGAGTTAGACCATGGCGGACGGATGATCGAATTTCATTACGACGGAATTTTTATGGAAATTTTAGATCAATTAGGCGAAATGCCTCTGCCACCATACATTAAAGAAAAATTGGACGACCCGGAAATGTACCAGACGGTCTATTCCAAAGAGGTCGGCTCGGCAGCGGCACCGACGGCGGGGTTGCATTTCACCAAAGAATTGCTGCAAAAAATTGCGGACAAGGGTGTTAAACTAGTTTATCTAACGTTGCATGTTGGGTTAGGAACCTTTAGACCGGTCACCGAAAAAAATATTGAAGACCATAAAATGCACAGCGAATTTTACCGCTTAGACGAAGAGTCGGCAGCTACCTTGAATGAAGTCCGCCAAAACGGTGGTAAGATCGTTGCGACAGGTACGACCACGATCCGGACGCTAGAAACGATCGGTACTAAATTTAACGGGGAGATCAAGGCAGATAGCGGCTGGACCGACATTTTCCTCAAACCCGGCTACGAATGGAAGGTCGTCCAGGCGTTCATTACTAATTTCCACTTACCAAAATCAACGCTGGTGATGTTAGTAGCATCGTTTACCGGCCGGGAAAATATCTTAAATGCCTACCGCCATGCAGTAGCAGAAAAATACCGGTTCTTTAGTTTTGGCGACGCGATGTTCATTTATTAAAAAGGATGGAAAATATATGACGGCAATTAAGTACCGTTTGATCAAAAAAGAAAAGCATACCGGTGCGCGGTTGGGCGAAGTGACGACCCCACACGGTACGTTTCAGACCCCGATGTTTATGCCAGTCGGGACCCAAGCGACGGTTAAATCATTAGCGCCCGAAGAGTTGAAGCAGATGGGTGCTAAGATCATTTTGAGCAACACTTATCATTTGTGGCTGCGGCCCGGCGCAGACCTAGTGGAAGAAGCTGGTGGCTTACACCAGTTTATGAACTGGGATCAGAGTATTTTGACCGACTCGGGTGGTTTTCAGGTCTTTTCGCTGGCTAAATTACGGGACATTACCGAAGAGGGGGTGCACTTTCGTAACCATTTGAACGGCGCGCCGCTATTTTTGTCCCCCGAAAAGGCGATCAAGATCGAAAATCAGTTGGGTGCTGATATTATTATGAGTTTCGATGAGTGTCCGCCGTTTTTTGAAAGTTATGATTATATTAAAAAATCGGTCGAACGGACCAGTCGCTGGGCCCAACGCGGGCTTGAAGCTCATCGTAACCTGGCAACGCAGGGACTGTTCGGTATCGTGCAAGGAGCCGGGCACAAGGAATTGCGTAAGTTGAGTGCACAGCAACTGACGGCAATGGATTTTGCCGGGTATTCGATTGGCGGTTTATCGGTCGGGGAATCCAAGGCCGAAATGAATAACGTCTTGGAGTATACGACCCAACTGTTGCCCGAAAACAAGCCGCGGTATTTGATGGGAGTGGGATCGCCCGACGCGCTGATCGATGGTTCTATTCGGGGAGTCGATATGTTTGATTGCGTTTTGCCAACTCGGATCGCGCGCAACGGGACTTGTATGACCGCGCGCGGTCGCTTGGTGGTTAAAAACGCTAAGTATGCCCGCGATTTCACGCCGATCGATCCGGAGTGTAATTGTTACACTTGTCGTAATTATACGCGGGCTTACGTGCGTCACTTATTTAAAGCCGACGAAACGTTTGGTTTACGTTTGACCAGTTACCATAATTTATATTTCTTATTGCACTTGATGCAACAAATTCGGGATGCGATCGCTAACGATGAACTACTGGATTTCAGGGCGGACTTTTTTGAGAAATACGGTTTGAATCAAGCACATCCCAAAAACTTTTAGTTATGGGTGGCTAATTGTCTTAATTTTTGCTAAAGTATAAGATGGATAATAAATAAGGAGCGGATATAGATGCTTGGTGCAGGTTCAAATGGAACGATCTCCACAATTTTGATTTTTGTGGTCTTTATTGCTTTAATGTATTTTATGATGATTCGCCCGCAAAAAAAACAGCAGGATAAACGGCGCGAAATGATGAATTCGTTACAAAAAGGCGCGCGGGTGGTAACGATCGGTGGCTTACACGGTGTGATCGATAGTTTTGATGATACTAATAAAACGGTCACGTTGGATTGTGACGGTGTTTATTTGATTTTCAATAGGTCGGCGATCGGCCGGGTGTTAGATCAAAGTGCCCCGGCTGCGCAACCGACACCGGCTAAGCCCGCTGAAACGCCAGCACCGGACGATCAAATTGCTACGACTGATCAAACTACTACGACTCAGACCGAAGAAGAAACACCGGCCGCTGAACAGCAGGAAGAATCAAAGTAATTAAATAATCAATTGGGGGGTGAGACGATTTTAGTCTCACTCCCCTTAACTTTTAGGGACAGTTGGGGTTGGTGAGTGGGGGAAGATTACGACTAAAAAAGGTTATGTGCTATAATAGGAAGGTAAATTTTTAGAGGAGGCAAGAAAGATTGTCCTTTGATTGGAATAACATCATAACTTGGCATAACCTGACTGACTTGTTGGATATTTTGGTAGTCTGGTTTGTGATCTACGAACTGATGATGCTGCTGCGGGGCACTAAGGCGGTCCAACTTTTTAAGGGGATCGTGATCATCGTGTTGATCAAAGCCTTGAGTGCGTGGCTGGGATTACATACCGTTTCGTGGATCATGGACCAAGTGATCAACTGGGGCGTCGTCGGCCTGATCGTAGTTTTCCAACCGGAGATCCGTCGGGGGCTAGAACATTTAGGCCGGGGCTCTTTATTTTCTACCGGTCAAAGTCAAACCGCGACCCAAAAAAAATTAGTGGAAGCACTGGATAAAGCAATTCAGTACATGTCTAAAAGAAGGATCGGTGCTTTGATCACCGTGCAGATGAACACGGGCTTAGAAGATTATATTGAAACCGGGATCACGTTAGACGCACAGGTCACGGGCGAATTACTGATCAATATTTTTATTCCTAATACGCCGTTACACGATGGGGCCGTGATCATTAAAAATAACAAAATTGCCGTGGCCGCGGCCTACTTACCGTTGTCCGAGAGCAATTTGATCCCTAAAGAACTAGGAACACGGCATAGAGCGGCCGTGGGGATCAGTGAAGTAACGGATGCCTTAACGATCGTCGTTTCCGAAGAAACCGGTGGGGTGACGATCACTAAAAACAACGAACTATTACGGGACCTAACGCGGGAAGATTATCTAAAGCTACTGGAAAATGAATTGATCACTCCCGAAACTGGTCATAAGAAAAATGGAATGGCTCGCTTTTTTGCGGGGCTGATCAAGGGTGGCGGCAAACATTGAAATTTTTAAGCGCCTTAAATTCAAAAGTGATCTACAGTCTGTTGGCTTTACTTTTTACGGTCTTATTATTTGTATACGTCAATTCCGACGGCGCCAGTGTTTCTAGTAATGGTGACGGTCACGTTAGCACTTCGCTGATGAAAAATACGCAAGCGACGGTCGTCAAAAACGTCAACTTGAATTATGACGATGATCGCTACTACGTTTCAGGCGTCCCCCAAAAAGTCAAGGTGACCTTGATCGGACCCAGTGCGTTGGTGAAGGCGGCACAAAATACGGGAAATTTTGAAGTAACAGCCAATTTGACTAAGCTAAAAAAAGGGCGGCACGAAATAGCGTTAAAAACTAAGGGATTAAGCAGCGAACTGAGCGTGCGGTTAGTCCCACGCAATCTTAAAATCAAGATCAGCGACAAGGCGACTAAGTCCTTTCCGCTGCAGGTTCGCTATGATTCCACTAAGATCACGTCGGGTTACGCGGCTGGGGTAGCGGATTTAAGCCACCAGTCCGTGACGGTGACCGGGGCTAAGGGTGACGTTAAAAAAATTGCCAGTGTGACGGCAGACGTGGCTTTAGCTAAGAATACTAAAAAAGCCGTAACGCGTAACGTGATTTTGCGCGCTATCGATGCCAAGGGAAAGCAATTACCGGTGACGATTGACCCGCAAACTGCGCGGGTGACGATCCCGGTATACCTAGCGACAATGCGTAAAAAAGTACCGCTGAATTTAGTTACCAGTGGGGCGGGAAATTCCGCTAAGAATTATACTTTGACTACTACGACTAAAACAGTGACTTTAACGGGGACAAAAGAGGCACTGGCTAAAATTACTAAACTGGATATTCCAATTTCTGTTGCAGGGCTCACTGCCGATGAAGACAGAACGATTTCGTTAGAGTCGCCGTTGTCGGGAATTACTTCGGTCAGTCCCCAGACGATCGCAGTTCATATCGGTGTCAAGCAAGGACAAACAACCGGTAAAAAAGCCCAGGAGCAAAGTGCGGCTACTGATGAGACAACGACGCCCGCACAGGATAATGCTGCGACTACTGGCGAGTCGTCTGTGACTACTACAAATGAATCGTCTGCACCTGCGGCTAGTTCGCAGGCCAGTTCTAGTACGACTTCGTCTACTACGGGAAATTAGGACGTTGTTAATTAACTATTAAGGAGAAAAAAATGAAATATTTTGGTACAGATGGTGTTAGAGGAATTGCCAATGAATCGCTCAGCCCGGAGTTAGCTTTTAAGTTAGGACGCTGCGGCGGTTACGTGTTAACGCAACACGCTAAGGGACAAACTCCTCGGGTTTTAGTCGCACGCGATACCCGTATTTCGGGACAAATGCTAGAGGAAGCGCTGATCGCTGGCTTGTTATCGGTCGGTATCGAAGTTTTCTCCTTGGGTGTGATCACGACGCCCGGTGTTGCTTATTTAGTAAGGTTACAAGATGCTGATGCCGGGGTAATGATCTCTGCTTCGCATAATCCGGTAGCGGACAACGGGATCAAATTCTTTGGCAGTGATGGTTATAAGTTGTCTGACCAAAAAGAAGAAGAAATCGAAGAATTGTTGGAACAAGACCACGATGACCTCCCGCGGCCCTCTGCTGAGGGATTAGGAACTGTTAGTGAATATCATGAAGGGGCCTTGAAGTACATTCAGTTTTTGGAACAGACGATCCCAGATGACCTTTCCGGGATGCACGTTGCAATCGACGGCGCTAACGGGGCTACCAGCGGTTATGTTTCTAATTTGTTTGCTGATTTGGGAGCCGATTTTGAAACCATTGCTACCAATCCAGACGGTTTAAATATTAACGACGGTGTTGGTTCCACTCATCCAGAAGCGTTAAGTAAATTTGTGGTAGAACAAAAGGCTGCGGTGGGCGTTGCGTTTGATGGTGACGGCGACCGGTGTATCGCGGTCGATGAAACCGGCGCCGTGATCGATGGCGATAAGATTATGTACATTTGCGGCAAGTACCTCAGTCAACACGGTCGTTTGAAAAAAGACACGATCGTGACTACGGTGATGAGCAACCTCGGTTTGTATAAGGCGATGGCTAAAAACGACTTGGTTTCCGTTAAAACTCAAGTGGGCGACCGTTACGTGGTAGAAGAAATGCTGAAAAATGGTTATAATTTGGGCGGCGAACAGTCGGGGCACGTGGTCTTTTTGGACTTTAATACCACGGGTGACGGCATGTTGACGGCGTTACAGTTGCTAAACGTAATGAAGCAAACGGGAAAGAAATTATCTGAACTGGCAGCTGAGGTACAAACTTATCCCCAAGAGTTAGTTAACGTGCGGGTCAAGGATAAAAAAAGTGCCTTACAAAATCCGCAGATCAAACAAGCAATTGCTAACGTAGAAGCCAAAATGGGTGGCGAAGGACGGGTATTAGTTCGTCCTAGCGGAACCGAAAATTTATTACGCGTGATGGCGGAAGCGGCGACACAGGAATCTGTGCATGACTATGTCATGGAGATCGTTGCGGTAGTACAAAAAGAAGTCGGGGTCGATTAAAACAAAAGAATCACGAAAAAAATTTGACTGCGCTTTCATAAAAGTATATAGTAAGAGACGTAAGGTATTAGTTGTTTACCTTCTAATCAATTCTCTTTCTCTCTTATGCCACCACCGATAATGAAATACTATCGGTGGTTTTTTGTGGCACCGGTAAGCGCGGTCAGGAAGACAAATAAAAAGGAAGTCAAGCAATGAAAAGTCACGAGACGTTGACGTTGATCGAAGAAATCACTAGAAACGACGGTAGCAGTTATTTTGAAATAGCTAATATGGTGCAAAACGGACGCGCTGAGTTGGCATTAACACGGGGGATGATCAAAAACGTACGCATCTTACAGCTCAATATTCCGCGTTCTACCAACGTGATCAAGTACGAAAAATACATTAACGAGAACTTCACGATGCCTACCGAGAACATGGATCATTTTGAGGAATGGCAAAAAACGCCTGAGATGCAAGAAGTCGTGGATAAAATCTTGCGGGAAAATCATATCGGCTAATACTTGACGGTTAAAGCGTTTCGCTAAAATGAAGCGAGACGTTTTTCTTTGCCGTTAAAAGTAAATAGCTTATAATAAAACGCATCGTTAAAGGAGTAAAGTAGTGAGCAGTAAAAAATTTTACGCGGTCGCAGTCGGGAAAAAGCCGGGGATCTATTCTACTTGGGAGCAATGTCAACAACAAGTCAAGGGATATCCCGGTGCGGTTTTTAAGAGTTTTACGACCCGGGCTGCGGCCCAAGAATGGCTAGCACCACAGCCACAAGCATTAACGCTCAAGCACGATCCTAACGTCATTAGGATCTGGACGGACGGTGGCTCGCGCAACCACGGCAACCAAAAAGGGCAGCACGTCAAAGCCGATGACCTGGCTGCGTGGGCTTTTCTGGCGGTCAAAGCCGGGAAAAAATATACCGCAACGGGCACGGAGTACGGCAGTACTAATAATCGCATGGAGATCATGGCGTTATTAAAAGCCCTGAAATTTTGCGGGCGGCAGGGTTGGTGTGACCAAGAGATCATAGCGACCCTAGATTCGCGCTACGTTTTAAATAGTATTACCAAAGGGTGGTTGCGGTCCTGGGAAAAACGGGGGTGGAAAACGGCGAGTCAACAGCCGGTCGCTAATCAGGAATTGTGGCAGGAAATGTCACGGCTACTGGGCTATTTTTCGCGGCTACGTTTTAACTGGACTAAAGGACATGATAAGGACCAGGGAAATTTAGTGGTCGATCGCTTGTTAAACGAAGCAATGGATCAAATACAGGAGTAGACAATGAAAGAAACGTTGATTATTGTAGCCCATCCCACTGAAAATCAGTCTGGCGTGCAACAATTTTTAAAGCAGACTGGCACGGGGATGGCACACGTTAAGCGCCACGTCTTAACCTTAACTGATGAGCACTTTTTACCGGCAACTGAATTACGGAATTTGCAACACTATCAGCGGATCATTTTGCAATTTCCTCTTTATTGGTACAGTGCGCCACCAGTTTTATACCAGTGGCTAGACGATTGTGTGGTGGAGCCGTACCAATCCCAGTTTGCTGGCAAGGAGCTAGGATTGGTAGTTTCGATGGGCGCCGCGCAAAAAGAATTTACTACGGGGGGTAAGCAGCATTTTGCTGTGACCGAATTACTGCGCCCCTTTACGGCGTTAGCGTTAGCGCTAAAAATGAAAACTATGCCTCCTTTGGTGATTTATCAGTTTGGTTATTTGACGGAAGCACAAAAGCAAGAGCTACTGATCAAGTACCGGCAGTACCTGGAATTACCGCGTGACTATTCTTTTCAAGACGAACAGCAGTGGTTTTTGATGCAGTTAGAGCAACTAGAGGCTGCTCATTTTCCGGGAGTGAAGCTACTAGCGACCACTTTGGCACAACGTAAAGAAGAATTAGCACAGTTGCAAGCGGAGGTCAGGCTGTTAGAAAAGGAAGTGTAGTTGATGCAAGAAGAAACCGAGTGGTTGATTCAAGAGTGTGTCAAACAGCAACAAAATGCACCAAAATACGAACAACGGGCTTTTTTTGCCGCGTTAGCGCAGTTGGCAATCAAACAAGAACAGCGGCACCAGCAATTAGCGGGACAGTTGGATGGCTTTTTGTGGAGCCCAGACAATTGGTAGCTTAGTGCAATTTAATTTACATTTAGCATGATTTCGGTTAAAATTAAAATGTTAATGGGGATGTTTTGGATTCGACAGGTATAGGTCGAGTCTCAGCTGCGTTTGGTAGGTTGCGACTACCTAAAAACGCTCAGTTAAATTATAACTGCAAAAAATAATAACAATTCTTACGCTTTAGCTGCCTAGTCAGTTTTAGTGTAGATTCGCCCGGAATTGCTCATGTTTCGTTAGCGAGTCTTATAATTAATGAGCTACGTTATTGCTTTCCGTCTGTAAGTAATAAAAGAGATCATCAGACTGGTCTGTAGTGTCCGCCTAGCTATTTGGCGTTGCTAGAGATGAGATTAAAATAGAATAGCTATGAACGTAGACGCTGGGATGGCGATATGCTTGGACGCGGGTTCGATCCCCGCCATCTCCATAGTAGGTCCTTATGGGACAAGGGTTACAGCTGTTTTTGGCCCCCATTTGGCCCCAAGATTAAATCTCACTGAGTTATCTCAGTGGGATTTTTGTTTCCATAAAAATTGGTTCTATACTAACAAGTGTTGATGACGAAAAATCAATGCTTGTTTTTTTGTATACCAATTTAAATTTAGGTATAAGAAAAAGCATTGCGCTTTTCCGTGTTACAATTAAGTCGACCAAAACCAATTGAAAGGAATGAAGGCAATGCTTTCCACAAATTATCTTATCAAACTTTGGCTCGGAATTACAGTTAAAAACATCAATTTTGATGAAAAATATCCCCTCAGTCAGGAAATTATCAAAAAGAAACCAGCTCTTGTATTTCACGCTAATCTGACTTATTCACTTAACCGCTGTTTAAACTGCGGTTTCACAGGAAAAGTGGTCAAACATGGATTAAAATCTACCTTAGTTCAGCTGTGTGCTGATTCTCACCACCCACTTTATTTAGCACTTAAAAAGCAACGCTTTTTGTGTCGCCACTGTCAAACTACAATGATGGCACAAACTTCGTTAGTGGCGTCACACTGTCAAATTTCTAGAACGGTCCATCAAATGATCACCCTAGAGGCAACCAAAAACGTGGCTTTACGTGAAATTGCCCAGCGTTTTAGGATCAGTGCCAGTACCGTCCAAAGATTTATCAACCAAGATAATCAGCAGTTACTAGTCGCTAAACCAACAACTCTACCAGCTCACCTGTTATTCGATGAAATCAAAGTCATGGGTCACGGCTATAGTTTTATTGTAATGGACGCCGATACTCATGAATTATTGGATATTTTACCCGGGCGCACGACCCGCGAGATTAAAGCTTATTTTCAGGAATTTTCCCTGACAGAGCGCCATAAAGTAAAGACAGTAGTCGTCGATTTAAACGCGGCTTATCTTAAATTTATTCCTGAACTTTTTCCGCAAGCAGCAGTGATCGTTGATCGTTTTCATATTGTACAGATGTTAAACCGTGCGCTGAATTCAATGCGCACTCGCGTAATGAAAAAGTATCCCAAAAGTTCGTTTGAATATAAGCTGTTGAAGCGTTATTGGCGTTTATTTTTAAAAAATTTTAACGACCTTGAGGCCGTTAAACTGCGTTATCATCCAGGAATCAAGTGCACTGATACTGACGTTCGTTTGGTCTATCAAGGGTTAGAGCTAGATTCCGGGTTCAAGGCAGCTTATGAAGTCTACCAAAAAATTTTAACGGCGCTCAAAGAACACGATAGTGCAACAATAATTACCACATTGAGTAATTACCATAAGCTAGATAATGAATTTGACCAGCCAATAAAATCGCTCAAGAAGAATCTGGTGGCAGTGGTAAATAGTTGTCGGTATCGCTATAATAACGGCCCCTTAGAGGGCATGAACCGTAAGATCAAAGGGATTAAACGGACGAGTTTTGGTTTTAGAAACTGGTTTAATTTCAAGTTACGGGTCATTTTAGAATGTACCAGTAAGCTTTCAATACTGAATTAATTCAAAAAATTTGATCAAGTAGGAGGCTTATTTAGTGTACGTTAAAAGCGGGAAAACACGCCTAAATTACTAAAAATTAAAAGTGAAATTAATTAAAAACAAAAAACGACTTAAAAACAACAAACCACCTAGACCAATTTTGATCTAAGTGGTTGGAAAATTCTCCATCAACACTAGTTGACAAAGAACCTAAAAATTGTGGTTTTAATGACATTTTATGTGGATAATTGATTATTATTCAAAGAAAGTTGTGAAAAAGATTCACGTATTAGATTTAATTATATTATAATAGAATTAAAGGGTGTTTAGGGCAGGCAGTGCTGCTAAGCCTAATACCATTAGGTGAAAGGAATGTTATCAATGACAAACGGTAAAACTAAGAATTATTTTAAATTAACTATTATTTTGCAACTCAACAGCCAGGCCGCTAGCTTGGATTACTACTGTGATCACAGGCAAATTGACCAGTACATAATGAATCATCATTCTGAAATGGAGACTTTTGCACCCGAAACGATTATCACGATCCGCATCGCTCCGTTAGGGACCACTAATCCTCGTCCTGGTCAGCAGCCGCCGAGTTTAAAAGCTTGCTACCAAGAGTTACTGTTTTACTGCCAGCGAGCCGATCATTTGCAACAAAAGCGACTAGAAGAATAATAGAGTAGCGGCGTTTAGTGAATGAGGACTGATAGCATTGCTGGATTTTGAGCTTACAAAGAGATGATTTAAGTGAAAAGAAAAGTTGGTCTACTACTGCTTAGTTTGCTGCTGTCATTGGCAACATTTGTAGCGGTCAACGCAGCGCTTTTGCCGTCTAGTTTAGCGGGTGATCTGTACCAACAAAGCAATTTTTTCAACGCACGGCAGCGCCGCCAATTAGCTCAACTAAACGCACAATTGGCTAGACAAAAGCAACCACAAAAATTACAGGTGATCGTGGTAGACCGACTGCCAAGTAACGGTGCCATTAATGATGGCGACTTAGCAGATAGCCATAAGAGAAATAGTTTTGGTGAACAGTCCCTTGCACAAGAAGCGCTGGATAAAATGTACCATCATTCGGCAAGTTACCGGCGAGTGAGCCGAGAAGACATGGGGGATACCGCTGCGGACTATAGTAAATACTGGTGGACCCGTAACGTTTTAATTTATGTGCGTCAGACGGGACAGGTCAGTTTTAATCCTAGTTATTACATGAATCCGTATTATACTGATCGAACGTGGTTTTTGACCTTATGGGGAATGAAACATGGGTTGCGTAGGGGAAATCCCGCTACGGTATTGCGCTTAGCCAAAAAATTGACCAAAAGAACGGTAAAGTATAGTAAAACGGGCAAGAAGGTGCCGCATAAAAGTGATTGGGGTGGATTTTTAACACCAATCGTCGCGGTTTTATTCGTCATTTTTATGCTATGGTTTATCTACTTTATTTTTCACGAAAAAGGTACGGGTGGCCCGCCACACGACGGTGGTGGATATTATGACGGCTATTTTGACGGGATGCTGGCTGAAGAATACTACAACGAAGAAACTGACGATCAGTCGTAGTTTATCCAAACGAATAGGCTTAGGGCAAAATTGTGCTTGTCCTAAGCCTATTCGTGTACTTGCAATGATAGCGTGCTCCAAGTTGCTAACCGCTTTTTGTCCTAACTCAATTTTATTTAGCTGGTAGCAGCGGGGTTTCTGCTTGGTTGCCAAACCACTTGTGGTTGATTTTAGCCAACGTACCGTTTTTAGCGAGTTGTTTTAAGCCCGCGTCGACTTTTCGTTTCAAAGTGACATCACTTTTACGCATCCCGGCACCGAAGTCTTCTTTAGGAAACGAGCCGCGTTGAATGTAGTAATTTTCCGGGTGTTTTTGGTGTGCGATGTAATAATCGGCGTAGGTATTATCGATCAAAAGTCCCTGAATACGACCCGCGTTAAGATCGATAAAGGCATTGGTAAACGATTCGTAAAGGATTGGATAATGATCTTTGATGCGGTCTTTAAGCAGTTTAGGCCGACTCATGATATCGTTATACCCGGACGATCCCGTTTGTACTCCTAACGCTTTACCTTGCATATCTGCGTAAGAACGAATATTGTTTTTTCTTAACGAAACTAAAACCTGTCTGCTATTGAGGTAGGTGGTACTAAAGCCGACCTTGGCCGTTCGTTCGGGAGTTTTGGTAAAACCGTTCCAGATCAAGTCGATAGTCCCGTTTTTTAATTCGGTCGTGTTCATCGCCCAGTCAATGGTTTGGAAACTGACTTTCATGCCGTAAAGTTTAAAAACGGCTTTAGCTAAATCGACGTCATAACCCACAAGCTGGCCGTTTTTTTGGCGAAATCCCATCGGAACGAAAGTATCGTCGACGCCGATAGTGACGTAACCGCGTTTTTGCAGCCGGTCCCAGTTGTCCGTGGTATTGGCGCGCTTGCCGGCTGAGATCCCACAGCCGCTGAGCACGAAGGTCAAAGAAAACATCGTTAGTAATAAGAGTACGATTTTCTTTTTCACACCTATTCGCCTCCTGCATCTAAAGCGGTGACGGTAAAGACTTGATCTGCGGTTTGTTTGGCAAAATCCATGTCATGGGTAACGATGATTTGGGTCATCTTTTCTTCCTTTAGTTTTAAAATGATTTCGCCCACCTTAACTCGTAATGCTGGGTCAAGCGCAGAGGTCGGTTCGTCGTAACATAAGATCTGCGGCCCCATCGCTAGTGCCCGCACGATAGCGACACGTTGCTGTTGGCCTCCCGATAACTGGAAGGGGTAGAGTTGTTCTTTACCGGCTAGATCTAAGCGCTCCAGCAGCTCCTGTGCCCGTTTGGCGGCTTCTTGTTTACTTTGTTTGAGAACTAATTTGGGTGCTAAGGTAATATTGTCTAAGACTGTTAAATTAGGAAAGAGCTGGTAGTCCTGAAAGACAACGCCGATGATCTGGCTGCTATCGTTAGGGTCTGCGGGATCAAACTGGCGTCCGTCCCATAAAAATTCACCTTCATCTGGCTTTTCTAATCCGCTCAAACAGCGAAGAAGAGTGGTCTTGCCGGCGCCAGATGGTCCTACGATGGCGAGAATTTGGTTGTCATTAATCGTTAAGTTGAGTTGTTTTAAGATCGTTTTTTTGCCAAATGCTTTGGTAATATTTTTAAGTTCTAACATGTGGATTCCTCCTCGTTTCCGGTCGGCTGTACTTTGCTGCCAGTCGATCTTTCTTGATATAAGAGTCCGTGCTCGACTCCTAAAAATCTCACTACGCTTTTTTCTTAGTCGAGCTTCGTGAGACAGGAGTCTGTGCTTAGCTACGCCAACTACAGCTTGCCATGCCCCGGCAACTTGTAGCTGTCTAGGCTAGTGCTCGACTCCTAAACGTCTCACTACGCTTTCTTATCTCCATTTACTATAGTGTTTTTCTATTCTCCTTAGTAAATACGATGCTACACCCGTCATCATTAAGTATATTACTCCTACCAAGAATAGTGGGATCAAGGTTACGTCTCTAGCCGTCGCTACGTTTCCTGCCCGCAACAGGTCTCCTAATCCGAGCACGTATACCAGCGACGTGTCTTTGACCAAGTTGATCACTTCGTTACCGATTGACGGGATCACGATTTTAACTACCTGAGGAACAACGATGTGAAGCAGCGTCTGTAGCCTAGTTAACCGTAACACGCGGGCACTTTCGTATTGGCCCACTGGGATTGCTTGAAAGCCGCCCCGAAAAATTTCGGCAAAATAAGCGGTGTAATTTAAAATAAAGGCAAAGACCGCCGCGTCGTAACGCTGGAAAATGATGCCAATGATCGGCAAGCCGTAAAAGACAAATATCAATTGTAACAACAGCGGGGTGCCCCGCATGATCCAGATATAAAATTTTAATAATGCTTGTAACGGTTTAAAACGGGAGATCAGTCCTAAACTGACGATGACCCCCAGCGGAATGGAAGCAACTAACGTCCAAAAAAACAATTTAAGTGAAACTAGCGCTCCTGCTAATAACGATGGTGCAATTGCTAAAATATAATTCATGTTGTTTTCCTCCTTCGAATTGAACTAGCTGTGTGACAAGACTAAAAAATCCCCTTAGACTAATAGCCTAAGAGGACGACTGACCGTGGTTCCACCTCAATTTATCACCTGTTCACACAAATGACCTCGTGCAGTTTAACCTAGCTGTTTGGGGACAAGTAGTTTCCGGCAACAAAAAGCCCTCCTAGACTAATGTCTAAGAGGGCGACTGAGCGCGGTTCCACCTCATCTTTATCGTTTATTCACATAAACGACCTTACACAGTTAAGTTAAACTGCTGCGCTAACGGGGCAACCGGGATTTCTTACGTGATCATTTTCAGAAAAACAGTTCGCAGGTGTGTTTCGTGTTAGGTGTGCACTCTCAGCTGACTGCACTCTCTGTTAAAAATAACACTACTCTCCTGTTCAAAACTTTTAATAATATATCGAATTGAATTTAATTATAGCCACGTGAGCTGATAAGTCAAGGATAAATTTGCAGATAACGAGAAATTTTCTTTGTAGTCTGGAATTTACTATGATAAAACGGATAGGAAGAGTAAAATGAAAAACAGTATTCGTTTTACTGGTGCCACCGGGGTTAATTAAGTATAGACTAAGGCAATTACAGCTGAGGAGGTAAAAACGATGATCAGTTTAACTCTAGGTCCTAAACAATTATTACAACAAAAAAAGGCGCATTATCCGCAACGTCAGTTACACTTATACCAAGCACTAGGTGACGACCAGAGCTTTTTATTGTTGGATTTTTCGGGGCAAAAATCGGTTTTTAATGCGGGCTTAAACTACGAAGAAAAAATGGTGCTCGGCACCCCCGATTGGAATAATTACTGTGAACTGCGCTACTTTACCGTCGACGAAAAACAACAGGAGATCTTACTAGCCTTGCTGGCTGACTGGCAACAAAAAGAGGGACTTCCGCATGGCTTACAGTCGAGCATTTTGCTGACAGACCCCAAGAAAAACTTTCAGTACCTGCTGCTTAATCTATGGTACAGCAAACGCGATTTTTTGACGTGGAAACAAGCAGACGATAATCAGTTCAACCAGTTTAAGTATAATAATAACGCGGGCCCGTACGTTGCGGGCTACGAGCCGGTGGATAACTAATTATTTGGGTGGAGTTTCCTTAAAATTAGAGCGAAATAGCTTATGACAATACCGGCACGAGTTCCAGCCGTAACTGATCTTCATGGGGCGGCCGCACTGGGGGCAATAACCCGGGACCGGGCGTGGCAGTTTGGTATTTTTTTGGTCCATTAGCTCACTTCCTTTATTTTTATTGTAGTGACCTTGAGTTTAAATGTAAATCAAGGCAAACGAAAAGAGCATACCTGGGGTTGCGCTGTCCTGGTATGCTCTTTTCATTTAATAATGATTATTTAGCTTTTTTTTCGTCTTTAAAAGTTAAAGCAATTACCAAACCGATAATGGCTAAAACTAAAGTAAAGACTAAGCCATAGTGAATGCCGTGGGTAAAGGCGGCGGCATGGTTACTACCAGTATAGGTCCTTTGTCCTAGGGCTAAAAAGCTGGTAGCAAGGGCGGTGGCGATCGCACCTAAAACTTGTTGCAAGGTGTTTAAGATCGTACTACCATCGGCTGATTCCAAACCGACCAGTGAATTCAAAGCGTGGGTCTGGGAAGGAGACATCGCTAACGGGCAGCCGACCATTAACACCATATGAGCGATGATCACAAAAGCGATCGCAGAATGCGGTTTGGCCAGCAACAATAATACGATCCCGATGACGGCACATAAAAAGCCTAAAGCTGCCGGTTTTTTAGCGCCGACAATGTCGTACAACCGACCTGCAATAGCCGAAACGATGGCGTTAACTACTCCACCTGGTAACATGATGATCCCTGTCAAAGCGACAGAAACTAACATGCCTTTTTGCAAAAATTGGGGCAATAAATACATTGCAGATAAGATGATCCCAAAATCGATCATGACGCAGGCGGTTCCTTTACTAAACGCACCCTTAGCGAAGACTTTGAGGTTTAAGATCGGTTCTTCTAAGTGCAACTGCCGGTAAATGTAAAGTAATAAAACGACTACTCCTAGGGCTAATAACCCTAAAACTAACGGTGAACCCCAGCCACGGTTGGAGGCAAAACTAGCACCTGAAACCAAGCAGGAAAAAGCGACTGCGGATTCTAATAATGAAAGGACGTCGACGTGCGGCTTAGTTACTTGGCCGACGTTTTCTAATCCTAGGATTCCTAAAATCAAAGCAATTACTAGAAACGGAACGAATAACCAAAAGATCCATTCCCAGGTTAATTTACCTAACACGATCCCGGTGATAGTCGGGCCGATCGCAGGCGCTAGCATGATCACTAACGCGCACACGCCCATCGCGGTCCCCATTTTATACGGGGGAAAGACGGTCATCGCGACGGTAAACATTAACGGTAAGATCAGACCGGTGGCGATGCCTTGGATCAAGCGGCCGACCAGTAAAATAGCAAAACTCGGTGCCAACGCAGAGATCACTGCGCCGACGATAAAATCGATCAGACCAAAGAAGATGATCTGCCGGGTAGTAAACCACTTAGTCAATAAACTAGAAAAAGGTAAAATAATGCCGATCACTAACATATATCCGGTCACTAACCACTGCACGGTCCCTGCTTGCAGGTGAAATGCGTGCATAAATTGGGGTAAGGCAATATTTAACGAGGTTTCTGAAAGCATGCCGACGAATGCGCCGATCATCATGCTGGCCATCGCTAACCAAGGGCGTTTGACTTCCACTTGGGGTTTTTGTGCTGCTGTTTTTTCTTCCACTCAAAACATCCTTTCTTTTTTGCGCAATGTGGTTATCCTACCAAAAAAAACTGAGTGATGTAAGAATTTTTTACTGGTAAAAAGCACGACAGTTTTAATAAAAGCGCTTAAATTAAAATAAAATAATAAAATAGATTAATGTTTTTAGGACAGTCAAACTTTAAGTGCGGTGGCAGGCGAGTGTTGTCACTGGTGAAATTTACTAACTTGAGAGTTCAAACTTGACTTTTAGTATAATTCGCGGTAAATTAATATCTAATTAAATTAGAATGAAAATGTGTTGCAGAGGAAAAAAGGTGTCGACTAACCGTTAGAGAGGTTCCACTTGCTGAAAGGAACTGGTAGTGGCATCCCATAGTAGCCTTGAAGCAGTGAGAGCGAAAGTGTTACGAGTAGTTCTTATTGGTTGTCTGCCATTATCAGACGGGTTTGACCAACAAACTAAGGTCAAATGATTTTGACAAAAAATAGGTGGTACCGTGGAGACGCCCTATGATTAATTTCATAGGGCGCTTTTTTAATCAGTGAGACAGTCGTTTTAATTAATAATTGGAGGGAAGCATATGGGAGTATGGCAAAGTATCACACGCAAAGAGGATCCAGAAGTTTATAAGAGTAAGGACCAACATCTGGTGCAGGTATTAACAACTAAAGATTTTTTGGCATTAGGTGTCGGGACGATCGTTTCGACGGCGATCTTTACTTTACCCGGAGTAGTTGCAGCACAGTATGCCGGGCCGGCCGTTGCGTTATCATTTTTAGCCGCTGCGGTGGTGGCCGCTTTAGTGGCGTTTGCTTACGCCGAGATGGCTTCGGCAATGCCGTTTGCGGGGTCTGCGTATTCGTGGATCAACGTGGTGTTTGGCGAAGGCTTTGGCTGGGTCGCGGGTTGGGCGTTGCTAGCCGAGTACTTTATTGCTTTAGCCTTTGTAGGTTCGGGGCTCTCCGCTAATTTTCGTGGTTTGATCTCACCGTTAGGCTGGCATTTACCCAATCAACTGGCCAACACGTTAGGAACTAACGGTGGTTGGTTCGATTTGATCGCAGTCGTTGCGATCGTCATTGTTGCGTTGTTATTATCTCGTGGGGCTTCTGAGACCGCACGAGTGGAAGATACGATCGTGGTGTTAAAAGTTTTAGCAGTTTTAGTCTTTATTTTCGTCGGTGCCACAGCAATTCATACCAAAAATTACGTTCCTTTTATTCCTAAACACCGCATTAACCCAGACGGGACCTCGTTTGGGGGCTGGCAAGGGATCTATGCCGGAGTATCATCGATCTTCTTAGCTTACATTGGCTTTGATTCGATCGCGTCTAACGCGGCAGAAGCTAAAAATCCGTCTAAAACGATGCCACGGGGGATCTTAGGCTCACTGATCATCGCCGTCGTCTTATTCGTTGCCGTTTCGTTAGTGTTAGTCGGAATGTTTAAGTACACTAATTACGCGGGTAATGCTGAACCTGTAGGTTGGGCTTTGCGTAAAATCGGCCACCCAATCATCGCGACGGTCGTACAAACGGTCGCTGTGGTCGGAATGTTTACCGCGTTGATTGGAATGACGATGGCTGGCTCACGGTTACTGTATTCGTTTGGTCGTGACGGCTTATTGCCGAAATGGTTGGGCCAGTTGAATAAAAATAACCTGCCTAATCATGCCTTGTTGTTTTTAACGATCATTGCCGTTTTGATTGGTGCCGTTTTACCGTTTGCAACGTTATCGCAGCTGGTATCTGCCGGGACTTTGATCGCCTTTATGTTTGTTTCGCTAGGAATTTACAGATTGCGGCCGCGCGAAGGTAAGGATCTGCCGGAACCAGGGTTTAAAATGCCGTGGTACCCAGTAATGCCGGCCTTAGCTTTTCTGGGGGCTTTGTTGGTCTTTTTAGGTTTGGATAAGCAAGCTAAGATCTATTCGTTAGTTTGGTTTGTGGTCGGCATCGTAATCTACTTATGTTACGGGATCAAACATTCATACTTGACCAAAAAGGGTGAACAAAAAAAGGAGTAGTGTTTTATGGGTGAAAATCAAAATTTATTGGCGCAAGAAAGCAAAGCACTGTCGCCGCAACGAATCCGTTATTTTGACATTGCCATCGAATCCGGGAAGGGTGCGTTATTAAAAGACGCCGACGGCAAAGAATACATTGACTTGTTGGCTAGCGCTTCTTCGACTAACACGGGGCACGCTCATCCGCACATAGTGGAAGCCATCAGCAAACAGGCTAGCAAGTTGATCCAATACACGCCGGCGTATTTTGCCAACGTCCCGGCCGCTAAATTGGCTACGCGGCTGTGTGCTTTAGCACCGATCAGTGGCCCGGTTAAATTAAGCTGGGGCAATTCCGGCTCGGATGCTAACGACGCGATCATTAAGTTTGCCCGGGGATATACCGGCAGGCAATACGTCGTTAGTTACACGGGTGCATATCACGGTTCGACTTACGGTTCGATGAGCGTGTCTAGTTGTAGCTTAAACATGGCACGTAAAATGGGGCCGATGTTACCGGGAATAGTAAAGGTGCCGTATCCCGATGCGTGGAGTCGTTTGCCCGGTGAAAGTGAAGACGAGTACGTAGACCGGATGTTTGCCGCCTTCAAATTGCCGTTTGAAACTTACCTACCGGCCGAAGAAACCGCCGTGATCTTGATCGAACCGATCCAAGGAGATGGTGGGATCACTAAAGCGCCGCAAAAATACATGGAAAAAGTCGTTGCTTTTGCGCACGAACACGGTATTTTATTTGCCGTCGATGAAATCAATCAGGGAATGGGACGGACCGGAAAATGGTGGTCGATCCAAAACTTCGGCTTAGAACCGGACTTGATGAGTGTCGGTAAGTCACTTGCTTCGGGACTGCCGTTAAGTGCCGTGATCGGACGCGCCGAGATCATGGATAGTTTGGGTTCACCCGCTAACGTTTATACGACGGCCGGTAATCCGGTGACGACGGCTGCAGGCTTAGCCACCTTAGACGTGATCGAAGACGAACATCTGCTGGAACGTTCGCAAAAATTAGGCAAAATGGCGGCAGAATTCTTTGCTAAACAACAGGCTAAGTATGATTTTATTGGCGACTTTCGGATGTACGGCCTAGACGGCGGGATCGATATTGTTGACCCCGTTACGAAAAAGCCGGACCAAATTGCGACAACTAAGATTATTTACCGGCTATTTGAACTGGGAGTTTTGATCATCAGCCTGAAGGAAAATATCTTGCGTTTCCAGCCACCGTTGGTGATCACCGAAGAACAATTACAGCGCGCATTTACGTTGATGGAACAGACCTTTAGTGAGCTTCAAGCTGACAAATTGTCCGTGCCGCAAAATGCAGCACAGATGGGTTGGTAGTAAGCTAACTTCTAAACAACTAATAGGGGGACTGGGACAAAACTAGGTTTTGTCCCAGCCTCTTTTTGTTTTCCGTAAGTAATAGACTGATCGTGCTCCTAAAAGCAGCAGTTTGCGCCTAGCTACGTTTCAAAATAAAACCCAAGTGCGAGTTTTACTTTAAAACTAGGCTAGTGCTCTACTGCTAACCGCTTTTTGTCCCAACTCCTCTTTTTGGTGTGAATAAATAGCAACTGTGCTGTAAGTAAATTTACTATACAAAAATAAGTGAAGGGAGTATATTTATTAATTGGCATAATTAAACGCACAAGGGAGAAATTATGAATAACTTACGGCTTTTGGCTCAGTCGCTGAAGATGAATTTAACTTATTATTGTGCGGGCAAACAACAAGTGCTTGGCCGCGTTTTTACGGATGACCAACAGATAGAATGGGAAAAAGTGTTAGCGCAATGTGAAGTTCCTTCTTATAATCTGATTCACCGTACGCAGGGGTATAGTCTAGCGGTAGTGGTTGCACCAGAAAAATGGTTACTAGCCGAGGTACAATTTGCGACGCATGAGTTTGAGTATGATTTAAATTTTACGCAGTTTGTCAGTCATGTTCAGTCCGTGGCTAAGTTAATCTACCAGTTAGTTACTAAAAAAAAGGCGCCCGCCTTACCGGTGAGGTCTTTTTTTTACGATCCTAACCAAGAACAACTACAAAAAGTCGATACCATTGATTACTTTAAAACGTTGTTTGAAAAGTTTCACCATTTGCTACAGTCGTTTAAAGTTCATAATATAACGGTCATTAAAAAGCAATTTAAACCGCTAGTAGCAGCTGACCCGCAGGATTTACGCGCCATCAAAGACGTGATGTTAGTCGTAGCGGCGATGTTGACCCAGGTAATTAGCGCAGCAGGTTTTCCAGCCAAAGAAGCTGTGTTAATATGGGCTCAAGTTACACGAAAAATCGAACTAAAACAAGATTCGTTACCCTTACAACAGTCGTTAGATTGGCTAGCTTATTATTATTTGACGGAAATGAGCTGGTATTTAAAATATAGCTCCCTGTCATTGGAAGAAAAATGTCGTTTGTATATCGATAGGCATATCTGTGCCAAAATTACACTACAACAGTTGTCAGAGCATTTTGAATGTTCGGAACGTTATTTAGGCAAAAGATTCAAACAGCATTATAATATCACTATCAAGCAGTACATTTTACGCGAAAAAATTGCCGCGGCGCAACAATTACTGCAAAAAACTAACTATAGCTTAAAGGAAATCACGGTATACTTAAACTTTACTAGTGCTAGTCACCTAGCGCAGACTTTTAGAAAAGTGGTCGGGCAAACGCCGAGTGCTTACAAGCGGCAGTATAATGTAGTCAAGAAATAACACGTGCTAATAATTGGGGGAAAAGGGCGTGGCTAAATTCAAAAAAAGATTGCTGACCGTCAGTGCGGTAGTCTTGTTATTTTGTGGGCTGTTATTATTATTTCAGCACCCGCTACAAGACCTGTTGATCTCGCGGATCTCACACCAGGGGCTGCAAACGACGATCGTCACTAAAAAAAATAAGAAGGCAAATTACGACTACCGTAAAGTTCAAGACGTCGACACCAAAACGCTTTCGGCAACACTACTGCAGAGTTCTGCCGGACCGGTCAGTGGTAAAATTGCCGTGCCGGCCCTAGGATTAGCGTTACCGATTTATCAAGGAGTCTCTAACGCAAGTTTAGCGCGGGGAGCGGGGACGCTGAAACCCAACCAACAGATGGGCAAGAAAAACTATGCATTGGCGGGTCATTATATGACTAATCCTAAATTACTGTTTGCCCCGCTGCAACGCGCTAAAAAAGGACAAAAGGTGTATTTAACGGATGGTAAAAAGGTCTATCAGTACCGCATCAACCAACTCAAAGTGATCGAGCCGACTGACGTACAAGTCGTTAACGATATCGCGCATAAGAAAGTGGTGACTTTGATCACCTGTTCGTTTACCCCGCAGGGCAAAAAACGGTTATTAGTGCGGGGAAAATTTGTCAAAAAAATACCGGTAACGATTAAGTCGGCCCGTTATTTTGAATAAAATTACAATCTAGTAATCAAACCGTTCTTCAGTTAAAATTAATGCAGCTGCTATTTTAGACAGTTAATAATTTAGTTGGAGGGATTTAAGTGCGCAACTTTTACTTTAATCACGATGGCAACGTCGATGATTTAGTTTCACTACTATTGTTATTACAGATGCCAGACGTGAATTTATTAGGTGTTGGGGTCACGAATGGGGACGGGTACGTAGGACCAGCTACGTCTGCTTCCCGTAAGATCGTCGCTCGTTTTGGTCATGCGAACCGAGCACCCCAAGATATCGCAAAATCAGATTCGCGGGCAGCACACCAATTTCCCGATGCATGGCGTTTAAGTGCCTTTTCTTTTGATGACTTTCCGTTACTCAACGAAACCGGAGGGCAAAAGATCCCGCTGGCCGCTAAACCCGCGCACTTAGACATGATCGATAAGATCAAGGCCGCAGACGGGCAAGTAACGTTAGTCATGACCGGTCCGCTGACTGATTTGGCACGGGCATTAAGGGTCGACCCAACGATCGCTACTAAGATCTCTAAGCTGTACTGGATGGGCGGGGCGTTAAACGAACACGGTAATGTTTTCGTTCCCGAACACGACGCGACGATGGAGTGGAATGCTTTTTGGGATGCTCAATCGGTTAAAACGGTTTGGGATTCACCGCTAGCAATCGAAATGGTGGCGTTAGACAGTACGGATCAAGTCCCCTTGACTAAAGAATTACGTTTACGGTGGGCTAAACAACGTAAGTATCCGGCAGTAGATCTAATCGGTCAAGGCTATTCACTGGTACATTCGTTTGAAGTCAATTCGGCTTATTATCTGTGGGATGTTTTGACCACGTTACTCAGTCGCTATCCAGAACTGGCTGCAACGACTCAAGTCAAGTGCGATGTGATCACACAAGGGCCGGCAGAAGGACGGACGTATCGAACCGAGCAGGGGCGAGAAGTGACCTTTGTGACCGACGTTGATGCGGACGCATTTTACGATAAGATCGATGAATTAGCTAAGAGCGCTAAATAATTAATTTAATAAGCAAGCTGGGAATCGCTTTGCTTAGTCTATGATCGGGTTATCATTTACGGGTACGCCAAGTAGGGCCTGAGGCAAAACTCATTGTTTTGTCTCAGGCCCCTTGCCTTATCCAATTGGTGCCTAATCTAGCTGCTAAGCGGTTGTTATTTTGACTCTGATTTACGGCTAACTACTACTTTACCGCACATGTGCCCTTCTTGGACTAATTGATGTGCTTGGCGTAAATTAGCGGCAGTTAACGGACTGAAAACCTGGGTGACGGTACTGCGTAATTTGCCAGTATCTAATAAGTTAGCGGCTAAATTTAAGATCTCTTGTTGGCTACGTTCCTTAAAATGGTAAAACGATTTGGCAAACATCCATTCCCAGCTAAAAGTAACGCGTTTGCGTGTCAGCTGTTGTAAGTCAAGCGGCTTTTTATTTTCGGTGATCGCCGCGATCCAGCCATCTGGTTTGATGAGACGAGCCATTTCAGTAAAATGAGCGTCTAAGTTGCTCAAGCCTAAAATATAATCGACCGTGTCGTAGCCGCAAGCGTGCAGTTGTGAAACTAAATCGCGGTGGTGGTCGACAACCAGGTCGGCCCCAAGTTTAGTACACCACTCGCGGGTTTGAGGTCTAGAAGCAGTTGCAATTACTGTTAGTCCCGCTAGTTTGGCTAACTGAATAGCGACTGAGCCCACGCCGCCGGCACCGTTAATAATCAGTAACGTTTTGCCGTGATTGAGTTCAGGCTGGTCGAAGCGTAACGGTAATTTTTCAAATAACGCTTCGTAAGCCGTTAAAGTTGTTAGGGGCATGGCCGCACTTTGAGCAGCTGTTAGAGTTTGGGGCGCGTGGCCTACGATGCGTTCGTCGACTAACTGATACTGACTATTACTGCCGGGGCGTTTGAAGGAGCCGGCATAAAAAACGCGCTCGCCGACCTGAAAATCGCTGACGGCCGCACCAATTGCACTGACAACTCCGCAGGCGTCAAAACCAATGACTTTGGGGTGAGCTAATTTTTGCCGCGTTGCTTGTCGGACGCCGATATCGACGGGATTGACGGACACTGCTGTGACTTCTACTAGCAAGTCGTGTCCCGTTGGAGTAGGGGTGGGGATGTCAAATGTGAATAAACTGTGGGGATCAGTGAGCGGTAAATTGTTAGTAAAACCAATTGCTTGCATGTTAGTAACTTCCTTTCTTGATCTTCATGTAGTATATTATTCTTATTTTTAGTAAGCAATACTGTAATTTTTGTAAGTATGATTTGTCATTAGTGCCAAAAAAATTTATGATGGTGTAAAAGGAAAAATAACAATGACTAAAATTAAAAAAATTTACGATTGCCAGCAGGGTTGTCCGGTGGAAAGTACGCTCCAGTTTATCGCCGGCAAGTGGAAAAGTGTGATCTTATATCACCTGATCAAACGTGATGCCGTGCGTTTTGGGTAATTAACGCGGGTGATCCCGGGCTGTTCGCAACGGATGTTGGCTTTACAGTTAAAAGAATTACTAAACGACGGCATTATCGCTAAAAAAACGTTCGCACAAAAGCCACCACGTTCCGAGTATTTTTTGACGGAGTTGGGACAAACGTTGGAACCCGTGATCCAAGCGCTGGCAAATTGGGGCGCCGGTTATAACCAGCGGCAAAAACAAAGGGAGGGCTAGCAGTGTACGAGAGAAACAACTTACGGCTAACTTATAAGAAGAAGTGTTTGGATTATCAGGCGGAACAAATCGGGTTAGCACCTAAAAGCGACTACCCGCGCTACGCGATTTTATTTAACAGTCAAGAAGAGGCCCAAAACTTCGCTAAGCTCAGTCAAAAAGCGCGGATCACCGTTAAAAATTTCTTTGGGACCTATAAAGTTTTGGCCCGCAAGGATTTTACTTACCGTCAGGCTGCGGTAGATCAGCTTTATAGCGGGATCTTAACGGTCAAACTAATACACCCGCACAATAAAAATAAAAAAGAAAACAATAAAGCGACTAACGGCAAATCCAAACACAAATGAGTTTTAGTTGAGAGTTGGTTAATTTTTTGTTAATCTATTCTTTACTAAGATTAATTTAATGGGGTGCTTAGTCATGAAGGTAGTTAAATTTGGTGGTAGTTCTTTAGCAGATGGTGGTCAGTGGCAAAAGGTATTAGCAATCGTTAAGGCGGACCCACAAAGAAAAATAGTCGTAGTTTCAGCACCGGGAAAACGGGTCGCAGCCGATGAAAAACTGACCGATCTGTTGATCAGCTTGGCTCAGCAGTTACTCGGCGGTAAAGACTACGGTAAAACGCTGGAAAACGTCAAACAAAGGTATTATCAGATCATCACCGAATTGGCTATCGGAATGGCGGCTAAGAAACTGATAGACCGGAATTTGAACGCGATGTTAACGGCTGACTACCAGGACAATGATCAGCTGTTAGACGCGTTTAAAGCGAGTGGTGAAGATAATAATGCCCAGTTGATCGCGTTGTATTTTACCCAACAGGGTCTTCCCGCGCGTTACGTCAGTCCTAAAGAAGCGGGGATCTATGTTAGTGGTCGTCCGGGACACGCGCGGGTATTACCGGAAACTTACGAGCACTTGCGCCAGTTGTCGCTTGGTGATGAGCGCTTGATCATTCCCGGCTTTTTTGGTGTAACTAAAACGGGGCAAAAGGTGACCTTTGCGCGGGGCGGTTCGGACATTACCGGAGCAGTAGTTGCTAACGGCGTGCACGCGCAGTTGTACGAGAATTTTACCGATGTCGACGCGATCTACGCCGCTAACCCGCAGATCATCGACCATCCCCAACAGATCACTCACCTGACTTACCGTGAAATGCGTGAGTTGTCTTACGCCGGATTTTCGGTATTACAACAAGAGGCGTTGCGCCCGGCGATCATGGCCGATATTCCGATCGTTGTTAAAAATACCAACAACCCCCAAGCACCGGGAACTCTGATCACCAGGAAAAATGATGACGCGACCGGAGTAGTGACGGGGATCGCGGGCAATCACGGTTTTGAGTCGATTTACATTGCTAAATATTTAATGAACGACGAAGTAGGTTTTAGTGCGCGGGCGTTAGAGTTCATGGCTAAGCATCATATTAACGTGGAACACATGCCGACCGGGATCGATGAGATGTCGATCGTTTTAAAAGAAAAGCAGGTGGTAAACGAACAAGAGTTGCTGGACCAGTTAAAACAGTATTTGCAAGCAGACGACGTGCACCGGCAAAAAAACCTGGCCTTACTGATGTTGGTAGGAGAAAAAATGCAGGATACGCTGGGAGTGGCGGCGCAAGCGATGCAGGCCTTAGCTAACGAGCAGATCAAAGTTGAATTGTTTAACCAGAGTTCATCGGGGATCAGTATTACGCTGGGGATCGCGCAAAAAGACGAGGTTAAGGCGACTAAAGCACTATACCAGACTTTTTTCACACCGGCGGTAAAGGAGAAGCGGTAATGAGAGCAGCAGATTTTAAGTATCCGGACAAAGAAGCATACAATTTTGTCACCAGTACGTTGGAAAAAAAGGGCGTAACTTGTCAAACGATCGCGCAAATTGCTTACGACTTGCAAAAAGAGTTTTATCCTAATGCCCAGATCGCGGAATTTGAAAAGGCGGCGATCAGCGTTTTACATAAACGTGAGGTATTAAATAATGCGATGGTGGCGTTGGAATTGGATCGCTTGGCGACGGCGGGCCAGTTAAGTGAGCCGCTGCAAAAAATCATCGCTAACGATGCAGGCGTTTTTGGCGTCGATGAATCGCTGGCGGTGAGCATCGCCAACATTTACGGCACGATCGGGGTTACCAATTTTGGTTATTTAGACCGGGTCAAACACGGGATCATCAAGGAATTTGATACCAGTAAAAACGGTCAGGTCAATACTTTTATCGATGATCTGATCGGGGCGCTAGCGGCGGCGGTTGCGGCTAAAATGGCGCACGAGTACGCGTAAATCAAGCTACAAAGTAAAACTGTTGCCTGGCGCAGCGTAATTAAGATTATAGTTGATAAAGTTTTAAAAAACGGGACCGGGACAAAAATTACTTTTGTCTCGGCCCCGTTTTGTTTTCCGTAAGCAATGACTTAATCGCGTTCGTCAAGCCAGCAGTCTAGGTCCTAAGGACATTGACAAACAAATCCAAGTACAGGATTTGCTTGTCAGTGCCACTTAGTCCACGACCGCTAACCGGCTTGACTCACAGCTTGTTTGATCGTGCTCCAAAAAGCAGCAGTTTGTGCCTAGCTACGTTTCAAAATAAAACCCAAGTTCGGGTTTTACTTTGAAACTAGGCTAGTGCTCGACTGCTAAGCGCTTTTTGTCCCAACTCCGTTTTTTGCCAGCCGGTATTTAATCTTGTTAGTAGATTTGTACTTTTAAATTTAAAAACGACTGGATGTCAACAACATTAATAACCTTAATAACCTTCGGGATTAGCTTCGTCGTATTTGCCTTTGATGTAGTTAGCGGAGTTTTGGAGTTTTTCTTTTTCGTCATCCGGTAGCTCTAAGTGAATCAACTGTTCGATGCCATCACTGCCAACGATTGCCGGATATGAGAGATAAACGCCGTATTCTTCACGGTAATGCGAAACTGGCATTTGAATCTTAGCGTCGCTTAAAATGGCGTTGATCAAACGCACGGCAGCAGCGGAGATCCCGTAGTTAGTGCAACCTTTGCCCTTAAGCGTCGTGAAGCCGCCGACCCGCACGCTTTGATCGAGTTCGTCTAGGTCTAAGCCCTTTTCAGCGGCTAACTTGGTGATCGGTTGGTCCATCACGTGGATCGTTGACCATGCTGAAAATTGTGAATTTCCGTGTTCGCCTAAGTTGTAGCCTTCGACCGAACGCGGGTCGACTTTTAACGCGAAGCCGACGGCCCGTTTCATCCGGGCTGAATCCAGTAGTGTCCCCGTGCCGATCACGTGATTTTGCGGCAAGCCGGTGATCTTTTGGTACATCATGGTAATCACATCACACGGATTACTGATGTTGATCAGGATGCCGTGGAAGCCGGATTCTTTAACTTTAGGTGCGACTTCGCGGACCATTTTTTGGTTGAACGGAAATTCGATAAAGCGGTCTGCGTTTTTAGTTTGGGTCTGCAAAGCGATATTGCCAGCGGCCGAAACGATGATCTCCGCGTCTTTGAGCGCGGAATAGTCGTTAACGGTGAAGTTAACGTGTGAGTTTAAATTAGCTAATGAGTCGGTAAAATCAAGAGCGTCTGCCGTTGATTTGGCTTCGTTACTGTCGATTAAAACTAAGTCGTCTGCCACTCCGGCAACGACGATGTGATGTGCGATTGCTGCGCCAACGTGGCCACAGCCGATAATTCCAATTTTTCTGGTCATTGATTGCTCCCCCTAATAATATTAATATTTTTTAGTCGATCGTTTGGATCCAGCCTTCAGGTCCCTTGCGGTCGCCGTACTGGATGTCGATCAGTTCGTTGTACAGTTTAGTCGTAACTGGGCCGGTCTTTTCTTCGCCGTAGATCACGTGTTTTTCGCCCTTGTAGGTCAATGAACCGACGGGTGAGATCACGGCGGCGGTCCCCATTGCGCCGGCTTCTGCCATTTCAAATGCTTCTGCTAACGGTATCTGGCGTTCGACTGGGTTTAAGCCCTGATGTTTAGCGACTTCGAGCAGTGAACGTTTGGTGATCGAGATTAAGATCGACTGGGATTTAGGAGTGACAAATTGTCCTTCCTTGGTGATCCCGAAGAAGTTAGCACCACCAAATTCGTCAACGTACTTGTGTTCGCGTGGATCTAAGTACAAGCAATCGGCAAAGCCCGCTTTTTTAGCTTCCATTTCAGGTAAAAGACTACTTGCATAGTTACCCGAAGTTTTGGCTTGACCAGTGCCGGCGTAAGCAGCCCGGTCGTATTTACTGATCACGTATGGGGTGGGGTTAAGGCCCTTGATATACGAACCAACGGGAGTAGCGAAGATCCTAAAGGTATATTCGTTAGCGGGATCGACGCCTAAAACTGGGGTGGTTCCGAACATATAAGGGCGAACGTATAAAGTACCACCGGTACCGTAAGGGGGAACGAATTCTTCGTTAGCCTTAACGACTTGCTTGACCGCGGCGACGAATTGGTCTTCCGGATAAGTCGGCATTACCATGCGTTGAGCAGATTTGTTCAGGCGTTGGGCGTTTAATTCCGGACGGAATAAGTTGATCTTGTTATCCTTGCGCCGGTAAGCTTTTAAGCCTTCAAAAATTTCTTGACCGTAGTGTAAAATTTCTGCCGCTTCGGACATTTCAAACGTAGATTCTGTAACTAGTTTGCCTTCTTGCCACTGACCGTCCTTATACTTAGCTTCGTAACGATAGGGTAAGTCATGATACTTAAATCCTAAATTATTCCAGTCAAGATCTGCTACTTTTTGCTTCATAGGTATTGCCTCCTAAAAATAATTTAAACTATGAATTACGGTTACGAAAACAAAAAACGCCCTATCAGTCGGTCCGAGACCAACTTGATAGGGCGTTTACCGCGGTACCACCTATTTTTCTTATGTGAACCATAAGCTTACGTGTTCATAGACACGTTCCCTGATAATGGGGGGCCGCCAATGAAAACTAATTGATTTCATCTTCATCGCTTGATTAGAGGTGAGCAGTTTTAAACCGGTGGTTTTCCTTGCAGCGAACGGAAACTCTCTGAGCCAGCACGGAATAAAACAATCCTTGTCATCGCGTTTTGTAATTACAGTTTAATTGTTTATTAATTTAAACTAATCAAAATGATATGTCAATAGTTTTGATTAATTTTTTAAATGAAAAATTAGTCTGCGTAGTAGACTGCAAAAAAGTTGCTAATTGTAGTGCAATCGGGGAAAAACAGTGCTATACTCAGGGCAGTGATATTTTTCACATAAATTTCTCTCTCTTGCCTAACCTTGCTCGAGGTTAGGTCTTTTTGTGTTACCAATATTAAAACAAACGGTAATTTTTGCCGCTTGAAAATAAATTTGTTAAAATAAAATAGTAGTTTATTTTAAATGTTCAAGGAAGGTGATCAAATAGCGTGCAAATAATCGAAATTGTGATTTTGATGGCAGTCTTAATTTTGTTTTCTAATATTATTAATCATTACCTGCCATCGATCCCTTTGAGTTTGATCCAAATCGTGTTAGGTTTGGTGACGGCTTTAAGCGGCAGGTATCAGATCAATCTGAGTTCGGATTGGTTTTTGCTGGTTTTTATCGCACCGTTGCTGTACACTGACGGGCGCTTGTTTCCCAAGCGGGAATTATGGCGGATGCGCGGGCCGATTTTAGGTAACGCGATCCTGTTGGTTTTTTTAACGACCGGCTTTGGTGGTTTTTTAATTCACGAAATGTTACCAGCGATCCCACTGATGGAGGCGTTCGCGTTGGCGGCAATCTTATCTCCGACCGACCCGATCGCCGTGCAGTCGATCGCTAAAAAAGCTAAGTTACCCGAAAGTATTATGCACCTAGTCAGCGGTGAGAGTTTGATCAACGATGCTTCGGGGCTGGTGGCTTTCAAGTATGCGTTAAGCGCAGTTTTGACGGGAACTTTTTCTCTACTCAAAGCGGGCGGCAGTTTTATTTACGTCGGGATCGTCGGGATCATCGCCGGCATTATCCTCCAGCGCTTATTAGATCTATTACAAGAAGTGTTAAAAAGAAACGGGATCGACGATGTAGTCTTTCACACCGCGATCCAAATCGTAACGCCGTTTTTAATTTATATCCTGACCGAAGAGGTCTTACACGCATCCGGTGTGATCAGCGTCGTGGCTGCGGGAGTCTTTACCAAGTTTGGCACGTCGGTCGATTACCGGCCGGAATTGAAGGTAGTGGCGACGCGGACGTGGGATGTGTTGAACTATTTTTTAAACGGCTTTGTCTTTATCTTATTAGGAAATGCCCTGCCGAACGCGACGCGTAACGTGATCGTTGGTAATCAGTTTGGAACCTTTCAGGCACTCAGTTACGCGTTTTTGACCTGGGTGATCATCTTAGCGATCAGGGTCTTGTGGTCGTATATTTACCTGATTTTTCCCAGCAAAAAAAAGCAACAGTTGTCTAAAAATCAAGGAGCGTTTCGGTCGGCGTTGCTCACCGGACTTTCAGGTGTCAGGGGCGCCGTGACGATGGCCGGGGTGTTATCGTTGCCGTTTAGGATGCCGAGTGGTGCTCCTTTTCCCGAACGTGACCTGGTGATCTTTATCGCGTCGGCGGTGATCATCTTTAGTTTGTTGGCGGCGGTGATCACGTTGCCGTTAGTCGCTAAGGATACAGTGCCGATCTTAACGCGTGGAAGCTTGATCGACGATGAACAACAAGATGAACAGCAGCCGCACTATTTAACGGAAAATGAGGCTTACCTGATCATTTTAAGGCTAGCTATTTCGAATTTAAACGAACACATAGACGAGAAAAACCAACGCGCGGGTTACGAATTGATTTTGGATTATCAGTCGATGGAACGCCAGATCGAAATGGAGATCAGAAACGACGAACAAGTCGAAAAGGCGTTAAAAAACGAGGCGCTTTTGCGGAAAGTGGCGCTTAAAGGCGAGTTAGAAACGATCGAGAAACTGCGCCAACAAAAACAGATCTCTAAGACGACTTACCAGCAGGAAAAATACCGGGTAAATCAAGATCTCAAACACGCGGCTAGGATCTCCGAACAACCTAAATTAAGTATTGTGATCGACTGGCGAGCATTGAGCAGGTTGTTCCACCATCTTTTTGGTTCGTGGACTTCGGCGCAAAAAAAGGAAGTTTTGCGTAAAGAATCGTTGATGGTCCAGCGTCAATGTGCTAAAGCGGCGATCAAGGCGTTGTCGCGTTTCGTGGCGTCTGACGAAGGACAAAAGAGTCACCGGCCGACGATTTATCACCTCGTGATCATGTACCGCAACCGGATCGAACGAATCAAAGACAAATCGAATTTTGAATTTGCGGAATACCAAAAGCAACACGATCAGTTGCACACGATGGTCCTAGGAGCACAGCGTGCGGCCGTGCAGTCGATGCTGGAATCCGGGCGGATCAACCGCAAGACTGCGGCTAAATTACGACATTATATCAATTATTCTGAAAATGCGGCGGCAATCGACGAGTAAGCCGTGAAGTTAGTCACAGATAAAAGTGGGGCTGGGGTAAAGTGATTTTGCCGCAGCCCCACTTTTGGATAGCTTGACGGACAACTGTGGTAAAAATCATTAGCTTAATTTTAATTCTTGGACTAAAATTTAGTAGTAGGCTTAACTGATTTGTCAAAGGAGTTGTTTAGTAATGAATAATTTTGAACCAGTTACATTAGAATTTACCGATAACAACAAGGAAAAACAGCAGCTCAATGCTAATTTAGTGAAGGATTTTTCGCTGAGTTTAAACACCCATTACCTACTGAGTTTTAAATCGGTGGCGCAAGCCCAGCAATTTGGACAAGACATTCAACGCAAACGCATCGAAGTTACTGACCAACAGGGGGTCACTAAGATCTACCGCGTTAAGGACTTTACGATTAGAGATGAAGATGGCAGCGGGATAGTACAAGGGGAATTGTATTTGTTAGTAGTTTTGTCGTAATGAGGAGACATTAGTTGTGGATAAATTAAAAACAGCGTTACTGAGTTTGGATCACAAGGGGTATGGTGCTTATAAATCGTTGCAGCAGACTTATCAGTGTAAATGGTACCGCTTAACGTTTGATCACGTACAAGCCGATCCGTACGCGCCGGCGTCACGGTTACATATCGAGTTGCCTAACACCAACGCAAAAATTCCCGCTGAGTTGTTGGCACGAAAAGAACAGCGTTTGGCGGTGGCGGATTTTTTGACTCGTAGTTTTGGCGCGGTCGCCGCTAAATTACAGCCTCATAGTAGTAAAAAAACGGGTGCGTTGGGGATCGTTTCTTGCGGTCCGGAAATTTTAGCGCGGACAGCCGTAGTGTTTTCCGCTACCACGATCGAAGTCCGACTGACAGCTAATTTGCCGGCGGCGGGCAGAAGGATCTTAGGCCGGGCCGCCGCGGAGTTACTGACCGAATTGTTACCGCGCATCGTGCAAAGCGCTTTGTTTTACCACAACCTCGATCAGGCTGGTTTACGCCGTCAAGTTGAATTAGTTACGACCCAAACGCAGATCAGAAAACTGATGCGTCAACACCACCTGGTAAGCTTTGTGGCCGACGGGGCCATTTTACCGCGTAAAAGTGGCGCGAGCGACCTCCCGTTAGCGACAGCCATGCCGTTTAGCTCTCCTGCATCTTTACGGGTGACATTGACTTTAGATAACGGTCAGCAGGTGACTGGCATGGGGATCAAAGAGGGCATCACGCTGATCGTAGGCGGTGGTTATCACGGTAAATCTACTCTGTTACGGGCGCTTGAAACCGGGGTATACGATCATCGTTTAGGCGACGGGCGAGAGTTAGTATTGACGGACCCGACTGCCGTTAAGGTCAGGGCCGAAGACGGTCGCAGCGTGACGAAAGCGGACCTGACTCCATTTATCAATAACATTCCCGGTAATGTTGATACTGCGAATTTTTCTACGACTAACGCCAGCGGCAGTACTTCTCAGGCGGCTAATATGCTCGAAGCTTTGGAGTGCGGGGCCCAGACGCTGTTGATCGATGAAGACACCTCGGCTACTAATTTTATGATCCGTGATAGTCAGATGCAGCAGTTGGTGGCACAAGAGCCGATCACGCCGTTTGTAGCGCAGATCAAGCCATTATTCGAACAACTCCACGTTTCGACCATTTTAGTGACGGGCGGATCGGGTGCTTATTTTGCCGTTAGCGACAGGGTGATCATGATGGATCATTACCAGGCATTAGACGTGACTAAAAAAGCCCACGAAATTGCACGAAACGCTTCTGAAACGGTGAGCGCTAGTACTAAAAATGATTTTAGCGATTTACCCGCGCGGATCCCGTTAGCCGGCAATTTTGTTGCTCACGATCGGCGTGATCGCTTTAAGGTTCATGGTAAAAATGAACTTTCGTTTGGGCACAGTCAGCTTGATTTAGCCGCTTTAGAACAGTTGTTAGATGTCAGTCAAACTAGGGGGATCGCCGCAATACTTGGGTTATTGGCCCATAAATATTTTGATGGAAATAAGACACTTAACCAAGTGCTGCGAGAAGTATACGCTGTAATAGCAGATGTTGGTGTGGCCCGGGTATTGGCGCCTAAATATCAAGGAGATGTTGCGTTACCGCGACCACAAGAAGTCGCTGCCGTGCTGAATCGCTACCGCCAATTACGGCTGCGTTAAAGATAAAAAATTAGCCAAGTGCTTTACAATTTGTCGGCTGGTGGGCTTGCGTCGCTTGGTAAATTTTGCTATGATGAACGCGATAATTAAGTTAAGCAAGGGGAGCTTTAACCGGCTGAGATAGACAAATGTCTGAACCCTTAGAACCTGTAAGTTAGTACTTGCGTAGGGATGTGCGGCTATTTCATTTGCAATTGAAGGCCTTCTCATGCCTGAGAGGCCTTTTTGCGTACAACAAACTAAAGCAATTACTACTGAAGGTGACCAGTGAAAGGAAGTCTTAGTAGATGAAGTTAGAACTATTGGATCAGATCAGGAAAGATAATCCCGTGGTGTTGAACATTTCGAATTTTGTGACCGTGCAAGACGTTGCTAACGGGATCAACGCGATCGGCGCTTCGCCTATCATGTCAGAAGAGATCAGTGAAACCGTTGAGATGATCGGGATCTGCGATGCGGTTGCGTTAAATTTGGGTTCGTTTACCACCGTGCAAATAGAACATATGCGCGCCATGGGGCTAGCTGCCAACAAGGCGGGCAAGCCGGTCGTACTCGATCCGGTTGCCGTTGGTGCGATTGCCTACCGTAAACAAGTCGCCTTAGAGTTACTAAAAGATATTAAAGTGGCGGTGATCCGGGGCAATGCCGGAGAAATTGCTGCGTTAGCGGGCTATGAGTGGAATTCTAAGGGAATCGATGCCGGTCAAGGCGATGGTGATTTGATCGAGATCGCCAACCAAGCGGCACGCAAATTTAACTGTGTGGTTTTATTGAGCGGACAGACCGATTATATCGCGGACGGGACGCAAACAGTTGCCGTGCACAACGGGACGCCGCTATTTGCCGTTCACGTTGGTTCGGGTGACATGTTATCGAGTATCGTAGCCGCATTTTTGGCGGTGAGCGGCCATGACTATTTTACCGCGGCACAAACGGCTGCACTGGTATTTGCTTGTGTCGGAGAATTAGCGGTTGGTGGTGCTACTGATATTGGTCCGGGAACTTTTACGGTCAATTTGTTAGACCAACTGACGTTAGCGACTAGTGCGCAGATCAAACAGCGGGCTAATTACGAGGAGGTCCATTAATGGAAGAACGGGTCAATTCGTTTCCCCAAGCAGTGACGATCGCAGGGACCGATTCCGGTGGTGGTGCTGGTGTCATGGCGGATTTGAAAACGATGCAGGAACGCCGCGTTTTTGGAACGGCGGTGATCGTGGCCGTGACCGCCCAAAATACTTTGGGAGTCCAACGTTCTTTAATGCTACCAGAAGAAATGGTTGCACAGCAATTCGCTTCACTAGCGGACGATTTGAGCATTAGGGCTTGTAAGACCGGCATGTTAGGAGATGCGGCCCACGTGCACTACGTTGCCAGCAACTTACAAAAATATGATTTTGGTCCCTTGACGGTCGATCCGGTGATGATCGCTAAGGGGGGCGCAGTATTATTGACTGACGATGCGATTACGGTAGTCAAAGAAGAACTCTTGCCGTTGGCGACGGTGGTAACGCCTAATTTATTGGAAGCACAGCGATTGGTGGGTGCTGAAATTAAGAGTCAGCAGGATTTTAATTTAGCCGCACGGAAACTACAGCAGTTAGGCGCTAAAAACGTCATTATTAAGGGTGGACACGCCGCTGGTCAAGACGTCGCCGACTACTTACTCTTTGCCGATGGTACCGATCTTTGGTTGAGCGCGCCGCGGATCGACACGGTGCGCACGCACGGTACGGGCGATACGCTGTCGTCTTGTTTGACCGCTGAATTGGCAAAAGGGGTTCCCTTGAAAAAAGCGGTACGCACCGCGAAAGACTTTGTACAAGCTGCGATCGCCAATACGATCCAGGTGGGCCACGGCCATGGTCCGTTAAATCACTGGGCGTACGGGGAGGCTAAATAATGTTTCAGCAAGAGATTTTACGGGCGTATTTTGTTTGCGGTACCCAAGATGTGCCACAGACTACGACCCTAGAAAAAATTGTAACTAAGGCGCTACAAGCGGGGATCAGCGCCTACCAGTTTCGCGATAAGGGAACTGGTTCACGACTAACGAGTACTGACGAGCGTGTGGCTACGGCTAAACGGTTGCGTCAGTTGTGTGCCGCTTATCACGTGCCTTTTATCGTGGATGACGACGTACAGTTGGCTAAAATGGTCAAAGCCGATGGAATTCACGTGGGGCAAAAAGACGAGCGAGTCCAAGAAGTGCTTGCTGACGTGGGTGACCAGATGTTTGTCGGGTTGTCGTGTTCTAATCGCAAAGAAGTTGCGCAGGCCAATCAAATTGCCGATATTGCTTATTATGGTTGCGGCCCGGTATTTATCACGGGTTCAAAGGCTGACGCTTCGCCTGTGATCGGACTTGCGGGACTGACTAAATTAAACGAGCTTGCTAAGCGACCAGTCGTAGCGATCGGTGGCATCAGCACGGCTAACGTTGCGGCTGTGACTCAAACTGGAGTCGCAGGTAGCGCGGTGATCTCGATGATCGCGCAGAGTACTGATATTGCTGCTAGCGTTGCTGTTTTAAAAAATTAATTACAATAATAGGAGTTGGGATGTTTTAAACGTCTCAGCTCCTATTGTTAGCTAAGCAGGAGTGTTAAACTACTTGTAGTAGTCTAATTAATTGATGATAAGGAGAAAAGCAATGCTTAAACCATACACGCATAAAGTTCAGTACTACGAAACCGATCAGATGGGGATCACTAATCACACTAATTACATTCGTTTTATGGAAGAGGCGCGCAGTGATTTTTTAGAACAGATCGGCTGGTCGTACGCTAAATTAGAGGAATCCGGGATGATCTCGCCGGTCGTTTCGGTGGCATGTAAGTATCACAAAATGACTAAGTATCCGGACATTATTCAAATAGTAACGACAATTCAAAAAGTTAAACGCGCTAAATTGACTTTGGGTTATACGATGAGTGTGGCGGGTCAGGTAGTGTGTGAGGCGACAAGTGCACACGGCTTTTTAGACCGTGACGGACGGATAGTCGATCTGGCAAAAGACCTGCCACAGTTTTACGCTAAGTTGCAGGAACTACAAGCTGTGGAAGCTGACGATTAAAATCAAGCTGCGCAGCAAGGCGGCTAGCTTACAAATCTTACCTTGCGTAGCGCGATTAAAAAAGTAAGTGAAAAGTAGCCGTGAATCAACATAGCTCTGCGACACTCCCGCAGATATTTGACACCACCAAAAAAGAGGGGTTGGGACAAAACAGAATTTTGTCCCAGCTTCCTCTTTTTTTATTATTTTTTAGTCATTTTGTTCACGCTGTTTTCGCAAACGTTTTAGGTCAGTCGGTGACAATTTGTCTAACGAGACTAATTTTTCTTCGATCTGGTCGAGTACGACGGTGCGGTCACTTTGATCTTCGACAAAATCGTAACGATCCCCGTCGATCACCAATAAAGGTGAAAGTTGGTAAGAATCTTCCCATTTTTGGTAGTATTCTAAGAGTTGGTGATAGTAACTGACTAGTGAAGGGTCCGTTTCGATCTGTTCGTACTTGCGGCCGCGTTTTTTGATCCGGGCGATCATGGTCTCGTAAGAAACGTGAATGATCACGAGCAAGTCGGGGTGTTGGTTTTGCGTGACGAATTTTAATTCCGCAAGCATGTTGGCTAATAGTTCTTGGTAAATTTGGTATTCGATCTCAGTGGCATTACCCATATCGGTATTCATTTTCATAAATAAGGCGTCTTCGTAGATCGAGCGGTCTAAAACGTTATTGTCGGCGGTCTTAGCTTCTTTGATCATTTTAAAGCGACGGTTTAAAAAGAAAGTTTGCAACAAGTAAGCATAAGGGTTAGAAGCATCTTTTTGACCAGCTTGCCGTTTTTGGGCTGCAATTTCGTTTCCCTGATAAAATAAGGGCAAAACGGGGTTGTCGTCTACTGGTTCGTAAAAAGCGCGTGTTCCTAATTCGTCGGATAAAATTTTAGTTAAACTAGATTTGCCGGAACCGATAATACCGGATAAGGTAATCAAAATGAAGCCAACTCCTTTTTTGGTTTAAACATCTTATCCATCATACATTGCGCCGGGGTGCTTTTCAAGAAATAGGGTAACGCAACATTAACGTTAAAAATAGCCAAAGTTAAATTTTACATGGTACAATGAATTCAGTGTCAAAATAAAATTTGAGGAGAAACAATCATGCTTGCAAGGTATACTAGACCGCAGATGGCTGCAATTTGGAACGATCAAAAAAAATATGAATGCTGGCTAGAAGTGGAGATCGCAGTCGTCGAAGCGTGGGCTAAATTAGGACATATTCCCACACAAGATGCGGCTAAAGTCCGCCAAAATGCGCGTTTTGACGTGCAGCGGATCGCCGAGATCGAAGCGGTGACTCACCACGACGTGATCGCATTTACTAGGTGCGTGTCGGAGTCGTTAGGGCCGGAGAAAAAATGGGTCCATTATGGCTTGACGAGTACCGACGTGGTAGATACCGCATATGGTTATCAGCTGAAACAGGCTAACGCGGTGTTGCTGGCAGATCTAGAAAACTTTCAAGAAATCGTCGCTACTAAAGCGCGCCAGTACCAACACACGGTGATGATGGGCAGAACTCACGGCGTACACGCGGAACCAATTACTTTTGGCTTGAAACTGGCACGGTGGTATTCCGAGATCAAACGCGACATCGAGCGTTTTAAACACGCGGCTCACGGCATTGAAGCCGGCAAGATCAGTGGGGCCGTGGGAACTTTTGCTAATATCGATCCCTTCGTGGAAAAATACGTTTGTGACAAATTAGGGTTGACTGCTCAAGAAATTTCTAGTCAGGTATTACCGCGCGACTTACACGCTGAATACGTGGCTACTTTGGGATTGATCGCCACCAGTTTGGAAGAATTTGCTACCGAGATCCGCGGTTTACAAAAAACCGAAACTAGGGAGGTCGAAGAGCATTTTAGCAAGGGACAAAAGGGCTCTTCGGCGATGCCCCATAAGAGAAACCCGATCGGTTCGGAAAATATTTGCGGGTTGGCACGGGTGATCCGGGGTCACGTGATGACTGCTTACGAAGACGTTTCGTTATGGCATGAACGCGATATTTCACATTCTTCGGCGGAGCGGATCATTTTACCTGACACGACTATTTTGTTAGATTATATGCTGAATCGTTTCGGTAAGATTCTCAACAATTTGACGGTTTTTCCTGAAAATATGAAAAAAAATATGAATAAAACATTTGGTTTGATTTATAGTGGACGAGTATTATTGAAATTGATCGATACGGGGATGACAAGAGAAGAGGCCTACGATTTGATCCAGCCTAAGACGGCCCGGGCGTGGGACGAACAACTCTCCTTTAGAAAATTGCTGGAAGCAGATCCTAAAATCACTTCCAGACTCGATCAAGCAGCCCTAGACGATGCCTTTGACTATCATTGGCATTTAAAGCGTGTCGATGAGATCTTTGAACGCGTAGGACTGTAAATGTAGAAACGACTAAAAAGACTTGTGCGCTGTAACTAGCGGGCAAAGTCTTTTTTATTAACCAAATGCTGGTATCAGCGAAAGGGGGGAGGCTAGCCATGGTTGATTTTTCTTATCATGTTTTTAGCACGGTCGTTCAGCAAAAGACTTTCATCGCTGCGGCTAAGAAGTTAAACGTGACTCCTTCGGCGATCAGTCATTCGATCGCGGGGCTGGAAAAAGAGTTAGGGTGCGTGTTGCTGATCCGAAATCGGACCGGGATCACGTTAACGACGGACGGGGCTAAGATCTTGCCGTTGGTCGAAGAAATTTTACAGGCCGAAGCACGGCTGACCGAAGAAGCGGCGCGCTTGACGGGGTTAGCCGCTGGTAAATTACGGATCGGTGCTTTTAGTAGTGTGTGTATCAACTGGTTGCCGCCGATCATTCAAAAATTTAAAAAGCAATACCCGCAAATTGAGATCAGCGTTTTGCAGGGGAATTTTAATCAGGTAACTGAACAGGTTCGTTTGGGGCAATTAGATGTCGGTTTTTCGGCGTTACCGATCAAGGAAAATTTAGCGATTTTTCCGGTCCATCGTGATATGATCTATTGTATTGCACCCAAGAATTTCACCCCGCAAAATGGCAAATCGATCACTAAAACGGACGTGGAAAATGAAACTTTTATCTTACAGCAAGTCGATTACGACCGGGATACCAAACAAGCGCTCGACACGTACAACGTTTCGGTCAACTCATTGCAATACAGTATCGATGACGCTTCGATCATTGCCATGGTAGAAAGTGGATTAGGACTGGGGATTTTACCGGAATTAGCGTTACAGGAACTAACGGGAAACGTCAAACGCTATCCTTTTTCCCAAAATTTTTACCGCACATTAGCACTAGTTGCTCAACCTACTAGCAAACAAACTCCGTCGACCAAAGCGTTTTTACAGGTTGCACTGGCGTGGCTAGAGGATTATTATTCATAATCAATTGATAAGGAGGAAATCAAAGGGTGAAGGAGTTAACGAAGGGTAGTCCCCTTAAACTGATTTTATTTTTTGCGTTGCCGTTACTGATCGGCAATTTATTTCAGCAGTTATACAGTTTGTCGGATACTTTGATCGTGGGACAAACTTTAGGGGTCAATGCTTTGGCCGCGGTAGGTTCGACTAGTAGTATCCAATTTTTGATCATTGGTTTCGCGCAGGGGATCACGGCGGGACTATCGATCATGACCGCGCAGTATTTTGGGGCTCACGATGTTTATCAGGTGCGCCGTAGTTTTGCGACCAGTATCGTGATCAGCTTGGTGATCTCGTTGGTCTTAACTTTTTTGAGCGTATATTTTATTCGCGATATTTTATTACTGATGAACACACCTGCGGCGATCGAACATAACGCTCAACTTTTTAGTACGATCATCTTTGGCGGCTTTAGCATTCAGATGGCTTATAACCTATTGGCTAACATGATCCGCAGTTTGGGTGACAGTAAAACGCCGTTGTATTTTTTGATCATCGCGGCCGTCGTCAATATTTTACTGGAATTATTGTTCATTATCGTGTTTCGGTGGGGGATCGCCGGGGCCGGTTTTGCGACCTTATTAGCACAGTTATTTTCGGTAGTACTATGTGTGATCTACATTATTAAACGAATTCCGTTACTACAGGTGCGCCTGGGTGATTTTAAAACGATCGACTGGCCAATGGTCAAAGAGCACCTGTACGTCGGTTTGCCGATGGGCTTTCAGTCGTCGATCATCGCGATCGGTTCGATCATGATTCAGTCAGCGTTGAACTCTCTAGGAACCACCGCGGTGGCTGCCACGACTGCCGCCAGCAAGATCGATCAGATCGCCACTTTGCCCCTGTCATCTTTTGGGGTAGCAATGGCGACTTATACCGCACAAAATTACGGTGCTAAGGAATTTGGCAGGATCTTGCGGGGCGTGAAGTCCGCGACTGCAGTTTCGGTGACCTTTAGTATCGTGGCGGCTTTTTTGGTGATCCGCTGCGGACAATTGCTAGTGGTCTTATTTGTCGGCCACACTACCGGGGTACTGAATTTATCGCAGGTTTATTTTAATATCAACGCCACTTTTTACCCGTTGTTGGCGATCTTATTTATCTTCAGAAATACCCTACAGGGACTGGGACAAAGTGGTGTCCCGACACTGGCGGGGATCGCCGAGTTGGTAATGCGGATGGGCGCGGCCTTATTTTTGGCGACGCGTTTTGGTTATGCCGGGGCGTGTTTTGCTAGTCCGTTAGCGTGGTTGGGTTCGTGTGCCGTCCTGATCGTTTCTTACTTGCGGGCGGTGAAGATGCTGCGTTTTCGCGAGCAAAAGAAATTACAAGATCAGGCGGACACAGAATTTTCTAAATAAATTTTATTTGCTTAAATAATAGTAAATCCTTGCTTGTTGCCCCAAAATTTGTTATGATGCAAGGCATGTTTAGCAATAAGGGGTGACATGCAGGTGGCTAAGTTTAAAATTGGTGATCAAGTTAAATGTCAAAAGTATGGTTCGCTGAAAAATGATTTTACGGGTTCGATCGAAAAGATTTATGAAAATTCTGCGATGGTAGCAATTAGTGAGTACCAAGAAGATGATGAACTGGCTGTTGGGGATTTTCATCACCGGGCAGTTGTTAGTTTTAACGCAATGAAAAAAATTTCGTAATAGTTAATGACAAGTGGCATGTTTTATGCTATACTTGTTTTCGTTATGCGGGTGTAGTTTAGTGGTAAAACTCCAGCTTCCCAAGCTGAAGTCGCGAGTTCGATTCTCGTCACCCGCTTGTTTTAGTATCACAGCCTGAAGAATAGTAACTAAGTAGTCACTGGTAGCGAGTTAGGAATGGTGAAAGCCTAATAGTAGTGCTTGGTGAAGGCGCGCTTTAGGCGATAAGTAAATAAATTAAAGTGGGTTATCGACCAATTAGAGTGGTACCGCGGGTTTGCTCGTCTCTTGCATGAATGCAGGAGGCGTTTTTTATTTACTACTACTGAACATAAAGTTGATGCTTTAATTTGGTGTGTGAGAATTTTAAGGAGGTAGTTAGATGGATTATCGCAATCAAGTTGCTACTCAGCTAGCTGATGCGTTGAATGGTGAATTAACGGCAGAGCAGATCAAGGCTAAAATCGAAATTCCTAAATCGGCTGAAATGGGAGACTATGCTTTCCCCGCTTTTATTTTAGCCAAAAAGTTGCACAAATCTCCGGTGGAGATCGCCCAGAATTTAGCGGCCCAGATCAGTGATCCGGTTTTTTCTCAGGTAGTAGCGGCGGGACCGTACGTGAATTTCTTTTTGAACAAAAAGGAGTTCGGTAAACAAGTCGTACGCCAGATCTTACAGGAGCAAGCTGATTATGGTAATCAGGAATTGGGACACGGCAACGTGCCGATCGATATGTCTTCACCTAACATTGCTAAGCCGATGTCGATGGGCCACTTGCGTTCGACCGTGATCGGTAATGCGTTGGCTAATTTATTAGCTAAGGTAGGTTACCAACCGGTCAAGATCAACCATTTAGGCGACTGGGGCACTCAGTTTGGCAAGCTGATCGTCGCTTATAAATTATGGGGCTCGGAAGAAGAAGTTAAAAAAGACCCGATCAATAATTTACTGAAGTATTACGTTCGTTTTCACCAAGAAGACGTGGCACACCCAGAGTTGGACGACCAAGCTCGGATGTGGTTTAAAAAAATGGAAGACGGCGATCCGGAAGCTCGTCGTTTATGGCAGTGGTTCCGTGACGAATCGCTTAAATTTTTCACGAAAATCTATCGGCGCTTAGACATTGACTTTGATTCGTATAAGGGCGAGGCCTTTTACAACGATAAAATGGACGAGATCGTGGATATTTTAAACGACAAGGGACTGTTGCACGAAAGTAAGGGCGCACAGATCGTGGATTTGGATAAATACGACCTCAATCCTGCTTTGATCAAAAAAAGCGACGGCTCGACGCTTTATATTACGCGGGACCTAGCAGCCGCTTTATACCGCAAGCGAACTTACGATTTCGTGCAGTCGCTATACGTAGTTGGTAACGAACAGACCAATCATTTTAAGCAACTCAAGGGTGTGCTAAGTGAGATGGGCTATCAGTGGTCGGATGATATTCATCACATTGCCTTTGGCTTGATCACCGCTGGCGGTAAAAAATTATCGACGCGTGCGGGTAACGTGATTTTGCTGGAAGAGGTTTTGGATGATGCCGTTGGGTTAGCGCTCAAACAAATCGAAAATAAAAATCCAAACTTAGCTAATAAGGAACAAACCGCAGAAGCAGTCGGGATCGGCGCCGTGGTTTTCCATGATCTGAAAAACGAACGGATGAATAATTTTGACTTTGACCTAGATGAAGTCGTTCGTTTTGAAGGCGAGACGGGGCCATACGTGCAGTACGCGCGGGCTAGAGCAATGAGTATTTTACGTAAGTCTAAGATGACTATCGCTCCTGATTTACAGGGCTTGGACGATGAAGATTCGTGGGAAGTATTGCGGCAGTTAGCACAGTTCCCGGCCGTGATCAAACGCGCCGTGCGGGAGTACGAACCATCTGTAGTGGCTAAGTACTTGATCCATTTGGCTAAGGCTTTTAATCAGTATTACGCTCATACCAAGATACTGGCGGACGACGGCCAGGAAAATGAACGTTTGGCACTGGTCAAATGTGTGACGATCGTCTTAAAGGAAGGATTACGGTTACTCGGAGTCAAGGCTCCAGACGAAATGTAATTTCGGTTACCATACTCAAAAAGTTGGAATAATTAATTTTATTTCAGCTTTTTTTGTGCCCTTTTTTGGAAGAGAAATACTGTTAGCACGGGGCGCAGCGGTGTCAAGTGCACAAAAAACGCAAAAATGACACCGAATTAATAGGAGAGAAGCAGCTAAAAGCTTGTCATAACAAGCTTTGGTGGTTAAATTTAGCTCTAAAAACGAATTTTACTTATTTTCCCTTTTTAATTACTTAAATGCTGTTATTACAGGATTTATTCGCCAAAATAGTACTTTTATGGTGTTAAAAATACTTTTTTTCTGCAATTTTGTTTTTAAGCACTTTCAGGCATAATGGAGCAAAGTAACCGGGCTACTTAAATATTATGAGGAAGTGATTTTTGTGCGACAGTGTCAGAAAATAACGTACCAGCGTTTGACTGAGATCCTCACGAAAAAAAGCAATTTTAATCAAAGTGAGATCAAGATGTTGTTACCGAGCAGCACGGGGGTGTCTTGTGCAGGTGATTCGGAACTGAATTTGTGTGCTAATGAGTACCGGCAAAAGATCTTTTGGGTGTTAAAGGGGTCTTTATTACTGGAAGACGTCGACCAAAAAGGCGATGCCGTGTTTGCTTTTATTAAGCCGGGAATGTATTTTCATAGCGATTTGTTACTGTCCGCCGTAGAATCTACTACGACGATGGCTCATTTTTGTCAGCAAACGACATTACTGCTGATCCCGCTTCAGGCATTTGAAAAGTTGACGCAGACGTCGCTACATTTTGCTAACTTAGTACACCTGAGTGTGCTCAAAAAATACCACTTACAAAAGCAACTCTACCAGCAAAGTAAGGGTGGGCGAATCTCACAGCGAGTTCGTCAGGTCGTTTACTTTTTTGGTCAGCAGTGTGGGCGGGTTTTGGCTAACCAAGACGTGCGCATTCCTCCGGTGTTAACTTACAGAGCTTTGAGTTCGTTGACTAATTCGAGCAAAACGACGGTGGCGGATATTTTAAATGACCTGCGCATTGAAGGCAAGGTCACGCGGCAAGCTAAAAAGTTGATCGTCAAAAAGGAATTTTTCAACGAAATGAATGATCAGTAGGAACGTAAAAATCATTTTCAATCTGCAGGTATTTATGCTAAAATGTTTCCTGTTACAGCTCGTTCCCGAAAGGATTCACGTTTGGTGAAGTTGCCTTGTAACCAATTATATATAATGGGGGAATTTAAATTGTCAGAAAAACATCTTTTTACGTCAGAGTCAGTGTCAGAAGGACATCCCGATAAGATTGCCGACCAAATCAGTGATGCAATTTTAGACGCGATGCTTGCGCAGGATCCACAAGCACGGGTAGCGGTCGAAACGACGGTCACTACCGGATTAGTAGTTGTAGTCGGTGAGGTTTCAACTACGGCATACGTTGACATTCAAAAAGTTGTGCGGCAAACGATCAAAGAGATCGGTTATACGGACAACAAATTTGGCTTTGATGGTGATAATTGTGCTGTTTTAACCGCAATTGATGAACAGTCAGCTGACATTGCTCGCGGAGTGGACGAATCGTTAGAAACTCGTGCGGGACAAAAGGATAAATTAGATCAGATCGGTGCCGGTGATCAGGGAATGATGTTTGGCTATGCAGTCGATGAAACTCCCGAACTAATGCCATTGCCGATCATGTTAAGCCACCGTCTGATGAAGAAGTTAGCTACATTGCGTAAAGAAGGCAAGCTGACTTATTTGGGACCGGATGCTAAGGCACAAGTGACGGTGGAATATGACGATCACAAAAAGCCACTGCGGGTAGATACCGTTGTGATCTCGACTCAGCATACCGCCGACGTTGAATTGCCTCAGATCCGTAAAGATATGATCGAACAGGTCATTAAAAAGGTCGTCCCGGCCGAATTATTGGACGAAGAGACGAAGTATTTTGTCAATCCGACGGGCCGTTTTGTAGTCGGTGGCCCTCAAGGAGATTCTGGTTTGACCGGGCGTAAGATCATCGTCGATACTTACGGTGGTTACGCTCACCATGGTGGTGGCGCATTTTCTGGTAAGGATGCTACTAAAGTCGATCGTTCGGCTAGTTATGCTGCTCGTTATATTGCTAAAAATATCGTGGCCGCTAAATTAGCTAGCGAAGTAGAAGTCCAGTTGGCTTATGCAATCGGGGTCGCACAGCCGGTTTCCGTGGCCGTGAATACCTTTGGTACCGGTAAAGTCGCTACCGACAAATTGATCCAAGCCGTGCGTGCGGTCTTTGACTTACGCCCGGAAGGAATTATCGAAATGTTGAACTTGCGGCGGCCAATTTACAAACAAACGGCGGCTTACGGTCATTTTGGTAGAACTGATATTGAATTACCATGGGAACAGACCGATAAAGTAGAGCAATTAAAAGCAGAAGTTGCTAAGTAATTTAGTTGAAAATGAAAAGGGAATCGAGGACAAAGTTGATTTGTCACGGTTCCTTTTTAATTAGCGCGAATTTTCTCCGGGATTTTTTAGCTAAAGCGCTGATTTTTAAGCAGATAAATAGTATAATAAATGATGTAAAAATACAGAAAAATGTATTTGTAATTGCATCAGGGGGTAAATTGATCGTGAAAACAAGAAAAGAGCGTATTACACGCCAAAAAGAATTACGTTTAGCTGAGGAGTTTAAGTCTGTCAAAAAAGCAACTACATACTTAGGCACGACTTTGATCATCGGTACCGCTGGTGTTGGTTTGAGCAAAAGTCAAGTTCGAGCACAAGCCACGCAACAAAATGACAGTACTACTAACGGTGAAGATAAGTTGCCTGCCGATGATGCGCCGGCAGTTGCGTCTAGTACTGCTGATGACACTGCTTCCAGTGTCGCTGCAAGCGAAACGACACCGGCAGCTGCGTCGGATCCGAGTGTTAGTAGCACGGCGCAAACGGTGGAACAACCGGCTACACCGGCACGCACGCAACAAAATGATACCAGTTCTTTACTAAAAGCGGCTCAGTTACCGCAAAGTGCTAATTTTAGTGCGGTCAATGCAAGAGCCGGTGCGGCCGCTTTATTAGATAATTTAGCACCGACAACCAAGTCTTTATCGGCGGAAGAATTTGTGCAAACGATTGCCCCGTATGCCGTTCAAGTTGCGAACCAGCGCGGTGTTTATGCTTCGCTGATGATTGCACAGGCAGGGCTAGAAAGTGGCTGGGGTGCAAGTGGTCTAGCAACTAGTGCTCATAATTTATTTGGTGTGAAATGGAACGGTAACGGTCCGTACGTGACGATGATGACAACCGAATCAGGGGCTAATGGTAACTATGAAACTCGCGCCAACTTTCAGAAATATGATAGTTATGCTGGTAGTTTAGATGCTTACGCCGATTTGATCACGACTCATTTTCCGGGTTCGACTAAAGCAAATGCACATTCGGTTCAAGAGGCAGCTGCTAATTTGAAAAATGGGACCTACGGCTCTTATGCTACCGACCCGAACTATGCCGCTAAGATCATGCAGTTGATCAACACTTATGATCTGACGCAGTATGATAACCAGCAAAGTGTACCAACTACGGCACAGACTGATAATACGGCACAGCCACCAGCACAAGCAGCAGCTCCGAGTTTAGCGGGAACTTATACTGTTAAATCAGGTGATACGTTGTGGGCGATTGCCCGGGATCATCAGATGACCGTGCCGGAATTGAAGTCCGGAAATTCGCTGACGAGCGACACGATTTATGCGGGGCAGGTATTAAAAGTCAAAGAAGTGGCCGCTGCGACCCAGCAATCACAACCGACCCAGCACGCTAACTACCAGATCCAAGCTGGCGATAGTTTATGGTCGATTGCACAGCGTAATCACGTTAGCGTGGGGCAGTTACGGACGTGGAATCATTTGACTAGCGATATTATTTATGCCGGCCAAAAGTTATACGTCGGTCAAACACCAGCTAAAGCTACTTCTGCTAAACCTGCAACTAATGAAGCAAGCTATACGGTGCAGTCAGGCGATAGTTTATGGGCAATTGCGCAGCGCAACCACATGAGTGTGTCAGAGCTCAAAGCAACTAACCATTTGACCGCGGACTTGATTTATACGGGACAAAAATTAGTGTTAGCTAAAAATGATACTAATGCACCGATTACCACGCGAGCAGAGGCAGGTTCGTATACCGTACAGTCTGGTGATACCTTATGGTCAATCGCTAATCGGTACAGTACTACGATCGCTAAGTTACGCCAGGCTAATCATTTAAGCGGCGATACGATTTATGCCGGCCAAAAATTAACGGTCACTGGCTCACAGACTAAAAATGATAATCTCGTGAGAAATGCTAGCGGTTATACGGTGCAATCCGGTGATTCGTTGTGGCGGATCGCGGGACACTATCAGACGACTGTCAATAATTTGAAGGCACTTAATCATTTGGCGACCGATACGATTTATGTCGGCCAAAAATTAAAAATAAATTAAATTAAATATTGCATTTCTAGCGACTGTTTGCTAGGATAAGAGTAATATTTAAAAGCAGAAAAGGATCAGTAGGAGAAAAGATCAACTGCAGAGAAGGTACGGGTGGTGGAAGTACCGTTGATTATTCTTTGAACTCCCCTTGGAGTTTTTCGCCGAAAGTAGTAAGCGAAAACGGTGCCTGCCGTTATCAGTTGAGTGTTGACTTCGGTCAAAAAGTAGGTGGTACCGCGGAAATTGCTTCGTCCTATACATTTCTTTACGAGAAGTGTATAGGATTTTTTGGTTTTATAATATCAATTTATTAAAGAGGAGATTTTGAAATGGCATACGATCATCAAAAAATCGAGAAAAAATGGCAGCATTTTTGGGAGGAACATCAAACCTTTAAAACCAGTGATGATGCTACTAAAAAGAAATATTACGTAATGGATATGTTCCCTTATCCGTCCGGACAGGGGCTTCACGTGGGCCATCCTGAAGGCTATACGGCCACAGACATCGTTGCCCGCATGAAAAGAATGCAGGGTTATAACGTGTTACATCCGATGGGTTGGGATGCATTTGGGCTGCCAGCCGAACAGTACGCGCTAAATACCGGGCATTCTCCGCGTGAATTTACTAAACAAAATATTGATAATTTTAGACGTCAGATCAAATCGCTCGGTTTTTCGTACGATTGGAGTCGTGAGATCAATACTACCGATCCTGATTACTATAAGTGGACGCAGTGGATCTTCGAACAACTCTATAAAAAAGGCTTGGCCTATGAAGCTAATATGTTGGTCAACTGGAGCCCGGACCTCGGCACCGTGGTCGCTAACGAAGAAGTGATCGACGGTAAAACCGAACGGGGCGGTTTCCCAGTTTACAGAAAACCGATGCGTCAGTGGGTACTAAAAATCACGGCTTATGCGGATCGTTTGATCGATGATTTAGACGATCTGGACTGGCCGGAAGCAATCAAGGAACAACAACGTAACTGGATCGGCCGTTCGGTCGGGGCTGCGGTTCGTTTCCAAGTCGCCGACAGTGACGAGACGATCGAAGTCTTCACCACGCGTCCGGATACGATTTTCGGTGTTAGTTGTATGGTCTTAGCTCCCGAACACGAATTAGTTAAGAAGTTGACGACTCCGGAACAAAAGGCAGCGGTGGACGCTTACGTTAAAGAAGTGGAACAAAAATCTGATTTGGAACGAACTGATTTGGCTAAGACCAAGACGGGCGTCTTTACCGGCAGTTATGTAATCAATCCGGTCAACGGTAAAAAAGCACCGATTTGGATAGCAGATTACGTGCTAGCAACTTACGGGACCGGTGCCGTAATGGTCGTTCCGGCTCACGATGAGCGGGACTATGAATTTGCCAGCAAGTTTGGCTTGGAGATCGTGCCCGTGATCGAAGGCGGAGATGTCAGCAAGGAGCCTTATACTGGCGACGGTGTTCATATCAATTCCGACTTTTTGAACGGTTTAAATAAAGACGAAGCAATCGCTAAGATCACCGATTGGTTGACCGAACGCAAACTAGGCGAGAAGAAGGTCAATTATCGTTTGCGCGACTGGCTATTTTCCCGGCAACGCTATTGGGGCGAACCGATCCCAGTTATTCACTGGGAAGACGGTGAAACTACGCTGATCCCCGAGGATGAATTACCGTTACGCTTGCCTAAAGAAAAGAATATCGAACCTTCTGGCACGGTGGAAAGCCCACTAGCTAACCTGACGGATTGGGTCAACGTGGTCGATGAAAATGGGCGTAAGGGTAAACGCGAAACGAATACGATGCCGCAGTGGGCTGGTAGTTCGTGGTATTTCTTGCGTTACGTTGATCCGCATAATAAAAATGGGGTCGCCGATTACGAAAAATTAAAACAGTGGATGCCGGTCGATTTATACGTTGGTGGTGCTGAACACGCTGTTTTGCATTTGCTGTATGCTCGTTTCTGGCATAAATTCTTGTATGACATTGGTGTGGTACCGACTAAAGAGCCATTCCAGAAACTGGTCAACCAGGGAATGATCTTAGGCGATAATCACGAAAAAATGTCGAAGTCCAAGGGCAACGTGGTCAATCCTGACGACATTGTTGACCAGTATGGTGCCGACACGTTACGGTTATACGAAATGTTTATGGGACCGTTGGATGCTTCGGTTGCTTGGAGCGAAGACGGGTTGAATGGCGCGTATAAATTTATCAATCGGGCCTGGAACCTCATGATCGATGAAAACGACAAGTTACGTGACCGCGTGACTACGATCAACGACGGTCATTTGACTAAGATCTACAACCAAACGGTTAAAAAAGTAACGGAAGATTACGAAAAATTGCACTTTAACACGGCAATTTCACAGCTGATGGTCTTTGTTAACGACTGCTACAAGGCTAGTTCGTTACCGTTGGAATACATGGAAGGCTTCGTTAAGATGTTGTCTCCGGTTACGCCACATATCGGCGAGGAACTGTGGACTAAGCTAGGACACGTAGGCAGTATTGCTTATGCACAGTGGCCGACTTACGACGAAAGCAAGTTACTGGATGAGACTGTAGAAGTGGTAGTCCAAGTCAACGGCAAGGTAAGACAACATTTGCAAGTTGAACGTGACCTACCGGCTAAAAAACTGCAAGAATTGGCACTGGCTGACCAACACGTTAAAGAAGAAATCAGTGGCGCTGAAGTTAAAAAAGTGATCGCTATTCCTAATAAGTTAGTGAATATTGTGATCGCTAAGTAAAAGTAGGCATGAACTGCTGCTTTTGGAGACACGATTAGGATATGCGAAGAGGGACCGAGACAAATTCAATTTTTGTTCAGGTTCCTCTTTTGTATCTTCGTAATGGATTTAGGAAACGGAGGAAAATAATGAAAGAAATTCCAGCAACGGTGTTAAATTTGTTAAAAAAAAGGCCGCATCACAGTCATAAGGGTGATTACGGCAAAGTGTTATTGGTTGGTGGCAACTTGAACTATGGCGGAGCGATCATCATGGCGGCACTGGCAGCCGTACGCAGTGGTGCGGGACTAGTGACCGTCGCGACGGTTCCCGCTAATTTAAGCGCGTTACACACGCGGGTGCCCGAAGCAATGTTCGTGCCCCTGACGCAATTGCCGGAGCTAACGGCGGCGGTCAAGCAGGCGACGGTAATCGTTTTGGGGCCGGGACTGGGATTAGACCAGCAAGCTGAAGCGGTGTTTAAGACGGTGCTGCAACAAGTTACCGAGCACCAAATTTTACTGGTTGACGGTTCGGCAATCACGCTATGCTCTCAACAAAAACAGCCGGTTAAGCCGCAGGCGCGGTTAGTTTTTACTCCTCATCAGATGGAATGGCAACGACTCTCCGGTATTAAAATTGCCCAGCAAAACGAAGCCAGCAACCGCCAGGCACAACAACAGTTACACGCGACGGTAGTGCTAAAAAAGTACCAGACGGAAATTTATCACGAGGATGCGGCACCGGAACGGTTGCTGTTAGGCGGGCCGTACATGGCGACAGGAGGCATGGGCGACACGCTGGCAGGAATCATTGGTGGGTTTTTAGCACAATTTGCAACACAAAACACGACTCAGGTAATAGCCGCGGCAGTTTACACGCACAGTGCGTTGGCCGACCAGTTGGCACAACAGAAGTATGTGGTCTTGCCCACGGATATCAGCGCGCACTTACAGGAATTTATGCGGCAACACTTAGCTGATGTGTAGCATTTGGCGTAATTTGTTAGCGGAACGACCGATGATATGGTCAAATAGGCGCGCCTTTAACACCAAGCCGAGATAAACGTAGGCTCCGAGTAACACGACGATCACCAGAGTCAGCGTGGCAAACACGCGGCTGTACTTGCTTAAAAAGAGCCCACAGACCCAAACGGCGCTGATCACCACGCCAAACATCACCAAGGCAAAAAACATCATTTTATTGAAATTTTTCTGTAAGACCCGCAAGTTGAGGTTGTAGCGGTAATAAACAAAACGTAACATTAAGTAACACGAAACGCCCATGCCCAAAGCGGTCGCTAATAAGGGACCGTAAGCGTGGAGCCAGACCGTCAGGGGAATTTGCAGGAGTAATTTAGCGATCAGACCAGCGATGGTGTATTGGATCGCTTTTTTATTTTCGTAAATTCCCTGTAAGATGGCGGCCATGACGGAGTATAACCCCATCAGTAATGCCGTGTAAGAAGCGACGCTCATCACGAAAACGCCCAAGTGATTGTAAGAATAAAATAAAACGTATAGCGGGCGCGCGACGGCAGCCATTCCTAACGAGCAAGGAAGCATGATAAAAAAGAAGAGCTCTAAACAATCGGTGATCTGCTGTCTGGTACCGATGATATCTCTTTTGGTGATGGCTTCGGACAGTAGCGGGATCGCGGTAGTAGACAGGGCGATCGCTAAGGAAACGATGATCATCACTAATTTATTGGCATTGCCAGCAAATAACGCGTACTGGGCGTTGATCGCGGCTAGCGAATAGTGCGTGACGTGTTGCATGATCGGCTGAAATGAAAACTGATCAAAAAGGTTGTAGAGAGTCATCGAGATACTAACGAAGATAAAGGGGATCGATTCCCACAAAACTTCCTTGATGATTTTGCCGTCGGAGATCTGTAACTGATTGGCACTGTTGGCGGCTAATGAGTCCAGCTGGCGGTGCTTTTTTAAATAATAAAATAATAGTAGTAAGATACCACCTAACGCACCGAAAAAGGCGGCTAGCGTGGACTGAACAACCCCTTTGACGTAGGGGTCATGGAGAACTTTCATGATCCAAAAGGTTGCAGCTAACATGTAAATGATGCGGATCAGTTGCTCGAGTAGTTGGGACAAAGCCGAAGGGGCCATGTCAGAATATCCCTGGAAAAACCCGCGTCCTAAACTCATCGCCGGGATCAGCAGTAAGGCTAGGGATAACGAACGGTAAACGGGGATCACCTTAGGATCGTTTTGGGAGATCCAAGGGGCGATCCCCCACAGTAGAGCGGCACAAAATGCGCCTAGAGCAATCATTAATAGTAGTGTTTTTTGAAATAGGCGTCTGCCAATCTGGTATTCATTGAGCGAATTATAGTGGGCCACCTGTTTGGCGACGGCGGAAGGAATCCCGGCCGTTGCGATCATGATAAAGAGGCTGTAGACGGTGTAGCCCTTAGTGTAAAGTGCGTTAGCCTGCAGTTTATCGGCACCAAACCAACCGTACCAAGGAATGATGTAAATGGCACCGAGGATCCGGGAAAAAATACTGCCGATCGTCATCCACGCCGATCCACGCAGCATTTTTTCTTTAGCATTTGGAGTTTTAGATGAAGTCATGTGCGGCCAACTTTCCGGGTAAATTTAAGTACAAATTAATTCTAGTTAATAGTAGCTAATTTTTGCGTAAATAGCAATTACTGGGACTAAATCTAAAAAAGTTTCCCAACTTCAACAACGAAGCGGGAAACTTTTTAATATGATTGGGCATACAGGGGTCGAACCTGTAAATTATGGATTCAGAGTCCACTGCCTTACCAGTTTGGCGAATGCCCAATAAACTCAACTCTTAAAGTATACGGAAAGTTCTAGTGTTTGTCAACTAAAATTTTAAAGGCCAGCGGGATAAAAAATACCACCACTCACCAGCAAATTCCGACAAAAAATATTTTACTATATGTTGGAAGACAACGCAAGAGTTTTTTTATGATGATGACCAAAAAGCGGGCTAAGGTAAAATGGCGTACTTGCGAATCTTTTTTCTTAAAATTGCTGGCGAATTATTGGTGGCACTTAGTAACGCCAGATTTTCCGTGGTTTTTGCGATAGGAGAAACTATCATTCTTTTCTTTTTGTGGTCCATCTTTTTCATTCTTGCTATTATCAGGTAGTCGTCGGTTTCGATAATACTAGGTTGGCTATTAACTATTTCAGTGAAATTAAGTTTAGTTACCAGTTGGGCAAATATTGGGTCGTCTTCAATGCGGTAGCCGGGTTCATTAGGAGCGAGAATTCCTTTGCGGGCGTAATATTGTGGCAGTTTAGTAAGTTGGGCATAAAGTTTGATATATTGCTGCTGGGCCTGGTGATCGTTAGTGACAAATAAGATGCTGTGATATGTTATGGCGCTGATGTTCCTTAATTTATCGGAAAATAATTTTGACCCCCTGTGTAATAACTTTTTAGTGAGCAAAAATTGAATGCTTCCGCAGATGATCACGGCGGTAACTATGATCCACAGCATGGAAAAAGCCCAGATCCAGATCACGGCGACGACGATCAAGTAGCCAATGGTAGTTACGAGAAGAATATTTTTAATCTTTTGTTTGATTTGGTAGCGAAAATTGATTTCTAGGATTTTTTGGCATTGCTGTTTGGTAAGTAATGAGTCTAGCATCTGGGATCATCCTATCTCGGTAGATTTGAGTTACTTAAGTGTAACTAAGAGGGACGGGGAGGTCAAGGGAAATAGGATAAAAAATGGCCCGGGGACAAAACAATGAGTTTTGTCTCAGAACCTATTTGAATATTCCTAAATAATAGTTTGATCGTGCTCCCAAAAGCAACAATCTGCACCTAGCCTAGTGCTCGACTGTTAACCGCTTTTTGTCTCAATTCGATTGGCAGCAAACTGCTGTTAATTAAGGAATATGATTTTTAATTTTGTACTGGTAATCACTAATATCTGATTCTAAATCAGACGTAGTATCACTGGTAGTTTCTTTTTCTTGCTTTAGCTGCTTATTTTTTTCTTTTTCAGCGGCATACATTTTTTGATACTTACTATACTGAGCATCTAACTTTTTTTGGTGTGGACTCGAACAACCGGCAGCCAAAAGAGGTATCAGTATAATGAATAATAACGTGATTACTTTATTTTTCAAATTAATTTCCGCCCTCCAATTTGCATAAGGTGTAACCCTCGGCAATCGCTTGTTGTTCAGTCATCTGTTGTTTACCATTAGCGCGATTTAACCCCCGACAATTAGGATCATAGTGGTATTTTTTACCAGATTCGGTAGCCACCCAGACCATAGTACCATTTTGATCGCCAGTGGATTGAGCACTGGTTGTTTGTTGCTGTTGTACAGCGGGCTGATTTTTAGCGGACTCTTGTTGTGTAGCAGCTTGTTTTTGTTGACTTTCCTGTTCTTGTGCTTGTTTTTCTTGTACTTCCTGCTGCTTTTTTTGGTCAGCTTCTTGTTGAAACTGACCTTGCTGCACTGAATAAGTTGTTTTTATACTGTTCAACTTTTCATTCGTGGAATCTTCTTTGGCTAATAATGCTGGCCGTTGTTTTTTTAATGAGCGATTTTCTTTTTTAGTTCGTTGATATTTTTGCTGCATAGTCTGAACTTCACTGGCAGAATAATGAATTTGCTGTGAATCATTACCTACTCTGATTCCGACTGCTAGTAAAATGAGGGTCGCTAATGCCAATGCCCAATTGAAATCATGCATTTTAATACTTCTATGTAACAAATAAATTACATAAGCGGTAACTAAAACTAGTATGAATCTAAGCACTTTTTATCCTCCTAAGAGATAATATTTTTGATAAACCACATAAGAACCCAGATAAATAAAAACAAGTAACAAAATCCAGTGGGTAATTGAAATAAAGCACTAAGCCAAAAACTCCAACCACAAATTTCCTTAATAATTTTGAAATAACTGTGAGGATCATGTTCAGGTAGTGGTTCTTCATAGTTACTATGACCTGAACTGATAGTTGTTGCAGCATGACCTGGAGTTGTTTTTATTGCATTGATGATAACTTTCCGGGTATCAATAGTTGTTTTGTGGTAAACACTATTGTAAATTTTTCTTTTGGGGTGGGCCCAACCCATTCCTTTTTGACCGTAACCAGGGATGATTGCTCTTTTGATAGATCTGGTGAAACGTCCCTTAGTTCTAGCGCTCAGGGATTTTTTGATACTGGGCTTTCTGAAGCCAACTTTGACCATTAGATTCACATCCTTGATTTTTCAGCTTTTAATGTCGTCAGTGTTTAGACCTAATAATGTTAGCATAACCGGCAATTGAATGAAATAATTATTTGAGATAATGAATATGGATTGTTTTTAATGATAAATTTTATTTAGGGCTGTCAATCGTTTTTGAAAATGTCTCAAAAAAATATAAACATTAGCGAGTAATTAGCGCTCAAGCCGCTGGGCTATCTCCCTCTGAAAAAGGGGGTGCTCAGCTTTTTTGTCAGTCGAAATGGTTGCCTAACACACCGCCTCACAGAAGGTCAAGGGTAAAATAAACGGCTGCGCCGCCCTTGACCTCTGTAAGGCGATGTGTTGCTTTAATCTGAGTCGACCGACGAAAAAAGCTGTGCTAAGCGTAGCGCTCCTGTTCAAATTCTGCTTGTGTGATCCCGCGTTTAGCTAAATAGCGGTTAAAACTGGCTGCTTTCCAGGGATGCGAGAGCGGTGGAATGTAATTTCTTTTCGCTTTTTGTTTTTGAGGTACGTCGTCGAATTCCTGGGATCGTAACTCATGTGCCGCTAAGCGGCGCACGCGATATAAACCTTCAGCGATTGAAGCATACAATTCACCGTCAAAGGCTTTAATAACCAACACCTCTGTCCCACGTTGAAAATAAACTTCTTTTCCAGTCGATGTGACCGGTAAATAAGCCTGTTTATGGAATGAAAAGTGATTACCTGTATTGATCTTACGAGTAGTTAAAGTGCCCAAAATTAGATTTAATTTAGTCGTTACGGGTGCTTTTTCCATCACTGATGTGGTATCATTTATCGGTAGGGCAAACTGCGCATTGTATCTTTCGATGTAGGAATCTAGGAATACATTGGCCGCAGCTAGCGTAGCTACTTGATGAATACGTAATTCAGTGATTAGGCGAGATTGTAGCGTTTCAAAGAGACGCTCAACTCGCCCTTTTGCTTGTGGAATAGAACTGGTCGAAATCTTAGTTCCAAGTTGTTGACAAGCATAACCAAATTGCGTAAAAGTATCATTTTCAACCTGTTTTTGGTGTTTGCGTTGATATTCAAATACCGTTCGCCGATCACTGAAAAATTCATATGGAATGCCATAATTGGTTAGGATCTGATGGTAAACGTGGTAGTAACCCTTGAGGGTTTCTTGATGATCGAAGTAAGCACCAACGATAGTTCCAGTTGCGTCATCAATTGCCACGTGTAAATGACTTTTTTGCTTGCCGAACCATAAGTGGTCACTAGCGTCAATTTGGATTAATTCACCAAAATATTTTTTACGTGGGCGACTAGGGTGAGTTTCTCCTGGAATTAAAATTTTATCTGATTTAGCGACTGTTTTAGTTTTCATAGCTTGTTTTCGGAGCTTTTCTCGGTGCAGTCGTTTGGTTCGCCGATGAGCCTTAGGTGATAGGATATTCGCTTGTTTTAAGATATTAGCGATTGTTGACCGACTGAATTTAAGGCCCTCATGTTCGGCTAATAATTCCGTAAAATGAGTGAAATTAGCGCCGACGTATTTTGTTTGATACAGTTCAACGATAGTTGAACGTGTTGTTTGGGAAAGTGCATGCTTGGGCTTTTTCAAACGATTTTGGTGAATAAAAGCTGATTTACCAATTGTTCTGTAACGGACAAGTAACCGATCGATCTGACGTCTGGTTACCCCTAGTTGAACCTCAGCTCTAGTTTTGGGCATTTTACCTTCAGCTACGTTTTTGATAATTTGATATTTGTGTGCTTCTTTCATCGTTAAGTAAACCTTTCTCATAAGATCCTCCGCTGTGTAATTTGCCTAATTATTTTGGCAGAAGCGGAGGAATTTTTCTAGTTATTTGAGACATTTTCTCGTGTGATTACTTAAGACATTATCAGATGTGAATGACATTTTTAATGATAAATTTTATTTAGGGCTTTTCTTTTAGTGAGATTTATTATATACTATTGATTGTTCCTTTGAACATGCCACTGTGGCGGAATTGGCAGACGCGCAGCGTTCAGGTCGCTGTTTGGGTTATCCAAGTACAGGTTCGACTCCTGCCAGTGGCATTAATTTACTAAAATTTAAGGTTCTATACTAACAAGTGTTGATGACGAAAAATCAATGCTTGTTTTTTGTATACCAATTTAAATTTAGGTATAAGAAAAAGCATTGCGCTTTTCCGCGTTCACATGAAGTATAGGGATGGGCGTAATAAATCTGGGCGATTCCGTTTAAAGCGGTAGTCAAGCTACTAAACTCCGTACCATTATCGGCAGTTACGGATTTGATAATATCACCTAGTTGCGTAGTGATTTGTGTGAGAGCATAGTTAACGGAATCAGCGTCTTTACCTTCAAGCAAACGAATGATTTCAAAACGAGTTTTGCGCTCAGTTAAAGTTAGCAACACACTTTCCTGACCAGCACGTTTTCCCACTACAGTGTCAATTTCGAAGTGACCGAATTCGCGTCGTTTCTCAATTCGTTGTGGTCGCTGCGCGATACTTTTACCGTTTAAACGATGATGGTGGTGTGACTTATATGATTTCATACGCAGCTGTACTTTAATTGTTAGATCGATATTTCTTAACCTCTTTACGGGTCATTTTGGAATGTATCAGTAAGCTTTCAATACTGAACTAATTCAAAAAATTTGATCAAATAGGGAGGCTTATTTAGTGTACGTTAAAAGCGGGAAAACACGCTTAAATCACTAAAAATTAAAAGCAAAATTAATTAAAAACAAAAAATGACTTAAAAATAACAAACCACCTAGACCTATGTTGATCTAAATGGTTAAAAAATTCTCCACCAGCACTAGTTGACAAAGAACCATGAAAAATACCTGTGGCTCGGTTATCGGCTCCGCTTGACTTTATACACATCATTGTGTATAATAAATTTGTAATAAGGAAAGGGGTATAGAAAATGCCGATGAGACCAAGAGAAGCCGTTAAGTTACTTAAAGCGAATGGTTTCATAAAAAAGTCGCAACGGGGTTCACATTTAAAAATGTATAATCCTAAAACTAATGTTACGACTTATGTTCCAATTCACGCAAAGGAATTAAAGCCGGGTATGGAACGGGCAATCTTAAAAGAAGCAGGGCTCAAATGAGTACTTGTTTCTATACCCTTAAATTTTAACTCAGCGAGGAGGATTAGATATGAAAAACACCGTTGTTTATCCAGTTATTCTGCATCCTGAGAAAGTCGGCTATACCGTTGAAATCCCTGATATTGATGGTGGCTGGACTCAAGGTGAAGATCTCAAAGATGCCTTAGTGATGGCACAAGACTTGATTGGATTAGCTTTAGAAGATGTAATTGATTATCCTAAGGCTTCGGCACTTGAAAACATTGATACAAAAGATAATGACATCAAAACGATTGTATCGGTTGATATGGACGAGTATCGGCGAAATAATCCTAAAACAGTACGCAAAAATGTTTCTGTACCTGAGTATTTAGTTAAATTAGGTAAGGAAAGAAATATTAATTTTTCTGCTGTTTTAACTGAAGCATTACGAGCTAAGTTGGAAGTTTAGCCAATATGAAGTTTAGTCAATATATTAATTAGCACTCAATTGCGAGTGCTTTTTTTATGCGCAAAATTAGAAAGGTGGTGGCGGTAGATGACATTACATTTTGAAAACGTTGATCAGCTTAATAAAAAATGAAGTATTCGAATTATAAAAGTACTACGTAAGTTTTACAATTAAGTTAGCCACTTAATTTAAATAAAAAGACACCAAGATAAAAATCCAGTATCATTAATTCTACGACAAACAATGAAAAGAGGATTTTATCTTGATGCAAGAACAGTTTACCATAAAGCGAACCAAAGGTCATCATTTAACTGAAATTGAACGCGGACAAATCGCTGCTTGGCACGAACGTGGCCTTTCTGCGCGGGCAATTGCTCGTAATCTAGGAGTTGCTCATCAAACTATCAATAACGAACTGAAACGCGGTCAGACCCAGCAAGTCAAAAAGGTCAACGGTAAAAGTATCGCGCAGCGACCACAACGAATTGAGAAACGACGTGAATTTGGTCACTTCGAAATTAACACTGTAGTGGGAAAAACAGACTCAATCACTTGTTGCGCAGATTATTAAATTATCAAATCCCAGCTGAAGCTTTTCGAAAAGAACTGGGCTACGCGCGCCGCCAAGAAATTGCACTAATCAGCTTTTTGATAAGTGGCTAACTTATTCTTGCAATTTGCTAGTATTTCCTTTTGCTCTCCTATATGCAATAGTTTACAATAGTAATTAAACTAAACGTAAAGAGGGTTTTGACGTGGCACTGCTTACTACCAATATTCTGTACGAAAACCGACAAGTTGATTGGTCGATCGCACAGATTTTTGATCATGAAAAATATACTAAATTATTGGCAGTGACTTATTCAATTTCACCGCGGTTCGTCAACCAATATCTGGAACAATTTCAGCAGTCTACCTTAGTTGTGGGGATTCCGGAGGGGAAAATTCAGGCTGCGACTAATGATGAACTGCTCAAGGCAACAGTTAAGTACGCCAATGAGCAAACCGCTAAAAAGAGTGCGTTAAACTTTTTTGGACAACTCAAGGCACCGGTGAAACAAGAAGTCTTGGAGCATCAGATAGAATTAAAAGTCCCGCAAGCCGGTTTTGTGATTCATTCTAAGTTTTATCTACTACAAAATGAGCAAACTAAAAATACGCGAGTCGTAATTGGTTCGGCTAACTTGTCCCAGCAGGCTTTTGACAGCCGTTTTAATCAATTTGAAGAAGTTTTAATTTACGATAATAGTCAGTTATATGCCGAATTGGCGCGTCATTACCGGCAAGATATTAAGCCGCTACTAATGGATTACTTACCCAAAGAACTGTTTAAAGTCGTTACTAAAAAGAAAAAAGACAATCAAGAATTAGCGCCTAGTGATCAATTAGTTGCGGCAACTATCTTGGACGATCAAGATGTCAGTGCGATTCAGCAGGCGACAGTGACGCAGACCGTGGAAAATTTGCGCAACGGAGTGTCGTTGGGAATTTTACCCCAGTATACGGGGGAATTGATCAATCAGCTGCAAGACCAAAAAGCCGTGGGCAGTCCGGAATATCAACGTAAAAAAGAAGACCAGCAGGCCGAAAAATTTGCCTATGAGATCGCTAGCGACATGGTCTCTAATAGAAATCAAAGACACCAACTAGCGACGCCGCCGACCGTCAAAAAACGGGTAGTCAAGCGATTAAGGGTTAAGCAAGTAGAAGCAGTGGATGAGGCCGTGCAGGAAAGGCCCGCGTTGATTTTTGATGAAGCAACGATCGATTTGTTACGACGGCAGTCGGGTTTATTTGTGAAGGATACGGTGGTTAAAAATAAAGCGGTTCCGTTTGGCAAGTATGCCTCTGTGGCGGATATCAGGTATTCGTTAACGACCATCAGCCACTTATTGCGTAACTATCAAAAATATACGATCAAATATACTAATGACTATGGTGCGCGGATCTACGAAGCAATTTTATATGCTTTTAGTGCACCGTTTATTTCCGTTTTACGTCACCATGTCGGTTCGCAAGAAGAGCAAAAAGACGTACCCCAGTTTTTGTTTTTAGGTGGGACAGCCAATTCGGGTAAGTCTAGTCTATTACGATTGATTGCCCGAATGACAGCTTTACACGACAGCACTACTGATTTTATGGACTATAATACGATCTTACCGGAAAATATTCATAATAAAAAATCAAAAACGGTTGCGCAGCTAGCTAATTGGCTACAAGAATCTAACGTTTATCCCTTGTTAGTCGATGAAATCCCCAGTGAATTTTTTAGTAAACCAAATTACGGGGAAAATTTAGTCGTCAATACTACTAACACTGTGGATCGACAGCATGAAAATTACCCAGCAATGATTGGAACGACTAATAGTGATGGTTATACTTTACCAGAACGAGCGCGGCGTCGTAGTTATTATTTGAAAAACGATAAGGTTTTTGATGACAAATTTAAACAGGAATCTGTTAGTGCGTATAACGAGGTTTTGGCGCGGGTGAATAATACCTTATTTAAGGATTTTGTTTTACGTTTTGCGGCTAAGATCAGTGACGATGACCAGCAGTGGAATTTTTATGAAAACGGTGGTAAGGTAGATTTTCTCCATATTACCCGGGAAATATTTCGTGATTATTATGAAATGTGCGATGAACCGTTACCAATTTTCTTTCCGGAGCACCGTTATGACGATTCGCAGGAATCGAGTCAAGAAAAGTGGCGTAAGTTATATTTGGGTTCTAGTCACGATTATTTTAAGTACAATAAAGAAACGGATTCTTTGATTTTTAAAATCTCAACGTTGGACGAAAATGCTAGTCGCTTCGGTGAAAGTCGACCGTCTAAGATTTACCGCGATGCATTGTCACCTAAAGTAGTGAACGGTAATCCCGAGGGAGTCGATGTTGAATTAGATGCACCAGCTTTTTTTGCTTGGATCAATGTTAAGAATCCATATCACAATCACGGTAAGAAATTGTTTGAAAAGTTATTTAAATAAAATATGAGGACACAAAAGGGTTCTATACTATTAGCATAGAGTCGTAACCAATTGTCACTATTGTCTGTTAATAGTACAATAGTACTTAGGAGGTAGTCCAATGACAGCTAATATAAAAAAAAGAATTCAGGTTAAGGTTGATAAGGAATTAGTAGATCAGGGAAATGAAATTTTGACACAATTAGGATTGACTCCGACAGTTGCAATCACTATGTTTTACAAAAGGTTGGTCGCACAAGCTGGTTTACCTTTTTCAACTAAGTTAACAGCGGATGAAAAAACGTTGTTGAATATTCAAAATTTAGCGCAAGAGGTACCAGTTGTTAAGTTAGATACTCCGGAAAAATTAGCACAATGGGCACAAGAAGATGAATACTAACGATATTATTACGACTTATGTTAAATTTTTGACAATGCCTGGTGGTAAAAGACGACCTGTCCTAATTATTAGAGATGATGAGCGGGGGATTCTGTTTTTTAATATTACTTCGAAGTATCAAAATAAGTCTGCGACAATGAAAAAATTCTATTATCCTATTAATGATTTTACGACGACAGGATTAAAGAAAGATTCATGGATCGATACTTACAGCTCTTACTTTATTCCATGCAACTTATTAGAACGCTCTAAGTTGATTGGCAAATTGTCAGCTGAAGATGCTTCAAAATTTGCAGAATTTTTAGCACGAAGAGTCAAGAAAAACTAAGTCTTTTGTTGTTAGTATGGGCTGATTCACTGATACTTAAAATCAAGTAACTAAAAAAGGTTCTTTGTCAACTAGTGTTGATGAAGAATTTTCCAACCGCTTAGATCAAAATTGGTCTAGGTGGTTTGTTATTTTTAAGTTGTTTCCTCAATTGTCAAATCAAGTGCACTAAATTATAAAATAAAAACTATAAATTGAAAGTAAAAATCCAACGTGCTTGTCGGGTGAGTTCTTTGGCAAATGCTTCGTTTGCCGAATGGTAGTTTAGTAGTTGACGATATTTGGAATTCAAAGCGCCTTGGGCTTGTTTACAGGTTTGTGCGTGGTAATCGGAAATTTTAAGCTTTAATTTCTGAAGAAGTCTATTAATATGTTATAGTACATATATTTAAATTAACTTATGGGCATTTAAGGAGTAGAAAATGAGTCAAAAAAAAGAAATTATTGTCCATCACGCTAGGCAAAATAATTTGCAAGATATTAGTTTGAAGTTACCTAAAAATAAAATAACGGTTTTTGTTGGCTTATCAGGTTCAGGCAAATCATCTTTAGTTTTTGACACAATTGCAGCCTTATCAAGAAGGGAATTAAATGAAACTTTTCCGAGTTTTACCCAGCAATATTTACCCAAATATGGTCAACCCGAAGTGGGTAAAATTGAGAATTTGCCGCCGGCAATAGTGATTGAGCAGCGTAAGTTAGGGAATAATGCGCGTTCAACTTTGGCTACTTATACGGGAATTTATTCTTTATTGCGGCTACTTTTTTCTCGTCTCGGCCAACCTTTTATTGGATATTCGGATAATTATTCTTTTAACTTGCCACAGGGGATGTGTCCCAACTGTCAGGGGTTAGGCTATATTGATGAAATTGATGAAACAAAAATTCTTGATCAAAATAAGTCACTAAATGAAGGCGCAATTACTTTTGTTAGTTTTGGGGTTAATACTTGGCGCTGGAAAAGATATGCTTACAGTGGTTTATTTGATGTGGATAAACCGATCAAGGATTATTCTGAAGAAGAATACGAGTTGTTAATGCATGCACCGCAACAAAAACTGGCTAATCCACCTGAGAATTGGTATAAGACTGCTTTATATGAAGGAATCGTGCCCCGGATTCGCCGTTCAATTTTGCATAAAAAAGAGGCTAAGAAGCATCAAGCGGCAATCAGTGAAGTTGTAACAAGAAAAGACTGTCCTATTTGCGGCGGAAGCCGGTTGAAGCAAGAAGTTTTACGGGTTAAAATTAATGGTTTAAATATTTTTCAAGTAGGGAATCTGGATTTAGTGCAGGCTTTAGCCTTTTTTAAAAAAATCAAAGAAACAAAGGTACAGGAAATTGTTCGGGAATTAATTACTAAAATTAATTCTTTAGTTGAGATTGGCTTGGGATATTTAAATTTAAATCGTAATACAGCGACTTTATCAGGTGGCGAGGCACAAAGAATTAAAATTGCCAAGTACCTGACCAGTTCTTTGACCGACTTACTTTATGTTTTAGATGAACCTAGTGTTGGACTTCATCCTTATGACATTCAATTAATCGTTAAAGCTTTAACTAAGTTGCGCGATCGTGGTAATACCGTATTGATTGTTGAACATAATCCAGCAATTATTAAATTAGCTGATTATATAGTTGAAATTGGACCAGAAGCGGGACAAAAGGGTGGTCAGGTTGTCTTTACGGGTACTTATTCTGAGCTTTTGCGGCAAAAAACTGTTACGGCCCAATATTTAAATCACCAATTGTCTTGGCCACAAGGGCGGACAATTAAAGATTCTATTACCATTAAAAATGCCAAAGAAAACAATTTACAAACGGTTACTGCAGCTTTTCCCCGGGAGGTATTAACCGTTGTTTCGGGACCTGCTGGTTCTGGTAAAAGTTCACTGATTACTGCACTTAAAAAGCAGTTAACTGGTAACTATATTGATTTGTCTCAGGTGCCAATCGGTACCAGTTTACGGTCAAATACCGCAACTTATTTGAATATTTTAGATGATATTAGAAAAATATTTGGTAATGAAAATGGTGTTTCACGTCAGTTGTTTAGCGCTAATAGTAAAGGTGCATGTCCTTTATGTAAGGGTAAGGGGGTTACGATTACCAATATGGCTTTTATGGATCCAGTTGTGCAGACTTGTGAAAAATGTCGTGGTCGTCGTTTTAATGCTGAAGCTTTAAGCTACCAATATCACGGCTTAAATATCGCTGAAGTTTTACATCTATCAGTTACTGCAGCCACCAACTTTTTTAGTGATCAACCGCAAATTTTGCTGAAATTAACCAATCTGCAAAGAGTTGGTTTAGATTATTTAACTTTAGATCAGAGCTTGAATACTTTATCAGGTGGGGAATTGCAACGTTTGAAGTTAGCTTTTGAATTAGAAGAAAAAGGCTCTCTTTATTTGCTTGATGAACCGACTGCTGGTTTACATTTAAAAGATACAGCTAAGCTTCTTAATTTATTTAATGATTTAGTTGAGCAAAAGAATACGTTGATCGTCATTGAACATAGTTTAGCAGTGATTAGTCAAGCTGACTGGTTAATTGACTTGGGTCCTGGAGCGGGAAAATATGGCGGTCAAATTATGTATAGTGGTCGGCCCCAAAAAGCAATGAAAGTCGCCGCTTCTAAAACCGGACAAGCTTTAAAGCAGTTGGCAATTGGCAAATAAAAATTAATATGCATCCGGTTAGATACGCGGCTGATTTCGCCTGTTTTTGCGTAGCATTGGTGTTTTACCACAACTAATCAGATGATAACGATACTAACACAAAAAGAGCCAGGGAAATATAACTTACCCTCGCTCTTTTTTAATACTCTTAAATTATTCTTCGTTTAATGAGCTGCGATCGAATGCAGCGGATTTTAATTCTTCGTCGATCGAAGGAGTACCCAACCAGCCGATCATTTCCTTCATTGCGTCGGTAATTGCTTCGGCACCAGGCAAGAGTAACTTACGTGGGTCATAACCCTTGTTAGCTTTGTCTTCGTCTTTGTGGGCTTCGAAGTACTTACGAGTAGCTTGTTGGAAGGCTAACTGGAATTCGGTATTGATGTTAACTTTAGCGACACCTAATGAGATAGCTTTTTTAACTTGTTCTTCAGGGATGCCGGAACCACCGTGCAATACCAACGGAATGTCAACGGCAGCGGCGATTTCTTTGAGGCGATCGAAGTTCAAGCCTTTCCAGTCTGCCGGGTAAACGCCGTGGATGTTGCCGATCCCGCAAGCTAACTTGTCAACACCAGCAGCGGCAAATGCCTTAGCATCTTCAACGGAAGCTAATTCGCCGCCGCCTTGGTTTTCACCGATCTTGCCGATTTCGGCTTCGACTGAAATGCCGCGTTCGTGAGCCAACTTGATGATCTCTTTAGTCTTAGCTAAGTTTTCGTCGGTTGGTAAAGCATGACCATCAAACATTACTGATGAGTAGCCTAGCTTGATACATTCAACGGCGGAATCGTAATCACCGTGATCCAAGTTCAACACAACGGGAACGGAGATGTTCATGGAATCCATTTGATCTTCGACCATGTCTTTAACGAACTTGTAGCCGCCCATGTACTTAGCAGCGCCAGTTGACACTTGGATCAAAAGTGGGGTCCGGGTTTCTTCGGCAGCGCGCAGGATCGCACGAGTCCATTCGACGTTGTTGGTGTTGTACGCGCCAACAGCGTAATGATTTTTACGAGCATCTTTAAAAATTTGGTTACCATTATCCAAATAAGCCATTCAAATATCCTCCTAGATATAAAGTTACAGCTACATTGTACCGTAATCAAGACCGAGAAACAATCATTTACAAAATGTAACCGATTTTTGTTTTAACTCTTGTAAAATGACTACGATTTGGGCTGTTTTAATGGGTGGAATGTTATAAAATGAAGTTGTTAAATCATTAATTGGGGAGGTCAATATGCAAACGACAGTTTTTTTATTCCATCCTGACTGGGCGCACTCGCAAGTTAACCAGACTTTAGTGACGGGGTTAGCACCGTCAGTTGTAGTGCGTGACATGTATCAACTCTATCCCGACCAGCACGTCGACGTGCAAAAAGAACAGCAGGCCTTGCTTGCGTCACAGCGGATCGTGTTACAATTTCCGTTTTACTGGTACAGCTGTCCGACTTTACTGCAAGAGTGGCAAGACCAAGTTTTTACGGAAGGTTGGGCGTACGGCGAAGGTGGTGACAAGTTGCGGGGCAAAGAATTACTGCTGTCAGTTTCTTGCGGCGCTAATAATTACGGGCGAAAAGGTCAGCTCAAATACACGGTCACGGAATTGTTACGTCCGTTTCAGGCTACCGCTAAAATGTTGCAGTTAAAATACTTAACGCCGTTTATCACCTTAGACACGGCTAACCTAAGTGCCGTGGAGCTGCAAAAACGGGCACAAGAATACGGCAATTACGTGAGTGCAAGTAAGCTACCTGTTTTAGGAGATTTTTCATAGTCAAGAGGAGGACGAGTTTGTGCGTAACTACCGGGCATACTTATTTGATGTGGACGGGACACTGATCGATACGAGAAGGGCCGCCTACCTAACGTGGGAAAAGACCGTAAAACGAGTCAGCGGTCACCAGTTAACCCTGGAAGAATTTGATGCGCTGTTTGGCGTTACCCTAGCAAAGGGCGTGGAGCAGTTGAATTTAGGCATGGATGTGGCTAGTTTTGGTGCTACTTGGCGCCGTAATTATACCGAGTATGCCGGACAAACCAAGTATTTTCCGCAGGTAAAAGAGGCGCTCCAACAACTGAAAAAGCGGCAGGTCAAGTTAGGGATCGTAACTTCTCGGCGGCGCGAAGAAATCGGCTTATTTTTTAGTCAGTTTGAATTCGAACGGCTGTTTGACGTGATCATCACTAGCGACGACACCGCTGAACATAAACCCGCTGCTGCACCGGTACTAGCAGGTCTAGAAAAATTAGACGTTCTCCCCGATGATGCCATTTACGTGGGAGACATGCCCACGGACATCGAGTGCGCGCGCAACGCTGGCAGTGATTCGGCGTTGATCCATTGGAACGGGACGCAAGTCGAAGAGCCGCGTGCGACGTATCAGTTAGATTCCCCAGCGGCTTTATTAAAATAATATTAATTAACGAACGTGAGTATAGAGCAGTGGTTAAAATTTAATGGTGGTAATTGGGGACAAAAAAAGGAGTTGGGACACTTCCCGACTCCGGTAATTTATTGTTGTTCAGGTCGTAATTGGTAGACACGATTGTCAGCTTCATCATAGACACTTGCAGGGTGCGCATCGATGGTATCAATGCGGAGATGATAACCATATGTATCTAAGAAAACAAGTTCTTTAGGGGTCAGTAGTTGAATCGAGCCGGGTAAAAGATGCTGGTCAAGTGCAAGCGAAAGGTCAGGGTTGACTACTAAATGATGAATGCGGCTTTGATGCTCATCGCTAAATTGCCACGCACCGACGTAGATCTGCGCGGAATTGTTCGAGTTGGGCTGCTTCTTAGAAGAGTGTCGTTTGAATAAGTTGACCACCTTATTCACAAACGAATCTTCTGCGAAGCCGGAGACTTTCATTGCGGGTTCCTTCTTTCTGCGATACGCTAAATTCCTTACTAAAAATATACCACCATTCACAACTAATGTGTAAAGATAACGATTATTTTAATCAAAGTTAAACATAATTGAAACACAAATTATATTTTATCTAGTTGGTGATGGATTTTCTCAGCAAACGCAGCGAGATCACCGCTAATTTTCTGGTAAAATAAGGGTAAATTAAAAAAGGGGTGGCACGTGATGTTAAAATTGGGAATCATCGGTACTAATTGGATCACTAAGCAGTTTGTTGCAGCTGGTGGAGATACTAACAGTTTTCAGTTAACTACGATCTATTCGCGCACACTTGCTCGGGCACATGAGTTCGGTGACGCTTATCCTGAAGTCACGGAGTATTTCACTGACCTAACGGAATTTTTCACTAAGGGCAGTTTTGACGTGGTCTACATTGCTTCTCCTAACAGTTTGCATTTTGCCCAGTGTAAGCAGGCGCTTTTAGCCGGGAAACACGTGATCGTCGAAAAGCCTGCCTGCGTTAACCCTAGAGAAATGCAGGAACTACTGGATTTGTTGCAAGACCACCCGCAGCAGTATTTATTTGAAGCGGCCCGGCACCTGCACGAACCTAACTTCAAGGTAATTCAAGAACAGTTGGCTAAGATGAGCGTTATTCAGGGCGCGACTTTGACTTATGCCAAGTATTCTTCACGTTACGATCAGGTATTAGCCGGCAAACGGCCTAATATTTTTGCGCCGCAATTTGCGGGTGGCTGTTTACAAGACTTAGGCGTCTATTTAGTGTATGATGCAGTAGCTTGGTTTGGAGTCCCGAGTAGCGTCGAATATCACCCGACGATGCTGGCGACGGGAGTGGACGGCAAAGGGGTCGCGTTGTTACATTATCCTGAATTTGACGTGACCTTAAACATGGCTAAAACGGTCAACTCCATCCTGCCTAGTGAAATTTACGGGTTAAAAGAAACGTTATGGCTGGATAATCCGGCCGATTTGAATATGGTCAAATTGGTAGCGGGAAACGGGCACGTTACCGATTTAACGAACATTCAAGTTGACAATCCCCTGGCTGCTGAAGCCGTGGATTTTGCGGCTGTTTTAGCAACGCCACAGGAAAAAGGCTCCCACCAACTCGCAGCCGACTGGTTAAGCTATACCCAGGCGGTCAACCGCGTTTTGTACGATTTGCGCCAAAGTGCGGGGATCGTTTTTCCGGCAGACAAATAAAGTAGAAATGAGAGTAAAGATGAATCCAAAATTTAGTGCGGAATTCGAAAAAGAAAAATTTAGTGCACCAACGCCGATCCAACAAGCAGTGTACCAACCGTTGGTGGCAGCCCAAAATGTGGTAGGACTCGCACCGACGGGTTCGGGCAAGACATTAGCCTATACCATCCCCTTATTAGAACGGTTAACTGCTAAAGCGGGGGTGCAGCTGTTAGTGTTGGTTCCCTCACAGGAACTAGCGATCCAAGTCAACAACGTGATCGGACGCTTTGCAGCGTTACTGCAGTTAAAAACGACGGCTATTTTGGGTGGGGCAAACGTTAAACGCCAGTATGAGAAGTTAAAAAAACACCCTGAGATCGTCGTAGGAACTCCGGGGCGCTTGTTAGAAGTAATCACTGCGCGTAAGTTAAAGGTGCATACTTTACGCGCGTGTGTATGGGATGAAGCCGATAATTTATTAGCTGATCCTAATTCACGGGCGGCTTGTGAACAGATTTTAAAAGCCGCCCCCAAACAAGTGCAGCTTTCCTTTTTTTCGGCGACGAGTTCTGCTGCATTGACGGCGATGGGTCAACAGGTGAGCGCTGTTGTTTGTGACGTACGTCAAGAAGACACTACTCAAGGACACGTCGTGCATTATTTGCTGATGACCCCGGTGCGTAAACGAGTGGAAATGTTGCGTAAATTAGCTAATTTACCCGAATTTCGCGGCCTGGTCTTTTTTAATTCGGCTACTCAACTGCAAGATTGTGTCGAAAAGTTGACTTTTTTAGGAGTTAAATGTGCTAGTTTGAGTGCTAAGCAAAATTCTAAACAGCGCAAAAACGCGTTGACTGCTTTTAAAAAAGGTCAGCTTTCTCTATTGCTGACTACCGATGTAGCGGCGCGGGGCTTAGATATTCCGGCGTTACCGGCCGTCGTTAATTTTGATTTGCCGCAAGAATTGGCCGCTTACATTCACCGTGCCGGCAGAACGGGGCGGATGGGCGTGGCTGGTGAGGTGCTCAATTTGGGAAATGAGCACGATTTACGCCGGTTAAAGGCAATGCTGCGTCCCCAAAATTACGAATTGACACCGGGATTTATTTACCGTCATGAAATAGTAACTACGTTGCCGGAACCGGTAGCTAAAAAAGAAAAAACAACTAAGAAAAAAGAGGTGGCACAAACGCCTCGGCCGCAGCACCGTAAAAAACGGCAGCGCAGGCAAAAAGATAAGGGCAAGCCGCGGGCTAAGCAACACAGAAGTTAATTGAGTACGGCAAAATAAACTTGACTTTTATTGGTGCTTATCACTATACTAGTTAAGTGGTTTTTGCGCTTGTAGCTCAGCAGGATAGAGCGACCGCCTCCTAAGCGGTAGGTCATCGGTTCAATTCCGATCAAGCGCATGTGAAAAGATATTTACGGCAAGTAAAAAGAGTTGAGATCCCCAATAGGGGCTCAACTCTTTTTGTTTACTATTCAAAATTGGGACTGGGACAAAACATTCTAAGATTAGTGGTAGAGAATTAACTCGACGGAGTTTTTTCTCTACCACTTTTTCTTGGTGTTAAAGTGGTGGTGAAGTTGACAAGTCGTAAAACAGATAGGCGCATAACGTCGTGGACAAAACAGGCAACTTCATCCTTGCTGATTAAAAATCTGTTCGAAGAATGTGGGACACTTGATGTCGTGTAGTGAAAAGTAGATTGATCAGGAAGATGGAAGCAAACTTCAAGAAAGGTGATTAAAATGCAAGTCGTCTTTGGAATTGATGTTAGTAGTCGAACATCTAATGTAGCTATTGGTGTCGCTGGACAAATAGTTCAACAATATCAAATCAGTAATGATCGCTGTGGTTTAATGAAATTATTGGAAGATCTTCGTTCATGTCATCAACCAGAAATTATTTTTGAGGCCACTGGGATCTACTCACGTCGCTTACAGTCTTTTTTTCAGGATTACGGTTATTCTTACACTAGGTTAAATCCATTAGCGGCTAAAAAACAGTTAGACAGTTTACGCCATCGTAAAACTGATCAACTAGATGCGCTTAACTTAGCTAAGTCGCAATTTATATTAAAGCGAATAGCTGACTACCAACAGCTTCCGGTTTACACAGAACTCAAGGATCTCAGTCGTTTCTATCAAGAAATCAATAACGATTTAGTGCGTGCCAAAAACCGCCTACACCGGATATTACAATTGACTTTCCCAGAAATCGAAGGGTTACTTAGTACCACCAATGGTCCGCTATATTGGAATTTAGTTAGCCGCTTTCCTAGTAGTTATGCAGTTACTAAATGTTCGCTTGCGGAAGTAACTAGCGGCGTTGAAAATTCACTGACTAAGACAACATCACGAATTCAAGTCACAAAAGTTACTACAAAATTGGTACAGCTTGCGCGCCAAAGTTACCCGGCGGTACCGCAAGGATCTAGTACGATCCAACAGGTCAGTTATTGGGCACAACAATTAAAGCAATTAAATCAACAAAAACGGAAAATCATTAAACAAATGAGTCAAATGGCAGCTGCATTACCGGAATACGAGATCTTACTATCTATTCCAGGGATTGGAGAAAGTACCGCTAATTTAATAATAGCCGAATTAGGTGATATCAGACGTTTTAGTTCACCTAATCAAATTAACGCTTTTATTGGAATTGATCTCCGCCATTATGAATCTGGAAAATATCTAGCGGCTGAATCAATCAGTAAACGGGGTAATCCGTACGCACGTAAAGTTTTTTACCAAGTAATTATGAACATGATCGCCACCAGCACCAAAAATGGTAGTCAAAATCATATTGCCGATTATTACCAAAGAAAAAAGCGATCTGGTCGGCCACACATGACCAAGAAGATCGCTATTGCATCAATACATCGTCTGATTAGGACGATATATCACCTAGTAGTTAAAAATCAAAAGTATGTCTATTATTCGACGTCAAAGCGCCCATAGGATACTTTTTAATTATATTCTATATCATAACACCTTTAAAAAAATTAATAAAATTAGGTGTCTATTTGTTGTACTCTCAAAAAGGTAATTAAGACAAATTACGGATTGAATTCAGTAAATTTACTGGTTAATTTTAAAAATATTGGTAGGAAAATCCCAATAAAGTAGCAGTTTGTACTTGACTAATCGTAGAAAACTTTGTTTTGTCCCAGTCCCCTTTTTTGTTTTCCGTAAATAACAGACTGATCGTGCTCCAAAAAGCAGCAGTTTGCGCCTAGCTACGTTTCAAAATAAAACCAAAGTTCAGGTTTTACTTTGAAACTAGGCTAGTGCTCGACTGCTAAACGCTTTTTATCCCAACTCCCTTTTTGTTTACTATTCAAAATTAGTGCGGCGTTTCTTGGTCAGCGTCAGCCCCGCCCCGAGTAATAGCAGTAAAATTCCGCTACCGCTAATGGCAGCGCCTAATTTTAATCCGGGAGTTGCGTAAGTGAAAACGACGCGGTGTTTGCCCGCTGGTAATTTGATCCCGCTAAAAGCATAGTTGGTTTTGATCACGGGTGTTTTATGGCCGTCGACAGTCGCGTGCCAGCCACTGGAATAAGGAATACTGGAAGTCAAGATCCCCTTTTTAGTGGTCGTCAGGTTACCGCTGATCCGGTTAGCCGTAATTTTCAGTTGACGTAAGCGGTGGTGCTGAATTTCTTTGACCTGGTGCTCGTAATTGGCGATTAAAGGCAGCGCCACGACTTTTAATTTAAAGTGATAATGTCCCAGCTTGGACGGAGTCAGCGTCAAACTTGTTGGCAGTGAGTCCGTGAAATAGCCAACGTTGACCGTTTCGTTTTTGACCGTCTTGTAAAATGACAGCACACTTTGCTTGGGTTGCATGACAGTTTCCGTGCCGTAAGTTGAGACGAAATTTAACTTAAAGCTAGTGTCCGGCGAGCCCTGCAAGACGTGATAACGCAAGTACTTGTAGTAATTGTACTGGTGATTTTGACTGAGTAAACCGGAAGTCCCAGCTGTTTGTTGGGCTAGTAATTCGCTTTGCAACTGGCGTTTGAGCGAATAGGGTTCATAGTTAATGTCTTGTAGCTCCAAGTGTAATTCCGAATTGGGATAGTAAGGCTGTTTAGGCGTTCCTAGCGGTTGTTGCAAAATCAATTGGTAACTTTCGTTGGCATCGTCTTTAGTTAAATTTTGCGGATCGACTTCGTTTCCCCGACTCGAGATCAAGCGGTAGGGAATGTTAATGACCTGGTCGCTGACCGTTGCCTGCTTGAGTCCGGTGGCGTCCCGCTGACTGACAGCTACCCCGCTGGCTAGTGCTCGTTCTTTTTGGCTAGCCGTGTAGCCATTCGTTTGGTGGGGGGTAAACACGCGGTCTTGCCAGTAAACTAACGGGAAATTATCTTGGGTACGAAAACGGCGGACCTGTTGGGATTGAGCGGCATTGTTGTTAGGGTCAGTTACCAGCTGAGTAGTTCGATCCAAATAATAACCACCAGGGATTTTAGCCGCATTGTCCTGACCGAGCCAATTAAAGAGATACTTGACGCCCAAGAAATTGTTTAAAATGGTGCGGTCGTCTAACTGAGCCAGCGGGATATTTGCTTCGTACTGAATATTTTGCATCTGGTCGTTAGCGAAGTTGCCGAGCTCCTTATTTTGCAACGAGTAATAGGAAGTAACGGCTGCCACGTCGGGGGCTAAATTGTTGTATAAATGATAACCGGCCCCTAAATCAAAGTTATTGCTGGTGCTGGAAACGCGGTAACCTTTGGTAGCTGATAAGCCGTGATCTAACCCAGCGTATTCCTGTTTTTTGAGTGTTTGGTAGGCATTACGGGGCAACATTTCGTCGGAATAACCGCCGTTATACGGTGCGCCGTAATAGATTGCGTTAAGTGTGACGTTAATCAAGACTAGTAGTAACAAAAAGCGCTGCGGGTGGTGAAAAACGCGGTAATGAACCAAGACCAGTGCTCCTAAACTGAGTAACAAAAAAACGAAGGGTACGAATAGTTTTTCGTCGTTTTCGAAGTAGTAGGTCAGGCCGATCACCACGACGTAGCCGGCTAAAATATAATAAAAGCCGTGCATGATCTTAGGTGAAAGGCGGCTTGCATTTTGAATTAAAACGCAAGAGGCTAAGGCGACGGGCAGACACAATAACAACGTCCAACGGTTAGAAGGAGCCAGTCCGCCGTTAAAAATAGCACCGAAAAAGGGAAAGAGTAACATGATAAAACTCAAAACAAAACTGGTAGAAAGTAGCGGGTAATGACGGTAATGTCCCAAAATATAGATCAAAGAAAAGAAGGCCAAACTGGCAAATCCGAGTGCCGACCAGAAATAAAAGTCCCGGTTGCCACCATTGATCAGTTGTCCGGGCAAGGCAAGGTAGTAATACAACGGATAAATTTTTAACCCGTTGGCAAAGCTGCTAGTCGTGCGCGTCGAATGTAGAACGGCGTTGATTTCAGGAACTAACATTACGGCTGAAAGTAATATGCTGGTGACCGTAGCGAAGAGCAACTTAGCCCCGGCTTGAAGGTAATTTAGTGTTTTAGCGTAGGTAAAAGCAACGCGTAATATGAGGTAAAGCAGTGCTCCTAAACCTAAAATAAAGGCGAAGTAATAGTTACTGCATAACATCCAGACAAAAGTCCAGGTCAAGGGCCACATTGAGCCGCCTTGTAGGATTCTTTCCACACCTAAGACCAGTAGTGGAAAGATGATAAACGGGGTGGTAAAAAACGGTTGAGCCTGTGTCGAATACAGTAAAAAAGCGTTAAAAAGGTAGACTAAAGCGCCTGCATTGATCGCATTTTTGCTGAGCTTAAAGTGGGAAGCAAAAAAGACAAAGGACAGCCCGGCACAATACAAGCGTAAAACGATCAACCACTGATAGACCACAACGGTCTGACTAGCGGGAAATAGTAGGGTCAGGTAAGCGAAAACGTCGCCTAAGATATAGTAAGAATAGACTTGAAAAGTGTCAGTCCCCAAGCCCATTTGCTGTGACCACTGTGGCAGGCTGTGCATTTTGCCGGCCAAGAGTTGAGAAAAACCGTGGCGAAAATTTTCTAATAATGGTAAATGTTGGTTGGCACCGTCTAAACGCCAGATCAAAGCGTGACCGGTGATTAGGTAAGTACCAAACATCAGCAGTGCTACGATTACGAATAATAAACTGTAGGCGCGGTAAAGATGAGGGATGCGCCGTCGTTGAAGTGAAAATTGCACAAAAAAACCTCCTAATTTCTCTTTTCATATTGTACCGTAAAAAAGAACATGAAAGGTAAGATTAGCAGGTTAATTAATAATTTTTTGTAAAACAAGCAGCGAGGTTAGCCGATTAAGATCAAGTTACGAAAGCTAGCGTTTAGTAGTCACAGTTTATCCAAGCACCCATCAATCGTGCTTAAAGATGAAAAACTTACTAAAAAAGTAATTTAACAAGACGATCACGACTTGATCGGCTAACTTGGTCAGATTGCTGTTCAACCCTAACAGCGAAATTCCCAAGTACATGATCAGCGCATCAACGCCTAACGATAAGATGCGGTAAAAAAAGAAGCGCGCCATTTCAGCCAAAAAATTGGCGACAGTGGTGTACTTGGAACCAAATACCCAGACCTTATTGGTGAAAAAGGCGAGTAAGACTGATAGTAACCACGCCATTGCGTTGGCCAACTGATAATACCAGCCCCAAATAGTATCACACAAGTAAAAAACGACTAGGTTAGTCAGAGTCGTTAAGCCTCCAAAAAACAGGTAGGCGATCACACTTTTATACTTGTGCCAGAGAGCTTTAACTTGCATCATGTTGTTGATGATAGGCGCTAGCGAGTTGCTTAGCGAAGTTTTCTAGTTGGATGATGTCTTGGTCGTCGTCGGGTGACAAGTTGATCTTGACGTCGGGGGCTCCTTGAACGGCGTGGGCCTGTTGTAAGGCCTGGCTAAATTCCGTGACGGCGGTACAGAAATATTCTTCGTAAAAAACGTCCCCGGAGCCAGCGACGCCGTAAATTTTACCGCTGAGGTCGGCTTGTTTTAAGTCGTCGTAAAAATCTAAGCCCTCGTCGGGTAATGCGCCCTCGTCGTAAGTGTAAGGACACAAAACACAGAGGTCGGCGTTTTTAAGGTCGCTGATCTCGGCTTGAGAAATTTCGATCTCCTCGGCCTCAAATCCCTGTTCTTCTAGTTCGTCTGCGATAATATCCGCAATGTCTTCGTTGTTGCCTGTGATCGTTGCAAAAATAATTTTTGCACTTGGCATAGTAACATCTCTCTTTCAATTTAGCATTCTTAGGTATTATAACAGATGTTGGCAGAAAAACTTATAGTTGCGGCATAAATTTTGGGCTATAATAGTAATGATAAAATTGGAGGTATATTAATGATTACGTTAAAATCAAAACGCGAGATCCAAGAAATGGCGAAGTCGGGTGCGGTGTTAGTCGGGATGCACCAGGCGATCAAGAAAATTTTACGCCCAGGAATTTCTAGTTGGGAAATCGAAAAAGTCGGGCGTCACTATATTGAATCTCACGGCGCGATCCCCGAACAGATCGGTTTCGAAGGCTACAAGTACGCGACTTGTGTCAGCATCAACGACGAGATCTGCCACGGTTTTCCGCGCAAGGGCTTAATTTTACGCGACGGTGACTTGGTCAAAGTCGATACGGTCGTTAATTTAGACGGCGCGATGAGTGATTCCTGTTGGTCTTACGTGATCGGCAAATCAACGCCCGAAGTCGATCGCTTGATGGACGTTACTAAAAAAGCACTGTACTTGGGCATTGAACAGGCACAAGTAGGTAACCGGATCGGTGACATCGGCGCTGCGATCCAGCATTTTACCGAAGACGAAAATGGCTACGGCGATGTGCGCGAGTTTATCGGTCACGGCATTGGACCGACGATGCACGAAAAACCCAACGTCCCTCATTACGGCGAAGCTGGTAAGGGCCTGCGCTTAAAACCAGGAATGACGATCACGATCGAACCGATGATCAATGTTGGCGATTGGAAAGCCGTGATGGATGATCCTAATGGCTGGACGGCTCGGACCGCAGACGGTAGTTTATCATGTCAGTACGAACACACGCTGGTGATCACTAATAACGGACCCAAGATCTTGACTTCGGAAGATCCTGAATTTGATAAAAAATATTTGATCACGGATTGGGAACACTTCCAGCTGTAATTTAAGCTAGCATTTACTTGTTTGCTTCGGACTGCTATAATCTGTTTAAGTATTTATGCAAAAATACTGATTTTTAGAGTTTTAAATCAAGATAAAAGGGGTATTGGACACTGATGAAAGTGAGAAAAGCCGTGATCCCCGCTGCGGGATTAGGCACGCGTTTTTTGCCGGCTACTAAGGCCTTGGCTAAGGAAATGTTACCGATCATCGACAAGCCGACGATCCAATATATCGTAGAAGAAGCTAAAGAAGCGGGCATTGAAGATATTTTGGTGGTAACTGGTAAGGGGAAACGCCCAATCGAAGATCATTTTGATTCTGTTCCTGAACTGGAGCAAAATCTAAAGGAAAAAGGCAAGACGGACTTATTACGGTTAGTGGAACAAACAACCGACATCAACCTGTATTTTATCCGTCAGTCGCACCCGCGTGGTTTAGGCGATGCGGTGTTAATGGCCAAGGATTTTGTGGGTAACGAACCGTTTGTTGTTATGTTGGGCGACGATATCATGCAAGATAAGGTGCCGCTGACTAAACAACTGATGCAACGTTATGAGCAAACGCACGCCTCGACTTTGGCAGTGATGAAGGTGCCACACGAAGAGGTCAATAAGTACGGTGTGATCGATCCTGCCTCCCAAACCAGACCTGGTTTGTACGACGTGAAAAAATTTGTGGAAAAGCCGCCAGTCGACAAGGCGCCTTCCGACCTCGCGATCATTGGTCGTTATTTGCTGACTCCCGAAATTTTTGAAATGCTAGAAACGCAAAAACCGGGAGCGGGTAACGAGGTCCAACTGACCGATGCAATCGATCGGTTGAATAAGATTCAGCGCGTTTTTGCCCATGAATTTAAGGGCGAGCGTTACGACGTAGGCTACAAATTTGGCTACTTGAAGACTTCGATCGAATTCGGGTTGCGCCACCCGGAGGTCAAAGATGAGCTCAAAGCCTATATTAAAAAATTAAGTAAAACTTTAAAATAACAATTAACTGTTAATGGGGCCTGGGACAAAGTACGATTTGTCTCAGGTCCTAATTGCATCTTCGTGGCATGCGAAAATGGAGTTATGCTAAAATAAGTTAAAAACTGATTTAAGGGTAAAGTGAATGAAAAAAATAGGACAACAGGTTTATGGCTGGACTAAACACCAATGGCATCGTTATCAGATCGGTAAATTTTTGCTGATCTTGATCTTGCTACTTTTTTTAGGTGCCAGTATCTATTTAGTATACGTAGCTAAAACGACTAACGTGGCTGGATTGGAATCTAATTTGCGCCAGTCGACGGAAATTTACGATCAAAACGGACACAAGGCGGGGTATTTATACTCGCAAAAAGGAACGTGGGTCTCGTATAGCAAAATTTCGGCTAACATGACGGCGGCAGTTTTATCCAGTGAGGACCGCAATTTCTATCACGAATACGGTTTTTCGGTCAAGGGTCTGGGTCGGGCGGCTTTTTTACTGGTCAAAAATAAAATTACCGGGCGCAATTATATCAGCGGTGGTGGCAGCACGCTGACCCAGCAGTTGGTTAAAAATGCCTTTTTGTCACAGGAACAGACTTTTTCGCGTAAGGCTAAGGAAATTTTTATCGCGATGCAAGTCGAAAATGAATACAGCAAAACGCAGATCCTCACGATGTATTTAAATAACGCGTATTTTGGCAATGGTGTCTGGGGAGTTGAGGACGCTTCGCTCAAGTATTTCGGGGTGCACGCTAGTCAGTTGACCGTCGCGCAAGCAGCGACTTTAACGGGTATGCTATCTAACCCGGGAACGTATGACCCGTTGAGTCACCCACAAGCATCCGTGGCTCGACGCAATGTAGTATTAGAAACGATGGGGGAAAATCATAAATTATCCGCTGGTCAGGTAAAACAAGCGCAAAAAGAAACACTACATTTGACCGACTCGTATAACTATAAGTCTGGGTACCGCTATCCGTATTACTTTGACGCGGTGATCGACGAAGCGATTAAAAAGTACGGCTTAACGGAATCCGAGATCATGAATCGGGGCTATAAGATCTATACCCAACTCAACCAAAATTACCAGCAAAAAATGCAGGATACCTTTGCGGATAACCATCTATTTCCGGCTGCCGCTAGCGACGGTACGAAGGCCCAAGCGGGTTCGGTGGCGATCAACCCGCAAACCGGTGGGGTCGCAGGGATCGTTGGTGGTCGTGCCGGTAGTCATGTTTTTCGGGGGTATAACCGGGGAACGGGACTGGTGCGTTCTCCGGGTTCAACGATCAAACCGCTAGCCGTTTACACACCGGCAATTCAAAGTGGTTATCACTACGATGCTAAAGTTGATGATCGACTGCAATCCTATGGCACTAATAACTACACGCCACATAACTGGGACGAACAATACAGTGGACAGTTGCGGATGTATCAGGCGTTGGCTTTGAGTAAAAATACGTCGGCAGTTTGGCTACTCAATAAACTGGGCGTGGCTAAGGGCTATCGTTCCGTGCAGAAATTCGGGATCCCGTTGACCAAAGATGACGAAAATCTTAGCTTGGCTTTAGGGGGACTGAAAAAGGGAGTTTCTCCTTATCAAATGGCGAGTGCGTACACGGCGTTTGCCAACGATGGGGTGCGCAAAACGCCACATCTGATCACTAAGATCGTAGACTCACAAGGCAAAGTGATCGTTGACAACACGAATGTTAGGTCCGACAGGGTCATGTCGGCCAGCGTTGCTAAACAGATGACCAGTATGATGATCGACGTTTACCAAAATGGAACCGGGGTCTCCGCTAAACCGGATAACTACCGGATCGCCGGTAAGACAGGGTCGACGGAAAGTCGTAACGAAGCTAAGGGCGATGATAATGATAAATGGTATATCGGCTACACACCGGACATTGTAGTAGCGACTTGGATGGGATTTGATTCCTCGAAGTATTCGTTAGCCAATGTTGGTACTAACGCGGGGTCCGCGCTATTTAAAAACGAAATGGAAGATTTGTTGCCGTATACTAAGCAAACTCCGCTGGGAGTCCAAGCCGCTTCTACTAGGTACGCTAATAGTTTAGCGGGTAAGATGCAGCAGGGTAGTAGTTTTAACTGGAACACAGTCGAACAAGAAAAGAACAAGTGGGGCGCTAAAATTTCGCAAAAAGCGGCAGGTTGGAAGCAAAAGGCCAGCGAGTACGCTAACTATGGTAAACAATACCTGCAAAGTATCTTGCACTGATAGAATTTATCGCGGAGAAATGCTAAACTAAAAGAAGTAAGTATAATAAGATAGGTGGTTGATTAAATGGTCAATGTGTACGACACGGCTAATCAGTTAGAACAAGAACTGCGTCAAACTAAAGAATACCTGGAGCTAAAACAGGCGATGACGGAATTGCAACAGGATAAGGCAGCATACGAATGTTTTCAACAGGTGCAAGCGGTGCAAAAAGAACTGCAGGAAAAACAGGAAAAAGGTGACCTATCGGCAGATGACATGCAACGGATCAAAAACCTGGCTGATCAGGCGCAGAACTTTCCTAAATTAGCGGCACTGATGCAAAAAGAACAGGTTTTGAATCAACTGTACGAAGAAATCAACCGGACCATTTTTAAACCGGTCAGTGAAATTTACGATCTCTAAGAAAAACAAGGTTAATTAGGGGCACGTGGCAATTAATTGTCCCGCGCTCCTTTTTATTTGAGCGGTATAAGACGTTTGCGAGGGAGGAAGTTTAGTGACAAAGAAAATCTTCGACTATCAGGTCAACGAAAATCTCAAACTGTTTGTTTTGATCAAAGATGCGTCCGTGCGGTTAGCCAAAAACGGTAAGCAGTTCATCGCGTTTACTTTTGCAGATCGTTCTGGCCAGATCAGTGCTAAATACTGGGATGCGACACCTGAAGACACTGAAATGTATACGACCGGGAGGGTAGTTTTGGTCAGCGGCAAGCGGGAACTCTACCAACAAAAACCGCAGATCAAGATTTATCAGTTACGCTTGGCGCGGACCGGTGAACCCGCTGATCCGCAGTTGTACGTGCAAAATGCCCCAGAAAAAGCCGACCAAATTGAACAGGAAGTCAATAACTTTGTTTTTGAGATCACCAACCCCACATGGAACCGGATCGTCCGGCACTTGTTGCATCAATTTCACGACCAGTTTTTCGCCTATCCCGCAGCTAAAACTAATCACCACGCTTATCAGGGCGGACTAGCTTACCACTCCTTATCGATCTTGCGGTTAGCTAAGGCCGTTGTCGAGCAATATGCAGACTTGCAGTTAAACGCGCCGTTACTTTATGCGGGGGCGTTACTACATGATATGGGAAAGGTGATCGAATTGTCCGGGCCGGTCGCGACGACGTATACTACTACGGGCAATTTGTTGGGACATATTGTACTGATCGACGAACAGATCGTTCAGGCCTGCGAGGCGTTGGGAATCGATCCGTTAGGAGAAGATGCGGTGTTATTGCGTCACATGATCGTTTCGCACCACGGGTTATTAGAATACGGTTCTCCCGTGCGGCCGCATTTGATCGAAGCCGAGATCTTACACCATTTAGATGATTTAGATGCGTCGCTACAAATGATGAGTAAAGCACTTGACCACACTGCTCCGGGAGAATTTTCTGAGCGGGTAATGGGGATGGACCGGCGTAATTTTTACCGGCCGCAATAAAAGGGGTGTTGCAGTCAGTCTATTACTTACGGAAACCAAAAATGGACCGGGACAAAAGCGATTTTTGTCCCGGTCCATTTTTGTCAGTTAAGCTTATTTTTTAGAACTACCGATGTAGTCTGCTAAAATATCTTTTAAGTCGTTATCCTTGATGTTGACCTTGCCGTTTTTCAAGACCTTGCTGACCACTTTTTGCATGTAGCTTTGGTCTTGCATCTTGCTTGAGATGATCTGTTTTTTCAAAGTAGCGGTATGGTCTTTCATTTGACCTTTACCCGGGTTTTTGACCGAGTAGATCACGTGGTAACCGTAACTAGTTTTAACAGGTTGTTTGGTAAACTGGCCTTGTTTTAACTTGAAGGCTGGTTTTTTAAAAGAGCTAGTCAAGCTGGTGTCGGTGTTGTCAAAGGCAGGTAATTGGCCGCCGTTGTCTTTAGTTTGAGAGTCGGTCGAATACTGCTTAGCCAACTTCTGGAAGTTCTTATAACTGCCATCTTTATTCAAACTGTCGATGACTTCTTGAGCTTGTTGTTTACCCTTATCGTTACCCTTCAACAAAATGTGAGCCACGGTAATTTTAGGTTCGTAGTTATTCCACTGCTTTTTGAGGTCTTTGTTGGTGATCTTAGTGTTGTCTTTAACAGCGGCTTGGAGAAGTAACGTCGAACGAATCTGTTTCTTGTAAGAAGCCTTAGTAAAGCCGCTTTGTTGTAAGACTTGGTCAAATGAAGAACCAAATTGGTGCTTAGAAGCATCATATTGGGCGGTAACTTTCTTATCAGAGACCTGATCGCCGTACTTACCTTCTAGTACTTTGTTTAAGATCATCTGTTGCAAGATCTGTTTACCAGATGAAGTCTTCTTCATGCTATCGTAGTATTCACTTTCAGTGACTTTGCCGCCCGAAGTAGTTGCGACTGTTTTGGAGCAGGCAGCTAAACTAAAGGTCATTAAGACTGCTGCCATGGTGACTAGTAACTTTTTTTTCATTTCCCTATGCACATCCATTTCATCATAATTTATTAGTCATTGTTAACACTATACCATAATTTGGTTTTGGTGAGTATGTTAAATTTAAAACTTAATGGATGTTTAATTTCTCACTTGAACGTGGTCGTTACTGGTCATTTTACGGATAAATGGTTCGACTTCCGTGGCAAACTGAGCAACTTCCGTGGTAATGTCCGCTAGGGTTTTACTAGTAACTTGCAATTGGTGCAGTAATTCTTGGGTAGTAATATTGGTATTGGCTACGGCTTGTGTCAGTGCTGTAGCTTTAATTGTTTGCGTTAACTTGCGGCGAAATTGAGGGATCAAAGTTAACCCAGCAACGCTTCCGCTAATTATTAGTGCTAGTGCAGTAGTTTTTTTCATCGGCTAATCCTCGATTTTGCTAGCAATGCCATTAGCAATTTTTTGTAATTCAACTGGAGTATATTTTTTAGTATTATCCTGAAACGACATGCTAAAACCATCCTGTTCACTATAGCGAGGGATCAAGTGAATGTGAGAATGAAAAATTGACTGGTAGGCAACTTCCCCGTTGTTGTTTAAGATGTTGATCCCTGCGATTTGGGGATTAGAGTCCCGAATAGCGCGGGCGATTTTGGGAATCCGGGCAAAAACGGCCTGTGCGAGTTGTTCGTCATAAGCGTAAATATCTTTGACGTGTTGGTTAGGAACGACTAGTGTGTGTCCGGGAGTTGCTTGGGATAAGTCCAAAAAAGCTGTCACTACGTCGTCATGATAGACGGTAGAACTCGGGATCTGTCCCGCGATGATCTGGCAAAAAACACAATCTTTCATAATAAAACTTCCTTTGTCTTGGATTTAAATCAAGTGCTACTTTTAAGTATACAACGACTACCGTTAATTTTTAACCGTTATTTAGTTAAAAGTCGTGTTATAATACCAACGAATTCATTTTTAAAGAGGAGAAATTAATGAACTTAAAAGTCGAACATTTAGTGGGCGGATATTCCGCACTGCCCGTTTTAAAAGATATTTCTTTTCAAGTGCCAGCCGGGCAGTTGGTGGGGTTGATCGGGTTAAATGGTGCCGGTAAATCGACGACGATCAACCATATCATTGGTTTATTACAACCACAAAAAGGCGAGATCACGATCGACGGGCTCTCGTTACAAAAAGACGCGTTGCGTTATAAAGAACAGCTGGCGTATATTCCGGAAATCCCGGTTTTATACGAAGAATTAACGTTAAAAGAACATATTGAACTAACGATCATGGCTTACCATTTGGACCACGACGCTGCGTGGAAAGAGGCACAGCGAATCTTGCGGATCTTTCGCTTAGAAAAAAAATTGGACTGGTTGCCGGTCAATTTTTCTAAAGGGATGAAACAAAAGGTAATGATCGTGTGTGCGTTATTGCCACAAGTTAAAGTGTTACTGATCGACGAACCGTTTTTGGGGTTAGACCCGTTAGCGACTAAGGATTTATTGCAGTTACTGGCAGAAAAGAAAAAACAGCAAACGGCGATTTTAATGTCTACGCACGTTTTAAGTACTGCCCAAGAGGTCTGCGATAGTTTCGTGATGATCGATCAGGGACGAGTAGTTGCCAATGGGACCCTTGAGCAGTTGCAACAACAAACGCACAGTTCGTTAGCAGACATCTATTTAGGGTTGACTGCCCAGGGTAAGGAGTCAGTCGATGAATGAGATATGGAGAAACAGAAGTCGTGAGTACCAAAAATTATTATTAAAATACCTGCGTTACGTGCTAAACGATCATTTTGTCATCGCATTACTTTTTTTAGCTGGAGCAGTAGGGTTTACCTACGCTAATTTTTTAAAGGGACTTCACGGTAATTTATGGTGGGCTAAACCGGTGGTCTTATTAGCCTTATTGTTATTCTTACAGTTAGGGCACTTGGCGACGTTGCTGCAGCGTCCGGATAAGGTCTTTTTGTTGCCGTTGGAAAGGCAAATACCCGGTTACCTAAAAAAAGCTTACCGTTACAGTGCGATTCGGATCTGGTGCTGGCAAGTCTGTTTGTTTTTAGTTCTAGTACCATTCTTACTCTTTGCGGTCCAACTGTCTTTGCTCTCTTGTGTGTTACTAGCGGTGGTTCAATTGCTTTTAGCTGGTCTGCGGCTGGGCTTACAATGCGTACAACTTTATCGGCACGAATTACGCTTGGTGAGTGTTCGTCTGGGGGGAACGCTAATTTTGCCAGCTGTTTTACTAGCTTGTGGGCTGTACCTTTCGGGGTGGGTAGCAGTGTTGTTGACCGTGTTGGTAGCGGTTTGCAGCTGGCGTTTCGTCCGGACAGGAGGCTTGTTTGACTGGAACTACGCGCTGGCACAAGAAGAAACACGTATGGCACGATTGTACCGGTTCTTTAACCTGTTTACCGACGTGGGGGTAATGACTGCTCGGCCCAAGCGGCGTCGTTTTTTAGACCGCATGTTGCCCGCTGCGAGACCTGATCGTTTTTTTACCTACCTATTCTGGCGGGGCTTTGTGCGTAACGCGCAGTACAGTTCGCTATATCTCAGGTTGCTTTTTTTAGGAGTAGTTTTACTGCTTTTTATCAAACAGTTTTGGGTAGCCGCGCTTTTGGCCGTAATCTTCAATTACTTGATCGGTTTTCAGTTACTACCATTATTTAACAATTACGAGCAAAATATTTTTATGCACGTCTACCCGTTGATCACGCGGCAAAAAATGACGGCCTTTAGTCAGTTGTTATTTTCGTTGTTAGCACTCAGCTCGGTGTTGTTTTTTATTTCCTTTATGTACAACAACCGGGTCTGGGCTAGCGGGGCGGTATTCTTAGTATTACTAGCCGAAAGTTGGTGGTTAGCCGGGCATTACGCGAAAAAACGGCTGCAGGCTTGACACGTTGAGAATTAAATTTGTAAACTAGATAGGCACTTTACTTTGATGATTTAGGAGCAAAAAAATGCGTTTAAGAAATAAACCGTGGGCTCGCCCGCTGATTGAAGCTAATCCTCAATACGTGGTAGTCGACCCGCAAGCACAACGGGGTAAGTGGGCAAAACGTTTCAGTCAAGACCAACCCTTATACGTTGAAATCGGCACGGGGAAGGGTCGTTTTATCATTGAATCGGCTAAAAATCACCCGCAACGTAATTACATTGGTGTGGAATTACAAACGACCGCGGTCGGGATCACGTTAAAAAAGCAGTTAGAACAACAGTTGCCTAATTTACAGTTAGTTTTGGGTAATGGTGCCCAGTTAACCGAAATGTTTGCTGCCGGAGAAGTTAGTGGGCTGTACCTCAATTTTTCCGATCCGTGGCCTAAAAAACGACAGGCTAAACGACGTTTGACGTACCCAACTTTTTTACAACAGTACCAACAAGTATTGCGGCCAAAGGGAATGTTAGAGTTTAAAACGGATAACCGGGGGCTGTTTGAATATTCGTTACAGTCTTTAAATAACTTTGGAATGCAGTTTGATGGCGTGTGGCTGGACTTGCACGCGGCAACTGATGTGGAAGATAACGTCGAGACGGAATACGAGCAGCGTTTTAGCGCGCAGGGGCAACCAATTTATAAGTTAGCCGCTCATTTTAACAGTTAGTATTTGAAAATTGTGCAAATGCTAAGCAAAATGCTAAAATAAAAGAAGTAACAATTAAGATCCGGGAGGAATAACCATGGAAAAACTGGCCAAGATGAATCAAAATGAACTAGACCAACAGCTGGCAACGGGAGCTTATGTTTTGTTTTTTACAGCGGACTGGTGCCCGGATTGTCGTTTTATCAAACCAGCGATGCCTGAGATCCAAAAAGATTTTTCCCAGTTCCAATTTATTCAGGTAGACCGGGACGAAAACTTAGAACTGTGCCAGGAGATGGGCATTATGGGGATCCCGAGTTTTGTGGTTTACCGTGATGGTCACGAAGTTGCACGTTTGGTTAATAAGGACCGTAAAACTAAACAGGAAGTTGAAGATTTTTTAAAAACAGCGGAGTAATTTGAAGGCAGGAGAGAAGTTAAATGTTGATTGCAAGTTATAATGCGGCTGAATTGGGCGATGTCTTGCTAACGGTTTTAGCACCGGACACGCCGAATCAAGGAGTTGAGACTAAAGACCGGATCGTGCGGATCTTTGATACCAAAACCAAACAAACTTTAGGCTATAACTTCTTGGCTGCTAAACAACAGGTGCCAGATTTGATGGGAAACGGACAGATCAAACTGAACCAAAAGCAAGTGGACGCGTTAAACCAGCAGTTGCAAGCTGCCGGCTTTACGGGTGAATTGGAGTGTGATTTGACTCCTAAATTTGTTGTTGGTTACGTGGAAGAAATTGCCCCTCATCCCAATTCAGATCATTTGCACGTCACTCAAACACGCATCGATCACGACGAAGTGCTCCAAATCGTTTGTGGTGCCCCTAACATTGCTGCGGGTCAAACCGTAGTCGTTGCTAAGGTAGGCGCGATGATGCCTAGTGGAGCGATCGTTTGGCCAGGGGAGTTGCGGGGCCAGAGTAGTATGGGCATGATTTGTGCTGCGCGTGAGTTGGCATTGCCTAATGCACCTCAAAAACGCGGGATTTTAGAGTTAGACCCGGCTGATTATCAGGTGGGTACGCCCTTTGATTTTACGCAGGCTGCTACATTATTCACGGCTTAATATTATTGATGATCGGAGTTGACACCTAGTTGCCATTCCGATTTTTCTTTGAATGGATGATAATCGATGAAACACTATGACGGCCCGGCTTTTTACCGCCAACCAAAAATCACTGGTGCCCAAAAGCCGAAGGTGGATGAACCAAAACCTAGGATCAGTGAACCTAAAAGAAAACGAGGCCTTGAGCGCACTCGCTATCATGCCTTTCATTTGTCTTACGTGCCACCATCACTGGCGTCGCTGACTCAAACTAAACCGGCGCTAGTGACCGTGCCTTACGCCCAGTTATTAGCAGAACTGGCTAAGCCACGAGATTCTTATTTATTATTGACACAAACGCTCACTGGTGAGGAAATTGACTTGACGCGCCCGCAACCGGCTAAAATCGCTACAGTTGCAGCACCGCAATTACCCGCGCTTGCGACCGAAACGTTTATGCCGGCTGCTGCGGTTACTGTGCCTGAAGTGACTAAAAAAGCAAAACCTCAAGTTGAGGACCAACAAATAGTTCAGCCGACCGCTGTGGTCAAAGAAACTAAAAAGGCTGTTCCTGTTAAAAAAAGTGCACCTAAACGAGCGTTACAGCAGTCATTTGCAGAAATTATGGCTGCAGAACAAAACGAAAAACGAGAATTAAAATTATTTGCACCGCCGACACCTGCACAACAGGTTCCTGTGAAAAGAAAAGCTGACAGTAACTTGGAATATCATTTTCCGCCGCTGTCACTGTTGCCTCAACCGGTCACAGCTGATAACGAACAGCTAGACGAGTGGGTGTTACACGAAGCCGAGGTGTTAAACGAAACGTTAGCGGCCTTTCACGTTGCCGGGACGGTCAAGGACTGGACGATTGGTCCGACCGTGACGCAATATGAGATCACGTTAGAGCGAGGGGTCAAAGTCAGCAAGATCACCAATCTGACCGATGACTTGAAATTAGCGTTAGCCGCTAAAGATATTCGGATCGAAGCGCCGATCCCGGGGAAAAGCAGTGTGGGTATTGAAATCCCTAATCCCCATTCACGACCAGTCATGTTAAGCGAAGTTTTAGGGGCACCAGCCTTTAAGAATGCGCGTTCGCCGCTGACTGTCGCCTTGGGAGTGGACCTGTTTGGTGAACCACAGGTGACGAATTTGCAAAAGATGCCTCATGGTTTAATAGCCGGGGCAACCGGTTCGGGAAAATCGGTATTTATCAACAGTTTGTTGGTTTCTTTGTTGTATAAGGCTAAGCCAACGGAAGTCAAATTGTTGCTGATCGATCCTAAGGCGGTCGAAATGGCACCGTACCATGATATCCCGCATTTGTTAGCACCCGTGATCTCGGATCCGCAGGCGGCTGCCGCGGCTTTGAAATGGGTGATCACCGAGATGGATCAGCGTTACGAACGCTTAGCTGCTAGCGGGACCCGCAACATCGAAAGTTACAACCAAAAAGCCGTAGCTAACGGTGACGATGGCTTAAAACTGCCGTACATCGTGATCGTGATCGATGAATTGGCGGACCTGATGATGGTGGCGGCGACGGAAGTGCAAGAACAGATCGCGCGGATCACCGCTAAAGCTAGGGCTGCGGGGATTCATTTGCTACTCGCTACTCAGCGTCCGAGCGTTGATGTAGTAACGGGAACGATCAAAAACAACATTCCGACGAGGATCGCGTTTATGGTCTCTAGTCAAGTGGACTCACGTACGATTTTAGACACCGCGGGAGCAGAGCGCTTATTAGGACGCGGGGACTTATTATACCTGGGAAATGGTGCTAGTCAGCCGGTGCGTTTACAGGGAACATATGTGGAAGAAGAGATCGATGCAATCACTGATTTTGTGAGAAAACAAGGACGGCCACACTATGCTTTTGATCCCGACAATTTGAAAAAACAGGCGCAACAAAGTCAGCAAGAAGATGAGTTGTTGCCCCAAGTTTTGCGCTACCTAGTACAGGAAAAACATATTTCTACTTCTAAGTTACAACGGGTATTTTCGATCGGGTATAACCGTGCCGCGGGGATCATCGATGAGCTCGAAAGACGGGGCTATATTTCCGGTGCGCAGGGCTCTAAACCGCGCCAGGTGTTTTTAACGGCGGACCAGTTACCTAATTTACCCGAATAATAGCTGAATTACTTTGAAAATAATTGAAAAGAGGATCAATTGAATGGACATGGCAACGACGTATTTTTTAGTGGGGATCAAAGGGACCGGAATGAGTGCGTTGGCACTGATTTTACACGATAAGGGCTGTCACGTGTTAGGTTCCGATATCGACAAATACACTTTTACTCAGCGGGGATTAGAAGAAGCGGGGATTCAGATCTTGCCTTTTGCTGCGGCTAATATTAAAAAGCAAATGACGGTCATCGCGGGCAATGCTTTTGACGACCAGCAAGTGGAGATCGCTGCCGCTAAGAAACTAGGGCTAGAAATACTGACTTATCCGCAAGTAGTGGAGCAGTTAGTTCAAGAAACGACCAGTATTGCCGTAGCCGGTGCGCACGGTAAGACTAGTACGACTGGTTTATTAGCTCACGTTTTAGGCGGAGTTTGTCCGACGAGTTACTTGATCGGAGATGGTACCGGTAAGGGAGTCCCTGATGCTCAGTTTTTTGCCTTTGAAGCCGATGAGTACCGCCGGCATTTCGTGGCTTATCATCCCGACTACACGATTATGACCAATATCGATTTTGATCATCCCGACTATTTTACGGGGATCGCGGACGTTTGTGCGGCGTTTAATACTCTAGCTAAACAAACCAAAAAAGGAATTTTTGCTTGGGGTGCCGATCCTAATTTGCGTCAGTTGCAAAGTCCAGTACCCGTTTATTATTATGGCGTAGAAGACGATAACGATTTTCGGGCCGTTAACATTAAAAAGACTACGGGTGGTTCTACGTTTGACGTCTACTATCACGAGCAAAAACTAGGTTCTTACGAGATCCACCTGTTTGGAACGCATAATATTTTGAATAGTTTAGCCGTGATCGCCGTTTCTTACATTGAAAAAATCGACCAGGCAGTCGTGAAAGAAGAACTGCCGACTTTTAGGGGAGTTAAGCGCCGGTTTACCGAAAAGAAGATCGAAGACATGATCATCATCGACGATTACGCACACCACCCGCACGAAATTCGGGCTACCTTAGACGCGGCCCGGCAACAATATCCCGCTAAAAAGATCATCGCGGTTTTTCAGCCGCATACTTTCAGCAGGACGATTGCCTTGCTCGATGATTTTGCTGCGAGTTTAAATTTGGCCGATCAGGTTTATTTGACGGAGATCTTTAGTTCGATCAGGGAATCCAGTGGTAAAATTTCGGCGGCAGACCTCGGGCGCAAAATCACTAAGGGGGGCACGGTGCTCAGCGTTGATAATATGTCACCGTTGTTGGATTATCACGATGCGGTCGTAGTCTTTATGGGCGCCGGTGACATTCAAAAATACGAAAATAGTTACGAACGCTTACTCAACGAAGTTAAATTTAGGAAAAACTAGAAAGCAACAATAATTGTTCTTTGTTGTTAAATTAGTTAGAATAAAGCAAGAATAGTACTAGGTAAAAGGAGGACTAAGATGAATAACGAACGAATTTATGACAGTCAACAAGTAGGATTAAGACGTTTCTTCACTAAAATGTATGGTCTAATGGCAGGGGCAGTCGCTTTTTCTGGACTGATTGCTTATCTGTGCGCGACGGTTTGGCAGGCATCGGTGCTAAATTTCTTTGCCCAACACCCGTTTAGCTTTTTAATATTGTTCGGACTCCAGTTAGTGATGGTCTTTGGGCTGTCTTTTAACCCGCAAAGAGCGCCGGCACTCAGTGTTAGTTTACTATTTGCCTTTGCCGGGATCGACGGTTTGTTCTTTAGCACCTTATTACTAGTTTATAACCTCGGCAACGTAACGGCGGCTTTTGGTGCTGCTGCTGCTGATTTTATTGTCTTAGCTTTCTTGGGTGCAACTACTAAAAAAGATCTAACTAGGCTAGGTAACCAAGCGATGGCGGCTTTGATTGCTTTAATAGTTGTCATGTTAGTTAATTTGTTTTTACAAAGTTCCCTAATTAGTTATCTTTTCTCGTTTGTCGGGGTCGTGATCTTTTCGATTTTGACCGCTTGGGATACTCAGACTTTTAAGCGGGCTTATCTCCAGTACGGGGAGCAATTCAATACGACGAATTTAGCGATTACGGGAGCACTACAGCTTTATTTAGACTTTGTTAATTTATTCTTGCAACTATTGCAGATCTTTGGTGGCAGTAGCGGTAGCAAAGACTAAATGGTTAGGCGACGGCTAGTAGCCGTTGTTTTTTTGATTACAGTTAATTATTTAGTGGATCAGATATATGAGGAGAAATGATGATGACGCAATCCCAAAAATTATTGTTGCTGGATGGCAATAGTCTGGCTTTCCGTGCTTTTTTTGCACTGCACAATGTTGGCGGTTTTACTAATCACGCAGGACTGCATACCAACGCGATCTATGTCTTTAAAAAAATGCTGGATAATATATTGCAACAGTACGAACCGAGTAATATTTTGGTGGCTTTTGATGCGGGCAAAACGACTTTTCGAACGAAGAAGTACACCGATTATAAGGGGGGACGCTCTAAGACTCCCGGCGAATTGAGCGAACAGTTTCCCTACTTACGTAAAATGTTGCAGGCCTACGGAATTTTGAGTTATGAACTGGCGGATTACGAAGCGGACGATATCATTGGGACCCTGGCTGCCCAAGCGGAACAGCAAAACTATCAAGTAGTGATCGTGACCGGTGACCGCGATTTGACGCAGCTGGCGACTGCCAAAACGACGGTGGCGATCACGCAAAAAGGATTCAGTGAGATCGAAGAGTACACTCCTGAGCACGTTCAGGAAAAATACGGGCTGGCCCCCGCGCAGATCATCGATATGAAAGCACTGGCCGGTGATAATTCGGATAATTATCCGGGAGTCACTAAGGTCGGGGAAAAGACCGCCATTAAATTGCTGCAACAGTATCACAGCGTGGAGGGCGTTTATCAAAACGTTGCGGCGATGAAACAGTCGAAACTAAAAGAACACCTCCAAGAAGATCAAGAAACGGCTTTTTTGTGCAAGGACCTAGCGACGATTAGAAAAGATGCTCCGCTTAAAGTCAGTGTTGCCGCTACGCTCTGGCAGGGAAGCGACGATGCTGCCTTGCGTGAATTTTACCAGGAAATGGACTTTAAGAGTTTTTTGGCACCGGTGGCAGATCAAAAAGCTGCGGGTGAAATAACTAAAATCCCGTTTACTTTACTAACGACTGCTAACCTGGCGAAATTAACTGAACTGCATCCTAGTAGGTTGACTTTTTACTTGGAAATGGACGGCAGTAATTACCACTTAGCATCTTTTAAGGGATTTGCTTGTCAGGTGGGCGAGCAGTTTTACGCCGCTACCGATGTCACTTTATTACAACAAACGCCGCTAAAAGAAATGTTGGCGTCTTCTGACGTTAAAGTTGATGTTTTTGATAGTAAAAGAACCTACGTCGGGTTACACCGGCTGGGAGTCGACTTAGAAGGAGTCGATTTTGACTTACTGTTGGTCTCTTATTTACTTAATAATACCGATAACAGCGATGACTTAGGAAGTTTAGCACAAGAACACGGCTACACTCAGATCCAGTCCGACGAAGTTTTTTACGGCAAAGGAGCTAAAAAGCAGTTTCCTAGCGACGCGCAAGTGTTATTAGACCACTTGTGTCACAAGGTTTTAGCGATTTCTGCGTTAAAAGAAGAGCTGATGAAACAGTTAGCCGCTAACCAGCAAACACCGTTGTATTTAGACATCGAACGCCCCTTAGCACGGGTATTAGCACAAATGGAAATTGCGGGGATCACGGTAAACACTCAGCGGTTAACGGAGATGCAAAGCGAATTTAAGGAACGGCTGGCACAGATCGAACAGGAGATCTACCGGGAAGCTGGCGAGCAGTTCAACATCAATTCTCCTAAGCAATTAGGGCATATCTTATTTGAAAAATTAAAATTGCCTGTTATAAAAAAAACGAAGACGGGTTATTCCACGGCGGTCGCCGTTTTGCAAAAATTGCAGGGAATGTCACCGATCGTTGACCATATTTTGGTATACCGCCAGTTAGCCAAGCTGCAATCGACATACATTGAGGGGTTGTTAAAAGTGGTCTTTGAAAGTGATTCAAAGGCTCATACACGCTACACTCAGACCTTAACTACGACGGGCCGATTGTCTTCGGTCGATCCTAATTTGCAAAATATTCCGGTCAGGCTGGCGGAAGGACGCCAGATCCGGCAGGCATTTGTGGCTGAAAAGCCCGGCTGGCAGATCTTTTCGGCCGATTATTCGCAGATCGAATTACGGGTATTGGCGCATATCTCGGGAGACCAGCACATGCAAGAAGCCTTTTTGCAAGGAGAAGATATTCATACTAGGACCGCGCTGAAAATTTTTGACTTAACGGATCCTAAGCAAGTGACGCCGTTGATGCGCAGGCGGGCTAAGGCGGTCAACTTTGGGATCGTTTATGGTATTAGCGATTACGGTTTGGCTCAAAATATCGGGACCACGCGTAAACAAGCTAAGCAGTTTATCGAGTCTTACTTTGAAGCCTTTCCCGGTATTAAAAAGTACATGGAACAAATCGTTGCTAGTGCCCGAAAAAATGGCTACGTCGAAACGATTTTTCACCGGCGGCGCTATTTGCCAGACATTAACCATAAAAATTATAACGTGCGTTCCTTCGCGGAAAGAACGGCGATGAATAGTCCGATCCAAGGCAGCGCGGCCGATATAATCAAGGTTGCCATGCTTAATATGCAAAAAGAATTAACGCAAAAAAAGATGCAAACCAAGATGTTACTACAGGTACATGACGAACTGATCTTTGAAGTTCCACCGGAAGAATTAGAACTATTTACCAAAACGGTGAAACAAGTGATGGACTCTGCGGTTTCGCTGCAGGTTCCCTTAAAAGTTGATTGTGCCCACGGTAAAACATGGTTTGATGCTAAATAAAAGGAGAAACTATGCCTGAATTACCAGAAGTAGAAACAGTCAGACGAGGTTTAAGTGCTTTAGTACTGGGAAAAAAGATCCAAGATATCGATATCTTATACCCGAAGATCATTCAAGGAGACCCACAGCAATTTGTCACAGCGTTGCAAGGACAGACCTTTGAAAAAATCGACCGGCGGGGCAAGTACTTGCTTTTTCGCTTTTCTCACCAGCTAACGATGGTTTCGCACCTACGCATGGAAGGCAAGTATAGTGTTAAAAGTGCTACCGCTCCGTTAGATAAACATACGCACGTGGTATTTCAGCTGACCGATCACAGCCAGTTGCGTTATAATGACGTGCGTAAATTTGGGCGGATGCAGTTAATGACCACGGGAGCGGAAAACGACTTACCAGCGCTAAAAAAGCTCGGTCCGGAACCTACACCCGAACAGTTTAACGTTAACGACTTTTACCGGGCGTTGACTAAGAAAAAGAAAATGTTAAAACCGGCATTACTGGACCAAACGCTGGTGGCGGGATTAGGCAATATCTACGTCGATGAAGTTTTGTGGTTAACTAAGCTGCACCCACAAACGCCTTGTAGTTCCGTGACGCGCGCGCAAGCACAAGAATTGCACGATAATATTATCTTGGAATTAAAAAAAGCGGTGGCGGCGCACGGGACGACGATCTTTACTTTTACCGATGCTTTCGCTCACAGCGGTTCTTTTCAAGAACAGCTATGTGTCTACGGTAAAAAAGGCCAACCGTGTCCGCGCTGTCAAACGCCGATCGCTAAGATCAAAGTCGGACAGCGGGGGACTCATTTTTGTCCCCACTGTCAGCAACTATGTGTTAAAATTTAATTAATTTATTCGAGGTGAACAAGATGGTTTGTCCCCACTGTCATCAAAGTGGTTCGCGGGTCATCGATAGTCGTCCGGCAGATAGCGGGCGGGCAATTAGACGACGCCGGGAATGTGAACATTGTGGTTTTCGTTTTACTACGTTTGAACGCTTAGAGGTAACCCCGCTATTAGTGATCAAAAAAAACGGGGACAGGGAACAATTTAAACGCGACAAGGTCCTAAAAGGGATCATGCAGGCGGCACAAAAGCGGCCGGTGGGAATGGATCGTTTGACCGCGATAGTCGATCGGGTCGAAAATCAGCTTCGCAGTAGGGGAGAAAATGAGGTCTCGACCCAGCTGATCGGGCAATACGTGATGGCCGAGCTAGCCGAGACCGATGACGTTGCTTATATTCGCTTCGCCAGTGTCTACCGCGAATTTAAGGATATGGGTTCGTTTACGGCCGAAGTCGATGAACTGATGAAACGAGACGCCCACAAAAATGATTAAGTTCACACTTTAGGAGGAGTCAAATGACAAAACAAGAACTAAGGGAAATTTCTCCTAAAGACAGTTTTATAGTAATTGCCGCTAGTCAGTTAAACGCCGCTGATCAACAAGTTTTAGTCGATCTTTACTTGCCGTTAATGAGTACCGCGGCCTACGGCACTTACGTTTTTTTGAGTCAAAAAGGACAGGCGCACCCGGATCTCGTTAAGCGCTCGTTGAATACCGTGTTGTTAACGGGATTGTCGCTGGGGTTACAGGAATTTTTAGCGGCCCGCAGTTTGCTAGAAGGGTTGGGGTTGCTGCGTTCTTTTCAACAAACTGACCGTTTGGGTAAATTAACTCTTTATGAGGTTCAAAAACCACTGACGGCTCCGGCATTTTTTGCCGACGATTTGTTGAGTACTTTATTATTTGAAACGGTCGGGCAAACGACGTTTAACAGGCTGCAACATACGCTATGCCCGCCCAGTTTTAATTACGGTCAGGCTAAAGAGGTGACGCAGTCATTTTTAGACGTTTTCACTTTGTCACAGCAAACCTTATTAAAAAGAGCGACGGTGCAACACCCACGATCTGCGACACCATCCCTGCCCCGGATAGCTGATGAAAAAAGCCAACTGGATCTGCAATTTTTTAAACAATTACTGGCTAAATCCTTTGTCGACCAAGAAGATGTATTGGCACACTTGGAGACGATCAAAACCGTGAGCTTGTTGTATGGCTTGGGTGAAATTGAACTAGTCCAGTTACTAGAGCAAGCAGTCGATCTAAAAAGTAACCAGGTGAATTTTAAGTACTTTAAGCAACTGGCGCACCGTAATTTTGAATTTCAACTACAAAACCCCCAGGTCCAACCAAAAAGTGCTAATAAACAGGTGACTAGTTCACCGACTGAAGGCAACCAAGAAGATGCCCAGTTGTTAGCCGCCTGTCGAAGTTACCGTCCCTTAGAATTTTTAGCCGTGCTCAAACAAGAGACTAACGTGGCGGTCACCGATGCGGAAAAATACGCGGTAATGAACATGGTCAAGCAGCAAAAATTGCCCGCTGAGGTGTTGAACGTCTTAATTCATTACCTGCTAAGCGACCAGGATAATGCCAGCATGAATAAGAATTATTTTGAAAAAATTGCGGCAGATTGGTCGAAAAAAAAGATCACCACGGCCGCTCAAGCGATGCAAGAAGTGCGCAGACAGCAAGATAAAACACAGCAATTTACGCGTCCTAAACGGCGGACCAAAAAGATAATCCAAAAAGAAAAACTGCCTGAGTGGGCTAACGAAAAACAGCCGGTCCAACAGCACAGCGTTTCACGGGAATTACAAACGGAATTACAACAACGACTGGCTCAACTAAAGCAAAAACACCAGCAAAACTAAGCAGGGGGTGAAGTATGGAGAATCTGGGCAAGGAATTGACTAAACAGTTGCAAACTAACAACTGGGGAGCGCGCTACAAGCGGCTACGCCAAGCGGTACTAAATGATCCGGACGTGGCACACTTTTTACAGGCTCACCGTGAGCAGCTGACCACAGAAGATGTGTTGCGGGCCAGCAGTAAATTATACGAGTTTGTGACGTTTAAAAAGGAATTGGCGGCCGGTGAAAAAACGTTTATGCCGGGCTATTTTCCGACACTGACACTCAGCGGCAACCAAATCGAAGTTTTGTACTCACCGACGGCTAAATTGGTACAACAACAAAAACAGGTCGCACTAGAAAAACGCGTTAAGATGGTCAGTTTGCCGCGGTCGTTACGGCTGGCACAATTAAGTGACTACGATCCTACCGACAGAGAAGAGGCGTTAAACGCCGCACTGCGATTTTTGACTGAGTTTGAAGCACAGCCGCAGCAGTTTCACCGGGCAATGTATCTGTCCGGTAGTTTTGGCGTCGGCAAGACTTATCTATTGGCGGCACTGGCTAATAAATTGGCGCAAGACGGCTACAGTACGACACTGGTTCACTACCCTTCATTTGCGGTGCGAATGAAAAATTCGATTGGGACCAACACGACTGGGCGGTTGCTAGAAGAAATCAAGCAAACGCAGATTTTAATGCTTGATGATGTGGGCGCCGATCAGATGAGCAGTTGGTTACGCGATGACGTCTTAGGCGTTATTTTACAGTACCGGATGCAAGAAGAACTGCCTACCTTTTTTAGTTCTAATTTATCGTTAGCACAACTGGAAGAAGAGTATTTGACGGTCAATAACCGCGGAGAAGCCGAACCGCTGAAAGCTAAACGAATCATGGAACGCATTCGGTTTTTAGCGACCGAGTACCAGGTGATCGGAAAAAATCGCAGAAATTTAGCTTAAAATTAAAAAAGGACTTGTTATTTTAAGTTAATAGTGTTTAAATTGGAAATACAACGAGAGACAAACGGTGCTTTAATCAGGGATGAAGGTCGGTGACTGCAAGCCTTCTATACAAAGCTACCTACCACTTTCGCACAAACATCTAGATGCGGGTCGTTTCCGTTAAAGAACATTTGAGAAAGCCAAGCGCTTTAAATAAAGGGTGGAACCACGTTAATGACGTCCCTGATGCAATTTTGCATCAGGGACTTTTTTTAGCGTTTAAATTGAGGAGGAAGATCAATGGCACAGATTAAGTTAACTTTTCCAGACGGAGCAATCAAAGAATTTGCGGCTGAAGCAACGACTAAAGATGTTGCGGCTGCGATCGCTAATAGCTTAGCTAAAAAAGCGGTAGCGGGTAAATTAGACGGGAACTTGGTCGATTTAAATCAACCGCTAGCTAAGAGTGGTAAAATCGAGATCATCACCAGTGATTCAGACGAAGGACTAGCCGTATTATGGCGCAGTGCGGCGTTTATCTTAAAGGCAGCGTTAGTAGCGGATTATCCACAGATGAATTTTGGCGAGATGCAAGTTAGCGCCCACGGCTTTTATTTGGACACGGAAAAACCGGAAGAAACTCAGTTATCGGAAACGGATTTCGACCAAGTCAGTGCGCACATGCAAAAAATAGTTGCTGCTGGAGCCGCCATTCAACCCGTAGTCTTGACGAAAGAACAGGCAGTTAAATTGGCGGGTAACGACCCTTACCAAAAACAGTTGGCACAGGATGCTTTTGCCGTTGACCAACCAGTTTACGCTTATCGGTATGACAAATTCGTTTCCTTAACGGCGGGGCCGTTGGTAAGTAAAACTAGTCAGGTCAAGATCTTCAAATTATTATCAGTTGCTGGAGCTTACTGGCAGGGTGCTTCGAGTAATCCAATGCTGCAACGGGTTTACGGTACGGCTTTTTATAAGCAAAGGGACCTGGATGCTGAATTAGCGCGACAAAAAGAAGAACACGAACGTGATCACCGGGTGATCGGCAATAAATTAGACCTCTTTTTCGTCGATCCTAAGGTTGGCTCAGGGCTACCGTACTGGATGCCAAATGGTGCTACGATCAGACGAGTATTAGAACGTTACATCATTGACAAGGAATTGGCTGCGGGTTACGAACACGTCTATACACCTGTATTAGCTAACGTTGATCTCTACAAACAATCAGGTCACTGGGATCATTACCGTGAAGACATGTTTCCGCCAATGGATATGGGCGACGGTGAATTTTTGGAGTTACGTCCGATGAACTGCCCGTCTCATATTCAAATTTATAACCACCATAAGCGTTCGTACCGTGAATTACCGTTGCGGATCGCCGAACTAGGCATGATGCACAGGTACGAAAAATCCGGTGCGCTGACGGGATTATCACGGGTGCGGGAAATGACGTTAAACGACGGTCACACGTTTGTAGCGATCGACCAGATCGAAGATGAATTTAAAAAGATTTTGGCCTTGATGGTCGATGTTTACCGTGATTTTGATATTAAAGATTACCGTTTCCGCTTGAGTTATCGTGACCCACAAAATACGGAAAAATATTTTGATGACGATGAGATGTGGGAAAAATCGCAAAAAATGTTGAAGTCCGCGATGGATGATATGGGCTTAGAATACTTTGAAGCCGAAGGTGAAGCTGCCTTTTACGGTCCTAAGTTAGACGTTCAGACTAAAACTGCTTTAGGCGGCGAAGAAACCTTGTCGACCATTCAGTTGGACTTCTTATTACCAGAACGTTTTGAGTTAAAATATGCCGGAGCCGATGGTAAAGATCACCGTCCAGTGATGATTCACCGGGGGATCATTTCGACGATGGAACGCTTTACTGCATACTTGATCGAAATGTACAAGGGCGCTTTCCCAACTTGGTTAGCCCCTCATCAAGTAGTACTGATCCCGGTCAATAATGAATTACACTTAGAATACACCAAGAAATTACAACAGAAATTGCTGGCTCAACATATTAGGGTGATCGTTGATGATGCTAACGACCAGTTGAATTACAAGGTGCGTCAAGCACAGGTCAATAAGATCCCTTATTCGCTAGTGATCGGGGACAAAGAAATTGCTAACGAACAAGTAACTGTCAGAAAATACGGCGAAGAGCAAACCAACACGATGAGTTTTGCGGATTTCAGTGCAGAATTACAGCGTGATATTCAGTCTTATAGTCGTAAAGACTAGTACGGCTTGACAAGGCAGGATAAAGTTGGTACACTTAAAAAGTTGATTAAAGCAGGAGCACCCGCTTCTCGCCCAGTGGATCTTAATTCGCGGGCCATAACGATTTCAGAAGATAAGAAATTAAGTGGGTGTCGGTAGTTGACACTCACTTTTTTAGTTGGTGCTAACGAAGTAGCGGAGGTGGAATTGCTATAGCAGTGGATAGGATCGTTAATGAAGGAATTCGAGCACGGGAAGTCCGTTTGATCAGTGCTGATGGTAAACAACTAGGCGTTAAGTCTAAAAGAGAAGCTTTGAGTTTAGCACAGCAGTCCGATTTGGATTTAGTTTTAGTAGCGCCTAAGGCTAAGCCGCCGGTAGCTAAGATCATGGATTACGGCAAGTACCGGTTTGAATTACAAAAAAAGCAGCGTGAAGCCCGTAAGAAACAACGGGTGATCAATGTCAAAGAGGTTCGTTTGAGTCCGACGATCGATACCAATGATTTTAATACCAAGGTCAAACACGCCCAGAAATTTTTACAAAAGGGCGATAAGGTCAAGGTTTCGATTCGTTTTAGGGGCCGGGCGATCACGCATAAAGACATTGGGCGTGATGTTTTAAACAAGTTTGCACTAGCTACTAAAGAAGTGGCTGTGGTGGAATCTCGGCCGAAGATGGACGGGCGTAGCATGTTTTTGATGCTGGCCCCAGTAGTCAATAAATAATTGAGTATTATGTAGGAGGAAACTGTATTATGCCAAAACAAAAAACACATCGTGCATCTGTTAAACGTTTCAAGAAAACAGCTAATGGTGGTTTAAAGCGTGCTAACGCGTACACATCCCATCGTTTTCACGGAAAAACTAAAAAACAGCGGCGTCAATTAGCTAAGCCATCGATGGTTTCGGCTTCTGATATGAAGCGCATCAAACAAATGCTTTCACAGATGAAGTAGTCATCGCGGTGAAGCAATTCATTGGTTTTAGGTTTCGTTTGAACGATAATAAGGAGGAATTTTAAATGGCACGTGTTAAAGGCGGCACAGTTACGCGTCAACGGCGTAAAAAAATGATTAAATTAGCGAAGGGCTATCGTGGTTCTAAGCATATTCAGTTTAAGGTAGCAAAACAACAGGTCATGAAATCTTATCAGTATGCTTTTCGTGATCGGCGCAAGAACAAATCAAATTACCGTAAATTATGGATCGCACGGATCAATGCTGCGGCCCGAATGAATGATATCAGCTACAGCAAATTAATGCACGGCTTGAAACTAGCTCAAGTTGACGTTAACCGTAAAATGTTAGCTGACTTGGCAATTAGCGATCCAGCAGCATTCACGGCAGTCGTTGAAACTGCTAAAAAAGCTTTAGCTAAGTAATTAATGGTTTTTTAAATAGTGCGGGACTGACAAAACCTGGTTTTGCTTCAGTTCCGTTTTTTGCTTACTATGGTTATTTTTGTTAAAGTAGATTGAAATATCCGCTAATAAAATATAGAAAACTAAGACCTTAGGAGAGACAATGTTTGTAAATTTTAGGCCAACTTGGATGTTAGAATCGATTTATAATTTAACTCCTAGTGAAGTCAAAAAACGAGGAGTTAAGCTGATCTTAACCGACCTGGATAATACGTTGATCGCGTGGAATAATCCCGACGGTACGCCTCAATTACATCGCTGGCTGGCAGTCATGGAAAAAGAACAGATCGCAGTAGTCGTAGTTACCAATAATAGTCGCAAAAGGGCCCAACGAGCGCTGCAAAATTTGCGCTTGCCTTTTATTGCGCGCGCGCTTAAGCCGCTAGGTTGGGGGATCGAACGGGCAAAACGGCGGTATCACGTGGCGGCCCACCAGATTATTTTTGTAGGCGATCAGTTGTTGACCGACGTGGCGGCGGCTAATTTTGCCCACGTGAATAGTGTTTTGGTCAAACCACTGGTGCAAACCGATGCGTGGAATACCCGGATCAACCGTAAAATAGAAGGACTACTCAAAAAAAAGATGATCAAAAAAGGACAGTTAAAAACGACTTGGGGGCATTCGTTAGATGAATGAAGAACTGTATTGTATCGGGTGTGGTACCCGGATTCAAACAACTGCTAAGGATCAAAAAGGCTATATTCCGCCAGCCGCGTTTGAAAAGGGAGAAGCGACGGGCAAGTTTTACTGTCAACGCTGTTTTCGCTTGCGGCATTACAATGAAATTGCACCGGTTGCCTTAAACGATGACCAGTTTTTAGCGATTTTAAATCAGATTGGGCAAACTGACGCCTTGGTGGTTAATTTAGTCGACTTGTTTGACCTGAGCGGTTCGTTGATCTCCGGGTTGCAACATTTTATCGGTAACAATCCGTTTTTGCTGGTCGGCAATAAAGAAGACTTGCTTCCGCGGGAGGTCAAACGCTCCAAGTTAAAAGAATGGCTGCGCCAACAAGCCAATGCGGTCGGCTTACGTCCTGATCAGGTATTTTTGACCAGTGCTAAAAAAGGACGCGTGACGGAATTATTGGCTAAGATCGATCAGTTGCGCCAGGGACGCGACGTTTATTTGGTCGGGGTGACTAATGTAGGCAAATCAACGTTACTCAACCAGATCCTAGCACAGAGTACGGGGGAACAAGACGTTATTACGACGTCGCGTTTTCCAGGGACTACGCTGGATAAAATCGAATTTCCTTTGGCTGACGGTCAGGTTTTAGTCGATACGCCGGGAATTATTCACGCCCAGCAAATAACGCACTACCTGACCGCTAAAGAATTGGCACAGGTGTTACCGACCAAAGAATTGAAGCCTAAAGTTTATCAGCTGGCTGCTGGCCAGACGTTATTTTTGGCGGGCTTAGCGCAGTTTGATTACCTAGCAGGACCGGCAGCGCGCAACGGTGTGGTAGTTTACCTGTCTGGTAATTTGAAAATTCACCGAACTAAAACGAGCAACAGTGCCGTACTTTTGGCTAAGCATCAAGGTGAGTTATTACAACCGCCAGTTAATAAGGACGAATTACCACCATTTGAACGTTTTGAATTTAAGATCACGCAGAAAAGCGATTTGGTATTTGCTGGTTTAGGGTGGGTCAGTGTGCCTGCTGGTTCCCGCGTCGCAGGTTGGGCGCCCAAGGGGGTAGCCGTGACCGTCAGAAAAGCGATGATTTAATAAAGGAGTATGTAGTGATGAAAGGAAAACAACGGCGTTATTTAAGAAGTCAAGCACACAGTTTGCGTCCGCTGTTACAGGTAGGTAAGGAAGGATTAGCTGCAAGCTGGCTGGATGCTGTCGCAGAAGCGCTCGAAAAACGAGAACTGATCAAGATCAATATTTTGCAAAATGCACCGGTGTCCGTCAACGAAGTTAGTGCTTTTATTACTGAAAACAGCAAGATCCAAGTGATTCAGCAGATCGGACATATCTTGGTGTTGTACAAACAAGCTGAGAAACTGCAAAACCGGGTACTTTCTACTAAAGTGGCCCAGTTAAGTTAAATGGCCAATAGATAATATTAGAGGTGAAAGCTGTGAGCCAAACAGTGACCACGCTGCAAGAAAAACCCGTAACACAGACTATGACGAATAACCCGCACCGGCGAGTCGGTTTATTAGGTGGGACCTTCAATCCTGTGCATAACGGTCATTTAGTAGTGGCACAACAGGTGCTAAGCCAGTTGGATTTAGATCAGGTCCTTTTTTTACCGGATAATTTACCCCCTCACGTTGACGCTAAAGGGGCGATCGCGGCTAAGGACCGCGTTAAAATGGTTGAACTAGCGATCGCAGGCAATGATTGTTTTGCTATGGACACTACTGAGATCGACCGTGGCGGTGTCAGTTACACCTATGATACCGTCAAAGAATTGCGCCTTAAACATCCCGACGTGGAGTATTATTTTATCATTGGCGGGGATATGGTGGCGTATTTGCCTAAGTGGTACCGCATCGATGAGTTAGTTAAAATAGTCAAGTTTGTTGGGGTCAAACGTTTGGGCTATCCGACTACGAGCCAATACCCATTGCTTTGGGTCGACGTTCCCAGGATCGAGATCAGTTCGACTTTGATCAGAAAAAAGGTGGCGCAGGATTGCTCCATTCGTTATTTAGTCCCCGACGCCGTTGCAGATTACATTAAAAAGGAGAATTTGTATCATGACTGAGATCGAATACGATGGCCGTTTTTATCCCGGCTCCCGCGATCAGTTGGTGGCAGCCGTGCGTCAGAGTGTGAGTGAACACCGCTTTGTGCATATCCTAGGAGTCGAAAAAGTCGCTGTTAAACTAGCACGGGCTAACGACGTGGATTTACAGCAGGCAAGTATCGCCGCGTTAACGCATGATTACGCTAAGGAACGTAGTGCAGCGGAGTTCACCCAGATCATTAAGGCAGAAAAAATGGACCCAGATCTGTTGCACTGGGGCAATTTTATTTGGCACGGAGTAGTTGGGGCTCGGATCGTCAAAAAAGAGTTGCAGATCACGGATCCGGCAATTTTAAGTGCTATCGTAAAGCATACGATCGGTGCGCCGGAAATGACCAAGTTGGAACAGATCGTTTACGTGGCGGATTTTATCGAAGAAGGGCGTAATTTCCCGGACGTAACGTTTGCCCGTCAGTTAGCCGCTAGTGATTTAGCTGCGGCGGTAGCGTTTGAAACGAAACACACTTTGCAATACCTGATGAGTAATAACCAAGCTATTTATCCCCAAGCGCTCGCAACGTATAACGCGTGGGTCGTAGGACAATAAAGGAGTGAGCGAATGGATAGTAAAAAACTATTAGAAATTGTGGTCAAGGCCGCTGATAGTAAAAGGGCAGAAGAAATTACGGCGCTTGACGTCGAGCAGGTTAGTTTATTAGCTGATTATTTCGTGATCATGCAAGCAGGGTCTAAACGGCAGGTGGCTGCGATCGCCGAAAATATTAAGGAAAAAGCACAAATGGCGGGAGCCGAAGTGCGTGACGTTGAGGGAAAACAAAACGCGCAGTGGATCTTGTTAGACTTGGGCGATGTGGTCGTTCATGTTTTCCAAACGGAGACCAGACAGTTTTATAATTTGGAAAAACTGTGGTCCGCTGCTCCAGCCGTCGAACTAACACAGTGGTTGGGTCAGTAGTTAACGGAAGGAACGTTCAATGCTAAGAGCAATTGGGGTGGTCGCTGAGTACAATCCGTTTCATCACGGTCATCTTTACCAACTCGTCCAGATCAAAAAGTACCAGCAAGATGCCGTGATCGTCGCCGTAATGAGTGGCAATTTTTTACAGCGCGGGGAACCGGCTTTTGTGGATAAATGGGTCCGTGCCCGTCAGGCGCTGAACAATGGGGTCGACTTGGTGGTGGAATTGCCGGTACTAACGTGTATTCAACCGGCCGATCGTTTTGCTTTGGGTGCGATCAGTGCTTTAGTCGCGTTACGAGTTGACGCCGTGGCTTTTGGTGCCGAACACGGTCAGTATGATTTCATGGCATTGGCCCGCCAAGTAGTTGACTTGCACGGCGATTTTCACCGTTACAGTGAGGCTTATGCCAAAACGTTTCAAGATGCGGTCACGGCTAAAGTTGGTCATAGTATCAGTGCTCCTAACGATCTGTTGGGCCTGGCCTACGCTAAAGCCAACCTCAAATTGGGTGCGCCATTACAGTTGCTGCCAATTCAGCGGGTAGCAGCCGGCTATCACCAGCAAAACTTGCCCGTAGGCGCTAATATCGCTAGTGCGACCGCGATCAGACAGCATTTTATGGCTCACGCTCCAGACGTGCGTCCGTACGTGACTGAAGATGTTTATCATGATTTGTGTTGTGGGCCTACGCTAACGTGGGATGATTTTTGGCCGTTACTACAATACGAATTACTGACGCAAAGTATTTCTCACTTACAGCAAATTTACGGGATGGCGGAAGGCATTGAATACCGGTTGCAGGAAAAAGCGCAGCGCCTAGGACCGCAAGCGGATTTTACTACCTGGCTCAAAGCAGTTAAATCCAAACGCTTTACTTATACCAGACTGACCCGCTTGGCGACCGCCATTTTATTGAACCTGCAAACGACTGAAGTGCAGGAATTCACGAAACACCCGTACTTACACTTATTAGGATTTAACTCGCGGGGGCGCCAGTATTTAAATACGATCAAAAAAGATTTTCCCGGTATTTTGTACGCTAAAATCACGCAAGCCGATCACAAAAAGGAATACCGCGCCGATTACCGTGCTGGTAAAATTTACCAGTTAAAAAACGGGCGCGAACAGGACTTGAAACGCCGGCCACTGATGGTCGAATAAAATTAGAATAACAAACAGATTTCCCGGGTACTGGTTAAGTGGGAAATCTTTTTTTAGATTAAAATTAGAAGTTTGCTTAATTTGGTTAATTTAAATTAAGTAGACTTCTAATTTTGATTGTGCTACAATTCATTTGTTAAATTAAATAAACCGCTTTCTAAATGGAAACCAGTGTAAATCTGGTACGGTCCCGCCACTGTGATTAACAAATTTTGTTATAAGTCAGGTCTTTTTAGTAAAGTGTTACCGGCAGTATCATTCTATCTCGTGGTCAAGGTGGAATGGTTTTCTTGTTAATTAAGCGACAAGTTATTAATAGTGAGTTTGCAAGATGGGAAGAATTACTTGAAAATATCGCGGCTGTTACGGTAAAGGATGTCGTCTTGCCCGCTTAAAAAGTTGGCGTAACGAGCGGCGGCAAAAAAGTAATCCGATAAACGATTAATAAAAATGACGGCGGCGGAATTAAGCTGGGCCTGTTTTTGGAGGGTGATGATGCGGCGCTCGGCTCTCCTAGTAACGGTGCGGGCGAGGTGTAAGCTGGCGGCTAAACTGCTTCCCCCAGGTAAAATGAATTTTTTGACAGCTGGTACCTGTTGCATGTGTGCGTCGATCCGTTTTTCTAACCAAGTTGTGGCGTTAGGATCAAAGATAAATTTAGCCTGAGGAAGGTCCGCAGGAGTTGCCAAATCGTGACCGACGTCAAAAAGCAGCTGCTGAATTTCTTCTAACTCCGGGTGTAATTCTTGGGTGGCAGTCGTGATTTGTGAAAGGGCAAAGCCGACGCAGGAATTTAGTTCATCGATCGTTCCGTATGCTTCTATGCGGGGGTCGTCTTTAGCTAATTGCTGGTTACCGATAATACGAGTAGTGCCGTGATCACCGGTTTTAGTATATATTTTCATTGGTAATCTCTCCTAACTTAGCTGATTTTACCTGTCATTATACACTTTTTGCTTGTGAATTTTAAACTTTGTTTATTATTTAACATGGCTGGCTGTCACGGTACCGCTGAGTTTGACTGTAGTTACTGATAGGAGAATAAAGATGAAAATTGTTCATGGAGGTAACAGAAAAAAAGTTGCGCAGCTTTTAGGGAAAGATTGCGCTGAATTGCTCGACTTTAGTGCCAACATCAACCCACTCGGCTTAGCTACGGGATTGCATCAGCGATTAGTGGCTGCTTTAACGAATGTTATTTATTACCCGGATCCGCGCTACCTCGAATTAAAAACGGCGCTGAGTAACCACTTTCAAGTTGACGTCAAAGACATTTTTGTGGGTAACGGGGCGATTCAGTTGATATTTGAGGTCGCGCTGGCATTAAAAGCGCGAAACGCGTTGGTATTGGCTCCCACGTTTGGTGAATATGAGCGTTCATTAAAGCGGGCAGGGACACGAGTTGACCATTACTATTTATCTCCTGAAAATCAATTTCAAGTTGATGTTGCCGCGGTTTTGACATATTTAAAAAAACACCCAAGAATCGATCTGCTTTGTATTTGCAACCCTAATAATCCGACGGGACAAGTTATTTCTCCTACCCAATTAGCGCCTTTGGTTGCATATTGTCGCAGACAAAACCTGCACTTAATTTTAGATGAAGCTTTTATGGATTTTGTAAAACGCGATCGGCTGAGTGCTATTAGGCAGTTAACGACTGAGTCACCCGTGATCATCATTCGTTCGGCAACTAAATTTTTTGCGCTCCCCGGACTAAGACTTGGTTTTGCAATCACCAAAGACCAGGCATTACAAGAAAAGTTAGTAAGGGATGCTGATCCTTGGACGGTCAACACACTGGCGGCGACAGTTGGTGTCCACATGTACGAAGAAGAAGAATACATAAATAAAACCTACGAATGGTTGGTACGAGAAAAGCAGTACCTATCCGAAAAGTTAGCTCAGCTCCCATACTTAACTGTTTACGAGTCCGCAACGAATTATTACTTATTGAGAAGTCGGGTCGCTAATTTACGGGAAAAATTATGGCAACAAGGGATCATGATCCGTGCTTGTGCGGATTACGTGGGTTTAGGCGCCGACTATTACCGCGTAGCCGTGCGTTCGCATGCGGAAAACGAGCAGTTGATAGCTGCACTAAGGCAAATTGAAATGTAAAAGAGATGACCATGATGAAGAAGATCTTGCTCGCCGCACCTAGCAGTGGCTCCGGCAAAACGACCGTTACTTTAGGACTTTTGAGTGCGTTGAGTGCCGACTTTGCGCTTCAGGCCTATAAAGTCGGTCCCGATTACGTAGACATTAAGTTTCATTCCCAGATCACGGGCAGAAAATCGCGTAATATTGACAGTTTTTTGGTTCCGGATGACGCCACCCTTGCATACCTGTTCGCTAAAGATACGGCTGACGTTGATCTAGGAATAGTCGAAGGAGTAATGGGATTATATGACGGCGTAGGGACCGATAAGGACGCGTATTCGACCGCCAGCATTGCCAAGAAGCTTGATTTGCCGGTGATTTTGGTGGTCGATGGTAAATCGGCATCGACTTCGGTAGCTGCACTGGTCAAGGGTTTTATAGAATTTGATCGTCAGGTGCAAATCGTCGGGGTGATCGTTAATGCGGTCCATGGTAAAAACCATTACCGTTTGATCAAAGGGGCACTTGAACGCTACGTTGGAGTGCGGGTACTGGGATACTTACCGTACCAACGAGAAATTGCGTTACCCTCCCGTCAGTTAGGCTTAGTTCCGGCGGCCGAAATTTCTCAGGTCATCAGCAAGATCGAACAGATCGGTGATCTAGTCAGAAAAAATATCGACCTAGCACAGATAGTTAAGTTAGCTACGCCGGTAGCACCAGTCAGCGCTGATCATTTTTGGGTTCCCCAAGTCACGTTAAAATTGGGGATCGCTTACGATGAGGCCTTTAATTTTTATTACGATGATAACTTAAAATTATTGGCAGAATCCGGAGTGACGATCACCTACTTTAGTCCGCTGCGCGACCACCACTTACCGTCAGTTGACGCTTTGTATCTCGGTGGTGGTTACCCGGAAGAATTTGCCAGTCAACTCGCCGCCAACCAAACGATGAAAGAAGAAATTTACCAGTTTTTTGCGGCAGGTAAACCGATTTACGCGGAATGTGGCGGGTTAATGTATTTGGGACAGCGGTTATTACTAGACGATCAGAGTTACCCGATGGTCGGCGTTTTTGCTGGTACTAGTCAAATGACTCCAAGTTTAAAGAAGTTTGGTTACTGTCAGGCCGTCGCACGTCAGGAGACATTAGTCGGTGGTCCCGGTGACGTGCTTGTTGGCCACGAGTTCCACCATTCCGTTTTTGTGCCTGACGATGATCAGCTACAGCCGGTGTTGGACTTTACTAAAACTAGGGACGGACAAGTCGTCGATCACTGGCAGGGAGGTTACCAACTGAAAAAAACATATGCTTGTTATTTACACGTTCATTTTTACCAAAGTCGGTCGTTTTTCCAGCATTTTCTCACAAGTTTAGGGGCGCGGTAAGATGATGATCGTGAGCATGGTGGTTTTGGGCTTTGGGTTAGACCTTTTATTAGGAGACCCCGCGGGCTGGCCGCACCCGGTGAAATTCATGGGGAAAATAATAGCGTTTTTAACTAAACTCTTTAATCGGCGCCAATTTAGCGCAACGACTAGGAAAATATTGGGAGTCGAGATGTGGCTGTTAGTTGTTTTGAGCAGCTGGGGGATAACTGCGGTGTTGTTGTGGGCAACTGCAGGTAGCCGGTGGTTACAATTTATTCTCGGCACGTACCTGTGTTATACCTGCTTGTCCGTTAAAGGTCTAGCCGTTGAAAGCCGCAAAATTATGCGGAGTTTGAACCAGCAAAATTTGCCGCAGGCGCGCCAGCAAGTGGGGATGATCGTCGGTCGGGATACTACGGAACTTACGGCGCCGGAGGTTTGTCAGGCTACGATCGAAACCATTGCGGAAAATACCAGCGATGGCGTGATCGCACCGTTATTATATTTGATGATCGGTGGACCGGCACTAGGAATTGCGTATAAAGCAGTCAATACGCTGGATTCGATGGTCGGTTACCGCAACGCTGAATTTAAAGACATTGGTTGGTTTTCTGCTAAAATGGATGACTTGTTCAATTATCTGCCGGCACGTTTGACTTGGGTGTTTTTGTTAGTGGCGACCTGTTGTTTGGGGTATGACGTTAAGCTGGCCGTTCAAGTCGGCTACCATGACCGGCACCACCACCTGAGCCCTAACAGTGGACTAGCCGAAGCGGTAGTTGCCGGTGCTTTAGGTTTACGCTTAGGTGGTCCCCATTATTATTTTGGTAAATTAGTGCCTAAGCCCTATATCGGCGTTGCTAACAGGACCGCTGATGTCGGGGCGATCACAGAAACGATCAAGATGTTGTACGTAGCGGCAGTTATAGGCCTGCTGGTATTTGTAGGTTTACGTTTAGTTTATGAATTAGCTGGAGGTTGAAGTAATGTCAGGTGGAAATTATATTACCGATCCTAATAAAATTACGGGTAAGAGTTTTGCGTTGATCCAAGCTGAAATTGATACCATTGCTCCTGAGCATCAGTTTAGCTCGGAGTTAGAAGAAGCGGTCGTTAAACGTGCCATTCATACCACCGCCGATTTTGATTATTTAACGACGTTGCACTTCACGCATAATGCACTGGAAAAAGCAAAAAAAGTGTTGGCTCAAGGCGGCAATGTTTTTACGGATACTACTATGGCTTTGGCGGGGATCAATAAGCGCAAACTCAAACGCTTGGGCTGTAATTATCATTGTTATATTGCCGACGAAGAGACGTTTAAGCTGGCGAAGCAAAAACAGATCACCAGGTCGATGGCGGCAATCGAAATGGCTGCTAAGATCCCGGGTGATAAGTTATTTGTTGTCGGTAATGCTCCAACTGCGCTGTATAAGATCTTGGAGATGACTCGCCAGGGCACTTTGGCGCCGACGGCTGTGATCGGGGTGCCGGTCGGATTTGTCGAAGCCAGCGAAAGTAAGGATGATTTATTTCACAGCGAGATCCCCGCGATCGTTGCTTTAGGAAGGAAGGGGGGCAGTAATTTAGCGGCTGCAATAGTGAATGCACTTTTAACTAAAATTATTGAGGAGTAGGTGAAAATGGTCGTAGATGATTTTGTCTATTATAACGGGCGTAAGTTAAGAAAGGGCTTTACTACCGGAACGACGGCCACGGCAGCGGCGGTGGCGGCGGCTAAAGCAATTTTAACGCAGCAGACGCAAACTGAAGTAACGGTGCTCGCGGCTAACGGGCAGCAGGTAGATTTTAAAGTGGCTTCCTGTGAGTTTGCAGCCGACTGGGCTAAAACCGCGGTCGTTAAAGATGGGGGCGACGATCAGGACGCAACGGACGGGATGTTGATTTATGTGACCGTTACTTTACGTGCCGATCACGAATTAAATTTAGACGGTGGTCCGGGGATCGGGCGGGTCACTAAGGAAGGATTAGCTAACCGACCGGGAACGGCGGCGATTAATCCGGTCCCTAGAAAGGTGATCAAAAAAGCAGTCAGAGCAGTTTTGGGACCAAGGCGTGGTGCTGATATTATCATCTCCGCTCCCGAGGGCCAGCGGGTCGCTAAACTGACGTACAACCCCAAACTGGGCATCGTCGGTGGAATTTCTATTTTAGGAACTAGTGGGATCGTGACCCCGATGTCTGCGGAATCATGGAAAAATTCGATTTCGATCGAGCTCAACATTCACCGCAAGAATGGTGAAGATCAAATCGTTTTAACTCCCGGACAGTATGGCGAAGACTTTGCCAAAAAAGAACTCAAGATCCCGGTTACTAAACAGGTTCAGATGAGTAATTTTGTGGGTTACGTCTTAAAGGAAGTTCAGCGGCTAGGTTTTAAGCGCGTGCTAATGGTAGGAGATATTGGTAAGTTGATCAAAGTTGCGGCTGGGATCTTTGCCACGCACAGTAAGGACGCCGATGCGCGGGTGGAGATCATGGTGGCTAACCTCGCTTTGATGGGGGCGCCGGTAGAATTACTGCGCAAGATCAGCGAGTGTTCGACCACGTTAGCAATGTTACCGCTGATCAACGCCGCCGGCTACGAGGGTGTTTACCAGCAGATCGCAGACAAGATCAAAAAAAGGGCAACCAAATTTTTGGCACATAAAAAACCGCACGTTGAGATCGAGGCGGTCATTTTTTCCAACCAAACGGGTTTTTTAGCCGCTACTAAACCGCAGGCAGAAATTGAGGCGCAGTGGCGATGATAACCGTATTAGGGATCGGACCGGGTGACAGAAGATTGTTGCTCATGCAACACCAGCAATATTTGCAAGAAGCAGAAGTAGTAATTGGTTCTAAGCGCCAGCTTGCTTGCTTTCCAGAAATTAAAAATAAAGCGCAGGTTTTGCCTAAATTAACCGCATTAGAGCGTTATTTAAGGGAGAATTTAAGTAAAAAAATCGTCGTTCTCGCTTCGGGAGACCCGCTGCTTTACGGGATCGGCAATTGGTTGGTGCAAAAATTTACCAGTGCGCGCGTCAAGATCATTCCGGGGATCAGTTCGTTGCAGTACTTTTTTAACCGCCTGGCTTTGCCGGCAAATGGGGCGTATCTAACTAGTAGTCACGGTAAGCTCCCTGATTTTGATTTTGTCTTGCAACACCCGTTGATCGCGATGATGACCGATGACAAGCTTGGTCCCTACGAGATTGCGCAAGAAATTAGCAAAAGAGGCCAGCACAGGCAAATATACATTGGTGAAAATTTAAGTTATCCCGACGAAAAAATCAGTCGGGAAACGGAAAAAACCGTAAGTAACAGACAATATCAGATGAATGTGGTGATCATTAAAAATGCGTGATGCTCTTTTTTTACGAAATCAAGTTCCAATGACCAAAGCAGAGGTGCGGGCGATCAGCCTTAATAAATTGGAGTTGAGTACCAAAAAAAGTCTATTAGATATTGGTGCCGGGACTGGAAGTATTAGCCTAGAAGCAGCGTTGACTTTTCCGCAGTTACAGGTGACGGCAATTGAGAAAAAAGAAGAGGCACAGGCGATCATGCGCCAAAACATGGATCAGTTTGGGAGCGGTAATATTGAATTGATCTCAGGCAATGCCCCTAGTCAAATTCCCGCTCGTATGTACGATGCGATCTTTGTAGGAGGAAGCGGGGGGAAATTAACCGAAATTATTAAGTTTGCCAGTGAACATTTGTGTCCGGCTGGTACGCTAGTCTTAAATTTTATTCTCTACGAAAATGCACTGCAAGCATTTTCCGAGTTAGAAAAACAAAAAGTAACAGAACTTGAAATGGTAAAAGTCGCGGTGGGGCAAAGAAAGCAATTAGGTAAGGGGCATTATTTTAAACCACAAAATCCGACTTATATTATCAGTGCAAGAAAGGATGATGAAAAATGACACTTGTTAGTTTTGTTGGCGCCGGTCCCGGTGATAAAGAATTGATCACTTTAAAGGGGTATCGCCGCTTAGCTCAGGCTGATATCGTCGTGTACACGGGGTCGCTGATCAATTTAGAGTTGCTTTCGTATTGCAAGGAAGACGTGCAAAAATACGATAGTGCACCGTTGACTTTGGAAAAGATCATCGACGTGATGGCAACTGGCGTCGAACAACATAAAAACGTCGTGCGCTTGCAGACTGGTGATTTTTCGATCTACGGTTCGATTCGCGAACAGATCGAAGAGTTGAAGAAAAGAAAGATCGACTTCGAATGTATTCCCGGGGTAAGCTCTTTTTTGGGCGCGGCTTCTCAGTTAGGTGTCGAATATACGGTACCCGAAGTGGCTCAAAGCGTGATCATTACGCGGATGGCCGGGAAAACGCCCGTTCCTGCCGGTGAGTCGTTAAAAGCATTAGCTGCGCACCAAACGTCGATGGTGATATTTTTGTCCACGCAAAATATTACTAACGTAGTTCGTGAATTAGTCGCCGGTGGCTATCCGCTAGCAACGCCGGCCGCTGTGGTGTACAAGGCGACGTGGCCCGATGAAAAAGTCGTGCGGGGCACTTTAGCCGATATTGCTGATCAGACTAAGAAAGAAAAGATTGTTAAAACGGCGTTGATCTTAGTCGGGCAGTTTTTAGGTGACCGGTACGCCTATTCTAACTTATATGATGCGTCGTTTACTCACGCTTACCGCAAGGGCAGTGCGGATGAGTAAGGATGAAAAACGAGTTGTTGTGCTTGCGTTGACCCGCATTGGCAGTCAGTTGGCTAGCAAAATCGGTCAGCAACTAGAGTGCAGCGTTTGTGTTCCCGCAAAATACGGCGAGAGCGGGGAAAATACTTTTGCTCAGGGACAATTTAAGGTAACGTGTCAACACCTATTTAGTACCTATGATTGTGTGATCTGCATCATGGCGACAGGGATCGTAGTCAGGACGATCGCTAGCGTTATTCAAGACAAGACGGTCGACCCTGCAGTTTTAGTGATCGACGAAAAAGGCCAGCACGTGATCAGCTTGTTATCCGGTCACGTTGGTGGGGCTAATGAGTGGACTCAACAAGTGGCTCGGCTCTTAGGAGCGGATCCGGTGATCACGACTGCTACCGACACTGAAAACGTTCAGAGCTTAGACATGCTGGCGCCGCGTTTTGCTGGTTGGTACCCCGATTTTAAATATAATACCAAACTATACAACTCTCGTTTGGCCGCACACGACCCCGTAGAAATTTACGTGGATCCTAATTTTACTGACAGGACGGGTAATTTGCGGGGCTTCACTGAAATTTCGGCCGTTGAGCGGAGAAATCCGGACATCCCTTTGGTAATAATTTCGGACAAAGATCATTACCGTAAAGAAAAAAATTGTTTACAGGTAGTGCCGCGCCTAAACGCGTTGGGGATCGGTGCTAGAAAAGCAGTTACATACCAAATGGCGCAGGAAGCTTTTAGTCAGTTTTGCCACACTAATCACTTGTTATGGCGTTCATTTTACGAAATCGATTCGCTGGAAGTTAAACGACATGAAAATGCGCTCCATTATTTAGCGGCCGTTTTGGGGATCCCACTGAGATTTTTTACGGCCGCTCAGTTACAAGCAACTGCGACTCATTATCAGCAGTCTGATTTTGTGTTAAAAACGGTCGGGGTGGGAAATGTTGCCCAGGCTGCGGCGCACCAAGCTACGGGCTCAAGGACGTTTACTGCCAGTTTTAGTGCTAACGAAATGACATTGGCAGCAAGTAGAAAGGAATGATTTTTGATGCTTTATATTATCGGGCTAGGGCCGGGAGCAAAGAATTTGATGACCCAAGAGGCCGTGAGTGCTATTGGTCAAGCGGATACGATCGTTGGCTATCAGACTTATATTGACTTGATCACGGATATGATCGGGCAAAAAGAGGTAGTCGTAACGGGAATGCGCGGTGAGAAAAAAAGGGCCCAACAAGCGTTAGAAATAGCGGCTAGTGGAAAAAACGTGGCCCTCGTTTCCAGCGGAGACGCAGGTATTTACGGCATGGCTGGTTTAGTGTTAGAAATGGCCGCTAAATACGAGAAAAAAGTGGATATTCAGGTGTTACCGGGAATTACCGCAAGTATCGGGGCGGCAGCCAATTTGGGGGCTCCGCTCATGAACGATTTTTGCCACATCAGCCTTAGTGATCTGATGACTCCGTGGGAGGTGATCCAACGGCGGCTGGCAGCGGCGGCTCAGGCTGATTTCGTAATTTGTCTGTATAATCCGCGTAGCCAAAGTAGGCCCGATAATTTAAGGATGGCGTTAGACATTATCCTTAAATATAAACCCGCTAGTACGGTTGTGGGGCTAAGCAAGAACGTTGCGCGGAAAAATGAGGTAGATGAGATCACGACGATCGCGGATTTGGACGTCGAAAAAGTAGACATGAGAACGATCGTCATCATCGGTAACAAGAATACTTATCTGACCTCTCAGGGAAAAATGGTCACGCCCAGGGGTTACCAAATATGATCTTGTTGTTAGGAGGAACGAGTGAAAGCCTGCAAATTGCAACGGCATTAAGCCAACGACAAATAGAATTTGTGCTGACGGTAACTACCACGTATGGTGCCCAGTTAGCCGCGCCGCACGCCCAAGTGGTCTTACAACGGAATTTTACCGCCGACTCGTTGACAGAATTTATTGGTGTTCACCAAATTAACTTGATAATCGATGCTACTCATCCCTTTGCGCGGGTGATCTCGACCACCGCGATCACGGTGGCACAACGTAGCCACGTCGCTTACATCCGCTACGAAAGGACAAGCGATTTGACAGAGTCGCCGAACTTAAGATTAGTAACTGATCTTACCGAAGCTTGTGTTGTTTTACAACGGCAAAAGGGAACGATTTATTTGTCCACCGGCAGTAAGACCGCCGCGGCTTACGTGGAGCAGTTAGGGGTCAGGCGGTTGCACATTCGGATACTGCCCCGGGTGTTAGCCTTAGAAGCCATCGAAAAATTGGGCTTTACGGCCGCTCAGATCGATGCGTTGCAGGGGCCATTTAGCACCCAACTAAACGTGGAACTTTTTAAAAAGGCCCAGGCTGCAGTCGTCGTTACTAAGGAAAGTGGCAGCCGGGGAGGCGTTTGGGAAAAAATTGCCGCTTGCGAGCAGTTAGCGATCCCCTGTGTTGTAATTCAGCGCCCGCAAATCAATTATCCCGTAATGGTCACGAGTTTGCCGGCCTTAGGGGATAAGATAACGGAGGTGTTAAAATGAATGGTCGTGTTTCTTTGGTAGGAGCTGGTCCCGGTGATCTGCGGTTGCTCACGTTACTAGCTAAAAAAAGGTTAGAAGAAGCCGACGTGGTCGTTTATGATCATTTGGTAAATCCCGCCGTTTTGTCGTTAGTCAGTTGCGAAAAAATCAACGTCGGTAAGTTGCCCCAGCGTCATAAGTACAACCAAAGTCAGATCAACGAGTTACTGGTCAAATTAGCCGCTGCCGGTAAAAATGTCGTGCGTCTTAAAGCCGGCGATCCGTTTGTTTTTGGCAGGGGTGGTGAAGAAGCTCAATTTTTAAAGGCCAAACAAATTTCCTATGAGATCATTCCTGGGATCACGAGTGCCTTAGCGGGGCCAGCAGCGGTTGGGATCCCCGTTACTCACAGAGACTATGCTTCTAGTTTTCACGTGATCACGGGACATAAGCAACTCAATGAACAAAAGCTAAACTGGGCAAATATCGCTGCGCAAGAAGGAACCCTGATTTTTTTGATGGGGATGGGAGAATTAAGCAATATCGTGACTAATTTGATCGCTAACGGTAAGTCTCCCACTACCCCGATCGCAGTAGTTCAGTGGGCAACTCAGTGGCAGCAACAAAGTGTGACTGCTGATTTAGCTCGTATTGTTGACGTCGTGCAACAAAACCAGATCGGTTCACCCGCCGTGATCGTCGTGGGTGAAGTCGTGGGTGTAGCTAAAGAGGTGGCGGTCAACTTGCCCCTCGCCGGCCGTCACCTTTTATTACCGGCACAAATCGATTCACGGCTATGCGAGAGGTTGCAAGATCAGGGAGCGGCGGTCGAATTTTGGGGCAACGATCAGCTGCAAGAATTGCCCGTGGTATTACCCGATTGGCAACAAGCGGGCACGCTAATAGTAACGGAAATGGCCGCGTTTGATTTTTTAGTTACCAAACTGCTGGCTGCTGGCCAAGACTTACGCGTGCTGGCTAACTGGCAAGTCGTTGCTTGGACGCGCTCAATAAGTGATAAATTGCGGCGCAAAGGAATTTTAGCTACCGTTTTTGGCAACGACTCGTACCAGTACCGGGAGCCGGTATTTGTGTTGGGTTCTGATCAAACGGTTGCGGCAGCAGGATTGCCTTATCCGGCGCTAAAAGTAATTCACCGTCACTATACCGAAAAACAGTTGGCAATCGGTCGTTTTCACGCAGTGGTGCTTACTAGTATAGCTGAGTTAAACGAATTAGTTGCTAGTTGTAACGATGAGCAATTATTGCAAACAAAAGCTTTTGTGACGACGGCAGCAGTTGCTACGCGCTGTCGCCAGCTAAAGTTTGAAAACGTGATCGAAGTGGGAACGACGGTGGAACAGATCGTGGCTCAAATGGAGGAGAATTTAAGTGAACAAGACCGCTCTTTTACTAGTTAGTTTTGGTTCGACCTACAAGGAAAAACGCAAACAAACCGGCAACATGCTGGCAAGCGCAATGCAAAGAAATTTCCCGACTGCCGTTATTTTTCAGGCCTATACTTCTAACGTCGTGATCTCACGCGTTAAACAAAAAGAAGGCGTGACACTGGACACGCCTAGAGAAGTGTTGCAAAAAATTTATCAGTTGGGTTATCAAGAGGTGTACGTCCAGCCGTTGTATATTATTCCCGGGATCGAATATCACCAATTTTTGGCACAAGCAGCCGAGTTTCGCGGGCAATTCAAGCACCTGGTTTGTGGTCGCCCGTTGTTAAATACAGCGCAGGATTACGAAGAAGTGGTCGGCTTTTTACGCCAGCTGGGCGGGAATCAAGCCGCTCATACGGGGACGCTGCTGATGGGACACGGAACGGACGCGAGCGTTTTTACCGCCTATGCCTGCTTGGATCACATGTTAATGGGCACCAGGCATTACCTGGGGGCCGTCGAAAGTTACCCGGACATTGGGTTTGAAATTGCGCGGTTAAAACAAGACCACGTTACTAAGGTGGATCTTTACCCGTTTATGGTGGTAGCGGGAAATCACGCGCATCACGATATGGCTGGAACTGACCCTAATTCGTGGCAATCCCTGTTGGAAAAAGAAAATATCGCGGTCATCCCGCATTTAACGGGAGTAGGAGAATTTTCTTTTATTCAAGAACTTTTCGTAAAACACTTACACCAGGCCGTGAAGGAGGAACAGAAATGGTAGCTTTTTATGGCATTGGGGTCGGCCCCGGTGACAGTAAATTACTGACGGTCGCAGCCGTTGAAACGCTGCGGCAGTTAGCCGTTTTGTATACCCCTTATTCCCGGCAAAAAACTAAAAGTCTAGCCGAAGCCGTTGCCAGTGAGTATTTTGCACCGGACTTGGTGATCAAGAGAAGACGGTTTCCGATGACGGCCGACTGGACGCAAAAAAGTGCGGCGTGGCACAGTATTGCACAAGAGATCATTGCAGATGTCAGTGCGGGGCGTAAGACGGGATTCATTACCATTGGTGATCCGATGGTCTATAGTACATACAGCTATTTGTTAGCATTAGTCCGCTCTCAGATCCCGGTTAAAACCATCGCTGGCATTTCTTCTTTTTCACAGATCGCGTCTTCTATTTCTGTGCCGTTGGCGTTAAACGACGAGTCGTTTGCGGTCGTGCCGGCGACGGCTAGTGAAGATAAGATCGGGCGGGTACTCGACAACAACGATAACGTGGTATTGATGAAGATCGCGGCTAATTTTCCCGTAGTTTATCGCCTGTTGGCTCAGCGAAATTTATTGCAGCGTGCGGTGATCGTTACTAATTCTGCGACGGCCGAAGAACAAACCTATCACGCCGATCGTATTAAAGCAGATATTAGCTTACCGTATTTTGCGACGATGTTGGTGAGAAAAGTGTTACTAAAAGAAGAGATGTTAAATGAAAAAGGTTAAGTTTACTAGTAGTCTAATTTTGCTGGGAGCAGCATTATTTTACGGGCTGGTTTTTCCTACTCCGGTGCACGCGATGCATATTATGGAAGGAATGTTGCCGCCTAAATGGTGTGTTTTATGGTTTGTAGTCAGCGCCCCGTTTTTTATTTACGGCTTGTACCGGATGCAAAAAATCGTGAATTCCAGCCAAAAAAATGCGAAAGTGATGCTCGCGCTGTGTGGCGCCTTCGTTTTTGTGTTATCGTCATTAAAAATGCCTTCGGTAACGGGCTCTAGTTCGCATCCAACGGGAGTAGGCTTAGGGACGGTCATGTTCGGCCCGGGAGTGATGGTAGTTTTAGGCGTGATCGTTTTACTATTTCAGGCGTTATTGTTGGCTCATGGGGGCTTAACGACGTTAGGGGCTAATTGTTTTTCCATGACGATCGTCGGTCCGTTGGTCGGTTTTGGTGTATATCAACTATGCCGGTTATTAAAGGTCAACCGCTCTGTCGCTCTTTTTTTATGTGCGGTGTTAGCCGATTTTTCCACGTACGTCACGACTTCTTTTCAGCTCGCGTTTGTTTTTCCGGATCCTAATTTAGGGGTCATGGGAGCGGTAATTAAGTTTTTGGGGATCTATGCGGTAACTCAGATCCCACTGGCAATTGCAGAGGGCTTTTTGACCGTGATCGTTTATAACCTGATCATTAGTAATGATCTGTGGGAGGAGCAGGATCTGCGATGAAATCAAAGACTAAACAAAACATTATTCTGATCATTTTAGTTTTAATTTTGTTGATCGTGCCGTTTTTCTTGGCTAAAAATGACTCTTTTACCGGAAGTGACGACCAGGGAACAACTCAGATCAGGAAAAATGCGCCTCACTATAAGGTCTGGGCACACCCGTTATGGACTCCGCCTTCCGCAGAAATAGAAAGCTTACTGTTCACCGTCCAGGGAAGTTTGGGGACGGGGGTCATAGCTTATATTATTGGTAATGCGCGGGGAAAGAAAAAAGCTAGAGAAGAATTCGAGCAGCAGCAAAATGCGCGCCAAAAGCATGGGAGGTAGCCTCGTGTTAAGCATTGATAAGTATGCGTATAATAACCGGATCTTAAACTGGACACCGACGTTAAAGGCGACCTTGTGGCTGGTGGGGATGATCATTGCGTTTCAGCCACTTAATTGGCTAAAGTTAGTGTTAGTAGTGCTGGTGGTCGCCCATAACTTATACGCGGATCGGATCACACTCAAACAATATTTGAAGTGGTTTTATCCGGTGCTACCCTTTATTATTCTCAGCGTGTTAGGTGTTATTTTTACGGTATCCGCTAGAAAAGCAGCTATTTATTACCCGCTCCATCTTTTTGGTAATTACTTCGGTATTTCTAAGGAAATGTTGCCCAGTGGGATCAACCTAATGGTTCGCATCCTAACGGCAATCGTGTGCACGTATTGGTTCGCTACGACTACGCCTTTTCAGCAGATCATCGTGCTCTTAAAAAAGTTACACCTGCCTAGTGTTTTAATCGAAGAAACCATGTTGATGTACCGCTTTATTTTTATTTTTATCGCCTCCGCCGAAGAAATTTACCGGGCACAAAAGTTAAAATTTGGCTACCGTAATTTCAGGGTGGCGTTACGTTCCTGCGGAATTTTAGTCCAGATGCTGTTTAAGCAGGTTATTATTAATTATGACCAGATGGTGTACGCGTTAGATGCCAAACTGTTTGATGGCGATTTTAAAATTTAGGAGAAAAAAATGATCGAAGTTCAAGATCTTAGTTTTGGTTACGAACCTAATCAGGCGATTTTAAACCACGTTTCTATGACTTTTGGTGATTCCCACGGGCCGGTGATCGGCGTGATCGGTCCCAATGGCTCGGGAAAATCGACGCTGTTTTTAAATTTAGTCGGGATGTTAAAGCCAACGGCGGGTAAGGTAATAGTAGACGGTAAAGAGTTAAAGTATAGTAAAAAGGCGCTAAATCAGCTACGCCAAAAAGTGGGGATCGTTTTTCAGGATTCGGAACAGCAAATTTTTTACTCGATCGTTGAAGACGACGTTGCTTTTGCATTACATAACTTAAACTTTCCCCCGCAAGAAATTGAGCGGCGCGTGACCGAGGCGTTAACACAATTAGATATCCTTGATCTGAGAAAACGACCGGTCCATTACCTCAGTGGCGGGCAAAAAAAACGCGTTGCGATCGCCGGGATCTTAGTCTTACATTCGGAATGGATCTTATTAGACGAGCCGACGGCGGGCTTAGATCCGGACGGGGTGCAGCGGATGATCTTTTTGATCAATAAGTTGGTCAGTCAGGGCCACAAACTGATCATCTCTAGTCACGATATGGATTTTGTCTACGAAGTTTGCAATTATTGTTATATTTTGACCGCCGGACAAGTCATAGCAGCGGGGAAAAAAGCAGCAGTTTTCTTAGACGAACAATTGTTGTTACGCAGTAAACTGCGGCAACCGTGGTTGGTCAGGTTGCACGAAAAATTGCAACTCCCACTGTACTCGTCGGCAGCGGAATTATTTGCCGCTGACGCCACGCGAAAGGATAATTAACTAAGGGAGGCCTGAGTCATTGTGACGAAATCAATTATGTTTCAGGGAACCACATCGGATGCCGGTAAAAGTTGGACCGCCGCTGCCCTATGCCGGATCTTAAAGAACCAGGGACTAAAAGTTGCACCCTTTAAGTCTCAAAATATGGCGCTCAATTCGTTTATCACCCCGAATGGGGCCGAAATGGGCAGGGCACAGGTTTTTCAGGCCGAAGCAGCTGGCAGACAACCCGATGTCCGGATGAACCCGATTTTGTTAAAGCCCGCGACGGATCAGGATTCCCAGGTAATTTTTATGGGAAAAGTTTGGGGGAATCTCAGCGCTGCTGAATACGAAAATTGCAAAGACCAGTTTAAAGAAAAAATTGGTAAGATCTACCAATCGCTAGCGCGTGAAAACGACGTAATGGTTTTGGAGGGCGCTGGCAGCCCGGCGGAGATCAATTTGAACCAGAAAGATATCGTTAACATGGGGATGGCCGAAATTGCGGATAGTCCTGTGATCTTGGTAGCCGATATTGATAAGGGGGGAGTTTATGCTGCAATCTACGGGACGATCAAATTACTGCCGCTTGCGCAACAAAGAAGGATCAAGGGGATCATTATCAATAAGTTTCGCGGGGATCAGACGTTACTTGATTCCGGCAACCAAATGATCGAAGAGCTGACGGGAGTTCCGGTGCTCGGTGTTTTACCAATGACGGATATTGATTTGGACGAGGAAGATAGCGTCGTTTTAAGTCACAAGTCTCACACTAAAAATAGCCAGAAAGTGCTCGATGTGGCCGTGATCGCGTTACCTAAGATCTCTAATTTTACCGATTTTCACGCGTTAGAAATTCAACCGGACGTGTCGGTCCGTTACGTTTTGACTCCCGAACAATTAGGAACTCCGGACCTGTTGGTGATTCCCGGGAGTAAAAATACGTTAGCAGACCTCGCGTTTTTGCGTCAGCGACAGTTACTTGAACCACTGCGTGCTCTGCGTCAAAGGGGAGTAATGATCGCGGGAATTTGTGGTGGGTACCAGATACTGGGGACACGGGTGAGTGACCAGGACAATATCGAGTCAACGCTGACTGGTGCAGCGGGGTTAGGATTACTTGACGTTCAAACGGTTTTTTCGCAGGGAAAAAGGACGACCCAGGTAACCGCTAAGCAAAGCGACCATGTTTTAAGCGGCTATGAGATCCATATGGGAGAAACAGTTTTGGGTCCAAAGGTCAGGCCTTTTGCTCGGATCGTAACTAGCAACGGACGGGCTGTTTCGCGCTGGGATGGTGCTGTTAGCAAGGACGGCAGGGTTTGGGGCACTTACTTGCACGGGATATTTGATAATCAGGAGTGGACAAGAGCCTTACTGAATAAGTTGCGGCGAGAAAAGGGCTTTGCGGCACTAAAAGATCAGGGGACTTCAATGGCTGGATATAAAGAATTGCAGTACGAAAAACTGGCACAGGTATTTCAGCAAAATGTCGCGCTGGACCAGTTGATTAAAATCATCAACGGCGCTGAAATCAAGTGAGGTGGTTTGATGCAGTATCCGTATCCGGTAGTTTTAGACCTTGCAGGTAAACGAGTAGCGGTAGTGGGCGGAGGGAAAATCGCCGCGCGTAAAATTAGGGGATTACTGGTCGCGCACGCGCTGGTCACGGTGATCAGTCCTAAATTATGTGCTCAAATCGACCGTACGCGGATCAATTGGTGCCCTAAAAAATACACTACCGGTGATATTACAGGGATGAGCTTGGTGATAGCCTGTACCGATGACCGGCAAGTTAACGAACAAGTAGTTAACGATACTAGCGAAATGCAATTGGTCAATAACGTTAGCGAGCAATGCCAGTCTAATTTTTTCAATGTCGCTAAGGTGGAAAACGGCGACTTGTTAGTGGCGATTTCGACTAAGGGGCATGCGCCGGCTTTAGCTAAAAAATTAAAAAAGCCGCTGGCCCGGCTGCTGACCCGGTATTTAGGGCATTAGGATACATATTTTAAGAAAGTGAGCTCAAATTAATTACTAATTAGGTGAAAGTTTTTGAAGAATAAATTTATCGTTGGCACCAGACAAAGTAAGTTAGCCATGCGTCAGACGGAACTAGTGGTCAACGCGCTCAAAAAAGTAGCACCGACTAGCACTTTTGTGGTGAAAAGAATTACTACCGAAGGCGACCGTAACTTGCGCGGCGACCTGCAAAAAATTGGGGGTAAGGGGATTTTTGTCAAGGAGATCGAACGGCAGATCGACGCGGGGCAGCTTGATTTTGCGGTTCATAGTTTAAAGGATATGCCCCCAATTTTACCTGCTGGATTAATACTCGGAAGCATCCCGCAACGGGAGTCGCCGTACGATTGTTTGGTCTCTAGTCGGCGTTATCAAAGTATCAGCGACCTCCCAGTTGGAGCTAGGATCGGGACTAATAGTGTACGCCGGCAAGGACAATTGTTGCACTTGCGCCCGGACTTACAGATCGTGCCGATTCGGGGCAATATTGATACGCGGATCCGTAAAATCAGCAGCGAACGACTGGAGGGTGTGATTTTAGCGGAGGCGGGGCTCGCTCGGTTAGGGGTCGATCTGTCCGGTTATTACCGGTTACCGCTAAAGAACGTGATTTTGCCGGCCGTAGGACAGGGAGCGTTAGCAATCGAATGTCGGCAAAATGATGAACGGACGTTAGCGTTGATCCAAAAGATCGATGATCCCTTGACTCACCAAAACGTGAAACTCGAACGGGCTTTTTTGCAGGAACTGGGTGGCAGCTGTAATTTTCCAATCGGTGCATTCGCCACCAGTAACGGAGACCGGGTGAGCTTTACGGGGTTGGTGACCTCTCAAGATGGCAAGCAATTATTGGTAAAAAAACATTGTGGTAGTAGCACGAAAATCAGCGGTAAAACTACGGCGCAAGAATTGATCAGGGCCGGGGCGCTGGCGTTGATTTAGTTTGGGGGACATTGAATGGAAGAGCGGTTGATTTTGGTAACAGGCGGTTCTAAAAGTGGAAAGTCTGCTTTTGCTGAAAAAATGTTTACTAAAGACGACGAGGTCTGTTATATAGCCACCGGTGTCATGAAGGGCTTTGACCCGGAAATGCAGCTGCGGATCAACGAACACCAAAAAAGAAGACCCGCGAGTTGGGTGACGGAAGAACGTTATCAAGACTTGGCGTCGTTTGTCTTAAACCATCATTTTAGCGGTTACCTACTAGACGACGTCACGATGGCAGTGACTAATTTATTTTTTGATTTAGTGCAAGACGCTGCGCGGCAGGCTGCTTTAGGAGTTGATGATTACGTTGATTCTTTGGGGCGCGTTGCACTGCAGGAATTAAGAAAAACGATCTGTACGCAGTGGGAGCAACTTTGTCAGGCAATCACAGCTAGCAAGCAACGAATGGTGATCGTTACCGACGAGGTGGGCTTGGGGGTAGTGCCCGCCACTAAACAAACGAGGATCTTACGAGATTTGTACGGTGAGGTCAATCAGCTCATCGCCCGGGCTGCAGACGAGGTTTATTTCGTGATCAGCGGTCTGCCACAAAAAATTAAGTAGCAGTTTTAGGTGTTGGTTAGGCATTGCGGGGTGATATTATTACGATACTGTTGACGTACCCGAAAGCTAAAATTGAAAGTCACATGCAAAAGCAACTGGAAAAATTCGATCGGGTGTGCTATTTTCCCCTTAGAGTGCTAAAGCCCTGCGAGTTAACCGCAACAGCTAAACGGGTCTTAGTGAATAGTAAAGCTATTGCGATCACCAGTCAGTTTGCCTTGAAGGTCTTTGTACAGTCTTTAAGTAGCTGGAATCAAAACGCACTTATCTTAGTGCTCAGTGTGAAGATGAAAGATGTATTATTAGCTAACGGCATCGCTGAAACGCGCATCCGGGTCGCTCGAAGGGCTGATCAGCAGGAGTTGAACGCCCTAATTGCAAAATTACACTTGCATTCACTAACCAAACTGACCGGTAATTTGACGACCAAGACTAAATTACCGGCATTTGTTAAGCAAGTTCAGGTTTACGAAAATACCTGGAATAGTCAGGCCGAAAAACAGGTGGTCCGGCGGCTTAAAGGCCAAAAAATCATGCAGGTACTGGTGACCAGTCCTTCCTGTTATTACCGGCTTAAAAAAATTGAAACTGTGATACCGGCAAGTTTCGCACACACGCGTTACTACGTATTGGGACCTAGTAGCGCTGCAGCCATCGCGCAGGATAATTATCCCGTTGTGCAACCACGCCAAACGACTGCTGGTGTGCTGACTGAGATTTTACTAGCCATCGTGCAGGACGCTAAGCAGGAGAAAAAGTCCTAGACTGATCTTGATTTAGTTATTGGAGGAATGTTAAATCAGCTGTCAAGTAAAACACTTGTCATTCACATCTGATAATGTCTTAAGTAATCACACGAGAAAATGTCTCAAATAACTAGAAAAATTCCTCCGCTTCTGCCAAAATAATTAGGCAAATTATACAGCGGAGGATCTTATGAGAAAGGTTTACTTAACGATGAAAGAAGCACACAAATATCGAATTATCAAAAACGTAGCTGAAGGTAAAATGCCTAAAACTAGAGCTGAGGTTCAACTAGGGGTAACCAGACGTCAGATTGATCGGTTACTTGTCCGTTACAGAACAATTGGTAAATCAGCTTTTATTCACCAAAATCGTTTGAAAAAGCCCAAGCACGCACTTTCCCAAACAACACGTTCAACTATCGTTGAACTGTATCAAACAAAATACGTCGGCGCTAATTTCACTCATTTTACGGAATTATTAGCCGAACATGAAGACCTTAAATTCAGTCGGTCAACAATCGCTAATATCTTAAAACAAGCGAATATTTTATCGCCTAAGGCTCATCGGCGAACCAAACGACTGCACCGAGAAAAGCTCCGAAAACAAGCTATGAAAACTAAAACAGTCGCTAAATCAGATAAAATTTTAATTCCAGGAGAAACTCACCCTAGTCGCCCACGTAAAAAATATTTTGGTGAATTAATCCAAATTGACGCTAGTGACCACTTATGGTTTGGCAAGCAAAAAAGTCATTTACACGTGGCAATTGATGACGCAACTGGAACTATCGTTGGTGCTTACTTCGATCATCAAGAAACCCTCAAGGGTTACTACCACGTTTACCATCAGATCCTAACCAATTATGGCATTCCATATGAATTTTTCAGTGATCGGCGAACGGTATTTGAATATCAACGCAAACACCAAAAACAGGTTGAAAATGATACTTTTACGCAATTTGGTTATGCTTGTCAACAACTTGGAACTAAGATTTCGACCAGTTCTATTCCACAAGCAAAAGGGCGAGTTGAGCGTCTCTTTGAAACGCTACAATCTCGCCTAATCACTGAATTACGTATTCATCAAGTAGCTACGCTAGCTGCGGCCAATGTATTCCTAGATTCCTACATCGAAAGATACAATGCGCAGTTTGCCCTACCGATAAATGATACCACATCAGTGATGGAAAAAGCACCCGTAACAACTAAATTAAATCTAATTTTGGGCACTTTAACTACTCGTAAGATCAATACAGGTAATCACTTTTCATTCCATAAACAGGCTTATTTACCGGTCACATCGACTGGAAAAGGAGTTTATTTTCAACGTGGGACAGAGGTGTTGGTTATCAAAGCCTTTGACGGTGAATTGTACGCTTCGATCGCTGAAGGTTTATATCGTGTGCGTCGCTTAGCGGCACATGAGTTACGATCCCAGGAATTCGACGCCGTACCTCAAAAACAAAAAGCGAAAAGAAATTACATTCCACCGCTTTCGCATCCCTGGAAAGCAGCCAGTTTTAACCGCTATTTAGCTAAACGCGGGATCACACAAGCAGAATTTGAACAGGAGCGCTACGCTTAGCACAGCTTTTTTCGTCGGTCGACTCAGATTAAAGCAACACATCGCCTTACAGAGGTCAAGGGCGGCGTAGCCGTTTATTTTACCCTTGACCTTCTGTGAGGCGGTGTGTTAGGCAACCATTTCGACTGACAAAAAAGCTGAGCATCCCCTTTTTTCAGAGGGAGATAGCCCAGCGGCTTGAGCGCTAATTACTCGCTAATGTTTATATTTTTTTGAGACATTTTCAAAAACGATTGACAGTTAAATCAGCTGTCAAGTAAAACACTTTGACAGCTAGTTTTAGTTAAGCTATAATAAAGCTTATTGTACGGGGAGGAATACGATGAAATGGTCGCTACGACAATTGCAAAAGTTAGGTGATCAACGACTGACAGTCGCTGAGCACCTTGATTTGCAAGCCGAACTACAAAAACGCGTTCCGCAACTATTAGCAGTTTCTCCGGTTAGTGTCAAGGGCTTTTTGGGGGTCGATTCGGTTGGCGTTTATGCTCAACTCAGGGTACAAGCGACGCTGACTTTGCCTTCATCGCGTTCTCTGACACCTACTCCGGTCGCTGTTGATTTTGTGATCGCTGAAAGTTACGTTACTACGCCACCAAATGATGGGCGCGAGCAACAGGAAGTAGTGATCGTGGTCGCCGATGGCATACTTGATCTGACTACGGTAGTCAGCGATAATTTGATCTTACACTTGCCGACTAAGGTATTGACCGCCGCGGAAAAAAAGGGTGCTGCGAGTTTGCCGCAGGGAAATGACTGGCAGGTTGTCAGCGAAGAACAGTTAGCCAAGCAAAAGCAAGACCAGCTTGATCCCCGCTGGGATAAACTGACGGATTTTTTTGCGACCGATGATTAGTTGCAAATTGCTTCCATAAACGGTACAATTCAATTTGTTGAGATTTTGATAATTAGATAAGGAGGTGCTGTCAGATGGCAGTTCCAGCAAGAAAAACTTCTAAGACGAAGAAAAGATTACGGCGGACACATTACAAGTTAGAGGTTCCAGGAATGACTGCTTGCCCACATTGTGGCGAGTTACGGATGGCTCATCATGTTTGCTCTAATTGTGGCTATTATGGTGACAAAGAAGTTATCAACGTTAAATAAACGGCGTTAAGCGGCGGAGTTGGGACAAAAAGCGCTTAGCAGTCGAGCACTAGCCTAGTTTCAAAGTAAAACCGTACTTTAGGTTTTATTTTGAAACGTAGCTAGGCACAAACTGCTGCTTTTTGGAGCACGATCAGTCTATTGCTTATGGAAACCAAAAAAGGGGCGAGAACAATTTTGTTCTGGTCCCGTTTTTTATAGCAGTTAATTAAAACGCTCAGGCACTGTGATGTGTGATGAAGGAGGAATTTGATGCAGGTCAATCACGTTGAACTCGTGATCAGTGCGGTCAAACCGCAGCAGTACCCGACGGCTGGTTACCCTGAGATCGCCTTAGCGGGGCGGTCAAACGTCGGTAAATCTTCACTGATCAATACTTTGATCAACCGCAAGAGTTACGCCCGGACTTCTAGTCAACCGGGAAAAACGCAGACGTTAAATTTTTACGAGCTTGAATCCCAGTTATACTTTGTCGACGTTCCGGGCTACGGTTACGCGAAAGTTTCGCAAAAACAGCGTGGTCAGTGGGGAAAGATGCTGGAGACGTATTTTTCTACTCGCGAGAATTTGCGGGGGGTAGTTTCGTTAGTCGATGCTAGGCACGCTCCTACCAAATTGGATCAGCAGATGATCGCTTTTCTTCATTATTATGATCTGCCGCTGTTAGTGGTCGCCACTAAAAGCGATAAAATAAAAAAAAGCCAGCACAATAAATGTGTGGCGGAGATCCGCAAAACGCTTCAATTACGCGAACAAGAACCGGTGATACTCTTTTCTGCTTTAAATAAAACCGGTAAAAAAGAAGTGTGGGAATGGATAGAGCAACAGGCCAAGCCGTAAGGTAAGCCGGTTAGCAGTTGCGGCTCCAAGTAAATCCTGTACTTGGATTTGCTTGTTGGTGTTCTGAGGACCTTGAAAAACGCGCTCAGTCTATTGCTTACGGAAAACAAAAAATGGGGCTGGAACAAAATTTTGCTTTGTTCCAGCCCCGCTGTGTATTCGTAATGCTAGGTTGATCGTGTTTTTAAAAGTAGTAGCTAACGTTTACCTACCGAACACTTTTGGTCACAACTTCTTTGATTAGTCAGTCTTTTTAGGAGAACTATTTTTATCGGCTGGACTTTGCTGCGAGTTTTTCTTTTTTTCGTCAGGGCCGACCGCAAACTTGGAGAAAAGGTCGTCTAAATTATTTTTTTGGTTAATTTTAAGTCCCATCTGTGTCCACCTCTTTACTTTAATACATTAACCTTAACAGTTTTACGGGATTTGTGCAATTCGCCGGATCATTTGCGGGTGAATAAAATTATTTATACCATTAAATATACATAAATTGAATAATTAACTCCTTTTTTGCGATTTTTTTGCATAAATAATCAGTTAGGTGTATGATAATGACATGCAAGAATAGATAGGGGAATGATGTTCGATGAGCAAATGGCTGAAAAAAATAACGCTGTTGTTGGCGTTAGTAGGTGCGCTGGTAGTGACTGCCAGTCAAGTTCAAGCAGCAACGACCGCGCAGGGTGATAATTCGGTCCAAAAAATCAAGCAGAAAAAAACGCTGGTAGTTGGGACTAGCGCCGATTATCCGCCGTACGAGTTTACCGCTAAGAAAAATGGCAAGACTACTTATGTTGGTGTCGATATTGATATCGCTAAGCAATTAGCTCGTGATTTAGGCGTCAAATTAGAAATTAAGAATATGGATTTTGATTCGTTACTGGTAGCCTTGGAAACGCATAAGGTCGATGCGGTCTTGTCGGCGTTGAGTCCCACTAAGACCAGACAAAAAAGTGTGGATTTCTCCCAGATCTACTATAAGGGTAAGCAATTTATTATTATCAATAAAAAAGATAAGAATAAATACCAGTCGCTAAAAGATTTACAGGGCAAGGCTGTGGGCGCACAAAAGGGTTCTTTACAGTATGATTTAGTCAAAGGACAGATCAAAGACGTCAATTTAAAGGGACTGACTAAGTTAAATGATTTGGTGATCGCGTTACAAAGTGGTAAAGTTCAAGCAGTAGGAATGGAAGAGCCGACCGCTAAATCCTTCGTGGCTAACAATAAGGGCCTGTACACGTTTGATCCACATTTTAATATGGGAGAAAACGTCAAGGGGACCGCGATCGCTTTTCCGAAAAATTCCCCTGCGTTAGTGGCAGCTGCCAATCAAACTCTAAATAAAATCAAGCGTAAGAATTTGATCAACGATCAGTATATTCCGGCCGCAGGAAAGTATATGACTGCTAGCACTAAGTCCAACTCGATGAAGCAGTACTGGACTTACTTCGCTAAGGGGATCGAATATACGTTGTTGATCACTGTTATTTCCGTGTTCTTTGGCTTTTTATTGGGAATCTTGTTGGCACTGATGCGGTTATCTCACGGCAAAGTATTACATACGATTGCTGTCGCATATATTGAGTTTGTCCGTGGCACCCCTTTGATGGTCCAAGTGATGTTTATCTACTTTGGGATTGGGGCCGTGATCTCGGGATTACCCGCGTTACTGGCGGGGATCATCGCGACTTCCCTGAATTCCGGGGCGTACGTGGCCGAAGTGATCCGTTCGGGGATCGAATCGATCGCAGTAGGACAAACCGAAGCGGCGCGTAGTTTAGGGATGACCCAGGCAGATACTTACCGCTACGTAGTGATCCCGCAAGCCCTGAGAAATATCTGGCCGGCTTTGGGAAACGAATTTATTACCCTGATTAAGGAAAGCTCGATCGTGTCGATCATTGGCGTTGGCGATTTAATGTACCAGACACAGTTGGTGCAATCGGCGACCTATCGGGGAGTAATGCCGTTATTTATCACCATGATCCTGTATTTTGTAATGACGTTTAGTTTGTCTAAGGTCTTGAATTACTTTGAGAGGAAGATGAAAAATGACTGAGATGATCACTGTTCAAAATTTAGAAAAAACTTACGGTAAAAACGAAGTCTTAAAAGAAATTAATGAAACTGTCAACCAAGGCGAAGTCGTCTGCGTCATCGGACCTTCGGGTGCCGGAAAGAGTACCTTTTTGCGGTGCTTAAACGTGTTGGAAAAGCCGACGAGTGGCAAAGTGATTTTTGAGCAACAGGACTTGACCGATATTTCAGAAAAGCAATTAAACGTTTTGCGTCAAAAGATGGGCATGGTATTTCAGGGCTTCAACTTGTTTCCTAACATGACCGTTTTGGAAAATATTTCCTTAGCACCGGTCAAAGTCAAGGGCTTAAGTCAACAAGAGGCTGATAAAAAAGCAATGGACTTGTTGATCCAAGTTGGGCTAGAGGATAAGGCTGATCAGTACCCTGCTAGTCTGTCTGGCGGACAAGAACAGCGGGTAGCGATCGCGCGGGCGTTAGCGATGGACCCGGAAGTGATGCTGTTTGACGAACCGACCAGTGCCTTGGATCCCGAAATGGTTGGTGAAGTGCTAGGCGTAATGAAGGGTTTAGCTGATTCGGGAATGACGATGGTAGTAGTTACCCACGAAATGGGTTTTGCGCGTGAAGTGGCCGACCGGATCTGGTTGATGGCCGATGGCTACGTGCAAGAAGAAGGGACTCCTAGTGAAGTGTTCGATCACCCGCAAACTAAACGGGCGCAGGACTTTTTGTCTAAAGTGCTTTAATTGTTTGGTGCTTTTTATCTGGGGTCCGTCGCGTTTAACGCTAACAAAAAACAGCAGGGATTAGGGCGATGTGTTTGGCCCCAATCCTTTTTTGTGGTTTAGGTAACTGAGCGTTAGCTGCCACGGCTTGTTTTTAATTGCGCCCAACAAAGTCAACGATTACCATTTGGCTACGTATTATCACAAAGCTAAGCTCAGGCTTGATGAGGATATTAGACTAATCTTTAGGTGCTAAGCGACTTGTTTCACAGCGTGTTTTTTTGCGTTATAATTAATAGTGATTATTGAGAAGGGAATATCTTCAATGGCAACCCAACATATCGAAAATAAGTTAAAATTATTACCAGACCTTCCCGGCTGTTATTTAATGAAAAACCTGAATAGCAAGATCATCTACGTTGGGAAGGCTAAAAACTTAAAAAATCGGGTCCGGTCGTATTTTAAAAGCAGTCACGAGGGTAAGACCGCGAAACTAGTAGCCGAGATCCGGGACTTTGAAACGATCGTGACTTCGACCGACAAGGAAGCCTTTTTATTAGAGATCACTCTTATTCAAAAGCATAAACCTTACTACAACATTAAACTAAAGCGCGGGACGGGTTATCCGTACATTAAAATCACCAGTGAAAAAGATCCGACGTTAAAAATCGTTAGTCAGGTCAAAAATGACGGTGGTTCTTATTTTGGCCCGTACCCGAACGTCTATGCTGCTTCCGAAACGTTACAGTTGTTGCAAAGGGTTTATCCTTTAAGACGCTGCAACGGTTACCAGAAGCGACCTTGTTTGTATTATCATATGGGCCAGTGTTTAGGCGCGTGTTTTAAAGAAGTTCCTGCCAGTGCTTACGAGGCTCAAATCAAAAAAATCAAGTCTTTTTTACGGGGTAACGTGAAGGGGATCAAAAGACGGTTAACTAAGAATATGGAGCAAGCAGCGGCAAACATGGAATATGAAAGAGCCGCCGAGTTGCGCGACCAGATTCATTACGTCGAAGTGACCGTTGAACGCCAAAAGATCATCTCTAATGATAATACTCCTAGAGACTTATTTGCTTATTACATGGACAAGGGCTGGCTTTCTATTCAGGTTTTTTCGATCAGGCAGGCTCGCTTAATGAAAAGAGAAAAGCGGCTTTTTCCGTGCATTGATACGCCGGAAAACGAATTGACGTCTTTTATTTTGCAATTTTATAATCAAAAAAACCGTTTGTTACCTAAAGAAATTTTGGTGCCGGCAACCCTAGAACAAGATGTGTTACACCAGATCTTAAACGTGCCGGTCCGGACACCACAACGGGGACAAAAGAAAGCCTTGCTGGAGTTAGCGCAAAAAAATGCGCGTTTGGTGTTAGAAGAGAAGTTTCGTTTGCTAGAGCTGGATGAAAGAAAGACGGTAGGCGCCATGGACGAGATCACCGACGCCTTACACTTGCCACACGGACACCGGATCGAGGCTTTCGATCATTCGCACATTCAAGGCCAAGATTTAGTTTCGGCGATGGTTTGTTTTATCGATGGGCGTCCGGCTAAAAAAGAATACCGGAAATATAAATTAAAAACTGTGGACCACGCCGATGAAGCGGCTAGCACGCAAGAGGTGATCTACCGGCGGTACCGGCGTTTGTTAACGGAAAAAAAGCCGCTGCCGGATCTGATTTTAATGGATGGTGGGGTAGTCCAAGTCAATGCGGCGCGTGAGACGTTGCGCAATCAGCTGGGTATCGACATTCCGGTGGCAGGGATGGTTAAAAATACGCACCATAAAACTGCTGACCTGATGACCGAAAACGACGAAAAAATCGGCCTGGATCCTAAAAGTGAGGGCTTTTATTTGTTGCAGCGGATCCAAGATGAGGTTCACCGCTTTGTAATTACGTTTCACCGGCAGGTCCACTCGAAAAATTCTCTGTCTTCAAGGCTCGAAGAGATCCAAGGAGTGGGACCTAAGACGAGGATAAAGCTGTTGCAACATTTTAAATCCCTGAAAAAAATTGAGGCGGCTTCAGTAGAGGAATTGCAACAGCTGGGCATTGCGTCCAAAGTAGCACAAACGATCAAATTGAGTTTGAAATGAGTCTTTGACCTGCTTTTTAAAAACTGTTATAGTGTGGCAAGATATTAGCGCTGCGGAAAACTGAAGGGTGATTTAAAAGAATGTTTGTAGATCAAGTTAAAATTACGGCTAAGGCCGGTAAGGGTGGCGACGGGATGGTAGCCTTTCGTCACGAAAAATTCGTTCCTAATGGCGGGCCGGCTGGCGGTGATGGTGGTCATGGTGGTAGTATTATTTTGCGGGTCGATGAGGGCTTGCGGACACTGATGGATTTTCGCTATCACCGCATTTTTAAGGCTAAGGCCGGACAAAATGGGATGATCAAGGGAATGTACGGCAGGAAAGCTCCTGATTTAACGGTTGCCGTGCCGCCTGGAACTACCGTTTATGATGCGGATACCAACGAAGTAGTCGGTGATTTAGTAACGGACGGTCAGGAATTAGTGATCGCTGCTGGTGGCCGGGGTGGCCGGGGCAACATTAAGTTTGCGTCACCTAAAAACCCCGCACCGGAGATCGCTGAAAACGGTGAACCGGGCGAAGAAAAAAATCTGCGCTTAGAACTCAAGGTACTGGCAGACGTGGGACTGGTCGGCTTTCCTTCGGTGGGCAAATCGACGCTATTAGCGGTAATGACTAGCGCTAAGCCGAAAATTGCGGAGTATCATTTTACCACTTTGGTCCCTAATTTAGGGATGGTGCAATTAGACGATGGCCGCGATTTCGTGCTAGCCGATTTACCGGGACTGATCGAAGGAGCGTCCTTAGGTGTTGGCCTAGGGATCCAATTTTTGCGGCACGTTGAACGTACGCGGGTGATCTTACACGTAGTCGATATGTCTGGCGAAGAAGGGCGTGAACCGTTCGCCGATTACCAAAAAATCAACCATGAATTGGCCGCTTATGACCCGGAATTGTTACAGCGCCCGCAGATCATCGTTGCAAGTAAGATGGATCAACCGCAAGCGGCCGCTAACTTAAAGGAATTTACGGCTAAAATTAAAAGTGATCACGGTTTAACAAAACTGCCACAGATCGTGGCGGTTTCGGCGATCACGCACCATAACATCGACCAGCTAGCGTACAAGACGGCCGAGCTATTGGAACAGACACCACAATTTAACCAACCGGTGGCTAAACAAGAAGAGGTCTATGAGTATCAAGAAGAGCAAAAGCCGTTTGAATTGACGCGTAATCCTGACGCTAGTTGGACTTTAAGCGGCGCCAAGATCGAAAAATTATTTAAGATGACTAATTTGGAACACGATGAGAGTTTATTGCGTTTCGCTCGCCAAATACGAGCAATGGGAGTAGACGACGAGTTACGGGCTCGGGGCGCTAAGAGTGGCGATGAAGTGCACTTAGAAGACTTTATTTTCGAATTTGTGGAATAGATGGATGGATTTTGTTGATGGAAAAAAGATTAAAGAAAAGCAGATACATTACGGGGTTCGATGGGTTACGTACGATTGCAGTCATGGGAGTGATTTTTTACCACCTGTTTCCGTATAAGATCAAGGGCGGTTTTTTAGGGGTACCGATCTTTTTTGTAGTTTCCGGTTATTTGATCACGGACTTATTACTGCAAGAATACGAGCAAAACGGCCGGATCGACGTGCGGGCCTTTTACTTGCGGCGGATCAAAAGACTTTACCCGGCGTTAGTGGCACTGGTCATGGCTACCGGGGCTTATTTGACCCTTTTTGCCCGGGAGTCGTTGCATAAATTGGGCAGCGTGATGCTGACTAATTTTTTGTACGTCTATAACTGGTTTCAAATCGCTAATCACGAATCTTATTTCGATAAATTCGGTGCACAATCGCCTTTTACGCACCTGTGGACCCTGTCGATCGAAGGTCAATTTTACTTATTTTGGCCGTTAGTTATTTTAGTATTACTACATTTTTGCAGGTCTTATCAAATCTGCTTTGATGTCACTTTGTTACTAAGCTTTTTATCTGTATTGGCGATGATCTTTAAGTTTGTTCCGGGTCATGATCCTTCGCGGGTCTATTACGGCACTGACACCCGGTTATTTTCGATTTTGCTGGGGTGCGCGCTGGCCTTTTTATGGCCGTTGACTAAGTTGAAGCCGCAGTTAAAAAAACAACCGCGAATGCTATTAAATTTGGCTGGTGGCGTGTCGTTACTGGCGATCATCTGGTTATTTTTCGTAGTTAACGGTCAGAGTACCTCTCTTTACCGTGGAGGCATGTTTTTATTTTCACTTTTGGTAGTGATTACGGTAGCTGCGGTGGCTCATCCGGGAGCCGCGTGGAACCGGTTGTTGACCAACCGGTTATTCACCTGGATCGGTAAGCGCAGTTATGGGATCTACTTATATCAGTACCCCGTGATGGTTTTTTACGAGGAAAAAGTGACTAATTTAGCGGCGCACCCGGTTTTACACGCGGCGGTCGAGATAGCCATTATCCTAGTGTTAAGTACGCTTTCTTACCGCTATATCGAACGGCCATTACAGCATTTTGACTATGCGCGCACCAAAACGGTCTGCCAGCAATTTTTCACCTGGAAATCCCCTTACGGCTGGAAACGCCTGTGGGTGCTGTTAGCGACCGGAATCTGTGCGGTCGGTATTTTTGGGGCAATTTTGCCACCGACTGTCAGTGATGCCAAGCAACGTGATGAAGCGGCGTTGCAAAAGAAACTGGCCACCAGCAAACACCAGACGCAGCAAAAAAATCAGCAAGCCAAAAAGGCTGCAGCTAAACACGGCAAAAAAGCACGGCGTAAAAGTACGGCGATGCCGATCACCGCGATCGGGGATTCCGTTTTGGCAGATGCGGCAAGTACGCTACAACAGACATTTCCGCACTTGTACGTCGATGCCAAGGTAGGCAGGCAGGTGCGAGAAGCCATCCCCATCTTACAAGACCTGGCGCAAAAAGGACAGTTGGCGCCGACGGTCTTATTGAGTTTGGGCACCAATGGGCCGTTTAGTAACGCTGAATTGGCCCAGATCATGCAAACGATTGGACCTAAAAGGCAGGTGTACTGGATCAATGTATTGGTTCCGACTAAACGGTGGCAAGAACAGGTCAACGCGGATCTGGCTAACGCCCAAAAGCAGTACCACAACTTAAAAGTGATCGACTGGTACGATTACAGTAAGGACCACCCGGAATGGTTTTACAGTGATCAGGTCCACCCGACACCGGATGGCTTACCGTATTTTAACGACTTGGTCAAAAAGGCGTTACTGCACTGATCAGGCGAAGTACAGTCGGTTTTGTTGGCGGCGGAAACCGAAAAAGGGGACTTGTTTTTCGTTTAACACGAGGGTCACTTGGCTAGTCGGACTCAAGACTGCCAAATTTTGCCGCAGTAGTTTTAAGGTGACCGGTTTAGCGCCTGTTTGCAGCATTAGTTGGGAATTTTGCGAATAAATTTGGGCGATAGCGTAAATTTGTTGGTCGTGTTCGACAAATAGCGTCAGTTCGTTTTCTAACCCGGAAACGGCGGTACTCAGGTCGTAAGCGTACATGAAAGCAATCAACTCCTCTAGGATTATTTTAGCATAGGAGTGTTTTGTTTTTGCCCCAGCTGGATTAAAATACAAATTAATGTAATTGGAAAGCTCAGTTATTTTTTATAGTTAGGATTGAACAACAGAATGGAAATTGAATTTTTAGGAACGGGAGCCGGTTCTCCGGGAAAGTTTCGCAATGTTAGTGCGACTGCGCTCAAATTATTGGCGGAAATCAACGAAGTTTGGTTATTTGATTGTGGTGAAGCGACGCAACACCAAATTTTAAAAACGGCAATTCGTCCACGCAAGATCACCAAAATTTTTATTACGCACTTGCACGGCGATCACATTTTCGGTTTACCCGGATTGCTAAGCAGTCGTTCCTTTCAGGGGGGGCAAAAAGCCGTACCGCTGACGATCTACGGGCCTCAAGGGATCAGGGATTATGTTTTAGCCAGTTTGAAAGCTTCGCAGACTCGTTTGACCTATCCCGTCAAATTTGTCGAGTTGGACCAAGAAGGTGTGATTTATGAGAGCGATCGTTTTCGGGTCTCATTTGCTTATTTAGAACACCGGATCACTTGTGTCGGTTATCGCGTAGTAGAAAAAGATTATCCCGGCGAGTTACAAGTCGATAAATTACGGGAGTTAGCTGTTCCTGCCGGACCGCTATATGGTAAAATCAAGGCGGGAAAAACCGTTACCTTACCGGACGGGCGGGTACTCGATGGGCGTGAGTTTATCGGTGAGCCTAAGAGCGGCCGCGTGGTAACGATTTTAGGAGACACTCGCTTTACTCCTAAGATCGTGGAACTGGCGCAAAATGCGGACGTGTTGGTTCACGAGAGTACTTTTGGTAAAAGTGACGCGCAGTTGGCTCGTGCGTATTACCATTCGACCTGTGTCCAAGCTGCGCAAGCCGCCAAAAAAGCACACGTGCGGCAGTTACTTTTGACCCATATTTCCGCGCGTTACGTCGGTCCTAAAGTCAAACAACTGCAATCCGATGCGCGGGCGGTTTTTCACCAAACGGTAGTGGCTAAAGATTTCGCTGTTTTTAACGTTCCGTTTGCACGGGATGAGGAGGCTTGAGATGGGGTATCGTGAGTTACGTAATTTACACAACCGAGTCGTACTGATCACCGGTGCTTCTGCTGGTTTAGGGGAACAGTTGGCTTACCAAGCCGCGTTACATAAAGCCGTCGTGATCGTGTGTGCCAGACGGCTGGCTAAATTAGAAGAGGTGGCTGCAACTTGTCGCCGGATCTCCGGGCGGTTGGCTTTTGCTTATCAGTTAGACATGGCAGATCCGCAGCAAATCGAGCAGTTGGTAATCAAGGTAGAAAAAGAAGTGGGACCGATCGACGTGTTGATCAATAACGCGGGCTTTGGTTTGCTGGAAAAAGCGCTTGATTTTCCGATGGAAACGGCCGAGGAACTTTTTCGGGTCAACGTCTTAGGCTTGATGTATTTGACTAAATACACGGCCTTGCGCATGGCGGACAGAAAAAGAGGCCAGATCGTCAACGTTGCTTCCAGCGCGGCGAAGGTTCAGACTCCTAAGACCTCCGTTTATGCGGCGACTAAAGCGGCGGTCTTGGCATATTCCAACGCGTTGCGTTTAGAAGTCAGAAACTTGGGGATCGCGGTTTTAACGGTTAATCCCGGGCCAATCAATACCGATTTCTTTACGGTTGCCGACCAAACGGGACATTACTTAGAAAATGTCTCGCACTTGGTCTTAGACCCAGAAGTCTTGGCGGCCCAGATCATCGCTACGATCGGTACGAGGAAACGCGAGTTAAACCGGCCTCAGTTGTTACAGTTGACGTATCATTTATACCAAGCCTTCCCGCGTTGGGGTGATTTCTTAGCGGCTGGGGTGTTTAACCGTAAATGATGAAAGAAGAAAAAAGATGAAAAAACAGTGGAGAGCGATCGGAGTTATTGTTTTAGTATTATTATTGGCAATTTTTGCGTGGCTCAACGTCCAGCGCGTGACCGTTAATTTCGGTTTCGCGCAAGTGACGATGCCGTTGATCATTATTTTGATTTTAGCGTTGCTGTGTGGGGCATTGCTGGTAGTATTGATTGGATTACCCAGTGCGTGGCAGCGTCAACGTGATCTGAAAAAATTACGTAAAGAAGAAGACCAAAGAAAAAAGCAGGTCGACCAGTTTGATCAGCATGAATCCAGATAGAAGGTGTTGCGGTGTTTGCGGCTCAAAATAACTGGCAGTTGCCAGACAAACTAAACGATCAGCAACAAATAAAAGAATTAAGCGCTCAGACCGGGGAACCGGCCGCTTTGATCTCCTTATTAGTCAACCGGGGGTACCAAACTGTCCAACAGATCAAGCAGTTTTTACACCCGCAAAAAGAAGACTTGAACGACCCGTTTTTACTGCATGATATGCAAAAAGGTGTCGACCGGATCGAACAAGCCCTGATCAACGATGAAAAAATCGTGGTCTACGGGGATTATGATGCCGACGGTTTGACCAGTACCGCCATTATGTACGAAACGTTGTCGCAATTGGGAGCCAACGTGAGTTATTACATTCCGGATCGTTTTCAGGATGGCTATGGCCCAAACGTGGCGGTTTATCAGCGATTGATCGCCGAGCAACACGTGCAGTTGATCGTGACCGTCGATAATGGGGTCACGGGAAACGAAGCCGTTATCTATGCGCAAGAACACGGCGTTTCGGTAGTGATCACCGATCATCATGAGTTGCCGGCACAGTTACCACCGGCAGAAGCGATCATTCACCCGCGTCATCCGCAAGGAGAGTACCCGTTCGCTGATCTAGCGGGAGCCGGGGTGGCTTTTAAGGTGGCGACGGCCCTTTTAGGTGGAGAAGTTCCCGTTGATATGTTAGACCTTGCGGCAATCGGGACGATCGCGGACGTGGTTTCACTGACCGCGGAAAACCGAGTGATCGTTTATTACGGGTTACAGGTATTACAAAATACGGCTCGTAGTGGACTGAAAAGTTTGTATCATGAAGCTGGGATCGACCCGCAACAAATCGATGCTCAAACCGTAAGCTTTACTCTAGCGCCGCGGTTAAATGCGCTAGGGAGAATGGAGCACGCGCAAAAAGGCGTTGAGTTACTAACTACTTTTGACGAGCAAAAAGCACAGACGCTGGCTAAGCACGTGCAAGAATTGAATACTAAAAGGCAAGAATTGGTGGCTGATATTACGGCTCAGGCTTTGGCTAAAGTGAATGCAGACCACGCCGTTAACGTAATTTGTGGTGACGATTGGCACCAGGGAGTTTTAGGAATCGTTGCCAGTAAGCTTGTCGAGGCGACTAATAAACCAACGCTGGTCTTGACTGCTACGGACGCGGGCTGCAAGGGCTCAGGCCGTTCGGTAGCGGCGTTTGATCTCTTCGCGGCCTTAGACGAACACCGGGAGCTGTTTATTGCGTTTGGCGGCCACCCGCTGGCTTGCGGCCTGACCGTGGCGCCGGAAAATTTAGGTACGCTCCAAACGATTTTAGACCAGGCAGCCCAGGAGCAAAAACTAGCGGCACCACCACCTAAAACGTTGCAGTTAGCGGGTACGTTGGCGCTGGCCGACTCGACGCTAGCACTAGTCGAGCAGTTGAACAAATTAGCTCCTTTTGGGCAGGATAATCCCCAACCACTGTTTAAAATTACCGGTTATCATGTCGTTACCGCTCAGGCGATTGGTAAAAAGCAAAATCACTTGCGCCTGACGCTGACTGCTCAGCAAAAAAAGATCAATGCCTTGTACTTTAATTTGGCGGCGGATAAGCTGCAAGCAGCACTTGCCTCGCCTGCCGAATTGACGTTTGTCGGTTATCCGGCTAAAAACGTTTGGCGCCACCAGACTACGGTCCAGTTGCTCTTACAAGACATTGCTTTACCCGCTGCTGTTACACCTACGATAACGGTTAACGACCGGCGGGTAAGTTATTTGACCCCGGCACTGTTCAAACAGGCGGGGACCTATGTCTTTTTTGCGGCTAATATCTGGCGGCAGGTCCGGCAGTTTTTGGGCCCACAGGCGACAGGAGTATTAGCCAAGGACGTAACCGGTTTATTAACGACTACTAGGTTGGTGTTAGTAGATTGCCCGCCGGATCAAGAACAGTTGGTACAATTACTGACTAAGGTGCGAAGTAAGCAGGTCGACTTAGTATTTTATTGCCAGCACGATTTAGTGAAAAATGGCTTACCAACCCACGCTCAATTTGGTGACCTCTACCGCTTTATCGCTGGTCATCCCAGTTTTAAGGTGGCGCAACTCCAGCAGTTGGCGACTCGTTTAAGTCTTCCCCGCGAGATGTTAATTTTTATGTTGCAGGTGTTTTTTGAGGTCGGTTTTGTTAAAATAGAAAACGGAACGGTTTCAGGTTTGCCTGCAAAGCGGCACGTGGCGTTAAACGCAACAACTGCTTATCACCAACGTCAGCTGGCAATCGCAACTCAAAACATTTTAGTAAAAAGTAGTAGTACGCAGGTCAGTGAGTGGGTGCAACAGCACCTAGCCGCGCCGGTGGACTAGTAAAGGAGTAAAATGCATGGCACTAGATTTGAATAAGTATATCGCAAGTATCCCGGATTATCCGGAAAAAGGAGTTATCTTTCGGGATATCTCACCTTTAATGGCTGATGGTGAAGCTTACCACCAAGCTACCGATCAAATTGTGCAGTTTGCTAAGGATAAGGGTGTAGAAATGATCGTCGGACCGGAAGCACGGGGCTTTATTGTCGGCTGTCCGGTCGCTTATGAGCTAGGAGTGGGCTTTGCTCCTGCCCGTAAAAAAGGTAAATTACCGCGCAAGACCGTCGAGGCCAAGTATGATTTGGAATACGGCACTTCTGCTTTGTACATGCATGAAGATGCCGTGGCTAAGGGCCAGCGGGTCTTAGTGGTCGATGATTTGCTAGCGACTGGTGGCACGATCGGCGCGACGATCGATTTGGTCCACCAGCTAGGCGGCACGGTGGTTGGCTGTGCGTTTTTGATCGAGTTAGTGGCGTTGCACGGCAGAGAAAAAGTCAAAGACTACGACGTTTTAAGTTTGATGAAATATTAAAAGTGGTGGCCGTACAGCAGTGTTTTTAAGGACACCAATATTGAGTTTGAATTAAGCAAGGGGAGTGCGACAAGTTAATTTTGTCTGTGCTTCCCTGTTTTTATAGGAGGTCAGTGATGGGGTTAGGATTTATCTTGGGAAAAGCCAGCAGCGCGCGCAAACAGTTGGTGTTGCAGCAACTGGAAACCTGGCAGGCACAAAAACGACGCTGCTTTTACGTCGTTCCGGATCATATCAAGTTCGAGTCGGAAGTCACGGTGTTAGCTCACTTACGCCAGCGCCAAAAAACTGAACTGTTTGCAACTTCTAGTCTGCAGATCTTTTCGTTTACCCGCTTGACGTGGTATTTTTTGAAAGACCAGCCATTTTCGGCCAAAAAGCAACTCAGTGAAAATGGGTTGGCGCTGATCGTTACGCATATTTTGCATAATTTAGACCAACAACAGCTTTACGTTTTTACCAAGGAGAGAAATAGTCCGGGTTTTAGCGTTAAACTTGCCCAGCAACTCTTGGAATTAAAATTAGGCGGTTTTGACGCGTCGGATGTTAAACAACTCGCCACTGATTTAGCTGATAAGCCGGAGCTGGCTCAACGTTTGCACGACTTAGCGGTAGTATTTAGTGAATTTAACGGCTATCTTGCTGACCAGTACGTGGACCAAGCGGAGGCGTTGGTGGCACTTAAAAAATACTTGCAGACACTTGACTTGAGTAACGAATGTTTTATCTTCGATTACTTTGACCACTTTAACGCCCAGGAATTAGCGGTCTTATTGACGCTGCTACAACAGGGAGCACAGGTGCGCGTGGGACTGATTGTGGCGCCCTCGGTGTTAGCGCAGGCCGGACTGATCAGTAAAAATTATCCGACAGTTGCTAGTAACCACCTGACAGAATTAGAGCAATTGCAACAGCCAGGAGCATTATTTTACCGTCCGGCTAAAATCTATTTCCAGCTGACCCAACTAGCGGTCAAAAATCACATCGAACTAGTAGCCAATCAGGTCGCTACTGCTTGCCGAGTCGCTGCGGACTTAGTCAAATTAGAAGACTTTTTGTTGGCCGAAATGCCAGTAACTAAACCGGTGACACTCACAGATCCCCAAACGATCACTATCACTAAAGCACCGGACCGGGTCCGAGAAGTGCGGCTAGTAGCGGCTAAGATTAGGCAAATGGTTGCCAGCGGTCAGTACCATTACCGCGATTTTTTGTTACTGACCCCTAAACAAAACGACTACCAAAACATAGTGGAAAACGTCTTGCACGAATACCAGATCCCTCTTTTTACCGATTTGAATAAGTCGATGGCCGCCCATCCGCTGGTCGAATTTGTTGTGGCATTACTCGACGGACAAAATTTTACCTACCGCGAAATGATGCGCCTGCTAAAAACGGAATTGTACGTCCCAGATCTACCCGTACCTCACTGGAACTTAGAAACCTTTCGTACTACTTTGGACCTGTTAGAAAATTGCTTGTTAGCAAACGGTTATTTTACTAAAAGCGACTGGAAAATGAAGGATGATTGGGTCGTCCAACGAGTCGAGATCCGGCCCAACGAAAGTGCACAAGAAAAATTGGCGCGCCAGGCTAAATTGCCCGCTAATGTGGCCGTTAATGCCTTGCGCCGCCAAGTTTACCAAGACCTAAGTACTTTTTACGCCCGCACCGCTCGGGTCAAAACGGGACGGGAGTTAGCTGGCGAGTTAGTCTCATTTTTACTACGTACGGGAGTTAAGCAGCAATTAGAAAACTGGCAGGCCGACCAGCAGGCCCAAGATCAGACTAACAGGCACGAAGAAGTTTGGAATACATTGTGTGGTTTACTGGACGATTATGTGCTTGCGTTGGGGCAAGAAGAAGTGGACTTAGCGGAATTCAGCGCGATTTTGCGCAGTGGTTTTGAAAATGCCCAGTACAGTCAAGTTCCTTCCACGTTAGACCAAGTGATCTTTTCCGAGACCGGAGTCGTTCAGTTAGAACAGCGCCCGGTACTATTTGTATTAGGCGCTACCGATGAAGTCATGCCTAAAATGATCGAAAACCAGACTTTTTTGAGCGATGAAGACAGGCAACAGGTGGCATCTGTGTTGGCTGCGGCTGACACTAAATATTTACCCGAACAAGCGCAATTACAGATGGCAAACGAAGCCTTTGAAAATTACTGTGCGTTTTTACTGGGGGAAAAATACTTACTGTTTTCCTACCCGCAACAAGATAACGACGGTCAACCGCTAAAAATGTCGCCGGTGCTGGCACGCATCAAGCAACACTTCGATTTACCGGTGCAACAGTTTGCTAGCGGCTGGGAGCAAGACGATTTACTGGCATTGATCGGCAACCGACAAACGACGTTGACCGAACTGGTCGCTGTTAGCCAGCAAGCTTACCGCAACGGCGCTAACCTGAGTACCACCTGGCGGGGACTTTACCAGTATTTGCGGGCTAAATTACCGGAGCGGACTCATTTTTTACTGCACAGTCTGGGCTATAATAACGAAATTTTACCTCACAGTACCCCGAGTGCTGACGGACACAAGTATTTAGATCCAGAAGTCGTCGGTCAGCTGTATGGCAAGCAAATTTATTCGTCGATCTCGCGTTTGGAAACCTTTTTTGCTAACCCGTACCAGTATTTTTTGCAGTATGGACTGCATTTGCGGCCCCGAGCGGAATTCAAGTTGGCGTCGACGGATACCGGGCAGTATTTTCATTACGTAATGCAACACTTCTTTAATAATGTGTTAGCTGCTGGTCAGACGCTGACGACTCTTACTAGTGAGCAATTCGACCAGCTATTGCAGCAAACACTGACGCAAACGGTGCAGCAGCCGGGCTTTAAGATCTTTAACAGCAGTGCGCGTTACCGTTATACTCAAAAGCAATTGAACCGCACGCTCGAACAGGTGACCCATGCAATCACCAGACAGCGCCAAAATAAAGCAATTTATACGCTTAAAACGGAAACGACGTTTGGGATGCAAGGCGGTTTGCCGGGGCTACGTTACCAGCAAGGCGATCGGCAGTTATTACTGAACGGACGGATCGACCGGATCGATTTGGTAAAAGACCAGCAGGGAAAAGACTACTTAAACGTGGTCGATTATAAGTCCGGTGATCCGGACAACAAGATGGAACATTTTTTACTGCGCGCCTATCACGGGTTATCATTGCAACTATTGACTTACCTGCGCGCCTTGCAAAATGCGGCGAAAGATCCGCAATTTTACGTCAAATTACTGGGGAAAAATGCGGCGCAGTTACAAGACCAGTTGACGTTACAACCCCAACCGCAGCTGGGCAGTGCGTCTTATTTCCACTTGTTTGACCCGGTCCTTGCTCCGGCTAACAAACTAAGCGTCAAGTTCGATAAGAATTACATGTATAAGGGGATCTTTCGGCGAGACGTGGCAGACCAACTGGAAGGTAATGACTTTTTATTGGCCTTAGCCCCCGAACTAGAGCAAGACCAAAGTTCGGTTAATTTTCCGCTCAAATACGTTAAGAAAAATAAGAACGTACAGGCGGCCACCGCTAAAAACTTATTGCTAACGCCGGCGCAATTGCTGGAGTTATTGGAGTATAACGACCAGCAGATCGATGCCGCTCGCCAACAGATTTTTGCGGGGAAGATCGACCTTGCTCCCTATCGTTTAGGCGATCACACCGGTTTAGATTACTCCGATTACCTGGAGATCATGATGTTTGATCCGTTGCTTGCGGCTAATAATTACCACGAGATTGCAGATCTCGGGCCGCAACAGATTTGGAAGCAGATCACGGAAAGGTTAGGAAAGGAAAAGTAGATGACAGCTAATTTTAAACCGACACCTAGTCAGCAAAAAGTACTGACTCATTTTGGGCATAATATATTAGTGGCGGCCTCGGCGGGTTCGGGTAAAACGAAGGTGCTGATCGAACGGATTTTGCGCGAGATCATTTACCAGGGGCAAAGTGTGGCTAATTTGCTGGTAGTGACCTTCACGCAAGCGGCTGCTAAGGAAATGAAGGAGCGTCTTGTGGCAGAACTGCGCGCCCAGATCAACCACACGAGGACTAACCCGGCGCTCAAAAAACGCTTGAAACAGGAATTATTACGGGTCAATACGGCAGATATCAGTACCTTTCATTCTTTTTGCTTACGTCTGTTGCAAAAATATTATTACGTGTGTGACCTGGAACCGGATTTTAGACTGCTAGCGGACGAAACGGAGCGGACCTTGTTACGCGATGATGCGTGGAATGTGGTCCGGGAAAATTACTACCAACAATTAGAAGACCAGCCGCAACAACAAGAGACGTTCGCTAAGTTGGTGCAAATTTTTGGCAAGGACCGTAACGATGATGGTTTATCCGAATTAGTCTTACGAGCCGATGAATTTGCCAGCGCCACGAGTGCACCAGAAAAGTGGTTGGAACGATTAAAGGAAAACTATTATTTTGCGCCCGACACTGATTTTACGACGACTAAATTGTGGCAAGAAGAGTTAAAAGAACTCCTGGTGACGCAACTACAAGAGGTGGAAGCGACGTTGAGCGCACGTAATCAACTCTACGAGGAAAAATTGCGCCCGGCAATGGAAGATTACTGGAACCTAGCAGTTGACAGTGATTTAAAAGATTTTGAGAAGAGAAAAGGCGATAGACTGGCTAAGTACGCGCAAAAACAAGAAGTTCAGCGCGAACAATTACAAGCGTTACAAGAAATACTGGCGTTATTTGACCAGCCTGCTGTGACTTACGAACAGTTGCGTGCGCGGGTTTTGAATTTAAAATTAGCGGGTCGTCCGACTTTGACCAAGGCTAAATCCGCCAGTCAACCTAACGATCTAGCGGGCAGCGCGGTCGCACTTAACGAACAGCTGAAAGCCCAATTAAAAGAAGCTCAAGACCAACTCAAGAAGATCCAAGAAAGTTTTAAGCTAGAGCACCAGCAATTATTTGAACTGATGACCGCTTCTTATCAGGTGGTCGCTAAATTAAGTGAGGTAGTTTTAACTTTCCGCCAGCAATACCAGCGCAGTAAAAAACAGCGCCACGTGGTGGATTTTAATGACTTGGAACACTACGCTTTACGGATACTGACGGGAAAAGAAGCATTGTGTCAGCAGATTCGCAGTAGTTTACAGCAACACTATCATGAGATCATGGTCGACGAGTACCAGGACACTAACGGCGTACAGGAGGCGTTGTTGCAGGCACTAGCTGATCCTGACCGGGGCAACTTGTTTATGGTTGGGGACGTCAAACAGTCGATCTATCGTTTTCGCCAGGCGGACCCCGCGTTATTTAACGCTAAGTACCAACAATACGTTGAATCGGAGCACCCGGAAACACTCAACGCCCCCGGAGAAAAAATCATTTTGCAAGAAAATTTTCGGTCGGTCGCCAATATCGCCGATTTCACTAACTTACTGTTTAAACAGTTGATGGATCCTCAAGTCGGTGAACTGGCTTACGATGACAAGGCCTACCTGCACGCGGCCAATACCGCTTATCCGCACCAAGACGTACCCATCGAATTGTTGGTGTATGAGTCTCACCAAGCGGTAAACGAGCAACAAGAAGAACACAGCGATTTTACCCTTGATAGTAAGCAACAAGCGCAGATTTTGCTAGTGATCAACAAGATCAAAGAGTTAAAGGCGACCCAACAAATGATATTTGACCGTCAGCTAGGAAAATTGCGGCCTATTGAGTACGGGGATATCGCCGTTTTAGCCGCCACTCGCGGGGATAGCTTGCTGATCGCCGAGGAGTTTAACAAACAAGAACTGCCGTTACAGATCGATAATACGAATAATTACTTTAAGACCGTTGAGATCCAAATCGTGCTGGCCTTGTTGAAAATCATCGATAATCCCCAACAAGACATTCCGTTAGTCGCGGTGCTGCGTTCGCCGCTATACGATTTTGACGAAAATCAGCTGGCGTTGCTTCGGATCAAAACACCGCACGGTAGTTTTTACCAGGCAGTGGTCAATTACGTGGGAAGTCAAGACGAGATGACACCGCGTGAACGCGAGTTACAAACTAAAGTCACTAATTTTTTGACACAGCTAAACGAGTTTCGCGTCTTTAGTCGGCGCAATGAATTAGCCAACTTGATCTGGTACATTTACGAACGGACTGGTTTTTTGGATTACGCGGGAGGAATGCCGGGGGGAAAGCAGCGTCAGGCAAACTTACACGCACTTTATCACCGGGCATCTGCTTACGAACAGTCGAGTTTTAAGGGGATTTTTCAGTTTGTGCGTTTTATCCAAAAAATGCAAGAAAAGCAACAGGATTTAGCCGAAATGAGCGTGCAAGACGGCACCGATGCGGTGCGTTTCATGACGATCCACCAGAGTAAAGGATTAGAATTTCCGGTAGTTTTTGTGCTCAACACCCACCGGCGCTTTAATTTTAAAGAACTCAATTCCACTAATTACGTGTTAGACCAGCATTTAGGCCTGGGAATCGATTATCTTAAAACGGTCGAGCAAAATGGGCGCCAGATCCAAGTTAAGTTTAAAACACCGGTCCGTTTGGCGATCGAACAAAAAGCTCAGAAAAAAATGATTGCCGAAGAAATGCGGAAACTCTACGTGGCACTTACCCGTGCGGAACAGCGCTTGTATTTGGTGGGGGAACACGAAGACGTCACTAGCGCGTTAAACACGGCTCTTTCTTATTTAAACGACGATCAGTTGTTGTTGGCTGCCCGCATGCGTCAGAGTAAGACCACTAATTATTTCGACTGGACGTTAGCGGCGCTGTTACGTTGCCTGACGCCTACCAGTAAAAATGTTGTTCGCTATACTCGTGAAAACGACCAAATCACCGTCCAACACGGGTTGACCGCGATTTTGCAGCACGGTGAGCAAGCAGAACAGCTACAAGAAAAATTAGCGCGCTACCAACACCAGAGTGCACGGCTGGGGTTGGACCAACACTGTCCGCAATTTAGGATCGAGTTTTGGCCGGAGAATTGTTTGGGAATAACCGAGACGCAAGAAAGGGAAGAAAAAACGTTATCCGACTGGTTAAAATTGCAGCAACAAAGCGGACAGTTACCGGCAGAGTATAAGAAGATCATGGAGTTTGCTTACCCGAGAGCAGAACTAACGACCACGACCGCTTACCAGTCGGTGTCAGACATCCGCCAGTTGTTTGCTGACCCAGACGACGAGTTGATGGCCCAACTGGAGCTCCCAAAAAATCAAGGACAAACCCATTATTTGCACCACGGGTTTAAGCAACCGGAATTTTTGGAGCAAAATAAACAGCCATCCCCGGCACAAGTGGGGACGGCTACGCATTTGATCTTCCAAAAATTGGAGCTAACGGCTCCGGTGACTACTGAAAGTGTACGGGCTACTAGCGAGCGGCTGCAAGCACAAGGATTACTCGCGCCTCAGGTAGCGGCTAAGGTCGACTTGGACGGGATTGCGGGCCTTTACCAAACAAAATTAGGCAAGATGATCCTGGCAAATCAGGAGCGTTTGCACAGAGAAGAGCCGCTTTCCTTACTGTACCCAGCACAAAAATTATTTGACTTACAGCTTGCGGGCAGCGATCCGGTCTTGATCCACGGGATCATCGACGGCTATTTTACCACCACGGACGGGCAGGTAGTCTTGTTTGACTACAAGACCGACCACTTACCGGACGGCAATGTGGAATCGCTGGTGGCAAAATACCAAGGGCAGCTGCGTTTATATGCGTTGGCATTGCAAAATATGCTGGCAGTTTCTCCCGCACAACTGACCGTGTACCTGTATTCAGTGCCCGCTAGGCAAGCCATTAAACTGGCAGGAGCTAAATAGTAGTGGGCACGGTTTGTTTGGGGCGGACGAATACCTGCAGCAACAATAGCAATAGTAACGATAATGCGGAAATAATCACTCCTAATCGCAAATTCGGCGGGGTGTACGTCATCGTGATCTGGTGATTTCCCGGTTTGATCGCGGTGCCGACAAAGGTATTTTGCAGTTTGAAAGTCGGGGTATCTTTCCCGTCGATATTAACTTTCCATCCCGGGTCGTAGGGGATGGAGGTAGCGAAGAGCTGTTCGTTGCTTTTGATAGTTAAGTTGCCGCTCAAAGTCCGACTGTTACTTTGAGTAATGTGCCAAGAAGCTTGCTTGATCTGGCGCAATTTTTCTTGGACCAGTTTGTTGTTCATTTGGTACAAGACGAAATTATCGAGCGTTAACTTCTGGTGTTTTAGGTGCAAGGTAATGGTCAGCGGTGTTCCTTTTTCGTGTGCGGCGATGTTTAAGATCACCGCGTGGCGAAAAGTGCCGTAGTGGTATAACGGCCGGTCGCCCAGTGAAATGCTGACGTTGCTGTTTTGCATCTGCGGGCCGATCGTCAGGTAATAAGAGTTGTTAGTAGGAACGATAAACTTAAAGACGACTTGGGCACTTTGGTGGGGCTTTTTTCTTTTTAAAACGGCGCCGGTCAGATTTTTAGTCTGATTGGTATTTTGAAAAATGACGCGGTTAAAATCCTGGGACTTAAAGTAAGTCGTAGTCGGCCACGAGCCAGACGCGTTATTGAGCCAGTTGGTCTGATAGCTGATCGGGTTATTGATCACCGGATTAGGTTGTCTTAAAGCCAAGTTACCACCGTAACCTAGGCTAATAGCGGTCGGATTTTCGCTGATTTGAGTTAAGCCGTCACTGGCAACTAACCGTCCCATTTGGAGGTCGGGTTTAGTGGTCAGGGCGGCTAATTTTTTGGCGTTAGGGCGTTGGTGGAGAAAATATTTCATCGCTAATAAACTGTCGGAGATCAGGGTGCCGTTGGCGTAAACACCGTAATTGTCACCTTCGGGATCGCCGATTTGACTGTAAAAATCGGGCAAACTTTTTTCTAACGCAGAACTAAAGTAAGACCCCGAGCTAAAATCGTGGGCTAAGCCGTCATTTTTAGTGCGCGAATACGTTTGGCCCACGCGGTTATAAGCGGCGTCTTGAGGAAGCTCTTGACGATCAGTGCTTAAAACCGCCGTGGTCGGTGTGTACTCCCGTTCTTTTAAGTAACTGATATTATTCAAAGACAAGGCCGCGTTGGTCAGCACCTCGCAAACGACGACCAGCAAAATAAGCGGATGTTGCCAGCGGCTTTTTAAACAGAGTCCGGCTAAGGTCAGCAGGGCAAATAGAATTGACAACACTAGCGTCGTTTGGTTGATAAACGAAAAATGGCGGGCGTTGAGTACGCAGTAAGCTAGGATCCCCGCTTCGACTAGGGAGACCGCAGTTAATTTAAAGTAATTAAGGCCGCTAACATGCTGAAAATTGATGGCGGCTAAGTAAAGCAGCCAAAAGGAAACGACAAACGAAAAACGGTACGGGTACCAGACCGGAAACTGCATGCCATGCCACAAAAGGTCCAGTGGCTCAAAACACAGTGATAAAAATAAAAACGCGCTGACTGCTAGGGCAGCTAAGCGAGTAGACCAATTGAAATGGCGGTTTAAAAAGAAAAGCAAAAAGCCGCACAAAACCAGGGTGCTGACAAATAAATTCGGTAATCCTGACGGCATTTGTTTGAAATCAAAGGCGCCTAAACTGAATTTGGCCAGCATCTTGAGGGGGTCGTATTCTAGTTTGGCGTGGATCGTGTTGATCATGTATTGCCCCTTACTTCCCTGCAGTGAAGAGTAGGTTGGCAATAAGATCAAAGCGGCGCTACCGGCTGCGAGTAAAGAACGACTGGCAAAAAGCCAACAGTCTTTTAGCGCCTGTTTCAAAGAGCTAAAGCGGGTGGCCAACGTGAATAAGAAAAATAAAATTAAGAAAAGTGCTACCATATAACCGATGTAGTAGTTACTGATAAACAGCACGGCTAACCACAGGGAATAGCTACTGCCCTTTTGCTGGCGCAATAAGTTGAGTAACCCGTTGACGATCAGGGGTAAAAAAACCAGCCCGTCTAGCCATAACAAGTTAAGTTGGTTAGCGATCCCCCAGCCCATTAATGCGTAAGCAAAGGCAAAGGTGGGGATCATTAGTTTGCTTTGAATCTTTTGTTTGAGTAGTAAGCGCCCTAGAGTATAACCCGCGCAGCCGTATTTTAGTAAAGTGACCGCCATGATCCCGGCCAGTAAAAATTTACCGGGAAACAACAGTAACACTAAATTAAACGGACTCATTAGGTAATAGGCAAACTCGCCTAACATGGGTCCGCCCAACGCCTTACTGAAAGAATAAAAAAAGCTGGTCGGATCGTGCAGTAAGGTGTGGCGGTAAAAAGCAAAGAAATCAACGTATTGTTGGCCCATGTCGACGGTCAGCAGGGAACTGTTGCCAAAGGGAAACATTTGCCGGTAAATAAAATAGCCCAGTAATAGTAAAACTGGTAGCCAAAAACTGAGTAACAGTGGGTAGTGTTTTTTGCAGTAAAGTATTAGTCGATTATTCAATGTCAAAAACCTTTCGTATGTAATAATTATCTCGTACCTTAGCGTACCATACCAATTGTTGAATTGGCATCAAAATACTGATAAATTACAGAAATTTTAGTTTATGCCGAAAAGCGAAAAGTTTTAGCGGAAAAATACTGGTAATGTCGGGAAAAAAATGTTATCATGTTTACCGTTAATAGGTATTAAAGAAGTTAGAGTTTGGAGGATTTAAGATGCGTGTACACATTACCTTAGAATGTACTGAATGTCATGAACGGACATACTTATCCAGCAAGAATAAGCGAAACAATCCGGATCGCTTAGAACTTAAGAAGTACTGCCCGCGGGACCATAAAGTGACCTTACATCGTGAAACAAAGTAACAACAGGAAGCGTTCCTGTTGTTTTTTTCTATACGGAGAAATTTAGCAACTAGATGGTAACTAAGAAAAAATTACGGCAAAAACAACTACAGCAACTCAAGCAAGGGCCAGAAATTGGTTTGACCTTGCATTTGGTGCGCTCTACAATTTGGCAACGAGCAAATACGATCGGGGTAACTATCAGCACCGCAAACGAAATTGCTACGCAACCGTTAGTAGTCGCCGCGTTATTGGCGGGCAAAAAAGTCGCCGTTCCTAAGGTACGGGCGGCGGGTAAAATGGATTTTATTTTACTTCAGCCAAACGGTCGGTGGGAGCAAAATCGCTGGCAGATCTGGGAGCCCCAGACGCCACAAGTTTGTGTGAACGACGCGCTTGATTTAGTGGTAGTTCCTGGAGTTGCGTTTAGTGCAAGCGGCCAGCGGATCGGCTATGGCGGTGGTTACTATGACCGTTTTTTGGCACGTTATGCTACTTGTACGGTCGGGTTAGCCGATGAAGCTCGTTATTTTACGCACACGACCTGGCCGGTCACCGCGACCGATCAGCAAGTCGATTACTTGGCACGGCCGAACGGGGTGGTGTCAACGGTAAAGGAAGTTGATCATGAATAGACAGCAGCGGCCTAGCGCTACTTATTGGTTGATCGCATTCAATGTTTTGGTGTATCTCGTAATGACATTAGCGGGTGGTAGTCAAAATACCGCGGTGTTAGTTCATTTCGGGGCAAAGGTCAATTTTTTGATCGCTCAAGGGCAGTGGTGGCGACTATTAGCACCGATGTTTATCCATATCGGCTGGCAGCACTTGGCGTTAAATATGGTGACGCTTTATTTTATTGGCTTGCAGATCGAAATGTTATTTGGTAAGTGGCATTTTGTACTCTTATATTTACTGAGTGGCTTGGGTGGTAACCTGGCCAGTTTTGCGTTTAATCCGGCCATCTCTGCGGGGGCTAGTACCGCGATCTTCGGTTTATTCGGCGCATTTTTAATGCTGGGAGAATCTTACCGGCAAGATCCTTACATTAGGACTACGGCAAAGCAGTTTTTGTTACTCGTGGTCTTAAATTTAGGGATCGGTCTGCGCGGCATTGACTTGGCTGGTCATCTCGGCGGCTTGATCGCAGGTTTTTTGACGGGGTACATAGTAGGAACCGCTCATTTAGGCAAGATCTCACCTACCAAAAAAGCGGTGGCGTTACTAGCGTTGCTCGTGCTTTATGGTGGCTTAGCACTTGCGGGGTTAAAGACGAATTCAGTATAATAATAAGAAGGTGGCACACACGTGAAAACACTTTACGATGTCCAGCAATTATTAAAACGTTTTGGGGTTTTTGTTTATGTTGGTAAACGCCTGTGGGACATTGAATTGATGGCCCTAGAATTAGATCATTTGTATCAGGCCGGTGTGCTGGAAAAACAGGTGTTTGTTAAGGCAAAATTGGTTTTAGCACACGAGCACCGGCGCGAAGAAGAAGATCCACTTGAAGGGAAGACTGGTAATGGAAAAAAAGTTGATTGGCATTGATTTAGGTGGTACGACTATTAAATTTGGGATCTTAACTCCTGCCGGACAGATCCAGCAGAGGTGGAGTATTGAAACTAATATTATGGATGAGGGTACCCACATCGTTCCTGATATCATTTCCTCTATTAACCATCACCTAGAGATGTATCAACTGTCGGCTTCTCAGTTCGGGGGGATCGGAATGGGAACGCCAGGGACGGTTGCTGCCGATGGAACCGTCATCGGTGCTTACAACTTGAACTGGAAGACCAGGCAAAACGTCAAGGGACCGATCCAAAGTCAAACGGGGATCAAATTTGCGCTGGACAATGACGCTAACGTGGCCGCTTTGGGTGAACAGTGGCAAGGTGCTGGCAATCAGGCCCAAGACGTAGTTTTCATTACGTTAGGGACCGGTGTTGGCGGTGGAATCATCAGTAATGGCGAACTGCTGCATGGCATGGGCGCCGCTGGTGAGTTAGGCCACATTGTGGTCGCACCCAACGGTTATGAATGTACATGTGGTAACCACGGTTGCCTTGAAACTTACGCTTCGGCGACTGGGATCGTTCGTTTGGCCCGGGATCTAGCCGAAGAATTCGCGGGGGCATCGCAGTTGAAACAAGCACTGGATGCCGGACAAGACGTCAGTGCTAAAGATGTCTTTGATTGGGCTAAACAAGATGATATTTTGGCGCTTAAGGTAGCCGAACAGGTCGGTTATTATTTGGGCTTGGCCTGTGCCAACGTCGCTTCCTTACTGAATCCTAAATATATCGTGATCGGTGGCGGAGTTTCGGCGGCTGGTGATTTCTTATTGGAACGAGTGGTGCAAAATTTCCGGCAGTTTGCGTTTCCAACGGTGCGTGAGTCCACAACGATCAATTTAGCGCAGTTGGGTAACGATGCTGGTTTATTAGGCGCCGCATCGCTGGCGTTGCAGTTTATTACTGATTAATGGAGGCTGTTCAATGTATTTGTTAGGTAATTTATCGGTCTGGGGTTGGATCGACATTGTGTTGGTACTGATTTTGGCTGGTATTTTTGGTACTCAGTTTTATACTTATTTGTTGGGTAGACGGTACGCAACGAGTTTAACTAACGAGGAATTTAAAAAAGGAATGCATAAAGCGCAGGTGATCGATGTGCGTGAATCGGATATGTTTAAGTCCGGGCATATTTTGGGCGCAAGAAACGTTCCCTATTCCCAACTCAAGCTTTTTGAAGGCAGTTTGCGCAAGGACATGCCGGTGTATCTTTATGATACTGGTAAATCGATTTCGGTGCGCACGGCTGCTAAGTTATACAAAAAAGGTTACCGGCAGCTATATATTTTAAAGACTGGTTTTGCGAAGTGGGACGGGAAAAAGAAAAAGAATTAATCGAGCCGCTCAGCAACGTAATTAAATTAGACTATCATTTGTAGGAGTTGGGACAAACTGCTGCTTTTTGGAGCATGATCAAACAAGCTGTGAGCCAAGCCGGTTTGTAGTCGGAGACTAAGTGGTACTGACAAGTAAAACCTGTACTTGGATTTGTTTGCCAGTGTCCTTAGGACCTAGACTGCTGGCTTGAAAAACGCGATTAAGTCTATTGTTTACGGAAAACAAAAAGGGGGCTGGAACAAAACGGAGTTTTGTCCCGGTCCCCTTTTTTAGCTGAAGGAGGTAAAGTAGTGGGACAAAAAGTACTATTAGTAGTTGGACCTACGGCGGTGGGAAAAAGTGAGTTATCCTTAGAGTTAGCGCACCGGTTTAACGCGGAGATCATTTCGGGGGATTCGATGCAGGTTTACCGGCACCTAGATATTGGCACAGCAAAGGTCAAACCCGCACAAATGCAGGGTATCAAGCACTATATGCTGGATATTTTAGACGTCGATCAACGATTTTCGGCCGCGGATTTCGTGGAGCGGGCCCACCAATATTTAGCCCAGATCGCCGCTGCACACAAGTTGGCGCTCATTGCTGGCGGGACCGGATTTTACCTGCAAGCATTACTGAATAATTATCGGTTAGGGAATAGTTATACGAAAAAAACCCCGCAGATCCGCGAAAAATTAGCGAAGATCGCCCGCCAAGAGGGTAAGCAGGCTTTGTGGCTTCGGTTAGAGCGAGTAGATCCGGCTGCCGCGGCTAAGATCCCGGTCAATAACGTGGTACGTGTAGTCCGGGCGTTAGAGTTTTACGAGCAGACCGGCGAATTATTTTCCGCGCAAACTACTAGTGCTAACCAAGAATTAGACCCGTTGATCATCGGATTAAATACCGAAAGAAAACTTCTGTATCAACGAATTGAACAAAGAGTTGACCAGATGATGCAAGCGGGATTGGTGGACGAAGCGCGTTACTTATACCACTTGGGGGGAACGGCGTTGCCAGCCGGAAAAGCGATCGGGTATAAGGAATTGTTTGACTACCTGGCGGGTAAGGAAAAATTAGCGTCGGGGATAGCACGTTTGAAAAAAGATTCCCGCCACTACGCGAAAAGACAGTTGACCTGGTTTCGTAATCAGATGCAGGTGCACTGGTTTGACTTGATCTTACACCCGGAGCAAAAAGAGCAGTTATTTGCTTTAGTGAATACCTGGCTGCAGCAATAAGAGTAACCCGTATTAACTTTGGTATAGTCTAATTTTGGCTTTTGCCTGCCCTTAAACTGCTGTTTTTTTATTTTTACTCGGTCGGTTAAGTCTTGCTAGTAAAACGAATTTAAATTTCATGTTATAAAATGTGACATGAAGTATTGACATTGGAAAGCTAACTTGCTAGAATTGGTTCGTGGTTTGAAGGAGGGGTAAGAATGACAGAAAAAGAATTGCGTCGTTCGCTGTCAGTTTTGCCGATCGGTACAGTCATGAAACTGACCGACCTTTCAGCCCGGCAGATCCGCTACTATGAGCAACAGGAATTAGTAATACCCAAACGCAGTGAGGCTAACCGCCGTTTGTATTCGCTTAATGACATTGATCGTTTGTTGGAGATCAAGGATTATTTGAGCGAGGGCATTAATATGGCGGGGATCAGGCGTCTGTACTTGCAACAACAAAAAGAACAAGACGCCAAGAAAAGAAAGCTGCAACGAAATTTGACCGATGCAGATGTCAGGCAGATTTTGCGTGATGAGTTTAGGAAGATCGGTGGATTTGATCATAAAACAGCGGGACGACAAACTAAAATATTGTGACGACTAACAAAGGAGCAGGTAAATGAAACCAGCAGAGTATACCAAAGACGATATTCGTAAAATGGCACAGGAAGAAAATGTTCAGTTTTTACGGTTAATGTTTACGGATCTATACGGAACCGTGAAGACGGTCGAAATTCCAGTCAGTCAACTCGATAAATTGTTGGATAACCAAATCATGTTTGACGGTTCCTCGATCGACGGTTTTGTCCGGATCGAAGAAAGCGATATGTGGTTGTATCCGGACTTGTCGACTTGGATCATTTTTCCGTGGGGCGACGAGCATGGTAGGGTAGCAGGCATTACTTGCACGGTCTATAACGCCGACCGGACGCCGTTTGCTGGTGACCCGCGTAATAATTTGATCCGCGTATTACGGGGGATCGAAAAATTAGGTTACACCAAATTTAACATTGGACCGGAACCAGAATTCTTCTTGTTTAAAGTCAAGGAAGACAAACCAACCCTGGAGTTGACGGATCAAAGTAGTTATTTTGACTTAGCTCCGGTCGATTTAGGTGAAAATTGCCGCCGCGACATCGTGTTGGAATTGGAAAAACTGGGCTTTGACGTCGAAGCTGCGCATCATGAAGTTGCTCCCGGCCAACAGGAAATTGATTTTAAATACAGCGATGCGTTACACGTGGCCGATAAAATTCAGTTATTTAAATTGGTAGTCAGGACCGTCGCTAGAAAGCATGGTTTACACGCTACGTTCATGCCTAAACCTTTGGCTAATATCAATGGTTCGGGGATGCACATCAACATGTCATTGTTTAACAAGGATGGTAACGTATTTTATGATGATGCTGCTAAAGACGGTTTATCTCAGGACGCCTACCACTTCTTGGGGGGACTGCTCAAACACGCGCGGGGCTTTACCGCTGTTACCAATCCGATCGTTAATTCATACAAGCGGTTGGTGCCGGGGTTTGAAGCACCAGTTTACGTGGCGTGGTCCGGTCATAACCGTTCGCCGTTGATCCGGGTGCCGATCGCCCGCAAGTCGGCTACTCGTTTGGAATTACGCAGCGTGGATTCGACTGCTAACCCATACCTAGCGATCGCAGCGATCTTGGCGGCCGGGTTGGATGGTTTGAAAAATCAAATCGAACCACCTAAGGCAGTTGACCGCAATATTTACATCATGACCGAAGAAGAACGGCAAGAAAACGGGATCGTTGACCTGCCATCGACGTTGCACAATGCAATCAAAGCGCTGAAAAAAGATGAAGTGATCAAAGCGGCTTTGGGTGAACACTTGACGGCTAGTTTTATTGAAGGTAAAAACCTAGAATGGGATTCTTACCGGCAAGAAGTTTCCGAATGGGAGCACAAGCAGTACTTTGAACAGTATTAAAAATGAAAAAAGGGTTTGAGCACTAGCTTAGTTTGAGGCGTGACTAGGCGTAAACCGGTTACGATCATCACTCAAAGAGGGACTGAAGCAAAATTCAATTTGTTTCGGTTCTTTTTTTACTTTGTCAATCGTTTTTGAAAATGTCTCAAAAAAATATAAACATTAGCGAGTAATTAGCGCTCAAGCCGCTGGGCTATCTCCCTCTGAAAAAAGGGGATGCTCAGCTTTTTTGTCAGTCGAAATGGTTGCCTAACACACCGCCTCACAGAAGGTCAAGGGTAAAATAAACGGCTACGCCGCCCTTGACCTCTGTAAGGCGATGTGTTGCTTTAATCTGAGTCGACCGACGAAAAAAGCTGTGCTAAGCGTAGCGCTCCTGTTCAAATTCTGCTTGTGTGATCCCGCGTTTAGCTAAATAGCGGTTAAAACTGGCTGCTTTCCAGGGATGCGAAAGCGGTGGAATGTAATTTCTTTTCGCTTTTTGTTTTTGAGGTACGGCGTCGAATTCCTGGGATCGTAACTCATGTGCCGCTAAGCGACGCACACGATATAAACCTTCAGCGATCGAAGCGTACAATTCACCGTCAAAGGCTTTGATAACCAACACCTCTGTCCCACGTTGAAAATAAACTCCTTTTCCAGTCGATGTGACCGGTAAATAAGCCTGTTTATGGAATGAAAAGTGATTACCTGTATTGATCTTACGAGTAGTTAAAGTGCCCAAAATTAGATTTAATTTAGTTGTTACGGGTGCTTTTTCCATCACTGATGTGGTATCATTTATCGGTAGGGCAAACTGCGCATTGTATCTTTCGATGTAGGAATCTAGGAATACATTGGCCGCAGCTAGCGTAGCTACTTGATGAATACGTAATTCAGTGATTAGGCGAGATTGTAGCGTTTCAAAGAGACGCTCAACTCGCCCTTTTGCTTGTGGAATAGAACTGGTCGAAATCTTAGTTCCAAGTTGTTGACAAGCATAACCAAATTGCGTAAAAGTATCATTTTCAACCTGTTTTTGGTGTTTGCGTTGATATTCAAATACCGTTCGCCGATCACTGAAAAATTCATATGGAATGCCATAATTGGTTAGGATCTGATGGTAAACGTGGTAGTAACCCTTGAGGGTTTCTTGATGATCGAAGTAAGCACCAACGATAGTTCCAGTTGCGTCATCAATTGCCACGTGTAAATGACTTTTTTGCTTGCCAAACCATAAGTGGTCACTAGCGTCAATTTGGATTAATTCACCAAAATATTTTTTACGTGGGCGACTAGGGTGAGTTTCTCCTGGAATTAAAATTTTATCTGATTTAGCGACTGTTTTAGTTTTCATAGCTTGTTTTCGGAGCTTTTCTCGGTGCAGTCGTTTGGTTCGCCGATGAGCCTTAGGCGATAAAATATTCGCTTGTTTTAAGATATTAGCGATTGTTGACCGACTGAATTTAAGGTCTTCATGTTCGGCTAATAATTCCGTAAAATGAGTGAAATTAGCGCCGACGTATTTTGTTTGATACAGTTCAACGATAGTTGAACGTGTTGTTTGGGAAAGTGCGTGCTTGGGCTTTTTCAAACGATTTTGGTGAATAAAAGCTGATTTACCAATTGTTCTGTAACGGACAAGTAACCGATCAATCTGACGTCTGGTTACCCCTAGTTGAACCTCAGCTCTAGTTTTAGGCATTTTACCTTCAGCTACGTTTTTGATAATTCGATATTTGTGTGCTTCTTTCATCGTTAAGTAAACCTTTCTCATAAGATCCTCCGCTGTATAATTTGCCTAATTATTTTGGCAGAAGCGGAGGAATTTTTCTAGTTATTTGAGACATTTTCTCGTGTGATTACTTAAGACATTATCAGATGTGAATGACATCAATTTGTTTCGGTTCTTTTTTTACTTTTGCTACCACAGTGTTCGTGTTATAATGTGACAAACTACTCCGTATAATAGAAAAACCGTATAGTAAATAACTAATAGGGTGGTTTTATACCATGAAAAAATTACACGTTGCTTTATTATTTGGTGGTAATTCGTCAGAACATGACGTTTCCAAGCGTTCGGCTCATAATATCTATGATGCCTTAGACCAAAATAAATACGAAGTTTCCGTTTTTATGATCTCTAAGGATGGTTTTTTGTTGGGTAATAAAGATTCACAACGTATTTTTGCTGGTGAGAACGAACAGCAAGTCGTCGAGCAGGCGTTACAACGAGTGGATTTTGACGATCCGCTGGCTAACCTGCAAAATTTGGCTGAAGTTCGTGGAATTGACGTTTTCTTTCCCGTGATCCACGGGAATATGGGAGAAGATGGCACGGTGCAGGCGCTGTTTCGGCTACTACATAAGCCGTGGGTCGGTAGTGGAGTGGCCTCTTCTGCGCTTTCTTTTGACAAGGACCTGACTAAACAGCTATTGACGTTACACGATATTCGTAATACCAAGTACGTCACGGTCACGCCGCAAGAACGACTGTCATACCAGCAAGTTGTCGCGCAGCTGGGCGAGGTGTTATTTATTAAACCGGCACGCCAGGGTTCTTCGGTGGGGATCTGTAAGGTCCATAACCAAAAAGAATATGAGCAGGGATTGCACAACGCATTTTTATACGACCATAAGGTTTTAGTAGAAGAAGCGATTGCGGAGCCGCGCGAGATCGAATGTTCGGTGCTGGGGAATCATGACTTACAGGCTTCCAAACTAGGGGCGGTCAATATTCCGAGTGGCGATGAGTTTTATGACTATAATAATAAATTTGTCGATGCCTCGGGGGTCGTTTTCCAGATCCCGGTAACCTTGCCACCGGCTTTGACTACGGAAATTCAGCAGATGTCGTTAGCTGCATTTCGGGTGTTGGGCAATCGTGGGTTGGCACGAATGGACTTTTTGGTGTCAAAAAAGGGTGTGCCTTACTTTAGTGAAGTTAACACGTTGCCAGGATTTACCAATATTTCGCTTTACCCGCAGTTGTGGGAAGTGTCGGGGATCGGTTACTCGCAGTTATTAGACCATCTGATCGAGTTGGCCCAAGAACAATTTGCAGAAGATGAACAGTTACACTACGACTTTGTTTCTTTGGGACAAGAACACGTCGGTAAAAAAATTCGCGGTTAGTGTTAAAAAAACTGTAGTCAAACGACGGGCTACGGTTTTTTGCGTATTTATTGGTAAGGGGTTGATGAAATGACTAAGTGTAGTTGGGCGTACCATGCCAGTCCGCAGCTGTGTGAGTATCATGACCACGAGTGGGGCAAAGAAACGCACGATGAGCGGTTGTTATTTGAGTTATTGAGCTTAGAGATCATGCAGGCGGGCTTAAGTTGGCAGACGGTATTGCAAAAGCGCGCCGCGTTTAAAAAGGACTTCTGTAATTTTGTGGTGAACGACCTCGTTTTGCTGGATGAAAAACAACTAGAACGAATTGCAAACGACCCGGCGATCATTAGAAATCATCGTAAGATCACTGCCGTGCTAACTAATGCACGGGTGGTACAAAAACTACAGCAAAATGGTAGCGGCTTAAATGAGTTACTATGGGGCTACGTCAGCCACCCGTTGGTCAATCACTGGCACCACGCGCAACAGGTCCCGGCCCAAACACCGCTATCCCGCCAGATCACCGCGGACTTCAAGCGGCTGGGCTTTAAGTTTGTCGGACCGACGATCATTTATTCGTGGTTGCAAGCTACGGGAGTTGTCAACGACCACTTAGAAACTTGCCCGAATAAATACGAAAAATAGAGTTGCCACTAACTGCTGCTTTTTTGGAGCACGCTTAAAAAGCTGTGAGTTAAGCCGATTAGCAGGTGCGGACTAGGACCTAGACTGCTGGCCTGACGAACGCATTGCTTGCGGAAAACAAAGGTTCTATACTAACAAGTGTTGATGACGAAAAATCAATGCTTGTTTTTTTGTATACCAATTTAAATTTAGGTATAAGAAAAAGCATTGCGCTTTTCCGTGTTACAATTAAGTCGACCAAAACCAATTGATGAAGGCAATGCTTTCCACAAATTATCTTATCAAACTTTGGCTCGGAATTACAGATAAAAACATCAATTTTGATGAAAAATATCCCCTCAGTCAGGAAATTATCAAAAAGAAACCAGCTCTTGTATTTCACGCTAATCTGACTTATTCACTTAACCGCTGTTTAAACTGCGGTTTCACAGGAAAAGTGGTCAAACATGGATTAAAATCTACCTTAGTTCAGCTGTGTGCTGATTCTCACCACCCACTTTATTTAGCACTTAAAAAGCAACGCTTTTTGTGTCGCCACTGTCAAACTACAATGATGGCACAAACTTCGTTAGTGGCGTCACACTGTCAAATTTCTAGAACGGTCCATCAAATGATCACCCTAGAGGCAACCAAAAACGTGGCTTTACGTGAAATTGCCCAGCGTTTTAGGATCAGTGCCAGTACCGTCCAAAGATTTATCAACCAAGATAATCAGCAGTTACTAGTCGCTAAACCAACAACTCTACCAGCTCACCTGTTATTCGATGAAATCAAAGTCATGGGTCACGGCTATAGTTTTATTGTAATGGACGCCGATACTCATGAATTATTGGATATTTTACCCGGGCGCACGACCCGCGAGATTAAAGCTTATTTTCAGGAATTTTCCCTGACAGAGCGCCATAAAGTAAAGACAGTAGTCGTCGATTTAAACGCGGCTTATCTTAAATTTATTCCTGAACTTTTTCCGCAAGCAGCAGTGATCGTTGATCGTTTTCATATTGTACAGATGTTAAACCGTGCGCTGAATTCAATGCGCACTCGCGTAATGAAAAAGTATCCCAAAAGTTCGTTTGAATATAAGCTGTTGAAGCGTTATTGGCGTTTATTTTTAAAAAATTTTAACGACCTTGAGGCCGTTAAACTGCGTTATCATCCAGGAATCAAGCGCACTGATACTGACGTTCGTTTGGTCTATCAAGGGTTAGAGCTAGATTCCGGGTTCAAGGCAGCTTATGAAGTCTACCAAAAAATTTTAACGGCGCTCAAAGAACACGATAGTGCAACAATAATTACCACATTGAGTAATTACCATAAGCTAGATAATGAATTTGACCAGCCAATAAAATCGCTCAAGAAGAATCTGGTGGCAGTGGTAAATAGTTGTCGGTATCGCTATAGTAACGGCCCCTTAGAGGGCATGAACCGTAAGATCAAAGGGATTAAACGGACGAGTTTTGGTTTTAGAAACTGGTTTAATTTCAAGTTACGGGTCATTTTAGAATGTACCAGTAAGCTTTCAATACTGAATTAATTCAAAAAATTTGATCAAGTAGGAGGCTTATTTAGTGTACGTTAAAAGCGGGAAAACACGCCTAAATTACTAAAAATTAAAAGTGAAATTAATTAAAAACAAAAAACGACTTAAAAACAACAAACCACCTAGACCAATTTTGATCTAAGTGGTTGGAAAATTCTCCATCAACACTAGTTGACAAAGAACCAAAACTAGGGCTGGAACAAAACGAAATTTTGTCCCAGTCCCTTTTTTGGTATTAAAATAGTGCTCGTTTATTTAGTTTGTTCTTTTTTATTAAGTGCTGGTTTATTTTGTAAGTCGCTTCTGATGACTAAAACGTCACAACTGGCATTTCTGGTCACGTATTCGGTGACAGAACCGATCAGGATCCGTTCGACTGCATTTAACCCCGTGGCGCCGATCATGATCAGATCGATCTGTTTTTCTTTGGGCAGGTCTTTAGTGATCACGACTTTAGGAGAACCGTATTCGATCGAATAGTCGACGTTAGTCACGCCGGCATCTTTGGCTTGTGTGATGTATTCGTTGATCGTTTTTTCGGCGGTACTGGTAACCTGTGCGACCATAGTGGAATCAAAACTAGAAATATTTTGAAAGGCGCGCGTGTCAATGACGTGGACTAGGTGTAAGGAGCTATCTTTACCGTTACGTTGTGCGACACTGATTGCTTTTTTAAAAGCTAACTCGGCTTCATAAGAACCATCGACTGGTACTAAAATGTTTTGATATGTTTGCAGCATCTAAAATCACCCTTTCTGACTTAACTTTATTTTAACCATTTTAGCGGCAAATTAAAAGTGTAATCGGTTTTGGAAAAGTAAATTATTGGTTTTAGAGGCTGTAAGCCCACAAAACAAATGAGAGGATCAGCGAACAAACGGCGTCCAATACCAGCATTAATAACATGAGACTTAATCGTTGCCAAAAGCCGGTTACAATCGTAACGCTGCCGCAGAGCAGCAAGATCACGCCCATCACTACGCAAAAGCCGTTTAAGCCGCGGTGTTTTTCCGGATGAAAAATTAAAAATGGACGGTCGTGATGTAACAAGAGGTAGCAGCCTAAAAATAACACGATCGCGCCTAACAGGATCGTTAAGATCAAAGCAGTCATGAGTATCTTCCTTTATACTGAATTTAAAAAGCGGTCCGGAAAAAATCCGCACCGCCCCACAAGAGTTAAGCTCTTGCTATTTTCCGTTTGTACCGTTAATTGTTCTTGTAGTTGAACCCGCTGAAAGCTAAATGCAGGCCGCTATTTACTTTTAGGAATTCAAGTGAAATGAATTACGTCACCGGTAAAATTGCGGTCCAGCCGGTCATTAAATTGTTCGGTCAACCATACATAATAGACAACGCGCATACAACAGAAATTAGGATCATTATAGCATAAAGCAGGGAGGAGAACAATTCGTCGTTAAGTACTAAATTTGCTTTTTAGTTATCGTTATGTTAAAGTAAAAGAAGTAATTTGATATTCGGGAGGAGTGGGCAGCAATGCTCACTCTTTTTAATGGACTGGAATAATGCTAAAGGAGGCACCGCGTGAAAAGTGTCGTGGAAACAGTCACAAAAATGGTCACACCGATTCTAAACGCCCAGCATTTCGAATTAGTTGATCTGGAGTTTGTGAAAGAAGGAAAAAGCTGGTATTTGCGGATCTATATCGATAAACCCGGTGGGATCACGATCGATGAGTGTGCGCTGGTCAGTGACTTGTTAAGTGAACAATTGGACGGCTGCGATCCTGATCCGATTCCGCATGCCTATTATTTGGAAGTTTCTTCTCCGGGGGCGGAACGTCCGTTAAAAAAGGAAAAAGATTTTGCGGCTGCACTGCAAAAACAGGCGAATTTGTTCGTTTCGCTTTACCAACCGCTTGCAGGTGCTAAGGAATATGAAGGCCATTTAGTCGCACTAACGCAGACGGAGCTGACCTTAGAATGCCGGGTAAAAACGCAGCTTAAACGAGTTGTATTGCCACGCAAGCAGATTGCGTTAGCACGTTTGGCGATCGAGTTTTAGCGATGTTAGTTATAACAAGGAGTAAATAAAATGAGTAAAGAACTACTTGAGGCTTTAGATTCTTTGGAAAAAGATAAAGGCGTCAAAAAAGAAGTTGTGATTGATGCGTTAGAAAGCGCCTTGGTTTCGGCTTATAAAAGAAATTACGGTCAGGCCCAAAACGTAGAGGTTGAGTTTGATCAGGCACAAGGTGAGATCCACGTTTATGCCGTTAAAGAAGTCGTTAGTGAAGTCTTTGACTCCCAACAAGAGGTCAGTTTGCAAGATGCCCTAGCGATCAACCGGGCATACGAGTTAGGCGATACGATCCGGTTTGAAGTCACGCCCAAAAACTTCGGCAGAATCGCCGCTCAAACCGCTAAGCAAGTGATTATGCAACGAGTGCGCGAAGAAGAACATAATATTATCTACAATCAATATATCCAGTACGAAAACGAGATCGTCACTGGCGAAGTTGAACGCCGGGATAATCGTTATATTTACGTTAATTTGGGGAGAGTCGAGGCGTTGTTATCACGCCAAGACCAAATTGCAGGAGAAGAGTATAAGTCTCATGACCGGATCAAGGTTTATATTTATAAGGTAGAAAACACCTCTAAGGGACCGCAAGTATACGTTAGTCGCTCACACCCAGACCTGTTGAAACGGTTATTTGAACAGGAGATTCCGGAAATTTACGACGGGACCGTCGAGATCGTTGCAATTGCGCGGGAAGCCGGCGACCGGGCTAAGGTAGCCGTTCGCTCCAATAACGAAAACGTGGATCCGGTCGGAACCTGTGTGGGACCACGTGGAGAGCGGGTCCAAACGATCGTTAACGAACTCAAGGGCGAAAACATGGATATTGTGCAGTGGCAAGAAGATCCGGCCGCATATATCGCGAACGCCTTGAATCCAGCGGAAGTTTTAGACGTGTTGTTTAACCCGGAAAACGAACATGTCTGCACCGTGGTCGTTCCCGACGATCAATTATCGTTGGCAATCGGTAAGCGGGGACAAAACGTGCGTTTGGCTGCGCGCTTAACGGGCTATAAGATCGATATCAAATCAGAAGAACAACTAGCACAACAAGAAACACAACCAGATACTAGTGAACAGCCGCTAGAAAATGATGAACAATAAAGTTAAGTTGAGGTGATTTCAATGGTCAAAAAACGGAAGATTCCAATGAGAAAAGACGTTGTTTCCGGTGAGATGTTTCCTAAAAAAGAAATGGTCCGTGTCGTTAAGAATAAAGAAAATGAGATCAGTATCGATCCGACCGGCAAAAAACAGGGCCGCGGTGCCTACGTGCGCTTAGAAGTCGCTGCGGCACAACAGGCGCAAGCTGAAGACATTTTAGCCCGGGTTTTTGGCGTTGAGATCGAACCTTCATTTTACGATGAATTACTCGCTTATATTGACCATCAAGTAGAGCGGGCAAAATTATTTGGCAATGGAAAAAAATAAACAAAAAATCTTGGCTTTATTAGGGTTAGCGCGCCGGGCCGGTAAATTAACCAGTGGCACGCAACTGGTCTTGCAACAGATCCGGCACAAACAGGCGGTATTAGTGTTTGTTGCTAGCGATTGTGCGCAAAATACCCAAAAAAAATTACAGGATAAGTGCCAAAGCTATCAGATTGCAATCACTGCTGCATTTACTACGCTGGAGTTAAGTCAGGCGATTGGACAACAGCGCACGGTGATCGCTGTGGATGATCAGGGCTTTGGTAATAAAATGTTAGAGCTGCTATCTGCTTAAACGAATCGAATTGGGGGTTGGTCGCCTTTTTGATCATATAGTTGAGGCGCAGCTCCAAGATAAGCGAATCGGAGGTTGATGGTATGAGCAAAAAACGAATTTATGAATTAGCGAAAGAATTAAAGGTCAGCAGTAAAGAGGTCGTTCAGGTAGCCAAAGACAAGGGGTTTAAGGTCGGCAATCATATGTCTGTGTTGGGTGAAAACGAGGAGCGACAGATTCGTGAATATTACCACGCAGCACCTGCCAAAAAGGCATCCGCAAAGTCGGCACCGGCGCAAAAAGCAGCAAAACAGCAACCGGCGCATCCTAAAAATGCTACGCGTCCAACTACCCAAAATCAAAGCAAGTCTCGTTCGCGGACTGACGCTAAAAAACCTGCTGCTGATCAGCATAAAAAAACAGAAAATAAACGTCAGCCAGTACGCAATAACAACCAGAATCATAGTGGTCAAAATCACGGCACTCAAAATCGTAGCACCCAAAACCGTGCTACGCAAAATCATAGTGCCCCAAAACAGCAAGTAAGCCGGACCACCACCACTAATAGCAATAATCACGAACAAAGTCGGCCTAAACGGCGCACCAATAATTCGGGATATAGTAATAATCGTAACCAGGGTGGCGGTTACGGCAACCGCAATAACGGTGGTGGCTATAATAACAACAATCGGCGCAGGAATAATCGGCGTAACAACCGCAAAAATAACCGGCGTAATAATAACATCAAGCATAATCCGGTAGTGCCGCGTAAAAACAAGCCGTTGCCAGAAGTTTTGGTTTATACGGTGGGGATGAACGTCGCTGAGATCGCGAAGAAAATTCATCGCGCACCGGCAGAAATTATCAAGAAGTTATTTATGATGGGCGTGATGGTCAACCAAAATCAGGCGTTAGATAAGGATACGATCGAAATTTTAGCGGCCGATTACGGGATCGAAGCCCAAGAAAAAGTGGAAGTCGATGTTTCTGATATCGATAAGTTCTTTGATGACGAACAAAAGAGTACCGAAAACTTGACTGCGCGCCCACCAGTAGTAACAATTATGGGACACGTTGACCACGGTAAAACTACCTTGTTGGATAAATTGCGTAATTCACACATCACTGAAGGAGAAGCCGGTGGGATCACCCAGCATATCGGTGCTTATCAATTGGTACACAATGACCAAACGATCACCTTCTTGGATACGCCAGGACATGCTGCATTTACCAGCATGCGGGCTCGTGGTGCAGACATTACCGATATTACCGTTTTAGTGGTGGCTGCGGATGACGGCGTGATGCCTCAGACTATTGAGGCCATCAACCATTCCAAGGCAGCCGGGGTGCCGATCATCGTGGCGGTCAACAAGATCGATAAGCCGGGTGCAAATCCCAATCACGTGATGGAACAATTAACTGAATATGGTTTGATCCCCGAGAGTTGGGGTGGCGATACGATCTTTGTCGAGATTTCCGCTAAATTTGGCAAGAATTTAGACGAATTACTAGACATGATCTTACTTGAAGCCGAGATCTTAGAATTAAAAGCTAACCCGCAACAACACGGGGCCGGTTCTGTGATCGAAGCTCGTTTAGATAAGGGCAAGGGCTCGGTCGCTTCGTTATTAGTTCAGCAAGGAACGCTGCACGTCGGAGACCCGATCGTGGTCGGTGATACCTACGGCAGAGTGCGGACGATGACTAATGCGCGGGGCAAACGGATCAAAGCTGCTACTCCGGCAACTCCGATCGAAATTACGGGGCTCAATGACGTTCCGGCTTCAGGCGATCGTTTCGTAGTCTTTGATGACGAAAAGACCGCACGTGCTGCGGGACAAAAACGGGCAGAGCAGGCTTTAATCCGTGAACGTGGTCAGGTTACCCATATCACGTTGGATAACTTGTTTGACACCCTCAAAGAAGGGGAGCTCAAAGAAGTCGACGTGATCATCAAAGCCGACGTCCAGGGTTCGGTCGAAGCCTTGGCGCAGAGTTTTAAAAAGATCGATGTGCAAGGTGTTCGCGTCAACTTGATTCATCAAGCAGTTGGAGCGATCAACGAAAGCGACGTGACGCTAGCGGAAGCCTCTAACGCGATCATCGTTGGTTTTAACGTGCGGCCGACTCCGCGGGCTAAAGAACAAGCGGACCGCGATAAGGTTGATATTCGTTTGCATAATGTGATCTACAAGGCCATCGATGAAATCGAAACGGCGATGAAAGGAATGCTGGAACCGGAATACCAAGAAAAGGTGACCGGTCAAGTTGAGATCCGCGAGATCTACAAGGTTTCTAAGCTCGGAACGATCGGTGGTGCCTACGTGCTTAGCGGTTATATCAACCGGGATAGCGGTGTGCGTTTGATCCGCAACGGCATCGTGATCTATGAAGGACAGTTAGCTAGTTTGAAACGCTTTAAAGACGACGTTAAGCAGGTCAAATCCGGTTTTGAATGCGGGTTGATGATCGAAAAATACAATGATATTAAAGTTGGCGATCAGATCGAAGCCTTTATTATGGAAGAGGTCCCGCTTGACTAACGATAGTCCAAAGGAGGTCAGTTGCAATGGCACAACGTTTTCGAGCCGAACGGTTGGCTCAAGAAATTCAGCGTGAGGTCAATGATATTTTACAAAAACGAGTCCGTGACCCACGAGTACAGGGGATCACGCTGACTGGCGTCGACGTGACCGGTGATTTGCAGCACGCAACGATTTATTATAGTACTTTAGCCGATAAGGCAAGTGTGCAGCAAAAAACGGCGATGGGCTTAAGTAAAGCGACGGGTCTGATCCGCAAAGAATTAGGTCAACGTTTAAGCATTTACGTTACTCCTGAAATTGAATTTAAATACGATAAATCTGGTGCTTACGGGGAGCATATCGACGAATTATTGCGGCAATTGCATAAGCAATAAGCTAGTTGAGGTACCAGTGTCGCTGCAAAACACTGTTTTGTGGCGATTTTTTGTCAGGAAATGAAAAGGAGAAATTAAGTGGATGGAATTTTGCCTTTATATAAAGAACGGAAAATGACCAGCAACGATGCGGTGATGGCTTGCCGCAAGATCTTTGGTACCAAACGAGTCGGTCATTCCGGAACGCTTGACCCCAGTGTTGCGGGAGTTTTGCCCATTTGTATTGGTAAAGCGACTAAGGTGGTCAATTACCTGATGGATTCGGGTAAGGTTTATCAGGGGCGGATCGTTTTAGGGATGGCCACTGAGACCGAGGATTTAGAAGGTCCCGTGATCAAACGCCAAAAGCTGGCGCAACCCGTAAAACAGGCTCAAATCACGGCAGCAATGCAGGAGCTGACTGGCGTGTTGCAGCAAGTAGCTCCCTTGTATTCGGCAATCAAAGTCAACGGGCGGCGTTTATACGATTATGCTAGGCATCACGAAGACGTTGTGCGCCCGACTAGGACGATCACCGTTGATTATTTTAAGCAGACACAACCACCGAAATTTGATGCGGCTGCCGGATTAGAAACGATTTATTTTGAAGTTGGCTGTCAGAAGGGAACTTATGTGCGGACGTTAGCGGTCGATTTGGGGAAAAAATTAGGCTTGCCCGCCGTGATGTCACAGCTAACGCGCTTGCAAAGTGGCGGTTTTACACTCAAAGAAACGTATGATATTACGACTTTAAAAGGGCTGACTGGCGCACAGTTAGAAAAATGCTTGGTTCCCCTTGACCATGCACTGGGCAAGTTTCCTAGTTACCAGTTGAGTTTAGCACAGTGGCAAATAGTACGTAATGGTGGCTTTTTATCGCCCCAGTCTTTTAGCCACTTAAATTTACCCGCCACGGTGACGCTTTTTTACGAGCAACGCGCTCGCTGCTTGTATCGTTATAACGAAGAAAAGGGCCGCTATCAACCCGAACAAATGATCGATTTAACTTAATTTAGAGGAAGTGAAAACATGCAAGTGATCAAATTAGCTGAACCCTACGATCCAGCTCAAATTAGTAACGCACCGGTGGTTTTGGCGATCGGTTTTTTTGATGGTGTACACCGTGGGCACCAAAAAGTGATCCGGGCGGCTAAAAAATGTGCACTGCAAAAGCACCAAAAGTTAGCGATCTTGACCTTTGACCGTTACCCTAAAATGATGTACCAAGATATTGACGAACGCCAGGTCAAATACTTAACGTTGGAAGACCGCAAAATGGAATTGTTTGCTCAACTGGGTGCAGACCTTGCTTATATTGTCGAGTTTAACCGCCAATTTGTGCCGATGCCGCCCCAAGAATTTGTCGATAAGTATTTAGTGGGACTGCACGTGACCGACGTTTTTGCCGGTTATGATTTTACCTATGGCAAAAAAGAAAGCGCCAATATGAAATTACTTCCCGACTACGCTCGCGCTCGGTTTACCGTCCACGAAATTACTAAATTAACTGCCGGCAACGCCAAGATCGGTTCGACGCGCATCCGGGAAAATTTGACTGCTGGTAAGCTCGACGTCGTCAACGACTTGCTGGGCTATCCCTATGAGGTCAGTGGCGAGATCATTCACGGCGAAGCTCGCGGGCGCACGATCGGTTTTCCGACGATCAACGTGGCAGTTCCAGAAAAACAGTGGCTGCCTGCCTTAGGAGTTTATGCCGTCAAGGTTCGGATCGGGACACGCTTTTTTGACGGGATGGCTTCGATTGGCCACAACGAAACATTTGGTGCGCACCGTAAATTAACGGTCGAAATCAATTTGTTTGACGTTAACGAAGACTTGTACGGTCAAATTGCACACGTGCAGTGGTACGAATACTTACGTGCAAGCGTTAAGTTTGCCGGAGTCGAGCAGTTAGTCGAGCAGATGAAAAAAGACGAACAACACTCCCGCCACATTTTAAAGTTGCTCCCGGAGCGTAATAGTGAACTTCAGAATTAATGTAGTGCTTTTCTTGACGTTTGCGGCGATGTCGTGTATATTAATAATTGACTTAGCACTCAAGTGTGTTAAGTGCTAAAAAGAGGTGATTGTAATGGTAACTAAAAGACAATTGCTGATTTTGGAAACAATTATTCAAGATTACGCGCGGATCGGGCAGCCGATCGGTTCTAAAAAATTGCAAGAACAACTGCCGGTCCACGTCAGTTCTGCGACGATCCGTAACGAGATGGCACACCTGGAAAAGATCGGTTTTATCGCCAAAGAACACCATAGTTCGGGCAGGGTACCGCTGGTCAGTGGTTATCGTTATTATATCGATAATTTGGTGCAGCCTGATAAGTTAGGGAAAAATGCCGTAACGTTGATCAGAAACGCTTTAGCTGATAATTTTTCCAAAGTGGATGAAATTGTAGCCACGGCAGTCAAGCTATTGTCGGAGATGACGGATTATACTGCGATTTCTTTAAAACCGAGTTCAGCCGATGTGCGCTTAGAAGGCTTTCGCTTAGTTCCTCTGGGAGCCGCGCAGGTGATGTTGTTGATGGTCACCAGCGATGGTTCGGTTCGGAGCCAGAACTTTACGATCCCTGACGGAATGCATGGCAGTGATTTAGAAAAGGCGATCCGCAAGCTAAACGACCAGGTAGTTGGACTGACTGTTAACCAAGTGGCTACTAAGTTACAAAGTCCGTTGCTGCAACAGTATTTAGGTTCAAGGACTGCTATTTTTAACGATTTGTTAGCTCAAGCAGTACACCAGCAGGTTTTTGTGGATGGCAAGAAGAACTTGTTGAACTACTTAAACGAGCGTAACGTTGAGCAGATCAAATCGGTTTACAGCTTGGTAGACCATAATACTTTATTAAGTGAGTTGTTACAAAACGAACAGCAAGACATTGCCGTGATCCTAGGTGATGAGCTGACGGATCGTTTGTTAGATAACTATAGTATGGTTTCCGCTAAGTTTAATGATGGTAACCACGGTGAGGGCTTGATCGCAGTCTTGGGTCCCGCTAACATGTCTTATTCTAAGATGTTAGGGTTACTTCAATTTTTACGAGAAGAGCTTTCGTATCGTTTAAGTAGTTACTATCATAATTTTAACGATTAAGAAAAGGGGTGTTGATTTGGCACAAGATGCTGAAAAAAAAGCGGCAGTAAAAAAGGAAGAATCACCTGAAAAAGACACCGCTGCAAATCAAACTGACTCTACTACTGATGACCAAAAGGACCAAACCGTGACTACTGAACAGCAGATCGCGGACCTGCAAGACCAGTTAGCGCAAAAAGAAGATCAGTATTTACGCGCTGAAGCCGAAATGGCTAATATGCAAAAACGGTATCACAAGGAACAAGAACAGTTGTTAAAATATGCTGGGCAAGACTTAGCGCAAGAAATTTTACCCGCGTTGGATAATTTGACCCGGGCTTTGGCGATCGAAGTGACCGACGAGTCCGCTAAACAACTGAAAAAAGGCGTGGAGATGGTGGCGCAAAATATCAGTGAAGCGTTACGAAAGAATCATGTGACTAAAATCGAAGCATTGCACCAAAAATTTGACCCGCAATACCACCAGGCAGTAAAGACCGTGCCGCTAGAGCAAGGACAAAGCGCTGAAACGATCGTTCAGGTCTTTCAGGATGGCTACTTGTTTAAAGACCGGGTTTTACGGCCAGCGATGGTAGTTGTAGCTCAGTAATATTAAAAAAACTGATTAATAAGGAGTAAGCAAAATGGCAAAAATTATTGGAATTGATTTAGGGACAACTAATTCTGCAGTTGCTGTCTTAGAAGGTAAGGATGCTAAGATCATCACTAACCCCGAGGGTAACCGGACGACACCTTCTGTAGTTTCCTTTAAAGACGGGGAAACTCAAGTCGGTGAAGTTGCTAAAAGACAAGCAATTACTAATACCGACACGATTTCTTCGATCAAAAGACACATTGGTGAAGCTGGCTATAAAGTTAAGGTCGGCGACAAGGACTACACGCCTCAAGAAATTTCTGCAATGATCTTGCAATACATCAAGGATTACGCAGAATCGTATTTGGGCGAATCAGTCAGCCAGGCCGTGATCACAGTGCCTGCTTATTTCAACGATGCTCAGCGTCAAGCTACTAAAGATGCCGGTAAAATTGCTGGTCTGAAAGTAGAACGGATCGTTAACGAACCGACGGCTGCAGCTTTGGCTTACGGCTTGGATAAAACCGATCGCGATGAAAAGATCTTAGTCTTCGATTTAGGCGGCGGGACTTTCGATGTTTCCATCCTCGAATTAGGTGACGGCGTTTTCCAAGTACTGTCAACTAATGGTGACACTCATTTGGGTGGGGATGATTTTGATAACAAGATCATCGATTGGTTAGTTGCGGACTTCAAACAGGCTAACGGCATCGACCTTTCCCAAGATAAGATGGCAATGCAACGGTTAAAAGACGCGGCTGAAAAGGCTAAAAAGGATTTATCCGGTGTTAGTTCCGCACAGATCTCCTTACCGTTTATCACTGCAGGTGACGCCGGCCCGTTACATTTGGAAACCACTTTGACGCGGGCTAAATTTAACGAACTGACTGCTGATTTAGTTGAGAGAACTAAGATTCCGGTTCAAAATGCCTTGTCTGATGCCAATTTGTCTAACGGCGACATTGATGAAGTGATTTTAGTCGGTGGTTCGACCCGGATCCCAGCCGTAAAGGAAATGGTCGAAAAAGAAACGGGTCATAAACCAAACGAATCCGTTAACCCGGACGAAGCAGTTGCTTTGGGTGCTGCTATCCAAGGTGGTGTGATCACCGGTGACGTTAAAGACGTTGTTTTGTTAGACGTAACGCCACTTTCATTAGGAATTGAAACCATGGGTGGGGTCTTCACCAAACTGATCGACCGCAACACGACGATCCCAACTTCTAAATCGCAGGTCTTTTCTACGGCGGCCGATAACCAACCGGCAGTGGATATTCACGTGTTACAAGGTGAACGTCCAATGGCAGCTGACAATAAGACTTTAGGCCGCTTCCAGTTGACCGACATTCCGGCAGCTCCTCGTGGAGTACCGCAAATTCAAGTTTCGTTTGACATTGATAAAAACGGGATCGTGAATGTTTCTGCCAAGGATTTAGGTACTAACAAGGAACAAAAGATCACGATCAAGAGTTCTTCCGGTCTTTCCGACGAAGAAATCGACAGAATGGTCAAAGAAGCTAAGGAAAACGAAGAAAACGATAAGAAACGCAAAGAAGAAGTCGATTTGAAAAACGAGGTCGACCAGTTGATCTTCCAAACTGATAAGACCTTAGATGAAGTTAAGGACAATAAAGTAATTACTGAAGACGAAACTAATAAGATCAAAGAGGCACGGGACGCTTTGAAGAAGGCGCAAGAAGCTAATGACGTCGCTGACATGAAAGCTAAAAAGGACGAATTGAATAAATTAGTCCAAGATATGTCGGTTAAGTTGTACCAACAAGCACAACAGGCGCAACAAGCTAACGGCGATGCAGCAGCAAAAGGCGACAACGCTAGCCAAGCAAACGATGGCGACGGTCAAACTGTCAATGGTGATTTCAAAGAAGTCGACCCAGATGATCAAAAATAAACCTGTCACTGACTAAATCTAGTTACTGATAGGGATAACAATAAAGGGACCGGGACAAAATTAGTTTTGGCCCGGTTCCTTTGTTTCATGTTTTTGTGCTAAACTTAAAGGCAGGAAAATCAGTTTGGAGGATAGAGATGGCAGAGCAAAAAGATCCATATCAAGTTTTAGGGGTCAGCAAAGACGCGTCTGAAGCTGAAATCAAAAAAGCTTACCGTAAAATGTCTAAAAAATACCACCCAGACTTAAATCACGAGCCGGGGGCGGATGAAAAATTTAAGGAAGTTAACGAAGCTTACGAGATTTTGAGTGACCCGCAAAAAAAGGCGCAATATGATCAATTCGGTGCGACCGGACAGCAAGGTGGCTTTGGTGGCGGCGGTTTTGGCGGCTTTGACCAGGGCGGTTTCGGTGATTTCGGTGGCTTTGATGATATTTTCAGCTCTTTTTTCGGTGGCGGTGGTCGCTCTCAGACACAAAATGCCCCCCGTCAAGGCAGAGACCTCCAGTATTCAATGCATTTAACCTTTGAAGAGGCGGTCTTTGGTAAGAAATCAACGATCGAATATAGTCGTGCGGCTTTGTGTAAAACCTGTAATGGGAGCGGTGCTAAACCGGGAACGAGTCCCCAAACGTGTTCTAAGTGTAACGGTCGCGGCTATATTCAAGCGCAGCGCCAAACACCACTGGGCAGGGTTTCGACGCAACAGGAATGCCCGCAGTGTCACGGAACCGGTAAGGAGATCAAGGAAAAATGTCCGACTTGTTACGGTTCGGGTCACGTCAAGGAAAAACACGCAGTGGAAGTCAATGTCCCTGCAGGGGTAGAAGACGGTAACCAGATGCGTTTGCAAGGACAAGGAGAGGCCGGAACTAACGGTGGCCCTTACGGTGATTTGTACATTGTCTTTACCGTGGCGCCAAGCAAGACCTTTAAGCGTGATGGAGCGGAGATTTATTTGACCCAGCCGATTTCTTTTGTGCAGGCGGCTTTGGGAGCTGAGATCCAAGTGCAAACACTGCACGGTGACGTCAAACTCACGATTCCGGCTGGCACGCAGACCAATACGACCTTTAAGTTACGGGGCAAGGGTGCGCCTAAACTGCGGGGTAGTGGAAATGGTGATCAGCGGGTAACGGTCAAGGTGGTTACGCCGCAAAAGTTGAATCATAAACAAAAAGAAGCTTTGCGCGAGTTTGCGGTAGCTTCGGGCGAGAAGGCCAACGGCGATAAGTCGATTTTTGACCGCTTTAAAAAATAAAGTTACCGAGTGTAATTAAAAATAGTATCACGGAGTGTTAATTAGGGCTTAAGGCAAACAATGTTTTGTCTTGAGCCTTTTTGTTTTGAAGTTATGACTAGTGCTTGTTTTTACTATTAAACTTCCGTAGAATAGTAATTAATTTATTGAGGGGTGAAATTAATGACCAAACAAACTGAAATTCCAGTTGCACCAGTAAAAGCCTATATTGGCTGTTCGTGGTTTAACGATATTCAAGTCCAGCACATGAATGCGGGGTTGGCGGCAATTGAAGCTAACCCGACCGTCAACCGCCAGTTTTCTCATTATCCACTCGACTTTCAGTATAATGACCTCGATGTTAACGAGCATCCGGAGCTGATGGATGATATTGAGTGGCAGGTTCAAACTTACCGGGCCGATATTGCGGGGATCGAGGGAACAGATCTAGGTATCATGTTGTACAACCCGTCATTTCCGGACGACGGGATCGCCTACGAATGTGGCGTGTTGACCGCATTGCATAAGCCGGTAGTTTTAGTGGTGCCAGATAACGATAGCGCAGCGCTTAATTTGATGTTGGCTCACGGCGTAACAAGGATCATCAAGTTAGCGCAACTGGCTACGTTTGATTTTCGTCACGTTTCGTTAGGGACTTATCACGGTAAGGTAATTTAAGAAGTTGGTTTTGTTTTTTACTAAGGAGTTTAATGATGGTTAAATTAGTTGCTAGTCGACCGGGAGAAGCAGAGTTTGAACAGATTTATCAGTTGTATTTAGCATCTTTTGCTAAAATTGAACGTTATCCGACTAAAATTTTCTTGGAACGGATCGGGACGCCACAAGTCCAGTGTTGGGGAGTTTATGACGATCAAACGGCTGCTTTTGTGGGCTTAGCGTATTGTATGTCTTATGCGGATCTGACTTACGTGGGCTTCTTAGCGATCGTGCCGCAATTACGGGGAGCGGGTTACGGCAGTGCCACTTTAACGGCATTAAAACAACAGTATCCTACTCAGCGTTTGTGTTTACTGATCGAAGAAGTTGCCCCGCACTATGCTGACAATGATACGCGGCAACGGCGGTTAGACTTTTACCGGAAAAATGATTTTGAATTAGCGCCTTTCAAGATCAAAGAAGAAGGCGTGCGTTACGATTTCTTGCTTTTACACGGACAGTCGGTTTGTTCTCAGGAATATTTACAACTGATAGCCGACTACGCGGGACCGGAATACGCACAAAAACTGCAGTCGCGAGTAATTGACTAATTAAAGAAATTTTCAATTGATTGTGAAAATTAACTGAAAATTTAGTGACGGCGCAGGCTAAACTTTTGAAAATACTAATCATTTGCGCTAGAATACATTGTGCACAATTCTTTTTTATTTAAGGAGAGAGAAATTACATGAAAAATGGTGCTGATAGGTTAGTAGAGGTCTTAACATCATGGGGAGTAGACCACGTTTATGGTATTCCCGGCGATTCGATCGACACCACTGTCGATGGGATCCAACGGCAAAAAGATAAGATCAAGTTTATTCAGGTCCGCCACGAAGAGGTTGGGGCGTTGGCCGCAGCCGCTGAAGCTAAGTTGACCGATAAGTTAGCTGTTTGTTTGTCGATCGGTGGTCCCGGGGCTATTCACATGCTGAATGGTTTGTATGATGCTAAGATGGACCACGCTCCCGTGTTGGCTTTATTGGGCCAAGTGGAGTCCCACTTACTGAACACCGATTATTTCCAGGAAGTTAATACGCAAAACGTTTTTGAAGACGTGGCGGTATATAACAAGTTAGTCACTTCGGTGGATCATTTGGCAGAAACCGTCGATGAAGCGATCAAAACGGCTTACGCTAAAAAGGGAGTTGCCGTATTGACGATCCCAGACGATATTCCGCAGCAAAAACTAACGACCGCCTTTAGTGCGTCTGCAGCAGATTTTAAGGTCAACAAGCCACAAGTTGATGCTGACCAAGTTGCCGCTGCCGTTAAGTTACTCAATCAAGCTAAACACCCGATCGCTTTATTTGGTACGGGGATCAAGCATGCTGGTAAAACGATGCAAAAATTCGTGGAAGAATACCAGATACCATTCGTGCAAACCTTGCCGGCTAAAGGAAGCATCGCAGACGATCACCCGAATTCTCTGGGACAGGTCGGTAAGTTAGGCACCAAGCCAGCTTACGAAGCGATGAAAGCTGCCGATCTAGTACTGTTAGTCGGAACTAACTATCCTTATGTCGCATATTTGCCGAAACCGGGTCAGGCTAAGAGTATTCAAATCAACCTAGAAGCTAGTCATCTGAACAAACGCTATCCCGCTGATGTAGCCATTTGTGGTGACGCTAATGACGTCATTGCTGATATTATGGCAGCAGGATTGCAGCCAAGCGATGGTAAATTTTTAGCAAGTTGTCAGGCTAAAATGTCCCAGTGGAATTCTTGGATGCAACCGAAAAAAGAAATGGATGGCGCTAAATTAGCTCCTGAAGCTTTATTTGCTTACGTACAAGAGACAGCTGCAGCCGACGCAGTCTTTTCGATCGACGTGGGGACCGCAACTTCGTGGAGTTCGCGCTTTTTGCCAGTTAGTCAACAGCAAAAATACGTGATCTCGGCTTGGTTGGGGACCATGGGCTGTGCACTTCCTGGTGCGATCGCCGCTAAGCAAGTTTATCCGGACCGCCAAGCAATTGCGATCAACGGTGACGGTGCGTTTGCGATGGTGATGGAAGACTTTGTCACTGCCAGCAAGTACAAGATGCCGTTAATCGACATCGTGTTGAATAACCAGAAATTAGCATTTATTCAGTACGAACAACAATCTGCAGGACAGTTGAACTATGCGATCGATTTGGCGGACATGGATTATGCTAAGTTTGCAGAAGCTGCTGGCGGCGTCGGTTTTAACGTCAGCACGTTAGCTGAGTTCAAAGATGCATTGCAACAAGCCTACAAGATCACCGATCGTCCGGTTTTGATCAATGCTTATGTGGCCGACGATGCTCCGTTACCGGGAAAAATCGTGACTAGCGAAGCCAAGGGTTACATGAAATTTGGTACTCAGTACCTGCAACAAGAAAAAAAAATTCCTAGTTTACCACCGATGAAAGACATCATGCGTCAATTCATCTAGAAGTGAACGTTAAGTGATGAGGGAGTTGTGGCGATGATTTCGCTGCAGCTCCCTTTTTTTACTGTTAATTAATGTATAATTTGTTATCATATGTTAATAACGGCGTAAAAGGAGTTGGACAGATGAATAATTACCAAGAGGCGGATCCAAAATTATGGCAGGCGGTGGCGGCCGAACAGCGGCGCCAGGCACAAAATATCGAATTGATTGCTTCGGAAAACATCGTTTCGCCAGCGGTGCGGGCAGCACAAGGCTCGGTGTTGACTAATAAATACGCCGAAGGTTACCCGCAGCACCGTTATTACGGTGGCAACGAGTACGTCGATCAAATTGAACAGCTAGCGATCACAAGGGCTCAAAAATTGTTTGGTGCGCAATACGTTAACGTTCAGCCGCATTCGGGCTCCCAGGCTAATCAAGCAGCCTACGCGGCATTTTTACGGCCCGGAGATAAGATCTTGGGAATGGACCTAAATGCCGGCGGGCACCTTTCTCACGGGGCCCGGGTCAATTTTAGCGGCAAGCTTTACCAGGCTTATTCTTACGGGTTAGACGCTCAAACTGAACTGTTGGATTATGCTGAAATTTTGCGGATAGCACGTGAAGTCCGGCCGCAAATGATCGTCGCCGGTGCTTCGGCATATAGTCGGATCATCGACTGGCAGCAGTTTCGCCAAATCGCAGACGAAGTGGGCGCTTATTTGATGGTCGATATGGCACACATTGCGGGGCTGGTAGCGACGGGGTTACATCCTAGTCCGGTTGGGATCGCTGACGTGGTAACGACAACTACGCATAAAACATTACGCGGGCCGCGCGGCGGGATGATCTTGTCCCAAACAAAATACGCTAAAAAAATCAACTCGGCGGTATTTCCCGGTATCCAAGGCGGTCCGCTAGAACACGTGATCGCAGCTAAGGCCGTGATGTTAGGCGAAGATCTGCAACCCGCATTCAAACAGTATTGCAAACAAGTGATCAAAAACGCACAAGCGATGGCTGCGCAGTTTGCAGCTTCACCACTTGTGCGGGTAGTATCGGGTGGAACGGATAATCATTTATTGACGCTCGACCTAACTAAGACGGATTTAAACGGCAAACAAGCCCAGGAATTACTAGATTCGTTAGGGATCACTACCAATAAGGAGGCATTACCCAACGAAACACTCAGCCCCACGCAGACTTCGGGTATCAGGTTAGGGACACCGGCGGTCACTACGCGCGGTTTTGACGAACAGGATAGTCAAAAAACGGCGCAACTGATCCTGACGGCGCTTAAATACCATGACCAGCCGGAAAGATTAGAACAGGTAAGAGCAGGGGTCGCACAACTGACGAGCGCGCACCCGCTGACTGATTTTTTAGCACCAATTATTTTTTAAAATGGCGGCCCAAAATCGCGAGGTCTAAGTACTGATCGTCAATTTCAGCGACTTGAGGCAACAGTCCCCAGCGCTCAAAGTGATACTTACTAAAAAGTGCGATACTGGGTTTGTTTTGGGCAAAAATAAAGGTCACTAAATTTTGCAGTCCTAAATTGGGTAACTGAGAAAAAACAAATTCTAGTGCTTGCGAACCGATTTTTTGGTGGCGAAAGGCCTCGTCGAGGTAAATGCTGAGTTCGGCGGTCTGGTGATAGGCTACGCGCCCGTAAAAGGCTTCGAGGCTGATCCAGCCGACTGTTTGTTTGCGGTCATTGGTGATGACCCATAGGGGGTATTTGTCAGCTGAGAACTGTGCGAACCAGGGCTTTCGTTGTGCCACGCTCACTGGGGTAATGTCAGCCGTAATGTTATGGGCAGGGATCGCCTGGTTGTAAATTTCTACTATCCGGGGTAAGTCCGTTGGTTGTGCAATCTTAAATTTCATCGTTTTTCTCCTTTACTGTTAATTATAGCGGACTGGTAAACAATTGCTAGTGTAATGAGAGTATAATAGGGGAAACGAAAGGAGAGATTTTATGACTGTTAAAAATTTGACGTTAAACGACGGCTATCAGATCCCGGAAATCGGCTTAGGGACTTATCAGTTAAAGGGCGCCGTGGGCTGTCACCAAATCATGGCCGCGATCCAAGCGGGTTATCGCAGTTTGGACAGTGCGACTAATTATGATAATGAAGGAATCGTCGGGCAGGCTGTCCGCAGGTCGGGGATCGCGCGGTCACAATTTTTTATTTCGTCTAAACTTCCCGGTAAATATCATCACTACGATGACGCGTTAAACGCGATCAGCGAATCACTCGCTAGGATGGGGCTGGAGTATTTCGATTTGTTTTTGATCCACTGGCCACTACCTAAGCGTGGTTTATACGTCGAAGCGTGGCAGGCGTTGGTTACCGCTCAGAAGTTGGGCTTGATCAAATCGATCGGTGTTTCTAATTTTGAACCGGAACACCTAGACAAAATTTACGACAAGACCGGCGTGATGCCTGCCGTTAATCAAGTCGAAGTTCATCCTTACTGGAATAACGAAAGGATGCTTGTTGCCGACCAAAAACGGGGGATCTTAACGGAAGCTTGGAGTCCGTTAGGTCGCGGTAGTCAGGCATTAACGGAAGGCGTGGTGCAAAAATTAGCTGCTAAGTACCATAAAAATGCCGGGCAGGTAATTTTACGCTGGCACTTACAGCGCGGGATCGTGCCGTTGCCTAAAGCCGCTAGTTTACCGCATCAAAAAGCCAATTTAGCGGTCGACGATTTTGCTTTGACCGGAGATGAGATGAGTGCCCTTAACGCGTTGAGTAAAGCTGACGGGCGAATCGACGGTCAGGATCCAAACGAATACGAAGAGTTTGATTAAAGTTGGAAAAATCCTGATAAATCAGCATTTATTACGTGATAAAATAATTTGACCTTAAAAATGACTCAAACAGGTACTAATTTTCCATATATTTGGCAAAATTAATACCTGTTTTTAATATTATCACGGGTAAGCCAATTAAGTTCGGCTTTACTTCCCAGCTAGGTTAGTGCTTGTTGACTCCGCAGCTTTCATAATTGCGCTCCGTCAAGCCAGCAGTCTAGGTCCTAAGGACATCTCACAACAAATCCAAGTGCAGGATTTGCTGTTCAGTTCCACTTAGTCCACGACTGCTAAGCGGCTTGACTCCGCAGCTTGGTTGTGAAAATACTTTTATTTCTTAGTCGCATTGCTTGAAAAAAAACTGAAAAAAGTTCATTATAGTAGTTAAATACTTAAACTAAGGAGTTTTCATGCATGTCTAAACGAGGAATGTTGATCGTCCTTTCGGGACCATCAGGAGTGGGGAAGGGAACCGTGAGAAAGGAGATCTTTTCTCAGGCGGGAAATAAATTTGACTATTCGATTTCAATGACTACCCGGAAGATGCGCCCCGGTGAAGTTAACGGACGGGATTACTATTTTGTTTCTAAAGAAGAGTTTGAACGAGAAATCGAACAAGGAGACATGCTAGAGTACGCTTCTTATGTTGACAACTATTACGGAACTCCGTTAAAATATGTTAATGAAAAGCTGGATAACGGCAAGGACGTTTTTTTAGAGATCGAGGTCAAAGGAGCCATGCAAGTCCGGCGTAAGGTTCCCGATGGCTTGTTCATTTTCTTAACGCCGCCGGACTTGATGGAACTGCGCCAGCGGATCATTCACCGGGGGACCGATGACATGGAAACAATTAATAAACGCATGAAAACGGCCGTGAAAGAGATCGAAATGATGCAAAATTATGATTACGCGGTGGTTAACGACGAGGTCGAGCGCGCCGCCGAAAAGATCAAAACGATCATTCGCGCTGAACGCTGGCGGGTAAAACGCTTTTTACCAGACTATAAAAAACAATTAGGAGATGCTTTCAAATGATTCTATATCCTTCTGTTGATAAATTATTGGAACAAGTTAATTCACGTTACTCGTTGGTGATGTTGGCGGCCAAACGGGCTCATGCCTTGGATGCAGGTGCGATGCCGCTACTTAGTAAGTATACTTCCGATAAAAACGTCGGCCGTGCTTTAGAAGAAGTGGAGGCGGGTAATTTGAAAATTGCTGACCCGCAAAAAGACGACATTAAATAGAAATTAGCTGGTTGTAAGATTCGCGTGCGGCGGATCTTTTTTTATTATGCTAAAATTGTGCTGTACTAACTAAATAAGTGAAGGAAAATTTTTATGGATAAACCAAAAAAGGTTGCTGTTTATTTGACAGGCGGGATCGCGGCTTACAAAGCAGTTGAATTTATCAGGATACTGGTGAAAGAAAAAATTGCTGTGCGCGTCGCAATGACCCACGCGGCTACTGAATTTATCAGTGTGCAGACCGTTGCGGTTTTGAGTCAACACGAAGTCGCTACGGATTTTGCCGCTAGTCAACAAGGAGTTGTTGGCCACATCGAATTAGCGCGGTGGGCCGATTGTGCGGTGGTGGTCCCCGCGACAGCCGACGTAATTGCTAAAATGGCACTGGGACTGGCTACTGATTTTGTCACGACCACGTTACTAGCCACCGCTAAACCTAAATACGTGATCCCGGCGATGAACGACCAGATGTGGGCTGATCCCGCGACACAACGCAATTTAGCGACACTACGCGCCGACGGAATCGCCGTGATGGACCCGGCCCGTGGCTTTTTGGCCGAAGGTTATGCAGCAAAAGGCCGGCTGCCAGAGCCAGCAGAAATTTGGCAATGGTTACAAGCGCACTTTGAGCAAGACCAAGATCTAGCTGGCACTCAAATTTTAGTGACGGCGGGACCGACGATAGAACCGCTCGATCCGGTGCGTTATTTAAGCAATCGTTCCAGTGGCAAGATGGGCTATGCCTTGGCAAGAAAGGCCGCTTCACGGGGAGCACAAGTGACCTTGATCAGTGGACCGACCGCGCTGACGCCACCTGCTGGCGTTACCGTAGTGAATGTAACTAGTGCAAACGAAATGCAACGCGCACTTGACGTTCGTTTTGCCGCTAGCGACGTGGTGATCATGGCAGCCGCTGTGGCCGATTACCGCGTAGCGACAGTTGCCAATCACAAAATTAAGAAAAATGAAGAGACGCTGCAGCTGAATTTGATCAAGAATCCCGATATTTTGGCACAGTTAGGAAAACAAAAAACTAACCAGCTGATGGTCGGTTTTGCGGCGGAAACTAACGATTTACTGGCTAACGGCGCACAAAAGTTGCGGGCTAAAAACTTGGATCTGCTGGTATTAAACGACGTTTCTCGGGCCGACATCGGTTTTGATGCGGACCAAAATGAAGTTTATTTACTGACACAAAAGCAAAAGCCGCAACTGGTAGCGAAGGATAGCAAGGACCAAATTGCTGCGCGGGTGTTAACTAAAGTCACAGAATTAATGCAAAGAGGAAATTCATGAAGTACGCACAAGTGATCGTCGATGTTGCCACCATGCAGACTAATAAACCTTATACTTATGCGGTTCCGGCGAAGATCAAAGTGATGCCGGGGATGCGGGTAGTGGTGCCGTTTGGTAAGCGTGATGTTTTAGGCTTTGTAATTCAGCTGGGAAATGAGCAGCCGGAATTTGCCGTCAAAGAAATTAAGATGGTGCTGGATTTTGCCCCGGTGTTAAACGCTGAAATGTTGAGTTTGGCGCGTTGGTTGGCACAGTGGACGTTTTCGTTTATGATCACCTGTCTGCAAGCGATGCTGCCTTCCGCGTTAAAAGCCAGTTACGTTAAAACCGTGCGCCTCTTGACTGATGAAGTCAGTCCCGCGCTCCACCAACTTTTTGCGGGCAAAAAAGAAATCGTGGTCAAAAACTTGTCACTGGCGCAATACCAAGAGATCCTCCGGCTTGTCAAGGAGCACAAAGCGGAGGTATTGCAGCACGTAGCCAGTAAAGCGCGGGCCAAAAAAGTTTCAGTTTTGACCATTAAACTAAGTGATGAACAAAATTTGGCGGCTCAAGAAAAGTTGCCGGCCAATGCGGTCAACTTGCGTAAGATCTTACAGTTTTTTCACGACTCAAACGTACAGCAAGTGGAACAAAGCCAGTTGCTTAAACAACTACACGTTTCTAACGCGGCGATCAATAACGCCGTGACTAAGGGCTGGCTGGCTAAAAAGCAGGTAGAAAAATACCGTGAAGTGGCGACAGCGGGACCGAGAACCGCGCCGCAAAAGTTACAACCCGCGCAGCAAAAAGCGGTCACAGCGATTTTAGCAGCGGTCAGTGCAAATCAAGCGGCGACTTTTTTATTGCAAGGAGTGACGGGCAGCGGCAAGACCGAAGTTTATCTGCAAGTCATGGCGGCGGTTTTGCAGCAGGGTAAAACTGCGTTGATGCTGGTACCAGAAATTTCACTGACCCCACAGATGGTTCAACGAGTGAAGTCGCGTTTTGGTACGCAGGTCGCAGTTTTGCACAGTGGTTTGTCTCAAGGCGAGCGCTACGATGAGTGGCGGAGAATAGAGCGGGGGCAAGCTAGCGTGGTGGTCGGCGCGCGTTCCGCCATTTTTGCACCGCTGACCAAGATCGGCGTGATCATTATGGACGAAGAACACGAGACCAGCTATAAACAAGAAGATATGCCCCAGTATCACGCACGGGATGTGGCGTTAAAACGGGGACAGTGGCACCATTGTCCGGTAGTTTTAGGCAGCGCGACTCCTTCTTTAGAATCCCGGGCACGCGCGCAAAAGGGGGTTTATCGTTGGTTACGCTTGGATACCAGGATCAACGGCGCACCGTTACCACAAGTCAAGTTGTTAGATATGCGTCAAGAGCTCAAAAAAACACAGGCAAGTGATATTTCCCAACCGTTATTAGGTGCGATCAAAACGCGGCTTGAACGCCACGAACAGGTGGTCTTGATGCTTAATAAGCGGGGTTATTCTGCCTTTGTAATGTGCCGGCAGTGTGGTTTTGTTTTGAAGTGTCCCAACTGTGATATTTCGTTGACCTTACACATGGATACGCATTCGATGAAGTGTCACTATTGCGGACACGAAGAGCCGTTGTTACAAGAGTGTCCGAGTTGTGGCAGTCACAAGATCCGTTCTTATGGAACTGGTACCCAAAAAGTAGAAGAAGAGTTGCACCGTTTGTTACCGGGTGCGCGTATTTTACGGATGGACGTTGATACCACTAAACGCAAGGGGGCCCATGCGGCGTTGTTAAAAAAATTCGGTGAACACCAGGCTGATATTTTGTTAGGAACGCAGATGATCGCTAAGGGATTGGATTTTCCTGCGGTGACTTTGGTGGGGGTGTTAAATGCCGACACGAGCTTGAACTTCCCTAATTTTCGGGCTAGTGAACGAACTTTCCAGTTGCTGACGCAGGTCAGTGGTCGCGCGGGGCGGGCCGATAAGGAAGGCGCGGTCTTGATCCAGACTTTTAATCCCGAGCACTACGCGATCCAACTGGCACAAAAACAGGATTACGAACGATTTTTTGTGACCGAGATGAATATCCGCCACAGGATCGGTTACCCGCCGTATTATTTTACGATCCAGCTGACTACTAGTCACCCGACAGAAGAAGTGGCGGCTAAGAAGATTTTTGAAATTTACGGTCAGTTGCAACGAATCCTGTCGCCCCAGGCACGGATATTAGGGCCGACGCCCAAGCCGATCGCGCGCATCAACAATCGGTTTTATTATCAGTTAGTGATCAAGTATAAAAAAGAGCCACGGTTAGCTGAGTTTTTGCAGCAATTGCTGGTCAAAAATCAAAAGCAGCGCCAATTACAACTAAAAATTGACCGTGACCCACTAGATTTCATTTAGGATAATGAGGTATATTGAGGTTACTTGTTAATTCAGTAGTAGAAATGAGGAAAATGATGACATCAATTGTTTTTATGGGGACCCCGAAGTTTGCCGTTCCCATCTTAGCGGGGTTACTCGCACAAAATTACGAAATTAAAGGGGTAGTCACGCAACCCGATCGGCTGGTAGGACGTAAGAAAAAACTGCAGGCTTCGCCAGTCAAACAGCTCGCGCAAAAGCATGACTTACCAGTATTACAGCCGGAAAAAATCGGTGGTAGTTCGGAAATGGAACAAATTATTGCGTGGCAACCGGATCTGATAATTACCGCGGCTTACGGGCAGTTTTTGCCGGAGCGACTGCTAAAGAGTGCTAAAATTGCGGCGGTCAACGTTCATGGTTCACTATTACCTAAGTACCGTGGGGGTGCTCCCGTTCAATACGCGTTGTTAGACGGAGCTAGTGTTACGGGGGTCACTTTGATCTACATGGTCAAAAAAATGGATGCCGGCGCGATGTTGGGGCAAGCCCAATTACCGATCATGCCTAGCGATGATACCGGTACGTTATTTGCTAAACTCAGCGTGCTTGGCCGTGATCTCTTATTAGAAAAATTGCCACCGCTGATTGCCGGTCAGCTGACTGCTAGCCCGCAAAACGAAGCAAAGGTGACTTTTGCACCGACGATCAAATCCGAACAAGAAGAATTGACCTTAACGTTAACGGCCCAACAAATCGACTGGCATACTAGGGCGTTGCGGCCACAGCCGGGGGCCTATTTTAGTAATTTCAACGGGCAGCGCACGAAGTTATGGCAAGTTGAACCGCTGAACTCAAAGACCGACTTGCCTAGCGGTACGGTGGTGACGGTGACTAAACACGAATTGCAACTGGCGGCCGGAGATCACAGCGTTTATCGCGTATTAGAGTTACAACCGGCTGGTAAACAGCGCATGCCGATCACCGCTTATTTAAACGGCAGCGGGCACGGAATCAAGCAAGGGCAGGTATTGATCAGTGACGAAAAATAACTGGCAGAATAATCCGCGTTACTTAGCGCTCGAAACGTTGCTCAAAGTGCAGCAAAAAAAAGCCTATTCTAACCTATTATTAAACCAAACGATCGCGCAAAGTCAGCTATCGTTTCAAGATAAGCATTTATATACAACATTAGTTTACGGCGTTTTGCAAAATAAACTAACGCTGGAATTTGACTTGCGTCCTTACATTAAAAAGCCGCAAAAAGTGCTGTTATGGGTCAAAATTTTGTTGGCCATGGCCGTTTATCAAATGCAGTACTTAGAACGGATCCCGGACCGAGCCGTTTTTAACGAAACCATTGAGATCGCTAAACACAAAGGACACGAGGGGATTCGCCGGTTTGTGACGGGGGTGTTACACGCGATTCAGCGCAACGGCTTGCCTGAGATCACGCAAATTGCCGATCCGCTATCAAGGATCAGCGTAGCTACGAGTACACCTTTATGGCTAGTCCAACGGTTAAGTGCTGCTTACGGGCAGGAACAAACCAACTTACTGTTGCAAAAATCATTACAGCCACCCAAACAAAGTGTGCGTGTTAATTTAGCTAAAGCAACCGTGCAAGAGGCCACCGCGGCTTTGACTAAAGAGGGATTCCAAGTACGACCTAGTGTCGTAGCTAGTGCCGGATTATTGGTTAGCGGCGGTTTTGTCCCCCACAGTGCGGCTTACCAGCAAGGGTTGGTGACCGTGCAAGACGAAAGTGCGATGCTCAGCGTGGAAACGATGCAAGTTGAACCGCAAGACCGGGTATTAGATGCTTGTGCTGCTCCCGGGGGAAAAACGACACAGGTTGCAGCTCAGTTAGCAGCAACTAACCACGTTTGTGCGTTAGATTTACACGCACATAAGGTCAAACTGATCGAGCAAAATGCTCAGCGCTTGGGTTTGGCTCAGCAAATTGCAGCTCAGGCCTTGGATGCTAGGCAGGCCGCTACTCGCTTTGCTCCTGGTAGTTTTGACCAGGTATTAGTAGATGCTCCTTGTTCTGGAATCGGTCTTTTGCGCCGTAAACCAGAGATCAAGTACGAAAAAAGTGCTCAGGATGTAGCTAATTTAGCCCGGGTACAATTAGAGATCTTATCTGCTGTTGCCGATTTGGTCAGTTCCAAGGGACGCTTGACTTACAGCACTTGTACGATCATGCCGCAGGAAAATCAGGAAGTGATCACCCAATTTTTAGCACAACATCCTGATTTTACGCAGGTCAAAACGGTAACTACTAAAAAACTAAAGGATGATCGTGAGGAATTAGCTTTAACGGTCTTGCCGCAAGATTTTGATTCGGATGGCTTTTTTATCGCGACATTATTAAAAAAATAGGGCCTAACAATTGGGGAGTTAGCTATGAAATATGCTTATCGCAGTGACATCGGCCGGGTACGCCACAAAAATGAGGACTACGTCGGCTTTTTTCAAAATTCTCAGGGAATGATCTTGGGATTAGTGGCCGACGGGCTAGGGGGACATTTAGGCGGAGAAGTTGCGTCTGAAATGGCGGTTTCACACATCGGTGCGCAGTTTGAAAAAACTACTTGGCACGCCGTCAGGGATGCTTTAGTTTGGATGCAAGACCAAGTAGCGCAGGAAAATAGTCTGATTTTGGCCTCTGCGACCCAGAAATTAGCGGGCATGGGGACCACGTTAGTTTGCGCGTTGCTCTTTGAAGAAAAATTACTGATCGCAAACATTGGTGATAGTCGGGCTTATTTATTTACGGCCGGCAAGCTACGGCAATTGACGCAAGATCATTCGTTAGTCAACGAAATGGTGCAGCGTGGAGAGATCAGCGCGGAACAAGCCAAACACCACCCGCAAAAAAATTTGGTGACACGCACCTTAGGTGTTTCCGCCGATGCGCGTTTAGACCAACAGGTGCTTGATTTGCCGACCGGCCAGTTGTTGTTGTGTACCGATGGCTTGACCAATATGGTAACAGACGAACAGATCGCACGAGTTTTAAGCGGATCGCAGAGTTGTGATCTTAAGTGTCAGCAGTTAATAGATTTAGCAAATCAAGCTGGCGGCCACGATAATATCACCGTATTATTATTAGAACTTGAGGTGACGCACTGATGTCGCCGGGATATGTTTTAAGTGGTCGTTACCGGATCGATGCCAATCTGGGTGAAGGTGGAATGGCTAATGTCTTTTTAGCCTATGACTTAATTTTGCACCGCAATGTGGCTGTGAAATTATTGCGCTTGGATATGAACGACGATCCGGCTGCAATCAGACGTTTTCAGGGCGAGGCGATGTCTTTGACCGAACTCAGCGACCCCCACATTGTTGATATTTATGATATTGGTGCTAGTCAAGGAATGCAGTACTTAGTGATGGAATACGTTCCCGGGATGAATCTCAAACAGTACATTAAGCAAAATTATCCCTTTGAGCTGACGTGGGTAGTTGAAATCATGGAACAACTGTTGCAAGCAGTTGAGGTTGCCCACAGTCACGGGATCATCCACCGCGATCTCAAACCCCAAAACGTCTTATTATCGGCCGAAGGCAACGTTAAGGTGACCGACTTTGGGATCGCGGTCGCGGTGGCGCAATCGACGATGACTAAAACCAATACCGTTTTAGGTTCGGTCCATTATATTTCGCCCGAGCAGGCCCGTGGTAGCCTGGTCAACCAGCAGACTGATATTTATTCACTAGGGATCATTTTATTTGAGTTGTTGGCCGGACGCGTGCCGTATCAGGGGCAATCTGCGATTTCGGTGGTGATGAAACACTACCACGAAAAGATGCCGTCGGTAAAAGAAATTCGCCCGGAGATCCCCCAAGCGTTAGAAAATGTTATTTTACACGCTACGGCTAAGGAATTACGGGATCGTTATCACAGTGCAAGCGAGATGGCTCGTGATTTGAGCAGTGTTTTTGCCGCTAGCAGGCGAGATGAAGCTCCCTGGCAGCCTACGCCCAGTAGTACTGCAGAAGAGGAAACTAAGGTTTTAACTAAAATTGCGGATGAACCCGCACCCGGATCACAAGTGAAGCCGAAACATTCTAAGAGAAAAAAACTGTTATTAGTACTGTTGTTATTTTTAGTATTACTAGTCGGTACCAGTGCGGCCCAGTTGTTAGCCGTCCGCAACGTGATAGTTCCTGATCTGCGGGGAGTCAGTAGGCAAACGGCAATCGCTGACTTACACAGTAAGAAACTAAAAGTAGGTCATATTAGGTATTTAAAAAATAACCGCTATTACCGGGGACAAGTGATCCGGTCGGTCCCACCGGCTAAAGATGAGGTGCGCGAGGGTACTAAAGTTGATCTGCTGATAGCGGCGGGGCCCCAGAAGGTCCGTTTTAAAAATTATACCGGTGAATCGTACGAAGAGGTCAAAAAAGAATTGACTAGGCGTGGGGTGACCGTGCGTTATGAAAATGAATATTCGCTGTATACCACCCCAGGTAAGATCATTAGCCAGAGTATTCCTGCGGGTAAAAAAGTGCTCTTACCTAAGACGACGGTCGAATTTGTGGTTGCTGAGCGGTATTAATAACGGCAAATGTCATTAAATTGAAATTAAAAGCGAGGTAGCTAGTGAAAACAGGGAGAATTATTCAGTCTTTGAGCGGTTATTACGATGTTTTAGTGGACCAGCAAGTTTATCGGACCCGTGCACGCGGCAATTTCCGCAAAACAAAAGTGACGCCGCTAGTCGGTGACCTAGTAGAATTTAAGGCGGCAAATCAACGGGAGGGGTATTTGTTACGGGTCTTGCCCCGGCAAAATCAGTTAGTTCGCCCACCGGTAGCTAATATTGATTTTGCGATCGTCGTTACCGCTTGTAAGGAACCGACACTGACGACTAATTTGTTGGACAGACAGTTATTGAGCTTGCAGGCCCAAAAAATCACTCCGTTATTATACTTTTCCAAGGTGGACTTGTTGAGCGTAGCAGAGGCTGAGCACTTAGAAAAACTGGTCAATTATTACCAAAAGTATTACTCTTGTTATAGTGCCAGTCACCCGGTAGCAGCTAAGATCAGTGAGTGGCTGAGCGGATGTGGCATGACCGGAGTGGTAATGGGGCAAACGGGTGCGGGCAAATCGACGTTTCTCAATTTGTTAGTGCCCCAGTTAAAATTAGCGACGGCACCGATCTCACAGGCGTTAAGTCGGGGAAAGCATACCACCAGAAAGGTGAGCTTGTTTCAAGTCGGGCACCAATTATTAGCGGATACTCCCGGCTTTTCGTCTTTTGAACTGAGAGATGTGACTAAAGAACAGCTCCCCGAATTGTACCCGGATTTTACCGCGCTGCAGTCGCAGTGTCGTTACCGTGGTTGTTTGCATTTAAAAGAACCTCAGTGTGCTGTCAAACAGGCGGTGGCAGCTGGTAGTTTGTTAAAGAGTCGTTACGATAATTACGTCGCATTACAAACACAGCTGGCACAACAAAAGCCTAAATATCGCTGAAGATCAATCATTTAAGGAGTTGTTATCATGAAAATTGCACCATCGATTTTAAGCGCCGATTTTGCTAACCTAGCTCGGGATGTGAGCGCTGTTGCTACGGCCGATTACTTGCACATCGATATCATGGACGGCCATTTTGTGGCGGACCTGACGTTTGGCCCTAACGTAGTGGCTGCGTTGCGTCCGCACTCCCAGTTGCTATTTGACTGTCATATGATGGTAGCTGATCCCGCCAAATACATTAAGCCTTTAGCGGCTGCGGGAGCTGATATGGTTGGCGTTCATGTAGAAGCAACGCATCATTTACATGCGGTACTGACCCAAATCAAGCAGTCTGGGATGAAAGCTAAGGTAGTTATTAACCCGGCAACTAGTGTAGCCGCGATCGTTGAAGTGTTACCGCTAGTCGACGAAGTTTTGGTGATGACCGTCGATCCCGGACTAGGGGGGCAGCAATTTTTGCCGGAAACGGTTCACAAGATCGAACAGCTCGCACATTACCGCCAAAAATTTAATTTCGAGATCCAAGTCGATGGGGGCATCAACGACCAAACGATCGTGACTGCTAAACGAGCCGGTGCGACTGTTGCCGTTGCGGGCTCTTACATTTTTGGTGCTGATAAATCGCCTCAAGAACAGCTGGCAACGTTAAGAAAAGCGGCCGAGTAATGGGGGCGGTTAATTTATTAGTTGGCGGTCCGCCCGATCAGTGGCCGGTTGATTTGGAGCAGCATTTACGCACTGCTAAGGCAGATGAGGTCTGGGTCGGCGCGGATTACGGCGCGGTCCGTTTGGTGCGCGCTGGTATCAACCCCGTGTTAGCGGTGGGAGATTTTGACTCGTCCACTAAAAAAGAGGTCGAATTAGTTCAAGAAAAGAGCAAGCATAGTGTGGTCTGTCCTAAAAAAGAAGACATCACCGACACGATGCTCGCGTTGCGTTATATTAAACAGGAGCTTAAGTTTGATCAGATCGTGATCTACGGGGCGACCGGAGCACGTTTGGACCAATTTTTAGCGAACCTGTACTTTGTTTTTATGCCTGAATTTGAACCGCTAGCTCCTAAAATCAGTTTACGGGATCGCTGGAATGATATTTCCTTTTTTACTCCCGGAGTACATACGCTGCAAAAATTACCGGCGACTAAGTACTTAGCGTTTGTTGCTTTGAGTCCGGTGGCGGAGTTAACGTTAAAAAACGTTAAGTACGAAGTGACTAAACAAAATTATCCCACGCCGATCGCCTTGTCGAGTAATGAATTCGTGACGGATACGGCGCAATTTTCGTTTACTAAGGGAATGATCGCGGTTATTCAAAGTCACGACTAAAAATTGGTGCCAGGGCCGCTTGAGGTAACAGGATCAAGTGATAGTTGAGAAAGAAGACACAAAAAAGGACCGAGACAAAATTACTTTTGCCCCAGTCCTTTTTTGTGTGTTAAACGCGGGTAACCTTGCCTGATTTTAAAGCACGGGTCGAGACCCAAACTCTTTTAGGCTTACCGTCTACTAAAATACGGACTTTTTGTAAATTAGGTTTCCAACTTCTGCTAGTTTGGTTTAAAGCATGAGAACGCTTCTTACCAAAAGTGGTTTTACGACCAGTAACATAATCTTTAGCCATTAGATAATCCTCCCTCCGAAAACGTAAATCACTAGAATAAATTATCATAATTGCTGTTAAATTGCAAGAATTTTGTGTAAAGTAAAATTACTTGGCAACCTTAAAGACCAGCTTCTAGCTAATAGTAAAAGCGTATGGTAAAATGAAAAGATGAATATTTAAAGACGAGGTGACTGGCGCGGTTAAAAATAACTGTTCACCGCAACAACAAGGATAATTTTAGTGAACACGGGAGATGGGTAGCGTGGTAGATTTGCAGGATTCCCCTGCGGTATTAAAGGGGGTCGGTCCTAAAAAGTTAACGGCCATCAATAAATTAGGAATTAATACGATCGATGACTTACTGACTTTTTATCCCTTTCGCTATGAAGATTTCAGTACTAAAAAGCTTGGTGAATTAGCACCACAACAAAAAGCGACCGTCAAAGGAACGGTGGTTTCCGAACCGATTTTGACCCGGTTTGGCTACCGCAAGAGTCGCTTGAATTTTCGCTTACTGGTAGAAAAAGACGTCGTTTTAGTTACTTTTTTTAATCAGCCGTATTTAAAAAAACAAGTCGTGGCCGGTTGTCAGGTTGCAGTTTACGGGCAGTATAATGCTAAACGCCAGGCTATTAATGGGATCAAATTATTTACTAAACAGACGACGCAAGATTTTGCTGGGGTTTACCGGTCCAACCAAGAAATTAAACCAAGTGCGATCAAGCAGTTAGTTAAGCAGGCTTACGCTCAGTACCAACAACTATTAGTCGATATTGTTCCGCCTGGTATCGAGCAGAAATTTCGCTTGGAATCCAGGCGCCAACTGATTCACGATATGCATTTTCCGGCTACCGCCAAAGCGGCACAATTAGCCCGTCGTTCCGCAATTTTTGAAGAGTTTTTCAAATACGAATGTGCGCTGCAGCTGCTCAAAAGAAATGATCGCGCTAAGCCGGGACAAGCGCTGATTTACGACAACGACGCTTTAAGTAAATTCATTGCGACGCTGCCGTTTGAGTTGACGACGGCTCAAAAGAAAGTGGTTAATCAGATTTGTCGGGACTTACGTCAGCCGGTGCAAATGAACCGGCTTTTACAAGGCGATGTTGGTGCGGGCAAAACGGTCGTGGCCGCGATCGCGATGTACGCGACGATCAGTGCGCAGCTGCAGTGTGCGTTAATGGCGCCGACCGAAATTTTAGCGCAGCAACACGCTGAAAAATTAGCGCGCCTGTTTACTCCTTTTGGCATTAACGTGGCTTTGCTGACCGGCTCGAGTACTAATAAAAGTAAAGAAGAGCTACTAAGGCACCTGGCAAGCGGAGAGATCAACTTGGTGATCGGAACCCAAGCGCTGATCCAGCCTAACGTAACTTTCCACGACCTGGGATTAGTGATCACAGACGAGCAACACCGCTTTGGCGTGCGGCAGCGCGAGGCGTTGCAGTTCAAGGGGAAAAATCCCGACACCTTAGCGATGACGGCGACCCCGATCCCGCGGACCTTGGCGCTAACGACTTACGGGACGATGGATATTTCCGTGATCGATGAGTTGCCTAAAGGAAGGCGCCCGGTCGTCACGAAGTGGTTTTTAAAAAAGCAGGAAAATAACGCCTTACATTTTTTGGAACAGCAGTTACACGAAGGGGTTCAGGCTTACGTAGTCTCACCTTTGATCGCTGAGTCTGAAATGATGGACTTGCAAAACGCCCAGGAAACTTACCAACAATTAAGTGCTTACCTGGCACCGCATTTTAAGGTGGGGTTATTACACGGACAAATGAAGAGTGCCGATAAACAGCAGGTAATGCAGGATTTTAAGGAGCATAAATTTTCCGTGTTGGTAACGACCACTGTGATCGAAGTCGGCATTGACATTGCCAATGCAACCGTTATGTTGATTTTAGACGCAGAGCGTTTTGGTTTAGCGCAGTTGCACCAACTAAGAGGTCGCGTTGGGCGGGGCAGCCAGCAATCTTATTGTTTACTGGTAAGCGACGCTAAAAGTGATTATAGTAAAGCGCGGATGGAAACGATGGTCGCGACTAACGACGGGTTTAAAATCGCCCAAAAAGACTTGGAGTTGCGTGGTCCAGGTGAAGTAATGGGGGCTAAGCAATCTGGTTTACCCGATTTTAAGGTCGGCGATCCGGTGGCTGATTTAAATATTTTACAGGCTGCTAATCAAGAAGCACAAACGCTGTTAGCCGCACCTGATTTTTTACAAGACCCGGCCAACGGACCATTATTGCAGTACTTAAGACGCACACTACCTAGTGATTTTGATTAATGATAAAAGGAAATGATAAGATGAAAATAGCAATTGATGCCATGGGCGGCGACAACGCACCTGCAAGTGTAGTTGCAGGTGTCGAACTAGCCCGCGATGAATTTTTGGACGTAGAATTTGTATTATTTGGTGATAAACACCAAATCGACCCGTTATTGCACCACACGGAGCGGATCACGTTGGTACAAGCCGACGAAAAAATTGAGATGAACGATGAACCCGTCCGGGCCATCCGGCGCAAGAAAAAGTCGTCGTTAGTGATGGCGGCGCAGGCCGTTAAAGAAGGACAGGCCGATGCACTATTTTCGTGTGGTAATACGGGGGCATTACTAGCAGCGGGACTGTTATTAGTGGGGCGGATCAAGGGCATCATTCGTCCCGGGTTAGTTTCCACTTTGCCGGTGATTGCGGGCGACCAGGCGGATTCATTTAACCTGCTAGATAGCGGGGCTAATGCGGATAGTAAACCCGAACAGCTGTACCAGTACGCCTTATTAGGTAAATATTACGCGACCAGCGTTCGGGGGATTAAAAATCCGCGGATCGGGCTACTCAACAACGGGACGGAGCCGCATAAGGGCAGCAAATTGACCTTAGCGGCTTATCAGATGATCGCCGCAGAAGAAACGATCAATTTCGTTGGTAACGTGGAAGCCCGCGACCTGTTGACCGGGGTGTGCGATGTCGTGGTGGCCGATGGTTTCACCGGCAACGCGGTGCTAAAAGCAATCGAAGGGACTGCTTCTGCTATTATGCACTTGTTTAAAAACACCTTGCTAAGCGCCAGTCCGACCGGGAAATTAGGAGCACTGCTACTGAAAAAAGACTTAAAGAGCTTGCTCACGACAGTCGATCAGTCACGTTATGGCGGAGCGGTGCTGTTAGGAACTAAGGCTCCGGTAGTTAAGGCTCACGGGGCAAGTGATGCCAAAACGATCTATTATACGTTAAAGCAGATCAGAAGTATGTTGGAAAATGAAATGGTGCCGCGTTTTAGTACTTATTTTGCCCAACAACAGGCTAAAGCAGACGATAACCAGTAATTAAGGAGTGACAGAAATGACTAAACAAGAAATTTTTACCAAAGTTGCACAAATTATTGCGGACCGTTTTTCGTTGCCCGCTGAAAAGGTAACTAACGAACTGAACTTTCAGGCTGATTTAGATGCGGATTCGATCGACATTGTCGAGTTGGTGTTGGAATTAGAAGACACTTTTGGAGCGGAGATCTCCGACGAAGACGCCGAGAAATTAACGACCGTCGGGCAGGCAGTTGATTTTATCGCCCAACACCAAAAGTAAGCAAGAAACTGGCTGTTAGTGCCAGTTTTTTTAACAGGTGAACTAAAGGAAAAAGGAAGTAGTCGAATTGATAATTGGTTTAGAGCGCCATTTAAAAGAAAATTTTGGGATCGATTTTGCCGATCCTGCGTTATTAGACGAAGCTTTTACGCACGCTTCTTACGCTAACGAGCACCCACAAAAAGATTTAAAATACTACGAAAGAATCGAGTTTTTAGGCGACGCAGTCATGCAGTTGTGCGTTTCCGAATACTTATATAAACGTTACCCGATGATGCATGAAGGACAACTGTCGCGTTTACGGGCGGCGATCGTGTGTGAGGATAGCTTTAGTAAATTTGCCAAGGAATGCCACTTTGACGAATACATCCGGCTGGGCAAGGGCGAAGAAAAGGCCAATGCTAGGCAGCGTCCTTCTTTATTATGTGATATTTTTGAAGCGTTTATCGGCGCGTTGTATTTGGACCAGGGGAAAAATAGTGTAGTCACTTTTATCAGTAAAGTGGTGTTTCCTAAATTGGACTTAGGTTGGTTTGATCACTTCTTTGACCACAAAACCGAGTTGCAAGAACTGCTGCAGCAACACGGTAAGTGCGAGATCAAGTATGAATTACTGGGGCAAACGGGGCCGGATAACGCTAAGATTTACCAGATGGCGGTTTATGCTAACGGTAAAAAGTTAGGCACGGGTAGCGGTTCGGCTAAAAAAGCGGCGGAACAAGCTGCGGCTAACGAAGCCTTACACCGGCTGCAAAATAAGTAAGCATTAGGGAGGAACTCTGTTTGAAACTAAAGGCGTTAACGCTGACTGGCTTCAAATCTTTTGCAAACCCCACCAAAATAGAGTTTAAAGAGGGATTGACTGGGATCGTTGGTCCCAATGGTAGCGGTAAAAGCAATATCGTCGATGCTTTGCGGTGGTGTTTAGGTGAACAGTCTAGTAAAAGTTTACGCGGGTCTAAGATGGCCGATATTATTTTTAGTGGCTCGCAGACTAGAGCCGCTTTAAACCGGGCTGAAGTTGTTGTGGAATTTGATAATCAAGACCACACTTTAAGCAAACAACCGCCCGTAGTGACGGTCACTAGGCGTCTTTATCGCTCCGGAGAAAGCGAATTTTTGTTGAATCAGCGTAAGGTCCGCTTAAAAGATATCAACGACCTGTTGTTAGATACCGGGATCTCCCGGGATTCTTTTGCGATCATCTCACAGGGCAAAGTTGAAGCAATTTTTAACAGTAAGCCTGAGCAACGGCGCTTTTTGGTCGAAGAAGCGGCGGGGATTTCTAAGTATAAAATTAAAAAGCAACAGGCTAAACAACAATTAGTACAGACCGAAGACCACTTGCAGCGCAGTAATGACATTATCGTAGAATTGGCGCGGCAAAAAGAACCGTTAGAAAAGCAGGCAAGCATTGCGCGTGATTATTTGGCACAAAAAAAGCAATTCGCGCACTATGATCTAAGTCAGACCGTATTGCAACTCGAACAGCAGCGAAAACAGAGACAAGAAAACCAACAACAGATTCACCAACTGACTGCTGACTTGCAGCAACAAACTGACTTGCAGCAGGAAAAAAAGCACCAAGTGCAACAATTAACTGACCAGCAAACGCGCTTAGAACAACAATTAAGCACCTTACAGGCAAGGTCATTACAGTTAGCGCGTGAACAGGAAAGAATGACCGGACAAACCGAAATGACGCGTCAGCAAAAAAGTTTTCATCACCAACGCCAACAGGAATTACTGACACAGATCAGGGAAAATCAAAGTGATTTAGCCGCTAGTCAAAAACATTGCTTGCAGTTGCAAAAAAAGATACAGGCAACACAAAAACGACTCCAACAGTTGACCGCTAGTCAGGCTGCGTTGAACGTGGTGGACGACCAGGATGCTTTGCAACGAGAAATTACTGAATTGCAACAACAAAATGGCACACAGCTGCAAGAGCAAGCTGCGTTAGCTAGTAAGGTAGAGTACTTAACACAGCAAAAGCAGCAACAAAAAGCCGAACAGGTACAAACGACTACGGCTTACCGGCAGCAGCAAAAACAATTGGCTGCTAGTCAAAAACGCCTTACCGCTAGTCAAAAAGAAGCTGCGACTGCGCAGCAACAAAGTACACAATTGGCTGCTGACTTACAACAGCTCAACCAAAAATACCAAGAGCAACAGCAACAACTGACGACGCACCAAAAACGCCGGGAACAAGCGGAAGCCATTTTGCAACAGGCAACGGCCCAGCTCAAGGCGCTGCAGCAAATTTCTGCTAATTATTCGGGGTATTACGAGGGTGCTAAAAATATTTTACGGGCTAAAAAACAACTGAACGGCATCATCGGTTCCGTAGCCGAGGTGCTAACGGTCCCCGCTAAATACGCGCTGGCGGTTGAAACGGCGTTAGGCGGACAGCTGCAACAGATCGTCACGACCGATGAACAGGCGGCTAAAGAAGCCATTGGTTATTTAAAAAAGAACCGGCTGGGCAGGGTGACCTTTTTACCCCGACAAACTATTCGTCCCCGGCATTTATCCGCTAGTCAGCGGCAATTATTAACTGGACTGCCGGGCGTTTGTGGTATCGCTAGTCAGTTAGTGACGGTAAGTGCGGGTAACGAAAACGTTTTGGCTTATCTGTTGGGGGCCACGGTCGTTACGACTGATTTAACCGCCGCGATCAAGACCGCTGCGGTGTTGCATCATCAAGTCAGGATCGTGACTTTGACCGGTGAGTTGTTAAACGTCGGCGGCTCGCTGGCAGGTGGCAGTAATAAGCAGCGTCGTTTAGGCTTATTAGAGCAAAAACAACGCCCCCAAAAGTTGCAAACTGAAATTGCGACGATGCAACAAAAAATAGTACCGCTCAGGGAAACTACCCGTAAAATGACCGCGCAACTGGCGGAGTTAGCCCAAAGAATAGCACAGTTGCAACAACGACAACAGCAACAACGTCAGCAACAACAGGAGACAAAAGAACGGCTGTTGCAGGCTCAAGCCGATGGGCAACACCAAGAAGAAAAATGCCAAACACTGATCCAAAAAAGCAAACAGCAACGACAAGCTAGCCAGCAACAACAACAAGAATTGCGCCAACTAAAATACCAACAAGAGCAGGTTAAGCAGCGGTTAGAACAACTGCAACAACAATTAAAGCTCAAGCAAAAGGCAAGTTTGACGGCTCAAAGTTCGCAGCAATATTATCACGAACAACAAGCGCAGTTAAAACAAAGTGTGGCACTGGAGCAGCAAAAACAAGCTGCGCTGCAGGTGCAAGAAAAAGAAGTTCAAAACCAACAGACTAGGTTACAACAGCTGCTGGCAAAGCAGCAGTCTACCTTGCATAAATTGCAGACCCAAACAGATGCCAAGCAACAACAAGGACGTGATTTGGTTGCTAAGTTGGCCAAGATCAAAAAGCAATACCAAACCGCACAGCACCAAACGCAGGAATTGGAAGAGCAAAAACAGGAAAATAAGCAGCAGATTGATACAAAACAGCGGCAGCTAGAACGGGCTAGTCAGCAACGACAAGTCACGCAAAATCGGCTAAATGACGTGCAAGTAGCGCAAAGTAAGGTGGAAACGCTACTCGATCAAGCAATAGAAAAACTCGCACAAAAATACCAGTTGACTTATGAAGCGGCCCGCCAGCAAGAATTAGCAACTGACGAACAAGAGATTGCCCGCCAGTTAAAACTATTGCGATTAGGAATAGCCGATTTAGGAGAAGTAAATGTGGGTGCAATTGACGAATACTCACGGGTAAAGGAACGTTTTGAATTCTTGCAACGGCAACAAAACGACCTTTTAGTGGCTAAAAAACAGTTGGAACAAAGTATGGCAGAAATCGACGTGACGGTCAAACGCAAATTTAAGCAGGCATTTGATCAGGTAGCGGCGGCCTTCGCGCAGATTTTCCCGGTGATGTTTGAAGGGGGGGCCGCGCACTTAACGTTGACGGAGCCGACGGACCTCTTGCAAACTGGCATCGAGATCACCGCACAACCGCCTGGTAAAAACGCCCGCCAGCTGAGCTTACTTTCGGGAGGCGAAAAGACGCTGACGGCGATCACGTTATTATTTGCCGTTTTGCGAGTCAAGCCCGTGCCTTTTGTGATTTTGGATGAGGCCGAAGCGGCGTTAGACGAGGCTAATATTGACAGGTACGCGCGTTATTTGCAAAAATTAGACCAGCAAACGCAATTCATCATTATTACCCACCGCAAGGCAACGATGATGCAAGCGGACACCTTGTATGGAGTCACGATGCAAGAGTCTGGGGTTTCACAGGTAGTCTCGGTGGCAATCAAAGATATCATAGCAGACAAGTAGGTAAGGGAGGTTTTTTAAATGGGACTTTTTGATAAGCTAAAGAAAGCCTTTGGTGGGGGTAAACAAGACGAAAAACCGGTTACCACCAAAGAGCAGCAAGTACCAGTTGAAAAACAAGAAGAACAAAAAACACCTCAAAATGATGTGCCCAAAACGGCACCGGCACAACTGCAGGAAACTGAAGCTGACCAACAACCAGCAGCAGTGGCAAAATTACAAAGTACGCAAAAACCAGCAGAGCCCAAGGAAGTGACAACTAAGCCGGAACAACCGCCAGTAAGTGAGACCGTGACCCGGCAGGCTGAGCCAGTTACTAGTACAAAAACGGCGCCAGCAGATGAAGTATCACCAGAAACGGCACAGCGGTCACAAGAAGAAACGACTGCCGGGACTGATGAACTTTACGATCAAGGACTGACTAAAACGCGTCAGGGTTTTGGGGCGAAGATCAATGCGTTACTGGCTAATTTTCGTCACGTCGACGAGGATTTTTTTGAGGATTTAGAGGAAACTTTGATCGAAGCCGACGTGGGATTTGACATCGCACTTAAGATCAGCGGGGAACTCCAAGACGAAGTTAAGTTGCGCAACGCTAAGACAAAGGCTGAAGTTTCCGACGCGATCGTGGAAAAATTGGTCGATCTCTACGAAGAAGACGGTAAAAACGAGGATAACGCGTTACAGTTTGCAACCAGCGGACCTACCGTGTTTTTATTTGTCGGAGTCAACGGGGTCGGAAAGACTACCACGATCGGTAAATTAGCTTATAAGTACCGTCAAGAAGGCCAAAAAGTTTTGGTAGCGGCGTGTGACACTTTCCGGGCCGGGGCGATCGAACAGTTGGCTGAGTGGACCGAAAAAGTGGGAGTCGACATCGTGCAAAAACCGGCGCAAAGCGATCCTGCTGCGGTTGCTTTCGATGCGGTCCAAAAAGCACAACGAGAAAATTACGACATTTTACTGATCGACACGGCTGGCAGGTTGCAAAACAAGGTCAACTTGATGAACGAGTTGGCTAAAATCAAACGGGTAGTCAAACGGGAATTACCGGATGCACCCCAAGAAGTTTTGCTGGCATTAGACGCGACGACGGGGCAAAACGCTTTGACGCAGGCCAAACAATTTAAGGAAGTTACCCAAGTTACCGGGATCGTCTTGACCAAACTGGACGGTACCGCGCGCGGCGGGATCGTGCTTGCAATCAGACACGAATTGCACTTACCGGTCAAACTGGTAGGATTAGGAGAGCAAATGGAAGACTTACAGCTATTTGTTCCCGAAAAATTTGTCGTCGGTTTATTTAAAGATTTGATCGCGCACCCAGCAGATTAGTGGGAGATGGTGGCATGGAACTTGCAAAAACTAACCGGATCAACGCGTTGTTTGACTTTTACCAGCCATTACTGACGCAAAAACAGTTAGCTTACTTAGATGAATATTACCGTAATGATTACTCGTTAGGCGAAATTGCCGCCAATTTTGCGGTTTCACGCCAAGCCGTTTATGATAATATTAATAGGACTGAGAAAATACTGGAGTCTTATGAAGCAAAATTGCACTTATACCGTGATTTTTTGCGGACCAATCAGCGCTTAGACCGGTTAGTTAAATACGCACAGCAAACTTATCCGACCGACCATAAACTATTAGCACTGATCACTAAATTGGATTCAGAAAGCGAGGAAGACTAATGGCATTTGAAGGACTAACTCAACGACTGCAAGATGCGTTGGGCAAATTACGGCGGAAAGGTAAGATCAGTGAAGCTGACGTTAAAGAAGTAATGCGTGAGATCCGCTTGGCTTTGCTCGAAGCCGACGTTAATTTCACGGTCGTTAAGGATTTTATCAAAAAGATCCGAACACGGGCGGTGGGCGCCGAAGTCCTAGAAAGTTTGACGCCCGCACAACAGATCGTCAAGATCGTCAACGAAGAACTGATCAATGTCATGGGCCAAGAAGCGGTCCCGTTGAACCAGGCGCCTAAAATCCCGACGATCATTATGATGGTGGGGTTGCAAGGGGCAGGTAAAACGACCACGGCTGCTAAATTAGCGTACCGGTTACAAACCGAAAAACAAGCCCGCCCGTTACTGGTAGCCGGTGACGTTTACCGTCCGGCCGCTATCGACCAGTTAAAGCAATTAGGCGAACAGCTCTCTATCCCTGTTTTTGAAATGGGCACGACTGTCAGTCCGGTCGAGATCGTTCGTGAGGCCTTAAAACAAGCACAGGCGGATAAAAACGATTACGTCCTATTGGATACGGCGGGGCGCTTACAGATCGATGCTAAGTTAATGCAAGAGTTAAGCGAGATCAAAGAGCTGGCGCACCCGACCGAAATTTTGCTGACCGTTGATGCGATGACCGGGCAAAATGCGGTCGAAGTGGCGAATGGCTTTAATGAACAACTAGATGTTACGGGCGTCGTTTTGACTAAATTAGATGGCGATACCCGGGGCGGTGCCGCCTTATCTATTCGGGCTGTGACTGGTAAGCCGATCAAATTTATTGGTCAGGGCGAAAAAATGACCGACCTCGATGTCTTTTATCCCGAACGGATGGCTTCACGTATCTTAGGGATGGGCGACATGTTGACCCTGATCGAAAAAGCGCAAAAAGATTATGACGAGCAAAAAGCGCTAGACCTGCAAGAAAAGATGAAGGCCAACTCGTTTGATTTTAATGACTTTTTGGAACAGCTAGACCAGCTCAATAAAATGGGACCGTTAGAAGACGTCGTCAAGATGATCCCAGGGATGGCCAATAATCCGGCGTTAAAAAACGTGAAGGTCGATCCTAAAGACATGGAACACACCAAGGCGATCGTTTATTCGATGACCAAACAGGAACGCGAAGATCCTGATATTTTGAAACCAAGTAGGCGGCGGAGGATCGCTGCTGGTTCGGGGCGTCCCGTTCAAGAAGTCAACCGGCTGATCAAGCAGTTTAAGCAAATGCGCGATATGATGGCTAAGGTTTCTAATGGCAATTTTGCCGGCTTAGAAAATGTCTTAGGCAACGGAATGTCGGGCAAGATGGCCAAGATGTCGATGAGTAAAATGGCACGCAAGAATAAAAAACGTAAATTAAAGAAATTAAAAAAGGCACGTAAGGGTAAGAAACGAAAGTAATTTACGGCTGTCAAGAAATTTTACTTTACAGGATAGCAAATTGCTGGTATGATTATTTTTGTTAAATTAATTTGGAGGTAATAGTATGTCAGTTAAAATTCGTTTAAAAAGAATGGGTTCTAAAAAACGCCCTTTTTACCGGATCGTAGTCGCTGATTCACGGGCACCACGTGACGGCCGTTTCATCGAAAACGTGGGAACTTATAATCCGTTACAAGATCCTGAAGCAGTTACTTTAAAAGAAGAACGGATCATGAATTGGTTACAAAACGGCGCACAACCATCAGATACGGTGCGCAATATTTTGTCACGCCAAGGGATCATGAAGAAGTTCCACGAAAGTAAATTAGCTAAGAAATAGGGTTATTAAATGAGCGAAGCAGACGTGAAACAATTGTTGATTACGATCATTAAGCCTTTGCTGGCTCAACCAGATGCAATTCAAATCACGACGCAACATGAGGGTCATTTTGTCGATTTTAGGTTGGCCGTAGCGCCGGCAGATGTCGGGCGGATCATCGGCAAACACGGGCGGATCGCGCAGGCGGTGCGAGCTGTTTTATACAGCGTACGTTTGCGTGGCACGGACCGCATTCGTTTAAGCATTATTGACCACTGATTGTGTGTTTTGAGGTGCACTTAGTTATTATTGACGAACACAATAAAGGAGCCGAGACAATTTAGTGTTGTCCCAGCTCCTTTTAGTATTTCGCGGGAGGTTAAAATGGATTATTTTGACGTGGGACGAATCGTGAACACGCACGGGATCCGCGGCGAGGTCAAAGTTTTAGCGACGACCGATTTTGTGCGCGAGCGTTTTAGCGTGGGACAGGTAGTTTACGCGCGACAAAAGGGGCTACCGTTAGTTAAACTGACCATCAAATCTTGGCGGTCGCAACGCCAGTTTGAAATGCTGGCCTTTAACGAGATCACGGATATCAATGAAGCCGAAAAATACAAGGGTGCCACCTTGCAGATCGCTGCTAGCCAACAACAGCCGCTAGGACAAGGCGAATATTATTATCACCAGATAGTAGGCTTAACGGCGGAAACCGTAGCGGGCAAACAATTGGGAGTAATTTCCGATATTATGCGTACGGGTGCTAATGACGTGTGGATCGTTACCACCCCTAATCATAAACAAATTTTACTACCGGTGATCAAAGACGTGATCAAAGACGTTCAGTTAGCCCAACAAAAAGTGATCGTTGAGTTAATGGAAGGAATGGATGAACAGTGAAGATCGACATTTTAAGTTTGTTTCCGGAATTATTCACGCCTTTTTTAATCTCATCGATCGAAGGTAAGGCGCAGGCTAAGGGAATCGTTGACGCCCAAGTCACTAATTTTCGCGACTTTACTAACGATCGGCAAAATCACGTTGATGATTATCCCTACGGTGGCGGGGCTGGCATGTTGTTGCAAGTCCAACCGATTTTTGCGGCGTTAGATGACGTAGCGGCCAAACGCGGTGGTTTGGGACGGGTGATTTTATTAGATCCGGCGGGAAAGAAGTTCGACCAAAAAGAGGCCGAAAAATTAGCGACCGCAGAGCAGTTGACTTTTATTTGTGGCCATTATGAAGGTTACGATGAGCGGATCAAAACCCGGGTGACCGACGAGTATTCGCTGGGAGATTTTATTTTGACCGGCGGCGAGATCGCGGCAATGGCGATGATCGATGCGATCATTCGGTTGTTACCTCAAGTCTTAGGCAACGCGGAATCAAAAAACGAAGAATCTTTTTCGATGCAGTTACTGGAATATCCGCAGTATACGCGACCAGCCGACTTTGCGGGAATGAAGGTGCCCGAGGTGTTGTTATCGGGTGATCACGGTAAGGTGGACGCCTGGCGGCAAAAAGAAGCGCTACGGAAAACCTATTTACGCCGGCCGGATCTTTTAGCCAACTATCAGCTGTCGGCTCAGGAAGAAAAATGGCTGCGTGAATTTGAAACGGAAAAATGAATTTACAAATCAGCTGGCTTATGCTATGATAAAACGTGGCTGTTGCCATAAAAAACGATATTCCGCTGCAACTGACATGAATATCGGTGAAGGGAAGAAAAATCAATGTCAGTAGTTAGTCCATTAATTACAGAAATTACTAAGTCACAATTACGTGATGATATTCCTGCTTTTCGTCCGGGAGATACGGTCAGAGTGCATGCGCGGATCGTCGAAGGCAAACGGGAAAGAATTCAGATGTTTGAAGGCGTTGTGATCAAACGCCGCGGCGAAGGCATTTCTGAAACTTATACTGTTCGTAAGATCAGTAGCGGTGTTGGCGTGGAACGGACATTTCCAGTTCATAGTCCCCGTGTTGACCAGATCGAAGTCTTACGTCATGGTCGAGTACGTCGTGCTAAACTGTATTATTTGCGTGACCGTCAAGGTAAAGCTGCGCGGATCTCAGAACGCCGGCGTTAATAAAGAGATTGGCCCCTTGGTTGACAAGGGGCTTTCTTTTTGCATAAAACTGATTTGTCACAATTTAATTTAGCGGCGAGAACCCGCGGTACAATTTAAGGTTAAACTATGCTAAAATTGACATAATAATTTGGACGTTTAGGAGGAACAAGATGGCAGTTAAATATCAACGGGTAATTATTAAACTTAGCGGCGAGGCTTTAGCCGGCGAACAAGGCAGGGGAATTAATCCGCCCGAGATCCGCAAGGTTGCCGAAGAATTAAAGGAAGTTTATGATTTGGGAGTTGAGATCGCGATCGTGGTCGGCGGCGGTAACATGTGGCGCGGAGAAGCCGGTGCACAAATGGGCATGGAACGCGCGCAAGCCGATTATATCGGAATGCTGGGGACGATCATGAACGCGTTAGCTTTGCAAGATAACTTAGAAAAAATAGGAGTTCCAACGCGGGTACAGACCGCAATTGAGATGCGTCAGATTGCCGAGCCTTATATTCGCAGAAAAGCGATCCGGCACTTAGAAAAAAAGCGGGTCGTGATCTTTGCGGGCGGAACTGGTTCACCGTATTTTTCTACGGATACCACGGCTGCATTGCGGGCTTCTGAGATCAACGCCGACGTTATTTTGATGGCTAAAAATGGGGTCGACGGGATCTATTCAGCTGATCCGCGGACCGATGAAACTGCGCATAAATATCAGAAGTTGACCCATATGGACGTGATCAACAAGAACTTACAGGTCATGGACACTACGGCGTCTTCTTTGGCCATGGATAACGACGTTCCGTTAGTCGTATTTAATATGAACGAACACGGTAATATCAAACGCGTAGTATTAGGTGAAGAGTTAGGAACTACAGTGGAAGGAAGATAGTAATGAGTAACGAAGTGATCACGGCCGGTCGCCAGAAAATGACTAAGGCAGAAGAAGCATTACAACGAGAATTAGGTAGTATTCGTGCGGGACGCGCCAATGCTAGTTTACTTAATCGGATCACGGTGGAATATTACGGCACCCAAACGCCACTAAACCAATTAGCGCAGATTTCGGTGCCAGAAGCACGGGTGTTAATGGTCACACCATACGATAAATCAGCACTAAAGGAGATCGAACGTTCGATTTTGGCTTCGGATTTGGGTATTTCTCCGGCTAACGATGGCAGTGCGATCCGGTTAGTGATCCCTCAATTGACCGAAGAGCGGCGCAAGGAACTGGCTAAAAAAGTCAAGGCCGTTGCTGAGACCGGCAAAGTGGCAGTGCGTAACGTTCGGCGAGAAATGATGGATACTTTGAAGAAACAACAAAAAAATGGTGATTTGACCGAAGACGAACTGCGTAATTTGGAAAAACAGGTCCAAAAAGCAACAGATGACTCGATCAAAAACGTAGAAGAGATCACAGCTGCTAAGGAAAAAGAAGTTTTAGCACAATAAAAACTAGTTAAGCAATCAAGAGGCTAGCCTAGAAAAACTAATTTTTCTGTAGACTGCCTCCTTTTTGTTTTTGTGATAATCTACCTAACAGTAGGAGGAAAATTTTTGTTTAGTAAAAAATTATCACCCACGAACTCACCGGAAGTGGAGCTAACGACCAAAACGCTTCCCGCACACGTCGCGATCATTATGGACGGCAACGGACGCTGGGCACAAAAGCGGCACTTGCCAAGAATTGCCGGGCACAAACGCGGGATGGAAGTAGTCGAAGTGATCGCTAAGGCCGCTAGTCAAATTGGCGTTAAAGTGTTAACTTTGTACGCATTTTCGACCGAAAATTGGCAACGTCCCGCCGCTGAAGTCAATTTTTTAATGGACCTGCCCGTTAAATTTTTTAACCGGTTCGTTCCCGAATTGATTGCTCATAACGTCCGGGTGACGGTGATGGGAGACACTACACAATTACCGACTAAAACGCAAACGGCCGTTAGTGAAGCAATCAGACAGACTAAAGATTGTACGGGAATGATCTTAAATTTCGCTTTAAATTATGGCGGACGTACGGAAATCGTGCGGGCCGCGCAAAAAATTGCTACCCAAGTTGCTGCCGGAAAATTAGCGCCAGAGCAGGTCGATGAGACTGCTTTCGCGCAGCAGCTGGATACGACCTTTTTGGGTGCCTACGCCGAACCGGACCTGGTGATCAGGACGAGTGGGGAAAAACGGATCTCTAATTTTTTACTGTGGCAGATCGCCTACAGCGAATTAGTTTTTACTCCTGTTTACTGGCCTGATTATCAGCCGGCAGACCTCACCGCTAATATTGCAGAATACCAACAAAGAAACCGCCGCTTCGGTGGTTTACAGAAAGGGGCCAACTCTAAATGAAACAACGCGTAATTACGGCCGTGATCGCGCTGATTATCTTTATTCCCTTACTTTTACTCGGGAAAACACCTTTTGAACTTCTAGTAGTGTTACTCGGTTTAGTGGGGATTTCTGAAATCTTGATGATGAAAAAAAAGCTCTTGGTTTCGTGTGCAGCCTTGTTAGCCTACTTATTATTGTTAGTACTGATCGTCCCGCAGTCATGGCTGAGTTTTTTGCCTTCCGGTTTTTCGAGTTTAAATCTCAGTTACTTGTTAATGCTAGCGATCTTATTACTAAGTGTTTTTACGCGCAATCGTTTTACTTTCGACGATGCAGGGGCACTCGTTTTAGGGGCCCTTTACGTTGGCTGGGGCTTTCATTACCTGATAGTAGCCCGGGCTGCTAGCCTGTGGCTGGTGTTATTTGCTTTACTGACAGTTTGGATCACCGATAGTGGTGCTTATTTATTTGGCCGTCAATTCGGCAAGCATAAGTTAGCTCCTCATATCAGTCCGAATAAAACCTGGGAAGGTTCGATCGGTGGGACTTTAGCTGCGGTAATTTTAGTGGGACTTTATGCTTATTTCTTACGAGCTGATTTTAACTATCATTTTGGAATTTTACTGTTACTGATCTTGGTATTTTCTGTTGCCGGTCAGTTGGGCGACTTAGTCGAATCCGCGTATAAACGTTTTTACGGCGTCAAGGATTCCGGTAAGATTTTACCCGGTCACGGTGGCATATTAGATCGGTTTGATTCACTGTTATTTGTATTACCATTGATGCATTTTTGTGGTTTGATTTAAATTCTGATCAGGATAGGAGCAAATGCGATGATTCTCACAATTGTGGTTTTTATTATTGTTTTTGGTGTGATCGTGACTGCCCACGAATTTGGCCACTTTATCAGCGCCAAAAAAGCGGGGATCTTGGTGCGCGAATTTGCGATCGGAATGGGACCTAAGGTTTTTGCTTACCATAAAAATAGTACGACTTACACGATCCGGATCCTGCCGTTAGGCGGTTATGTACGCATGGCGGGACTAGAAGACGACGATGAAGTGTTACAAAAGGGGATGCCCGTTAAGTTGCTTTTGGACGAGCAGGGTAACGTGCAAAAAATCAATACCAGTCAAAAAGTCACGCTGGTCAGCGGTATTCCGCTTGCAGTCACCGAATGGGACTTACTAGATCAACTATATGTTTGTGGCTACGAAAATGGTGACGAAGAGCAATTAAAGCGTTTTACAGTCAACCGGGATGCTTTGATTATCGAAAAAGACGGTACGGAAGTCCAGATCGCACCGCGAGATGTTCAGTTTCAGTCCGCCAGTTTACTTAAAAGGATGATCACTAACTTTGCCGGACCGTTGAATAATTTTATCTTGGCGATCTTAGCTTTTATCGTGATCGCTTGCCTGCAGGGAGGAGCGGTCAGTACGATCAACGGCGTCGGTAGCGTAGTCTCTCATTCCGTGGCGCAAAAAGCGGGTTTAAAAGCGGGAGACCGGATCGTGAAAGTTGCCGGGCAGACGACGAATACTTGGGAACAGGTCGCTACTAAGATTAGTGAGCGTCCGGGACAAAAAACCAAACTGACGCTTAAACGTGCTGGTACTACCAAAGAGGTCACGTTGGTCCCACAGGCTAAAAAAGAAAACGGACAAAAGACCGGTGTGATCGGGATCACTGCCGGGCAAAAAGTAGACCATTCGTTAGGGGCGATCATCGGTTACGGTTTTAGCCAAACTTACGTGGTAATGAGCTCTGTTTTTCACGCACTGGTAAATATGCTACATGGTTTTAGCCTCAACGATTTAGGTGGCCCGGTAGCGATGTATTCGTTTACCAGACAGGCGGCCCAGTACGGTACGATCAGTGTGATCAACTTACTGGCATTTTTGTCGATTAACCTGGGGATCATCAACCTGTTACCGATCCCGGCGTTAGATGGTGGCAAAATATTGCTTAATATTATCGAAGCCGTGCGGGGCAAACCACTTGATCCTAATAAGGAAACCTTGATCACGTTAGTTGGTTTTGGTTTCATGATGATCTTAATGGTTTTAGTTACGTGGAACGACATTCAGCGTTACTTTTTCTAGCAGTAACGAGCGACGAGAGGAGAATTATTAAAGATGAAACAATCACAGTTATTAGTGCCGACATTAAAGGAAGTTCCTAGCGATGCGGAGGCCGTTAGTCACCAGCTATTATTGCGGGCGGGCTATATCAAACAGGTGACGGCAGGGATGTACGCTTATTTGCCCTTAGCTCAACGGGTATTACAACGACTTTCTGACATCATGCGCGAGGAAATGGAAAAGATCGGTGCGGTTGAAATGCTGCTACCGGCGGTGATCCCAGCCGAATTGTGGCAGGAAAGTGGTCGCTACGAAACTTACGGGCCGACGTTATTTAAATTAAAAGACCGGCACGAACGCGACTTTATCTTGGGACCGACGCACGAAGAAACGTTTACCATGCTGATCCGCGATTCCATTAAATCATATAAAAAATTACCACTGATACTTTATCAGTTGCAGATGAAATACCGGGACGAAAACCGACCTCGTTTTGGCTTGTTACGGGGACGGGAATTTTTAATGAAGGATGCTTACTCGTTTAATATCGATCAGGAAAGCCTCAACGTTAGCTTTCAGCAAATGGACCAGGCTTATATCCAAATTTTTAAACGGATCGGCTTAAACTTTAGGAGTATCGTGGCCGATTCGGGAACGATGGGCGGCAAGGGCTCTAAAGAGTTTATGGCGATCGCTGACATCGGGGAGGATACCGTGGTTTACTCCGATACCAGTGATTACGCGGCTAACTTGGAAATGGCTAAGAATTTGCGGGTACAAAAAAAGTCGCACGAAACTCCTAAGGAGTTGCAAAAAGTGGCGACTCCCGGGGCAAAAACGATCGATGAAGTGGCGCAGTTGTTACAGCTCGATAGTCAAGAAGAGATCAAGACCTTGTTATATATTGCGGACGAAAAACCAGTAGTCGTTTTGTTGCGGGGTAACGACCAGTTAAACGAAGTCAAATTAAAAAATTACTTGGACGCCGATTTCTTGCGCCCAGCAGAAGAAAGTGAAGCCGTTCAGTACATGGGTGCTAGTTTTGGTTCGCTGGGTCCCGTAGGCATTGACAACCAGTTGTTGGTGTTAGCGGATCTGGACGTGCAAGGAATGGCAAACGTGGGTGTTGGTGCTAACGAGGACGGCTACCACTACTTAAACGCCAATCCTAAGCGTGATTTTCAGGTCAGCGAATACGTCGATTTACGTTTAGTGCAAGAAGGCGATTTGTCTCCAGACGGCGAAGGAGTCTTAAAATTTGAACCGGGAATTGAAATTGGACACATCTTTAAGTTAGGCGACCGTTATTCGCAAAAATTGCAGGCCACTGTGTTAGACCAAAATGGTAAGCAGGTCCCGGTCCAAATGGGTTCTTATGGTATCGGAGTTTCACGGGTGTTAGCGGCGATCGTAGAACAGCATCATGATGAACACGGGATCATTTGGCCCCGCAGTGTTGCCCCGTTTGACGTGCACGTGATCCCAGTTAACGTTAAAAATCAGACCCAAGCTCAACTTGCTAAGGAGATCACGCAACAACTGCAAGAAGCAGGCTACCGGGTATTAGTAGATGACCGCAAGGAACGCGCCGGGGTCAAATTTGCGGACGCCGATTTGATTGGGATCCCGGTCAGAGTAACGGTCGGTAAAAAGGCGCAAGAAGAAATCGTTGAGCTTAAAATGCGCCAGAGTGGTGAAACTTTGGAAGTCAAGCAAGCAGAATTGCTAAATTCGTTAGCAATTTTGTTGAAAAAATAGTTAAGTTTTACTAGGTTTAATCAAAGGAGTTTGACCGTGGAACTTGCACAAGAAGAATTATTTACTAAACTGTTACAGCAGTTAAAATGGCAGCCAACGCCACAGCAAAAAAAATACTTTAAGCAAGCGGCGATCACTAAAGTTCAGGTGCATACGAAATCTAAAAGGTGGGACTTTTTTATCACATTACCAGAGATCTTGCCTTTTGCACTGTTCACGGAATTTAGCGAACGATTAGATACGGCATTTAAAGACATCGTCGCTACTAAATTGTATTTGCAAGTCGAAGATCCGGTAGTTACCGATCAGAATTTGGGCGATTACTGGCAGTGGGTCGTTTTGCATAGCGGGATCAAGTCTAACTTAGTTAATAGTTTGTGTCGCGGCAAAGTCCCTTACTTACAGGATAAACGAGTGATGCTGCTGGCCGAAAATGAAGTGATCAAACAGTTTTTGGTGACCCAAGCGCTGGGGCCGATCGAAGCGACTTACCAGCAAGTTGGTTTTCCCCGCCAGCACCTAACTACTTTGATCGATGAAACCGCGGCGCAGGCTAAGATTGCTGAGTACCAGGAAAAAAAGGAACAAAATGACGCGCAGTTGACCCAAAAGGCGTTAGCGGCGATCCAAAAACAAAGTCAAGCACACCCTAAGAAAAAAAGTGCGTCTGCTCCGGTGACGGGGCTGGTGCAACTCGGCAAAAAAATCGCCGATAACGTGACTGTTCGCCAGATGGCAGACATTACGGAAGAAGAGCGTTCTGCAGTCATTGAGGGTTATGTTTTTTCTAAGGAAGTCCGTGTTTTACGTTCTGAACGGCAGTTACTGATCTTAAAGGTGACTGATTATTCTTCGTCGTTTGTGGTGAAGAAGTTTTCGCGTGACGAAAACGACGAAGCCTTGTTTGCCGCTTTAGCCGAGGGTGATTGGGTCAAGATCCGGGGAAGCGTGCAAGAAGATAACTACATGCATGAGCTGGTGGTCAATGCCTATGATATCAATCAGGTCAATCATCCGGTGCGTCAAGATCAGGCTGCAAAAGACCAGAAAAGAGTCGAATTACACCTGCATACTAATATGAGTTTGATGGATGCGACCAATAGTATTACCGATTACGTGGAACAGGCGGCTAAATGGGGGCAACCTGCCATTGCGGTCACTGATCACGGAACGTTACAGGCGTTTCCGGAGGCTCACAGCGCGGGACAAAAAAACGGAGTTAAGATTTTATACGGGGTCGAAGCTAACGTGGTCGATGATGGGACTCCGATCGCGTATAATGAAGCCCACCAGGAATTAAAACACGCCACTTACGTAGTGTTTGATACCGAAACGACGGGCTTGTCCGCGCGCTACGACAAGGTGATTGAATTATCTGCCGTCAAAATGAAAGACGGTGGGGTGATCGATCAGTTTGAGGAATTTATCGATCCCGGTCACCCGTTGTCACAAACGACGATCAACTTGACGAGTATTACCGATGAAATGGTGCGCGGCTCTAAGAGTGAAGCCGAGGTTTTTCGGCTATTCCAGGATTTTTGTCAGGATACGATCATCGTCGGGCATAACGCCACTTTTGACGTGGATTTCATGAACACGGGGTATGCGCGGCATAACTTACCGTTGATTTCTCAGCCGTGGGTCGACACGTTGCCGCTGGCTCGTTTTTTATACCCGGAAATGAAAAGATTTCAATTAAATACGCTAGCTAAGAAGTTAAATGTCAGTCTGGAACACCATCACCGGGCGATCTATGATGCCCAGGCGACCGGCTTTATTTATTATGCGATGCTCAAAGAAGCACAAAAGAGATTTCAGATCGAATATCACGATCAGTTTAACGAACACGTCGGAGAAAACGATGCGTATAAAAACGAACACCCGTTTCACGTGACGATCTTAGCGCAGACCCAAGCAGGACTGAAAAATTTGTTCAAGGCCGTTTCTGCGGGGATGACGGATTACTTTTACCGGGTGCCACGGATCCCTCGTTCGGTGTTAGATAAATACCGTGAGGGGCTATTGTTGGGCTCTGCTTGTGCGGACGGTGAAGTTTTTACGGCAATGATGCAAAAAGGCTACGATTTCGCTAAGCAAAAAGCTCGTTACTATGATTATTTAGAGATCCAACCCAAGCCGCTGTACGCGCCGTTGTTAGAAAGAGAATTGGTCAAAGATAACGCTAATTTGGAAGAGATCATTTCTAATATGGTGGAGCTGGGCCATGAGCTGAAGTTACCGGTAGTAGCGACCGGCGACGTGCATTATTTAAATAAAGAAGACGGTATTTACCGTAAAATTCTGTTGCATTCACAGGGGGGCGCGAACCCCTTAAACCGGCTGCAACAGTTACCGGATGCTCATTTTAGGACAACCGATGAAATGTTAGCCGAGTTTGCTTTTTTGGGCGAGAAAACCGCTCAAGAAGTCGTCGTGACCGCGCCGAATAAACTCGCGCAGTCTTGTGACGAGATTTCTCCGGTCAAAGATAAATTGTATACTCCTAAAATTGAGGGAGCCGAAGAAGAATTACAGTCGCTAACGATGAATAAGGCCCACGAATTGTACGGTGAACAGTTACCTGAAGTGGTAGAACAGCGCTTAAAAAAGGAATTGAATTCGATCATCGGTAATGGATTTGCGGTCATTTATTTGATCTCACAAAAATTGGTGTATAAGTCTAATAAAGACGGGTATTTGGTAGGTTCTCGGGGGTCAGTTGGTTCTAGTTTAGTAGCGACGATGTCTGGGATCACCGAAGTTAATCCCTTACCGCCTCATTACCGGTGTCCTAAGTGTTGTTTTAGTCAGTTCTTTACTAAGGGTGAGTATGGTTCCGGTTTTGATCTGCCCGATAAGGATTGTCCGCAGTGTGGAACAGAACTGGTCAAAGACGGGCACGACATTCCCTTTGAGACCTTTTTAGGATTTAAGGGCGATAAGGTTCCGGATATCGATTTGAATTTTTCCGGGGATTACCAGCCGATCGCGCATAACTATACCAAGGTCTTGTTTGGTGAAAAAAATGTTTACCGGGCCGGCACGATCGGCACCGTGGCGGATAAAACCGCTTATGGTTACGTGAAGGCCTACGAACGTGATACGGAACAGAGTTTGCGAGGAGCCGAAGAAGACCGTCTAGCTAAGGGGGCTACCGGGGTCAAACGAACTACCGGGCAGCATCCCGCGGGTATCGTGGTCGTGCCGGATTACATGGACATTTACGATTTTACTCCGATCCAGTACCCGGCAGACGATGTGACTGCCGCTTGGAAAACGACTCACTTTGACTTTCATTCGATTCACGATAATATTTTGAAACTCGATATTTTAGGTCACGATGATCCGACGATGATCCGGATGCTCCAAGACCTGTCTGGTATCGATCCTAAAACGATCCCGACCGATGATCCCGGAGTAATGGCACTGTTTTCGGGAACCGAAATTTTAGGGGTGACGCCCGAGCAGATCCAGTCCAAAACGGGTACGTTGGGGATTCCCGAATTCGGGACCCGCTTTGTTCGTGGAATGTTAGAAGAAACCAAACCGACGACTTTTTCCGAATTACTGAAAATTTCTGGTTTGTCGCACGGCACGGATGTTTGGCTGGGAAACGCCGAAGAACTAATTAAAAATAAGGTAGTCGAAATGTCCGATGTCATTGGTTGCCGGGACGATATTATGATGGATCTGATCCATATGGGGTTAGAATCCGATTTAGCGTTTAAAGTCATGGAACACGTTCGTAAGGGTAAAGGGATCCCTGATGACTGGCAAAAAACGATGCGTGATACTAAAGTACCTGAATGGTATATCGGAGCTTGTTTGAAAATCAAATACATGTTTCCTAAAGCTCACGCGGCGGCTTACGTGCTGATGGCGCTGCGGATCGCTTATTTCAAGGTCTATTTTCCGTTGCTGTATTACGCAGCTTATTTTTCGGTGCGTGCCGATGATTTTGAAATCGTCGCGATGGCTCACGGTAAAGCTGCCGTTAAAGAGCAGATGCACGAGATCAATGCCAAGGGTAACGATGCGACCGCGAAAGAAAAGAACTTACTGACGGTACTAGAAATTGCCAACGAGATGTTGGAACGGGGCTACGAATTTAAAATGGTAGACTTAAAACATTCAGCCGCGGCCGACTGGCTGATCGTTGACGAGCAAACTTTACTGGCTCCGTTTTCGGCGCTTCCAGGATTAGGAGTTAACGTGGCCCAGCAGATCGTTGCGGCACGCGAGGAAAAAGAGTTTTTATCTAAAGAAGATTTAGCTACGCGGGGCAAAGTTTCTAGTACGCTGATCGACTATATGACGGAAAATCACGTTTTAGACGAACTGCCCGACGAAAATCAGTTGAGCCTGTTTGATAATTTATTTTAAACGTTAGGTAATTGACTTATGACTTGCTTTTTGGTAACATAAGAGCGTTGTATTTGTGCATGTCACAACTGCAACCGCACGGCTTTCAGTTTAAGTACGGTGAAACGTCACTGAAAACGGCGAGTCTAGGTTTAAAGGGAGGTGCACTATCGATGTACGCTATTATTAAAACTGGTGGTAAACAATTTAAAGTTGAAGCTGGTAGTACTATTTACGTAGAAAAATTAGCAGTTAATGCGGGTGACAAGGTGACTTTCGACCAAGTAGTAATGCTTGGTGGTGATAAAACAGTGATCGGCACACCATTAGTTACTGGTGCGACCGTCACGGGAACTGTTGAAAAACAGGGTCGTGCTAAGAAGGTCGTTACCTTTAAGTATAAACCAAAGAAGCATAGTCATACTAAGCAAGGTCATCGTCAGCCTTATACCAAGGTTGTCATCGATGCGATCAACGCTTAAAGATGATCAAGGCGCATTTTAGTTACCACCAGCAATCTATTTCAGGTTTTGACTTGACAGGACATGCTGGCTCCGGTCCTTACGGTTATGACATCGTTTGTGCCGCGGTTTCTGCTTTGGCGATCAATGCGGTCAATAGTCTAGAACAGTTGGCTCAAGCCAAATTACAGGTGGTAACGGATGAGAAAAATGGTGGTCTCCTGCAGGTAACAGGAATTGCTGGTGATAATCAGGCGGCGCAGTTATTGGTACGCAGCTTGTTGTTGGGTTTACGTGCAATTGCTCAAAATTATCAGGACTACTTTGAAATTGACACTGGAGGTGTTTAGTAATGTTAATGAACTTACAATTTTTCGCCCACAAAAAAGGCGGTGGCTCGACCGCTAACGGGCGTGATTCCCAGTCTAAACGACTAGGTGCTAAAAGAGCCGACGGTCAAACCGTTACGGCTGGTTCCATTTTGTACCGGCAACGCGGGACACGGATCTACCCGGGAGTTAATGTTTCGATTGGTGGCGACGACACTTTATTTGCTACAAGTGCTGGCGTTGTTAAATTTGAGCGTAAAGGCCGCGACAAAAAGAAAGTTTCCGTTTATCCGGTGGCTGAGTAATTAACGATTGTAAGCCGGGATTCCGTGAGGGGTCCCGGCTTTTTGTGAAATTTGTGCGGTGAATCAGGTAAATGCAGGAGGAGTAAAAATGATTTCAGTAAATGATTTTAAAAATGGTTTAACGATCGAATTTGATGGTGGCTTGTGGCGAGTAGTTGAATTTCAACACGTTAAGCCGGGAAAGGGTTCCGCATTCGTTCGTTCAAAGCTTAAGAATTTGCGGACTGGTGCTGTTCAGGAAAAAACTTTCCGTGCGGGCGAAAAAGTACAACAGGCTCAGATCGACCGCAAAAAGATGCAGTATTTGTATGCCGATGGTCCTAGCTACGTTTTCATGGACACAGAGACTTACGAACAATTAGAATTGCCGGCGGAAAAAATCGAAAACGAACTGAAGTTTATGAAAGAAAACATGGTAGTCAGCATTATCATGTTTGGTTCCGAAACTTTGGGCGTTGAATTGCCAAACGTGGTAGAACTAGAAGTAACGGAAACGGAGCCGGGGATTAAGGGCGACACGGCTTCGGGTGGTTCCAAGCCAGCAACGATGGAAACAGGTTTGGTTGTTCAAGTTCCATTTTTCATCAATGAAGGCGATAAATTGACGATCAATACGACGGATGGAACGTATATTTCTCGGGCATAGTAAAGGGGAAATTTAATGATTACGCGACATGCGATCAGGCAGGCTGCTTTTCAGGCTTTATTTGCTTTGCAAAGTAATCCCGAAGCCGCGGTTGCGGTAGTTTGCGCCCAAGTGGCACAAACTAGTTTGCACACGGATGAAGTGCCGGAGTATATGCTGCAATTAGTGGAAGGCGTGACTGCTAAGCAAACGCAGTTAAATGAGTTGCTTACCCGTTATTTAAAACCGGGCTGGCAGTTAGCACGGTTGAGTAAAACGGATTTAGTGATCATGCAGTTAGCGGCTTACGAAATGACCGAGGTGGCAGAAGTGCCTCCTAAAGTGGCGCTCAATGAGGCTTTGGAATTAGCGAAGACATTTAGTGATGAACAGGCGCGCCGTTTTATTAATGGTGTTTTATCCAATTTAATGTAGTTAAGGGAAGTTGTGATGAAAGTTAATTTGTCACAATTTCCTTTTTTGCTGGAGTAATTTTCACATTAATTGTTGGTGTGCGAGAAGCAACTACCAATTGCGTATTGGGACAGACGAGTTACAGAATTTTTGGGCTAGCGTGTTTCCCGGGCAGTTTGGCTATTAAAGTTGAACGGCAATGTGCTAAAATTAAAGTAGTATTTATCTGTACCAGTCGAAGGAGTAAAGCGATGGAATCGAAGTACTTAACGGTTACTGCCCTAACTAAATATTTACACCGCAAATTTAGTGGTGATCCTTACTTACGGCGGGTCTTTTTAACGGGGGAGATCTCGAATTTTCGCTTGCGGCCGCGACACCAGTATTTTAGTTTGAAAGACGATCATGCTAAGATCGACGTGGTCATGTTTCAGTCGAGTTTTAGTAAAGTCAAGTTTAAACCCGAAGAAGGAATGAAGGTCCTAGTTAGCGGGAGGATCGACCTGTACGAACCTAACGGCACGTACCAGATCATCGTGGAAAGTATGCAGCCTGACGGTGTCGGGGCACTTTACCAGGCTTACGAGCAGTTAAAAAAGAAACTGGCACAAGAAGGACTGTTTGCGGCGCCTAAAAAAAAGCTGCCTCGTTTTCCGCGGCGGATCGCGGTCATTACCAGTCCTTCAGGAGCTGTCATTCGCGATATTATTACTACTACTAAACGCAGGTACCCCATCGTTCAGTTAGTGTTATTTCCGGCGGTCGTACAGGGAAATCAGGCTGCCGCTTCACTGACCGCGCGCTTAAAAGAAGTTGCGGCGAAAGGAAATTTTGACGTGATCATCATTGGTCGGGGGGGCGGTTCGATCGAAGACTTGTGGCCGTTTAACGAAGAGCAGGTCGCCCGGCAGATTTTTGCTAGTCAGATCCCGGTGATCTCTTCGGTAGGCCACGAGACCGACACGACGATCGCTGATCTAGTGGCTGACGTCCGGGCAGCGACACCGACGGCCGCTGCGGAATTAGCGACTCCGGTATTGAGCGAAGAAATTTTAAAATTAAAACAGCAGCGGTTGCGGTTGATTCAGGCTTTACGTAGCTTATTGCAGCGGGCCCAACAAGACGTAAACAGGTTACAAAATTCGTATATTTTTAAGACTCCGGCACACTTATACGAAGGCTACGTCCAAAAGTTAGACTTCTTACAAACTAGGCAAAATCAGGCCTTGCAACAAAAAATCAAGCAAGCTCAAAGTGATTTGCTGCAGTTAAAGCTGCGGTTGCGGGCAGTTAGCCCAGCCAAAGACGTCACGCTAAAACAGCAACGCGTATTTGAGCTGAGTGAACGCTTAAAAAAGGCGCAAAAGACAATTTTAGTTACTAAAAATAACCTAGTAGCTCAAAAAGTACGGCAATTAAACTCTTTAAGTCCGTTGGCAGTAATGGGGCGGGGATACGCGTACGTTAATGTTAGCGGTCAGCTAGTTAAGAGTACGGCTCAGCTACAGCTCGGACAGCAAATCAAAATCAATTTGAGCGACGGTTCCGTTTTAGCCCAAGTGTTAGAGATAAGTGAGGAAAAAAAGCATGGAAAACACGCAGAATAAGGCATCTTTTGAAGATAATCTAAAAAAATTAGAACAGATCGTGACCAAATTGGAGACGGGCGATGTTCCCTTAGAAGAGGCACTGGCTTCGTTTCAAACGGGGGTCGCTTTAAGTCAAGAACTGCAAAAAACGTTGACCGATGCGCAAGAAACGTTGACTAAAGTGATCAGTGAAAATGGTGACGAACAAGTGTTTGAACAGGAAGAAACTAAATGACACAATTAAAAAAATTGCAAGAACAACATTTACCGATGTTAAATCACTTATTAGCGGAGTACTTGGCTGGTTTAAAGTGTACCTCTAAGTTAAAAGAAGCAATGACTTACTCGGTGATGGCTGGTGGCAAACGAATCCGTCCGCTGATCATCTTTGCGGTTTGTGCTGCGCTGAAAAAAGAAGTGACGACTCCGGTCTATGTGACTGCGGGAAGCTTAGAATTACTGCATACCTATTCGTTGATCCACGATGACCTGCCGGAAATGGATAACGATGATCTGCGCCGGGGCAAACCGACTAATCACAAGGTTTTTGGGAGCGCTATGGCGGTGTTAGCCGGCGATGGGCTGTTGACGGCCGCGTTTGGTTGGTTGGCTCAAGCCGAAATTGCGCCGCAAACTAAAAATCAATTATTATCTCTGTTAGCGCAGGCTGCTGGACCCGAAGGAATGGTCGATGGGCAGGCCAGAGACATTGAAGGTGAACAGCAAAAATTAAGTTTAGCCCAGTTAAAGGTAGTACACGCGCATAAAACCGGTGCGTTACTGCGCTATGCGTTCACTGCCGGGGCGATTTTAGCCCAAGCGACAGCCGTCCAGCAAAAGCTATTAGCCGCATTTGGTACCAGTTTTGGCCTTGCTTTCCAGATTTACGATGATATTTTGGACGTCACGTCAACGGCGGAGCAATTAGGTAAGGCCGTGCATAAAGACCAGACCGAACATAAAAATACTTATCCGGCTTTGTTGGGTTTGTCGGGAGCTAAAGAGCAGTTGCAACAAACGCTAACGCTAGGACGCCAGCAACTGCAACAATTACAGCGGTCAGGCGTAGATACGACTGTTTTGACGGAATTATTATTATATTTTGACACGGGTAAAGGGTAAATGAAAAAAGAACGAATAGATGTATTATTAGTACAGCAAGGTTTATTTGCTAGTCGCGAGCAGGCTAAACGCGCGGTAATGGCTGGCGAGATCTTAGGTGCTAACGAAGAACGCTTAGATAAACCGGGAATGAAAGTTGCTAGTGACACCAAGCTGCATTTTAAGGGGACTAAGTTGCCTTACGTTAGTCGCGGTGGCTTGAAACTGGCTAAGGCTCTGCAGGTATTTAAGTTGAATTTAACTGATCAGATCGTATTAGATATCGGCGCTTCGACCGGCGGTTTTACCGACGTAGCCTTGCAAAACGGGGCAAAACTAAGTTATGCATTAGACGTGGGGACGAACCAGTTGGCGTGGAAATTGCGTCAGGACCCGCGGGTCATAGTGATGGAAAATACTAACTTCAGGTACGCACAACTCGCTGATTTTACGGCGGGACAGCCGACTTTTGCGACGATCGATGTTTCCTTTATCTCTTTACGGCTGATTTTGCCGCCGCTCAAGCAGATCATCGCTGCGGGAGGAACAGTCGTGGCGTTAGTCAAACCTCAATTTGAAGCGGGCAGGACTCAGGTGGGAAAACACGGTCTAGTCAAAGATCCGGCGGTCCACCAAAGCGTACTTACCCAGATCAGTGACTTCGCTATTCAGACCGGGTTTGACGTGTGCGGTTTAGATTTTTCACCGATCACTGGCGGAACTGGTAATATCGAATTTTTACTATCCTTAAAAGAAGCGCCGATCCCCGGAAATAACTTACTACAGGTCAGGGCCTCTCAGGTAGTAAAACGAGCACATGAAGTCTTAAAACACTGAAGAAAAGCGTGGGTTTAATGAAGAAACAACAACGTCAACAGCTATTGCGGCAAATTTTGACCCAGATGACTGTTTACCGGCAAGAAGATCTGGTACGACTCTTAGCGCAACAAGGGATATCTGTGACTCAAGCGACCGTTTCGCGAGACGTACAAGAAATGCACTTACTTAAAGTCCCGGTGGCTACGGGCGGTTACCGTTATACTTTGCCTCACGATGAAAATGTTAGTATCGAAAAAAAATTAGCTAAAATATTGCGCACCGTTTATTTGAATTCTGCTTTTCAGGAGCATCTCTGCGTACTAAACGTCCAGTCTGGCAACGGCCCCGCGATTACGGGGTTGATCAAAAAGCTAACGTGGCCGGAAATTTTTGCGTGCATTGGTGACGATGAAACTATTTTGGTAGTCGTAAAAGAAGGGCACAATGCAAGTGAGCTGCACGATAAATTTTTAACTTTGATGCAAACAAATTAGGGGGAAAACGGGATGCTAAAGAGTTTAACGATCCATAATTTTGCGATCATCGAGAAGATGCAAGTTGATTTTCAGTCTAAGATGACGGTCCTGACCGGTGAAACCGGTGCGGGCAAATCGATTGTGATCGATGCTTTAGGTTTACTAGCGGGCGGACGGGGCTCCGCGGATTTTATTCGTAAGGGTGAAAAGAAAGCCCTGATCCAAGGACTGTTTAGTTTACCGGCGGCTGCCCCGGCGTTTAAGATCCTGACTGAGATCGGCATTGAATTTACCGATGAAGACCTGATCTTGCAGCGAGAAATCACGCGCAACGGGCATAACGTTTGTCGAATTAACGGCGAACTGGTCAACTTGACGATGCTCAAAAAAGTAGGCGAGACCCTGATCGATATTCACGGACAAAACGAGCACCAAGAACTGATGCACCCGGAAACGCACATTGAATTACTGGACAGTTTTTTACCCCAAGTTGCGCAGTTAAAACAACAGTACCAAGAACAATACCGTGCTTACCGTAAACAACAAGAGATCTTAACGCGCCGCGAAGAAAACGAAAAACAGTGGGCGCAGCGTTTGGATATGTTACAATACCAAGTAAACGAAATTGCAGCCGCCCAACTAAAGGTAGACGAAGAGGAAAGTTTGACCGCGGAAAAAGAACAACTAGATAACTACCAGACGATCCACGATGCCTTAGAAAGTAGCTATCAGGCTTTGACCGGTGGGGAATACGATGCGTTGGGGCAAGCTGGCGTAGCGATGGAAGAAATGACCAAAATCAGTGACTTGGCGGATTCTTTTCAACAGATCGCACAAAAAGCGACCGATTCATATTACGGGTTGTTTGACGTGGTCCACGATATTTCTAACCAGTTAAGTGTTATGGAATGGGACGACGAACGTCTTGATCAAATCGAGCATCGTTTAGCCGATATTTATCAGCTGAAGAGAAAATACGGTAATTCGATCGCCGAAATTTTGGAATATTACGAGAAAATCAAACAAGAGCTAGAGCGGATGCAAGACACCGAAGAAGACGCTACCCAGCAAAAGCAAAACGTGGCACTCTTACGGCAAAAAGCGCAGGCGACCGCGTTGTTACTGTCACAAAAACGGCAGAGTACGGCACGCAAACTCGAAAAAGCCGTGCATCAAGAGTTAGCGGCACTGTATATGGATAAAGCGAAATTTAAGGTCAATTTCTTACCCAATCCCGGAGAAAAATTGGATTCTCAGGGACTGGATCACGTTGAGTTTTATATTCAAACTAATCCGGGAGAAGCGATGGGACCGTTGGCTAAAATTGCTTCGGGCGGAGAATTGTCGCGGGTAATGTTAGCCTTGAAGACGATCTTTGCCCACCGTCAGGGCGTGACAAGTATTATTTTTGATGAGGTCGACACCGGGGTCAGTGGGCGCGTAGCCCAGGCGATCGCCGAAAAAATCAGTCGGATCTCGTTGAATTCTCAGGTGCTGTGTATCACTCATTTGCCCCAAGTTGCGGCACTGTCGGTGCACCATTATTTAGTGACTAAAACGATCCGTGAAGGTCGCACGGAAACGGCGATCAAAGTATTAGCTCCCAAGCAACGGGTAGAAGAGATCGCGCGCATGATCTCCGGTACGGAAATCACACCGTTGACCAGGCAACACGCTACTGAATTGTTAGCTATGGCCCAACAAACGCGTAAAAAATTAGCGCAAGTAACCGAAATTAAAGAATAGGAAGTGAGTAAATGGCGGGGATCCCGGCAGAATTGATCGCGCGAATCAACGAATTAGCGCGCAAACAAAAGAAGACAACGTTAACGCCGGCGGAAAAAGCAGAACAAAAAAAGTTGCGGGCTCAATACCTTCAACTTTTCCGGACGGGCTTTAAGGAACGTATCGAGATGATGCAAGTTTATGACAAGAAAGGCAAGGAAGTCACACCGCAAAAAGTAAAAGACATTCAGCGTCAGCGAGGCTTGCGTGACGACTGAGTCAAGAAGTTAAGGTTTATTTTTACGGTCAAATTGTGTAAACTTAAAGAGTTACTTGATAATGATATGAAAGGGGTACAGTAGATGTCTACTGGAATTTGGATCTTATTGCTGGTAGTTGCACTTTTAGTAGGAGTTGCGGGTGGCTTTTTTGCGGCACGCAAGTACATGGAAGATTATCTGAAAAAAAATCCGCCGATCAACGAACAGATGTTACGGCAGATGATGTTGCAGATGGGTCAAAAACCTTCTGAAAAGAAGCTTAATCAGATGATGACTACGATGAAGGCCAGTTATGGTAAAAGTAATAAATAATGCTTGCTAGTTGGTCGTTACTAAAAACGGACCGCGATTAGATTAGCACTTGCGCAAACAAAAGAGGGCTGGGACAAAAATTTGTCCCAGCCCCTATATATTTGATTTGCTCTACGACCGTGGCGCCTTGGTTTTAGCGATGTCGACGTATTTAAACGTCGGGTCGATCTGTTGGTCTAAGAGTTGAAATTGACTTTCTAATTGACCCAATAACTGTTTTTGGTACTGTTCGTTGACTTTACCTTGAAGAGGATAAACGGGATCGCCGAATGCCACCGTGACCTTGTGGCGCGAAAAGAGCCGTTTAAAAGACAAGGGTCCCTGATAAACGACCGGGACGACCGGGACGTTTGCCAGTTTAGCAATCAAGGAAACGCCGCCCTTCATTTTTTGGGAGTGGCGCGTTCCCGAAGGAAACATGATCAAGGCGATGTCTTTTTGGCGTAACCAGCGGACGGGAATTTTGATTGCAGAAGGGCCCGGATGCTCACGGTCGACGGCAAAAGCGTTGGCATGTTCCATGATCCAACGTAAAAACGGGTTGACGAATAATTCTTTTTTGGCCATGAAACTGCAATTTTTGGGGGCGACGCCTAACGCGAAGTACAGCATATCGAACCAGGTCCGATGGGGCCCGGCGAGAATGTAATTTCCCTGAGGCAGCTTTTCTTGGTTAAGGTAATGACTGTTGCCGTTAACGAGTGCAAACACGATTTTGGCAACTAGTCGGACTAATTGATAAAACATTGACTGGTAATTCCTTTCTTGGTGCTCACATTTTAGTATGCAAAATTTTGTTCCAACTTGCAAGCAAAGTAATTGATTGGAGGTAGAAATGACGACAACTCTAGTTAACGAAGACGAACGAGTCGACCAACTATTCGCTAACGGGATCAAAGTGATTCAAAGCGACCGCGTCTTTTCTTTTTCACTGGACGCCGTTTTACTAGCGGCTTTTGCTCGTCCTGTTCGTAAAATACAGGGCAAGATCGTCGATTTATGTGCGGGAAACGGGGCGGTGGGGTTATTTTTAACCCCGAAAACGCCAGCGCAGATCGTGCAAGTTGAATTACAACCGCGCTTAGCTGATATGGCGACCCGCAGCATTCAGCTCAATGACTTAACGGAGCAAATACAAGTGCTAAATATCGACTTAAAAGACAGCTGGGAACATATCGCTAAGGATTCGGTGGACACGATCACCTGCAATCCACCGTATTTTCCGGTCACTGAAAATAGCGTGCAAAATCCGAATCACTACTTAGCGTTAGCGCGCCACGAATTGGCTACGAACTTAAAAACGATCATTAAGATCAGTAGTGGATTACTGAAAATGGGCGGCAAACTTTTTTTGGTGCACCGCCCCGAGCGCCTGCAAGAAATGTTGCAGTTGTGTGCGGCTTATCGTTTGGCACCCAAACGGATTAGGTTAGTTCACCCCAAAGGGGGACGGGAAGCTAACATGGTACTTTTTGAGGCCATTAAGGACGGCAAACCGGGGGGGCTTCGTTTCGAGTCTCCGTTATTTGTCTACGAGCAAAACGGTGAATATACTAAGGAAGTCAGGCACGATTTATATGGATAAAAAGTTTTATTTTTACGTGTTATTGTGTGCGGACGATTCTCTTTACGGTGGTTTTACGACCGATTTGAATGCCAGAGTCGCGACTCATAATGCGGGAAAAGGTGCTAAGTATACCCGAACTAGGCGCCCAGTTAAGTTGTTATACCACGAAAATTTTGCGACTAAATCAGCGGCACTAAAGGCTGAGTATGCTTTTAAACACCAGTCGCGTGCCCGTAAGTTAACGTATTTAGCTGCTCACGGTTGCAAAATTACTTTTTAGTGTTTATTTACTGTCAATCGTTTTTGAAAATGTCTCAAAAAAATATAAACATTAGCGAGTAATTAGCGCTCAAGCCGCTGGGCTATCTCCCTCTGAAAAAAGGGGATGCTCAGCTTTTTTGTCAGTCGAAATGGTTGCCTAACACACCGCCTCACAGAAGGTCAAGGGTAAAATAAACGGCTACGCCGCCCTTGACCTCTGTAAGGCGATGTGTTGCTTTAATCTGAGTCGACCGACGAAAAAAGCTGTGCTAAGCGTAGCGCTCCTGTTCAAATTCTGCTTGTGTGATCCCGCGTTTAGCTAAATAGCGGTTAAAACTGGCTGCTTTCCAGGGATGCGAGAGCGGTGGAATGTAATTTCTTTTCGCTTTTTGTTTTTGAGGTACGGCGTCGAATTCCTGGGATCGTAACTCATGTGCCGCTAAGCGACGCACACGATATAAACCTTCAGCGATCGAAGCGTACAATTCACCGTCAAAGGCTTTGATAACCAACACCTCTGTCCCACGTTGAAAATAAACTCCTTTTCCAGTCGATGTGACCGGTAAATAAGCCTGTTTATGGAATGAAAAGTGATTACCTGTATTGATCTTACGAGTAGTTAAAGTGCCCAAAATTAGATTTAATTTAGTTGTTACGGGTGCTTTTTCCATCACTGATGTGGTATCATTTATCGGTAGGGCAAACTGCGCATTGTATCTTTCGATGTAGGAATCTAGGAATACATTGGCCGCAGCTAGCGTAGCTACTTGATGAATACGTAATTCAGTGATTAGGCGAGATTGTAGCGTTTCAAAGAGACGCTCAACTCGCCCTTTTGCTTGTGGAATAGAACTGGTCGAAATCTTAGTTCCAAGTTGTTGACAAGCATAACCAAATTGCGTAAAAGTATCATTTTCAACCTGTTTTTGGTGTTTGCGTTGATATTCAAATACCGTTCGCCGATCACTGAAAAATTCATATGGAATGCCATAATTGGTTAGGATCTGATGGTAAACGTGGTAGTAACCCTTGAGGGTTTCTTGATGATCGAAGTAAGCACCAACGATAGTTCCAGTTGCGTCATCAATTGCCACGTGTAAATGACTTTTTTGCTTGCCGAACCATAAGTGGTCACTAGCGTCAATTTGGATTAATTCGCCAAAATATTTTTTACGTGGGCGACTAGGGTGAGTTTCTCCTGGAATTAAAATTTTATCTGATTTAGCGACTGCTTTAGTTTTCATAGCTTGTTTTCGGAGCTTTTCTCGGTGCAGTCGTTTGGTTCGCCGATGAGCCTTAGGCGATAAGATATTCGCTTGTTTTAAGATATTAGCGATTGTTGACCGACTGAATTTAAGGCCCTCATGTTCGGCTAATAATTCCGTAAAATGAGTGAAATTAGCGCCGACGTATTTTGTTTGATACAGTTCAACGATAGTTGAACGTGTTGTTTGGGAAAGTGCGTGCTTGGGCTTTTTCAAACGATTTTGGTGAATAAAAGCTGATTTACCAATTGTTCTGTAACGGACAAGTAACCGATCGATCTGACGTCTGGTTACCCCTAGTTGAACCTCAGCTCTAGTTTTGGGCATTTTACCTTCAGCTACGTTTTTGATAATTCGATATTTGTGTGCTTCTTTCATCGTTAAGTAAACCTTTCTCATAAGATCCTCCGCTGTATAATTTGCCTAATTATTTTGGCAGAAGCGGAGGAATTTTTCTAGTTATTTGAGACATTTTCTCGTGTGATTACTTAAGACATTATCAGATGTGAATGACAAAAATTACTTTTTAGTGTTTATTTACTTGAAAAAAGACTCGCCTTCGCCTATAATATAAAAGGTTATTTTGACCAATTCACACCTCGCGTGCTGGCTAAGCGGTGCTTAAGGCGACTTAAGTTCTTAGTAAATGAGCGTGGGGGCGGAAAAAAACTATATTGGAGGTACTTTTAAATGGCAGTTATTACCATGAAACAATTGCTTGAAGCAGGTGTTCATTTTGGACATCAGACACGGCGCTGGAACCCGAAGATGAAAAAATACATCTTCACGGAAAGAAACGGGATCTATATCATCGACCTGCAAAAGACGGTCAAATTGATCGATAAGGCCTATGATTTTATGAAAGAAACCGCTGCTAACAACGGCGTGATCTTGTTTGTCGGCACTAAAAAGCAAGCACAAGATTCGATCCAAGAAGAAGCTACCAGAGCCGGTCAGTACTACGTTAACCATCGTTGGTTAGGCGGTACTTTGACTAACTGGGATACGATCCAATCACGGATCAAACGTCTCAAAGACTTAAAGGCAATGCAACAGGATGGTACGTTTGACCGTTTGCCTAAAAAAGAAGCTGCTAAGTTAACTAAGCAAGCTGAAAAATTAGAGAAATTTTTGGGTGGGATCGAAGACATGCCTCATTTGCCAGATGCTGTCTTTATCGTTGACCCGCGCAAAGAAAGAATTGCGGTCAAAGAAGCACGTAAGCTCAATATTCCGATCGTGGCGATGGTCGATACTAACGTTGATCCTGATGAAATCGACGTTAAGATCCCGTCTAACGACGACGCTATCAGAGCCGTTCGTTTGATCACTTCGAAGATGGCTGATGCAATCATCGAAGCTAACCAGGGACAAGAAAATGATGAAGTCACTGAAGAGACCTTTGGCAAAGCAGAAGAAAAGGTTGCTTCACTCGAAGACATCGTACAAGCTGTAGAAGAAAACAACGAGGACCATCAATAAGAGCATTATTTAGGCTGTCTACGCTATCGGGTAAGTTTGCCTATGGTGTTGGCAGCTTTTTTAAAGTCAGAATAAGGAGGCCATAAAATGGCAAAAATTGCTGCTTCAGAAGTTAAAAAGTTACGTGATAAAACGGGTGTAGGAATGATGGACGCTAAAAAGGCGTTGGTCGCAGTTGAAGGCGACATGGACAAGGCCGTTGATTTCCTCCGTGAAAAAGGAATTGCTAAAGCCGCTAAGAAAAGTGACCGTGTTGCTGCCGAAGGTTTGGCTAGCGTTGCCGTTGCTGGCAATACAGCAGTGATCGTAGAAGTTAACGCCGAAACAGACTTTGTAGCGCAAAACGCGCAGTTCAAAGACCTGGTCAAGAAAACCGCAGAAACGATCGTAGCACAGAAACCGGCTGACGTTGAAGCCGCATTGAAATTGAGCACCGATAAGGGAACGTTAAACGACGATTACATCGAAGCTACTCAAGTGATCGGTGAAAAAATCAGTTTACGGCGGTTTGCCTTAGTAAACAAAGAAGACGGCGACCATTTCGGTTCTTACTTGCATATGGGCGGTAAGATCGCTGCTTTGACCGTGTTGCAGGGTGCCGACGATGACACTGCTAAAGACATTGCGATGCACGTAGCTGCGATCAATCCGCAATACGTCGACCAAGAGCAGGTCCCAGCGGATCAAGTAGCTCACGAAAAAGAAGTACTGACCGTTGAAGCTCAAAACGAAGGTAAGCCGGAAAAAATCATTGCAAAAATGGTGACGGGCCGCTTACACAAGTACTTTGCCGAAATTACGTTAGATGCCCAGGATTTTGTGAAAGATCCTGATCAAACGGTCGGTAAGTACGTAGCCGCTAAGGGTGGCAAAGTTAAGGAATTTGTTCGTTACGAAGTTGGCGAAGGGATTGAGAAAAAAGTAGAAGACTTCGCAGCCGACGTAATGAGCCAGGTAAAAGGCTAAACCATTAGCTGAAAAATTAAGGTTCTTTGTCAACTAGTGTTGATGGAGAATTTTCCAACCACTTAGATCAAAATTGGTCTAGGTGGTTTGTTGTTTTTAAGTCGTTTTTTGTTTTTAATTAATTTCACTTTTAATTTTTAGTAATTTAGGCGTGTTTTCCCGCTTTTAACGTACACTAAATAAGCCTCCTACTTGATCAAATTTTTTGAATTAATTCAGTATTGAAAGCTTACTGGTACATTCTAAAATGACCCGTAACTTGAAATTAAACCAGTTTCTAAAACCAAAACTCGTCCGTTTAATCCCTTTGATCTTACGGTTCATGCCCTCCAAGGGGCCGTTACTATAGCGATACCGACAACTATTTACCACTGCCACCAGATTCTTCTTGAGCGATTTTATTGGCTGGTCAAATTCATTATCTAGCTTATGGTAATTACTCAATGTGGTAATTATTGTTGCACTATCGTGTTCTTTGAGCGCCGTTAAAATTTTTTGGTAGACTTCATAAGCTGCCTTGAACCCGGAATCTAGCTCTAACCCTTGATAGACCAAACGAACGTCAGTATCAGTGCGCTTGATTCCTGGATGATAACGCAGTTTAACGGCCTCAAGGTCGTTAAAATTTTTTAAAAATAAACGCCAATAACGCTTCAACAGCTTATATTCAAACGAACTTTTGGGATACTTTTTCATTACGCGAGTGCGCATTGAATTCAGCGCACGGTTTAACATCTGTACAATATGAAAACGATCAACGATCACTGCTGCTTGCGGAAAAAGTTCAGGAATAAATTTAAGATAAGCCGCGTTTAAATCGACGACTACTGTCTTTACTTTATGGCGCTCTGTCAGGGAAAATTCCTGAAAATAAGCTTTAATCTCGCGGGTCGTGCGCCCGGGTAAAATATCCAATAATTCATGAGTATCGGCGTCCATTACAATAAAACTATAGCCGTGACCCATGACTTTGATTTCATCGAATAACAGGTGAGCTGGTAGAGTTGTTGGTTTAGCGACTAGTAACTGCTGATTATCTTGGTTGATAAATCTTTGGACGGTACTGGCACTGATCCTAAAACGCTGGGCAATTTCATGTAAAGCCACGTTTTTGGTTGCCTCTAGGGTGATCATTTGATGGACCGTTCTAGAAATTTGACAGTGTGACGCCACTAACGAAGTTTGTGCCATCATTGTAGTTTGACAGTGGCGACACAAAAAGCGTTGCTTTTTAAGTGCTAAATAAAGTGGGTGGTGAGAATCAGCACACAGCTGAACTAAGGTAGATTTTAATCCATGTTTGACCACTTTTCCTGTGAAACCGCAGTTTAAACAGCGGTTAAGTGAATAAGTCAGATTAGCGTGAAATACAAGAGCTGGTTTCTTTTTGATAATTTCCTGACTGAGGGGATATTTTTCATCAAAATTGATGTTTTTATCTGTAATTCCGAGCCAAAGTTTGATAAGATAATTTGTGGAAAGCATTGCCTTCATTCCTTTCAATTGGTTTTGGTCGACTTAATTGTAACACGGAAAAGCGCAATGCTTTTTCTTATACCTAAATTTAAATTGGTATACAAAAAAACAAGCATTGATTTTTCGTCATCAACACTTGTTAGTATAGAACCAAAATTAATGAAGGGACTGGGCAAGTTTTTTGTCTCAGTCCCTTCTTTGTGTTTAGCGAATTGCTATGTTACAGTGTGAGCACTTGTTGCTGTCTGCTAAAAATTACCTGTTGTGCTTGTAGTCGTTGCACTAGGTCGTCCAGTGTGGCGGAAGGAATTGCCAGTAAACGTAATTTTTGCGCGGGAATGGTCAACGGGTCAATAAAAGAACAATTAGTACTGGCAGTTTTTTGTTCGATCACCGCTGCTTGGTGTTGTTCGCTAGCAATCGTGGGGTAAAACGCCCGCAAGAGAGCCGCTGTCGGAGCATTCCACTTGATGCTGTAGCCTGCTTGTTGAGCACTCTGGTTAAACCGGCGCAATCGCTGGGGATTCCAAGGTGAAAAGTAGGCCGAGAGTTGCCCGTGATTTTTGCGGCAGAATTTGGCAAACATTTCTTGAATACCATTTTCTGATAGCAGATTTTTTTGGAGACTAGCGGTTTTCATTTGCTGGTCAAAAAGCAAATAATCTAGTTGTGTGAACATTTTTTGCCAGTGCTTATTTCTTTTTTGGTGCTGGCCGCGCGGTTCAAAGGTACTACAGTAGCCTGCTGAGTGTTGTGGTCCCACTAATAAGACGGCAAAGCTGCCGTAGCTCGGATCATCGCTGGGAAAAAGCGTTAATTTGAGGTCGGCTAAAAATATGGGTGTATCATAGGGTAAGATCTTAACGTTAGTTAGCTTAGCATTAAATAAATTACTCCGCGCTAATTTTTGCAGCAGGTGGTAGATCTCAAATGAAGTATAGATCAGTTGTTCTCCCCGGTAAGCGTGCAAAAAGGCCCGTGTTTGCGGATCCAACTGCGTGAGCAAGACTGTGTCTTGTGCGCCAATAGGGGTGCTGACTAACGGGTCACAAACTAGGTTGATGTGGGGCGTGTGAAAAATGGTTGCATTACTTGCCATGATACCAGCTCTTTTCTTTAGCATTCAGTCAGTATTTTACCATAAAAATACGCGGGACTCATTTTGCATTTGTCCGTAATTTTAGGTAAGATACAGGCAACAATAGAATTTAACGATAAGAAGGTTACGCAATGAATTGTAATTCAGAGGGACACTTAACGATCGGGCAAGTCGATGCTTTGCAACTAGCACAGCAATATCAAACCCCACTAATTGCTTACGATGTGGGACAGATCAAAGACCAAATCAGGTCATTTAAAACTGCTTTTGCGCAAGCCGGGCTTAAATATCGTTTAGTGTACGCCAGCAAGGCTTTTAGTGCGGGGGCGATGTATCGTTTGGTCAGAGATGCTGGCTTGGGGTGTGATGTAGTTTCCGGCGGGGAGCTATACGCCGCGTTAAAATCCGGTATGCCTGCTGAAATGATCGAATTTCACGGTAATAACAAACTACCGCAAGAATTAGCGGAAGCGGTCGACCACCAGATTGGCTGTATCGTGCTCGATAATTTTCATGAGATCGAATTACTGGGGCAAATTTTACACCAAAAAGACCGGCAGATCAGCGTGATGTTGCGCATTGCACCAGGAATCGAGGCCGAAACGCACCGTTACATTGCAACTGGACAGTCAAATTCTAAATTTGGTTTTGACTTGCAGTCCGGACAGGCGCAGGAAGCCTTACAACGGGTCTTGGCTGAGCCTCGAATGAATGTGCGCGGACTACACTGCCACATTGGCTCGCAAATTTTTTCCGTAGAGGGCTTTACCATGGCTGCCACTAAAATGATAGCCGTGTTGCAGCGCTGGCATTCTGAGTATGATTTTACCGCAGAAGTCTTAAACCTAGGCGGCGGTTTTGGGATCCGTTATAATGAAGAAGACCAGCCCTTAGCTCCCGCCACTTTTGTCCAGCAGATCTGTTCTGTGGTGGAAGAAAAAAGTCGTCAGGCAGGCTTGCCAGTTCCTGAGATTTGGTTGGAACCCGGGCGCTCGCTGGTAGGCGAGGCCGCTACGACCTTATATACAGTCGGTTCCAGTAAAAAAGTTCCCGGAATTTGTAATTTTATCGCGGTAGACGGGGGAATGGGTGATAATATCCGCCCGGCTCTCTATCAGGCTAAATACACGGCCTTTAAGGCGGCAACTCCGCACGCAAAAGCGGTCCAGCAGGCAACGGTCGTGGGCAAATACTGTGAATCGGGCGATGTGTTGGTACACGATTGCCCGTTACCAGCTGTGGTTGCCGGTGACATCTTGGCAATTCCTGCGACCGGAGCGTATGGTTATTCGATGGCTTCGACTTATAATCGTAATGGGCGGCCCGCGGTAGTTTTTTGTGAAGACGGTAAATCCCGGTTAGTGCTCCGAAGGGAAACTTATCAAGACATGATGGCTTACGAGCAAGACTGATTAGTTTGACTGGTAAAATTAAGGAAGTGGACTAAATGACGCAACGAGATCTAACAGCAGTTAAAGATGACATTTTAGCACGGTTAGAAACGGTCGTTGATCCCGAATTAGCAATCGATATCGTTAATTTAGGATTGGTTTATAATATTGATTTGGACGATGCTGGGACCTGCAAGATCGAAATGACGTTAACGACTATGGGCTGTCCGTTGACTAACGTATTAACGGACATGGTAAAAGAGGCCTTAAAGCCGCTCCCCGAGGTCAAGAACGTTGTAGTGGAATTTGTCTGGGAACCCCAGTGGACGATCGCGCGGATGACACGCTATGCTAAAATCGCACTGGGGATCAATTAAATTTTAGGAGTCGATCGTTTGTTTAGAAATAAACTGTTTGTAGTGGTCTATACGGCACTACTGGCCTTTTTGAGTGTTTTTATTTTTACTAGGATCCAGGCTCGCGATGCCTTAATCCAGTTGGACCAGCATAATTTATCGTTAGATGCCTATCAAGTGACACTCAAACACGATATGTCGCTGGCTGAATTTAACCACCAGTTGGCCACCAATACTAAGATCAATAATATTCAGGTGCATTACCAGGCTAAAAAAATTAAGGACCTGACTTACTTTTACGGTAAGGGCAATTACCAAACACCGCCACTACTAGCGGGTAATTTCTTTTCTAAAAATGATTTTACGTCGTCTTTGAGCGTGGTCGTGGTGGGAAAAGACCTGCAGTTATACCAACCTAAAGACCAAAAATACCTCAAGATCGGTCAGACTTACGTGCCGGTGATCGGGGTGATGGGAGGCAAGTTACCTTCGGCGCTTGACCGGCAGATCTTTGTCGCTCTTTCGCAAAATTTAGCCCAACAAATTAGTACTAAGGATTGCCGGATCATGATCGACGGCAACCAAAAATTAGCACCCGCCGTTTTGCAGGCTAATTTACCGCTTAAAAGTATTCACAAGATCAGTACTAAAGAAGTGGCTAAGACTTCACTGCTCAAGGCCCATGGCTGGCAGTTAGCGGGCTTAGTGGCGGTCTTGTTAGCCTTGATACTCGAAGTTGTTTTGTGGGTAATTGCGGCACGCAGCGTTTATCTAAAAGTAACTGGGATCTTAGCCAGTCGGTTTTGTTTTGCCGAGTGGGAAAACTTTTCACTATACAGCGGTTTAGGAATGTTATTAGGAGCATTTAGCGGCAGTTTAGCGTTTAGTTTACACTCGTATGGCGGCATGGTCTTGTTTGTGGTTGGTTCGTATGCCGTAGGTAGTTTCTTATTTTTAATTTTGGGATGGAGAGGAATTGTAGGAAGACGATGAAATTACCCGCAGAGTTTGTTAGTAAGTATGAAAAATTATTAGGAAAGCACGCGGCTGATTTTTTCGCTAGTTTTGCGGATGAAGTCCAAAAGGGCTTTCGTTTAAACCCGTTGAAGGAAAATTACCGTCAAGTCGACTATTCGTTAGCACAGCCCGTAGCATATGCGCCGACTGGCTATTACGGTCACGTCAGCGGCAATTCGTTAGCGCATCAGAGTGGCTACGTCTACAGTCAAGATCTCAGTGCGATGTATGTCGCTCAGGTGGCAGACGTGCAGCCCGGAGAAAAGATTTTAGACCTTTGTGCTGCTCCGGGAGGAAAAGCGACCCAGTTAGCTGGTTTATTACAAAATCAGGGGTTACTGGTAGCAAATGAGATCAATCATAAACGTGCGCAGGTGTTAGTGGAAAATTTGGAACGGATCGGGGCGCGCAACACGGTGATCTTAAACGAAGAGCCGGCTAATTTAGTCCCCGTTTTTGCGGGGTATTTTGATAAGATCTTCGTTGATGCGCCGTGTTCCGGGGAAGGATTATTTCGTAAGGACCCCAGTGCTATTCAGTATTGGAACAGTGATTATCCGACTAAATGTGCTACCCGACAACTGGCGATCCTAACGACGGCACTCCAACTGTTACGTCCGGGAGGACAGATAGTTTATTCGACTTGTACTTTTGCGCCGGAAGAAGACGAGCAGGTGATGGTTCGTTTTTTGCGGGAGCATGAAGACTTGGAACTGCTACCGATCAAGAAATATCCGGGGATGGACGACGGCCGCCCGGATTTTGCTGATGGTTCTGCCTGGCTAAAACGCGCTGTACGCTTGTGGCCTCATCATTTTCAAGGTGACGGGCACTTTATTGCTTTGATCCAAGACCGGCGTGCGGCAGTGCAACCAGTTCGGCGCGTGCGTACCAAAAAACGCGCTAAAAAGACGGCCGCTGGCCTGACTAACGAGCAGTTTCAACTGTGGGAACAGCTGCGGTCGCGTTTATTTCCTACTTTGCAGTTGTCTAAAAATGAATTGCACTGCGTGGGACCGTATTTGTACTGGTACTCTGCTAGCTGGCCGGATATTTCCCGCTTGAAATTTATGCGGCCGGGAATTTTACTAGGAGAATTTAAGAAAAAGAGGTTCGAGCCGGCTTATAACCTGGCGTTACTGTTGCATCCCAGTGAATGCCAGGCGGTTTTAGCGGTGACTTACGAACAGTGGCAACTTTACGTGCAGGGGATGACACTGTCACTAAGCGAGCCGGTTGCTCCCGGCTGGTACTTACTAGTCTGTGAAGGCAAACCTTTTGCGTTTGGTAAGGTAGTCGGGCAGACGGTTAAGAATTTTTTCCCCAAGGGATTAAGGATACATCAATAATGAAATTGGCTATTACAAATTTGCTGGTTAGCGGAATTTGTAATAGCCAATTTTAGTAATTAAGTTGTTCTTGAAAGCTTAGTAGTGCGGGACTTAGGATAAAGCGTTGTTCGTGTAGTTCGGCTACCGTGCGACACCCCAATAAAAGCATCAACTTGGCAATCTGTTTTTTAAAAGTGATGACCAGCTCTTCCAAGGCATCGTCTCCTTCTTTAAGTAAGACGTGTAAAAATAACCCGGAGATCCCCACGTTATCGGCGCCTAATACCAGGCACTTAACGATGTCTAGTGCGGTCCGGATCCCGCCGGAAGCTGTCAGTGAAAATTTTGCCCGCCACGGTCGTGCCGCTAATAAAGTTTGCGCGGTCGTTAACCCCAGTTGCGCAAACGACACGTATTCTTTACGGGGGCGCCGCTGGTTTTCGATTAGGTTAAAGTCAGAGCCGCCGCTTCCCGCTAGGTCGACGTACTTAACGCCAATTTGGTGTAACTGGCGCAAGGTCGCAGGACTCATCCCCATTCCGACTTCTTTAACGAGGACGGGAACGGGGCAATCACGAACGATCTGGGCTAAGTTTTTCAACCAGTAAAAGGAGCGTTCACCTTCGGGCATCACGAGTTCTTGTGCGGGATTTAAGTGTAACTCGATTGCGTCGGCCCCCAGCATTTCGACGGCTCGGAGTACCGCGGGTAATTGCTGAGCCGCACTTAAATTGCCTAACACTAATTCGTGCGGGGCAGTACGCCTGACGACTTGAAAACTAGCTTTAACCGTCGGGTCCTTAAGTGCGATACTTTGCGAGCCTGTTGCCATCGCTAGGTGTTGACGGGCAGCGATCCGGGCCAAACGAGCGTTGATCTTTTCCGTCTGCGGACTGCCACCGGTCATTGCATTAATGAAAAAAGGAGCAGCAATTTTTTGTCCCGCTAAGGTCGTAGTTAAATCAACGTCCGCTAACGCCAGCTCGGGTAAACTGGTAAATAACAGTTGAATCTCTTCCAGTTGGGTAGCTGCGACTGGGCGATAATTTTTTTCGGCGATGATGACGTGTTCGTCTTTACGGTGAGAGTGCGGATCCATGAGCCTTCCTCCTAACGGTGGTTATTCATCAACGTTGTGCACCCGAAACAATAACGGTTCGATGTTGAACTGGCGCCACTGTGCGAAGAGTTGCGCGACGTCGATTTTACGGTCGATAATCACGATCCCACAATCGCCACCACCGGCGCCGGAAGTTTTAGCCGCGCCACCTAGGTGTTCTGCGCTTTGAATCAGGTGTTTGAGCTTAGGGGTCTCGATTTCAAGGTTGATAAATTTCCCTAAATTAGCCAGTAAACGGCGGTTTTCCCGCAATCCTTTTTGAATGACGGATAGCGATTTTTGGTGAAAACCGCTGATAATTTGTTCGATACAAGCCTTGCTTTGTTGTAAGAAGGCCGTGTATTTTGCCTGCTTGTCGTCTTTTTTAAGTTCGACTTCGTCCACTAAATGTGAGGTCGAAGCCGGCGAACCGGTCCACCCAATCAGTAAGTTTAAGTTAGCAGGCGGAGTCAAATTTTCGATCTGTAACTGGGGCCACTTTAACTCGACCAATTGATTCAAGGTGTACTTGTGGCGTGCCGTTTGTAACCAGTTACGGTCAAAGGAATGGTAAGCGATAAAACCGCCGTAAACGCTCGCGGCGATGTCGCCTAACGAGCCGTTTCCTTGGACTTCGAAATGAGCAATCGCTGCGAGTTTAAACAATTCGTCTTTAGTAACCGGTAGGTGATAAAACAAACACAGCGCTTTGACGGTCGCGACCGTGACGGCGGCTGATGAACCCAAGCCGTATTTTTTACCGTCCGGACTATCGAGTTGACTATCGATCTTTAAGTGATAGCAACGTAATTTTTGTCCGCAGTTTTGGGCGTATTCTTCGGTTAAGCGAATGCCCGATAAAATATAGTGAAAGGGATTATCGCGGTTATCGACCACGATTTGATTTCCCTGACGTTTCCAGAGAATAGTTTGTTCGCGGTACTGGCGCGAAATGATCGAGCCGTTGTCATCTTGACTTTCTTCTACTGTAACGTGAACAAATTGGTCTAATGCGACGAGGATGGCTGGATACCCAGTCTCGACTACCGCATATTCGCCGGCGAGATATAATTTGCCGGGAGCTTTGACCTTAATCAATTCATCATGTCCTTTCCCGGATGATTTGTGACTAATGCAGCACCTGGACCGGGGGCTGCAACTAATAAATTTGCGGCTGCAAAGTGCTGGCTTAGCCGCTTTAATATAACACTGAGGTCTGATTTTTGACAAATTACTTTAACGTTTGGCCCGGCATCGATGGTGTAATAACAGTGAATACCGTTGGCCCGTAATTGTTCGACCACCTGCATCGCTACCAGCGTTTGGGGCTGGAAGTAATTGAAATGTGGGGTGGCACTGAGATTTAAGGCGTGCATTTTTAGGGCGTTACTTTCAGCGATTTCACCAAAACTGGTAAAATCTTGCTGGCGTAAGGCTTCTTTGATGGCATCCAAGTCTTCTTGTGCCGTTTTGACCCAGTCTCGATAATAAGGTGAGGTGGCGACTACGCTTTGCATCCCCTGGCGTGAAGCAATTTTTTTAGGTGCATCATCGACGACAACGGCGATCACGCGTAACTGCCAGTCGTTTTGAACGGTAAGGGGACGCGCGTAGGAACTGTGGTCATCGTGACCGGCGACCCATTCGACAAAGCCACCAAAAATAGACCGGGTGGCAGAGCCTGAACCCCGGCGTGCGATCCGCGAAAGTTGTGTGGGTGAATACTGACAGCCACTAGCCGCAGTCGCCGCTACGGCTAACGCGGCGTACGCTGACGCCGACGAAGCTAGTCCCGCGCCCGTTGCGACGTGGTTAGTCGAAGTGATCAGGGCGTAACGGGTCTGTCCGGTCAACTGGCGGATAAAATTCATAAAATTAGTAATTTTAGTAGCGTGTTGGACTACCTGACCGTTTAAGATCAACCGGTCGGCTACTAAATCATCTTGGTAGTCCACCGTAGTTTGAGTGTAAAAGCGATCGAGCGTTAGGGAAAGAGAACTATTCATCGGAAGTATCAGTTCCGGGTCTTTTTTACCCCAATACTTGATCAGTGCGATATTAGTATGTGCTTTAGCTGTTGCTGGTTGCATGTCGATCTCCCTCAGACGCCAAAGGTTGAATAAAGCATTTGGCGACACCATTTTGTAGCATAAGCTGTGCTAATTGTTGGGCGCTAGCTAGGTCTGGCAGTAAGTTGATGAAACAGCCACCTAGGCCGCCACCTGTCAGTTTACTACCTAACGAACCGTTTTGTCGTGCTAAAAACATTAACTGTTCCAGTTGCGGAGTGCTGACTTGCAATTTTTGCAGTTCTTTTTGGGCACGTTGTAAGGAACTACCTAACCCCGCGAGGTCGTCGTTGGCTAATTGTTCACGGACGTCACGGGTCACTTGGCCTAGGCTAGCTAACGCGCGGTCTGCTTGTTGGGGGCAGCGCCGCTTAAAATCACGAACGATGCCGATCGCTTGGCTGGTTTTTCCCTGAACACCGCTGTCGCAGACTAGCAGATAGGCGTGCAAGTTGATCGGCAAAGTCCGCAGTTCCTGGTCGCGAATCAGCCACAAAGGCACGTCACTAGCGACCGTTGCGGCATCTAAACCGCTGGGATTTTTATGGGTATCACGTTCGGCGATCGCCGCTAGCTCCAACGTTTTTTGGTTGGTCAGTTGCTGGTGAAACGCACTGTAAAAGGCCCTAATCAAAGCAACGGCTACCCCGGCTGAAGAGCCCATGCCACGTTGCGGTGGGATCTGGCTGCTTAACGTTAGGGTAAAGCCGTTTTGTTGGTAGTTAAATTGACGTAATAAGACGGTCAGCAAGTGTTTGATCCCTGCCATACTAGCGGGCATTTGTGCCAGTGGTCCGGTAAAACATTCGCTGGTAAAAAATTGCTCGTGCCCAGCAGTTAAGCTCAAAACGGCTTTAACTTGGATCGCGCTGAGCGGCAAGGCAATTGCTGGCTGACCATAAACTACTGCGTGTTCACCGGTCAGAATAATTTTGGCGTGGCTTTTTCCGTTGCCATCTTGTGCCACTGTGAAATCATCCTTTCGTTTTCAAATCAGGATAAAGCATAACAATTATACATTCTTCGCTTCTGCTAGACAATGGTTAAACCTCAAATGAGGGCTTTAGCGGTAGACAAATGCGTAAAACACTGGTAACATCAACGATTGGTAAGTGTTAATTAATAATAGAAGTGGTGAAAAAATGAGTGCAAAAATCTACGCGGTAGTTGACCTTGAAACGACTGGGACTGCCCTAGACGGTGACAATCGCATTATTCAGTTTAGCTGTGTGTTTGTCCAACAAAAAAAGGTGGTCAACCATTTTTCAACTTTGGTCGACCCGCAAAGAAAAATTCCACCGGAAATCGTGCAGTTGACTAAGATCACCGATCGTGACGTTGAACACGCCCCGACCTTTGCCGAAGTCGCCGGCACGATCTACGCGTTATTGCAAGATACGATTTTTGTTGCCCATAACATCACTTTCGATTACCGCTTTTTGAATTATGAATTGCAACGAGTGGGTTATCCCGAATTGGATCTCAAGGGCATCGACACCGTACAGTTGACTCAGATCGTTTTTCCGACTTTGCCTTCATACCGATTAGTTGACCTCAGCTCCTTTTTTGGGATCGAACACGACCAGCCACATAACGCGTTGAGCGATGCGAGTTCGACGGCGCACCTTTTTTTACGGGTGCAAGAACGATTATCTCATTTTCCAGTCACACTATTACAACGACTGGCGACGATGGGCAGTGTTACTTACTATGATACCGGTGATTGTTTTCAGGAAGCTTACCAGCAGCAAAAAAACGTCAAGCTGCCTGCCGACTTAGTGGCGATCAAGGGGATCGTTTTGCAACGACCAAATACGATCACGCCTACGCTTCTTCCGGCTTACCCGCAAACGACGAAGGCTAAACAAGAGTTGTTTGGCGAGCAGCTGGAGTGGCGCCAACACCAAGTGGAGTTAATGGATGAACTTGCGGCATTTTTAAGCAGTGACGAGCACTTAAAGGTGATCGCAGCCCCGACGGGAATGGGCAAAACACTGGGATACCTGTTACCTAGCGCTTATTTAGGGCAGCCGAACCAGCAAATCGTGCTCAGCACGGCTACGAACGCCTTGCAAACACAGCTGCAAGAGCAACTGATACAGTTAAACGCTAAGGTGTTGCCGTTTTCTTGCCAGTTCGTTTCATTGAAAGGCAATAGTCATTATTTGGACTTGGAGAAATTTTACCAGACGCTTTTTGTTCCCCAAAACCAACATGCGCGGCTGTTACAGATGAGAATCTTGGTGTGGCTGGCGCAGACTAAAACGGGCGACTTGGCCGAATTACACCTGACCCAAATGCAAGACCCGTTATTTAAGACGATCAAACACCGCGGCGTGGCTGGTTTAGACCCATACAGTCCTTTTTATCAGGTCGACTTTTTACGACGCAAGGAACAGCAAAAACGGCAAGTCGGTTTGGTACTCACCAATCACTCTTATTTATTAAATCATGCTGAAGAATTAGCTGGCTTTGCGACGGCTGTGATCATCGACGAAGCGACTCATCTGGGACTAGCAGCCTTGAAAAACAACCGGGTGACCTTTGATTTTGATCAGAGTAAGATCTTAACGGATACAATGTTAGTTCAAATGCAATCACAGCAGTCGTTTTCGTTTAGCAACCTGTGTGCCGCCGGCTTTTTGACCGGCAAGGAATTTCAGCACCTACTATCCGTGGTTCGGGTGTTGGACACGTTAGTTCCGCAGGTCAGGGAATTATTGCAACAAAAGTATTTGGGTCCATCCGTGACGGGGTATACCGAAAAGGTCCTAGTTTTATCTAAATTAAGGGGCTTTATCAAGGAACACTTGCCGGTGATCAAGCAGATCTTGCACGCCCAACAGCAGGTGCAAAAAATGCAAGAGCAACTGGCCAGGCGTTTTGACCAGCAACAAAAACAGCACCACTTGAGTTTAAGTGCAGTCGAATTATTGAAATCTTACCTTTCTTTAAGCGCACGGTTAAACGAATTGCCGTGGGAATTACTGGACTTGACGACGGTCGAACAGGTTCAAGATGAAAACGAAATTTTGTGGCTAAGTTTAGCGGATGTCAGTGGGGCACACCTGCGTTTGCACAGGGGATTGTTTGCGACCACAGCATTTTTAGCACCTAAGTTGTATAATTATTTTGATCACGTGGCGTTATTAGGCGCGAATTTAGCACTGCCGCAGGTGAGTTCGTACCTGCAAAAAACGTTAGATTTACCCGTAAAAACGCCGGTCAGCAGTTATCCCAGTCTATTTGATTACCACAGACAAACGCTTGCCTTACTCGCTAGCGATGGTGTGGCGGTCACTGCGGGGGAAGACTATGCAGATTATTTGGCACAAACGCTTGCTGAAGTCTGCTGTCAGGTCCCCAAACAGACTTTAGTGTTGTTTAATTCGTTAGAAATGATCGCTCAGGTCTACCACCGCTTGCAACAACTAGGACTGGTCCAAAAAAGAAATGTGTTAGCTCAAGGCATCTCCGGTGGCGCTGAAAAACTGAAAAAACGCTTTGTGATGGATCCCAAACAGCAGGCAATTTTACTAGGAACGGGAAATTTTTGGGAAGGCATCGACTTGCCGCAAAATAAATTAGAGTTGCTGGTCGTTACCAGGTTACCGTTTCAGGCCGCGCAAACGCCGGTCAACCGGGTGCGTTACCAAAAAAGCGAACAACAGGGGCAAAACGCTTTTCACGCAATTGCCTTGCCAGAAGCGGTACTTAAGTTAAGTCAGGGCTTTGGGCGGTTGATCCGCACTAAACACGACCGGGGGGCGTTTGTCTTATTGGACTCACGGATCCTGACTAAAAATTACGGCACGGCGTTTAGGGCTTCGTTTCCAGCAACGGTTACATTGCAGGAAGTTAAAACGCAAGAAATAGCACCAAAGTTAGCCACTTTTTTTAGAAAATAATTTGAATCGGCGCAATTGCTTGCTATAATTACTATAAATAGGATAAGGATCAGTGAGTTTATGAAAGAAAAAAAAGGATGGCTTTACCTCTGGCTGGCACTATTAGTAATGGTGCTGGTAGTTGCTTTTTTTATTGGCGGGATGTTATTGCCTCAAAAACAAACCGAAAGAAAAGCAACGATTCTGGCGCAACAACACGTTCACTTGCACGCTAAATCTGCTTTTTATACCTATCACCGGGCACAAACTTACTACGCGATCCGCGGCCAAGATCAACATGACCGGCAGATTTATGCGGTAGTTTCCGCTAAGGGCGACCGGATCACGGTGTTGGCCGCTGACGCGGGGATCTCGGCACAGCAAGCCCAACAGGTGGTGACCGACCAACACCCGGATCTGCAAAAGATCACGCACGTTGCCTTAGGCTTGGAACACGGGCATCACGGGCAAAAACCAGTCTGGGAAGTTACCTATTTGAATGCTCACGGCAAGCTGTGTTATGATTTGTTATCCTTTAAAACAGGGAAAATCAGTCAAACGCTCACAGTTTAATTTCGGGGAGATGATCTAATGAAACTAGCACAACGGGTCCAAAATTTAGCATCATCAGCTACATTAGCGCTGTCGGCACAGGCCAAAGCGATGAAAAAACAAGGAGTCGACGTCGTTGATTTAACGGCTGGGGAACCAGATTTTCCGACACCTAAGGCGATCAAACAGGCGGCAATTACTGCCATCGAAAAGGGACAAGCCGACTCTTACACGGCTGCAAGCGGGATCCCTGCTTTGCGCCAAGCGATCGCAACGCGAGTCAACGAACGGTATGCCACGAACTGGACGGCGGAAAATGTGGTCGTCACTACTGGTGCTAAATTTGGTTTGTACTTAGTCTCCCAGGCTTTGTTGGAACAAGGCGATGAAGTCTTATTACCAGTTCCTTATTGGGTCAGCTACAGCGAACAGATCAAATTAGCGGGTGCTACCCCGGTTTTCGTGACGGCAAGTGCTGCAACTGGCAAGGTCACGCCTGCTCAGTTGGAGGCTAACCGCACGGCGCACACCACAGCGTTGTTGTTAAATTCACCGCAAAACCCGACGGGCGCGGTTTATGACAAAGAGGAGTTAGTTCAGATCGCCGACTGGGCACGCCAACACGAGATCACGCTGATCACGGACGATATTTACGGTGACTTAGTTTATAATCAGACCGCATCCACGTCGTTGTTTGCGCTCAAACAGGTTGCGCAGCAAACAGTTTTGATCAATGGCTTTTCTAAGTCGTACGCGATGACTGGCTGGCGGGTCGGTTATGTCGTTGCGCCCAAAGAACTGACTGCTAAACTCAGCGCTTTATTGAGCCAAACGACTAGCAATTTGAGCGCTGTTAGTCAGTATGCTGCACTGGCTGCGTTACAGGGACCACAAGACGAATTGGAAAAGATGCGGGCTGAATACGAACAACGCTTAAATCACTTTTACCCGTTGCTAAGCGCATTGCCCGGCTTTAAGTTTAATTTCAAACCCGCCGGTGCGTTTTACTTTTTCCCGGATATTAGTGAAGCTTTAACGCTCACAGGATTTAGTAGTGCCCAAGAATTTACTACGGCCTTACTGCAAGAAGCGCACGTCGCGGTCGTATTTGGCGAGGCCTTTGGTATGCCGGGACACCTGCGTTTGAGTTATGCCGCAGCACCGGCGCGTTTTAGTCTGGCCCTTGAAAGAATCAACAAATTTATGCAAGTACATATGCATTCTTAGGAGGAAATTCAGTGGAAAGAATTAGTATTATTGATGCTAACAAGCACGTTAACGAGAAAGTCAAGCTTGGAGTGTGGCTGACTAATAAACGTTCAAGTGGAAAAATTGCCTTTTTGCAATTACGTGATGGCACGGCTTATTTTCAGGGAGTCGTAGTCAAAAATAACGTGACTCCGGAAGTTTTTGCATTAGCTAAGGAAGTTAAGCAAGAAACTAGTATGGAAATTACCGGGGTGATCCACGAGGATTCACGTTCTCATTTTGGCTATGAAATCGAGATCGAAGACCTCCAAGTAGTGGGACAAAGTGAAGATTACCCGATCACGCCTAAAGAACACGGGACCGATTTTTTGATGGATCACCGCCACTTATGGCTGCGTTCTAAAAAACAGTTCGCTAACATGCAGATCAGAAACGAATTGATCCGGGCAACGTACGAATTTTTTAACCGGGAAGGCTTTATCAAATTCGATGCGCCGATCTTAACCGGCAGTGCTCCGGAAGGGACTACCGAATTATTTCATACCGAATATTTCGATAAGGATGCTTACCTTTCACAATCGGGACAGCTGTACGCGGAAGCAGGAGCGATGGCTTACGGCAAGGTCTTCACTTTTGGGCCGACGTTTAGGGCCGAAAAATCTAAGACGCGGCGGCATTTGATCGAATTTTGGATGATCGAACCCGAGATGGCATTCATGCACCAAGAAGAAAGTCTGGAACTGCAAGAACGCTACATCGCCTTTTTGGTACAAAATGTCTTAGATCATTGTGATTACCCGTTGCATATTTTGGGGCGGGATAAAGAATTGCTGAAGACCTATACTCAATTACCGTACCCGCGCATTTCTTATGACGATGCGATCAAATTGCTGCAAGAAAGCGGCAAGTTTCCCGATTTAACGTGGGGCACTGATTTTGGTTCGCCGGAAGAGACTTATTTGGCAGACCACTTTAGCAAACCGGTATTTGTGTTAAACTACCCGAAAAAAATCAAGCCGTTTTACATGAAGCCTCATCCTACGAGAGACGATGTCGTGATTTGCGCCGACTTATTGGCTCCGGAAGGCTACGGTGAGATCATCGGCGGCTCCGAACGGGCAACAGATCCGGACTACTTGGAAGAACAGATCAAAGCTTTTGGTTTAAACGAAGCCGATTATCAGTGGTACTTAGATTTACGCCGCTATGGTAGTGTGCCGCATTCAGGTTTTGGGTTGGGGTTAGAACGAATGGTCACTTGGATCACGGGTGAAAACCATATTCGTGAGTCGATCCCGTTCCCACGGATGCTAAACCGGATCTACCCGTAATAGTAGTATTTAAGCTAGTGTAAGAAATAGTAAAGAAAGGGGACTAGGACAATTTTTGTCCCGGCTCCTTTTTTAATGAGTCAGAGGAGAAAATGAGTCAGAGGAGAAATGGTAACGATGGACGAAATTTTTGCTCAGTATGTACAGCAAGGACAGTTGAGTATCTCTAAGATGGTGCTGTTTAATTACCGCAATTTGGAGATGAACGATACCGAATTTATGCTGTTTTTACAGATCACAAGTGACTTACAGGCGGGGCGAGATTTTCCGGACCTAGAAAGTATCGCCCGTAAAATGAAGCTCAAAAGTACCGCAGTTTATGATTTGGTACACGGGTTGCTGGCGAAAAAATTGCTGACCATTACGCCGGTGAGCGGTGCTACGGGCAAAAAACATGATTGTTACAGTTTTGCTCCCCTATACCATAAGTTAGCCGCGGTGGTGCAGAGTAAAGAGACCACTAAAACACAAAACGAGCAGTTAGTTAAACAAGAAGAATTATATAATCAAATAGAAGCCGAGTTTGGCCACCCATTATCGCCAATGGAAATGGAAATGATCGATTCTTGGCTCACCAAGGATCACTATGCGCCCGAATTAATCACGGCGGCTTTGCGCGAAGCGGTTTTGAGCCGGGCTTACAGCTTAAAGTATATCGATAAGATCTTGCTGAACTGGGAGAAAAATAACATTAAAAGTGTTGCGGACCTGACGCAGTATCAATTTAATCGCCGCCAAAAAGCCGCGCAGCCAGTCGCAAAAAAGCAAGGCAGTCAGACTAAGCCCTATATTCCTCTCTATCACTGGTCAGGGCAAAAGGAGTAAACTAATGCTATCTAGTACACAAACGGTTGCTGCCATCAAAAAGATGGGAGCAATTTATCCTAATACTAAAACAGCGCTGCATGCTGAGTCTGCCTTTCAGCTGTTAGTTGCAGTCATGTTGAGTGCCCAAGCGACTGATAAGGCGGTCAACTTGGTGACGCCAGCACTTTTTGCCGCTTACCCGACCCCGCAAGACTTAGCGCAAGCAGACGTAAAAACAGTTCAGGGTTACATTAAAAGCATTGGCTTGTATAAAAATAAGGCTAAGTACCTCGTTCATTGCGCACAACAGCTGGTGTCTGATTTCGACGGGCAGGTTCCTAGTGGGCTGGCGGAATTGACCTCCTTACAGGGAGTAGGCAGAAAAACGGCGGATGTGGTCAGGTCGCAGTGGTTTGGCATCCCCGCGATCGCCGTTGATACTCACGTCAGCAGGATCACGCGGCGCTTGGCGATCGTGCCGCCAGAGGCCACACCGCTACAGATCGAAAAAATTCTGATGCAAAAATTGCCTGAGAATTTATGGAGTGCCGCGCATCACTATTTGATCTCGTGGGGCCGTAATCAGTGTATGGCACGTAATCCTCGCTGTGCGACGTGTCCGTTGTTAGAGATTTGTCAGGAAGGGCAAAAAAGAGTTGGTAAGAAAAACTGCTAGTAGTTGAACACATATTTACTGTTATTTACGGAAATACTAAAACGAGGCTGGCTTTTTGGAGCGCGACTAATCTATACTTGCAAGAAAATAAAATACTAAAAGGGGAGCTGGGACAAAACGAAGTTTTGTCCCAGCTCCCCTTTTTAGCTAATTTTTCAGCAACTCGTTACTGTTGTGTGGCAGGAGCGGTTGGCTCGGTGGTAGTATTATTCTCGTTTGCCGGCTGTTCACTAGCGGAATTAGCGCTCGTGCTGGTGCTCGATTGGATGCTAGCGGACGACGATTGTTCGCTAAAGCTACCTGAACTGGCAGAACTACTGGAAGAACTGCTGGAACTTTCTTCACTAGAACTATAGTGTTCTTTAGGAGTACTTTCTGCTTGGTCGTAACCACTGCTTTCTGCGGCAGTGCTATTATCGCCGTCGCCCAAATACAATTCCCGCACGCCGTTGATCATTTTAGCAACAACGTCGCTGGGACGCTGCCAGTCACTGTTAGAAACGTTTTGTGACAGATAAACCATTAAGGCACGGTAAATTAACGCCGCTAACTGGACGGAATGCTGATCGAGGTAATTTCCTTGCCGGTAAGGGTGATCGTAGCCGACCCAAATGGAAACCGAATAGTGCTTGGTAAAGCCGTTAAACCACGAATCCATCGAAGCCGTGGACGGAAACTGGGCTGCAATATCGGCAGGATAGGCGTTCGTCCCGGTCTTCCCGGCCTGATATAGTCCAGGGATAGCTGCTTTAGTGCCGGAACCCTGGGGAGAATTGATGACTCCCTTTAGCATGTCGGTGATCATGTAAGCAGTAGCTTCTTGCATGGCCGGTGTACTTTGGATGGAGTAGTCTTTAATGACACCGTCTGGGGTTTCGATCCGGTTAATGTAAGACGGCTTGAAGTAAGTACCGCCGTTAGCAAAAGCACTGTAGGCCGCAGCATTTTGCAAGGTAGACGACGGTAAGCCGATCCCGTTTTGTAATTCTAGTGTCTTTTTGTATTTAAAACCTAATTTGCTAATAAAATTCTGCGCTCTGCTGACACCGACCGCCGATAGGGCCCGAATCGCGGGAACGTTGCGGGATTCGACTAGAGCGTTGCGCATCGTCATCGTTCCCTTATAGCGGTTATCAAAATCTCTTAACTCGATCTTGGTACCAGAATAGGTGTACGGGGTATCTTTGATCGCGTGATTAGTAGCCCAACTGAGGTATTCGATCGCCGGAGCGTAGTCCATTAATGGTTTAGCCGTCGAGCCATTCGTGCGGTCGGTTTGGACCGCGCGGTTTAACCCGTAAGTGACGTCACCGGTTTTCCGACCACCCAGCATTGCGACCACTTTGCCGTTGTTAGGGTTGACCACGGTTGAAGCAACCTGCAAATTATCGTCCGGGAAAGAAACGTAATCGGAAGTATTGGCGATCTCATAGAGTTTACGCTGGATCTTCATATTAATATTGGTATAGATTTTCAAGTTAGATTTGTACGGGTTGTAGCCTTTTTTTTGCACATCTGCCAAAACCTGTTTGATGTAAGGATCGGCGATCTTGGCATTCATATTGTTTTGCGGCGCGTCGTGAGCCGGTAATAATCCTTCGTTTATATCTTCTTGCTTAGCACTGAGCGACTGGCTGCTACTGATTTTATGGTTGGAAACCATCGCGTTTAAAACTTCGTTGCGCCGTTCTTGCGCTAGTTTAGGATTAGAATAAGGATTATACTGAGAAGGAGCGTTAGGGATCCCGGCAATCAGCGCGGTCTGTGCCAGGTCCAATTGCTTGAGGGTTTTACCGTAATAAAATTTAGCGGCCGTTTGCATCCCAAAAGAGCCGTAACCCATAAAGACCTTATTAACGTAGAAAGTTAGTATTTGATTTTTGGAGTAGGTTTTATCTAATTTACGCGCCATCCATGCCTCTTGGGCCTTGCGCTTAAACGTCTGGTCGGATTTTTTGGTGGAGAAAAACGATAACTTGATCAACTGTTGGTCTAAAGTGCTTCCGCCTTGTAGGCCGGAAGAACCGGTCAGGTTAGCGATAGCTGCGCCGCCGATCCGTTTTAGATCCAGACCGTGGTGCTGGTAGAAACGGCGGTCTTCGATGCTGACGATCGCGTCTTTTAGTTGCTGGGGTACATCATCGGAATGAGCGTAGATGCGGTTTTGGGTCCCCAAAGACGTGATCTTGTGGTCGGAAGCGTCGTAAATGGTGGTAGAGCCGGTACTCTTTAATTCCGCTTCATTTAATAACGGCGCACTTTTGGCGTAGGAAAAAAAGAGTGTCGCGCCACCGGCTAGTACAATGATGAAAAGTAAAAATAAGGACCAGAAAAAAGTGGACCAGAAATGGTGCTTTTTACGCGGCACGGGGCGTCGGCGTTGCGGGCGTCTTTGGGGCGCACCGTTTCTGGGACGTTGTTTAGTCCGCGAATATTGTGGCTTTTGTTTACTCATGATTAAAACCGAACTCCTTTAATTAATCTTGTTGGCGATCAAAGCGTCGACTGCTTGTAAATAAGCAAGCCGTGGGGCGATCTGATATGAAACGGGCAAGCCGTGGGCTTTGATCTGCTGGTAAGGGATCGATTTACGTCCCGTTTCCTGCTGGTCCCAGTATGAAAATAACAGGGACGCAGGCATAACAAAAATTTGGTGCAGCACGGAAAACTTAACAATCGTAAAACAGATCCCGCCTTGTTTGGCGCAGGCCTTCAAGTGGTCGATTTGGTGTTGGTGAAAGTTATTAAGCGGAAAAGCGGTTTTTTGCCGCGTTTCTTTGGCTTCAAAATCGACGTAGTAGCCCCGGTAAACTCCGTTATAATCGGTAGTCGATGCTTGTTTGAAGTAGGCTTCTTTAATGACTGCCGCACTTCTTTTAGGGTAACTGACGTTCACGATCTGAATCGGCAGTGGCTTTTTGTGGATCACCGCGATCTCGTGTTGTAAGTAATACTGATTACTAAGGTTGATCTCTTGTTCTAATGACATCCCGCGGTTACCATAATTGGTTTGATGAGCAACTGTTAGCGTATTTTTTTTACGGGGCAAATTGCTATTTTCATGATAAACTTGTCCGTTGGGATAATGTTTGATCATTTACTTCACGCTCCTATGCGCTTAATTATAACATTGAAGTGGGTCGGGGCAAAGTTTAGCACCAAGCAACTAAGGAGGTTGAAGCGATGAGAGTATGGGTGACGGGCTATCGTAATTATGAGTTAAATATTTTTCGCCCGGCAGATCCGAAAGTCAAGGTACTAAAAGCAGTGCTTGCTGCTGAAATTGAACGGTACGCTGCTAACGGGGCCCAGTGGTTTTTAACTGGTGGCCAGTTGGGAGTCGAGCAGTGGGCGGCCGCAACGGTTTTACACCTAAAGGAAAAAGACCCGACGCTAAAAATAGGAATGATGTTGCCTTTTAGTGCTTTTGGTAGTCAGTGGCAAGAAGGCAAACAGCAAAAATTAGCGGCATTAAAACAGCAGGCCGATTTTTGTGCGACGGTCAGTCACCAACCATACCGTTCGCCTCAGCAATTACGTAATTACCAAAAATTTATGCTGACTCATAGTGAAGCGGCGATCCTAATTTACGATCCCGAATTTAGCGGCAAGAGTAGTTACGATTACCAAGCAATTACCGCCCACCAAGCCAATAGTGAATACGAATTAGACCTTTTAAATATGGACGATCTGCAAGAGGCAGCCGAACAATTAGCGGATCAAGACTAGCTCATGCTTGTATTTTAATAACTAACTGGTATAATGGTTATTGTTAATGGATCAAGTTCCTTTAAGATGGGGTGCAAATCATGGAAAATATTAAGCTGACGCCTAAAGAAATTGTTAATAAACATTTCAAGCCTAAGATGCGCGGTTATGATTCCACGGAAGTCGATGAGTTTTTGGATGATGTGATCCAAGACTACGAGACTTATGCCAAAGAAAATCAGCGGTTACGGGCAGAAAATGACCGCTTGGTTAGTAAAGTTGATGACCTTACTAAACAAGTGGCGGTTGGCAATTCCAGTCAGACGACGCATTCTGCCACCAATACGACAAACATCGATATTTTGAAACGCTTGTCGAATTTGGAACGGCACGTTTTTGGTGCCCAACTTAATGACAATGATCAAGGAAATCAGTTTTAACTAGTTACGGTTTTTCTGGTAATCGCGGCCTGTTTTTACAGGCTGAGGAAAGTCCAAGCTTACACAAGCTGCGATGCTTGTAGTGTTCGTGCTTGCTGAAAAAATAAGGCAAGGGATCCTAACGGATTACGGCAGATAAAAGGACTAAAGCTAACGCCAAGTCCGAGTAGTCTTGAAAAGTGCCACAGTGACGAAGCAGTTGGGAAAACCCAACTGGTGGAACGAGGTAAACCCCGCGAGTAGGTAACCCAAATTTATGGTAGGGGCGCTTCATGACGGAAATGAACTAATCATGGGGGTGGGTTTGACCCACAGATAGATGATTACCACCGATTTCGGTTTCCTGGACCGAATGACGTACAGAACGTGGCTTATAGAGAAACCGTATATCAGGAGCCGGGATAATTTATTATCCCGGCTTTTTTGCTAAAATCATTCAAAGGAGTCAAAATGCAAAAATACAATTTAATGGCCACCTGTGCCGCGGGCATCGAGGGCGTTTTAGGAAACGAATTACGCCACCTAGGCTATCAGGTGCAAGTTCAAAACGGCAGGGTCAATTTTACGGGCACGTTAGTCGATATTTTACGGACCAATTTGTGGTTACGTACGGCCGACCGGATCAAAATCAAAATCACTCGTTTTCAGGCCCGCACTTTCGATGAATTATTTGAACAGACCAAAGCAGTTGCCTGGGACCAGTTTTTACCGTTGGACGCGGCTTTTCCAGTCAATGCGCGTTCGCAAAAATCGCAGTTACACCACGTTCCAAGTATTCAGGCGATCGTTAAAAAGGCGATCGTTTCGCAGATGGCGACTGCTTATCACCGCAGGACGCGTTTCGCGGAGACTGGGGCAGTTTTTCCGCTAGAAGCGATGATCAATAAAGACCAAGTAATGCTAGTGTTAGACACGACTGGTAATAGTTTGTTTAAACGGGGCTACCGTGAAGATAAAGGCGAGGCCCCGCTAAAAGAGAACATGGCCGCCGCCTTAGTGTTACTGGCACACTGGTATGCAGAAATGCCGTTCGTCGATCCGGTCTGCGGTTCGGGTACCTTGCCGATCGAAGCGGCGTTACTGGCGACTAATACCGCGCCGGGACTACAACGCCATTTCACTTGCGAACAGTGGCCGTTTTGGGAGCAAAAAGAAGATGAGAACTTACGCCAACAGGCACTAGCCGCGCGTAAATTGGACTTAGACTTGGCAATTGCTGGTTACGATATCGACGGACAAATGGTCGCGTTAGCGCAAAATAACGCACAACGAGCTGGCGTGTTAGCACAGATTAACTTTAAGCAGCTGGCCGTCAAAGATTTTAAAACGACGGCTAAAAATGGGGTAATAGTGGCTAACCCGCCGTATGGAGTCCGGTTAAGCGACCAGCAAAAAGCCCGGGAGTTATATCAGCAAATGGGAGTAGTTTACGCCCCGTTGACGACTTGGAGCAAGTATATTTTGACCAGTGACTTGCAGTTTGAAAAAGCCTATGGAAAAAAAGCGACGAAACGTCGTAAGCTCTATAACGGGGCGTTACGCACGGATCTATTTCAGTATTGGGGTAAAAAAGAGAAATAATGAAAGAAAAATATTATTACCAACCCGATTGGCCGACCAGTGTGATCTGTTGGTCCTTAACGGCACTGATCGGTTTGTTAGGCATTATTTTGTGGTTAGAGATCACGGTCATTCAGCTATGGACGGTGCTTTTTTTACTCCTGTTTTTGGTGGTGGCCGCTTTACAGTTATGGTTACGTCGTTTAGAGGTAACGGCTACCAGCTTAAATTTGAAACGGGTGATTTCGGCTAATAACCGCCAAATTTTACTGACGGATATCACCACGATCCAGGTAGCACGCTTTTCGCTAAGGGTTCAGACCAATTACGGCACGTATCAGTTATTGCTACGGCCCCGAGATGTTACGCGGTTGAGCACCGAATTACAACAAATAATAAATTAGGAGTGATCAAATGAAAACAGATTTAGAAATTGTGCAAGCTAATCAGCCTTGGCCCATTCAACAGGTTGCACAAAAAGCGCAAATCCCACTGACAGAAATAGAAACGTACGGTGATAATAAGGCTAAATTACACCTTTCACTAGCACCCGAAGTAACGCCCAAACCATCTAAATTAATATTGGTAACGGCGATGTCACCGACACCAGCCGGAGAAGGTAAGACTACCGTTACGATCGGGTTAGGGGATGCGTTAGCGCAGTTGCACCATCAAACGATGATCGCGTTACGGGAACCTTCATTAGGTCCGGTAATGGGAATGAAGGGCGGCGCGACTGGTGGTGGCTATTCGCAGGTGGTTCCCATGGAAGAGATCAACTTGCATTTTACCGGCGACTTGCACGCCTTGACGAGCGCTAATAATTTACTAGCGGCCCTGATCGACAATCATATCTATCAGGGAAATCGTCTTGGATTAGACCCACGGCGGATCGTTTGGAAAAGAGCCTTGGACATTAACGACCGGGCATTACGCCATTTGGTACTAGGTTTGGGTGGAGCTACCCAGGGTGTGCCGCGCGAAGAAGGCTTTGACATCACTGCCGCTTCGGAATTGATGGCCGTTTTATGTCTGGCACAAGACCGTGCTGACCTTAAAGCACGGGTAGGCCGGATAGTGATCGGCTATACCTACGAGCAAGAACCGGTAACGGTCGCTCAGTTAGGTGCGACGGGTGCGCTGTGTGCGTTGCTCAAAGAAGCATTACAGCCTAATTTAGTACAGACACTAGAACACACACCAGTCTTAATGCACGGGGGACCATTTGCTAATATTGCTCATGGTTGTAATAGTATTTTAGCTACTAAAATGGCACTGAATTTAAGCGATTATACCGTAACTGAAGCCGGGTTTGGGGCCGATCTGGGGGCCGAGAAGTTCATGGATATTACGGGCCCGGTTTTAGGCAAAATGCCGGATGTGTTCGTTTTAGTAGTTACCTTACGGGCAATCAAATATCAAGGGGGTTCTGCGTTATCAGCAGTTTCGCAGCCTAATGAAGCAGCATTAAAGCGAGGATGCGCAAATATCCACCGCCACATTAAAGCACTCCAAAGTTATCAGGGCGATGGTAATCGTGAGGGTGCATCTCAGCAAATAGTAGTAGCAATCAATCGGTTTAGCACGGATACCCAAGAAGAATTAGAGCAGGTAGTAGCTTACTGTGAAAAGTTGGGGGTAAAAGCCGTGGTGACCGATTCATGGGCACAAGGATCAGCGGGAGCTATGGAATTAGCTCGCACAGTGGTTGCTGAATGTCCGCCATTCGAATTTAGTGGTTTTACCACTCCTTTATATGACGCCGATGAATCATTAGTTGATAAGATCGATCAGATAGCTAACCGTGTCTACGGTGGGTTTAGACCAAAAGATAAGAAGGAGTCGTGGTGGGAGTCAGAAAAGATCAAAGTAGAATATACGGCTAAGGCCAAGCGTCAGTTGGAGCACATCAAACAGCACGGCTGGGATAAACTGCCAGTGTGCATCGCTAAGACACAGTATTCTTTGAGCGATGATCCGCATCAATTGGGAGCTCCCAGCAACTTTACCATTCACGTGCGCGAACTGATTCCTAAACTGGGAGCGGGCTTTATCGTTGTTTTGACCGGTAATATTTTGACGATGCCAGGATTACCGGCTAACCCCGCGGCGGATCAGATCGATATTGACGCAGACGGGCGGATCACCGGTTTATTTTAGGTAGTAATAAGGGAGTTTTTGAATGCCACTTTATTTATTAGTGATTGTGCTCGTTGTTTTATTAGATCAGGGAGTAAAGGCCTATGTTAACGTTGCAATACCACTAAATCACAGTTTGGTGCTGTGGCCGCATGTTTTTTCGCTGGCTCACGTGCGTAATTTTGGCGCGGCGTGGAGTATGTTGTTAGGACAGCGCTATTTTTTCATTTTGATCTCGGTCGTGGCCTTGGCGGTGACGGGTTATTACCTGGTTAAATTGCGCCATAATTGGCCGTATGCGTTGGTATTGGCACTGATGATCGGCGGTATCTGTGGTAATTTTAGCGACCGCTTACGCTTAGGCTACGTGACTGATATGTTCGAGGTGAATTTTATCAATTTTCCGATCTTTAACGTTGCGGATAGTGCGCTAACGATCAGTGTGCTTTTATTGTTAATTTTGGTGCTAAAGGATGACAAACTATGAAAGAATTTACGATCAGCGACCAGCACGGGCGCCTCGACGTGGTATTAAGCCAGCTAATTAGCGATTATTCGCGTTCGACCATTAAAAAATTGATCACCCAAAAACAAGTGAGCGTCAACGGGCACCAAGAAAAACCACGTTATTTGGTGCGGCCGGGTGACCAGATCACTGTTACAGAACCCGAGATTCAACAACTGGACTTGAAGCCTCAAAATATTCCGTTAGATATTGTCTATGAAGACGACGACGTGTTGGTAGTTAATAAACCGGCGGGGATGGTAGTTCATCCCGCACCCGGACATCCGGACAAAACGTTGGTCAACGCCTTGTTGTATCACTGCCCGCTGTCACAGATCAACGGGACTTGGCGCCCGGGGATCGTTCACCGGATCGATAAGGATACTTCGGGCTTGCTGATGGTGGCTAAAAATGACCACGCGCATCGGTCTTTGAGCCAACAGCTAAAGGATAAAACTACTAAGCGTGAGTATTTAGCGTTGGTTCACGGCAATTTTAAAGAAGATCAGGGTACGATCAGCGCGCCACTGGGAAGAAGCCCGGTCAACAGACAAAAACAAGCGGTGGTCGCTAATGGGCGTCCCGCGGTCACGCATTTTACCGTGCTAAAACGCTACGCGGCTTACACGTTATTAAAATGCGTTTTAGAGACCGGTCGTACCCACCAGATCCGGGTCCACTTAAAATACATCGGGCATCCGCTGGCGGGCGACCCGCTGTACGGTTACAAACAGACTTTGACGGGAGTACCAGGACAGTATTTACACGCGGCAGTTTTAGGTTTCACTCATCCAGTTACGGGTAAAGAGCTCTTATTTGAAGCGCCATTACCCGCGGGATTTAAAAAAACGCTAGCGCAGTTAGCTGAATAGTAATTTATTACTGAATAAATAAGGTGTTTGGGTTATAATTTATTAATGATTAAATAAAATTTACTAAATGAGGAAGCACGATGTTAGAACAAGAGAATTTTTCCGCCCGAACACTAAACTATTTTTTGCAACTCGCTAATACAATGAGTTACACCAAGACTGCACAAAGCCTGGGGATCACTCAGCCGGCCTTGACCCAACAGATCAAAAAACTGGAAAAGATCGTCGGGGTGCCGTTATTTTACTCGACAAATAAAAAATTACACCTCTCGGATGCAGGCTACACGATGCTTGATGCCGTTCACCAGATCAATTCGACGTTAAACCAGGCGATAGACGAGGTACAACAGAGTACGGATGCGACTAAAGGACAGATCAATATTGGAATTTTGTCCGCGGTCGACTATCATTTCTTGTTGGCTTTTACGTCGAGTTATTACCAACAATATCCCCACGTGCAGTTAAAATTGTATTCGGTCAGCCAAAAAGAAATGTGGGAAGGCTTGGAAAATAACTGTCTTGACCTAGCGATCACGTACCTGCCGGAAAAGAATCTTCGTTCTAAAAGCACTTACCAGACACAGCTAATTTTTCCGGAAAAATTGTTTTTGGTGCACCGTAACGAGAAATGGCGCAATAGAAAACAGGTCCGTTTAAAAGAAACGCTCGTTCATTCGTGGGCTTGTTTCCCGCAGCGTTCTTACCTGCAAGAAAAACTGGTGGCGGCTTACCAGGAGGCGTTATTGACCATTCCGCAGCCGGTGATCTACCTCACTCAGCCTAATTATTTAGTAGATTTTGTAACTCAAACGGGGAGTTATGCGGCGCTACCATCATCGTACTTATTTAACAGCGCGCAATCGGGGCAACAACGCGACTATTATTTAGCACTTTTAGTACCGCAAATTAAGTTTGAACTAGATTTTGTGTACCATAAAGACAAGGAGCAGATCCCGCGGATCAGGGCTTTTTTACTGGCCTTTAACGCGTATTTGCGCCAACAAAATTACGTGGAGCGCTTGACAGATTTCAATAAACAGGCGTAATCTCAGAATAGGTAAAATTATAGTTGAATAGGAGACTTAAATCATGAAAAAATTAGTTTTTGGTCATAAAAATCCGGATACGGATGCAATTGCTGCTGCGATAGCGTACTCGTACTTATTAAACCAGTTAGGTAACGATACCGAAGCCGTTGCCTTGGGTGAACCTAACGACGAAACTGCTTTTGTTCTGCAAAAATTTGGCGTTAAAGCACCGCGGGTGATCACTAAAGCAGCACCTGAAGTCCAAGAAGTCGTTTTGGTAGATCACAACGAAAAACAGCAAAGTGTTGCCGATATTGATGATGTTGCAGTTACGCACGTGATCGACCACCATCGGATCGCTAATTTTATGACCGCAGCTCCGTTGTATTATCACGCTGAGCCGTTGGGTTGTTGCAGCACGATCGTGTTCAAAGAATTTCAGGCACACGCCGTTCAGATCCCTAGTAAGATCGCTGGCTTGATGCTTTCTGCAATTATTTCTGACACGTTATTGTTCAAATCACCGACTACGACGCAAACTGATATTGACGTTGCTAAGAAACTAGCCGAGATCGCTGGCGTTGATTACGAAAAATACGGCTTAGAAATGCTTAAAGCAGGAACTAATTTAGGGACTAAGACGGAAGAAGAACTGATCACGGCCGACGCTAAAACGTTTGAAATGGGTGGTAAGACGCTACGGGTAGCCCAGGTCAATACGGTCGATCTAGCCGAAGTTTTTGCTAGGGAAGAGCAGCTCAGTGCTGCAATGCAACAGCAGAGTCAACAAGACGGCTATGATCTTTTCTTACTGATGGTCACTAATATTTTGGATTCCAATACTCGTTTATTAGTATGGGGACAACCACAGGACTTAGTAGAACAAGCTTTTGGACACAAGTTGGCTGCTAATAAAATGGACTTGCCGGGCGTAGTTTCACGGAAAAAACAGGTAGTACCACCGTTAGAAAAAGTTTTCGGCTAAGACGGTTTTACCAGCGAGTTGGTTCACTAATATTGTTTAAGGAAAGCGAGACTGATAGGGTCGCGCTTTTCTTTTACTCTCGAATTGATTACTAACATTTGTTAATTATAAAATGTTACTTTAACTAAACTTAAAAACAAACATTTAAACTTCATTTTACAGCCGGAAAAACATATAATATACCTAGCTACTAAAACTTGGAGTGATTTTCTGTGAGTCAGGAAAAAAGAATTGAACTAATTAAACAGCTACTAGAGCAACGACAAGAATTATCGACAAAAGAAATTATGCAAGAATTTGGGATCTCCCAGGACACCGCCAGAAGAGACATTGTTTTACTAACTAAAAGGGGCGAGGTCAAGCGAACTCATGGCGGCATTTTGCCCTTAGATTTTGGCAGAAGCGTACCGAATTATCAGAGTAGGTTGTCTCGTTTTACTAAACAAAAAACTAAGATCGCCTTGACCGCGCTGAATTATTGTCAACCGCGTCACGTTTATTTTATGGATTCTTCGACGATTTTGTTAAAAACGTGCCAGAGCCTGAACATTCCGGTTACGGTGGTTACGCATTCGCTAGACAACTGCATTGCCTTAGCCCAAAACAACAAGGTTACCGTGAAGATCCTAAGTGGTACTTTAGATCACGAAAATCGCTTCTTTTATTCCAACTTAGCAATGTCAGAATTGCAAAACATCGTTTTTGATACCGCATTTGTGGCTGCTTCGGGGATCGATGAAAATGGAATTTATTTGTTAGACCAAAGCGACGCGGAGATCGTCGGATTAGCAGTCAAACGGGCGCGCAAAGTAATTTTAGTCGCCGAACATCAAAAATTTGTCAACAATTCTTATTACCGTATTTGTGACTTGTCAGCAATTTCGCTGTTTATTACCGACCAAATGCCGACTAAGGAACAGTGCGCTTTATTCTCACCGCAAACAGAAATTAAAGTCGCTCAGAATTTATAAAGGAAGTGGAGCTCATGGAATTTAATCACCGAGTTACAGGTATTGCTATTTCGGATATTCGCCAGTTTGATACGGAAGTTTCGGCCATTCCGGGGATCATTAAATTAACCCTAGGCGAACCGGATTTTAACACGCCGAAACACATCAAGCAGGCTGCCATCCAAGCAATCAACGACGATCAGTCTCACTACACGCCTAACGCGGGGATCCCACAGTTACGACAGGCAGCGGCGACATATTACAATGAAAAATACCAGTTGAATTATCAAGCCGATCAAGTAATCACTACGATTGGTGCGACCGAAGCAATCGAAATTGCCCTGCAAACCATTTTAGAGACTAATGATACGGTGATCATCCCGACTCCAGTTTTCCCAATTTACACGGCGATCACTAAGCTTAACGGCGGTAATGCTTTAGAAGTCGACACCAGTGCTGAACAATTCGTTTTGACTGCGGCCAAACTCGAAAAGATCATTGAACGACACCAAGATGAACACCTTAAAGCATTGGTTTTAGTTTATCCTAGCAACCCAACGGGAGTGACGTACTCAAAAGAAGAGTTGCAGGAATTAGCGACCGTGATCAAGAAACATCACCTGTGGGTATTGTGTGACGAAATTTACGCGGAATTAACTTATAATGGCGCACACACTAGCCTAGCACAGTTGTTACCCGAGCAAGTCTTGATGGTGACCGGCTTATCTAAATCACATGCCATGACGGGCTGGCGCGCGGGCTTTTTACTGGGACCGCAGCGTTTCATTGATCAAGCAGTCAAAGCTCACCAATATTTAGTGACTTCGCCGCCAACTAGCGTTCAGTTTGCTGCTTTAGAGGCTGTAACTAACGGTAAGCAAGACAGCGAGCGGATGAAGCAGGAATACTTACAACGCAGGGATCTGATGTATCAAAAACTAACTGCCTGTGGCTTTCAAATTGCTTCACCAGACGGCGCATTTTACCTGTTTGCTAAAATTCCGGCAAAATTTGGCACCGATTCATGGGCCTTTGTCCGGCTCTTAGCTAAAAAAGCGCGGGTAGCATTGATTCCGGGGATATCTTTTGGTCCCGGAGGAGAAGGGTACGTGCGGATCAGCTACGCGGCTTCGCGGGAAAATCTGACCGAAGCTGCACGCAGGATCAAAGAATTTATTGACCATAATTAGTAAACGAATAGGTGATTATCATGGAATTAAACGCGAATGCTCCGGTCGGAGTTTTTGATTCAGGTGTCGGCGGGATTTCGGTGTTAAAAGTTTTGCACCAAAAATTGCCGCACGAAGACTTCCTTTTTTACGGTGATTCGGCTAATGCTCCCTATGGCACGAGGCCTGCTAGTCAAGTATTGACTTTAAGCCACAACGTTGTTCGTAAATTGCTGCAAAAAAAAGTTAAGGCCATAGTGATCGCTTGTAATACCGCTACTAGTGTCGCAATCAGCCAGTTACGACAAACGTACCCGCAGTTGATTTTAGTCGGGATCGAACCGGCGCTAAAACCAGCAGTTGAACTCAAAAAAAATGCTCGGGTAGTAGTAATGGCGACTGCGTTAACTTTAAAAGAAGCTAAATTTACGGCGGCACTGGCAAAGTATCACGACCAAGCGCAGATCAGTAAAGTCCCGGCACCCAAATTAGTGGAATTTGTCGAGCGTGGGGATTTGACTAGCACCGAACTCAAAACTTATTTAACAACGTTATTAGCTCCGTACCAAGGAAAAACGGACGTAGTAGTATTAGGCTGTACGCATTTTCCCTTTGCTCAAAAAATGATTCAAGAAATTATGGGGCCAACAGTGCAACTGATCGATGGCGCTGAGGGAGTTGCTAAGCGTTTGACAGAACAACTTGACAGCCGTTTTTTGTTACAAAAAAATACGCATCAAGGACAGGTGAGTTTTGCTAATAGCAATCCTGATCCGCAAGAAATTGCTTTAAGCCACCGCTTATTTGAACTGTAAAGGGAGGTCATCATGGATTTTAGGTTAGCACAATACCAAGACTTACCAGCGATGATGCCCCTTTTTAAACGCGCACGTTCGCTGTTAAAAGCAGATCATATCCCACAATGGCAAGAGGGATTCCCGAACCAAGGCACGTTCATCGCTGACATCGCCAACCAAGATTCTTTTTTGCTGTTTAAAAACAAACAGCTTGCGGGAATGGCAGCCTTAAAAGCGGGACCAGAACCTTCATATTCCCACGTAGAACAGGGAAATTGGCATTATCCGGGTGCTTATTATGCGATCCACCGGTTTGCTGTTGATCCGAAGTTAAGCGGTCAGCATTTAAGTCAGGAACTGTTTGCCGCATTGTTTGCACAGTTACAAACGAAAAAGTGTGACCAAGTCCGGATCGACACGCATCCTGCTAATCAGCGAATGCAACACGTGATTAAAAAAGCCGGTTTTCGGTATGCAGGAATACTGCATTTAGTTAATGCTGTTGGCGATAATGTTAGATTGGGTTATGATTTAGTGTTGGAATAAGTTATTTGAAAAACAGGTCGAAGGTAAGGTTGAATTTAAACAAAAAAACTGGCTTTAGCTGGTTAATTGAAGCAAAATAATCTAGTAGTATTCACAATTCGTTTTTAAAATACTTAAAGTTCTTTAATGAGCTTTAGGTATTTTTTTCTGTTTGTAAAAATAATTTAATGTAATCGCTTGCAATAATTATTAAATAGCATTATGATTATTTTGTTGGTAATTTTATGTAATTTATTGGTTATGTTTTGGATGATTAGTTGTTATCGCTCGCTTGTTATAGAGGAGAGTGTTTGCCTTGGAAAAAGCTAAGAATCATCGCAAAAGAAAATTCCCCGCGTGGTTAATTTATTTTTTTGGTGCCCTAGGCGGATTTATGTTTGGGTACGATACAGGAGGGATTTCTGGTGCATTATTATACATTAGAGGGGACTTACATCCTAGTACCGTAATGGAAGGCGCAATTGTTAGTGGAGTTACTTTAGGTGCTATTTTTGGTTCTTTCTGTTTTGGTATTCTTTCTGACCGTTTTGGTAGGCGTAAATCGATTCTAGTAATTGCAGTTCTATTAACAATTGGAAATGTTGGTTCCACATTTCCACCTAATTCTGTAGTTTTAGTACTATTCAGAATTATTATTGGTCTAGGTATTGGTGGTGTTTCCGGGATCGTCCCAACATATTTAGCAGAACTTGCTCCAGCGGCAAAACGAGGAATGATTACTGCTATTAATGGGATTATGACTGCTACGGGGATGCTAACTTCCTACGTTGTCGATCACGCGTTATCGTTCACTGCTGACTGGCATGGTATGCTTGGCTTCGCAATTATCCCATCAGTAATATTACTATTTGGAATGTTTTTTATGCCAGAGAGTCCTAAATGGTTGGCTTCTAACAGAACTATGAATGAGGCTGAAGATGTATTAAGGATGACTTATTCTGACGAAGAGGAAATCAAAAAAGAACTCTTCACTATGGATTATATGGCTAAAAAACAACAAACAAAAGAAAAGGGCAGTTTTGCGGACTTTAAAGAGCCAGTTGCTAGACATCTATTGATGATCGGAATTATGTTAGAAGTTTTCCAGCAACTTTCAGGTTGTAATACAGTTTTCTATTATGCACCAACAATTTTTAAACAAGCCGGTTTTGCCAATTCAGTTTCCTTGTTGAGTACGATATTCATTGGAATAGTTAATTTGATTATGACTATTGTAAGCGTTTTATTAGTGGACCATTTAGGTAGAAGAAAGTTGATGCTGGCGGGTAGTTTGTTTATGAGCCTGTTTTTATTCTTAAATGTTGTCGCTAGTTATATTTCTCCTAAGCTGATGATTGTCTGTTTAGCATTATTCATGGTTTCTTACTCTAGCACTTGGGGTTGTTTAGTTTGGGTAATCATCGCAGAAATCTTACCACTAAAAATTCGCGGACTTGCAATGGGAATTAGTGCTGCTTCTAACTGGATTGTTGACACCTTAGTATCTTTCTTTTTTCCAATTGTTGCAGGAGCTTTTGGCTCAAGTATTATTTTTGTCTTCTTCGGCATTATGTGTTTCATCAGTTTCTTGTTTGTTAAAAAATACTTACCTGAAACGAAAGGTAAAACTTTGGAAGAAATTGAACTTGATTTTAAATTTGACAAAAACTTTGATGATCAGTCAAATGCAAACTAGGTATTAGCTAGGTAATTACTACTGTTTCTTGATACGGAGGTCTTTATAATGAGAGATTATGGTGTATGTTTGTGGACTTTTGGCGAAAGAGGATTAGCAGAAAAATGTGAAATAGCAAAATCAATTGGTTTTAACGGTGTCGAAGTCCAGGGGAATTTGCAAGATGACCCACTACAAGTTAAACAGACAGTAGAGCAAGCTGGACTCAAAATTTTATCGATTACACCCGAAGATGTGGATATCGGAAGTACGGATAAAAAAGTGCGTAAGGCTGCTGTTGAGTATTATTTAAATTTAATCGATTGGGCAGAGAAATTAGGAGTTCCACGTTTTTGTTTACACGGTCAGGTCGGTAAAATCAACTGGGAAAAGACGTTAGCCAGTCATTGGGAAAAACTGGTTGAATCCACCAAACAAATTATGAGTAAGGCCGAAAAAGCCGAATTGGAAGTAGTTTATGAAGTCTTAAATCGTTATGAAAATTATCAGGTATTAACGGCTAAAGAGGGCTTGAAATTAATTCAAGAAGTTAACAGTCCTAACTTAAAATTACTTTTAGATGCCTATCATATGAACATTGAAGAACCCGATCCAGCACAAGCTATTACAATAACGGGTAGCCATTTAGGAGTTTATCACATTGCTGATTCTAACCGTCAAGCAATCGGTAATGGCCATACAGATTTTGCGGCTCAGTTTGCCGCACTCAAAAAAATTAACTACGATGGACCATTAATCATGGAAATGAGCGCAGCTGGCCCGAATCCATTTACACCCATGAAAGAAGGTGATTATTTAACACAAGTAGTTGGTTACTATAAGCAGAGTTTAAAGATTTTAAAACAAAATTTCAACTAACAGAAAAGGGGTAGTTACAGTGGCTTCAGATATTCACAATGATATTAACTATGGAATTGCACCAATCGGTTGGCGAAATGACGATATTCCTTCAATTGGTAAAGAAAATAATTTACAGCAGCTTTTAAGTGATATTGTAGTTGCTGGATTCCAAGGAACAGAAGTTGGTGGTTTTTTCCCGAGCGCTAAAGAACTTAATTATGAGTTAAGTTTAAGAAATTTACGTATTGCAGGACAGTGGTTCAGTAGTTTCATCATTCGGGATGGTATTGATAAAGCAGCTAAAGAATTTGAAAAGCAATGTCGTTTTTTGCAAGCTGTGGGTGCTCATGTAATCGTAGTTTCTGAACAAACTTATACAATTCAAAGAGATGACGATAAGTGTATTTTCAAAGATAAACCATATTTTAGTGATGCCGAATGGGAGCAAGTTTGTTCTGGTATGAATGAGTATGGAAAGATTGCTAAGAAATATGATATTAAAGTTGCTTATCACCATCATTTAGGTACTGGTATTCAAACATTTGAGGAAACCGCACGCTTGATGGATAATACCGACCCTGAATTAGTTGGTCTATTATTTGATACTGGACATATTTATGTATCTGACGGAGATTGTATGCAATTGCTGAATAAATATATTGATCGGGTCGTTCATGTACATTTTAAAGATGTTCGAGCTAATAAAGAAAAAGAATGTCGAGAAAAGAACATGAGTTTTCAAAATTCATTTTTAAATGGCATGTTTACGGTACCTGGTGATGGTAATATTGATTTTAAACCAATTTTCCAAGCCCTTGTTGAACATAATTATCATGGATGGATCGTCGTTGAAGCAGAACAAGACCCTAAGAAAGCTAATCCGTTAGAAATGGCACAAAAAGCTAAGAAATACTTAAATACTGAATTGTTTTCAATGTTTAAATAATTAATTATTTAAACTTATTAAATTTTTAAGGGGAGTAGATTTTAATGAAAAAAATAAAATTAGGTATTATCGGTTTAGGTCGAATTGGTCAAGTACATTTGGATCATATAGCTACTTTAAGAGATTATTTTGAAGTTACGGCATTAGCTGATCCGATTTATCCGGATTTAGCTGAACTAGCTGCAAAATATGATGTTCCAGTTCATACTAAAGAACCACAAGAAGTAATCGACAGTGATAATGTTGAGGCAGTATTAATTACTTCTTCAACTGATACACACGTTAAATTTATTAAAGCAGCTGCTAAGTCTGGAAAAGATATTTTTTGTGAGAAACCAATTGATGCAAATATTGACAATATTAAAGCTGCTTTAAAAGTAGTGAAAGAAAACCACGTTAAGTTACAAATTGGTTTAAATCGGAGATTCGACCATAACTTTAGCACCGTCCATCAATACGTTGCAGATGGAAGAATCGGGACACCACAATTGGTATTAATTTCTTCACGTGACCCAGAACCGCCTTCTATTGATTATATTAAAGTTTCGGGGGGACTTTACAATGACATGATGATTCATGATTTCGATATGGCTCGTTTCTTATCCCAAAGTGAAGTTACAGAATTGTACGCTACTGGAGCTAATTTAGTAGATCCCCAAATTGGTGAAGCTGGTGATATTGATACGGCCATCGTCTCTTTGAAGTTCGCTAACGGAGCATTAGGTGTGATCGATAATAGCCGCCAAGCAGTCTATGGTTACGATCAAAGAGCTGAAGTTTTTGGTGATAAGGGCAGTGTAGCAACTGAAAATGATCGCTTAAGTAATATTAAATTTGAGGATAACAATGGGGGACACTTAGATAAAATCCATGATTTCTTCCAAACGCGTTATACTCAAGCCTATATTGATGAATTAAAAGAGTTTCATGATTCGGTTACCGAAAACAAGCCGTTGATTGTTTCGGGAATTGATGGTTTAAGGGCTGCTGAATTAATTCAAGCTGCTAATGAATCTTTGAAGACTGGTAAACCTGTTAAAGTTAAATTGAACAATTAATTGTTCAGTAGTTAATTGAATTGCAACTAAAATTCAGAGAAAAGAGATATCAATTTTACAATCTTCTAGCAAAACGGTTTGATTCTGCGATAACTTTCTTTAGTAATTAGCGTTCAACATCTCACACCTTAACATGCCAATCACAACTAAAAGGAGCTTGCTCCAGACCGTTTGGACTAAAAAATGATTAACAAAAGCACTAGTAATCGATGTAATATGATTGCTAGTGCTTTTTAGTTGTCCCCCCCTAGAAAACAACGGACTGCTTTGTGGTGCCTTAGTTGCGTTTCGCAAAGCCTTATAACTACTATCCTACCTGCTCTCAAATCAGTCTAGGCCTGAATAGTAACCACTTTTGTCCCAGCTCTTTTTAGTCTGCTGGCGTCAGTAGCTCAACATGGTGTTCTTTTAGGTATTCCCGATATTTTTCTGGAATATTGGCGGTTGAAATCAACACAGTAAAATCGGCTAAATTGGCATATGTTAGTAATGCGGTTTTTCCTAACTTAGTATGATCAACTAATAAAATGTTTTTTTGCAGTAAGTTAGTACGAGATTTCTGGATTACTTTTTCTTTAATTTTAAATTCACTGAGGTCGGAATTAGTAACGCCGTTGCTAAGTGAGACCGCCGTCGATGACATAAAAGCTTTGTTGATATTATAGTGCTCAAACAGTGCGTTTGCTTCAGTACCGGTAAATGACTGTGTACGGGTATTAAACTGACTGCCGACAACAAAAAGATTGATATTATCTAAGCGAGATGCGGCATCAACGATCTGCAGGCTGTTAGTCATCAACGTGAAGTTAAAATCAGTTGGTAAATATGCTGCCATTTCGGCTGTAGTAGTCCCTGAATCAATGAAAATCAAATCATTTTTAGCTATCAATTGGGCAGCGATTTTACCGATTTTCTTTTTTTCCGTAACGGTCCGGCGATGGCGCTCCGAATAATCTACCAGTGCACTTTCCTCAACAACAGTTACTCCACCGTAGACTTTTTTAAAACGGTGATCTTTTAATAACTCTGCTAAGTCTCTTCGTAAAGTATTTTGCGAAATGTTAAATTTTTGGGCTAATTCTTTCATGGAAACAGTATGTGACTGTAAAATATAGTGCGTCATTTCTGCTAATCTTTTTTCTCTAATCATATGATTTCCCATCCTCATATCAAAATAATCAGTTGATTATTTAACTTATTGTTGGTAATTGTATCATAATTTCATCTTCATTCCCAAATTTACTCACATAAAAATGATTATTTATTGTATTTCGTTGACTATTATTGTTATATTATGGTTGTGTTTTGGGTAAAAGTGTTGTAACATGATGGTGTGATAACATACTGCAATTAGTTAGGAGGAGATGTTGATGAAACTACTTTATCGTGCTACTTCCAAGCAATTAAATGCTGGTGTAATACAATTACAAAATGTTGATGAGACTAATTCACCAATGAAATATACGGCGCTTAAGGTTTTATTGCTGAGTCAAGGGGCAACTTACAGTGAAGAATTGCCCACAAAAGAAGCCTGTGTGATTGCTTTGGCTGGTAAAGTGACCGTGACAACCGAAAAAGAGAAATACGAAAAAATTGGTCAAAGAAAATCGATCTTTGCTAAAATTCCGACCGATTCGGTCTATGTCGGTGTTCATAATAAGCTAACGGTCACGGCCATTGATGAACAAGCTAAAATTGCCGTTGTTTATTCACCGACTCAACACAAATTACCAGATCGGTTAATTAAAGGAGATATTCACCAGGTTGAACATCGCGGTAAGTATAATATCAAGCGAACCGCACAAAATATTTTACCGGATAGTGTTGCTTTTGCCGATAAATTATTAGTTGTTGAAGTTTATACGGATGCAGCTAACTGGTCGAGCTATCCGCCTCATCGGCACGATCGCCAAAATTTACCGGAAGAATCATACCTAGAAGAGATTTATTACCATGAAATTAACCCACAAGATGGTTTTGTCTTTCAGCATGTTTATACTGATGACAAAACGTTAGACGAAACGATGACGGTCAATAATTCGGACGCAGTGATCGTTCCTAAGGGATATCATCCAGTAGGAGTTCCTGATGGCTACGATAGTTACTACTTAAATGTCATGGGCGGTCCGGTACGTGAATGGAATTTTCATAATGAAGAAAAATTTGCCTGGCTGTTAGACAGAAAGTAGGTGTGCGGATAATGAGTAAAAAATACGATTTGATAGCAATCGGGCGTGCTGCTTTGGATTTAAATGCAGTTGAGTATAACCGCCCAATGGAGCAAACTAAGTCATTTGCCAAATTTGTCGGGGGCTCTCCGGCCAACATCGCGATCGGCTCCGCTAAGCTGGGGCAAAAAGTCGGTTTTATCGGTAAGGTTTCTGCTGATCAACACGGCAATTACATTACACAATACATGGCAGACTCGGGTGTTGACACCAGTAATCTGGTTAAAGACGATGAAGGGCATAAAATTGGTTTGACTTTTACGGAAATTAAAAGTCCAAGTGATTGTAGTATTTTGATGTACCGCGATCAAGTAGCTGACCTTTATTTACGGCCAGCAGAAGTTAATGAAGACTACCTGGCACAAACTGAACGGTTAGTAATTTCGGGAACGGGATTAGCGCAAAGTCCGTCAAGAGAAGCGGTACTAAAGGCATTGTCACTTGCTAAAAAATTAGGCGTTGAGGTTATCTTTGAATTGGATTACCGCCCGTATACTTGGACAAACGAAGAAGAAACGGCGATTTATTATCAAATTGTCGCTCACCAAGCGGATATCATCATTGGAACCCGGGATGAATACGATATCTTGGAAAAGCGGCAGGGAAACACTAACGAACAAACTGTAGCGGAACTTTTTCACTATTCCCCGCAGCTAGTGGTGATCAAAGTAGGAGCTAAGGGCTCATTTGCGTACGAAAAAAACGGTAAAGTCTACCAGGGGCATCCGTATAAAGCCAACGTGTTAAAAACTTTTGGTGCGGGTGACTCATTTGCCGCCGGTTTTTTATATGCTTACAGCCACGACTTAGGAATTGAAAAAGCGCTGAAATACGGTGCAGCTGCTGCTTCAATTGTGATTAGCCAGTTGAGTTCATCGGATGCGATGCCTACCGTAGAACAAATTGAGGCTTTCTTGCAGACTGCACAAGAAATTAGTTAGGAGGCTGAGTTATGATGCAAAAGACTATCCGTTTAACTACCGCACAAGCAATCGTTAAATTTTTAAATCAACAGTATATTGACATCGATGGAAAAGTCACTCCCTTTGTCGCTGGGGTTTTAGGGATCATGGGACACGGGAATGTTTTAGGATTAGGGGAAGCGCTCATCAACGACCCGGGACACCTAAAAGTCTATCAGGGTCACAACGAACAGGGAATGGCTAGTACCGCGATCGGTTTTGCCCGTGAAAAGCTCAAACGGCAAATTTATGCGGTGACGGCTTCATCAGGTCCTGGATCGGCTAATTTTGTAACCGCTGCCGGAAACGCTTATGCCAACGGGGTCCCTATCTTATTTTTCCCGGCTGATACCTTTGCTACCCGTCAACCAGATCCAGTTTTACAACAAATAGAAGTCGATCACAGTGCCGCGACTACCACCAATGACGCGTTAAAACCCGTTTCTAAATATTGGGACCGCATTCAGCGACCAGAACAAGTGATGTCAGCACTACTTAAGGGTTTTACCATTTTAACGGATCCCGCTACGGCCGGGCCGGTAACGATCTGCTTACCGCAAGATGTCGAGGGTGAAGCCTATGATTATCCGGCTACTTTTTTTCAAAAAAGGATTCATGTCGTTAAAAGGATTTTACCTAGTGCAGAAGAAATCCAGACTGCTAGCAAGTTGATCAAACAAAGTCAATATCCTGTGATCGTTGTCGGAGGCGGGGCTAAATACAGCGATGCGGGCGCAGAAATTCAGCATTTTTCTGATAAATTTAATATCCCGGTAGTAGAAACTGCTAGTGGTAAATCTGCGCTTCCGGCTAATTTTAGTAACAACTTAGGAGGTGTCGGGGTTTTAGGAACGGCAGCTGCTAATAAAGCAATTATCAAGTCAGATTTGATAATTGGTGCCGGTAGTCGCTATACGGACTTTACTACCTCATCAAAAACTTGGATAGACCCAACCAAGACTAAATTTATCAACATTAATTTAAATGCACAACAAGCTATTAAATTTGATGCATTGCCAGTTGTTGCCGACATTAAAGAGACATTCATAAAATTGACCGCTGGTCTAACAAATTATCACAGTTCCTTCACTGATCTAGCCGCTTTAAAGGAAGAATGGCAAGCAGAAAGAACCCGCTTAGCCCAAACCAACTATCGGCAACCCAATTTTGAGCCGGAAATTGCAGCTCATTTTGACCAAGCAAAAATGGCGCAGTACGTTCAAGATTTAGGAACTGAGTTTACTCAGACCGAGGCCGTTATTACTCTAAATGAAAATGTTGCTGCCGATTCAGTGATGGTGGCTGCCGCAGGCTCATTACCCGGAGATGTTCATCGTTTATGGAATGCAAATGTTAAAAATACTTACCATTTGGAATATGGTTATTCGATGATGGGTTATGAAATTGCAGCTGCATTAGGTGTGAAGTTAGCTAAACCCGAGCAAGAAGTTTACGCTTTAGTCGGGGATGGCAGCTTTTTAATGCTGCATACCGAATTAGTAACTTCATTACAGTATGGCAATAAAATTAACGTAGTGCTATTTGATAATTCCGGTTATGGATGTATTAATAACCTGCAAATCTCTCACGGCAATAGTAGTTTCTTAACGGAACAAATTGCGCCTAACGGTAAAATTATGAATATTGATTATGCTAAAGTAGCGGCTGGTTATGGAGCCAAGTCTTACCATGTCACCAACAAAAAAGAATTGCTCACAGCAATTACAGACGCCAAAAAACAAACAGTTTCTACTTTAATTGATATTAAAGTTTTACCTAAAACCATGACTCATGACTACGATAATGCTTGGTGGCATGTGGGAGATCCTGCAGTTTCAGTGTCTGAAACGGTTACTGCTTCTTACCGTGATACTCAAGAACACCTAAAAGATGCATTACGTTATTAAAGGAAGTGAGTGAATGGCATTAGTCGCTGTTAGTGAATTGGTCAAAGACGCGCAGAAAAAGCATTATGCTTTAGGACATTTTAATATTAATGGCTTTGATTGGTTAACAACTTATTTAAAAGTCGCACAAGCAACCCAGACCCCGTTAATCGTGGCCACCTCAGACAGAATAGTGGACCAACTGGGAGGATTTAACCATATCAGCAATATCGTACATTTTATGGTACAAGAATTAGGGGTGACGGTTCCTATTGTGTTGCATTTGGATCACGGTCTAACCGAACAACGAGTGATCGCAGCCATTGATGCCGGTTATACTTCCGTCATGTTTGATGGCTCCCGGTTATCAATTCAAGAAAACTGTCAAATTACTACGGAAATAGTCAACTATGCCCATAATCGTCAAGTATCCGTGGAAGCAGAAATTGGGGCAGTTGGCGGTAACGAAAATGGAGTGATCAGTGGTATTAAATATGCTAGTTTAGCAGATGCGCAGCAGATGGCAGCCACAGGAATCGATACGCTGGCGGCTGCGTTAGGTTCTGTACACGGGGACTATACGGGTAAACCAAACTTAAATTTTTCCCGGATGAAACAGATTGCACGAACAACTAAGCTACCATTAGTTTTACACGGTGCTTCCGGCATTCCCCCCGAGCAAATTCAAGCAGCAATTAAAATGGGGACCGCTAAGATCAACATTAACACCGAAGTCAATTATGCTTGGATCAAAGCAATTAGAGCTAGCGTAACGGCCGCTAATGTAGGTCATGAACCACTACCGCTCTTACAAGCGGGAAGAGAAGCGATGAAAAAACTGGTAATCACCAAGCTCAAAGAATTTCACGTTTTAGGAAAAAGTAAGGAGAAATAAAAAATGCCATTAGTTAGATTTGATTTACTTAAGGGACGTAAAAAAGAAGATATTCAGCAAATTTTAGATTTAACGCAAGAAGCAGTAGTTAATAATTTTAAAGTTCATGTTAGGGATCGCTACCAAATCGTAACCCAACATGAACCGGACGAAATGATTGCATTAGATACGGGGCTGGGTTTTGAGAGAAGCAAAAATATGCTGATCATGTCTGTTACTAGTCGTCCCCGTAGTCGGGATTCGATTATCAATTTTTATCAAGAAGTTACTCAAAAATTAAGTGCAGCTGATTTGGTCGCGCCTAATGATCTGATGATTAATTTTACCATCAACGGCGATGTTGATTGGAGTTTTGGCTTTGGGAGGGCACAATTTATCACTAATGAATTATAAGGAGTGAATGTAATGAACGAAGTAAGAAAACTGAAAAATTATGTTAATGGTGAATGGATCACACCTACTACTGATAAATACTTGGACGTGATCAATCCGTTGGATGAACAAAAAATTGCTGAGTTACCTCTTTCTAACACGGACGATGTCGCTGCCGCGGTAGATGCTGCTAGCGCCGCGTTTCCCGCATGGAGTAAGATGCCCGTTAATAAACGAGCAGAAATTATGTTTAATTTTCAACATCTACTGGTAGCCAACAAGGAAGAATTGGCCAAAACAATTACCCTGGAAAATGGCAAAGCCCTGAGCGAATCTCGCGGAGAAGTTCAGCGCGGGACCGAAAACGTTGAATTTGCTGCCGGTGCTCCCACTTTGATCCAAGGTGATACAGATGCAACAGTTGCTACTAACGTGGAAGTCGCTAATTATCGTTATCCTTTAGGGGTAGTAGCGGGAATCACACCGTTTAATTTTCCAATGATGGTCCCTTGTTGGATGTTTCCAATGGCGATCGTAATGGGTAATACTTTTGTATTAAAACCGTCCGAAAAAGCGCCGCTGTTAACGGAAAAAATCGTAGAAATGGCAACACAAGCCGGGGTACCTAAGGGAGTTTTAAATGTCGTTTATGGCGCACATGATGCGGTCAATGGTATTTTAGATCATCCAGACATTAAAGCAGTTTCGTTTGTTGGTTCAAAAAATGTAGCTGAATATATTTATCAACGTGCTAGTCAAAACTTAAAGCGCGTCCAAGCACTGGGAGGTGCTAAAAACCACACCGTGGTGTTAAAAGATGCCGATCTTGATGATGCGGTTGATAAAATTATTAAGTCATCGTTTGGTTCTGCCGGAGAACGGTGCATGGCGACAGCTGTGATCGAAGTCCAAAATGAAATTGCCGAGCAGTTTATTGCTAAATACGTTGCTGCAGCCCAAAAAGTCAAGATGGGGTCGGGATTAGACGAACAGAATTTCTTAGGACCAGTAATTCGTAAAGATGCCCAGGAAAGAACTTTTAATTACATTGATCAAGGTGTTAAAGAAGGGGCTAAATTATTATTAGATGGACGAAAAAATATTCCGGGAAAGGGGTATTTTGTAGGACCAACGGTTTTTGATCACGTTACTACTGATATGACGCTTTGGCAAGACGAACTGTTTGCTCCCGTAGCGTCTATCATGAGAATTAAGGATGTTAAAGAAGGAGTTATGATCGCTAATCAGTCGGAATTTGCCAATGGAGCCTGCATTTTTACTGACAGTGCCAGCGATATTCGTTATTTCCGGGAAAATATCGCTGCCGGAATGATCGGGGTTAATCTCGGTGTTCCTGCACCAATGGCCTTCTTCCCGTTTAGCGGCTGGAAGCATTCTTTCTTCGGCACGCTAACGGCTAACGGAAAAGACAGTGTTGATTTTTATACCCGTAAAAAAGTAGTAACTGCACGTTATCCGCATAACTAAATAAAAAAAATAGACCACACTAGCCCTTTGTAGGCTGCGTTGGTCTATTTTTTATTTAGTTTTACTCTGCAACAACGGTGCTAAGTTTTGCGCAGTTGGCGTCACGTATAACGTTTTTTGTCCTTCGTAGATCACGTATCCCGGCTTAGCGCCGTTGGGTTTTCTAATTTTAGCAACGGGCACGTAATCGACCGCCACGTTGGCAGAATTGCGTCCCTTGGAAAAATAGGCCGCTAGCAACGCAGCCTGCTCAAGTGTTGCCGCACTGGGAGCGTTACTCTTGACTATTACGTGAGAACCGGGAATGTTTTTAACGTGTAACCAAAAATCGGTCTTAGCCGCAGTGTGCAAAGTCAAGCGGTCGTTTTGCAGGTTATTTTTGCCGACCATGATCGGTGTGCCATCGCTTGCCTGAAATTGAGCAGGGTGGTTCGTAGGCTTCCTTCTCGCCGTTTTTTTAGGCTTCTTTTTGAGGTAGCCCTCTTTTTGCAATTCCGTGCGAATTTCTGGCAGGTCTTCTGGTTGAGCGAGTTCCAAGGAACTGACTAATGATTCTAAATAATCGATTTCTGTTTGTGTTAATTTAATTTGCTGGGTCAAAAAACTAACCGCATTTTTTAACTTTTGGTACTTTTTAAAATATTTCTGCGCATTTTGTGCGGGAGATAGCTGGTTAGATAAACTGATCTTTATTTCTCGTTCGTTGTCATAATAATTAGGCAGCGTAATCGTCGTCATCCCGCGTTTTACTTGGTACAAATAAGTAGTAAGCAATTCTCCTTTGACCCGGTAGTCCGTCGCATTTTCCGTGGCCTGGAGCTCTGCTTGCTGCTTTTTTAATTTGCGCTTATTTTTACGTAAGTTATTATTGACGATATGGATCAATTCGGTGCCTTGTTGACGGACGCGATCTTGTTGGGCCTTTTGTTGGTAATAATGGTCCAATAAGCTGCTTAAACTCGGATAGTTAGCAACCACCTCATAAGTTCCCGCACTAAAACTGAAGTCTCTTTTACCATTGGCCAGCAAAATTACCGGCACAGGCGTACTAGTTTGGTGCAAAAAGTCAGCGTAGGCTGCTTGCGGCTCGGTACTGGCATGCAACTGATCGGCTAATAATAGCGCTGAAAGAAACGAAAATCCCTGGTAGTTGTTCATTAGTTGTTGCGCTAAAACGTCTCTATTTGGAAATTGGCGTAACAATTCTAGGTATTTGGTCTGCTTTGAAGCAAACGGATCGATTTTATCTTGTTGTGGCGGGCGGTGGTAGCTAACTCCTGGTAAAATAGTCCGAAACCGGTCTTGGAGCGCCGTCACGTGTTTAATAGCTGCTAATATTTTTTGCGTTTTTTGGTCAAGCAAAATTAGGTTACTATAGCGTCCCATGATTTCGATACTTAATAAGAGGGGAAGCTGGTCACCTAGTTCATTACGTGTTGCAAAGCTGAAATAAAAGACCCGGTCATTATCCAACTGGTAAATGTCTTGTAATTTAGCACCTTCTAAGTATTTACGCAAGACCATCGTAAATTTAGTAGGGGTAGTCGGATTAGCGTACGGAATCTGCGTCAGTTGCATCCGGGCATAAGCTGGGTGTGCGGATAGCAGCAAAGAGTAATTTTGGCGTTGAGCTCTGATCGTTAAAATTGCTTCATTATCGTACGGTTGCGAAATTTTAGTGATCCGCCCACCTGCTAGCGTAGTTTTTAGCTCTTTTACCATTGCTCGCCCAAATAAGCCATCAAAAGCCATGTTGTTCATCTCTTTTCCAATAATATGCTAGTCATATTTTACGCTTTATTAAACTTAAGGGCAATTTATTAACCGGTAAATACGTTGTATAATTGATTTTGTAATATACAATTAAAAGGAGAAAATGACAGATGAAGGAAAATTTAGCAGTACTGCTAGAGATCAGTAAAGTTTACCAGCAAAAATTACAAAATGTCGCTCGTAAAAACTCCTTAACGATTGCCGAATGGCAATTATTACAAAAGATCGCTGCTGGCCAATTAACACAACATCAATTAGCACGAACGACTAACCGGGACCCATCGACCTTAAGCCGCCAGTTGGGACGTTTGCTAACTAAAAAGCAGTTACAATTTACCAGATTAACTCCCGCTAGTGTCCGCAAAGAATACCAGCTAACTGCAACGGGAAAAAGTAATTTAGAGCAAATGAATCAGGATTTTGCGACTTTTCACCAACAGGTTTTTGCCGTTTGGAGTAAAGAAGAACTTAACTTGTTACAAATTTTATTGAACCGCTTACGAAATAGTTTGACTCAAGTATAAGTGATTTAGCAACAATATTGTAATATGCAATAATATTTTTGTATATTACAATATTAAAATTAACCGTAATTTAAACGTGCAGTCCTTTGAGAATCACTTTTTATATTCTATAATGGATGAGTCAACGATCAATCAGTAAAGGGAATGGATAAAATGAGCAAATTCAAAACATTTATGAGCTATTTATGGCCGATCATTATCGGGTTACTGATCGCCGCAGTTATTAAGACTTTTTGGTTTTCACTGGCAAACGTCAATGGAACTTCGATGGCTCCCAACTTACACGCCAACGAACGGGTGGCTTTACTAAAAAAAGCACATATCAGACATAATTCAGTTATTATTTTTAACGCTCAAGGAGTTGACCACCAAAGTCCGGATGTCACTAAAAGATCTAAATACGTTAAGCGTGTGATCGGAATGCCAGGAGACCGGATCGAATATCGAAGTAACGGTGATCTGTACGTCAACGGTAAGTTTAGCTCTCAAAGCTACATCACAAAGCAACAGCAAAGGACAGGGACACTAAACTTATCACCATACATGCAGCCGGCTGCTAAAGTGACACTAGGAACAGGTAGAACGTTTAAAGTTCCTAAAAACAAATACTTTGTTTTAGGAGATAATCGTAAAGTTTCAAATGACAGTCGTTATTACGGATTCGTGCCGCAAAGCAAAGTAGTTGGTGTTGCTAAAGTGTGGCCGTGGAATAATAAACGTGTGTTGATCAATTCATTTACAAATTAAATCAGAGTCACGGTCCAAGATATAGCCAGCAAAAAATATTGCTGGCTATTTTTTGCTAAATTAAGGTTGCCGGGGCGGTAACTTTTTAGCACTATACTTGTTATAATGTATATTATGTAAACTAGATAATTAAAAAATTAGCAGTAGCACCCCTCCCATGCAACAGTTATCATAGCAACGTTTTAATCAATTGTTGAGCGCTAATTTTACGCTAACTAATTGATTTTTTTGCACCAACAGTCTTGACAAATTAAAATTCAAGTTGTAAATTACATTCAATAATTAAATTAAAATTAAATCAAATGACAGGAATTTTAATTTCAGTTCAAACAGCCAGAGAATTTGCCAAACCGGTGCAAGGCAATCTGTTTGCTAAGATTAATGATCATCCTGTAGATGTCAGACTGAATTTACAGTAAGTTTGACCGGTCAATTACCATTAGCAAATTCTCAAGTCGTAGTTTTCTCGCTTTAGTAGCGCGCACTAGAGTTGTCAACTGCGAAAAATCAAGGTGGTACCGCGTTGATTAGACGCCCTTAGCAATTTATTTTGTTAGGGGCGTTTTTATTTTAATTTAATCATTGTTCACATAATAAATTCAAAATAACGAACTTACAGGAGGAATTTACCATGACTAATACACTAACAAACTTGACCGCAGACCAAAAACAATTAGCACAAACTTTATACCAAGCTTACACTAGCAAGCAGCCACTGGACCAACAAAAATACGCCAACGTTTTAGATGATATCGAAGATGCTTACAAGGTACAATACGAATTGACCCAGTTGAAAAAAGAAGCAGTTGGTGGCTATAAAGTTTCCCTTACCAGTAAAGAGACCCAAGATATGTTTGAGTCCGACTGCCCTCTTTACGGTGCGCAAGTAGCCAGTCATTTCGTCGCCTCCCCTGCTAACTTTACTAGTGACCAGTTAATGGATCCGTTAGCCGAAGTTGAACTAGTCTTCAAGGCGACCCAAGATTTGTCTGCCGACGATGACCTCAAACAATTGATGGCTAAAACCACGGTCGCTCCCGCCGTAGAAGTTCCAGATTCTCGTTTCGCCGACTGGTTCCCGGGACTATCTAAGTACTTAGTCGTTGCCGATGCCGCAGTTGGCGGTTACGTCGTATATGGCCATGAAGCTCCTACTACCGCAGTTTTTACTGATGAAGATGACGTAGCTTCGGTTACTTGCCAACTTTTCCACGACGAAAAACACTTAAAAGACGGCGCGGCCACTGAAGTCTTAGGTAATCCGCTACTTTCCTTACAGTGGTTAGTGCAGAAATTAGCCGCTCAGGGAATTAAATTTACCACGGGACAACGGGTCTCCAGTGGAACTTTCTTGTTACCAGAACATGTTACGAGTGGTACTTGGAAAGCAGAATTTAACCACGGTTTAGGTAACGTAGAAGTACGCGTTAAATAAAAAAATAAGAATACTACAAAAAAGACGAGACACGTTAACTTTTGTCTCGCCCTTTTTTTGGATTTTATTATTCTGTCAGCTGCCCTACTTCGACCCATTTCGGTTGCCCCTGTGTCGTCGTATCGATCACAAACGAACCATTAGAATAACGATCGCTTAACGGGTGCTCTTTAGGATCAATGCTGAGCTGTTCGCCGGTATCAGTCGTAATTACTAAAGTTTGGTCCGTACCAACTAACTGTACCACATTGATCCGGTGCGGGTTGCGTTTTAGTTCACGTAAGACCTGAACACCGCGCCGCGCCCGGGTAGTTAACGGTACTTCGGTCACCTTCATGCGTTTGAATGCTCCGCGCTGCGTAAATAGCGCAACTTGACTGGCTTCGTTGACGAGCAAAACGCCAACAAGATAGTCATCTTCTTTTAAATTAATGGCCTTAACACCAGCGGCCTGCTTACCACTAGTCGGAACCTCGGCTAATATATAGCGTAAGCCGTAGCCCTTGTTAGTGATACACAAAACTTGTTGGTCTACTGCTGCTTCTTGTTGGTAATCCGCTAAAATCACCCTGTCGGCTGGCGTTTTTAATTTCATAAACTGACTAGCACGGGAACGATACGTCCGCCCCGGTTGTAGGTTACTCAAATCAGTCTGCTTGATATAGCCCTCTTTAGTCGCGAAAACAAACTTGCCGCCAGCATCTAACTGGGCAAAACAATAAACCTTGATCACAGTTTCATCGCTAGCCAGCCCGACCGTTTGTGACAAATGCTCGCCGGTGTCCTTCCAGCGCGCCTCTAATATCTCGTGAACCGGCCGGTAGATCATGTTGCCTTTATTAGTCAAAATAAAGAGGTGTGCCAGCGTATTAACGGTTGCGTTATAAACTACCTGGTCTTCTTTTTTCAAACCGTTTTCGGCATCGCCTGAGGCCTTAAACGAGCGCAAAGACGACCGCTTCACGTAACCATCGCGTGAAACCAAAACCCGCACGTCTTCATCGGCAACTAGTACGGCGGTTTCAATTTGCAGGTCCTCTACTTTTTCTTGGATCTCCGTTAACCGCTCCGTACGGTATTTACGTGCAACTCCTTGCAACTCCTTTTTGATCACTTTGTCCAACTCCTGCGGGTCGGCTATGATCTTTTGGTAATTAGCAATATTTTTTCCTAACTGTGCGGCTTCTTGGCGCAAGGCAGTAACGTCCGTATTCGTTAAGCGGTATAACTGCAAAGACACGATCGCTTCGGCCTGTTTACTACTAAAGTCAAATTTTTTAACCAAATTATCCTTCGCGTCTTTTTTATTTTTCGATGCGCGGATAGTCTGGATCACTTCGGTTAAAATCGATAAGGCTTTGATCAGACCGGCAACGATCTCTTCTCGTTCCTGTGCTTTGTGCAGTTCAAAACGCGTCTTCTTAGTAGTCACATCGCGTTGGTGAGTCAAATAAGCCGTTAAGATCGTCTTTAGTCCAACATGTTCTGGTCGTTTATGGTTGATTGCGACCATATTGAAATTATACGAGATCTGCAGGTCCGTGTTTTTAAAGAGATAGTTTAAAATTCCCTGTGCATCGACGTTTTTTTTCAGTTCGACGACGATCCGCAGTCCTTCCCGGTCACTTTCGTCTCTGACTTCGGCGATCCCCTCTACTTTTTTCAGTAAACGTAATTCGTCGATCCGCTTAACTAAAACAGCCTTATTGACTTCATACGGAATTTCGGTTGCTACGATCTGCTGTTTACCACCGCGTAACTCTTCGATCTTAGTCCGCGAACGCACAACGACCCGGCCACGACCAGTTTCATAGGCCTGCTTGATACCCGCCGTTCCCTGTAAGATCCCACCGGTCGGAAAGTCCGGCCCCTGGACGAATTGCATCAATTCTGCTAACGTAGCTTGCGGGTGACTTAGTAAGTAAACTGCCGCGTCGATCGTTTCTCCTAGGTTGTGCGGGGGGATCTCGGTGGCATAACCGGCGGAGATCCCCGTAGCGCCGTTGACCAGCAAATTAGGAAAATGTGCCGGTAAAACGGTCGGTTCGTACTCGGTATCGTCGAAATTTAAGACCATTTCCACGGTCTTTTTATCGATATCGCGTAACATTTCTCCCGCGATCTCTGACAAACGGGCTTCGGTATATCGCATCGCTGCGGGGGGATCCCCGTCCATCGAGCCGTTATTACCGTGCATTTCGATCAGTGGGGCCCGTAATTTCCAGTCCTGGCTCAAACGCACTAACGCTTCGTAGATCGAAGAATCCCCGTGGGGGTGAAAATTACCCATCACGTTGCCCACAGACTTCGCCGATTTTCTAAACGCCTTATCATAAGTATTCCCGTCTTGCGCCATCGCAAATAAGATCCGTCGTTGCACGGGCTTTAAGCCGTCCCGAATATCCGGCAGCGCCCGTTCTTGGATGATGTATTTAGAATAACGACCAAAGCGTTCGCTCATTACCGCTTCAAGTGAAAGTTCTTGAATATTGGTTTGTTCCACCACTATTGTTCATCTCCTGGGTCTGATGTTTTTTGGTGTGCGCCTTCAACTGCGACAGTATCTAATAAGCTACCGTCTTCTTCTAAGGAGAACTTGACGTTTTTTTCGATCCATTTGCGCCGGGGTTCGACCTTATCGCCCATCAGCGTTGTCACCCTGCGTTCGGCCAACGCATCGTCGTCGATCTTAACTCTGACTAACGTTCTAGTGGCAGGGTTCATCGTCGTTTCCCACAGTTGGTCGGCGTTCATCTCTCCTAAGCCTTTAAAACGCTGTAAGGAATAGCCCTTACCACCTAGTTCTCGAATCGCCGCTTGTAATTCGGCTTCCGTCCATGCGTATTTGATCACGGGCTTTTGCTTAACGTTTTTTTGCACCTTATATAAAGGAGGCAACGCGATATAAACCCTGCCCGCGTTGATCATCGGGCGCATGTACTTGTAAAAAAAGGTCAGCAGCAAAATCTGAATATGTGCGCCATCGGTATCGGCATCGGTCATGATCACGATTTTATCGTAGTTAGCCGCTTCTAGGTCAAATTCAGCGCCCACTCCCGCACCAATCGTATAAATCATTGTATTGATCTCTTCGTTTTTAACGATGTCTTGTAACTTGGCCTTTTCGGTGTTTAATACCTTGCCGCGCAGGGGTAAGATCGCCTGAAATTTACGGTCACGTCCCTGCTTAGCCGAACCGCCGGCAGAATCTCCTTCGACCAAAAAGAGTTCGTTTTTCTTAGCATTTTTAGACTGCGCGGGGGTCAATTTACCCGAAAGTAACTGGTCTTTTTTGCGCCGCTTCTTACCGTTACGCTGCTCATCGCGGGCTTTACGGGCGGCTTCCCGGGCTTCCCGGGCTTTTAGCGCTTTACGCACTAAGTCCTGGGCAAATTCGCCGTTTTCCATCAAATAATACGTTAGTTGTTCACTGACGACCTCGTCGACGATACTGCGCGCGACCGGGGTCCCTAGTTTTTCTTTAGTCTGCCCTTCAAATTGCAATAACTCTTCGGGAACTCGCACCGAGATCACGGCGGTCAGCCCCTCACGGACATCGCTGCCTTCCAATTTTTTATCCTTGGCCTTGAGCAGGTCAACACTGTGGGCGTACTCGTTAAACGCCTTGGTCCACGCCGCCTTCATCCCGGCTTCGTGTGTCCCTCCGTCTTTGGTGCGCACGTTATTGACAAAAGACAACAAGTTTTCCGAATAACCGTCGTTGTACTGGGCGGCGACTTGCACTTCAATCCCGTCTTTAGTCCCGTCAAAATACATGACTTCCCCTAACGTGTCTTTATCTTCATTTAAGTACTGAACGAATTCCTTGATCCCTTCTTCGTACAAGAAAACGTCTTGGTGGTCCGTGCGTTCGTCGGTCAACGTGATCTTAACGCCCTGTAGCAAAAAGGCAGATTCCCGCAAACGTTCCGCCAAGATATCGTAATTATAGTGAGTGGTAGTAAAGATCTGCGGGTCGGGTTTAAAGGTCACCTCAGTTCCGTTAGGACGCTTGGTCGGCCCTAATTTGCGCAACGTTCCCTGCGGTTGACCGCCATTTAAAAAGTCTTCCTGGTAAGCAACACCAGCACGCACGGTTTTGACCGTCAAGCTAGTAGAAAGCGCGTTGACCACCGAAGCGCCTACGCCGTGTAAGCCGCCAGACGTTTTGTAGCCACCCTGACCAAACTTACCACCGGCATGCAGGACCGTAAAAATCACTTCGATCGTCGGGATCCCCGATTCATGGATACCTGTGGGCATCCCCCGGCCGTAATCACTAACGGTGACCGCATCATCTTCGTGGATCGTGACGTTGATTTCTTTGCCGTAACCAGATAAAGCTTCATCGACTGCGTTATCGACAATTTCGTATACTAAATGGTGTAAGCCATTAGAGTCGGTAGAGCCAATGTACATTCCCGGACGTTTTCTGACGGCCTCCAATCCCTTTAAAATTTGGATCGAGTCATCATTATATTTTGGCTGTGCCATCTTAGACTTCCTTTCCCCGTATTTAAAACAAGCATAATAGATTATAGCCGACATCCATCAAAAAGCAAATAAAATTATGTTTAGTCGTCCACTAATAATTGCCGCTCGCTACAGAAACTGCTAAAATTAATAAGATAATTTAAAAGGAGGTTTCCTTTTTGGATCCTAAGATTATTTGGATGCTGGGCTTAGGCTATTTATTAGGTTCAATTCCTTCTGGTGTCTGGATCGGCCAGCTTTTTTACGGCAAAGACGTGCGCAAATATGGTAGTGGTAATAGCGGTACTACCAACGTCTTGCGCGTTTTTGGTAAAAAAGCAGCAGCGGTCGTTTTTTTTATGGACATGCTCAAAGGTAGCTTGACCGCATTATTGCCATACTTCTTTCATTCTAACGCCAACGCGATGCTGATTGGACTAGCAGCGATCCTCGGCCACGTTTTTCCGCTTTTCGCCCATTTTCGGGGAGGCAAAGCCGTCGCCACCAGTGTCGGTGTCTTGTTGATTTATAACTGGCATTTCTTCGTTTTGGCCTGGTTAATGTTTATCATCTCGCTAGCTTTGACCAGTATGGTCAGCGTCGGTAGCATGATGGGCTTTACCGCCACCACGATCGGCTCTTTGTTTTACCATGATTGGGTCTTGACGGTCGTAGCGTTATTACTGACGATCTTTGTTTACCTCAGACATCTGCCTAACATCGGGCGGATCGTTACCGGCAAGGAAAGCATGCTGCCGTTTGGGCTGGGCTACTGGTACCGCCAAAAAAAGAACCAAAAATAATTTTTACCCTACATTAAAAAGGTGACTGAAGTTAAGCTAACTCCGGCCACCTTTTTAGTATCCTAATTACAAAATGTAACGACTAAGATCTTGGTCCTTAGAGATCTTACCGATTTTTTCTTCCACGTAGGCCTCTGTGATCGTGATCTCACCCATTTGCATGTCAGGTCCTTCATATAATAAGTCTGCTAGCAATTTTTCCAAAATCGTGTGTAACCGTCGCGCCCCGATGTTTTCCGTGTCGCGGTTGACCGCAAAGGCGATCTCGGCGATTTTATGAATAGCTTCGATCGTAAAGGTGACCGAAATGTTGTCGGTACCGATCAAAGCAATGTACTGCTTGATCAAGGCGTTATCGGGTTCCGTTAAAATTTTAACGAAATCGGCGACGCTCAAAGCGGCTAATTCCACCCGAATCGGGAAACGGCCCTGCAATTCGGCGATCAAGTCACTCGGTTTACTGTCCTGAAAGGCGCCGGAAGCAATAAATAAGATATGATCGGTGTCAACCGCCCCGTATTTAGTTTTGACCGTCGAACCTTCAACTATCGGCAAAATATCCCGCTGCACACCCTCACGAGAAACTTCTCCCGCGTTTTGTTGGGACTTAGACGTGATCTTATCGATCTCATCGATAAAAATGATCCCGGTATTTTCGGCTCGCTCGATTGCAGTGGCTGCTAATTGTGCGCTATTAACTAATTTTTCGGATTCCTCTTGCACTAAGATCTCCCGTGCATCTTTGAGCGCCATCGTCCGCGTTACTTTTCTCGGTGGAACTAGCGAACCCAGCATGTCTCCTAGATCCATTCCCATTTGTTCTAGTAACGGGTTAGCGTGATTTTCGGGCACAGGAGCATTGACTTGTAGGGTCACTTCCGTATTTTCTAGCTGGCCGCGTTGTAATTGTTCCCTAACTTCTTCTCTTTGCTGGGTAACTTGGGCACTGACGTTTTCTTCCGGGTTACGAAAAGCGTCTTCCGTCGGTAACTTCCCGTTTTGTAAGTCGTGCATCAACTGGCGAAAGTTTTCTTGCTGCGCGTTATTTTTACCCTCTTTATTGGGAACTAATAATTTGACCAAACGCTGGTCTGCGTTAGCGATTGCTTCAGAACGTACCTGAGTGAAGGTCGCCTTTTTTTCCATGCGGTAGGCGTCTTCTACTAAATCGCGTACCATCGATTCTACGTCGCGCCCAACGTAACCGACTTCAGTGAATTTAGAGGCCTCGACTTTAACGAAAGGCGCGTGGACGATCTTGGCTAACCGGCGGGCAATTTCCGTTTTACCGACACCAGTTGGCCCGATCATCAGTAAATTTTTAGGCGTCACGTCGGCTTGCATCGCTACGGGCAGTTGCATTCTGCGGTAACGATTACGTAAAGCCACGGCGATCGCTTTTTTAGCCGCATCCTGCCCGATCACGTAATGATCTAGTTCTTTGACGATCTGTTTGGGGGTTTTATCAAGTGGATTCATGTTAAACGGCCGCTTATAGCAGCCTGATTCTCCTTTCAGAAACGCTTATAATTGCTCAGCAACGATATTATGATTGGTGAAAATGTCAATGTCGCCAGCGATGTCGATCGCACTTTTAGCAATATCGATCGCTGACATCTCGGGAGCGTGTTTGGTCAAAGCCTTAGCGGCTGCCAGGGCATAGTTGCCTCCAGAACCGATTGCTAAGACATCATCATCGGGTTCGATCACCTCACCAGAACCAGATACTAATAACAAGTTTTTCTGGTCAATAACGATCAACAGTGCTTCTAGTTTTTGTAATTGTTGGTCACCGCGCCATTCTTGGGCTAACTCGACGGCGGCCCGTTGTAGATTGCCGCTATACTGGGTCAATTTCTTTTCAAACCGGTCTTCTAAATTAAAGGCATCCGCCACACTACCGGCAAAACCGACAACAACTTGGTCGTGATAGATCCGTCTTACCTTATGTGCGGTCCCTTTCATGATCACTTTTTCGCCCATTGTGACCTGGCCATCGCCTGCCATCGCGGTGTGTCCTTGATGACGCACGGCACAAATCGTAGTTGCTTCAAATGAAACTGTCATTGTTTTCCTCCTCGGATCAGTAATTAAGCGCGCGGAAAGAATTTACGGTAATCGCGCTGTAAGTGTTCTGTAGTAACGTGAGTGTAGATCTGAGTAGTCGATAAGCTACTGTGACCCAGTAATTCCTGAACCGTCCGCAAGTCGGCACCGTTACTTAATAAATGAGTGGCAAAAGTATGCCTGAGCTCATGCGGATGGATCGTCGTTTGCAAGGAACTGCGCTTGACGATTTGTTTTAAAATGTAAGTAACGCCGTTAGCCGTCAACTGTGCGCCATAATGATTAACAAAGACGTAATCGTGTTCTTGTTTGTATTTAGCCAGTAGCTCAGCCCGGACGGGAAAATAACGCCGCAAAGCCTGACGACAATAACGACCAAAAGGAACGTAGCGATCCTTGCCGCCCTTGCCGTGTAACAACATCGCCTGGGCACTAAAGTCAATGGCCCCAATAGTTAAGTTAATACACTCAGAAACCCGCATGCCGGTAGCGTACAGGGTTTCCAACAAGGCATTATCCCGAATTTGTTGGGGCTCATCACCTTGAGTAGCGGCAAATAGCGCCGTTAGTTCTTTTTCGTAAAAAAAATGAGGTAAGCTGCGCGGGCGCCGTTTTAATTGCACGTACGCAAACGGGTTAGTAGTTACCCTATCAGTTTTTAATAAAAAGCGGTAAAACGAACGTAAACTAGAGATCATCCGCGAGACGCTGGTTTGCTGGTAATGTTGCTCGTATAAATAACTCAAATAAACGTGAACGTCATCATTAGTGACCGCGGCAAACGACGTTGCACCACCATTATGGGCCAAAAAGGTGCAAAAAGTCCGGATGTCTTGGCTATAAGCCTGAACGGTTTGGACGGAATACTGGCGCTCAAATTGCAGATAATGTTGGTATTCCGTGATCCAGTGTTCTTCCATGTTTTTCACCCACTAATTAAACTAGCAATAATTCTTTACTTATTTTTACCGCTAAAACATATCATAACACACTTTAACCGCGTAACGCCAAAGCTACCCGACCCTCTTGTCGCTTAAAAAACGCACTAACTATTTTGCAGTGCTTCTTCGTAGTCATGATTCGGGCACTTGACTTGCATGCCTTTACGCGATTTTTTGTAAATCAAATAGTGCTGACACTTAGGACAATTGCGTCCGACCGGTTGGTCCCACGAAACAAAATCGCAATCAGGATAACGGGAACAGCCATAAAAGACACGGTTTTTCTTGGACTTGCGTTCTACCACTTGGCCTTCTTGGCACTTAGGACAGGTGACATCCAGTTGTTTGACGATCGCCTTAGTATTACGACAATCCGGAAAACGGCTGCAGGCGTAAAATTTGCCGTAGCGCCCCATTTTAACCACCATCGGAGCTCCGCACAGATCACAATCAAAGCCAGCCGGCTCGTCTTTGATCTTGACCTTGGCTAATTTAGTATCCGCCGCGGCGACTTCCTTAGCGAAGGGCTGGTAAAACTGATCGATGATCTTGACCCATTGCTTTTTACCCTCTTCGATCTCATCTAGTTCATCTTCTAACTGCGCGGTAAAACTAACATCGACGATATCAGGGAAACATTCTTCAATCATCGAATTGACGATTTCTCCCAACTCGGTTGGCACAAATTTACGCGCCGTCAACTTAACGTAATAACGTTTTTGGATCGTACTTAATGTCGGGGCGTAAGTCGATGGCCGCCCAACGCCATTTTCTTCCAGCGTTTTGATCAAATTAGCTTCAGTATAACGTGCCGGCGGCAAGGTGAAATGTTGCTGCGGGTCGGTTTTAACTAAGCTGGCGGTTTGGCCTACCTCTAGTTCTGGTAGTAAATTGTCCTTACGTTTAGCGTCTGCGTATACCTTAGTATACCCAGGAAACTTCATCTTAGAACCATTAGCCCGAAATAAGACCTGGTCTTGGGTCAAATCAGCCCGCACGGTATCGACTAATGCCGGCGTCATCTGACTGGCGACAAAGCGCGCCCAAATCAAAGAATATAACTTAAACTGGTCTTTAGTTAAGTATTTTTTGAGCGACTCGGGCGTCCGCAAAGTCGAAGAAGGCCGAATTGCTTCGTGCGCGTCCTGGGCGTTTTCGGCTAATTTACCGGCCCGCGGAGTAACGGCGGCGTACTGACTGCCGTAGGTTTCCGTAATAAAGGAAGCAGCCTCGTGTTGGGCAATCGTAGAAATTCGCGTCGAATCGGTTCGCATGTAAGTGATCAACCCGACTGCGCCTCCCTTACCGATATTGATCCCTTCATAAAGCTGTTGTGCGATCATCATCGTTTTTTGGGTGCGAAATTTCAAATTATTATTAGCCGTTTGTTGCATCGTAGACGTCGTAAACGGCAATGCCGGGTAACGCTTACGTTCTTTTTTAGTCACGTTAGCTAAGGTAAATTCTTTTTGCAAGTCGATTCGTTTGAGTACGTCTTGCACGTCATCGTTATTATTCAGTTCCGTTTTCTTACCGTTTAACCCGTAAAAAGCCGCCTGAAATTTATCTTTACCCTTCTTAAAATCCGCGGCGATCGTCCAGTATTCTGCAGGTACGAATTTTTTGATCTGTTGTTCACGCTTGATGATCAAGTTTAACGCGATCGACTGTACCCGGCCGGCGGAAAGTCCCTTTTTGACCTTCGACCAGAGTAACGGGGAAATCGAATACCCCACTAGTCGGTCTAAGATTCGGCGTGCCTGTTGGGCATCAACGAGGTCCATGTCAATGGCCCGCGGATGTTTAAAGGCGTTTTTTACGGCTTCTTTAGTGATCTCGTTAAAGACGACCCGGTTTTTTTCCTGTGGATCTAACCCCAATAGGTAAGATAGGTGCCAAGCGATGGCTTCTCCTTCCCGGTCCGGATCGGCTGCGAGATAAACGTGTTGTGCTTTTTTAGCTTCTTTACGTAGCTCTTTGATCAAACTCCCCTTGCCCCGGATCGAAATGTAATGGGGTTCATAGTCGTGTTCGATGTCGATTCCCATCTTACTTTTAGGTAGATCTCTGATATGACCTAAGCTAGCCATTACTTTATAGCGTGAGCCTAGGTATTTTTCGATCGTTTTCGCTTTAGAAGGAGATTCCACGATCACTAAGTTTTTTTTGATTTTTCTTTTAGTTTTAGTAGCTTTTTTCTTTTTTGTGGTCTGCGGCAAATCATCCCACTCCTTTATTTAATTAATATTTCACAACTAAAATCGCTAATCATGTTATGCCACTCATCTTCAATTTGTCAAGAAATTTGTTAATTCGTCTAAAATATCCTGACTGGTCAGTGCCGGTTTCGCGCCCGCCAGCAATAATTCATTAGTTCCCTGCGCTAACGGCTGATCGATATTTCCCGGTACCGCTAAAACATTGCGGTTTTCTTGTAAAGCCAAGTTAGCGGTGATCAAACTGCCGCTGCGTTTTTTAGCCTGAACGACTAGTAAACTGCGGCACAAACCGGCGATGATCCGGTTGCGGTAAGGAAAATGAAACTTAAGTGGTCCTTGACCTTGTTCGTACTCACTTAATAATAACCCGTTACGAGCTACAGCCGCTTGTAATTCTTGGTTATAGCGGGGATAAACTTGATCTAACCCGGTCCCTAAAACGGCGATCGTATTGCCATGATGTTGTAGCGTGATCTGGTGTGCCAAGCTATCGTTGCCCGCCGCTAAGCCACTAACGATCACTACTTGCTGAGCAATCACAGCGGGTAACAGGCGTTGCAGGGCAATTTTGCCGTAAGTAGACATTTTGCGCGCGCCAACGACGGCTAATGCAGGAGCCTGTAACAGTCCCAAGTCTCCCCGGTAAAATAAAACTAGCGGTGGTTGGTAGATTTCTTTTAGGACCTGCGGATAACAATCGTCTAGGATCGTTAAAATACCTGCGGTCCGTAAATTTTGCTGGATCCGATCAGTGAGTTGACTAGAATGAAAAGCAGTCAAAAATTGGTGCAAGTTATTATTTTTCCCCGCTAATAGTGTCGCCAATTCCGTTCTCGTCGGTTGGCGGTGCAGTTCTTGCATAAACGCAAAGATCTTGTGCTCACCGGCTAACCCAATTCCCGTAGCTAGATGTACTCTAATTAAAAATGAACGATCATTCATGCTTAAATCCCGCCTTTTTTTAATTAAAATACGTCAAAACTAAACTAATTAACTCCCATTGCTTTAGTTTAGCTAAATTTTTTGACCGGTGCAAACGATAACCGGTGGATCGGTGTCAGCCCCAGTTGGGCCAAAGCAGCGAGGTGTTTAGCCGTACCATAACCTGCATTGTGAGCTAAGTCATAGCCTGGGTAGCGCTGATCATATTCTTGCATGATATGATCACGAGTTACCTTAGCGACGATACTAGCCGCCCCGATCGAAACCGAACGCGCATCGCCTTTGATCAGGCTGAGTTGGTCGATGTCACTGTCGAGTTGCATCGCGTCAACCAGTAGTTGTTGGGGCCGAACAGTTAAATTAGCCACCGCCTGTTGCATTGCACTACGCGCTGCTTCGTAAATATTGATCCGGTCGATCTCGCGGTTAGAAACGACGCCTATTCCGACGGCTAGCGCCTGTTGCAAAATCACCGGGTATAATTTTTCCCTAGCCTTAGCACTGAGTTGCTTAGAATCATTGACTTGATAAACGGCAAAAGTGGGCGGCAAAATGACTGCCGCCGCAACAACTGGTCCCGCTAACGGTCCTCTGCCAGCCTCGTCGATTCCTGCTACCAATTGATCTCGTTGCCAGTACTCACGTTCAAAACGACTGCGATAACGAAAAGCCATCAACTGATCTTGCTTTTTTTGCTGTCTTTTCCAATAGCTTTGCAATTGTTGTTGGACCCCCCGCCGGGGATCATCTTTTAACGCCGCCAGTTCTTTTTTAGTGGGAGTGGCGTGTAGTAGTTCTCGAATTTGTTTAACCGTTAATTTCTCACTCACTTTTTTCACGCACCACCCGTTGGGGAGCTTGTTCTAGCGTGTAACGACCTAGTTTACCTTTTCTGATATCTTGGATCAGCCGCTGGGCGCCCCGGTCATAATCGTCTTGAAAGCCGCAGTTTTTAGTCAGCGCTAATAACGTATCAACGTCACTAGCAGTCATTTGTGCGTCTGTCAGATGATAGCGTTGCTGCAAGGACGTAGGGGCCGCTTGCTTAAAAAAAGCAAGAGCGTATAAGCCGATATCATCGGCGTGATATAGTTGGTCTTTGATGGCCCCGGTCAAGGCTAATTTTTGTCCGACCAGTTGGTCTTCAAATTTGGGCCATAAAATTCCCGGCGTGTCTAACAGCTGCAGGTTTTTGCCCGCTTTTAACCACTGTTGTTTTTTGGTCACTCCCGGTTTATTGCCGACCTGTGCGACGTTTCTAGTAACTAGGTGATTTAACAAAGTCGATTTACCCACGTTAGGGATCCCGACGCATAGTGCGCTGATTTTACTGTTGCGGATACCCCGTTTTCGTTGACGCGCGAGCTTATCCGCTAATAATTTTTCTACTTTTTTAGTAATAATTTTAAGCGCACCTTGATTGCTAGTAACGGCCACAGCGGGTTGTCCTTGTCCTTCGTAATAATCTAACCACTGGCTAGTTTGCAGTTCATTAGCTAAGTCTTTTTTCGTTAAGATCAATAGTGTTGCTTTATCCGTTAAAATGCTGGCTAACTGCGGATTACGCGATGATTCCGGCAGCCGAGCGTCGACCAGTTCAAAAACGATATCGACGCTGCCCAATTGTTCTTTGACTTGCCGTAATGCTTTAGCCATGTGTCCAGGATACCACTGAATCATGTTTTATCTCCTTAAATCATTATTTATTCGTGTTTCATTATACACGTCTACGCCGTAATCAGTCTATTACTTACAGAAAACAAAAAAGGAGCTGCAACAAAACAGAGTTTTGTCTCAGCCCCCTTTTTGGGATTCCATAAACGATAGTCTTAATCGCGTTGCTTTTATTGCACCGTTTTGATTGCTTGCTTATATGCCTGATCAGAACGTACTAACAGTTGAGCAACCTGTTCTTCTAATTTTTGGTTAGTCTGCGGATCAGCTACACCGGTAACGGGTAATTGTTGCTGGGTTTGGAACTGCCGCACCGCCGCTGCAGTTTGTTCGCTGTAATACCCGTCTTCACGTCCCGGAGTAAAACCTAAAGCCTGCAAGAATTTTTGAATAGTCTTGATGTTGGTATTAACTTGGTCTTGCCGGTACGTTTTTTTCACGTTTGGCGCTGAGAGGTAAGCAACTGCCGGGTAATCAGCTTTAGTCGTTGGCTGTAGTCCTTTTTCGTGGATCCACGAGCCATCTGGTGTCAGCCACTTAGCGATCGTTAGTTTCAGTTCGGTTTTGTCCTTAAACGGCAAAGCATTTTGGACCGTGCCTTTACCAAAGGATTTAGTACCGATCAGTGGGATACCAGCTGATTGATTAAGAGCAGCCGAGAAAATTTCTGCGGCACTCGCTGAACCACCGTTGATCAAAACAGCCGTCTTTTCGGTCACCTTAAAGCCTTGATCGTATTTACGTCCCGCACGGTAGACTTCTTGTTTACCATGTCGGGGTTGGACGCGCATGATCACCTTACCATTATCCAAAAACATGGAAGACATCTTTAAGGCCTGGTCCATCAAACCACCCGGATTGTCCCGCATATCGATCACAAAGGACTTAGCCCCCTGATGACGTAACTTCTTGATTTCTTTTTTCATCTCACGCGTCGTATTATCGGAAAAACTGGTAACTTGGATGTAACCGACCTTTTTAGCCTGGGGATCTAAGTGGCCGTTGACCGTATGCACGGGGATCGTATCTCGCTTCAAAGTCTTGGTAAATGTCGTTTGCTGTCGTTTAATCGTTAACGTAACTGAGGTCCCTTTTTTACCCCGGATCAAAGAAACAGCCTTATTAAGCGAATAGCCCGAAATGGCGCGGCCATCGATCTTTAAAATCACATCTTTGGGCTTTAACCCGGCTTTTTTGGCGGGGGTCCCTGCAATCGGGGACACGATTTGGATCTGATTATTACTCTTACGCACCTCAGCACCGATCCCCGTAAAACTGGCCGAGATCGTATCGTTTAACGACTGGGTATCACTTTGAGACATGTATTCGGAAAATTGATCGCCTAAAGCATCGACCATCCCGTTTAACGCGCCGGTCTCCAGTTTTTGTTGGCTAATATTACGGTAATAATAAGACGACAACGCCTTATCTACCGCAGCGATTTTGCCTAAAGAGGCATTTTGGCGTTCAACTACTTGTAGCCGGGTATTCATAATGGCATAAACTATGCCCCCGCCTACTATTAATGTTAATAATGAGGTCAGTAGTAAGGTCCACCAACCAAATTTACGTTGCTTTTTAGGGGAATCCAAAGTATCTCCTTCTTCCTATGCCAGTTTGGTTAAGTATTGTTGCCACGCTTCGTCAAAAATCGTCATCGTCGGTAAGTAATTACCGTTTAATTCCAAGTACTGAGAAAGTTCCTCGTAGTCAGTGGCTTGTTTGGGAAAAGTTTGGTCAAAAAAAGCATTGTTGGCAAACTGAACGACTTCATCGCAATTATTGGGATCCCTTAAAGTCATTAAAAATTGGTAAAAAGTGAGTGTTCTCATCACTGCGCCTCCTGCTCTAGCGGGATCAAAACCTTAAAATCAAGCACATCATGCTGTAAGTCCAGCTTTTGGCCCTTAACTTGCATCCCTTGTTTAGTCTGCAAGTGACTCAAATCTAACGTGATCAGTTCCTTTTCCGGTGAGATCTTAACGGCTTGACCGGTATTAAAATGGTTTTTAACGTAGTTTAAGACGAATTTTTTGGGTGCGTTTAAAGAACCGACGGCAATCGAATTGACTTTTAACGCGATGTTACCCCTTTGGTCTAAAGAAGGCGTGGCAGAAAGGGTAAACGAAACTTTATTGTCTAACACCTTAGTGGTGCACATTAAAATCGCCACGTGTCCAAAAATGAACTTATAGTTTAGCTGACTATGGGGTTCTTTACTGAGATAGTAATTGATCACGTCACTTAGCTGTTGTTTGGTCAACTGGACGTTGATCCCCGTTTTATTTTGCTGCTGACTGCTACTAGCCAGTGCTACTTTTTCTTCTTGTTTAACCAGCGGATTAGGCGTTAACGCCCGGTGGATCACAAAAATCCCGGTCGCTAACAACAACGCCAGTAAAATTGCAAATGCCCATTTCCAATAATTAATGCGGGCACGTTTGGCTCTATGTTTCATTTCAGTTTCCCCTTACTAATAGTAGTATGCTTTACTATACTATGATATAGCTGTTTTGTCATGTAGCGGTATCCCCGCGAGTTGGGGTGAAAGTGATCCGTAGTAGAAAGATAATCATTTTTCTCCCGCGAATCGGCTAAAATTTGCGTCAATTGCTGTTTTTTCACTTTTTCCAAGTTCGGGTCGGTTTGGGCTCGCAGTTTTTTCTTAGACTTCCACCGGTATTGCCCTTGAGATAGCTGAGCTTCGATGTTGACTAAGTAAGAATTGTTTAAATTTCCTACTTGTTGGGCAGCGATGTTGTTCCACTGGTGCACGTAGTCTTGTAACGCGGTAATTTGGGGGAAATAAACGTAAAACGGGTTATAGATCGAAAATAAAAAAAGAGGCGCGTGTGAGTTGTAACGCCGGATCTCAGTCAACAACGCCGTTAAGTTATTTTGGTAGTCAGTTTGTGCTTTGGTCATCACCGTGGCAAACCGTGAACTCGCTAAGTACTCAAAATTATTTTGGAGTACCTGCATTAAATCGTTGCCCCCCGCCGTTACCGTGATAATATCGGCTTGTTTGACGTGGCGTTGCATCTCATTACTTTGCCGTAATCTTTTTAAAATTTGGGTAGTCGTATCGCCCGTTTTACCGTCGTTAGTCGTTTGAACTTGGTGTGCGTATCGGCCCAGTTGCGTGCGCACTAAAGTAACGTAACCGCCACCCTGCTCACTGGTATCACCAACCCCACGAGTCAAAGAATCTCCCACAGCAGCGACATCTAAATGCTTGATTTTGGCTGGTGTTTTTTTAACCGGAACACTACTGGTAGTCTGTTTAGGACCGGTATTAGTTGGCCGGTTTATCAGGGTCAGCAAGCCCCAAAAAAGGCCAGTTAAAAGTAATAATACGAGTAAAAATTTTCCCCCAGCGATTATTTTTTTCATCTATTTCATTCCTGACTGCGCCGCCGGTATAATTCCCACTTGTGCGGGTAAGGATTTTGCTGGTCGGTGGTGCCCACCACTTGTTTTACCAATTCAAACTGGTGGTAATCTAAGGCAGGCATCGTCGTATCGCCAGCAAAGTTACCGGTAACGCTGGTTTTAAAAAGATAAGTGACCGTGGTCGCGTAATATGCAAACAAACTAGCCCCCCCGATCACAAAAATCAGTTGGTCACCTTGGTGAGCTAGCCAAGTATCTAGCTTAGCAAAATTAGGGAAAACAAGTACCCGCTGATCAGTGGCATAACGTTGTGCCAAGCGCTGATCGTGGCTTAAAACTACGTGTTTTCTACCGGGCAAAACGCGGGGAAGACTAGCAAAAGTTTTTCTGCCCATCACCATTGGATGCTCCATCGTCGCCGCCTTAAAAAAAGTCAAGTCAGCTGGCAGGTGCCAAGGTAAGTGGCCCGCGACGCCGATCTGTTGTTTTTGATCTTCTGCCCAAATAAAAGCTAGCATATTAACTCCTCGTCACTAAACATATTGTCCTAACTCTTCCCAACGTTGCATCTTAGTTTCTTCTTGCCGGTTTAACTGTTCGACTTGCTGTTGCAATTCTCCCAACTGTAAGTAATCGTTACCCGCAACTGTTGCCATCTGTTGTTTTAACTCTGCTAGTTGGTCATCAATTTGTTCAATTTCTTGTTCCAACTTATCATACTCGATTTTTTCGGCATAAGTTAACTTAGTCTTAACGCCTGTTTGAGTCGGCTGCTGTTGTTTTTTGCTAGGTGCTTGCTTGAGATCTTTACCACTATTTTTTTGTTCTTGTTGTAAGTAGTCCGTCATTTTACCGGTATAACGAACTACATTACCCGCTCCCGTAAAAATCAGTAATTTTTCGGCGGTCTGGTTCAAGAAATAGCGGTCATGAGATACAGTGACCACGGTCCCCGCAAACGTCTGCAAATATTTTTCCAACACCGTTAACGTGTTGACGTCCAGATCATTGGTCGGTTCGTCTAACAATAACACGTTAGGCTGTTGCAGTAGTAATTTTAACAGGTACAAACGCCGCTTTTCTCCTCCAGATAGTTTGCGGATCAAAGTACCGTGCATAAAACGCGGAAATAAGAAATCCTCCAGTAACTGGGTCGTACTGATCGTTTGACCGTCAGTATTGACCACGCTTTGTGCAACCTCGTTTAAGTAACTGATCACCCGTTTATCCGGCGAGATCGGTTCTGTTTGTTGGTGATAATAACCGATCTTGACGGTCGGCCCGACGATCAGTTCTCCTTGATCAAGGGGCAATTGTCCGGCTAAAACGTTTAAAAAACTAGACTTGCCGGCACCGTTTTGCCCGGTGATCCCGATTCGGGCTCCCGCTGTCAGTAATAAATCGAAGTGGTTAATAATTTGGTGCGTCCCTAGTCGCAAAGAAGCATCTTTTAGCTCCAAGACCTTTTTGCCCAAACGTTGTTGCCCCAATTCAACCGTTAACTGTGCGTCTTTTTGCTGGGGATGATGAACTTGATCGGCTAAAGTTTCAAAGCGTTTCAAACGAGCCTGTTGCTTAGTTGAACGCGCCTTGGCACCTGTTTTGACCCAGGCTAATTCTTGGCGGTAAAGTTGCTTTTGCTTATGCTCTTGGCGGGCGACTTCTTCTTGCCGTGCCTTTTTTTGCCGCAAAAAAGCCGCATAGTTTCCCTGGTAAGCAGTTAATTTCCCCCAGGATAATTCATAGATCTGATTAGCGACCCGGTCCAAAAAATAACGATCGTGAGTCACCACCAACAATGCCCCCTGGTAGTTTTGCAGGTATTGTTCTAACCAGTCGATCGAATCAAAATCCAAGTGATTAGTGGGTTCATCTAATAATAACAGGTCTGGTTTTTGCAACAGCACCTGAGCCATTCCCACTCGTTTAGCCTGACCACCGGAAAGTTGACTGATTTTTTGGGTCAGTTGCGTGATGTGAAGCTGATTGAGGATACTCTTAACGTCACTTTCAAGCACCCACGCATTTTCTTGGTTCATTCGTTCTTCGATCACCGCATACTGTTCGGCTAGTTGCTGGTTTCTTGGCTCCTTAGTAAATCGGGCCAAGATCTCTTCGTATTCACGAACCAGTTGAAACCGGGGACCACTCCCACTAAAAACTGCGGCTAACACGGTCTGTGTCGGATCTAGCACCGGTGTTTGTTTGAGGTAGCCGATCTGATAGTCGTGCGGCATGATGAGCTCGCCTTGTTCGGCGCTATCCTGGCCACTCAATACGTTGAGTAAGGTAGTTTTACCCGAGCCATTAGTACCGATAAGGCCGATCCGTTGTTTTTCGGTGATCAGCAAATTTAAGTCCGTAAATAAAGTCTTTTCACCATAAGTTTTAGTTAAATGCTCCGCGCGTAATGTTTGCATGGCGCACCTTCTTTCATGAATTGCTCCATTTTTGAGCATACTCCAACAAGTCTGTTTGCCGGTTGGGGAGTTTTCCGTTTAAAACTAAACTTAAAATCGTGGTCAGTAATTCACCTAGCTTTTTTCCCGGCTGAAATTGTAACTGCTGAATCAGATCGTGACCGTCGATTTGAAGTTCATTTTTATTTTTGAGCGGTAACGCAGAATAACGCGCTACTAATTGTTCTTCATCATAGCCACCGCCACACAAGCAAGCGACGTTATTGGCTGCCAGTAACAGCGGCAAACCCGTGGTAAATAACAACTCGGGCGTTAGCTTTTCAAATTGCTGTAACGCCGCGAGTGCTTTGGTCACCTGAGTGATCATCTCGTTAGAACTTTTCCATTTTTTAAGTAAACTTTTGGTCTGTGTCAAGTTTAACTGGAAAAAAGTACAGACCAGCACCCAAATTTCAATTTCGTTATTAAAATGGAGCCGTTGCAGCTGACTGATCTGTTGTAATTCGTCCCGATAAGGGGCAAATTGCGGACAATACAAATAAAGTTTTGCCCGCAAGAATTCACTTAATCCTTTTTGCGGCGCGCTGCCTAATAACATCTTGACCCACTCGTCATGAATCCTTTCGACCGCAATTTTAGCCAGCAGACTAGCGTTATTAGCCAGTGCCTGCCGTGTTTTTTCTTCAATAGCGAAATCCAGCTGACTGGCAAAACGAACAGTTCGTAACATCCGCAAGGCATCCTCGTGAAACCGCTGGTTGGGGTCCCCCACCGCGCGGAGCGTTTGCTGGTGGAGGTCCGCTAACCCACCGAATAGATCGATCAGTTGACCGTCGGTATCCAATGCCAGCGCGTTGATCGTCAGGTCACGCCGTTTTAGATCCTCCGTTAAAGAACGGACGAATTCGACGTGGTCGGGGCGCCGAAAATCCTGATAGCCGCTTTCTGTACGAAAGGTGGTAATTTCGTAGCTACGTCCTTGGGTCAAGACCATCACCGTGCCGTGTTTGATCCCCGTGTCAACGGTCTGTCCAAAAATAGCCTTGATTTCAGCGGGATAAGCGCTACTAGCGATATCAATGTCGTGCGGGGGTAAACCTAACAATAAGTCACGCACACACCCACCGACAAAATAAGCTTCAAACCCAGCCGCTTGAATTTGCTTTAAGACTGGCAGTGCAGCGGTAAATTCAGCAGGTAATTGCTCTAATTTCATAAAATGTTTTCCAACCCCACCATTAAAGTTTGTAATTTATTAACTCGTCGTAATGCTAATGCCACTCCGTTCATAAAAGACGACCGGTCAAAAGAATCCTGCCTGATCGTCAAGGCTTCTCCGGGAGCCCCAAACAAAACCTGTTCGTGAGCGACATATCCCGGCAACCGGACCGCGTGGATCGGCACATCGTAGGCCTTACCACCGCGGACCCCGGGAATAGTCTCGTGTGCTTGGTCGTTTTTAATAGGTGCTTGCGTCCGGCCAGCAGCAATCTTTTCTGCCGTACTCAACGCCGTACCGGAAGGAGCGTCTAATTTATGTTCGTGGTGCATTTCGATAATTTCGGCATCGGGCAGATACTTAGCCGCTTGGTGAGCAAATTGCATCAGCAGTACCGCAGAAATACCGAAATTAGGAACGATCAAGCCGCCTAATTGTTTTTGTGCCGCTAAGTCTTGTAACTCAGCGACTTGCTTGTCAGTTAAGCCCGTAGTACCGATCACGGGATGAATTTCTTTTTGTAACGCGGCCAGCGTATTTTCGTAAACCGCATCAGGGGTAGTGAAATCAAGCCAAACATCGGCCGCACCTGTTGGGATCTGCGCTAATTTGGTGTACACAGGAACCGTTTGTCCGTTTGTAGTGGTCAGGTCCGTTTGTTGCGCGTGCGGATCGTAGCAACCCACTAGGGCAAGATCATCTTCTTTTAATACTAGTGCTAGGCTTTGTGCACCCATTTTGCCGTTAAAACCAGCTATTATTACTTTGATCAATTGCTTCACATCCCCATTTCAAAATATCATAGTCAATTTTACCAGAAATGAGGGGCATTTGCAGTGATTGTTGGGGGTTGTTTTGGGTTTTTATTTTTGTTAAAGTTAAAGTAACAAATTACTATTAAGAAGGTAGCGAAATGACATTTCCTTACGAGCAACGATTTCACAAATATTTAAGTCACGAGAAGTTACTGACCCCCCAAACTAGCGCCGATTTGTGCCACGACGTTAGTGACCTGTTCAATTACCTACGCACTTTTAACCCCGTTTACCAGGAACAACCCGAATTGTCCGTTTTAGAAGAAAGCGATATTCGCGAGTACTTGATCATGCTCCAAAGTCAGCGCGGAATCAAAAATACAACCTACAATAAAGTGCTGACACACCTTAACACCTACTTTAAATTTCTCTTTAAATACAAACTATCATCATCGCTGCCCACTCTTACCTTGAGCGGCTTACAGCGCTCTTTAGGCGACATAGCTGTTCTTTTGGGTTGGGAAACTCATTTGCCAAAATACTTATTACAACGCGACCTGCACGACTATACCAAACTCACCTTGTTGCTACTCAGTCGTTACTACACGATCGCCGAGATCCTCGCCCCCCAGTTTTACCGCGTACTAAAAAAAGAACAGTGGGCGGCAAATGAAACCTCTTTTCTGACGGCATTTTCCCAACACCAAGCTGCCCGCCAAGAAATGCAAGAATCTAACGACCTGTTTTTAAAAACCCGGATCAATTTGAGTAACCCCAGGCTGTCGTTAGCGGGATTGCATAAGATTTTAAAACGCGACCAAAAAAATTGCGCATTGCCGCTTAAACCGCAACTGCTGCACCAAGCCGTTATTTTTAATTTTATCAACACGCACCAAAACTGGAGTGACGAGCAGCTGCAACATCACCTGCGCCTAACGGACACTTCGTTGAATTATTACCGTCAGTTAAAGTAACTTTTTATTAAATCAAAAATGAAGCCCAGAAGCAATTTCTCATTGCTCCTGAGCTTCATGAAGTTGTTTAAATCGTGTCTGTCAGTTGTAACTGCAAGTCATTCATCTCAACGTTATTCGGATCAAGCTGCAAGTAAGCAGCGACACACTGGCGCGCCTGCTGTAAGTGACCGACATTGCGGTAAAAATACGCCGCATCCGCCAAAAAATCAGCAGCCGCACTCAAATCAGCGTAGGCCGCGTCATAGGACTGCAGCGCTTGTTCGTAGTTTTCCGTGGATACCAACGAACGTCCCTGGTTCCACCACAAATGGGCATCGTTTTGCTCTTGCAGGTATTTTTGCAGCAGCTTCAAGTTTTCTTCGTGCTTACCTTCTTTTAAATACAGGTCACTTAACGCGTTGACCAAAGTCAAATTGTCAGGATCCTGGTTAACGGCTTGCAACAAGTACTTTTCGGCTTCCGGTAACTGCCCCACTTTGAGTGCCATTTGACTAGCTGCTAAGTACAATTTGGGGTTGTACTGGTCGACAGCTAGTCCTTCTTGTAACGTGCGCAATGCCTGGCCAAATTGTCCTTGATGCTCGTAAATTTTGGCAAGATAGCCGTAAACTGTCGGATAATCGGGTGTACTTTCCTGCAGTTTTTCCAAGTTTTGCTGCGCCTCTTGTTCGTGTCCCAACTCAAATTGCGTCACGGCCAACTGAAAACGCGTGTCTGGATCCAAATTTTCCGGATGAATCTGTTCTAAGTAGCCTAAAGCCTGTTCAAATTTTCCGCTTTCGGCGTAGCTGACGCCCAAGCGTGCCACCAAATCGACCTTGGCGTAGTTAGTGATCCCCTGTTTGATCAAAGCCAAGTAGTATTTACGTGCTTGACTGTACTGCCGGAGATTAAAGTACAACTCGGCCAAAGCAAACTGGATCGCCGTTTCGCTCGGAGCCAACCGGTAAGCCTCTAATAGCTTTTGTTCGCTGATCTCGAAGAGCCCTTGAGTCTGATAAAGGTCGGCAGCAACTAACAGCGACTCCAAATAAGCCGGCGATTCGGGCGTGATCTCCGCCAAATACGATAGGGCTTGTTCGTCTTGGCCCTCATTGAGCGCTAATTCTGCCAGGGCCGTTTTGACCTGATCTTCATCCGGGTAACGCTGTAATAACAGTTCGTAAGCCCGCTTAGCAAAATTGGTAAAGCCCAGCGAAACTAGCTCTTGGGCCAAATTATAGATCAATTCGTCATCGTCTTTACGTAGTGCCCAGTTAAATTTTTTTCGTGCTAGTTCTAACTGCCCCGCTTCCAGTGCAGCTAACGTTTCTTGTGCGTAACTCATCTACTCATGCTCCTTTACTCATAATCATTATAAGCTTGCTTAGCGCCAATTTAACAGTAGTTTGTTTACCACACTAAATAATACCAGATAATAAAAGGAGCCAGAACAAATTAAATTGCCCTGACTCCTAGTTATTAGCTTTTACACTTAATTATTTAACAGCATCCTTAAGTGCTTTACCTGGTTTAAAGGCCGGCACTTTACTTGCTGGAATTTGAATTTCTGCACCTGTTTGTGGGTTACGTCCCTTACGCGCAGCACGCTGACGTACCTCAAAATTACCAAAGCCGATCAGTTGTACTTTTTCGCCGTCTTGCAAGAATTCTTGGATAGAATCGAAGACTGCATCAACTGCAACAGTTGCATCTTTTTTGGTTAAACCGGTTTTTTCCGCAACAGTTTCAATTAACTTTGCTTTATTTGCCATTTATTTCACCTCCTAAATTAGGAAATCAGTTAGCCAAGAGGTGGCTACCTTTGACCAACCTGACAATGACCCAAGTCACTGTTCACATAATAAGATAGCACATCAAGCCTAATATAACAAGGTTTTTATGCCGCTTTAATCATTTTTAATTTAATTTTTTTACTTTCTGCGCCTTTCAATTAATTTGAGGGGCGTTCCGCTAAAATCAAAGGCCGAGCGGAGTTGATTTTCCAAAAAACGTTCGTAAGAAAAGTGCATCAAATCCGGATCATTAACGAATAACACAAAGGTCGGCGGCTGAGTGGCGACTTGCGTCCCGTAATAGATTTTCAGGCGTTTACCGTTATCACTAGGGGTCGGATTATGAGCTAATGCGTCCAGCAAAACATCGTTTAGCACGGACGAAGTGATCCGCCGTTTGTGATTGCGATTGACCTTTTGGACCAAGGCGGGTAATTGTTCTAACCGTTGGTGCGTTTTAGCGGAAACAAAAAGCAGCGGTGCGTAGCTTAAATACTGAAATTCCTGGCGTACAGCAGTCGTAAAATCAGCTAAAGTATGGTTAGTTTTGGACAAACTATCCCACTTATTAACTACAATGATCACTCCCCGCCCCGCATCGTGCGCGTAACCGGCAATGTGCTTATCTTGCTCGCGGATCCCTTCTTGGGCGTTGAGTACCACACAAACCACGTCACTGCGTTCGATCGCCCTCATTGCGCGCAATACCGCGTATTTTTCCGTTTTCTCGTAAACCTTGCCGCGTTTTCTGATCCCGGCCGTATCGATCACGGTGAATTTTTGGTCATCGATCGTAAATTTAGTATCGACCGCATCCCTAGTTGTGCCTTCCATGTCCGAGACAATCACGCGTTTCTCACCCAACAAAGCGTTGACTAGTGACGATTTACCCACGTTCGGGCGGCCGATAAAACTAAACTTCAGCGAGTCATCCGCTGCTTGTTCTTGTTTAGCGGGAAAGCGATGACAGACCTGATCCAACAAATCACCGACACCGATCCCGTGAGTGCTAGAAACCGGCCACGGATCTCCCAGTCCTAACGAATAAAAATCGTAAATTTGTGCTCGGGCCTCAGGATTATCGACCATATTAACTGCTAGCAAAACCGGTTTATTGGTCTGATAAAGCAGTTGTGCGACTTGTTCGTCGGCCTGAGTCACTCCCTGTTTAACGCTGACGACTAACACGATCACATCGGCTTCATCCATCGCAATTTTAGCCTGTGCCCTAATTTGAGTCAGCAAAGGTACCGAACTAATTTCGATCCCACCGGTATCTATTAGGCTAAACTCTTGGCCCAGCCACTGTGCTTGGGCGTAGATCCGGTCTCGCGTTACCCCTGGAGTATCTTCGACGATCGAGATCTTCTCTCCAGCAATTCGGTTAAATAAAGTGGACTTGCCGACATTTGGTCGCCCCACGATTGCCACTACTGGATTACTCACTTTAATTTCCTCCTGCTAGCAAAAAAACCAGCCCACCATGATGCGTTGAGCTGGTTTGCTTAATTGACGTTAAATTAACCCTTTAAATCTTTACCAACAATATCACCTAAAGTAAAGCCGGATTCCTCAGCAGGAAAGTCCGTCGTTGCTTTACTCTGCCGCTTCTCGTTGACTTCAGCGGCTGGTTTTTCTTGTAAAGCCTTGATTGATAATGCCAAACGATGCGCTTCCGGGTCTACACTCAAAACCTTCGCTTGAACTTTTTCACCAGAAGTCAAGACTTCATTAGGCGTTGCAATATGTTTGTGCGAAATCTGTGAAATATGCACTAAACCTTCGACACCAGGAAAGACTTCGACGAAAGCGCCGAAGCTAGTCAAACGTTTGACCGTTCCTTCGATCACGTCACCAACAGCCACTTTTTCGGTGATACCATCCCATGGCTCTGGCAAAGTTTGTTTGATCGACAAGGAAATCCGCTCCCGGTCAGGATCGACGGATAAGATCTTAACTTGCACTTCTTGGCCCACCTTAAGTACGTCAGATGGCTTACCTACGCGTTCGTAAGAGATCTCAGAAACATGAACCAAACCGTCCACACCGCCTAGATCGACGAAGGCACCAAAATTAGTTAACCGCGCTACCTTACCAGTTACCACGTCGCCAGCTACTAACTGAGCCATGACTTCTTGGCGTTTAGCGGCACGTTGAGCCTTAGCAATTTCTTTGTGCGATAAAATCAACCGGTTTTCGCTCGGTTCGATCTCAATGATCTGCAATTCTAATTCTTGACCCTTAAACTGGTTTAAATCTTCCACAAAGTGATCAGAAACCATAGAAGCAGGAATAAAGCCACGAACACCGACATCAACTACTAAGCCACCCTTAACAACTTGGGTAACAGTGGCCGTTAAGTGTTCGCCTGACTTGAACTTCTCTTCGATCTCGTCCCAGACTTTACGAGCTTCAAGCCGCCGCTGAGACAACAAAAAGCTGCCGCCTTCTTTATCCGAACCAATTTTAGAAATTACGACCAAATCAAGCATGTCACCGACTTTAACGTTATCGGCTACCTCTTCTGGTTTCATACTCAATTCCCGGGCTGGAACAACACCTTCGACGCCAGCGCCTTCAATTCCTACAATTACCTGTTTGGCATCGTCTAAAGCTAAAACCTCACCCTTGACTACATCGCCAATTTTAACGGTCTTAACGCTATCCAATGCTTCTAATAAATCCTTGTTTTCTGATTCACTCATGGACTATGTCCTCCTTAACGACTAACTCTAGTTTACATCTTAACTGATTTTTAACAAAATTACCAGTAAATTTTGTTAATTTTCGCGTTTTGCTACGATTTTTAAAATTTGCTCCACTACTTGCTCGATCGTTAGTTTAGTGGTATCGAGCCTGATTGCATCCGGCGCCTGCACCAGTGGCGATAGTTCCCGGTGAGAATCTAAGTAGTCTCTGTGCGCGATCTGTTCTTCTAGTTCGTTTAACGGCGTGGTGATCTGCTTAGTTAAGTTCTCCCGGTAACGCCGCACGGCCCGCTCATGTACGCTGGCCACCAGAAAAATTTTGACATCTGCGTGGGGCAACACGGTCGTACCGATGTCCCGGCCGTCCATGACGATCCCCCCCGCAGTGGCGATCTGGCGTTGTTGCGCAGTCATTTTAGCCCGGACACTTTTTTGCGCAGAAACCACCGAAACGTAATTAGTGACCTCCGGTTGCCGGATGATCTGCGTCACGTCTTGGCCGTTGACCAGTACCTTTTGTTGGGGAACCGCCGGCTCAAATTCCAACACTAAATTAGCCAGTAACTCGGAATACGCGTCATCGCGCGCCAGTTCAAGCTGTTGTTGTAACGCTAAGTAAGTTACGGCCCGGTACATCGCTCCGGTGTCACAGTAAATGTAATTTAATTTTTGCGCGACGATCTTAGCCACCGTACTTTTGCCTGCCGAAGCCGGTCCGTCGATTGCAATTTGTTTGCCTCGTGTCATTTCAATTCCCCTTAATTATCTTATTATTACCTAATGCGAATCCGTTGTCCTGGCGTTAACGTCGTGGACTGACTCAAAGTCGGATTTAACTGCAATAAGCGTGCTACTGTCAGTCCATTATTGACGGCTACCCGATACATTCCCTGACCAGCACCAACAGTCGCGTAAGCCGCACTTTCATTTTCCTGGGATTGTTGCGGCTGTTCTGGTTGCGCTTGTTCTTGCTGCCCGGTCGTAGCGTTATCTGCCTGTTGGTCAGTTTGTGTTTGAGCGTCATTATCGTTGTTATTTTGCTCCTGCGGGCGGCTCGCCTTTTTCGTTGGCTTAGCGGCAGTCTTAGCCTTATGTACTTGCCGCTTTTTAGCTGGCTTTTTTGAGGCGGCTGACGCTGACTTTTTTGTTTTCGTGGTATTGACCGTTTCGACTTGGCCGTTATTATTCAACGACTTATGCGCCGTTTTTTGCGAAACGAAGTATAGCGCGATCGTACCGACTACGATCACCAAAAAAATCACCAGTAGTGAAGTCGTCAACACCGTATTATTCTTATTATTATTGCGTGAAACCGTTCGTGAATAATTGCCCGCGTCGTCTTTTTCGTTTTCAAACGTCGTCTCCCATGGCTTTTTAGTGTGATCCTTTTTCATATTCATCAAATAGACCTCCTCAAAACTGTGCTTTTATTCTACCATATCCCCGGCAAAATAGACTACTAGTAAACCAAGCCTTTTCATTTGCGATTAAATAAGCGTGCCAACAACTGCTGGTAATCCAACTCGGTCACATCTCCTTGTTTGCGGTTCACAGACCGCATAAGTGCTACGTCGGCAAGCGAACCGTCGTTTTGACAACAATTCTTGCGCGCCTGCTTTTTTTCCCCGAAATACTCCAACAAAAACTGGCGCAAGCAAGTGGTCAAAGTCACGTATTCTTTCACCTTTGCCAAGGCAAGCTGCTTTTCTTGGCGGCGCTGTTGCGTCAAATTTTCTATCTGTGCAAACGAAAAACCCAGCTGTAAGTAGCGGTTGATTAACGCGACACTGGGCTGTTGTTCCATCGTAGTCAACAAGGACGGCGTTTGTTCGTAGACTTTTAATTCTTGGCTGGTCGGCAAATCGAGGAGCGCTAGATTTTCTTGCAACTGTAAGTCTTGGTCACAATATAACAAAACGGCGACGCTTTGCTTGCCGTCACGACCCGCACGCCCGATTTCTTGCAGGTAATTTTCAATACTTTGGGGTAAATGATAGTGGAGCACATAACGAATATCGGCCTTGTCGATCCCCATCCCAAACGCATTCGTAGCACAAATGACGTCCAATTGCCCGGCTAAAAACTGCTGTTGCACGGCAAAACGTTCGCTGACCGGTAGATCCGCATGGTAAACGGCAACGCGTAAATTAGTTTGTTGGCGTAAAAAAGCGGCCAACTCGCCACACTTTTTTTTACTGGAAAAATAAATTAACCCCGGTCCCCCAAAACGAGTGACTAATTCCAATAACCGCTCATCTTTTTGCTGCGTGGAGGCTAACTGATCAACCGCTAAAAAAATATTAGGTCGGTCGACGGAACGCCGGACAATCCGGGTATCAGCAGGCAGCCGTAACGAAGTCGTAATGTCTTTTGTCACCTGTTCAGTAGCCGTGGCGGTCAAAGCTAGCGTCAAAGGAGCATTCAACTGCTGGCGAAAAGTGCCCAAACGAAGGTAAGCCGGCCGAAAATCGGGCCCCCAAGTCGAGATACAATGGGCTTCGTCAACTACTAACAATCCCCAAGAAACGGTCTGTAAGCGCGCCAAAACTTCCTTTTTTTGCAGCATTTCGGGAGCGACATAAACAAAACGATACTGCCCTAAATTAGCCAGTACCTGTTGTTTTTCGCCAAAAGTTAAACTCGAATTCAACGCCACGACCCGCGTTTCTCCTCGCAAGCGCAGCCGTGAAACTTGGTCTTGCATCAAAGAAACTAGGGGCGAAACTAACAGGACCGGGCAGCGCAATATTTGGCCTACAAACAAATAACACAGAGTCTTCCCTGCGCCGGTCGGTAAGATCGCTACCGTTGATTTAGCGGCCAGTAGATTTTGGATCACTTCTTTTTGTCCCGGCCGAAAGTCCTGTAGGTGATAGTGCTGCCTTAAAAATTGGTAAAGTCGCTGTTCGCTGATCAAGTTCTTGCCAACTCCTTTTAATTGCGTATAGCCTAAAATCAAAAAAAGAAATCGTCGGCGCCTGCAAACAAAGTTGCTGATAGTCCCACTGATCGATACTAGCGGGCAGTAATTGTTGCAGCCGCTGTTCTAATTGAGGTGCGATAAAAGAAGAGAAGGGAAAATCGGCACTGATCATCGCCGCGTTTAATAAGTGTTCTTTTAGCGTACTGATTTTGATCTTAAAATACCGGGCACTCTTAGTTAACGAACCAGTCTGTTTAACGACTCGCAGTGCCGCTACACTATCGTCTAACAACCGATTAGGCACCCGCAACGAAGCAAATAAACTCGCCAACGGCCCTTTTTGTTGCCATACCTTGGCCGTTAAGCGACTACACAGGTCTGCATTACTGACCTGCACTTCTGTGACCAAAGACGAAACGTGAGCAGCCACCTGCTCTAATGTCAGTGGCACTTGATAGTGACCGGCTAAGCGCGAACACCACGCCCAAGCAACTGCGGGAGTTTCTTGCGCTAAAAAAGTACTTAACGTTTGCCATAATTCGTTTTGTAACCGCACCAAGCCGTATTTTTTGACCCACTGTTTGACCATTAACTGTAGTTTCAAGCGGTCCGTAACAACATAATAATTACTGTTATGATAACTGGCTTCGGAAGCTACCTGCACCAATAAAAACCAGAGCTCTTGCACAGCAGTCATGTCAAAAACACCGAAGAGCTCGGGAGCTTTCAACGTTTGGTGCGTGGTGAGCAATTGCTGGCGCACCTCTTGTCCTCGGACGGTCAACGATAACTCCTTGGTACCCGTCAGTAGCCCTTGGTGCACTAGAAAAGCAAGTTGCTGTTCAAAGGTTGCGCGCTGTAGCTGGGGATAAACGTTAATATAACGCAATAAATCGTAACGCATTCCCCAAAAAAGAGTCGAGCTCGACAATTTTTTAGTCACTAACTGACGGATCACCGCGCTGCGCCGGGGTTGCTGGGGTGAAAAAAAGAGTAACCAGTAAAAAGCAGCTTGTAACTTCATCCGCTCTTACCGGGAATTTTTCTCGGCCAGCTCGTATAGCTGTGCCACTTCTCGCCGCGTTAGTTTGCGGTAATCTCCGGAAGTTAAGCCGGCCAAATTCAAAAAAGCATACGACTCGCGTTTTAATTTGAGTACCGAATGTCCGACGGCCTGTAACATCTTTTTAACCTGATGATTGCGTCCTTCGTGGATCGTTAACGAAACTACCGCCGTCTTTTTTTGGTGGTCGCTGGATAATAACTTGGCCTTTGCCGGTGCGCTTTTGTGCTGTTCGTCTAACTTGACACCACCGCGTAACGCCTGTAGTTCTTTGACCGTCGGAATACCTTTGACCTTAGCAACGTACGTTTTATTGACGTGATAGCGCGGGTGCATCAGGTAATTAGCTAGTTTGCCGTCGTTAGTAACTAATAACAGACCCGAAGTATCATAATCTAAGCGACCGACGGGATAAACTCTTTGGTCGATCTCGCTAAAATAATCGGTCACTACCTTGCGCTTTTTATCATCCTTAGCCGCAGAAATGACCCCGCGCGGTTTATAAAACAGGTAATAAACTAGTTCATCTGCCGGAGCAAGTAATTTACCATCGACTTCGATCACGGCTTGCGGGTCTACCTTATACCCTAACGTAGTGATCACTTGCCCATTGACTTTCACGCGACCAGCACTAATTATCTTTTCACTTGCCCGCCGGGAAGCAACTCCCGCATTTGCCAGCGTTTTTTGTAATCTTTCAGCCATCTTGTTTCTCCTCATCATTTGGTGTTACCGTCTTTTCGAATAATTCCAGTAAGTCCGGGGACTGTTTTTCTTCTTGTTGTTCAACGGACGGTAATTCTTCTAAGCTTGCTAAACCAAAATAATCTAAAAAACCGGCAGTCGTACCGTATAAAATCGGTGAACCGGTAGCCTGAGAACGCCCCTTTTCCGCGATCAAGCCTAGCGTTAGCAGCTTTTGCAGCATCGAGCTGGAATTTACGCCCCTAATTTCTTCGATCTCGACGCGAGTGATCGGCTGGTGATAAGCAACGAGCGCTACTGTTTCCAGCGCTTGGGGCGACAAGGTCAGTTCCGGCGTAGTAAAAAAGTTTTGGACTACCGCCGCTAAACTCTTTTTAGTCGCTAATTTATAGTATTCGCCCGTCTTTAACAATTCAAAACTACAGCTATTATCGGCCTGATACTTATTTTGTAGACGCGTTAACTGTTCTACGACCGCCGGTTTCATTAAACCACACAACTGGGCAAGTTGCGTAGCAGTTAACCCCGTGTCCCCGCTGACAAATAACAGTGCTTCTATTTTGATTTGATTGGATAACATTATTTTTCTCCGTTAACGATTTTGATCGGCCCTAAAACCCGTGCCTGTCTGACTTTTACCTTATGCTGTTTACTGAGTTCCAACAGTGCTAAAAAAGTAGTAACTACTAATTCCTGTTCGACTCCGTCAGTAAACAACTCGGTAAAGACGACCGGCTCACTGGCACTAACGACCCTGCGGTATAACCGGGGGATCTGATCTTTGACCAAGTAGCGCTCAGCTTGAACCAACCGGGGGACTTGCGCCGTGGTTTTTTGCCGCACCAATAAGCCTAAATATGCCTGTCGCAACACTAAAGAGCCAGCAGCCAGCGGCTTTAATTTGACCTGCGGCACGTCGGCCGGGATCTGGGCTTGCTGGCGCGAAACCTGTAAAGCACGTTGCTCATGTTTGACCCGTAGCTCTTGGGCCGCCGTTTGCACCTTTTGATAGGTCAGCAACTGTTCGACCAGGTCGGCTCTGGGATCTTCTTGTTCCACCTGTTGCTCATCAGCGGTACGCGGCAGCAACATTTGGCTTTTAATATTCAACAATAACGCAGCCGTAACAAAATACTCCCCAGCAATATTAAGCTTCATCTGCTTCATATGGTGCAGATGATCCAGATACTGAGAAGTAATTTTAGCCATCGGAATATCGTAAATATCCATTTTATTTTCTTTGATTAGGTGTAGTAATAAGTCCAGTGGGCCTTCAAAATCAGCGACTTTAAAGGTCAACACCTCATCTTCATTTGCCATTTGCTTTTTCCCATTTCGCAATCAGCGGGGCTATTTGATAACTACCCATAATTTTATGTGCGGGATAATGCTGTGCTAAAGCCGTCAGCATCTGATAACTCACACCCGTCTGACGTTCTTGGGGCGTCACCGCAATGTGGCGCACGAGTACTACGCTGTCGCCGACTTCCACACCGATGATCCCCACAAAGTCACCATTTTCGTTTTTCCAGAGGTATAAATTACGCTGCTCTTGGGTCAGATAAGCGTTGATCTCTTCTGATAAGCGCGCCACTTCTTTTAAACTCGGAATAAACGAAAGTAAACCCATCGCAATTTTTTGGTAACCTTGTTTATATTTATAAAGCATCTTGACCCCCCTTGGCCATCTTTTCTTAATACCCGTTAGGTTATCATATTTCAAGTCCGAAAACAAATCAGGCCCGTGGATGAGTCTTATTATAGACTGCACTTAAATGACGTTTGGATAAATGCGTGTAGATCTGAGTCGTAGAAATATCCGCGTGCCCCAATAATTCCTGCACGATCCGTAAGTCGGCCCCGTTTTCTAAGATATGCGTGGCAAACGAATGGCGTAGCGTATGGGGAGTGATATTTTTCGTGATCCCCGCCTTACGCGCCAGCTGTTTTAAGTTTTTCCAGACCCCTTGCCTCGTCAGTTTTTGCCCGTGAAAATTAACAAACAAGTACTGATTGGGACGCCGGATCAAACGGGGACGTGCCCGGTCCAAATACTCGGTGACCCACTTGATCGCAGTATCTCCGATCGGAATGATCCGTTCTTTTTGCCCCTTGCCTAGCGTTTGTAACAAGCCCATGCTTAAATGCAGGTCCGTTAATTTGAGTGCCGTGACCTCACTGACCCGTAAACCCGTGGCGTACATTAATTCCAGCAAAGCCCGGTCGCGCAAACCCAGGTCTTGGGCCGTGTTGGGTGCTTGCAACAACTGATCCACTTCTTCAGTAGACAGTACTTCCGGCAAAGTTTGGCGTTGTTTGGGCGTATCGATCAGCGCCAACGGATCTTGCGTGACCAGCTTTTCATTAATTAAATACTTAAAAAAACGCCGTAACGACGTCACACTGTGCACGATCGTCGCGTTGGCTTTATGCTGGAGCGTTTCTTGTTGTAAATAAGTCGTGATCACCTGACGGGTAACGTCTTTAAAGCTGGTGATCTTGTGGTTTTGTAAGTAACGGATAAACTGCTCTAAGTCATTGCCATAACTCTTAACAGTATTAGCAGACAAGCCGCGTTCGACCGTTAAATAGTGTAAGTAGTCTTGCACCAAATTTTCCGTTACGACTCACCGCTTTTCTTTTGCTGACAAGCAGCACAGATCCCGATAAAAGTTAACCGGTGATCGCTGACCACAAAATGATACTGCTTTTCAACTTGTTTTTCTACGTCCACCAACAGATCGGTTGTGATCTCCGTCGTTTTGCCGCATTTCATACATAATAAGTGGTGGTGAAAATGTTTCGCATCCCCGGTCCGTAGATCGTAGCGCACTATGCCGTCTTCAAACGAAACGCGCGTGACGATCTTTAATTCGACCAACATTTCTAACGTCCGGTAAACCGTTGCCAACCCGATCTTAGCGGTCTGTTTTAACAACAGCAGGTAAACTTCTTCGGCCGAAAGGTGTTCTTGGTGATGCTGCAGTAGTAACCTAACGATTGCCTGGCGTTGCGACGTTAACTTAAATCCCGCCTGCCGCATTCGCTGGTCGATCACCGCCATTTCTTTTTGCCAGTCCACACTGTTTCCCCCTACTACTCATTCAGCCAGATCTGCCCGTCTTTTTGCACAACAGCCCCTGCTTTTAACAGGTGTCCTAATGCCCGTTTAAACTGCCCCTTGCTGATCCCGAAATAGGCGTTGATCTCACTAGGCGTACTTTTATCCGATAATGCTAGTTTGCCCGCCGTGTGCTGAAGCGCCGCTAAGATCATCTGCGCATCGTCACCGATTGCTTCGTAAGCCCGTGGTTTCAACGATAAATTGAGCGTCCCGTCTTCTTTAACGCCGATCACGCGTGCCGCCAATACTTGCCCTAAGCGTGGTTCTTCTTGGCGTTGGGAAGGGTGAATGAATCCTAAGCAATAATCTTTGGTCAACACCCGCGTTCCCGCTTTTTTCAGGCGATAAACCACACAGGAAACGTCTTGATTTTTCATTTGCGTGCCTGCCTTTTGACTAACGCCCCTGATCATTTCTTCCGTGGCTAGATCGGCCCACAAGCGTCCGTGATGATCCACTTTCATGCCCACCAATAACCGGTCGCCGCGTTTAGGCCATAGTGCTGGTAGTTCCGGTAAATCATCCAAGGACAATGCCAGATCCTTATTAGCCAGACCAATATCGATAAAAACACCTAGGTTACGCTGGACTGAAACCACGGTGCCCCACGCGTAATGACCGTACCTACTATCCGGGATCTTGGTCGTCAGTTGCACGTGATGCCGCTCGTTTTCATAGACAAAACCGGTCACCTGTTGTCCGTTTACTAGTTTAGTCGCTACTTCAGTTTTAGCTAGTTGCAAGGTCACACCCGCGACCTGTGCGTAAAAATACTGCTCGTTTTCATCGGTGATCGTAGCAGTTACTACGCGCCCCATCACATCTTTTTTCATCGTTTTACTCCTCATCACGCAAAATACGCTGTTTTATTTAAAAGTCAATCCTAATAGTGACACGATGCAATACGTGATCCCACTAGCGATCACCGGACCAGCTGCGATCCCGTGCAAAAATACTACCCCAACAATAGTGCCGAACACTAATGCCACCGTCACTTGCGGAGAAGCAGCCAGCTGTGCGACCCCATAACGGGACAAAATTGCGACCAAGATACCACAAGCAATTGCGATCCAGCCAGCAGGAGACTTAAAAACTGTCAGTAAGTCGCTGAACTTAATTTCTCCTGTCGCGATCGGCACTAAGATCGCCACCGAGATCACGGTCACACCCCAATTGATCCCCTTACTCTGAATAGTCGGCAGTAAACTGGCGGTCACTGGTAACAGCTTTAGTAACATGACAACACCAGTAGCGATCAACAAAGAAGTATTTTTTCCTAATAGAGCTACCACTAAAACTAATAATAAAAATAACCAACTTTCCATTTTTTCACCTCATATACCTAATTATTCATTGTACAAGATTATGACCGTAATTAAAAGAAACTAACCGCGCAAATTATTGCTACTGACTGGTATCAGCTAAACATAGTTTACGTCAGCGCAAAAAAGACTAGGACAAAATTTTTGTCCCAGCCCCTTTTTATTTTTTAATTAACTACAGCAAGTAAACCATTAGATCGAATTAGAAGCACCGTGGTACACGATTCCTCTGCGAGCATCGATCGTGATCACTTCGCCATCTTTGATTGCAGTTGTTGCGTTGTGAGCACCAACGATCACCGGAATTCCTAGCGAAACTCCTACAACCGCAGCATGTGACGTTAAACCACCATTTTCAACTACCAAAGCAGCGGCGTCTTTAATTGCTGGCAAGTATTCTTTGTCAGTATTCTTGGTTACTAAAATGCAACCCTTAGTTACTTTTTGTTGTGCTTCTTGGGCAGAAGTAGCAACGGCAGCCTTGCCGATTACAGTTTCTTCACCAACACCTTGGCCTTCGACTGCTTTAGAACCGATCAGTTGGATCTTCATCAAGTTAGTAGTACCACTTTCACCGACCGGCACACCTGCGACGATCAAAATCAAGTCGCCTTCCTTAGCATAACCCAATTCCTGTGCTTTGCGGGTTGCGAGGTCAAACATTTCATCGGTATTTTCCGGTTTTTGAGCAACGATCGGATCAACACCCCAGTTGATCGTCAAACCACGCTGTGTCCGTTCGTCAAAGGTAATTGCCAAAATTTCGGCACTTGGACGATACTTGGAGATCATCCGGGCGGTATAACCAGAGTTAGTAGCCGTTACGATGGCTTTGATTCCTAATTCTTCAGCAGTTCGAACAACGGATTCACCAATTGCTTCGGTAGCGTTAGAACCCTTATAAGCAGCGAAACGTTGGCTAGCCAAAGTATTAACGCTATCCAATTGGTACTGAGTCTTCAGGTCGATCCGGTTCATGGCAGCAACAGCTTGTACCGGATAATCGCCGTTTGCACTTTCACCGGAAAGCATCGTTGCGTCGGTCCCATCCAAAACGGCGTTAGCAACGTCAGTTACTTCCGCACGAGTCGGGCGGGGATTTTCTTGCATCGAATCTAACATCTGTGTAGCGGTAATAACTGGTTTACCTAAAGCGTTACATTTTTTGATCAGTGCTTTTTGGACAAACGGTACGTTTTCAAACGGAATTTCAACACCCATATCGCCACGAGCGACCATCAAACCGTCGGAAACTTTTAAGATCGAGTCGATATTATCGATTCCTTCTTGGGATTCGATCTTCGGGAAGATCTGCACGTGTTCCATGTGTTTAGCTTCTAGTAATTCGCGAATGTCCAAAACATCTTGCGCCTTACGAACAAAACTTGCGGAAATGAAGTTGATTTCATGATCCAAACCAAAGTTAATATCATCAGTATCTTTTTGAGTGATCCCTGGCAAGCGGATCTCAACGCCCGGAGCATTAACGCCTTTACGAGAACCAATGATGCCATCATTTTGGACTACAGTTACTAATTCACGGGCCGCTTCGTCTTTTTCAATGATCTTTAAATCGACCAACCCATCGTCGATCAGCACGTGACCGTCGACTTTAGTATCGTCGAATAATCCCGGGTAGGTAACGGCGATCTTTTGCGGGTTACCCGTTAAAGTATCGTCCATCGAAATCCGGATCTTTTCTCCCTTATGAGCCTCAAACTTGCCGCCTTCTTGCACGGTCGTCCGGATCTCAGCACCCTTGGTATCTAACATGATACCAACAGTTTTGCCGGTCTTTTTTTCGGCTTCACGCACCATGTTCATCCGTGATAAATGTTCCTCATGATCACCGTGAGAAAAATTAAAACGAAAAACATTGGCACCAGCTTGGATCAATTGTGAAATTGTTTCGACGTCATTACTTGCTGGTCCTAATGTACTGACAATTTTGGTTCTTTTCATCGTGAAAAAACGCTCCTTTAAATATTGATTTCAGAACTGTCCATCTCTTCTTTAAGCTGCACTTTTGAAAGTCTCTATTAGTTCCCAACTACTTTCATGGCGGGTTCTTACAGCCAAGGGGTTATTTATTAACTAATTAAAACCTGATACGATCATTCAAATCCTTTAAAGCAACATCAGTGTGATGTTGATGTTTTTCTAGGGTTTCAATAATATCCGTAGCTACTAACTGATTATCCCTAATTCCGATCGCCAGTCCGCCTTTGCCTTCCAGCAATAATTTAACAGCATAATCACCAAAACGGCTAGCTAAGACCCGGTCTTTAGCAGTGGGCTGACCCCCCCGTTGAACGTGGGCCAACGTTACTGCCCGGCTATCAAAATGACCGTAGTTGTCTAATTCTTCTTTGAATTTTTGTGCCGACATTACTCCTTCGGCTAAGACGATCAAACCGTGCTTACGGCCATGTTCTCGGTTCTCCAGTAACTTAGCAGCTACTTTTTGGATGTCACAAGGACGTTCGGGGATCACGATCTCATCTGCACCAGCGGCGATCCCAGACCACAAAGCAATGTCACCCGCTCCACGACCCATCACTTCCACGACAAAAACCCGGTCGTGCGAAGTTGCAGTGTCATTGATCCGGTCTAACGCATCGAGTGCTACGTTAACGGCAGTATCAAAGCCGATCGTAAAGTCGGTTCCCGGAATATCGTTATCGATGGTTCCTGGAATACCGATCGAATTAAAGCCGTGTTGGGTCAAACGCTCAGCTCCGTGATAAGAACCGTCGCCGCCAATCACTACCAAAGCGTCGATCCCAAACTTTTTCAAGACTTCGATACCTTTTAACTGATATTCTTTTTCGGCAAATTCCGGAAAACGAGCCGAGTACAAGACGGTACCGCCCCGGTTGATGATCCCGTCTAACTTTTGGTTGTCTAATAAGGCAATGTTACCTTCTACCAAACCCTTAAAGCCATAACTAATGCCATAAGCTTCCAAGCCTGCAGACATTGCAGAACGCGCTACGGCCCGCACGGCAGCGTTCATTCCTTGAGAATCTCCACCACTTGTTAAGATACCAATCCGTTTCATGCTTCCACCCCATGTTAAATTGTTTAAAATTATCTACATTCTCCAACGTTCATAATATCACGTTTATTACTAATTGTCTTGTTTATTTTCAAAATAAATCGCAATATCGACTATTATTTTCATAATTGATTTCATGATTTTAACACCACGTTCGCTTTTCCTAACAAATTAGCTAAAGCCTGTTCGGTCCCCGTCCCAGCGCTCAACCATAAATTACGCGGCAAGACTTTTTTTTGGTCCGTTCCCGCGTCGAAAATAATCACCGGCAGTTTTCCATGAAAATCAAGCAAGACTTTTTTCAATTTTTGCTTGGTAGCTAGTGTCGTTTGGGCGTCTAGCTTCAAAAAATAGCAACCGGTCAATTCGGCGGCGGCTGTGACCTGCTGAGCAATCAGCGATAAATCTTTTTCGGTTTTACCACTGACTAGTAAGATCTCACCGACGACTAATAACGATTGAATTTGCTTAAAACAGCGGGGAAAAACCGTGATCTCTAATTCCCCCGTCTCATCGCTAGTGGAAACAAACGCCATTTGTTCACCTTTTTTGGTGCGGATCACCTTTACCTTACGCACATACACCAACACTTTTGCGTTTTGAGGAAACTGCAATTGCGCGATCTTTTGGGTACGGTAGATCTCACCGACTTCGGTATACTTTTCGACCGGATGTCCCGACAAGTATGCACCTAAATAGTATTCCTCTTTTTGTAATCGTTGAGCCAAACTAAGCGGCGTGACTGCCGGCATTTTTTTGGGCGTTAATAATTCCAACAAGCCTGCATCTCCGCCACTAAACTTCAAGTTATCCATGATCACCGGAAATTGGGCTAATGCAACGGCGCGTGAAGAAACCAGTTCATCAAACGCCCCGCTATAGATCAACGCTTCCATCACGTCCGCAGTTACCAACTCTATTCGCCCTAAGAAATCCTCCAGACTACTAAAACGTCCGTCTTGTTTTCTATTACTTAAAATCTCTTGGATCAAGTTACGCCGGACACCCTTGATGCTGCCCAAGCCAAAGTAGATCTCTTGTTTTTTGAGGGTAAAATACGTTTGACTGACGTTAATATTGGGTCCGTGAATGGTCAAATGCCGCTTTTTAGCTTCCATCAAATAAGTTTTAGTCTTAGCGGCCGCACCGATCACCGAATTTAACAGTGATGCGTAAAAAGCCGCGGGGTAATGAGCTTTGATGTAGGCTAGCTCAAACGCCATTTTGGAATACGCCACCGCGTGCGACCGGTTAAAGCCGTAATCACCAAACTTACTGATATACTGATAAACTTTAGTGGCAACCTGAACGCTAAACCCTTTTTTCTGAGCTCCTGCAATAAATTTAGCCCGCATCTGGGCGATCACATCGTGTTCTTTTTTACTCATCGCCTGCCGCAATAAATCGGCTTGGCCTAAAGAAAAGCCCCCCATCACAGCCGCTACTTGCATGACTTGCTCTTGGTAAACGATAATGCCATAAGTTGGTTTTAGGAGCGGCAACAGCGCCTGATCGGGGTAAACGATCGGCTTTAGTCCGTGCTTACGAGCGATAAATTCTGGGATATTTTGCAATGGTCCCGGACGATACAAGGCGTTGACCGCCACAATATCTTCAAAATCGGTCGGTACTAGTTTACGTAACACGTTTTTGATCCCCGCCGATTCGAACTGAAAGATCCCGTTAGTATCGGCCCGCCGAAATAATTCTAAGGTCTGTCGGTCCGTTAGCTTAATATCCGGTAAAGAAAAGCGTTGCTGATAGCCGATTTTTACCAACCGTAAGGCATTTTCTAAGATCGTTAGGTTACGCAAACCCAAAAAATCGATTTTTAGTAGTCCAACTTCTTCTGCCTGTTTTTTGGCAAATTGGGTCAACAAGATCCCGTCGCCGCCTAGTTGAACCGGGACCACGTCGCTTAACACTTGCTCGCTTAAGATCACCCCGGCGGCGTGGGTGGAATAATGACGAGGCAAGCCCTCTAATGCCAGTGCCGTTTTAAATAATAATTGGTTTTTAGCCGACTGTTGCACTAACCCCCGCAACCGCGCAGACTGCTGGTAAGCTTCTGTCAACGAAATATGCAGCACGCGTGGGATCGCCTGGCTCCATTCACTCATCTCGTAGCTACCTAAGCCAAAGACCCGTCCCACATCACGCAGTGCTTGTTTAGCCGCTAAGGTGCCAAAGGTAATGATCTGCGCCATTTTTTGGTCGCCGTATTTTTGGTGCACGTATTCGATCACCCGACTACGTTTTAAGTCGGGAATATCCAGGTCAATGTCGGGCATCTGCGCGCGCTCTTCGTTTAAAAAACGCTCGAATAGCAACTGGTATTCCAACGGGTCGACGTCCGTGATAAATAAGGTATAAGACACCAAAGAACCGGCGGCAGAACCCCGTCCGGGTCCAATTAGGATCTGATTTTGGTGCGCAAAATTGGTCACGTCCCATACGATCAAAAAATAATCGGCAAACCCCATCCGAGAAATCACGGCTAATTCGTGGTTTAACCGTGACTGATAATCTACTTCCGGGTGTTTTTTAGTAGCCGCTGCCAACCGTTGAGCCAAGCCCTGTTCGCATAATTGTGTCAGGTATTGTTGTGAATCCAACCCAGCAGGCGTTTTAAAATGCGGCAAACGCGTTTTAGCAAAAGTCAGCTGAACCTCACACTGTGCGACTAATTGAGCCACGTTTTGGTAGGCATCATATAAGCCGGAATCTTGGTATAACGTCGCAAACTCTTGGGGAGTGCGCAAAAAATTCGCGCCTTGCCGCGGGTTTTCCAACTGCGCAGCAGTCAGTTTTTCCCCGTTGCCGATCGCCATTAACACCGTTGCGCTAAAATGCTGCTTAGCCTCTAGGTACCTAACTGGACTACAAGCCACTACCGGCACGGCTAATTTTTGCGTTAATTTGCGCAAACTGACGATCACCTGATCGGACATTGCGGGTGCAACCCCGACGTACAAGCTATTGGCAGCCACTTTTTTTTGCCATTCCGTTAGCCAAGAAACTGCCAGCTCAACTTGCCCGTTTTGAATAGCAGTTACAACCAAACTATTAGTTGCCGGGGTAATCACGATTAAAGAAGATAGATATGGCGCCACCTCGGCTAAAGATAATTCCCGTTCACTCACGTTTAAACTGGTCATTTTCAGACTCGAGAGTTTGAGTAAGTTGTGATAACCCTGTTCATTTTTGGCAATAACGATGATGTCGTTTTGCTCTTGTAATTGAAGCGTTAATCCCAGTAAGGGCTTAATGTGATAACGGTGACAAGCGTGGTAGAAATCTAAAATTCCGTACAACACGTTGATGTCCGTTAACGCCAGTGCCTGGTAGCCCATCTTGCTTGCGGCCTGAACGTATTTTGTGATCTTTAGCGGACTTTGCAATAAACTATAGCAGCTAATGACTTGTAGGGGACTAAACAAGTCCGACACCTTCTTTACACTTGATTCGTAATTTACCTTTTTATTATACTAGCTTTCCCCCGAAATTTAGCAAATCAAATCTAGCGACTGTTACTATTTTGTGCTAAACTACAGGAGATAAGAGGTGTTAGCAATGGCAAAACAATTAACTACCATTTTTTGGAGTATCATTTACGGCTTGGTTTTAGGTTATATCGCTTCGGCACTAACTGGCACGGCGTTTAACCTCGTTTACAGTATCGTATTACCCGCGATCGGGGGCTTAGTCGTAGTCAACTGTCTCAGTCCAATGGTCAAAGCACCTAATAATAACAAGCAATAAGCAGTAACTGAGATGTAAAAACAAGACTGCAAAATGATAGTCTAAGCATGTCACAACTTAATTTTTAACAAATAAAAAAGCTGCCGCGGCAGCTTTTTTTATCTTTACTCTTCAGTGTGCGTATTAAATACCAAATTTTGCTGGTTGCCTACGCTGATCTCAACTTGTGAATGCGGTAAAACCTTACCCGCAATGATCTCTTTTGCCAGTGGCGTTTCTACCTGTTCGGTGATCAACCGCTGTAACGGTCGCGCACCATAAGCAGGATCATAACCGCGCTGAGCCAATAATTCTTTAGCCTGATCGTCTAATTTCAAGCTGATTTCTTGGTCGGCTAACCGTGCCGACAACTGGGAAACAAACTTATCCACGATCTGTTTAGTAGCCGCAAGCGTTAGCGGGGTAAACATAATGATATCGTCGATCCGGTTCAAAAATTCTGGCTTAAAGTGTTCCTGCGCTAATTTCAAAACCTTATCGTGAGTTTCCTGGGAGATCTTACCGCTCTGAGCGACTTCATCCAGTAAAATACTGGAACCTAAATTAGATGTCATGATCAAGATCGTGTTTTTAAAATCAACCGTCCGACCCTGCCCATCAGTCAGACGGCCGTCGTCTAAGACTTGCAGTAAAATATTGAAAACATCGGGATGGGCTTTTTCGACTTCGTCTAGCAAAATGATCGTGTACGGGTTACGGCGCACCGCTTCAGTCAACTGCCCGCCTTCTTCGTAACCGATATAGCCCGGAGCCGCGCCGACCAGCCGTGACACCGAAGCCTTTTCCATGTATTCGCTCATGTCGATCCTGACCATGTGTTTTTGCGAGTCAAATAAGTTTTCCGCTAAAGCCTTGGCTAACTCGGTCTTACCCACACCAGTAGGTCCTAAAAACATAAACGAGCCCAGCGGCTTAGAGGGATCTTGCAGCCCCGCTCTGGAACGTAAAACCGCATCGGAAACCGCCGTGACCGCCTCGTCTTGGCCGATCACTCGTTGGTGTAAACTATCCGCTAAGTGCAACAGCTTTTGGCGTTCGCCTTCCACCAATTTAGCGACAGGAATGCTGGTCAAACGACTCACCACCGCCGCAATTTCGTTTTCAGTTACCGATTCTTCCACTAGCCAATCATCCGGCCGGTCGCTTTTTTCGAGTTCCGCCAGTTCTTTTTCCAATTGGGGGATCGTTCCATGCTGTAACTTAGCGGCCTTTTCCAAGTCATATTGGTTTTCAGCCTCCTCTAACTCGTGTTTGGCCGCATCTATTTCAGATTTTTTAGCGCTGACCTTTTGGATATCTTCCTTTTCGGCTTCCCAGCGTGTCTTTAACTGTTGTTCTTTTTCGTGTTCGTCAACCAACTGAGCCTGAAGTTCTTTCAGCCGTTTTTGCGAAGCCTCGTCCGTTTCCTTTTTTAGTGCGGCCTCTTCAACTTCCAGCCGCATCACCGCCCGGTTGACCTGGTCTAATTCGTTAGGGACTGAATTCATTTCTACCCGAATTTCGGCACAGGCTTCATCCACTAGGTCGATTGCTTTGTCAGGCAAATAGCGATCGGTAATGTAGCGGTCCGAAAGCGTAGCTGCGGCGACCAGCGCGTTATCGTGGATCCGTACCCCATGATGGATCTCGTATTTTTCCTTTAATCCCCGTAAAATGGCGATCGTATCAGCCACCGTCGGCTCTTTGACCATCACCTTTTGAAAACGCCGCTCTAACGCCTTATCTTTTTCCAAATTCTCGCGGTATTCGTCTAGCGTCGTAGCCCCGATCAAATGTAATTCACCGCGCGCAAGCATTGGTTTCAACAAGTTGCCCGCATCCATGCTGCCCTCAGTCTTACCCGCACCGACAATGGTATGGATCTCATCGATAAATAAGATGATCTGACCGTTACTTTTAGTAACTTCTTTTAACACCGCTTTTAGTCGCTCTTCAAATTCACCGCGATACTTGGCCCCAGCGATCAGTGAACCCATATCCAAAGAAAAAATCGTTTTATCTTTAAGGTTATCGGGCACGTCTTTGCGAACGATCCGTTGGGCTAAGCCTTCGACGATCGCCGTTTTACCTACCCCTGGTTCTCCTAGTAAAACGGGATTGTTTTTAGTTTTCCGCGACAAAATGCGGATCACATCGCGAATTTCTTCGTCCCTGCCGATGATTGGATCTTGTTTGCCCGCACGTACCTCTTTGACCAAATCAATACCGTATTTTTCTAATGCCTTGTATTGCTTTTCTTGTTCCTTTGAAGTCACGTGTTCTCCTCCTCGTGTTTTTTCAACCACTGCTTGCAATTTAGCGGTCGTTAACCCCTGCTCGGTCAAACTGACGGTCAAGGGGTTGAACTCTAAATTCATCAACGCTAGCAACAACGTATCTAACGCAATAAATTCATCACCCAGCTTCTGGCGCACCTGCTCGGCTTGTTGCAATAACTCTAATAAATTACGACCGATCGTTTGGCCGTAAGCGACATTTTGCCCCTGCACGACCGCGATTTGGTCTAATTGTTGGTCAATTTTGTGTTCAAACTGTGCAACGTCAACTCCAGCTTGCTGGTAAATGTCGTTAGCTAGCTCTCCGGGCTGTACTAAAAATTTAAAGAGGTGCGCGCACTCGATTTCTTGGTGTTTTCTAGTGATCGCGATCTGCTGTGCTTGACCTAACGCCTCTTGCACGGCGGTCGTTAACTTTTCATTATCCATTTATTCCTCCACTGACTTAAAATCCGTATTAAACAAAAGTAAATGGCTCAGTATTAACTTGAGAGGCTATTACCGTAACGTCCCAGTGTTCTTGTTTTTGCCAAGCCACTAGCTTGCGTTGTAATTCAGGAATACAAATTGCTTCAATATGGTGGCCCAAGTCAAAAACGTGTAATCCGGCCGCCAACATATCGTGGGCAGTGTGATAACTAACGTCTCCGGTCAAGTAAAGGTCTGCGTTTTTAGCCACTGCTTGCGGGTAAAAACGGCCACCACTACCGCCTAAAATCGCTACCCTGTTAACCGGCTGGTTGAGCTCTGAACTGATCACCCGGAAGTGTTGCAACCGAAATGTCTCTTTGCATAAAGAGACCGCTTCTTGGACCGTCATTTCTTGGGGCAACTCGCCGACCCGGCCCATCCCGTAATTTCCGGGTTCATACGGTCCTAACAGCGGTACCGTTTTTCCCAATTTTAAGGCACTAGCTAGCCAATCGTTCATTCCCCCATTAGCGTTATCCAAATTAGTATGTGCGGCATAAACCGTTATGTCGTGTTTAATGATCTGTTCGTACATCCGGTTTTGGGGGACGTTTAAATCAAAACTTTTGACCGGGTGAAACATGATGGGATGGTGGGCAAAGATCATGTCTACGTTTAAAGCAATTGCTTCTTGGACCACCGCGGGCCTGACGTCTAAGGTAACTAAGATCTTGTGTACCGGACGGTCTAGTGCTCCCAACTGCAAGCCGATCGGATCACCTTTTTCGGCTAACCACTGCGGGGCAAACTCTTCAAATTTAGTAACTACGTCATTTACGGTAGTCATCATAAAACCTCCTCGATCTGTGCGATCTGCCGTTTTATCTGTGCAACTTTTTCTTGCGCATTCGTTTTGGCCAAAGAGCGCAGTATTTTTTGTTTACGCGCAATTTCTGTTTGCCATTTTTGCCTAAAAGCAGCGTTTTTAGCGCGCAGTAAAAACGGGCCAAATAAAATCTCTTGTGCCGTTAATTTAGGATGCGGCAAAAAATTAGCAACGATGATCTCATAGATGTGTCCGTCTTCACTTAAAATATTTTCGGCCGTGATCTGGTAACCGTGTTCGTCCAAAAAACCGCGGACCGCATCCGCCCTGACGTTTGGTTGTAATAACAATAGCGGGTGGGTACTCAAGTCTCCTTGCGCTAAAATATCACGGATCAACGGCCCCCCCATTCCACAGATCGCGATCGTATCGATCCTATCGGCGGGTTTGATTGCGGCTAAACCATCGGCTAAGCGTGCCTCCATCCGTCCCGCCAACTGTTGTTTTTGGATCACGCTAACTGCATTGAGGTATGGCCCCTTTGCTACTTCACCGGCCAGTGCAAATTCGATCACCCCGGTCGTCAGCAAATAAGCCGGCAAATAACCGTGATCGGAGCCGATGTCAGCCAACCTGGCTCCTTGAGGAACATAACTCGCTATACAACTCAGCCTTTGCGATAAGTGTTCTACATTCATATTCTACTCCTATTTGTCAAAAGGAGCCGGGGCACAACTTGCCCCAACTCCCCTTATTTTGCTAATTAATGATTAATCCAAAAAATCCTTGAGTTGTTTTGAACGAGACGGGTGGCGCAACTTACGCAACGCCTTGGCTTCGATCTGACGGATCCGTTCCCGCGTGACTCCAAAAACACGTCCCACTTCTTCTAGGGTCCGAGTCCGACCGTCGTCTAACCCGAAACGCAGCCGTAAGACATTTTCTTCCCTGTCCGTTAGGGTATCCAGCACGCTTTCTAACTGTTCTTTTAACAGCTCGTAAGCTGCGTGGTCCGCCGGACTAGTTGCTTCGTGATCTTCGATAAAGTCACCTAAGTGAGAGTCGTCTTCTTCGCCGATCGGAGTTTCTAACGAAACCGGCTCCTGTGCGATTTTCAAAATTTCACGCACTTTTTCGGTTGGCATTTCCATTTCGGCCCCAATCTCTTCGGGAATCGGTTCTCTACCTAAATCCTGCAACAACTGGCGCTGAATCCGGATCAGTTTGTTAATCGTTTCCACCATATGCACGGGGATCCGGATCGTCCGTGCTTGATCGGCAATCGCCCGGGTGATCGCCTGCCTGATCCACCACGTTGCGTAAGTCGAAAACTTAAAGCCCTTGCGGTAATCGAACTTTTCGACGGCCTTCATCAAGCCCATATTGCCTTCTTGGATCAAGTCCAAAAAAGACATGCCCCGACCGACATAGCGCTTAGCAATCGAAACTACCAAACGTAAATTGGCTTCTGCTAACCTCTGTTTGGCCGATTCATCGCCCCGTTCGATCCTCAAGGCTAAGGCGATTTCTTCGTCGGCCGTCAATAGATCGACACGCCCGATTTCTTTTAAATACATCCGGACCGGGTCGTTGATCTTGATCCCCGATGGTGCGGAAACGTCTTTTTTAGCGCTTTGAGCCTGTTTATCGGCCGCACGTAACGCCTGTTCACTAGGATTGCCGTTTTCATCTACCACGGAAATCCCCGCATCTTCAACGGCACCGATCAATTTATCCATAGTGTCTGCTTGCAAGTGATACGGCTCTGCCAATCGCTTCGATAATTCATTATATTTGATTTGTTTTTTGGGCTTATATTCGTGAATTAACTTACGGAGTTCTTTTTTATACTTTTCTTGCGTAATTTTATTATTTTTCTGATTATCTCCCGCCAAAGTCAAAGTCCTCCTTGGATTGTTTCAGTTTGCTGTAATAGCTGAATTAATTTAGTCGTCAACTCAGTGATCGCCTCTTGGTCATTCATCCTTTTGGCCCGCGTCAGTTGTTCTTTTAACCGTGCAACTTCTTGTTGTAACGGTGAAGTCTGCATAATCAAAGTCAAACAATCATCAACTTCTTGTTGCGTGCTTTGTTGCGTGTACTGTTGCATTTCTAACGACAAAACGACCTGTTGCAACACCTCGTCTTGCACAAAATCTAAGAAAATTGCACTATCATATTCATCATACTGCTCAAAATAAGCTTGCGCCAGTAAAAAAATCGTTTGGTAATTTTCATGGACAAAACAAAAGTCCGCCAGACTAGTTACGTGGTACAAAACTGCCGGTTCGTGCAACGCTCGAAACAGTAATAATCGTTCGGCTTGTTCCACTCGCGAATAATGGAGCGGTTCTTGTTGTTTAGCACTAACAGCAAGATCAGCAAGTGGTCGTTTAGCCGGTGAAGTGCGGTGTTTTTGCGGTTTTAATTCACTGACCTGAGCCGCTAAACGTTCCTTATCGATCCCAAAACGCTGAGCTAACCGATTTAAATACAGATCTTGTTCTAAGCCGTCGGACGACTGGGCGATCTTAGCCAATACGTCATCCAAATAAGCCAACTGGTCTAATTCATTATCTAAATTACGCCCCTGTTCGTAGTAATTTAGGTAAAAAGCTAAGGCACTTTCGCGGTTATCGGCGACAAATTGCGCAAAACGCTCAGTCCCGTACTGACGCACGTACTCGTCGGGATCCAGCTTTTGGGGTAGTTGAATAACACTTAACTGAAACTGCCCGGTAGTCGCTAACAAATCCAACGCCCGCGCGCTTGCCTTTTGGCCGGGAGAATCCCCGTCATAACAAACACTAACATTATGCGTTACGCGCGCCAGCAAATAAATTTGTTCCGTCGTTAAACTCGTCCCCATCGATGCCACCCCGTTTTTGACTCCCGCACGGTAAGCGGCTAAAACATCCATGAAGCCTTCAAACAAGATCACGTTTTTATTCTTTCTGATCTCAGCTTTAGCCTGATCGAAATTAAACAGGACCTGGCTTTTAGTAAATAGTGGCGTTTCCGGTGAATTCAAGTACTTAGGTTGCGTTTCACTTTTAGTCAGCAACCTACCCGAAAAAGCAACCACCTGCCCGTTAGCATTCCGGATGGGAAACATCACCCGTTCAAAAAAACGGTCGGTCAAATTGCCATCCTGGCTGGTCCCAAATAATCCCGAATCCCGGAATAACTGTTCGTCGGCCTCTTTTTGCTGCCGCAAAAAAGGCAGCAATGCCTTAGCCGGTGCGAACCCCAGCTGAAACTGGGTGATCAGATCATCATCTAGCCCACGCTGGTGCAGGTAATCTAGTGCCGGTTGCCCGACCTGCGTATTGAGTAAAATATGGTGATAAAACTCTGCACTGCTTTGATAATACTTCATCAGGGTCGCTTTTTGCGGAGAAACGGTAGTTACCGTTGACTTTGCTTCCTGCAAGGCCGTGCTACTAGCATCGTCCAAAGTAACATTACCTAACTGCGCTACTCGTTTTACCGCCTGAACAAAGCCAATGTTTTCGATCTCCATTAAAAATTTAAAAACATTGCCCCCGCGGTGACAAGAAAAACAGTTAAAAATCTGTTTTTGCTCGCTGACCGAAAAAGACGGGGTTTTTTCCGTATGAAACGGACACAACCCAAACCAGTTTTTACCGGAACGATGTAACTGAACGTATTGCCCTACGATGTCTAAAATATTTACCGCACCACGAATTTCATCGATCACTGCCGTTGGAATTTGTCGCTGCACTCCATCACCCCAGTTCATTGCTGGTCAAAATTGCAATCACGCATTATCTTATACTGAAATAAAAACCGGTGCAAGCATTATGTGTGCTACTCGCTTACTTAACGTTTAGTTGATTCAAGGAACCAAAAGAGCGGGTCAACTTAGTAATTTGCGCCAGTTGGGTTAAGCGATTTTGCCGTAAGGCTTGATCTTTAGCCATCACCATCGTTTGTTCGAAATAGGCACTGATCGGTTGACACAAGGCAACTAACAGCTGATATTTTTGTTCTAGGTCAACTTGGTAGTATTTCTCACTGATTTTAGCCACCTGCGCCGCTAACTCGCGTTCACTACTATTTTGAAATAACGTTTCGTCAACTTTGGTCCCAATCAAGTCCTGATTTTTAGTGGTCAAGTTGATCGTCCGGGTCAAAGCTTCGATCACGGGTTTAAACTGCTCTTCTTTTTGATGACTGGTCAAAACCTGAGCGGCGGAGAAGATCTCGGCAAAAGTATTATCGCCATGAGCAGTAACTGCCTGCACAATATCAAAGTCATAGTGCTGCTCAGTCAACAACTGTGCCACTCGTTCTAACATAAACTGCTGGCGCGCGTCTCGGTTAGTTTCAGGTAGTACATTTTGGTATAACTCCGGTAATTGTTGCTGTGCTGTGCGTAAAACGTCTTCTAAAGAAGCTACCGATAACGGCCACTTTTGTTGAACTGCAATTCTGATGACCCCCACAGCTTGTCTTCTCAACGCGTACGGATCATTAGACCCACTCGGCAACATTCCCGCCGCAAAGAAGGTTTGAATGCTGTCTAATTTATCGGCAACGGCTAGTAACGCCCCGACAGGACTCTGTGGTAATTTACCGTGCGTACTTAACGGCAGATAAGATTCCCTGATCGCCTGTGCGACTTCCTGATTTTCTCCGGCAGCTTGTGCGTAAATTTCACCCATCACGCCTTGTAATTCGGCAAACTCGCCGACCATACCCGTAACCAAATCAAACTTATAAATCGCACTAGCCCGCTGCAGGTCTTGGAGCTGTGTGGTAGTCAAGCCAACCTGTTTTCCTAATTGTTGGGCTAAAACACCTACACGCTGCATTTTTTCGGCCATCGTTCCGATCTTGTCGTGAAACATAACGTGTTGCAAACGCGCAACGTCCGTAGCAATCGCATTTTGCCGGTCTTCTTGGTAAAAGAACTTCGCGTCTTCTAAACGAGCTGTCAATACCTTCTCGTTACCAGCGACCACGTTTTCCAGGTATTCGGAATTGCCGTTGCGTACGGCCACAAAATGCGGTAACAACTTGCCGTTTGCATCTAACACGTAAAAGAAACGCTGGTTATCACGCATCGAAGTGATCAAAACCGGGGCCGGTAATGTTAAATACTCGGGGGCAAAATCACCCGCAAAAACGGTCGGGTACTCGACTAAGTTCGTCACTTCTTCTAGTAAGTCATCGTCAACTACGACTTGCCAGTCCCTTTTATCCGCTAACTGCGTGATCTGCGCTTGGATCATTTGTTTCCTACGGTCCTGGTCTGCGATCACCCACTGTTTTTCTAAAGCGCTAGGATAATCCGCCGCACAGGTGAGCTCGACTGGCTCTCCCAAAAAACGGTGGCCCGCAGAAACCCGGCCGGCCCGCAAGTTTAACAATTCGAGCGGCAAGACCTGGTCGTCTAACAAACACACTAACCAACGTAACGGTCTCACGTATTCAAACTCGTTGACCCCCCAGCGCATCATCGTCGGAAAGCGCATCGCCTTGATGACCGTGGTTACTTTAGCCAAAACTTCACTGGCTTTGACCCCAGCCACTTTTTTAGTAACGTAGGCGTATTGCGTGCCCTTAAATTCTTTAAAGTAGATCTCGTCTGGAGCAACACCTTGTCCCCGGCAAAATCCTTGCGCCGCTTTAGTCCAATTACCCTCTTTATCTTGGGCAATTTTTTTAGCGGGACCCTTAGCTTCACTTTCAATATCAGTTTGCTTTGCGGCTAACCCTAACACCTTAACGGCTAGTCTGCGCGGTGTGGCGTAAGTTTGAATTTCTTGGTATTCGAGCCGCTCTGTTTGTAAAAAGTCCGCCATCCGTTGAGCAAGTTGTTTAACACTAGGAGTGACTACGTGCGCAGGCATCTCTTCTAAACCGATCTCCAGTAAAAACGTGTGCGTCATTTTAAGCGTCCTCCTCTAATAATTTCTGCCGTAATTTTTCATCCTTGATCAAAGGATAGCCCAGCTTTTTTCTTTCCTTGACAAACGCCTTAGCCACATCTTTAGCCATGTTGCGGATCCGGGCTAAATAACCAGCACGCTCGGTCACCGAAACGGCTCCCCTAGCGTCTAACAAATTAAAGGTATGGCTAGATTTCAAAATGTAATCGTATGCTGGGTGGACCAAACCATTTTTGATCTGGGCCTTAGCTTCCTTTTCATACGTCGTAAAAGCCTGCAATAACATCTCTTCGTTGCTGGTCTCAAACGCATACTTAGACTGTTCGTATTCCGGCTGTAAGAAAATATCGCCGTATTTGACCCCGTTAGCCCATTCCAAGTCAAATACAGACTGAACGTCTTGGATGTAAGAAGATAAACGTTCCAGTCCGTAGGTCACTTCAGCGGCGACCGGCCAAACTTCTAGTCCGCCGACCTGTTGAAAATATGTAAACTGAGTGACTTCCATGCCGTCTAACCAAACTTCCCAACCAACTCCAGCACACCCCATCGAAGGGTTTTCCCAGTTATCCTCGACAAACCTGATATCATGTTCTTTAGCCTTGATTCCCAGTGCGGCCAAACTGTCTAAATACAAGTCCTGAATATTGGCCGGCGACGGCTTCATCACTACTTGGAACTGATGATGTTGGTATAATCGATTCGGGTTTTTACCATAACGCCCATCCGCTGGTCGACGTGAAGGTTCCACGTAAGCCACGTTCCATGGTTCCGGACCGATCGCCCGTAAAAAAGTATACGGGCTCATCGTTCCTGCTCCTTTTTCAGTATCATACGACTGCATCAACATGCAGCCTTGTTCGGACCAAAAATGCTGGAGCGTTAAAATAATTTCTTGCACACTTAATTTTTTTGACATCTGATTTCCTCCTCGCAAGGTCAACCCAAACATAATTATCCTGCCCCACAGATCTTATCGCCTACTCTTTGGGTGTGGGTTGCCACAAGTCCATTTCATTTAAAAATTTTTTAGCTTTAATAAAAATACCAACCTGGTTATCGTACAGTGTATCTAAAGTCTGCCGCAACTGTTTTTTAATCGCGGGATTGACCTTAATCGAATTCAGCCGCTCCAACCGTAAAACTGAAAATAAGCGCAGGTAATAGACCGTTTTTTGCTGCAAGTGTAACCGGTGAGGATCTAGGTACCAGTGGTGCTGGCACAAAATGCCCCCGTAACTTTCAGAAAAATCAAACGGACCGTGAGTTTCTTGACACACCACACAATAACGCCACTGGGGACCCACTCCAAAAACGGGCAATAACTGAACCTCGAGCACATTAGTGATGATCTGAGGATCTAACCCCTGGTCGATCAGTGTCAACGCCTGCTGGATCTTAGTAAACCAACCGGCCGGCAACAAAACGTCTTGCCCAAAAGCAGCGATCCCTAAACTAAAAATATAAGTAGCGTAGGCATTTAGCCTGATATCGACATAGATTTGTTGGTATTGCGCTAGTTCCCGGACCCCGGAGATATAAGACAAGCCGTGGTCGTTAATGCTACCAAAATAAGTGCCGTGCGCAAACGGCAAAACCGCGGCCGCTAGTTTAAAGCGGGCTTTCCTAGCTCCCCGAACTAAAAAGGTTTTAAACCCAAACTGGGCGGTCAAAATTTTGACCAGTAAGTCGCGTTCCTTATAATTAGTCCGTGAAACTACCAAGCCGTCAAAATCACTATGGTGAAGTGCCATTTAACTCACCGCTTTATTATTCGTCATCGTCACGATAGCCCAAGGACTGCAAGTCTAGCCTGCGATCCTTCCAGTTTTCTTTGACCCGGACCCATAATTCCAAATAAACCTTATCTCCCAGCAACGTTTCGATTTCCTTACGTGCCAAGGTACCGATCTTTTTGAGCATCGAGCCGCCCTTACCGATCAAAATTCCCTTCTGGCTGTTACGCTCCACGATGATCGTCGCCGCCACCTGAATTTTTTGTTGGTCCTGGCGTTTGACACTTTCAGTCACTACCGCCACCGAATGCGGAACTTCTTCTTTAGTCAACAAGATCGCCTTTTCCCTGATCAGTTCGGCAATAATGAATCTTTCCGGGTGATCGGTCACTTGGTCTGCCGGGTAAAACTGCGGTCCTTCTGGCATCGCCTGTACTAAGTTTTCCAGTAATTCGGGAACGTTATTACCCTGTAACGCTGAAATTGGGAAAATTTCTTGATAATCCAAGGTCTGCCGGTAATCGTCCATGATCGCTAGTAACTTATTAGGATGGATCTGATCGATTTTATTGATCAGTAAATAAACCGGCTTTTTGACGCTTTTTAGCCGCTCGATGATAAAATCATCACCCCGCCCGCGTTTTTGGGTAGCGTTGACCATCAACAAAATGGCGTCGACTTCGTTTAACGTCGACAACGCCGCTTTGACCATCAGATCTCCCAACTTACTGTGTGGTTTATGGATCCCCGGCGTATCAATAAAGATCAACTGCGCGTCGTCTCTGGTGTAGATACCCTGGATCTTATTTCTGGTAGTCTGCGGTTTGTCGCTCATGATCGCGATTTTTTGGCCGACAACCTGATTGATAAAAGTCGATTTACCAACGTTAGGTCGCCCTAAAATGGCGATAAAACCCGAATGAAACTCTTTATCCATACTACTGTTTTCCTTCCTACTCACATTAAAGTAACTGAATTACCCGACGCCAGATCTGTGGTATCAAAACTAAGGCTGCCACCACTAACGCGTAAAAAGTAGCTAACAAAACCGCTCCGGCCGCAATATCTTTGGCAAGTTTGGCGTACTTATTGGGTGTTGTCCCACAGATCAAATCAACGATATTTTCGACTACGGTATTCCACGCTTCACTACTCAGTACCAAAAAAACCGCTAGTAGTAGCGCTAACCACTGCCACGTGTTTAGCCTTAAAAACAGGCTCAAAATGATCACTAACACCCCGGCCCACACGTCAAAACGAAAATTGCGTTCGTTACGGTAAACGGCGATTAAACCATCCCTAGCGTGACAAACGGACTGCCAAAAGTGGCGGTTTTTCCACTTGGTAGTCCCCGTTTTTTTATCTTTTGAGGCCATAATCAGCTAAGATCTTTCTTTGTAGACCAAACATTTCCTTTTCGTCTTCTTCTTTCATATGATCATAGCCGTTTAAGTGCAAAAAGCCGTGTAAAACCAAAAAACCGAGCTCTCTTTCTTGCGAGTGCCCCAGATACTCGGCTTGCTCTTTGACCTTATCTAAGGAGACGACGATGTCGCCGATATTTTTAGGTAAATGCTCATCTGCCGCCAAAATGATCGGCACTTCGTCGACGGCGGTCTCTTCGATGGCAAAACTGATCACATCGGTCGGCTTATCTACGCCCCGATACTGTTTATTAAGCGCGTGGATCGCCTCATTATCAACCAAAGTGACAGACATTTCGGTATCTTCAGGCAGATCCAGGTACGGCGCAGCAAAGTTGAGCAAGTCCGTTATCAACTGCAACCATGCGGCAGATGCTTGCTTAGTCTGATCAATTATCTCTAGGTCCATTCTTGCTTTCCTACTTTCCGTGATTTTCATCGTTAGCGTGCTCATAAGCATTAATAATTGCGGAAACAACCGGATGACGCACAACATCTTCTGCCGCAAAATCAACAAATTCCAGTTGCTTTAATCCCTGTAAAATCGACCGGGCCTGGATCAAACCACTTTGTTTAGCTCCGTGCGGCAGATCGATCTGACTGATATCGCCGTTGACGATCATCTTGGAACCAAAACCGAGCCTGGTCAAAAACATCTTCATCTGCGGTTTAGTCGTATTTTGAGCCTCGTCCAAGATCACAAAGGCATTTTCTAGAGTCCGCCCCCGCATATAAGCTAAAGGTGCAATTTCGATCACACCCCGTTCGATCAACCGTTCGGTGCGTTCATTGCCTAAAATTGCGTACAGCGCATCATAAATTGGCCGCAAATACGGGTCGACTTTTTCCTTTAAGTCGCCGGGCAAAAAGCCCAATGATTCACCGGCTTCGACCGCAGGACGCGTTAAGACCAAGCGTTCGACTTCCTTTTTCTTCAACGCTGCAACCGCCATGACCACGGCTAAAAAAGTCTTTCCCGTTCCTGCCGGGCCGATACCAAAGACTAAGTCTTTATGCTGAACGGCTTGAACGTATTGTCTTTGGTGGGCATTTTTAGCCCGTACCGGTCGGCCCCGCCGGTCTTTTAATAACGTTTCACTATATAAGTCGCTAAAATACTCTAAGGTCCCCTTCTTACTCATATTTAAGGCCGTCAAAATATCACTAGGGCCAATCATCACTTTTTGGTGTAATAGCTGCAATAATTGTGCTATCACCTGAGTCACTTGCTGAACGGCACTAGGGGTTCCACTGATTTTAAATTCCGTACCAAAGGGTTTGATCGTAACTTGTCCTTCTTGTTCGAGCAGTTGCAAATTACGGTCACCTACTCCAGATAAACTTGCTTGCACTTCAGGGTCGGCAATGTTGATCCGCTGTTCGGTCATCTGTTCTGACAATTAAACGTCTCCTTTAACTAGAGTAACATAATAATACACTTAATATAGCCTATGGTGCTTGAGTTGGCAAGTCGGGAACTAGCGTGTAACTTTATTTTATGCGTAAAGGGGAGTTGCGAAAAAAGCCGTTAGCTGTTGTATTCCTAGGAACCTAGATTACTTGTTTGGTAAACACGATCAAGACTATCATTTACCAAAACAAAAAAGGACCTGGAACAAAACATAGTTTTGTCCCAAGCCCCCATAAATAACACTATCATTATTTAGCTAGTAACTCTTTGACAGCAGCACTGACAGCTTTGCCATTAGCCCGCCCTTTGACCTGCGGCATGACAGCTCCCATTACCTTGCCAAAATCAGCTGGAGAGCTTGCTTGCAGTTGCGTCATTACCCGTTGTACCAGCTCTTTTAACTCAGATTCGGTTAACTGCTGGGGCAAATAACTCTGCACCAAAGCAATCTCAGTTTGCAACTTAGCCACGGCTTCACTGCGGTCTGCTTTTTGAAACTCAGCCAGGGATTCCTGGCGTTGTTTTAGCTCACGCGCTAATACCGTAATTTCTTCATCTGGGGTCAAATCGTGTCCCAGATTGATTTTTTCATTGGTAGCAGCCGCTTTTAACATCCGAATCGTACTTAACTTTTCTTTGTCATGAGCCTTCATGGCCGTTACCAAATCTTTTTGCAATGTCGCTAATAAACTCATTGCAGGTGCCTCCTTAGGTCACTAGAAACGCCGTTTGTTTTTCCGCTTACGTGCGGCTTCAGATTTTTTCTTCCGCCTTACACTCGGCTTTTCATAAAATTCACGTTTCCGGTATTCCTGCAACGTGCCTGTTTTAGAAACGGTCCGTTTGAAGCGACGAAGAGCGTCATCAAGAGATTCGTTTTTGCGAACGACAGTCTTAGACATGATGTTTTCCCTCCCTCCGAGCTTAAGATAACCGTCTAACATGCACAAAAATAGCACAAAATCAACAGTTCCATTACATTATAACTAAACATAAAAACTGCGTCAATCTTTTCTTCCAATCTGACGCCAAAAATTTAGCCCCAACGATGAAAAAATCCCTTTCACCCCTTATAATATGATCAAGGAGTGAAGATTATGACTACTAAAGCTAAAAAAGAAAAAACAATTTTTATTATTTCCGATTCCTTGGGCGAGACGGCTTATAGCCTCGTGCAAGCGGCAATCGTCCAGTTTCCAGAAGTAAAGTTTCACATCCGCCGTTATCCTTTGGTACGGACTAATTCATTACTATCCGGCATTTTGAAATACGCTAAACGCCAAAATGCAATTATCGTCCACACCTTAGTGGCTCAAGAATTAAGTGCTGCAATTGCGAAATTTTGCCAGGCTAACCAGTTAAGCCACTTCGACGCACTCAATCCCTTGTTAACGATCATTAGTGAACAGACCGCTGTTAAACCTAAATTAGAGGTCGGCATGAACCACCATACGGACCAAAATTACTTCAACCGCATCGCCTGTACCGAATTTGCGGTCACCTACGATGACGGTAAAAACCCCAGTGGCTTTTTAAAAGCAGACATCGTTTTACTGGGCGTTTCTCGGACCTCTAAGACCCCGCTGTCGCTTTACTTAGCAAATAAGGGCTACCGGGTCGCTAACCTGCCACTCGTGCCACAAACCAAGATCCCGGACGAAATTTTTCAGATCGACCCGCAAAAAATCTTTGGTTTGACCAACGACCCGACGATCTTAAACAACATTCGCCAACAACGAATGCTTTCTTACGGCTTAGACCTTGATACTAATTATTCCAGCATCGAAAACATTAATAAGGAACTTAAATTTGCCACCGACCTGTATCACAAAATCGGGTGTTTGATCATCAACGTCGCTAACAAGTCGATCGAAGAAACCGCCATGCTGATCATCGAAAACCTCGAACAAAGCAATTAGAAATAATAGCGCAACACGTTGGCGCTCGCTTGCCCGTGATTGGCACTATTCCACAACTGGTTAAACTCGCTGTAATCCGTTGTGGCAGCGGGCTGTTGTAACGCGGCGAGTAACGAGGCGCCGTCGGTTAAAAAGGGGCCGGGGAGCCATTCCCTGAAGTCGGCTTGTATGCCGACGATCTGCTGGTATTGGTAGTGATCAAAACAATAAAATAGCATCTGACCGGCAGTTGGCAATAACGCGTAATCAAAGATCACCGACGAATAATCAGTGATCAAGCGGTCGGCTCTTACCAGTAATTGTTCCGTGCTAAAATCAGTGACCCACACTAAGTGCGAGAAGTGCTGGTCGCGCAAGAAAGCCGCCGCACCTACCACGTGGGGGTGTAATTTGATCACCATTACTTGGTGGTCGCTCAATGCGCGCACCACCTGCGTAAAATCAGCTGGAAATTCAAAGTAACTGTGCCCTGTGGGAGTTTCCCGGTAGGTCGGTGCGTACAAAATAACCTCTTTTCCCCGCAATTCGGGGTGTGCGCGCTCAATTTGCTCACGCAACACTTGATTTTTATTCGCCGCAAAAAACTGATCGGTGCGCGGATAGCCTAAAACTTTGATCTTGTCTTGGTTAACGTGATAGCTGGAACAAAAAACCTTCCCCATTTTAGCGGAGCCAACTACAAAATCGCTGAAGCGGTCATAAACTTTTTGAAAACGACGCTTGGCGGCTGCCGAACGCGTTTTAGTGCGTGGTTCTTGCCACCCAAAGGTCTTGACGGCTCCATTAGCATGCCATAGTTGGATCACCCGAGTCCGCTTGTTAAACGCACACCCCGCTAAAAAGGCGTAGTAATTGTCAACAAAAACTAGCTTAGCTTGCATGATCAACTTTAGTTTAGTAAAAATAAACGACCAGCCGTCGTGAAACTCCACCGCCCTGATGCCCTGCTGGCGTAATTTCTGTGCACTTGCTTGACAATTTTGACGATACAAAACACAAAAAGCGTTGGGCGCGGACTGTGCCAGTTTAACGATGAAATCCTCGTTACCGCTAAAACTCAACACGTAAACCACACTCGTCGGCTTTTTAGTTCGGACTACGTGTGACCACAGCCACAATAGCCACAGGTAAATACTCTTGCGCAATTTTCTAACCCCTCTTCTCACTTACAGGTCTGGTTCGTAAAAGTGTCCCATGATCTGCACGTTTTCCGCGATGCTGACAAACGCATGGGGATCGGCTTGACGCAGCGCTTGTTGTAACTGAGGCTGTTCGTAACGCGAGATCACCGTCAGTAAAACTGCCTTGCGGTCATGCTTATAAGCGCCCTCTGCATTGTGCACGATCGTCACTCCTCGCCGCATTTTACTTTGCAAACACTCAACGACCCGCTGAGATTCAGAAGTTACGATCAGCACCTGTAATTTTTGCTGGCGCGTGTATTGCATGTCCATCACCTTAGCATTGACCACCAGTCCTAATGCCGAATAAAATGCATACGGCCAGCCAAAAGCCCAACCAGCTGCCACAACGATCGCCGTATTGAATATTAAGTTGATCGTCCCGATCGACTTGCCAGTTTTTTTGCGTAAGATTAACCCCAGAATATCTAAGCCACCCGTCGAGATCCCATTTTTAAGCGCCATCCCCGTTCCAAAACCGTTTAACGCACCCCCAAAGATCGCACAGATGATTGGATCATGGGTCAGTGTCAACGGGTGTAACACTTTGATCATGAGACTGGCAAAAACTACGGACAAAAAAGTAAAGATGGTGAAACGCCGGCCGATTTGCAACCAAGCTAAAACAAATAACGGTACGTTTAATACAAACAACCAAAAAGCAGCCGTCAACTTCAGGGGCGTTTGCTGACACAAAGTCGCTAGCAGCTGAGCCACCCCCGTAACTCCCGAAGAATAAATATGTCCTGGAGTCCAAAAAAAGTTCATTGCGATCGAAACGATAATCCCATACATTAAAGCCGTTGAAGCTTTGGCTACGTACTCATGTCTACGCCACATTCGTTGCAATTCATCCATTGTTTAACCTCGTTTTACTATTTAAGCACCATTAAAAACTCATTCTAACAAAAAGCACCCCATCATTACCAGAATTACTGGCTTACGGGGTACTTTTTTAACTTATTCTTCAGTTTTCAGGTGCAATTCCGCTAATTGTTTAGCAGCTACCGCACTCGGTGCATTGGTCAGTGGCTCTGCCGCCTTCGAATTCTTCGGAAAGGCGATCACTTCACGGATATTGTCGCGTTTAGCCAACAACATCGCGAAGCGGTCTAACCCGATCGCTAATCCTCCATGAGGCGGGAAACCATAATCCAAGGCGTCCATGAACCAGCCAAATTGTTCTTTAGCCTGCTGTTCGCTAAAGCCCAACGCCTTAAACATCTCTTCTTGAACGCTACGTTGGTGGATCCGGATCGAACCACCACCCAATTCGTAACCATTAAGTACGATATCATAGCTTTGTGCGTGACACTTATGCGGGTCTGTTTTCAACAACTCTAAGTCTTCTTCGTTAGGCATCGTAAACGGATGGTGGGCTGCAATGTAACGGCCAAAATCTTCGCTGTATTCAAACAACGGCCAGTCAACTACCCATAAGAAAGCAAATTGATCTTGAGGGATCAAATCTAATTCCTGGGCACAATTCTTACGTAGGTAGCCCAAGGAATCCGCGACGATCTTAGCCGAAGCCGCTACAAATAAAATCAAATCACCCGGCTGAGCCTCCACTGCCGCGATCAATTCTTGTTGCTGCTCCTTGAAGAACTTGGCGATCGGTCCTTGCAACTCTCCTTGTTCCGTCACCTTGACCCAGGCTAACCCCTGAGCACCAAAACGTTTGATATAATCCTGCTTAGCTTCGATTTGTTTACGTGAGTAAGCCTTAGCTCCACCCGGCACGGCGATTGCCTTGACCTGTCCGCCGTCTTGTAAGACGTTATCGAAAACTTTGAAGCCCGCGCCCGTTACTACCTGTGCCATGTCGTGTAATTCGAGGCCAAAACGCACGTCCGGTTTATCGGACCCGTAGCGCGCCATTGCCTCGTTCCACGTGATCCGCGGTAATGGCGTTTGAATTGTGATCCCTAACGTCTCTTTCATGACAGCTTTGAGCAAACCTTCCGTTAGGTCCTGAATTTCTTCAGCCGTCATAAACGACGTCTCCAAATCGATCTGCGTAAATTCAGGCTGCCGGTCACCACGCAAGTCTTCGTCTCTAAAGCAACGCGCGATCTGGTAATAGCGGTCAAACCCGGCACCCATCAGTAGCTGTTTAAATAACTGCGGGGATTGCGGTAAAGCGTAAAAATGTCCCGGATAAACGCGTGAAGGTACCAAGTAGTCACGAGCACCCTCCGGTGTGGATTTAGTTAAGTACGGCGTTTCAATATTAATGAATTGTTGTTCATCTAAATAACGATGGACGGTCTGAACGATCCTGCTGCGGATCCGCATGCCACGTTGCATTTCCGGGCGCCGCAAGTCTAAGTAACGGTATTTCAAACGTAAATCACCGGTAGCAGTGGTATCGTCTTGAATATCAAACGGTGGCGTCTTCGCTTTATTAAGCACGGTCACTTGAGCAACTTCCACTTCAAATTCACCGGTTGGGATCTCATGGTTAGGTTGCGCACGACGGACAACTTTACCCTGGACTTCGATCACGTATTCACTGCGCAGGGTTTCAGCAACGGCCAACGCGTCCGCACCAAATTCCTGACTAAAAACCAACTGAACGATCCCTTCGCGGTCCCGCAAATCAACAAACAACAAGTTACCTAGATCCCGGCGTTTTTGGACCCAACCTTGTAAAACAACTTGTTTTTCCAAGTAAGTTTCGTCAACCAGCCCCGCATAAGTCGTTTTTTTCATTTTCACTTCTCCTTTGAAAAATTAGCTTGCACCCGCGCAAAATCCTGATAGACCTGCTGCAATGCGACCTTAGTTTCCTTACCACTACTCATTTCTTTAACGTTGATCATTCCCGATTCTAGTTCGGCTTCCCCAATCGTCAAAGTAAAACTCGCCTGTGCTTTGTTAGCCGCTTTAAATTGGCCCTTCGGCTTTTTGTCTAAATAATCGCGTTCGGCACTAAAGCCTTGATGTCGTAAGGCTTGCACCACTTTCAAAGTCGTGACCTGAGCCACTTCACCGATTCCTACTACATAAGCGGTCAATCCCTGTGGTTGCGCAACTTCGATGTGTTCGGCCGCTAACACTAGTAATAAACGTTCGACCCCTAAACCAAAGCCAACTCCAGGTGTTTGCGGACCGCCCAGCTGTTCGACCAAACCATTGTAACGACCACCCGCACAAACCGTAGTCCACTTGCCACCAAAGGCTTGCGAATCACTCATCAACTCGAAGATCGTGTGGTTGTAATAATCCAATCCCCGCACCATTTGAGTGTCGATCTCGTATTCGATCCCCAGTGCAGTTAAATACTGTTTAACCTGCGCAAAATGTTCACTGGCTTCCGGCGTTAAATAGTCCAGGATCTGCGGGGCGTCAGCAACGATCTGTTGGTCTTGAGGTTCTTTACTATCCAAAACACGTAAAGGATTACGTTCCATCCTGACCTGTGAATCCGGCGACAACTCTTCTTTATGCGGTGCTAAAAACTCAAGCAACGCCGTCCGGTAATCGGCTCTGGTCTTTTGGTCACCCAAAGTATTCAAGCTTAATTTCAAATGGGATAAACCAAAATGTTGCAGCAAGTCAACGGCTAACGCGATCACTTCGACGTCAAGCGCTGCGGACTGAGAGCCAAAAGCCTCTACTCCGATTTGATGAAACTCACGCATCCGGCCGGATTGGGGCCGTTCGTAGCGAAACATCGGTCCCATGTAAAAAGTTTTAAAGGGTTTAGCCACTTCCGGACCGTATAATTTATTTTCTACGTAAGCCCGCACGACTCCCGCAGTTCCTTCCGGACGCAAGGTAATGTGGCGGTCGCCTTTATCGTAAAAATCATACATTTCCTTAGTAACGATGTCCGAAGTTTCACCGGACGTGCGGGAAAAAACGGCGAAATTTTCAAACAGCGGCGTGCGTATTTCTTGGTAACGGTAATTGGCAAAGACTTGGCGGGCAATATTTTCGATTGCTGTCCAGCGACTCGCCTCTTGCGGCAAAATATCCGCGGTTCCCTTTGGACGTTGGTATTTCATAATTTCCTCCTCTGAATTGTTTGATTCCATAAAAAAAGCCCGAGGCTACTAGCCAAGGGCGCAAACTGCACGGTACCACCTTTATTTTTCACTTGGCAATAACGCTGCAGCAGCGACAATTATGCACCTCAAAAGTGTCTTCATTTTAGCAACTTGACGGAAATCGCAGCACTTCTTTCCGCTCTCTTCCAAGTTAATTAAAACTACTCTTCTTTATCATTGGTTTTCAAAATTAGTATACAAATAAAGTGAGCCAAAAGCAAGGGGCTCAGCTCCAACAAATGCGAGTAACGATTTTCAAATGCCACTAAATTTTGTATAATTGATATTAGTTCAGTAAACGTAGGTGGTGAAACAAATGCACAGTCGTAAAATTGCGGGTAATAAAATATTATTAGCAGCGATCATTATTTTTTTAGTCGGTCTGCTGGGCTACCGCACCATTCACTATTTTCAACAAGTCGTAGTCCAAACCGAAGAAGCAGTGCTAAAAAAAGGCCCGGGAATTGAGTATGAGCAAAAAACTACCGTCCCTAAACAAACCCGGTTGACGATCCTTAAAACTAGGTATCACTGGCTCTACGTTAACGACGGCCACACCAACGGTTGGATCGCCGACTGGATGATCGCCCCCACCTATCATAATCAAATCACCAGTCTGGCTAACGCAACGATCGTGTTAGATCCCGGTCACGGTGGTTCCGATTCGGGAGCCCTGGCTGCCACCGAAAAACACCACGAAGAAAAAAATTACACCTTACGTTACGCGCAAAAAACTGCGGCTAAGCTGCGCAAAACAGGAGCTAAAGTTTACTTGACCCGGACAACAGACCAAACCGTTTCACTCACGGCGCGTCCTGCCTTAGCGTTACGGACGCACGCCGACGCGTTTATCAGTTTCCATTTCGATTCTTCGCCCAAGGCTAACCTCGCATCCGGAGTGACTACTTATTATTACCATAAAGATTCATCCCTACCATTAGCCAACAGCTTAAGTCAGCAATTCAATTCGCTTTCCTTAAACAACCGCGGCGTCGAGCCGGGTAATTTTTTAGTGATCCGCGACACCGTTCAACCCGCGGTCTTACTCGAATTGGGTTACATTAATTCCGAGCCGGACTTCTCTCAGATCAAGTCTGCATCCTACCAAAATAAAGTTACTACTCAAATCGTTACCGGCCTAAAACAGTATTTTAGCAGTGATGGCAATCATAACAAAAGCAAGTAGCTAGCCGCAGACTGCTGGTTTTTCAAAGCGCGGTTAATCTATGCTTACAAGGAAATAAAACACTAAAAATAGAGGCTCCAGACAAAACAGACTTTTGTCTGGAGCCCCCTATTGTATTTTAGTCACTTATTGTCTGACCGTACTCCTAAAAGGAGTAATGCGCCTAGTTACGGTTAAAAATAAAAGCCAAGTTCAGGTTTTACTCGCAGCTAGGCTAGTACCCGAAGCACCTTTTTGTCCCCATTAATTTAACAACTCCGCGGTATCGTAAATGATCGTCACCGGGCCGTCGTTAGTCAACTCTACTTGCATGTCGGCTCCGAATTCACCGGTCGCAACTTGCAACCCAGCCGCACGCAATTTAGTATTAAATAAATCGTAGTTTTGGCGCGCCAACTGCGGTTCTTGTGCCAGTGAAAATCCCGGGCGGTTGCCCTTTTTAACGCTAGCATACAAGGTAAACTGCGAGACCGACAAAATTTGCCCAGCCGCTTGTTGGATATTGTAATTCATCTTACCAGCCTCATCACTAAACACCCGCAAATTAGCGATCTTTCTGACACAGTAATCGATTTGTTTTACTCCATCGCCGTTCGTAAATCCCACCAGCAAGACAAAACCGCGGGGAATCTCGCCTACTACGCGCTCCGCGATCTTCACTTGTGCGTGCTGACTTCTTTGCACTACTACCCTCAAAGTATTTCCTCCTAACGGATCGGTCGCTTAACTTCATAAACGTCCTTGACGCGTTTGATATTATCGATCAAGCGTTGTAATTCCATTTTGTTATGCACGCCAACGGTGATGTCGATCGTCGCCATTTTGTTCTTGTCGACCCGGCCGTTAACGGAACTTAAATTCTTAGTCGTATTGTTGATCACTTGCAAAACTTCGTTTAAAAATCCCGAATAGTTATAACCTTTGATCTCCAAGTCAGCATTATAGTACGTATAGCCAAGTTCAGTCGTATTCCACGCCACTTCGATCAGGCGCGTGCCGTTTTGTTCTTCTTGACTAACGTTGGGACAGTCGCTGCGATGAACCGAAACCCCACGTCCCTTGGTGATATATCCTACGATTGGATCTCCAGGAAGCGGATTACAACAACGACTCAAGCGAACTAACATGTTATCGATGCCGGCAATTATCACGTTTTCACTATTCTTAGCAACCTTGGGGGGCCGCGTGACCTGCTCGTTATCGTGGTGTTGTTCTAATAATTCCTTTTCCTGTTGGTGCTGGCGTTTGATCTCTTCTTTTTGCCGAATATCTTGCGTTAATACGTGCGCGATCCCCGTCGGCTGTAATTCACCAAAACCCAATGCAGCATACAGATCTTCCGCCGTTTGGTAGTGTTTTTTAACCAAGACTCGTTGCAAGTTATCGTTAGTCAAAATTTCGTGGGGATCATAGCCAGCCGTTAGCAAGGTATTACTGAGCAGTTCTTTGCCCGCCGTAATATTTTCATTACGATCGCGCATTTTAAAGAAACGCCGGATCTTATTACGCGCTTTATTGGTGTGTACAAAATCTAACCAGTCCGAACTGGGGCCGCTGGAATTTTGCGAGGTTAAAATTTCTACGATATCGCCGTTTTTGATCTGATAATTCAACGGCACGATCTTACCATTGACCTTAGCCCCCGTCGTGTGGTTACCGATCTCAGTATGGATCGAATAAGCCAAGTCCAACGGGACCGCTCCTTTAGGCAGTTCGATCACGTCACCTTTAGGCGTAAAAACGTACACCCTGTCGGTAAACAAGTCGCCCTTAACGCTTTCCATAAAATCAGTCGCGTCTTTAGCGTCGTTTTGGTATTCCAAAATTTCCTTAAATAAATTCAGCTTATCGCCAGTCGTCGTTGCGGCAACCGCCCCGGTTTTTCCTTCCTTATAGGCCCAGTGCGCAGCGATCCCGTATTCAGCGACCCGGTGCATCTCTTTAGTTCTGATCTGAACTTCAAACGGCCGCCCGTTACTGCCCAACACGGTCGTGTGTAACGACTGGTACATGTTAGCCTTAGGCATCGCGATGTAATCCTTAAATCTTCCCGGCATCGGCTTCCAGTTGGTATGGATCGCGCCTAACACCGCGTAACAGTCCTTGATCGAATCGACCACGACCCTCACTGCCAACAAATCATAGATCTGGTTAAATTGTTTGTGCTGGTCGCGCATTTTGCGGTAAATCGAATAGATATGCTTAGGCCGCCCGTAAATTTCACATTTTAAGTCCAACTCGGCCAGCACTTTTCTGATCTGCGCCACCACTTCATCGATGTATTTGAGTCGTTCCTTACGCTTAGAATTCATCAAATGAGCGATATGATAATACTGCTGCGGGTTTAAATAACGCAACGATGTGTCTTCTAACTCCCATTTGATCGCACTGATTCCCAACCGGTCGGCTAACGGTGCGTAAATTTCCAGCGTTTCGTTGGCGATCCGTCTTTGTTTATCGGGACGTAAATGACTTAACGTTCGCATATTATGTAAGCGATCAGCCAGTTTGACGATGATCACCCGCAGATCTTGGGCCATCGCTAACAATAACTTGCGGTGATTTTCGGCCTGCGCTTCTTCGTGTGACACGTATTTGATCTTACTGAGTTTAGTAACTCCGTCTACGATCACCGCCACGTCATGCCCAAAAAGCTCTTCGATGTCTCCTAACGTCACCGGTGTATCTTCAACTACGTCGTGCAAAAAACCCGCGCACACCGTTTGCGGATCCATCTTTAAGTTAGCTAAGATCCCGGCCACTTGGATCGGGTGAACGATGTAAGGTTCACCGGACTTGCGAAATTGTTCGCGGTGAACGTACGTCGCAAAGTCACAGGCTTTTTTAACCTGTGCGACGTGTTGTTTGTTCATGTATTTTTCACACATCTCCAAGACTTGTGCCGCATTCCAAATTGTTTCTTTTTTCAACGCACTCACCTCTGCTTAGTCCTTAGTCACCCCGTAAGCTAAAAACGTCAATAGTAAATAAATCAACGTAAAATAGCTGGCGTAACTAGCAAAAAAATAGCGATAACCGGCAAAATATAACAACGGAAAAAGCAGTAAAAAAAACCAGCCTCTTCGCATTTTACCCGCACATAAACCGGTAACTACCGCATAAATAATGTTGACTCCTAGTAAGATCAATCCCGTTTTCACGATATCCGTGAGGGCCAAAGACACCCCAGCGATCGGGATCACGAAAGCAAAAGTTGCACCAAACGCAAGGTACCACAAAGCCCGGACCATAAATAATTTATTATCACTCATACTGTTTCCCCGTTTACTTAAATGATTAACCGTATTTTACTCCAACTCTAAAGTAAATGAAAGAACCGCTAAAACGTAGAGCGGAGCCGTCTGCGCCCGCATGATCCGCGGTCCTAGACCACAAACTCGGACTCCGGATGCCTGCAACTCCCTGATTTCTGCGACAGAAAAACCGCCTTCTGGGCCGAAAAAAAAGGTTGCTTGCGCACTTTTTTGCTGTTTAATTTCCTGACACACGCTGACCAATCCCGCGGTCTGATTGCTTTTACCGGCTTCTTCGTAAGCTACCGCACGTACGCCGCCGGTTTTGGCTAAGACACTTTGCTGGTTGGGATATAATTTGACCTGCGGGATCAGGTTTCTGTGTGACTGCTGGGCCGCGGCCAACGCGATCTTTTGCAGCCGCGCAACTTTTTTTTCGGCTTTATCATTAGCCCAACGCGCGACCGAGTACTCACTATTATAAAAAATGAACTCGCTGGCACCCATTTCCGTTCCCTTCTGTACGATCTCTTCGGACTTGGCTCCCTTGGCCAAGCCACAAACTATAGTCACTTTAACTGGTAGCTCACTATTAGTCGTTTGTTGCGCCACAATTTGGGCCACGGCTTGCTTTTTAGTTACCTGCGTCAGTTGGGCGACCTTCACTATTTGGTCTGGTCCCACTAATTCAAACTTAGTTCCGACTTGTGCGCGCATCACCGCCAGTAAATGATGACAGATCTCTGGAGGAACTTCAAACTGAGATGTGGTAATATTTTGTGTCACTAAATATCTTTGCATGATCCACCTACTTATTTTTGCCAACTAGCACTAATACAATACCAGTCTCCGCTATTTAAAATTTCGTCTGCCACCAAACCGTTAGCGTTTAACAACGCCAAAACCGCAGATAACTTATCTGCAATGATCCCAGAAAGCAACAAATGTCCAGTAGGTAACAAGCAGTTTTTGACTTGTGGCACCAAACGCTCGTGCAAGTCGGCCAGTAAATTAGCGACGATCAGGTCCGCGGGTAATTCAATGCCACTCAATAAATCATTGACCGCTAACGTTGCGTCCTCTAAACCGTTAAGGTGAAAATTACGCCGAGCGGCCGTCAGCGAATCGGAAGTCACATCGTAAGCATAAATTTTACTTGCGCCTAACAACCGCGCCGCGATACTCAAAACTCCCGAGCCCGTACCCACGTCGATTACGGTCTCACCGCCCCTAACGACCATTTCTAACGCGTGTAAGATCAATTTAGTAGTCGGGTGCGTTCCGGTGCCAAAGGATTTTTGCGGGTCTAATTTAATGACGCTGACTTCTTGGGCAAAATCAACAGCATCTTCCCAGCTAGGAGCGATCGCTAAGTAGCGGCTGATTTGGACCGGATGATAGTATTTTTCCCACTGCTTCTCCCACGCACTAGAAGAAACCGCCGTGTGTGTGACCGTGAAATCTCCCGGGTCAAGGCCGTAAGTCGGCAAGCTCGCCAAGTATTGCTTTAGTTGCATAATTAACGGCTCCAAGTCCTTAGGTGCGGTAAAATATGTCGTTAAAGTCACCATTTGTTGGTGTTCTTCGACTTGCAACCCTTCCGCACCGTTTTCTAGTAAAAAGTTGCTAACTGCATCTTGCGCGCTTAAAGCAACACTAACAGCTAATTTTTCCCATTCCATAAATTCACGTCCTTAAAATTATTCGCTATGATTGCGATCACATGCTTACAAACTGCTTCTTTTTTGTTAAAATTAACTTAAATATATTGGGGAGGTTTTACAATGGCAAAATATAAAATGATCCTTGACCTGGATACCGGAATCGATGATGCTTTAGCCCTAGCCTACGCGATCGCGACCCCGTTAGCGGATCTGATCGGTGTCGTGTGCTCGTACGGTAATGTAACTACCCCCAAAAGCGCCGAAAACACCTTAGCGCTACTAAAATTATTGGGCCACCCGGAAATCCCGGTCTATTTAGGAGCAAGTCACGCTTTAGACCAAACAAATTTTACCGTTCAACCGATCAGTGCCCAGATCCACGGTAAAAATGGCCTCGGTGAAGTCCAATTGCCCCCAGCACAAAATCACGTTGATCCGCTGGAGGGACAAGAGTTCATCATTCAAGCCGCACATAAATACCAAAAAAATTTGTTGCTCGTGCCGACGGGACCACTGACTAACCTGGCAAGTGCCATTAGCACCGACCCCCAAATTGTTTCCCTGATTGGCAACGTGACTTTAATGGGTGGCGCTTTGAGCGTTCCAGGAAACGTTTCTGCCGTCGCCGAGGCTAACATCCACCAAGATCCGCAAGCAGCTAATGCCGTTTTAGGGAGCGATTTAAACTTGACCATGGTCGGCCTAGACGTCACGACCCGCACGTTACTAACTAACACCGAAACCAGTGTTTGGCGCAAACTTAACACTACCGCCGGAACCGCCTATGCGCAAATCGTCGATTATTACATCGACGCTTACCGGGTAACTAATCCGCACCTCGGTGGCTGCGCTTTGCATGATCCCTTGGCCGTTGCCGTGGCAGTTGAACCGACCTTAGTCCAAACACTGCCCTTAAACATGAAAGTTGATACGGCTCCAGAAGTTAGTGGCCGCACGATCGGCGACGAGACCCGGATCAATCAACCTGCGCTATACACCAAAGTCGCCGTTAACGTTGCCCGGGAACATTTCTTGGCGGAATTCATGCAACTCTTGACTAAATTATTTAAAAATCTTAACTAGGTGAACACAATGTGGCAATATTTAGGAATCTTAGGCTTTGCTTGCTGGTTATTTCTGACCGTCATCAAATTTAACCAACTCAAACCAAACGGGCGCTCTTTTTCGTACCGCCGGGCTTTTTTCGGTCAGTTAAACTGGTATTCCAACCTGCGCAACTGGTTGTTATTATTCAGCCTAACGGTCTTAGAACTGACCGCAGACCTGAAAGTTATTTACCTGTTATTTGGCGTCAGTGCTCTCATCTTTTTACTTTTATGTCTGCGCAACTTACACCTAAAAGTCGGTGCCATGAGCAAATCTTTACTATTGGCGTTACTCAATTTAATCGTCTGCGTCGCCACCGGCCTTTTCGTGATCTAATCGAGTAATATCATGACAAACCAGCTGTGAGAAGCCGGGTAGCAGTCGATGTCTTTAGAGCTTAGAATGTTGGTTCGAAAAGCGCGATTAAACTATTACTTATGAAAATCAAAAATGGGGGCTGGAACAAAACAGAATGAAGTGCAACAAAAAAGTTAGACATTTATAAAAGCTTAAAAATTTATCGCTTAACCAAAAAAGCAAAAACTCAAGTCATGTATATTTAAAAACCAATGGAGGTTTAGGAAGCGTCGTGCCTAAGCCTCCATTGGTTTTATGTACATTTTTAAATTAAGCCGTCAGTTTTTGGCGATAAGCGCTTGGCGTAGCGTAATTTAACTTGTTAGATCTCCTAACTTGGTTAAACCAAGCAACGTATTCTGTTAAGATTGCCTGCATTTTTTCCAGTGAAGCTATTTTTTCTCGATTTAACTTTTCTCTTTTTAACAAGTTAAAAAACGTTTCTGCTGGAGCGTTATCTAAGCAGTTACCTTTTCTAGACATACTTTGCTTGATGTGCATTTGCTTTAAGCGAGATTGGTAATTAGGATTACGGTATTGAAAGCCTTGATCTGAATGCAAAATGGGACGAGCGTCTGCTGGTAAGTTAGCTTGTAATTCTTCTAACATTGCATAGACTAATTCCATATTAGGTGAATAACTAACCTGACAGGCTAAGATTTCTAGCGAAGCTTCATCAATTACTGGTGAAATATAGACCTTACGGCCGGTAGTTAATTTGTATTCAGTAATGTCGGTGTGTAAAACGTGGTATGGCTGAGTTTCATCGAATTGTTGTTTTAGTAAATTAGCTTTAGTCGTCCCCATTGGTCCCGCATAAGAACTATAACGAGCTGTGTGGCGACTATAAACTTGAGTTTTAAGCCCCAACTGCCGCATAATTTTACGAATTGTATTCAATGAATAACGGTAACCGCGGTCTAATAAAGCACTATGAACACGTCGATAACCGTAGGTTGCATGACCTTCATGATAAAAAATATCTTGAATAATAGGTCTTAAACTAGCGTATTTATCGGGCTTATTAAGTCGATTCCAACAATTATCATAATAGGTTTTCCGATTCATATTTAACTTCTTGAACAAGACTTTTAATGGAATATCTGGTCTTTGTGCCCGAATTTCCAAGATTATTCTGGTTTTTTGGCGGTTGGTAAGCTTGGATATCGGGCAGCCACTTTTTTTAAGATCAAATTATCTAATTCGAGATCTTGCTTTTCTGCCTTTAACTTAATATTTTCTTGGCGTAATCGTTCAATTTCAGTTAATGGTTTAGTTGGTTTTTTGGTCCGTTTTTTAATTTTTTTAGTTTTTTTCTTAGCCACTTGAGATCGTCTCCCTTTAGGTTGAGGTGCTAAGCCGGCTAAACCATTTTCGCGATAGGCTTTCTCCCAAGCACTTAAGCCAGAAAGTGCAATTTGAAAATGAGCGGCGACTTTAATTTTTCCCCAATCATGTTCTTGATAAAAGCGTAACACATGTAGCTTAAATGTGGGAGAATAACTTTTTTTATGTCGTGAGGCTTTTAAAGCTGATAAGCCGTGTTTTTGGACTAAAAGAGCCCACTGTTTGATTCTATCTGGTTTAATTGCATACTCTCTGGCTAAACCTTCAAATGAATTTTCATGCCGTAAGTATTTAGTAACAATTTCTATTTTGAGTTCAGTTGGATATCCAATCATAAAAAATGCCCCCTAATAGTTAGTTTCTATGTCTAACTATTATGGAGCACTTCAGAATTTTGTCTCAGCCCCTCTTTTTTCCACTTAAGCCAGACACAGCCCCTGTTGGTGCAAGATCTCCACCAAGTCATTGCGTTTGGTCTGACGTTTTGCTAATTTACGTTTAATTTGGTTGGTAAACGTGTCGACCCGTTGGTTGGTATCACGCAAGTCATAGTAAGTATGGATGACCTTATCGTAGTCAGCTAGATCAGCCACGTCAAAATCGGCTTGGTACTGATTTTCAAAGTAACGCCGCTTCAACGGTAAACGCGGTTTTAGTTCCGGATGCTGGGCCGGATAACCAATTTGTAAGCCTAACAACGGGAAAGTCAACGGCGGCAAGTTTAACAATTTGACCATCTCAGCCGCATCGTCTAAAATGCTGCCTAAAAAGACGGTCCCCAACCCCCGACTCTCTGCTGCTGTCGCCGTGTTTTGGGCAGCCAACACCGTGTCTTCGACTGCCTGTAAAAAGACATCGGTCATGTGCAAGCGCCCGTCGTCCAGCCCACTTTGCCGTCTGATCTGTTGGTTGCGGTAGAGATCGGCCACTAAAATAAACAGTTCGCCGTTAGCACCAACGTAATCTTGCTGGCAAACCGCACGGATCGCAGACCGTAACTGCGTGTCCGTCACGTGGATCACCGTCGTTTGCTGTAAAAAAGAAGAAGTTGCTGCCTGGCGTCCCACCTCTAACAAACGATCAATTTCTGCGCGAGCGACCTTTTTGGCACTAAAAGCCCGGATCGTACGCCGTTCTAGCAATAGTTTTTCTGTTTCGTTATTTTCCACTCAATGTCCTCCTGTTATTACTCGACTGCCGTGATCTTCACTTTCATCGCGCCACCCGGAGTTTGGATCTCAACTTGTTCGCCTAACTTGTGGCCGATCAACCCCTTAGCGATCGGGGATTCGTTCGAAATTTTACCGGCAAACGGATCGGCTTCGGCAGCACCTACGATCTGGTAAGTTTCCGGCTCGTCGTCATCTTCTTGAAAGGTGACTTTCTTGCCGACCGCGACTTCATTTTTAGCGATCGCATTGCTGTCGATGATCTCGGCGTAGTTTAACATGTGATCAATTTCTTTGATCCGTCCCTCGACAAAAGACTGTTCGTCTTTAGCGGACTCGTATTCCGAATTTTCGGAAAGGTCACCGAATGAACGAGCAATCTTGATTCGGTCGATCACTTCGGATCTTTTCTTAGTTTTCAACTCTTCTAATTCGTCTTCTAGCTTCTTTTTACCCTCTTGGGTCATTGGAAATGTTTTTTGTTCTGCCATGATAAAGATCCTTTCATTTTAAATCTAATTGCTACTTAGAAGGACGAGAAATAATATCCTTGATCTTAGTTACCAGTAAATCGACCGCCACTCGGTTCTTGCCACCTTCCGGAACGATCACGTCGGCGTAACGTTTAGTCGGCTCTACAAACTGGTGGTACATCGGTTTGACGCTTTTTAAGTACTGCTCGATCACGGCTTCTAGGGTCCGGCCCCGCTCTTTGATGTCCCGTTGGATCCGCCGTAACAAACGAATATCGTCGTCAGTATCAACGAACACCTTGATATCCATCAAATCCCGTAAGCGGGGGTCGTTTAACACTAAAACGCCCTCCAAAATGATCACTTCTTTAGGGGGGACTGTGACAGTTTCTTTACTACGGGTAAATAAGGCATAATCATAGACTGGCTGTTCGATCGACTGCCAGTCTAATAACTGCTCGAGTTGTTGCAATAACAGTTCCGTGTCAAATGCCGCTGGATGATCGTAATTGACCTGTTTGCGTTGAGCCAAAGGAACCGCGGTTTGATCGCGATAATAAGCGTCTTGTTGTAACATTAATAGTGAATGACCTGCCAACTGATCTAATATTGAATGAGCCACCGTCGTCTTACCACTGCCCGATCCTCCGGCCACGCCGATCACGATCGGTCTTTTTTTCTTAACTTGCAACTATTTTCCTCCTAATTACTGCTGGGTTTGTAGATCTTTAGTGCCGTGTTTAGCACTGATCTGTTGGTGGCGCTCATATGTTTGCGAAAAGTAGACCTTACCGGTTTTACTATCGGCAAAAAAGTACAAGTAATTTTTATCTTGTTGTGCGGGATTTAACACCGCTTGGATCGAATCCAGACTCGGATTATTAAAGGGCCCCGGTCCTAACCCCCGGTGCAAGTATAAATTATACGGCGAAGCGACCCGCAAGTCCTTATAAGTCACGTTTTGCTTGTGCGTTTTTAACGCGTACAGCACAGAAATATCGGACTGGATCATCATATTGCGTTGCAGTCGATTCTCAAAAACGCCCGCGATCTTAGCGCGATCGCTCGAAGTGACCCCTTCACGTTCGACTAAAGAAGCTAGCGTCAACACGTCTTGCACACTCTGCTTTTTATCCCGGATCTGGCCGTAATAAGGCGTTAATACCTGATTAGTTTTAGCGACCATCTGCTCGACAAACTGTTTTAACGTCGTTTTTTTGGTGACTACATAGGTTGCCGGATACAAATAACCCTCGAGGCGGTAGCGCACCTTTTTGGCGGTCACAGCGGAACCTAACAAATCAGGGTACTTATTAGCTAGCGCGGTCACAAACGCGGGATCATTGACCAGCGTCAAAAATTGTTTGCGCGAAAACCGCGTATTGCGTGCGACTTGCGTAGCTACCTGACTAACAGTTGCCCCCTCACGGATCAACACGTGACCGGAATTTAACGGCTCGCTAGCACCACCGACTTGCAAGGTATGCGAAATAGTAGCTAAACTCATCGCAGGTTTTAACTCGTAGTAGCCTGCTTTTAAATTACCGATTTTTTTGGTTTTGACGTAATAATCGAAAACAAAACCGCTCTTGACCACTTTTTTATCCTCTAGGATCGAACCGATCTGCTTACTATTACTACCTACCGGGATCTTAACTTCGATCCGTTGGTGTGAATGCGGGGCTAGCGGTTTTAGACCAGACCTAAAATAACGGTAGCCCGCTAAACTAACCACGATCAGCAAAACGACGAGCAAAAAAACTACCCCACTGACCAAGCAGACTACGGTTTTACTAGCTTTAATTTTTTTATTCAAGATTCGGCCTCCTACAACTATCGTTTTCAATTATACTAAAAAAAATTATTTTTTGCATTAAGATAGCTGCGCCTTTTTCAACTTTAGTAAAAAGTAAACAATAAAGTAAGGACCAAGACAAATTGTAAAATTTATCTCAGTCCCCTTTTTTAACTATTAATTACCCCTTGCCAGCTAGTAATTAACGTGCACTAATTCCTAATTGCTCATCTAGTACGCTGACGACGTGGGCAAAGTCCGTCACGACTGTCTGGTCTTTTAAAGTACCGGCCGGATCACGGTAAACCAGCGTATAAGCTAATGACTTGTAGCCGTGCGCGATGTGTTCGCCCTGATAGTGGTCAAACAACTGAACGTCTTCCAAATATTGTCCACCGTTTTCCCAAATGCAATCTAACACTTGTTGGTTGGTAATTGCGACCGGAACCGCCAACGCTAGGTCACGGGTGATTGCCGGGTACTTAGCGATTTCTTCGTGCGCTAAAGTGGCTTTGGGTAAATCAATGATCTTTTGCAAGTCCAATTCGAACACGTAAACTCGTTTTAATTTATATTCACGGGCCAAATCCGGATGAATCTCACCTAAAAATCCTAACAGCTCATCACCGGCATAGACCTCAGCCGTCCGTCCCGGATGCATTTGCGGGTAAGCGGTCGTTGCACGGTAAGTGATCTTTTCTTTTAATGATAGGGAAGATAACAAGTATTCTACGATCCCCTTGACTAGGTAAAAATCAACGGGACGCTTGAGTTGCAGCCACGTAGACTGCTGCCAGTCCCCGGTCAAAACTCCCGCAATATGTTCTACTTCGCGGGGGCGCTCCTGCCCTTTTTTGGCGAAAAAGACCCGGCCTTGTTCGTATAACGCTACGTCCGTGACCTTGCGGGCAGAATTATAAGCTACGTCGTCCAATAACCCCGAAAGCAAGTTCATCCGCAGCGTCGTATGATCGGCACTCATCGGAAACGATAACTTGGTTGCAACACTGGGTTCTAATAAGAAGCGCTCTGCTTTTTCAGGAGTAGTCAAGCCGTATGAAATCGCTTGATTTAACCCCGCATCTTCCAGTAACCGACAAGCCGTCCGGAGCAACTCTTGTTTTTTGGTGTAATGCCCGGTCGTCATCTCTCCGGCAGGCAGTGTAGCCGGTAAGTTATCGTAGCCATACAAGCGGGCTACTTCTTCGATCAGGTCGGCAGCGATGAAAATATCCCACCTTCTGACCGGAACTTGGACCGTAAAATTCCCCTGCTCTTCTTGGACTCCAAAGCCTAAGCGTTCGAATAACTGACGCACTTGGTCGCTAGTCAAAGCAGTTCCCAAGACCTTATTGATCTTAGTAACCGAAACTTGGACTTCTTTAGGCGTTTGGTCGGCTTTTTCTATCCCGGTGACCCCGGTGACCACCTTACCGTTACCTAACTGGGCGATCAAAGCGGCCGCAGTGTCCAAGGCTTCTCTGACCGTTGCCACGTTAATGCCGCGTTCGTAACGCATTGAGGCTTCGGAATGCAGTTTTTCCTTCCGTGCGGTCTTACGGATCCGACTACCAGCAAAGACTGCGGACTCCAATGCCACCGTCGTCGAACCGTTATCGATTTGGGTAGCGGCGCCCCCCATCGTTCCGGCTAAAGCAACGGGGGCAGTTCCATTAGTGACTACAATATCATTAGCATTCAGTGTCCTAGTTTCGCCGTCTAACGTCGTCAGTTGTTCGCCTTCACGGGCTAAGCGCACAGAAATTTGCTTGCTATTTAATTTATCGTAGTCAAATGAGTGCAGTGGCTGTCCGTAATCTAGCAAAATATAATTAGTAACATCGACCACATTATTGATCGGACGCACACCCGCATTCCACAACCGGCGTTGAAGCCACAGTGGACTAGGCGCGATCGTCACGTCTTTGATGATCCGCATTAAATAAGTCGGCGCCAGGTCCGTTGGAATATCTTTAGCCGTAATGTAATCAGCGATTTGAGCAGCCGGATCTTCGCTTAATTTGACCTGCGGAAATGTAACTTGACGGTCGTATAAAGCAGCTACTTCATAAGCCACTCCGCGCATTCCCAACAGATCCGCCCGGTTAGGAGTAATGTCTAAGTCGATCACTTCTTGATCCATCCCTAAATAAGGAAAGACAGATTCACCGACAACGGCGTCGGCAGGTAAAACATAAATACCATCAGCGTAGTGTTTAGGAACCACGTTTTCGGCAAAGCCAATTTCTTGTAACGAACAGATCATTCCCTGAGAAACCTCGCCACGCATCTTAGCTTTTTTGATCTTAACGTGACCCGCGATCCATGAATTAGGCAAGGCGACGATCACATTTTGCCCGCTTTCCACGTTAGGTGCTCCGCAGATGATCTGGTAATCTTCGTCCTCACCAACATCTACTTGACAAATGTTCAAGTGATCGGATTGGGGATGAGGAGTCATACTCTTAATGTGTCCGACAACGATCTTTTTTTGCCCCGCCGCTAGCGAAGTCACGTCGTCGACTTCAACTGCGGAACGCTCGATTTTATCAGCTAGTTGTGCCGTAGGGATGTCTGCTACGGGTACGTATTCATTCAGCCATTCTTTTGCAACCTTCATACTATTTTATCCTTTCTGTGCGAATTGATTTAAAAAGCGCATATCGTTCAAATAAAATTCCCGAATATCGTCAACTCCGTACTTCAACATTGCCAAACGATCCGGTCCTAAGCCAAAGGCAAAGCCGCCGTAAACTTCAGGATCGATGCCCGCCATCGTCAACACGTTAGGGTGCACCATGCCAGAACCTAAAACTTCGATCCAGCCCGTGTACTTGCAGACTGCACAGCCCTGACCCTCACACTTGAAACACGAAACGTCGACTTCAGCTGACGGTTCGGTAAAAGGAAAATAGCTCGGCCGTAAACGGATCTCGCGTTGAGCACCAAACAACGTCTTAGCAACTACTTCCAAGGTTCCCTTCAAGTCGGCCATCGTAATGTGCTTATCGATCACTAGGCCTTCAATTTGGTGAAACTGGTGGGAGTGAGTGGCGTCGTCAGTGTCTCGCCGGTAAACTTTTCCCGGGCTGATCATCTTTAACGGTCCCTTAGTAAAATCGTGTTTTTCCATCGTCCGGGCTTGGACCGGCGAAGTTTGGGTCCGCATTAAAATCGAATCGGTAATGTAAAAAGTATCCTGCATGTCGCGTGCCGGGTGGTCTTTGGGTAGGTTAAGCATTTCAAAATTGTAATGCTCTTCTTCAACTTCCGGTCCGTCAACTACCTGATAACCCATTCCCAAAAAAAGGTGCTCAATTTGGGTGATCACTTGAGTCAATACGTGGGGTCTACCTTGTTTGACCGCCACCCCCGGCAAAGTGACGTCGATTTTTTCCGCCTCTAACTTAGCAGCAGTCTTAGCTTTTTCCAGTTCTTGGCGCTTATTTTCCAGTCGTTGCGTTAGTTCATCACGAATTTGGTTGGCAAAGCTGCCGACCTGGGGACGTTGTTCCACCGGTAGTTCGTGCATTCCCCGTAAAACTTCAGTTAAGCGTCCCTTCTTGCCTAAAACCTCAATGCGAATATCGTTGATCCTTTTGAGCTCAGCGGCTGCAGCAATTTCTTTTAAGCCTTCACGCTGCAGTTGCAGCAATCTATCTTTGAGATCCATTGATTTTTCCTTCCTTTTGCTAGATTTTACGAAAAAGAAAAAAAGCCCCGCCCCCGAAAAGGGACGAGACTACGCGGTACCACCCTTGTTTTAGCCGTTAATACGACTAACACTTGGTGCTTGATAACGATCAGAACCGACCGTTGTGCTTTTCGCATTGCGCTCCCAGCACCAACTCGGGAAGTGAACTTCAACTGTTAGTTTGTCGAAGCATTCTCAGTTTACTGCTTCTTCCTGTAACAACCCGTCAGCCTACTTTTTTCCGTCTTCGTCTTCAAATATTAACATCAGTGTACCTTTAAAAAAATCAAGCGTCAAGTTTAATTTTGACAATCTGCCAAAGTGTACCATTTTTCGGCCCAAGTATGTGCCGCTTCCATGATCTCCGTTAAGTCCGCCCCTTGCGGCGTTAACTGGTAAGCATCGCGACACGAATTTTCTAACGGCACTTTTTGAACCAAATTTTCCTCTTCCAATTCTTTTAACCGTTCGGCTAGGACCCGGTCGCTACATTTAGCGATCTTAGCCGCAAGGTCTTTGAAACGTTGCTGTCCTTCCACCCGTAAAACGTCGATGATCAATCCGTTCCACTTTTTGCCTAAAATACCAAAAGCCTTAACAAAACGCGGACACATCTGATACTCCCCTTTTTTCTCAGTTGCTAACATAGCCAACTTCCCCCTTTATCTCACCTAAAATTTCCGTAAATAAAAAAGCTCGTCTGTTAATTAGCCGAGCACTTTTAACGTTCCTATTTTAAAACAATTTGCTTACTTTTGTAAAGTTAAATTACTAATTTCAATTTGCCACTCAATTCTCGGTGCAAGTGGCCTAAATATTCCTGGGTAGCAGCGTACTTGTCGACCGCCGAAACGATAAATCCCTCCGGGTAACGTGGAGGACATAAGGTCGCGCCCCACATGTGCTTAACGATAATATCTTTTTCTAGTGGTGTTAACTCCGTCAATTTTTCCGCATTTTTTAACGCGATGCGCGGGTGGATCCACGCGTGAGTCCCACAGTCAAACTTAGTGACCCGCCAATCATAATAAAATAAATCATGCAATAAACCGCCGCGCGCAGCCGCCCGCGCGTGTAAGTGGAACTTTTTAGCCAAACGATAACTAAGATACGAAACAGTAATGCAGTGCTCCAAGCGCGTCGTCGCGTGATGTTGCTCATAATTACCCAATTCCCGAACAGCCGGTTGGGCTAACAACTCGGCTACACAGTCTAAATACCCTTGATCGTTTTGCCATTCAGCTTTAATCATCGTCTAACCTCACTTATCTCAAGTCTAAACTATGATTATCATAACTCATAAGTGGCGGCTTTGGCAATTTAAAAAATTATTAAGATAACGTCATTTTTTCAGCGCAAACATTAAAATCCCCGCCGCGACCGCCACGTTCAACGATTCCGCTTGTCCCGTTAGCGGGATATATAAATTAGCACTGGTCTGGGCCAAAACCTCATTACTGATGCCGTTACCTTCGTTTCCCACGACCAGGCCCAAGTTTTTTTGCGGGGTGATTTGGTCATAACTACGCGCAGCTGGATTTAGTTCGCTGCCGTAAACGGGGATCCCTTGCTCCTTAAAAGCCGCAAGCCACTCCGACAAATCGCCCTGAAACAACTGCAAGTGAAACTGACTGCCTTGCATCGCGCGCACTAATTTGGGTTGGTACAAGTCCACCGTTCCTTGCCCCAAAACAACACCAGCAAAGCCCGCGGCGTCTGCCGTACGCACGATCGTCCCCACATTACCCGGATCTTGTAATGCATCTAGTAGTACCCACGCACCCGTAAGATCAGCCGGTATTTTATCCGCTGGCTCGGTGAGCTGGAGCACGGCAAAAATTCCTTGGGGCGTAGTCGTTGCACTCAATTGCCGGGCAACCGCGGAAGAAATTTCGTAAAGTTCAGTATTTGTTGGGACGTCAAACTCATGATCGAACTCAGCGGTCATTAAAATGGCCTTTAAGTTGCAGTTAGCCTGCAGCGCTTCACTGACCAAATGCCATCCCTCTAACAAATAAGCTTGCTGTGCACTGCGTCCTTTTTTAGTCTGCAGTTTTTTGATCTCTTTGATCAACTGATTTTTAGTTGCCGTAATTTTTTTCATTCACTGCTTATCCTTTACGCTTAATGTACTGCTATTTTTTTAACCAGCCGCAAGACCGCTAACTGGTAGCCGTCCGCTAACTGATAAGTCCCCGCAAAAACCCGTACGTGGTAAGTAAAAGCCAGCTTTTGTAATAGTTTTTGCCGGGTAACAAACCGCAGGGTAGTCAAAAGTACCGCACAACTAGCCTGTTGGCGCGGTAAATACTGCGAGTGATAGATCGTAACCGGGATCTGACTCAACGCCAAATCACTGCTAAAAAAGTTCATGTTGTAGTGAGCAATTTCGCTCAGCAGGTCAGCAACCAAACCAGGAAATTGGCGCTCGTTAAAAACGGCAGTCAAGGAATCACTAGTCAAAGGCAGGCAGTCGATGATCGGTGCTAGACTAGCGTTGACTGGCGTCAGCAATAAATACAAGTAACCCCTTTTGAGCCGTGTTTGGTGCTCTAAAAGTACCGTATTGATCTTACCTATCATAAACATCTGCCGCCTAACGCCCAAGATCTGATAGGAGATCACCGTCAAATTGACCTGTAACTGCTGTTGTTGGAGTCGGCGACGCAAAAAAGATTCGATTTTTTGCGCTAGATAAAATTCATAGCTAGTTTCACCGACTGGCTGGTATATGACTTCCACTTTGCAATTCCTTCCAACTTAATGTGCTCATCTTTAAAAATAATTAGCATCCACCCTGATCTCTAACACGGTCAGATTATCCAAATACCAATCCCGTAAAAATTGATACTGGCATAATAAATCAAACCACGATAGCTGTGCCGCAGTGTCTTGCACGCTGATCCCCCACTGACCGTCTTTAGCACAAAACAGTAGCTGCAAGTCCGGTTTTAAGCGCAATAAAGCGTCTCCTTCACTATTTTCCTCCAACATGTAACCAGCTTGAGCGGCCACCACGAACAACTTGTCCAGTGCCTCTTTAGGCCTTGTATTCGTGCTAAAAGGATAAAACACCGTATTGGCGGGATCTAAAATATTAAAATCAACGTCAAAACCGTAGTCATCCTTGAGATAGCCACCTAAGCGCAGCATAAAATCGGCGAAACTCTTGCTGACAGTTAATTCAAATTGTTGTTGGTAATCGACCAGCAATAAAGTAACCAGCGCCCGCGCATTAAAGCGCACCAAGCGTTTAGTCAGATCCACGTAAAACAGTCGGTTGTTCGTTCTTTTTTCAAGGTAAAAAAAGCCCGCCGGCTGTGCCAAGCAAATAAAGTAACCGGCCGAATTAAGCGCCGGAAATTCGTGATACAGCTCTCGTTTGGCACTGTTATCCTGTAAAATCACCCGGGTAGTATCGTGTAACTCTAATAACCGGGTCAAAAATACCAAGTAAAAATCCGCCTTGCTGTATTGCTTGAGAAAGTGAAGGTACGCTGTGTCCAAATCAAACGCCGTCAGTTGTTCGAGGGCCGCCAGCAAGGTCGCAGGATCCTTAGTGGTGATCAGCTCGGTCAGGACTGTCGTGAATTTGAGTCCGTTTTGTAACCCCTGTTCGAGTTGTTGTTGGTAGGCAATCAGCTTGCCCGTGGTACTTTTAGGTAATGCTGCTTTTTTCTCCGGTTGAAAAGTGATCGTTTTATTATTCATTTTGTCTTCCTATCCTTCTTGTGCTATCAGGTCGGTCAAATAATCCCGGTACAAATTCTGATTATGTTCGACAAAATTAGCAAAAGTCCCAAACTTAGCAGTAATACTTTGCTTTTCGTATTCCAGTAAAGTATCTTCTTTGGATAGCGCTAAGATCTTTTTTTCATTTTCACGGATAGTTTCATAAGAATTATTAGCTTTTTCATCGATTTCAGTCAGGTGCGATAATTCTTGCACTAATTTTTCTTTTTCTTCTTTTTTGCGCCCATTTTCCCACGGCAGGGATTTTTCCTGCGCCAACTGCTTGATCTTCGTGCGCACGACTTTTTTACGTTGATCTCTTTCGTCTTGTTCGTCCATCAATTTCTGTAACTGTTCATTTTCGTGGGCAATCTGATCGATCTGTTGCCCGTTGACGCGCTGATTTTGCTTTTCCAGTTCAAAAGAACGAGCTAGTTGTTCGTAAGGTTCGGGGCTAAAAACAAACTGCACGTTCAATACGTCCAACTCGCCAAACAATTTGTGCCCCCACCAGTTGCCAAAATAAAACTGCAACTTAGCATCACTATTTTTTTCAAAGTAAAAAAATGGGTATGCCTGCCGTAAAAATAACAGTAATTTTTGACTGAGAAAATCGCTGAGCGCTCCTTTTAAGTCGCTAATTAAAAACTCATTACCGTCAGCACTGATGTGGCGGGCCCGCTGCACTTCTTTAGCGTATTTTTGGCCGTCGATCAGCTGATAGACCAAGCGATCATCTTGTTGTCGCAAAGCCTCTTGTAGTGCTTGTAAATAACTGATCTTACCGGTAACTGCCGCTTCCAGATTAGCCTGATTTGTCTTTCCCATATGATCTTCTCCCAATCATTATTTTCCCTTAATGACTTAGACACCTACTATCTTTATTTTACCACCGGAGTCCATGACTGCTACTTAGTTGGATCCAGCCGCCGCAAGTACTGGCGTTGAGCGTCACTTACTCCCTGAAATACGAAATCAGCTGGATCGACCGTCACGTCCAATTGCCGTTTCCTCTCAGTTGTAATAGCCGCGCGGTAAATTTCTTCGTATTCAGCCACACTGACCTGCTGGCGAGCCGCTAGTAGGTGTTTGACCCGCTGGTCTTGTGCGCATTCACAGAATTTTTCTTGCACGATCCCGCTCAAAAAGGCCGCCTGTGCTCCCGAGCCGTAACTATATAAACCGATGCGCTGGCCCGCTTTTAGCGTAGTACTATTTTGCACTAAGGACAATAAACTCAAGTATAAAGAGCCGGTGTATAAATTACCGACCTGACTACTATACAAGCGAGCGGCCTCAAACTGTTTAAACAACGGAGAAGACGCGTCGCTGACAACTGACCGTAACGCCTTGAGTCCTAATTTGGTATACGGTAAATGAAAAACTAAGGCGGCAAAATCAGCCAGCGTCCGGCCCGTTTGCTGACAGTACTGGTGGTAGACCTGAGTGAAAAATTCCAGGTAAACATTAGTAGAATACTTACCGGAAACTAAGGCCTCGCTGCAAGCTAATGGCCGCCAAAAATCCATCACGTTTTGCGCATAGACCGTCTGGGGGTCCTCGAATGCTAGTAAACTCGGATCAGCGGACAATAGCATTGCGACCGCACCGCCGCCTTGCGTAGGCTCCCCCGCCGTTTTTAACCCGTAACGGGCAATGTCGCTGCCAATTACCAGCACCTTTTTATCCGGGTGCACCGTCAGGTAATCTTTGGCCCATAACAAACCGGCAGTTGCTCCAAAACAAGCTTGCTTTAATTCGACCGCTAACACTTCTGCGGGCAACTCCAACAATTCAGCAACGTAAACGGCAGCCGATTTAGAGTTATCGATCCCCGATTCCGTCCCGAATAACACCAAACCCAGCTGTTTTTTATCAGCCGGCGTCAAAATCGTTTGCGCCGCGTTGCAAGCCAACGTTACGGCGTCTTGACTAGGAAGCAGGACCGCCATTTTTTGCTGGCCGATCCCCACCAAATATTTATTAGGATCTTCATTGCGCGCCGCTGCTAGGTCTTTCATCGCCACGTAAAAAGGTGAAGTGTAAAAACCTAACTTATCAATTCCAATTTTCATGCACATACTCCTTTGCTCAACATTACATATTATAGCTTACCTGATTTCAAAAAGGCAATCCTTGCCGGTTTTCCTGCGGACATTTTTAGCTTGTAGTATAATAATGCAAAAACAACAGGAGCAATTATCATGAAAACAGTACAGCTGACAGTCACAGGTTTCGTCCAGGGAGTCGGTTTTCGTTACACGACTAAAATGCTGGCGGAGCGGTTGGGAATCACGGGGATCGTACGCAACCAGTTTAACGGCGACGTTTATATCGAAGCGACGGGTAGCAACAGCGCGTTAACCCATTTCATCGCGGCAATCAAAAGTTCGCCTTCCCCCGCAGCACGCGTCACCGCCGTAACGACTAAAGAGATCCCGCCTAAAAAATACAGCGCGTTTTCCGTCGTTTACTAATAAAATAGCACGGAAAATCCGATTGTGATATAGTAGTAAATGTGTATTTTATAATGAAAGGATTTTTAATTGCATGAAAAATAAAAAGCTGGTCAGGTTATTTCCGCTTTTTTGGGGTCTAACTTTAATCTTAGGCGGCTGTGTCAGACGGACTAGTTCCGGCAAGCCGTATGGTTTTATTTACGATAACCTCGCGATCCCGACACAACATTTACTGGTGTGGTTATCACAACATTTAGGTAACAGTTACGGCTGGGCTATTATTTTGATCACCTTCGTCGTGCGTTTGATTTTAATGCCGCTCATGGTATCACAGTCACGGAAAGCCACCGTCCAACAAGAAAAGATGGCTGCGGTCAAACCATATTTAGATGATATTCAAAAAAGGCAAAAAAACGCTCAGACCCAAGACGAACAAATGGAGATCAGTCAGGAAATGATGAGCCTCTACAAAGAAAACGGGATCTCAATGACCGGGGGGATCGGTTGTTTACCCTTACTGATCCAAATGCCGGTTTTTGCCGCGTTGTACGCCGCGATCCAGTATTCGCCGGAATTGTCGAAGTCTTATTTTTACGGGATCAATCTGGGAAATCGCAGTCTAATACTCGTCATTTTGAGTTTTGCGATCTACGTTGCCCAAGCCTACATGTCGATGTATGGCCTGAGCCCCGAACAAAAAAAGCAAATGAAATCGATGCTGCTAGTCAGTCCGCTGATGACGGCTTTTATCACCTACATTTCTCCAGCGGGCCTAGGTTTGTACTTCTTTGTCGGCGGGATCTTTGCTTGCCTGCAGACACTAGCTATCATGTTCATGCGGCCGCGGATCAAAAAAGAAGTTGAAGAGCAACTTAAAAAGCACCCTATCAAAGCACCGGTCAAAAAAGCGGTCCCCGTTGCTCCGAGTACGAATGCTGCTACAACCAAAGCGGCTAAATCTGCTACGACAGCTGCTAACCAGCAGATGCACGCTAACAACCGCCAACGTAACGCCGGCAAACAAAGACATCACTAAATTTAATGGATACTAAAAAGGATCTGAGACAAAACTTATTGTTTTGTCCCAGACCCTTTTTTAGGGTTCTATACTAACAAGTGTTGATGACGAAAAATCAATGCTTGTTTTTTTGTATACCAATTTAAATTTAGGTATAAGAAAAAGCATTGCGCTTTTCCGTGTTACAATTAAGTCGACCAAAACCAATTGAAAGGAATGAAGGCAATGCTTTCCACAAATTATCTTATCAAACTTTGGCTCGGAATTACAGATAAAAACATCAATTTTGATGAAAAATATCCCCTCAGTCAGGAAATTATCAAAAAGAAACCAGCTCTTGTATTTCACGCTAATCTGACTTATTCACTTAACCGCTGTTTAAACTGCGGTTTCACAGGAAAAGTGGTCAAACATGGATTAAAATCTACCTTAGTTCAGCTGTGTGCTGATTCTCACCACCCACTTTATTTAGCACTTAAAAAGCAACGCTTTTTGTGTCGCCACTGTCAAATTTCTAGAACGGTCCATCAAATGATCACCCTAGAGGCAACCAAAAACGTGGCTTTACGTGAAATTGCCCAGCGTTTTAGGATCAGTGCCAGTACCGTCCAAAGATTTATCAACCAAGATAATCAGCAGTTATTAGTCGCTAAACCAACAACTCTACCAGCTCACCTGTTATTCGATGAAATCAAAGTCATGGGTCACGGCTATAGTTTTATTGTAATGGACGCCGATACTCATGAATTATTGGATATTTTACCCGGGCGCACGACCCGCGAGATTAAAGCTTATTTTCAGGAATTTTCCCTGACAGAGCGCCATAAAGTAAAGACAGTAGTCGTCGATTTAAACGCGGCTTATCTTAAATTTATTCCTGAACTTTTTCCGCAAGCAGCAGTGATCGTTGATCGTTTTCATATTGTACAGATGTTAAACCGTGCGCTGAATTCAATGCGCACTCGCGTAATGAAAAAGTATCCCAAAAGTTCGTTTGAATATAAGCTGTTGAAGCGTTATTGGCGTTTATTTTTAAAAAATTTTAACGACCTTGAGGCCGTTAAACTGCGTTATCATCCAGGAATCAAGCGCACTGATACTGACGTTCGTTTGGTCTATCAAGGGTTAGAGCTAGATTCCGGGTTCAAGGCAGCTTATGAAGTCTACCAAAAAATTTTAACGGCGCTCAAAGAACACGATAGTGCAACAATAATTACCACATTGAGTAATTACCATAAGCTAGATAATGAATTTGACCAGCCAATAAAATCGCTCAAGAAGAATCTGGTGGCAGTGGTAAATAGTTGTCGGTATCGCTATAGTAACGGCCCCTTAGAGGGCATGAACCGTAAGATCAAAGGGATTAAACGGACGAGTTTTGGTTTTAGAAACTGGTTTAATTTCAAGTTACGGGTCATTTTAGAATGTACCAGTAAGCTTTCAATACTGAATTAATTCAAAAAATTTGATCAAGTAGGAGGCTTATTTAGTGTACGTTAAAAGCGGGAAAACACGCCTAAATTACTAAAAATTAAAAGTGAAATTAATTAAAAACAAAAAACGACTTAAAAACAACAAACCACCTAGACCAATTTTGATCTAAGTGGTTGGAAAATTCTCCATCAACACTAGTTGACAAAGAACCTTTTTTAGTTTTACTTACCGTACTATCAATTATCTTTTTTATTTTTAGGCTTTCGTTTAGCTAACGGTAATAAGATCCTAAATAATGAACCTTGGCCCTCAACACTTTCGACCATGATTTTACCATGATAGCCTTCTAGCAAACGTTGTGCGATCGCTAGGCCTAACCCATTGCCACCCCGGTCGCGGCTGCGCGCCTTATCGACCCGATAAAACCGGTTGAATACCTTCTTAAGGTCCGCTTTAGGGATTCCCGCGCCAAAGTCTTGGACCACGATTTCGGCAAAGCGGCCCCCTTTAGCCAGGGTAACGTGCACTTCCTTGCGTTCCAACGAATATTTAACGGCATTATCCATTAAAATGATCATGATCTGTTCGAGGTGATTACGGTAAACCTGCACCATTGTTTCACCCTTGAGCTCGTTATCTAATTCAAAGGTGAAATCCGGGTGGATCATCCTGAAGTCATTGACCACTTGGACCACTAGCGAGCACACGTCACTTTTTTCCGCCGCAAACTGTAAGTTGACCTGCCCGGCACGTGAGAGGTCCAGCATCTCTTGCACTAAATTTTCCATCCGCTGGATCTCTTGGAGCGAAGCCGTGATCGATTCCGCCAAAACCTGCGGGTCATCTTTCCCCCACCGATTCAAGAGGTTCATGTGCCCCTTGATCACAGCGACAGGAGTACGCAACTCGTGAGAAACATCCTCCACAAACTGCAGCTGCTGTTCGATATAACGCTGCATCTGATCTAACATATCGTTAAACAGCTCGCTTAACTCAGACAACTCATCGTGTTGTTTAGGCAAGGGCACGCGGACCGTCGCGATCGCTTTTCCCCGGGGATCATCCGTTAATTTGCGGATCGCCGCATTTAGCGCTTCGATCGGTGTTAACAACCACGAGGACAGCAACATGCTCAATAAAGTGATCGCCACGCCCATCGTGATCCCTAACACCACGAAAATCAAGATCAGCTTCTGGCGGATCTGGTCGTAATCAGTTAAACGATCGGTGACCTGCACGTAACCTAAGATTTTTCGGTTATTTTTGGCCCGCACGGGTAAACTGGTAAGGAAAAAAGTATTTCCATTATGTTTCAATAGCTGGGTGCCTTTTTCCTGAAAATGAGTCCAGCCCGCCCGCGAATGATAAACTTGCCGGTCGTCTAAATTATAGACACTGACTACAATATTTTTACGTGCTAAAGAAGTCAGTGCGTGATTAGCGTAGAGGCGCGAGCGTTTTTTCTTGGCAACCGTCAGCTTTTTTTTGACGTAAACGGAATCTAATTCCCCGTTATTATCGGTCAAATGATTAACGGCCGTAGTCAACGCGTCGTTGGCATAAGCTTTCTCTTGTTTCAATAAAATACTGGAAAAACTTTGAAATAATAAAATCGCAAAAATTGCAAATAAGAGCAAAACGCCTAATCCCATCCCAATCGACCACTTGGTTTTTAGCGAGACAAAACGTTTCTCTTGGTTCGAATTTGCTTCAGGCATTACGAGCGCATAACGTAGCCAGTTCCACGCACCGTTTGAATGTAACTATCTTCTCCCGGACGGTCGATCTTATTGCGCAGATACCTGATATAAACGTCAACCACGTTAGTTTCAATTTGAGATTCGTAACCCCAAACCTTCTTTAACAAAACATCTCTGGCCAAAACAACGTTGATGTTTTCCATCAAGGCTAGCAATAACTCATATTCCCGTTTGGTCAGTTCAATGATCTCATCGCCTCGTCTAACGACCCGGTTTTCTTTTTCGATCGTTAGATCCCGATAATTAACTGTAGTCTGTTTCGTCACGTTTTGTTCGTTTTCTAAGTCGATCCGCCGTAATAAAGCACGTAAGCGGGCCAGTAATTCCTCAATTGCAAATGGTTTTACGATGTAATCATCGGCCCCGTGATCCAAACCAGAAACCCGATCGATCACTGAATCGCGCGCCGTCATCATAATGATCGGAGTATTTTTGACCTGACGCACCCGCCGACAAACCTCTAAGCCGTTTAATTCCGGCAACATTAAGTCTAGTAAAATAGCGTCCCAGTTTCCCTGCAAAGCGGAATCCAAGCCTTCCCGGCCATTTTCACAAACCTTTGTACTGTAACCCTCGTGACGTAGCTCTAACTCAATAAAATGTGCTAAATTTTCCTCATCTTCGATAATTAAAATATTACTCATTAAGTTCACTCTCCTAGTAAATTGTCCTTTTGAATTTAGCATTATTCAACATTATTCGGGTTTCAGCTTGATCAAAGCAAATAAACCGGCTATTATTTTAACGTTTATTAGCTAAAAAAGCAACGAATCGTGTTTGCGACCCGTTGCTCCCCAACTAAATTACCAAATTATCTTACTCTTCGTGATACCATTCGTAATGAAAAATCCCTTTTTGGTCATTACGCTCGTAAGTGTGGGCACCAAAATAATCACGCTGAGCCTGAATGATATTAGCCGGCAAATTAGCGGCCCGGTACTGATCATAATAAGTGATCGCACTCGTGAATCCAGGTGCAGCCACACCGGCTTGAATCGCCCACGCTGCCACGTCACGCACCGCACTTTGATAGTCGGCCGTGATCTTAGCAAAGTAAGGATCCAACATCAAGTTTAACAACTGCGGCTCTTTTTCGTAGGCATCAGTGATCTTTTGCAAGAACTGCGCCCGAATAATACAGCCCCCGCGCCAAATTTTAGCCAAATCGCCTAAGCGCAAATCCCAGTGATAGTTTTCCGAAGCGACCCGCATCTGTTCGAAGCCCTGCGCGTAACTCATGATCTTGCTGAAGTATAATGCGCGTCTGATCTTTTCAATGGCTTCGTTTTTATCCAGTTGCGTAGCGGTTTTGACTACCGGATGTAATACGTGACTAGCCGCTACCCGCTCATCTTTTAAAGCGGAAATATAGCGCGCGTAAACGGATTCGGTGATCAATGACTGTGGCACACCCAACTCTAACGCACTCTGAGAGCTCCATTTTCCGGTACCCTTGTTACCAGCTCGGTCCAAGATCTTATCGATGATCGGTGCGCCGGAACCAAGGTCATCTTGCCGCGTTAAAATTTCAGCGGTGATAGTGATCAAATAACTATCCAGTTCACCTTGTTGCCACTGACTAAAGGTCTGGGCAATCTCAGCTACCGACATTTGTAACACATCGCGCATCAAACTATAACTTTCGGCAATCAGTTCCATGTCGCCGTATTCGATCCCGTTATGAACCATTTTAACGTAATGACCGGCACCGTTAGGACCAATGTAAGTCACACACGGAGCGCCATCATCGGCTTTAGCAGCGATCTGTTCTAGGATCGGCCGCACTAATTCGTACGCCTCTTTTTGCCCACCTGGCATCAATGATGGTCCCCGTAAAGCACCTTTTTCGCCACCAGAAGTACCCATACCGATAAAGTTAATTCCAGAATCGGCTAGCTGACGGTTGCGGCGCATCGTATCTTTGAAAAAGGTATTACCACCATCGATCAACACATCGCCGCGGTCCAAGTACGGTAATAACTGTGCGATCATATCATCGGTCGGCTGTCCCGCTTTGACCATTAAAATGATCCGGCGCGGTGTTTGCAACGAGGCAACAAAATCGCTTAACGTGTAACTCGGTACCAGCTTTTTATCCGGGTGATCCGCTACCGTTTTTTCGGTCTTAGCAGCGGTCCGATTAAAGATTGCTACCGCATAACCCCGGCTTTCGATGTTTAGTGCCAGGTTTTTACCCATGACAGCCATCCCGATCACACCAATTTGTGGTTTATCCATTTTCTAATCTCCTTAACTAAATGACCTTAAGAGGCCTTAGCTTTTTTTTCTAACGTCGGACCAGCCTTGCCTTGAACGGTCTTTTTAGTGATCGTCACCTTAGCGATATCGTCTTGACTCGGAACATCAAACATCACGTCGCGCATCGTCGCTTCGATGATCGACCGTAACCCCCGCGCGCCGGTATTGCGTTCCAGCGCCAAATGAGCGATCTCTTTGAGAGCCGTCGGCGCAAATTCCAGCTGGACCTGATCGAGTTTGAGTAATTTTTGGTACTGCTTAACTAACGCGTTTTTAGGCTCCGTCAATACCCGCACTAAATCCTTTTCGCCGAGTTTTTCTAAGGCCGTCAAAATTGGTAAGCGTCCGATAAATTCCGGGATCAAGCCAAATTTAAGCAAGTCTTCCGGAATGATCTGTTGCATCAAACTCTTACCCTTAGCAAAATGTTGCTGGGAATCAACGCCAAAACCGATCGTTTTATCACCCAAACGGTTTTTAACCAGCGTTTCGATCCCATCAAAGGCCCCACCAACGATAAATAAAATATTAGTAGTATCGATTTGAATAAATTCTTGTTGCGGGTGCTTGCGGCCACCTTGAGGCGGAACGTTAGCGATCGTTCCTTCTAAGATTTTTAGTAATGCCTGTTGAACCCCTTCACCAGAAACGTCTCTCGTAATCGAAACGTTTTCGCTTTTCTTAGCAATTTTATCGATCTCATCGATATAAATAATACCGCGTTGGGCCCGCTGCACGTCGTAGTCGGCGTTTTGCAGTAATTTCAGTAAAATATTTTCAACATCTTCTCCCACGTACCCGGCTTCAGTTAAGGTCGTGGCGTCCGCAATAGCAAACGGAACGTTTAAGATTCGGGCCAAGTTTTGTGCTAAGAAAGTTTTTCCTGAACCGGTCGGTCCTACCAAACAAATATTACTTTTCTGTAGTTCAGTTTCGTCGCTACCAGCTTCTAAAGAAGCGTTAATGCGCTTGTAATGATTATAAACGGCAACTGCCAAAGTTTTTTTAGCTTCGGTCTGTCCAATTACATAATCATCGAGTAAAGCCACAATTTCTTTAGGTGTCGGGACTTCTTTTAATTCACTGCGAACTTCATTTTTATTTTCTTCTACAATAATACTCTGGGCTAACGCCACACATTCATTACAAATAAAAACCCCGGGACCCGAAAGCATACTTTGCACTTGGTCATCGGTTTTACCACAAAATGAGCACGTTACGGTCCCATTATTATTCTCGTTCATCAACATCACCCTTGATCAATAGTTAATTTCATTCTAACAAAACCGAGCTAAAAAGGCGAATACTTGATTTTTAACGTTAATAAAAAATACGACTTTCCTAGCGGATCATCGTATCTTTATGGTCAGTTATTTAGTTTCTTTAGTTTCCTTTTTTTCAGTTTTGGCTTTTTTAGTAGTCTTAGCCGGTTTAGTTTGCTTAGCCGAGTCAGCAATTTCGTCGACTACTTTGCGGATAGCAATATCGTGTTGCAACATGTCATCGGACAGTGCGGAACGAACCGCTTTTTCATCCAAGCCGTACTGATCAGCTAGACTCTTGATTTCAGCAGAAATTTCTTTTTCCGAAGCCTTGATCTCTTCTTTAGCAACGATTGCTTCCAATACCAAATTAGTCTTGACCCGTTTTTCAGCACCCTTGGCAAAGTTGTCTTTCAGGTCTTGCTCGCTAGTACCCGTGATCTTGTAATACATCTCGGGACTGATCCCTTGTTGTTGCATGCCAGACAAGTACTGTTCTACCTGGCGTGCAACATCATCGTCGATCATTTCTTGTGGGATCTCAGCGATCGTTGCATTTTCAACGGCTAAATCAATTGCTTCTTCTTCTACGGCTTCTTTAGCAGCTTCCTTTTTCTTAGCCACTAAGTCTTCTTTGACCTTAGCCTTTAATTCTGCCAACGTATCGACGTCTTCGTCAACATCCTTAGCAAATTCATCATCAAGTTCTGGCAACTCTTTTTGCTTAACTTCGTGGATCTTAGTGGTGAAGACGGCTTTTTTACCAGCAAGGTCACTAGCCTGATAATCTTTAGGGAAGGTAACTTCTACCGCTACTTCTTCCCCGGATTTATGACCGATCAATTGGTCTTCAAAGCCCGGAATAAATTGACCCGAACCCAATTCGAGTGAGTAATTGTCGGCACTACCACCTTCAAAAGTTTCACCGTCGACCTTACCAACGTAATCGATCACGACGGTATCACCTTTAGCAGATGGTTCGTCTTCTTTTAAGACCAATTCGGCTTGTTGTTGGCGCTTATCTTCCAGGTTCTTTTCGACTTCTTTAGCAGTAACCGTCGTTTTTTGTTTAGTGACTTCTAGTTCCTTATACTGCCCTAATTCAACTTCTGGCTCAACCACTACATCAGCGCTGAGTTTCCAAGCCTGACCCTTTTCCATTGAAACAATGTCGATTTTAGGCTGAGCAACTGGCTTGATGTCACTTTCTTTGACAGCAGCAGCGTAAGCAGTAGGTAAAACAGCGTTTAAAGCATCTTCATACAAAGATTCTTCGCCATACATTTTGTTAAAGATCTGGCGCGGCACCTTGCCCTTACGAAATCCAGGAACATTAAGGTTCTTTTTAACACGAGCAAACGCCGTGTCCAATCCTTTTTTAATTTCATCAGGCTGAATTTCAAAGGTTAATTTACCGTTGTTCGTGCCCTCTTCTTTTTTCCATTCTACAGACATGATTTTCCCTCCGAACGATATTTTGTGCAATATAATAACTGCATACTAAAACAGTTTAACCTAGAAAGCGCGAAATGTAAATGTTTCTGCGCAAAAAACTATTTTAACAGCAAACAAAAAAACTCAGGAGAAGCTCCTGAGTTTTTAGCGTCCGTTGTTGCTTAGTCGTCAATTTCAGAAACAACACCAGCACCAACAGTACGACCACCTTCACGCACGGTGAATTTAAGTCCTTTTTCAATCGCAACCGGCGAGATCAATTCAACTGTAAAGGTAACGTTATCGCCAGGCATTACCATTTCTACTCCGTCTGGCAATTCGATCACACCAGTAACGTCGGTAGTATGGAAGTAGAATTGTGGACGATAGTTAGAGAAGAACGGTGTATGACGGCCGCCTTCTTCTTTAGACAAGACGTAAACTTCACCCTTAAATTTCTTATGAGTTTGAATAGAACCTGGTTGTGCCAAAACTTGACCACGAATAACTTGATCACGGTCGATCCCACGAAGCAAAGCACCGATATTATCGCCGGCTTCACCAACATCCAGGGTCTTACGGAACATTTCAACACCAGTAATAGTTGTCTTCAAAACTTCATCGCTTAAACCAACGATTTCAACTTCGTCGCCAACTTTAACAGTCCCACGGTCGATACGGCCGGAAGCAACTGTTCCACGACCAGTGATCGTGAAGACATCTTCAACAGGCATCAAGAATGGCTTGTCAGTTGGGCGGTCAGGTGTTGGAATATAAGAATCAACAACATCCAATAATTCTTGGATATGTTTTTCTTCTTCGGCATCACCTTGTAAAGCCTTCAAAGCAGAACCACGGATCACTGGAATATCATCACCAGGGAAGTCATATTCGGTCAACAGATCGCGAACTTCCATTTCAACTAAGTCTAACAATTCGTCATCGTCAACTAAGTCAGTCTTGTTTAAGAAAACAATGATGTATTCAACACCAACCTGACGAGCCAACAAAATATGTTCGCGGGTCTGTGGCATTGGGCCATCAGTTGCGGCAACTACCAAAATAGCACCGTCCATCTGAGCAGCACCAGTGATCATGTTTTTAACGTAATCAGCATGTCCTGGGGCGTCGATATGAGCATAATGACGCTTTTCAGTTTCATATTCAATATGGGAAGTATTGATTGTGATCCCACGTTCTTGTTCTTCAGGAGCAGCATCGATAGAAGCGTAATCCTGGAACTGTGCTAATCCTTTTTCAGATAAAACTTTCGTAATTGCAGCCGTTAAAGTTGATTTACCATGATCGACATGTCCGATCGTACCAATATTAACATGTGGCTTTGTTCTTTCATAATGTTCTTTTGCCATTAGTATGAACCTCCTGTAAATTTGCAAAGAAAATCTGCAAAAATTGCAGACAATCCTTTAATTTTAATTATACTACTTCTCTTCAAAAAAGCCAAATAAGACAGCCGTAATTAGCGAAGATTTCTTAAATCATTATATAGAGCAAAAATGCGTTTGTAAATACTAAATCGTAAAATTATCGAGTTTTTTCACCTAGGGTTGTAACTCAGCGATCCTTTTTTCAAGCAAAATAGCTGTTTTTTGATATTTAGGTGCCAAATCCTTAACTTGCTGGTCATTGAGCAAAACATGATACCATGCGGCTAGATCGGTTGCGCCTATTTGGGGATACAACAGAATTGCTTTTAACTGCAGTTCCGCAAACTGCGCACGTTGACGGGGAGAACCGTTTTTCAATTCCTTTTGATACTGCAGGTAAAACTGAGATTCCTCTACTCCTTGTAATTTTCCCGGAACTAACTGAGTTTCATTTCCCCAAAAGTCAATAAAGTTAACTGGCGTAGTCACCTGTAATAAGCGTAAGTCGTTTAAAAACGAAGAGCGTACCAACGGATGCACGTTAGGATCTGCTATCACACACGTGCTGACTTGAATAAACGATTCAACGGGCAACTGGTAAGCTTGCTTAGCAGCCTGTCTTTGCTGCAATGGTGTCAGTACTCCTAAATAACGAATTTTTTTACTGATCTGAACCGTTTCTGGTACTGGTTCGGCAGCTAAAGCAGCATTAAAAGTTTCCTTTTCTGTCGGTGTCAAGTACGGAGCTAAACTTAACAGTAGTTTAACGATCTCAATACGCAACCCAGCACTCACGGTAACGTGAATGTAAAATAAAAAGCGCTGGTCTTCCAGAAGATATTCCCGCAAAAAGTCCTGACAAAGATCATAAGCCTCTTTAAACTGCTCGTTAGCAACCAGTGCTTTGGCTAAAAAATAATTATTGCGCGCATTTTTTTGTCGCTGATAAAGCAGATCAAAGAAAAAAACAGTATTTACATAATCCTGCTGTAAAAATGACTGTTTTCCCTTCTGCTGTAATTCTTGTTTGGTCAGCACCGCTACTTCTCGTTTACTTTGCTGCTGATTGTGCTTTTCTTTGTGCAAAATAACGTTGGTTAACCTCCATAATAATTGGCAAGATCACGGGGTGACGGTGGGTTTGTTCGTATAAGAAATAACTTAACTTCTCGCGAATGACTTGTTTTAAGTGGCCCCAATCAAATTCTTTATTATCCAAATTTTCTTGAACCACTTCGCGTACTATTTTGGCACTTTCATTTAACAGGTCGTGGCTAGTTTTAACAAAGACAAAACCCCGCGAAGTAATTTGCGGCTCGGCAACGATCCGACGTTTTTTGCGGTCGATCGTCACGACTGCGATAAAGATCCCGTCGTCTGACAACGTCTTACGGTCGCGCAACACGATATTTCCAATATCGCCGACGCCTAAACCATCGACCATCGTGTCACTAGCCTCTACGGCTGCGCCCCGTACCATTTTACCGTGACTGTATTCTAAAACGTCACCCTTAGCTAACAAAAAGATTTGGTCTTTGTTCATTCCCGCAGCCTGGGCACATTCGCTATGGGCAAACATCAAGCGGTACTCTCCTTGGACGGGTAACAAATAACGTGGGTGCATGATGTTGATCATCAATTGCAAGTCGCGCCGGCTAGCGTGACCCGAAGAATTCAATTCATCAGCAAGTGCCTTAACGTCTGCTCCTGCACGGTAGATCATGTCACGAGTAGCCGCAAACATCGTGTCCATTGCGTGTGAAGGAGTTGTGGTGATGAATACCAGATCTCCTTCGCCCAAAGAAATTTGCTGATACTTAGACGTAGCCATTTTTTGCAAAGACTGCAACGGTTCGCCCGCCTTGCCGGTCTCTAGCACAATTAATTGCTCGGGGCGGTAATTTTTCATTTCTGCCGGTTTGATCAAAATGTCTTTTTGGGGCAAGTGCAATTTTTTCAACTTCAAAGCAGTGTTGATGATCTTTTCAACATCGTGGCCCGTCAACACCACCTTGCGCCCATTATCCGCAGCGGCCGTAAGGATCTGTTGTACCCGCAAAATATTAGCCGCCACACAGGCAACAATGATCCGTCCCGGGTGATTTTCGATTGTTTCGCCGATCAAATCGGTAACTGCCGAGTCATCGACAACGGGTTGAAAGTTTTCGGCATCAGCGGAATCACTGAGTAAGGCAAGGACGCCTTGCTCTCCGATTTGAGCTAAGCGAGTAAAATCGGTCTGATAATCGCTTGCGGCGGTCGGATCAAACTTAAAGTCCCCGGTATAAACGATATTACCTTCAGTAGTACTGATCACTATCCCCAGTGACTCAGGGATCGAATGGGTCGTTTTAAAAAACGAGACCGTCGTCTGGCCAAAATCGATTTCGGACTTAGCGTTGATCACGTGAAAATCCTTAAATTCCGGTGCATCACTTTCACACGCGATCCGAGCTAATGCGATCGTTAGCTCCGAACCAAAGACTGGAACATCGAACTCACTAACAAAATACGGCAAAGCCCCAATCGAATCGGCGTGACCGTGAGTCAAAAAGACTCCTGCGATCCGGCCAGCATTTTCCCTCAAATATTCAAAATTAGGAATCACCATATCGATCCCCAGCAATTCATTTTCCGGGTATTTCAACCCACAATCTAAGACAAAAATATCATCTCCCACTTCAACGGCATACATGCTTTTACCATTTTCCCGAACTCCTCCTAGTGGGATGATCTTAATTTTACTCATTTCTTCACCTCTATTAATTTTCTGCTAGTACTTGCATTAACTGGTCTCGTTGCTTTTCATCAAGCGGTAAAATGGGTAATCGTGTACCACCCATTGCAATTTTACGGGCATTTAACGCCGCCTTAACGGGACCTGGCGACGGCCAATTAAATAATGCAGTGATCCGCGGGGTCAAAAAGCGCATGATCGTACCCGCAGTTTTAATATTGCCCGCATCTACGGCAGCATACATCTGAGCCATCTTTTCTCCGTACAAATGGCTGGCGACGGAAATGATCCCCGCGCCCCCCAGTGTTTTAACGGTTAAAGCATCCTCGTCTTCGCCGGAATAAACTAAAAATCCCGGTGCGACCCGCGAAATCAACAGGGATAAATCACCGGCTCCCGTACAATTTTTAACCCCGATAATATTAGGAACGTGTGATAACTGTACGACCGTTTCTACCTCCATCTTAACACCCGTCCGACCGGGAATATTATAGATGATCACCGGCACCGGACTGTTTTGCGCGACCGCCGTGAAATGCGCGATCATTCCAGCCTGACTAGGTTTATTGTAATACGGGACCACGACTAAAGCGGCAGCTAACTGCGGGTAAGCTGCTAAGTGTTGCATATCAGCGATCGTCGCTTGCGTATTATTAGAACCCATGCCCACGATCACCGGGACCCGGTCAGCGACAATTTTTAACGTTTCGCTCAAAACTTGCTTTTTTTCACGCGGGTCCAAGGTAGGCCCCTCGCCAGTCGTACCGGCAACCAGTAATCCCTGCGTTCCCGTTTTTAATAAATACTCGATCAAATTTCGCAACCGTGGCAAACTAATTTCTTGGTCGGCGCCAAAGGGAGTTGCCATCGCGGTGATGATCTGTGCTTGCTTTAATTCCATTATTGATCAACTCCTTAGTTTTTGGGGACCCGCAACAAATTCATTTCGTGGAGACATTCGGCTATCTGAACGGAATTCCACGCAGCTCCCTTTAATAAATTGTCAGCTACACAATACAAATGAAACGCATTTTTCTGTTCCTGATCTGGCCTAATACGCCCGACAAAAGTTTCTTTTTTGCCGACAGCCTCGATCGCTTGCGGAAAAACTTGGTGCTCGGGGTCATCTTGAACGACGATCCCGGCAGAATTTGCCAATAATTCACGGATCTTAGCGACTGAAGCCCCATCTTTTGCTAATTCAAACCACACCGTTTCCGAATGAGCGACCGCCACTGGGACCCGGACACAAGTCGCAGTCACCTGGATGTTTTTATCAGCCATGATTTTTTTAGTTTCATGGATCATTTTCCATTCTTCGTGAGTATAGCCATCGTCTTCAAAAACATCGATCTGAGCTAACGGATTAAAAGCAATTTGATAATGCTTTTTGTCGCCCGCTACCGGTAGGATCTGCGGGTCGACTTCACGGTGTTCCAAAACTGCTTTAGTTTCATTATGTAGTTCTGCTAACGCCCGGTTTCCCGCACCAGAAACTGCCTGCATCGTGGTAACGATCACCTTTTTTAAACCGTATACCCGCCGTAAGGGTTCCAGTGCTACTACCATTTGAATAGTGGAACAATTCGGGTTAGCAATCAACCCATGATGACCAACTAAGGCTTCCCGGTTAACTTCGGGTACGACTAACGGCACATCTTTGTCCATCCGAAAGGCACTAGTGTTGTCTACTACGACTGCCCCGCGTTCAATTGCGGCAGGAACGTATTGCTTAGAAACCGAACCACCGGCCGAGAATAAAGCTAGATCAATATCAGTAAACGAATCCGGCGTAGTTTCTTGAACGGTGATCTCTTGGTCTTTAAAACGCAATTTTTTACCAGCAGACCTTTTAGACGCCAAAAATTTAACACTAGCGATCGGCAAACTCGTTTGCGTCAACATCTGGATCATCCTACTTCCCACTGCCCCAGTTGCACCAACAACTGCTACTCGATATCCATTCATAGCTATTACCTCTCCTTAACCTTTTAGTCAATCATTATAGCATACTTTGCTTTTAATGTAGGAACTCTGCTTAAATTTAAAAAGCCCAGCAACTCCCCTAACAGGAATTCCTGGACTTTAATGGGTTTAATTAACGACGTAATCCCAAGCTATTGATCAAATCACGGTAACGACGAATATCAACCTTACGTAAGTAAGCTAATAAGTTACGCCGGTGACCAATTTTTTTCAATAGGCCACGTTGTGAAGCATAATCCTTTTTATGTTGCTTAACGTGTTCGTTTAATTCGTTGATGTCGGCAGTTAAAACTGCAATTTGGACTTCAGCGGAACCCGTATCTCCCTCATGCCGCGCATATTTTTGCATGATCTCGTTTTTCTTTTCTTGTGAAATTGCCATTTCAATTTCCACCTTTCATGTTAAAGTTGCCCGTGACCGCGTCGATCGCCGGTGTCAGCGCAAAAACCCAGTCACAGGTCATAGAACCTGACAATAGTTTACTAAATTTAAGCAGAAATTGCAATTTTTAATTTTGGGCGTCAAGTTTTTTTTGTCATTCACATCTGATAATGTCTTAAGTAATCACACGAGAAAATGTCTCAAATAACTAGAAAAATTCCTCCGCTTCTGCCAAAATAATTAGGCAAATTATACAGCGGAGGATCTTATGAGAAAGGTTTACTTAACGATGAAAGAAGCACACAAATATCGAATTATCAAAAACGTAGCTGAAGGTAAAATGCCTAAAACTAGAGCTGAGGTTCAACTAGGGGTAACCAGACGTCAGATTGATCGGTTACTTGTCCGTTACAGAACAATTGGTAAATCAGCTTTTATTCACCAAAATCGTTTGAAAAAGCCCAAGCACGCACTTTCCCAAACAACACGTTCAACTATCGTTGAACTGTATCAAACAAAATACGTCGGCGCTAATTTCACTCATTTTACGGAATTATTAGCCGAACATGAAGACCTTAAATTCAGTCGGTCAACAATCGCTAATATCTTAAAACAAGCGAATATTTTATCGCCTAAGGCTCATCGGCGAACCAAACGACTGCACCGAGAAAAGCTCCGAAAACAAGCTATGAAAACTAAAACAGTCGCTAAATCAGATAAAATTTTAATTCCAGGAGAAACTCACCCTAGTCGCCCACGTAAAAAATATTTTGGTGAATTAATCCAAATTGACGCTAGTGACCACTTATGGTTTGGCAAGCAAAAAAGTCATTTACACGTGGCAATTGATGACGCAACTGGAACTATCGTTGGTGCTTACTTCGATCATCAAGAAACCCTCAAGGGTTACTACCACGTTTACCATCAGATCCTAACCAATTATGGCATTCCATATGAATTTTTCAGTGATCGGCGAACGGTATTTGAATATCAACGCAAACACCAAAAACAGGTTGAAAATGATACTTTTACGCAATTTGGTTATGCTTGTCAACAACTTGGAACTAAGATTTCGACCAGTTCTATTCCACAAGCAAAAGGGCGAGTTGAGCGTCTCTTTGAAACGCTACAATCTCGCCTAATCACTGAATTACGTATTCATCAAGTAGCTACGCTAGCTGCGGCCAATGTATTCCTAGATTCCTACATCGAAAGATACAATGCGCAGTTTGCCCTACCGATAAATGATACCACATCAGTGATGGAAAAAGCACCCGTAACAACTAAATTAAATCTAATTTTGGGCACTTTAACTACTCGTAAGATCAATACAGGTAATCACTTTTCATTCCATAAACAGGCTTATTTACCGGTCACATCGACTGGAAAAGGAGTTTATTTTCAACGTGGGACAGAGGTGTTGGTTATCAAAGCCTTTGACGGTGAATTGTACGCTTCGATCGCTGAAGGTTTATATCGTGTGCGTCGCTTAGCGGCACATGAGTTACGATCCCAGGAATTCGACGCCGTACCTCAAAAACAAAAAGCGAAAAGAAATTACATTCCACCGCTTTCGCATCCCTGGAAAGCAGCCAGTTTTAACCGCTATTTAGCTAAACGCGGGATCACACAAGCAGAATTTGAACAGGAGCGCTACGCTTAGCACAGCTTTTTTCGTCGGTCGACTCAGATTAAAGCAACACATCGCCTTACAGAGGTCAAGGGCGGCGTAGCCGTTTATTTTACCCTTGACCTTCTGTGAGGCGGTGTGTTAGGCAACCATTTCGACTGACAAAAAAGCTGAGCATCCCCTTTTTTCAGAGGGAGATAGCCCAGCGGCTTGAGCGCTAATTACTCGCTAATGTTTATATTTTTTTGAGACATTTTCAAAAACGATTGACATTTTTAATTTTGGGCGTCAAGTTTTTTTCTTGACATCTTGGCTTTTTTTATTGCATTGTCGCAGCCGCTCTTGTATAATGGATTTTGTTAAAATTAAGCTAGTTGTAGTGATGCAGTTAGTAACAGTGGAGGTGACTTAGATGCCAATTATTAAATCCGCAATTGCTCGTGTTAAAACCAACGAAAAAGCAAACGCCCGTAACTCCGCACAATTAAGTGCAATGCGTACGGCGGTTAAAAAGTTCGATCAAGCTAAAGAAGCAGGTGCTGATAACGTTGAAGAACTCTTCAACCAAGCTGTTTCTGCCGTTGACAAAGCTCATTCCAAAGGATTGATCAAAGCTAATAAAGCAGCTCGTGATAAATCCCGGATGGCTGCGCGTTTAGCTAAATAAATAAAAACACTATCTCGCTTATTTAAGCATGATGGTGTTTTTTTATGCCCTTTTTTGCACTTAAGCTGGGCGCACTCGCTGACTAAAATGTAACAAAAATAGTTGAAACAACAACTCAGGCGCGACCGGTGCCGACTTGAGTTTTTCTTCAATGTGGACTAACCCTAAAAAAGCTGCCTTCAAATCCTCTGGCTTAAACCGCCGGTTTTTACGCAGCGCTAATTTTACCCGGTAAGGATGCACCTTTAATAACTGAGCAATGCTCCCCTGATCGTAGCCTTGTCGCTGTAAAATCGCCGTTTGAAGCATTAACCGAAACTGTCCCACTAACAAAGCGTTGATCTTTAACGGTTCTTCTTTTTGTAATAACAGCTCGTGATACAAAGATAGTGCCTGGCTGATCTTGCTTTCTAACACTAAATCGACCAAATCAAAGACACTTTGTTCAAACGAACGCGGAACCAATCCTTCCACATCAGTCAGTTCAATTTGATGGCTTTCATTGGTCCCTAACATTAATTTAGGTACCTCGTTCATGATCACAGTTAGTTTAGCACCCGTTTTTTCCAGTAATTTAGCGACTGCCGGTGCACTGATCTGCCAGCCCTTAGTCGCTAAGTACTGCGTTAAATACTGCCGAACCGCACCTTCTTTTAACTGTGTACAGTCCACAAATTCTGCGGTCTGACGTAGCTTTTTCGTGATTTTTTTACGCTCATCCAATTTATCATACGGTGCAACTAGCACTAATATCGTCGTAGGCATCGGGTTTTGCAGGTAGTGTAGTAATTCATCGAGATTATGTTCCGGCATATTAGTCGCCCTTTTACTGGTCAGAAAAAACGGATTTTTGAGCGTTACCACCCTGTGATCTCCCCCAAAAGGTGCTGAAGTCGCGTCTTCTAACGCCACGGCGACATTAGTTTCTTGCATGTCATACTGACTAACATTAAAATCTCGTTGTTCCTCCGGGATCAGTGCGGTAATTTTAGCACCGAACTGAGCACTTAAATAGTCTTCCGTCCCCAAAACAACATACACTGGCGCTACTTTTTTACTAGTGATTTGTGTTAGCGCTTGTTGTAATTGCAGCATTTTTCTTTCCTCAATTTTCTTTTGGATTAACTGTGTTAACTCTAATTTTCCCATTTATTCCACATTTTAACTGGATCATCCCTACTTCGGCGGTCACCAAATACGGAACGTGCAACTGTGAAAGAGTCGCCAAGGTTTCTTGGTTCGGGTGGCCGTAGCGGTTATTTCTGCCAGCCGAAATGATCGCTAATTTAGGATGCATTTGTGCAATAAATTGCGGCGCAGATGCCGTTTTACTCCCGTGGTGACCAGTTTTCATCACCGTTGCGCGTAATTGTGGGTATTTTTGCATTACTTTTAGTTCGTTGGCTTGGTCCAAATCGCCCGTAAACAGACAATCTATTCCCTGAAAATTATACAACAAAACTAATGAATCTTCATTTTTACCCTCCCCCGCCTCAAACGGATGTAAGATCTTGACCGTTTTCAATCCTGCTGGAGTACTATCCGTTACCGGAGAAATTTGCGCCTTAGTTTGCGCGCTAGCCAAACGCTGTTGAAAACTGGCTAACTTTTCCATTCCGGCCGGAATTACGATCTGCTTTAACCTAACCCGGCGACTAAGGCTCGGAAAATTACCGACATGGTCCGTGTCTTGATGGGTCAAATACAGACAATCAATGTGTGAAATTCCCTTACTGTGCAAGTAATTAGCGATCACCGTTTCTCCTTTAGTCTTAGAGTTTCTTTCTTGCCATTTTTCGGTGTTAAAAGTCAATTTACCCCCGGTATCGACCATAAAAACTTCCCGGTTAAACCGGGTTTTTACTAATGTAGCGTCACCTTGACCAATATCAAAATAAGTCACTTCGCTAGTCAGTGGTAAGTGAATAAATAAAAAGACGGCAAAATAAGAAACTAACGACCAACACAACGCCTGACGCCAATTATGGCGGGCCTGACAAACTAATAATACCAATAGCCAGAATAAGACAAAAGCCAACGGTGGTTTACCAAAAATAATATTTCCCGGTAAAGCAGCGATCTTAGTAATGATCGTTTGTAATAGTAGTAATAACTGATTACAAACCAAACGCAACGGCACCACCAGTAAACCACCTAAGACACACGGAAAAATCAGCCAGTCAAAAATAGGCGTGATCAGTAAAGAAAGCGGTAGTGTCAGTAAATTCCACTCGAAAGTATGCCATAAAACTAACGGGATCGTGTAGCAAGTCAACTTAAAGTTAAGCTTAAACTCCCCGTCATCACGGCTGACAAATAAAATAAACGTTAGTAAGTAACTCAGTTGTGCTCCTAACGCGTAAATTGCCGCTGGCGTCAACCATAAATTGACCAATACAACTACTGACCAGGTATCACTTCCCCGTAATTTGATGGGAAAATAGTTTCTGGTAAAAAGATGTAACCACGACATCCAAATGGAACGTAACAATCCTAAAGAACTCCCACCTAAAATGCCGTAAACCGGCAAGATCACCAGTAACACTAGGTCCGTTTTTTCACGCGTGACCTTGAACAAGCGCAGTAACCACCTCAATGTCGCACATAAATAAAAAACATGCATCCCCGAAAGAGTGAATAAATACAACAGACCAATCTTATTAATGTCGTCCATCGTCTCTTGAAAATCTGTGCTCTGATATCCTAGAAGCAATACTTGCGCAAACCAGCCTAGCGGTTGAGGCAAAGTATCTAAATACAACAGGCAATCACGCCGTAACGTGTGAATACTGCTGTTGACACTTTGTCCTAAGTTAGACGCAGTTAATGGTGCTGATTGTAACGAATCAATATTAACTGCATTAACTATTCTTTTCCCCAATAAATAATGCTGGTAGTTGAACTCATTTTCGTTGGTCGGGCCTGCCACCTTTTGAGCGCTACCGTTGATAGTTAGTAATAGTCCACGACGATTTTGCAGGAACTGTTCTTTTTCGTTTTGCGTTTTAAAGCGATAATAAGCCACGACCGGCTGCTTTTCTTCCTGCCATTTTGCTGTGATAGTCAATAAGTCACCCTTAGCCGTCCAGTCATCAGCTTGTACCACCAAGTGTTGGTCTCTAAAAGGCATTTTTTCGTTAATGCTTTGGGTAGCGATTTGTTTTTGCCATCCTCCCAGATAAATAAACCAGCCCAGACAAAACAGCAAATTAACACCATAAAAACGCCAGTTTCTCCCCGCCAACAGCCGCATTTGTAATAGCAGCCAAAATACCAGTGCCCACGGGCTATGCGTTAAGCTCATAAAAGTTACAGAAATCGCATCTAAACTAATAAAAAATAAGTAACGCGTGATTGACTCCCCTCTTAAACTACAAATCAGACTGTGATCTGTGCCGCAATCGTAGCAAAAATTTTATCACCGATCCCCGAAACGTTTTTTAAGTCATCAATACTCTTAAAATTACCATTTTGTTGGCGGTAAGCTAGAATTTGATCGGCTTTTTTGTCTCCGATCCCGTTTAACTGTGTCAACTGCTCCTTAGTTGCCGTATTTAAGTTGATCTTAGCGCCACTTTCTGCCGGCGCACCCGGCTGTTCTTCTTGGGTTGTCTGAGCCGTGCTAGTCGCTTGTGCGGGATCAGTTGGCTCTTGAGATAGTAAAACAGGACTTGCGACTTTGACCTCTTCTCCCTGATAAGGAATATAAACTAACATCTGGTCGGTCAATTGATGCGCTAAGTTCACCTGATTTAAATCAGCCGTCTCAGTACTGCCTCCTGCACGTTTTAACGCACTATCGACCCGCTGAGTCGCTAACAATTTATAAACTCCCGGATGTCTTACTGCCCCTTTAACGTCAACGTACACGTAACGACCCGTAGTCGACGGCGTACTCGAGGACACAGACGTATCAGGAGCAATAGACGTACTTTGAGTGGTAAAATCACCACCTTCTGCAGTCTTAGCAGGCGCTTTTTTGGCTCCCCAAAACAACGCTAAAAATGCACCGAGTACTACGACCACCGCAAGGAGCAAGATCTTACTTTTATACTCCTCCCATAGTTCTAGTATCCGTTCCAACTCCCCCACCTCCTTATCACTAAATACGCAAAAAAAGAAGCCCCTTATTACCAAAGGCTTCTTTTTTTAATTATTGACCCGAACCGGCTTGACTGGGCCACTTTTTGTGTAATGCTCGGGCAACGTTATCTGGAACTAACCCCGTAACCGGACCACCAAACTGCGCGATTTCTTTGATCATGCTTGACGATAAAAACGAATATTCAGGCCGAGCTGGTAAAAAAATCGTTTCTATTTCGGGATCTAAGTGATAATTCAACGCGGCGATCTCTTGTTCGTACTCAAAATCCTTGGCGTTGCGGACTCCGCGCAACAAGACTTGGGCGTCCAACCGGCGCATCACGTTGACTGTTAAATCAGCCTCGACGGCAATCGCTCTTGCATTTGGGATCGCTTGTAAGTTAGCAGTGATCAAAGCCAACTTTTCGCTCGTGGTAAATAGCGCTTTTTTAGCGGTATTAGTCATTATCGCGACGATCACTTCGTCATACATCGCAGCCGCCCGCTTGATCAAATTAACGTGCCCGTTAGTCAAGGGGTCAAAACTTCCCGGAAATAATACTTTCATTATTGCTCTTCACCACCGTTAAATTGATAACAAGTCAACTCGGTGATCCCGTAATTCGCTTTTTTAAATAGCGAAAATCCCGGTAATTCCGCCGGTAACTGTGCTTCATGGTCCGTTTCACAAACGATCAACGCGTCACTTGCCAGTAAATTTTGTGCGACTAACATCGCGATTAAACTGGTGATCTTTTGTTTTTTATAAGGTGGATCTAAGAAAACGTACTGAAACTTTTGCCCTTGTGCCGCTAATTTGGTAATTATCCTAAAAGCATCGCCCTTGATCACCGTAAATTTTTCTTCCTGGTTAGTCAACCGCACATTTTCCGTAATAACTTGCTGGGCACCAAAAGAACGGTCCACTAAAATCGCATGTTCCGCTCCACGCGAAACTGCTTCGATCCCTAAAGCGCCACTACCAGCAAATAAGTCCAACGCAACACCACCGCTAAAGTAAGGACCAATGATATTAAACAACGATTCTTTGACCTTATCGGTAGTCGGACGAGTTTGCCTACCAGCAACGGTTTTTAAGCGTCGTCCTTTATATTGTCCTGCAATTACTCTCATCAATTAATTCCTCATTTTTCCTGATCTTCTGTAGTCAATTTGTAAACCGAACCCAAGCCGGTTTGAAAGTCCCTTTTAATTTCTGGGCGCGCAGAAAGTTCCACCCTTTTAACGAATTTCAATTTTTGCAATTTAGGTATAGCCGTAGCCACATCTTCTTGATTCAAGTATAAAACAACGTACTTCATTTTGCGGGAAATATAATAAACAGTACCATACCTGCGTAAAACCTTACTCTGTTTTAGGTGGTACAAATATACGATCACGCCCTGCCTTTTTTGCATTTCAAACGCCACTTTTTTCCCTCCTTAACTATTAATGATATCATGTTCAGTCTCCCGCCGCTGATTAGCAGCAATGTTCATCACCATACCCAAAGCCAACGATAACACTAGCATACTGGACCCACCGTAAGAGATAAATGGCAAAGTAACCCCGGTGATCGGCAACATTCCCGTAACACCACCGACATTAAAAGCCGTTTCCACTAGGAAAAAAGTGCCGATCCCGTAACAAAACAGCGTATTATAGGTATTATTAGCCCTAATCCCGATCAAAAAGATCCGTAAAATAATAAACGCCAACAGTAATAGCAAAAATAACGTCCCGATCAGACCCAATTCCTCCGTGATCACGGATAAAATAAAATCAGTGTATGGCTCTGGCAAATAGCCCCGCTTTTGAACGCTATTACCCAAGCCTAAACCAAAGACCCCGCCATTACTGATCGCATAGTATGAATTTACTAGTTGTTTACCGGAAGATTTGGTGTGTGCAAACGGAGCAAAAAAAGCTTCAAAACGAGTATACATGTAAGCATACCTGGTCCCGTGCAACGGATTCCACAACCGCAACGACTGAATCAACAAAAATGCTGCGAATAATCCAACAACGATAATTTTCGTCACACTCCGGTACGAAAATCTACTCCCCGTTGAAGCGGTCAGCCAAATAACCATTACGATCAGTAAGTTGATCGCAAAGCCGCCTAGATCGGGCGCACTGAGGATCAACACCAAAAAAATAGTCACAAAAATTATGGGTTGCCACGACGAATCTTTTTGCAAGTAAAACACATTGTCCGCATTTTTCTCGCGAATAGCTAACAGCCGGGCTAAATACATCGTCAAGTACAACTTACAGATTTCGGACGGTTGAATGCTGATGATCCCTAAACTGATCCAGCCGCGGGCACCATTGATCGGTGCCGTAAAAAAGCGGGCAAATAACAACAACCCTAATAAAGCTAATCCCAAAAATATAATTAATTTACCATTGACCCACCACTTAGGATCGATCCGGTAAACCAACAGTAAGGCTAAGACACCAACGATTACGTACACTAGCTGTTTCCACAAATAGCTATCGGCTTTCAAACCTAGCGCCGAAAGGTTCAACGAGCTAGCAGAATAGACCATTACGATCCCACTCACACATAACAAGATATAAGGAATAAATAAATAATAGTCAAAATATTTTAGTTTTGTTTGTCTTTTTTTCATCTAACTTTACAGTTGGTCTTGAACTTCAGTTTTGATCTGTTCTAGTTCCAATTCAAGACTGTTGACCAGCTGCTTTCCTTCCGTCATAGTAATTAAACCACACGCCACCGCAAAATGAACCTGGCACGAAAAACCATATATCCTGGTATCCGCTACCTCTTGAAATGCCGGGCATTCATTTAAACACAAGGCATTTCCCTGCTGCTTGATCAGTTTTTTGATTTGAACAGCATTATTAGTTAAAATTTTAAGCGCATCTTTTCTGTTGACCACATTTTCCATTACTACGCTTCCTTCTGTCATTTCGACCCAGATGATACCATTTTAACACAAACTATATTATATGAAATTTATGCTTAAAAATACAGCCAAAAAGAAGTTAGCGCCAAACGAAAATACTAGAAAAAGCCTAGGACAAAACAAAGTTTTGCCCTAGGCCCCTTCTTATTACGGTTCTATTTAGTAACGCGTTTATTTTTCTTAGCTTCTTTTTCCCGGGCATTCGTGTTTAATATCCGTTTACGCAAACGAATCGAATCCGGAGTGATCTCTAATAATTCATCTTCGTTTAAGAATTCCAACGACTCTTCTAGCGTTAAGTGCGTTGGTTTCTTGATCGAAGCCGTTTGGTCTTTGTTCGATGAACGCACGTTCGTCATATTTTTACCCTTGGTAATATTGACCGAAATGTCGCGCTCACGAGAAGATTCACCAACGATCATTCCTTCATAGATCTCGGTTCCTGGATCAACGAAAATCGTTCCTCGACTTTCAACGCCCATGATCGCGTAAGTGGTAGCTTTACCCTGATTGATAGAAACTAACGCACCATTTCTTCTACCCGGTTCCCAGTTTCTGATCATCGGCTTGTACTCGGCAAAAGTATGGTTCAAAATGCCATAGCCCCGTGTCATCGACAAGAACTGGGAATCATAACCGATCAAGCCACGAGTAGGTGTCGAAAAGGTCAAACGTGTCTGACCATTATTGCCGGTTTCCATGTTGGTCATTTCGCCCTTACGATTGGCTAACGAATCGATGATCGCACCGGAATATTCATCTGGAGTATCGATCGTCACGTTTTCAAACGGCTCGGATAGCTTACCGTCGATCTCGCGCAAGATCACTCGTGGACGAGAAACGGCCAATTCAAAGCCTTCCCGCCGTAAAGTTTCGATCAAGATCGACAAGTGTAATTCCCCGCGGCCTGAAACGGTCCAGGTATCCGGAGAATCCGTGTCTTCTACCCGCAAGGAAACATCGGTATGCAGCTGTAATTTTAAGCGGTCTTCTAGTTTACGTGCCGTTACCTTATCGCCTTCACGGCCAACAAATGGTGAGTTATTAGTAATAAAGTTCATTTGTAAGGTAGGTGGATCAATGCGCAAAATTGGTAAAGCATCGGGATGATCTACCGGACAGATCGTTTCACCGACAAAAATGTCCTCCATCCCAGAAATAGCAATCAAATCACCAGCTTGAGCTTCATTGATTTCCAAACGCTTGAGTCCAAAATAACCAAATAATTTAGTCACCCGGAAGTTTTGTTGGGTCCCGTTTAACTTCATGACCGTAACGTTATCGCCAACTTTGATCTTACCGCGGAAAACCCGACCAACGCCGACCCGACCAACAAATTCGTTATAATCCAGCATCGCTACTTGGAATTGGAGCGGTTCGTCTGAATTATCAACGGGAGCGGGGATCGTCTTAATAATCGTGTCAAAAATTGGGTCCATCGTATGCTTTTGAGTGGCAATATCTGGATCTAAAGAAGAAGTTCCGTTCATCGCAGAAGCATAAATCACCGGAAAATCAAGTTGGTCTTCGTCGGCACCTAATTCAATAAATAAATCTAACACTTCGTCAACGACTTCTTGGGGACGAGCACCAGGACGATCGACCTTATTGATCACCACGATCGGTGTCAATTTTTGTTCAAACGCTTTTTTCAAAACAAAACGGGTCTGAGGCATCGTTCCTTCAAACGCATCGACTACCAAAACTACACCATCAACCATTTTCATGATCCGTTCCACTTCGCCACCAAAATCGGCATGTCCCGGAGTATCCAAAATATTGATCTGTTTATCACCGTAACGAACGGCGGTATTTTTGGACAAGATCGTGATTCCACGTTCCTTTTCGATTGCGTTGGAATCCATTGCCCGGTCGTCGATTTGGGTGTGTTCGTCCAACGTATCAGATTGCTTCAACAATTCATTAACTAATGTTGTCTTACCATGATCGACATGGGCAATAATGGCAACATTTCTAATATCATCACGTATTTTCAAAATTCTTCTTCCTTTCACCTAGCGAATTAATATTCTCCCGCATAAAAAAAGCCGTGACGCCACAGTTTTAACGCAGCACCTAACAGCCTACTAATATTAACTGTAAATATAACTAAGTTAACATACCATATCAAAAAGTAAAATGTCAATCATTACTTCCACTACGTCGGAACATACTTAACATAGTCCTTGTCCGTCTGTAAGACATACTGAACCCCTTGATAAATGCTGATCCCTGCTACCTGATAAAATCGTTTATCTAACTGTTTTTGCGCCATTTTGGCCGGTTCCAATCGCCTGAAGCGCTGGTATTTCGTTAAAAATTCACTGCGTTTGATCCCTTTAGTATATAAAAATTCCACCGCTTGATAAAATTCGACTGCTAAAATGATCTCGCTAGTCGTCCATTCTGGCATTAAAGGGTATTCGTAATTTTCACTTTTCATTAGTTGCCTTCTTTGTCAGTTGCAAAATTTCCTCGTCTAGCTGTTCTTTACTCTTCGCTAACTGTTCTTTTTCCTGCTCAGCTAAAGTAACTGCCGGTAAGGCCGAAACTCCTTGTTGTGCCAGTAATACCGGTGCACTCAGCGTCGTGTCTTTATTTTGACAAGCCAAGGTCATAAAAAAGCTTTCCGGGGTAAATAAACTGTGTATCACTTGATCAAAATTAGTGAGCAACGGCGGTAACAGCCCACCAACCGCGACATCCGCTAACTGTTCTTCGATCTCTAATAATTCATCCGGTGAAAAAAGGCTATCTTCTCGCGCTAAAAAAGCCAACAAGGCGTTACCTCCGACCTGCGCTCTACTCCATACCGGGACAGGAGATTTGCGGGTCCCCAACACGTTAACGTAGACTTGTTGCGCGGCAACTCCTAATAAATTACCGACTAGATTAGCGGCAATTAACGATAATGGCGCGGTTCCCAAACCAAAAACTGCTGTAGCCGGTAATCCCGAAAAATGGAGTGCAAAATGAACTAATAACTCGTCAGCAGTCCCCACAAAACAGAGCTTGCCGCTAAAGCCATTAGCCATCGCTTGGTTGATGAGCGCTTGGACCTTAGTCAGCTGTGCGCTTACCGTACCGTCAACGGCGTCTGGTGGCGTTAACGTCCCGATCACTAACAGGTCAACGTGGGCCCATTCTGGCGTAGGCGTTGGTGTGAGTGTCATTTTTTGTACCGCACTCGCAGCTACCACCAAGTTCGCCATTGCTGCCGGTAATTCCGGAGTTTCTTGCAACCAATACCAATTCAAATTTTGTTTGGTAAGCATACTGTGGTATAAAAGTGCTCGAGTTAAGTCATCATTGCCACAGAGTAGAATATTTTTTGTCAATTAATTTCCCCCAAAATTAAAAAAACTAGCGCTGACAATCTATTCTACCACAATTTTTGTTAAAACTAACTAAGTGATGCCCGTAATATTTTGATAAACAAGTAGCAATAAATATGCTAAAATAACTACATTACGCAAAATTACGTTCAGATGGAGGACTCATAAGTGATTTTAATGAATGATATCACCCGCGACGGTGATCCCGTATTACGTCAACGCGCCGCAGCTCTAACCTTTCCGTTGACGCCTAAAGAAGAAGAACTCGGTCATAAAATGATGGAATACCTCGAAGTCAGCCAAGATGAAGAACTAGCCGAAAAATATCACCTGCGTGCAGGAGTCGGCTTAGCTGCTCCTCAGGTCGGTGTCGCCAAACGCATGGCAGCTGTTTTGGTGCCAAACGAAGAAGACGACCCTAACCAACCACCCGCTTTCAAAAAAATATTAGTCAACCCCACGATCCTCAGTGAATCGGTGCAAGTCGCTGCGTTGGGGACCGGCGAAGGCTGCCTTTCCGTTGACCAAGACGTACCCGGATATGTTTGGCGCCACGACAGGATCAAACTTCGTTGGTATGACCTAGATGGTACTAAACACGTAGAACGTCTTAAAGACTACCCCGCAATCGTCGTTCAACATGAATTTGACCACTTAAACGGTACTCTATTTTACGATCACATTGACAAAAATCAGCGCTTTGCGACCCCCGAAGGTGCAATTTTATTGAATTAGCTTTGTTTAGCCGTCGCAATTTTTTTAATATCATGCAGGTACTGACAAGTTTCCTCATTTACTAAGTACGCGACTTCTAGGTATAATTCAGTCTGATTGGACCACAGATCGGCCACCACTAACACCGGTTGCTGATTAGCCCTGAGCTGCTTATGCTGAGCATAGGTGCTGAGGGCTTTTTGTAACTGTTGTTTTACCGCCGCTAGTTCAGCTGGTGCTAGTAATTCAGCGTGAAAATAGTAACCGTACACCGCCACGTTGATCCCCCACGCATGAGCAAGTGACTGCGGTGTTTTTAACTGTGTCACCAACTGTTTGCCACTGACATGCGCGGTATCGAGCTGCGCCAAACATTCTTGCAACGCAGTAGTGACCAGTTGCTGCCACTTTTTTTGCAGGGTGATTTTTTGATGACGCCGCCATTCAAATATCAAGACTATCCCACCTAGTAAAATTACCACGCACAAGCCTAAAATTAATAATTTCATCTTGCAAAACTCGCTTTCTCATTCCTAATTATAGTATATAAAATTAGCCTCACATTCTCAATTGTATACTTACTGAAATTTGTATGTTAGAATGTAGCTAACTGATTGTGCAAACAATCCATGTGCGGGAGTTGAATTACTAAATTTAACAAAGGAGTATCTTAATTTATGGTTTTTAAAGTTTATTACCAACCTACTAAGGGAACTTCACCACGGCGTGAAAAAACGGAGTCCCTTTATTTAGAGGCGCCTTCATACGTTGAGGCGCGCGCTATTGTTGAAGAAAAAACGGAGTACAATATCGAATACATCGATCAGCTCGACGATGCTACTTTAGCATACGAAAAGCAGGCTAGTGACTATCACTTAGCGGAGTTTGCCTAATGAAAAACGTCAACGTTAAAAATAACGAGACGGCCGTATTTGCTGTGGGCGGCCTAGACGAGATCGGCAAAAATACCTATGGGATCCAATTTCAAGACGAGATCATCCTAGTAGATGCCGGAATCAAGTTTCCAGAAGACGATTTATTAGGGATCGATTACGTGATCCCTAACTACCAATATTTGGTAGCTAACCAACAAAAGATCAGGGCCCTAGTCATTACTCACGGGCACGAAGACCATATCGGCGGAATCCCTTATCTTCTCCAACAGATCAACGTTCCGGTTTACGCAGGGCCCTTGGCTTTGGCCTTGATTAAAAGTAAACTCGAAGAACACGGTCTATTACGTAGTACGGAGTTACACGAGATCAATGAGGATACCGTTTTGCGCTTTCGTAAAACCAGTGTCTCTTTTTTTAGAACTACCCATTCAATTCCTGACACCTTAGGAGTAGCGGTCAAAACGCCGCCGGGCACGATCGTTTGCACCGGAGATTATAAGTTCGACTTAACTCCGATCACCAATCAGCCCCCTAACCTGCAAAGAATGGCACATTTAGGAGAAGAAGGAGTTTTATGTCTCTTATCCGACAGTACCAACGCCGAGATCCCTAACTTCACCAAATCAGAGCGTTGGGTCGGTAAATCGATCCGCAGGATCTTCGAACAAGTTACTGGCCGGGTGATTTTTGCTACTTTTGCTTCTAACATTTCCCGGATCCAACAGGCGGCCACTGCTGCAGTTAATCGTGGGCGTAAAATTGCCGTGTTTGGTCGCAGTATGGAATCAGCGATCGCTAACGGACGCGAACTAGGTTACCTAGATATCCCCGATGAAGCATTAGTCAGTGCCCACGAGATCAATCACCTCCCCGCAAATAAAGTGATGATTTTATGTACGGGATCTCAAGGAGAACCGATGGCCGCCCTCAGTCGGATCGCCAACGGTACTCACAGACAAGTGACTATCCAACCGGATGACACGGTCGTCTTTTCTAGTTCCCCGATCCCGGGCAACACGTTAAGTGTCAACCGCGTGATCAACGAACTAGAAGAAGCTGGAGCCACGGTAATTCATGGCAAGGTCAATAACATTCATGCTTCTGGTCACGGTGGTCAAGAAGAACAAAAATTGATGTTGCGTTTAATGAAGCCTAAGTTCTTTATGCCCGTACACGGCGAATACCGCATGCTTAAAATTCATACCGAACTAGCGCAACTCTGCGATATCAAAAAGGAAAACACCTTCATTCTAGAAAATGGCGATGTATTAGCCCTCACCAAAGACCACGCACGCTATGCGGGGCATTTCGATGCCAGTGACGTTTACGTCGATGGTTCGGGTGTCGGCGATATCGGTAACGTTGTTTTACGTGACCGGCGCATTTTAGCCCAGGAAGGGATCGTCGTCGTCGTAGCTACGATCGACTTACACAAACGAACCATTTTAGCTGGGCCGGATCTCTTATCTCGCGGATTTATTTACATGCGCGAATCTGGTGAGTTAATCAGTCAGGGACGTCATTTATTGGACCGTTCGTTAAAACGCGCCCTCAAAAAAGAAAACGTTACGGAAGCAACGTTACGGGAAGCAGCCGTAACAGACCTGCAATCATTTTTATACCGTCAAACTGAGCGACACCCAATGATTTTACCGATGTTTGTTTTAGTTTAATGGATGTTAAAAAAATTAAAAGGAGTTGGGACAAAAAGCGCTTAGCAGTCGAGCACTAGCCTAGTTTCAAAGTAAAACCCGAACTTGGTTTTTATTTTGAAACGTAGCTAGGCGCAAACTGCTGCTTTTTGGAGCACGATCAATCTATTACTTACGGAAAATAAAAAAGGGATTGGGACAAAATGCGATTTTGTCCCAATCCCTTTTTTGAAGACACAAAAAAATCCTGTCACAGCAAGCGACAGGAAGAACAGAATATGTGCATAGCCACTAAAGTAGCAAAATATGTGATAAATAATAAAATCATAAATGGAATGTTACTCTAATGCTTGGCTACATCTTAAGTTTATACTAAAACTTTTAAAAAATCTATAACAAAATTATTACAATCGAGTAACATTATTCATGACCGGCAATCAGACTACTTTGCCTCGTCTTCTGACTGTAATACCGCCATAAATGCCTCTTGCGGAATTTGCACAGTCCCGACGGCCTTCATCCGTTTTTTACCCCGTTTTTGTTTTTCCAGCAGTTTCGCCCTTCTATCCGGATCGCCCGTATGGATCCGAGAAGTAACGTCTTTGCGGTAGGCCTTGATATTCGTCCGTGCAATGATCTTGGCACCGATCGCAGCTTGGATCGGAATTTCAAAATTTTGCCGGGGAATGATCTTTTTCAGTTTACCCGTAATGATCCGGGCCCGTTCCTGAGCAAATTGCCGGTGTGAGATAAAACTTAACGCATCGACTTTATCGCCGTTTAATAAAATATCGATCTTAACTAAATCACTAGGTTGCTTTTGGCTAAACTCGTAATCCAAAGAAGCATAGCCGTGAGTACTAGACTTTAATTTGTCAAAAAAGTCGTAGATAATTTCGGCTAATGGCATTTGATAGATCACATTGACCCGGGTTTCATCCAAATAGTCCATCGTAACAAACTGGCCTCTTTTGCGCTGGCAGAGTTCCATCACCGGCCCAACATAACTGTTAGGCACCATGATCTCCGCTTTGACAAAGGGCTCATTGATCTGTTTGATCTGCGCCACTTCGGGCATTTCCGCCGGGTTGGCTACCTGTAATGTACTGCCATCCGTTAACTCGACGTCGTAAGTAACCGCCGGCGCCGTCGTTATCAGATCCATGTTAAACTCACGCTCTAATCGTTCTTGGATCACGTCCATGTGCAGTAATCCTAAAAAGCCACAGCGAAAGCCGAATCCCAGAGCCTGTGAAGTTTCCGGCTCAAACTCTAACGCCGCATCGTTTAAGCGCAGTTTTTCCAAATCATCGCGCAAATCGTTATACTTCGCGTTATCCGTCGGATATAGCCCAGCATAAACCATCGGGTGCATTTCCCGGTAACCAGCCAATGGGTGCGCGGCCGGTGCATTAGCATGCGTCACTGTATCACCAACACGGGTATCTTGAATATTTTTAATGCTGGCAGTCAAATAACCCACATCACCGGCGATCAAGACTTCTTTTTTGACCGGTTTAGGCGAATTGACCCCAACTTCTGTCACTTCATATTCACCCTTGCTGTTCATTAACCGAATCCGTTCCCCGGGTTTCACGGTCCCTTGAACCACCCGGATACTCAAAACGACCCCCCGGTAATCATCGTAAACTGAGTCAAAAATCAGTGCCTGCAATGGTGCCTGCAGATTACCAGTTGGCGCGGGCACCTGTGTGACGATCTGTTCTAAAATTTCCGGAACACCTTGCCCCGTTTTAGCGGAGGTCAACACCGCGTCCGTCGCGTCTAATCCGATCACATCTTCGATTTCAGTCCGCACTTGCTCGGGCTGCGCGCTGGGTAAATCGATCTTGTTGATCACGGGTAAAATTTCTAAGTCGTCGTCTAACGCCAAATAAACATTTGCTAGAGTCTGTGCCTCAATTCCCTGAGCCGCATCCACGACTAATAGCGCACCTTCGCAAGCCGCCAAGGAACGCGAAACTTCATAGGAAAAATCGACGTGGCCGGGAGTATCGATCAAATGAAAAATGTAGCATTCACCGTCTTTAGCGGTATAATGCAATTCAACCGCATTTAATTTGATCGTGATCCCCCGCTCGCGTTCCAGGTCCATCGAATCCAACAACTGGTCTTTCATCTCACGCGGCGAAACCGTGTCCGTTAATTCCAAAATGCGATCAGCTAACGTTGATTTACCATGATCAATATGAGCCACAATCGAGAAATTTCGAATGTGCTTTTGCCGTTCAACCATTTCTTTTTCATCCATCGCAAAACTTCCTGCTTTCTTTGCCCTATTCGAACCTTAATTATAACTTTATTTCCGCACTTATCATAGTAAAGACTACCAAACTAACGCTTTAAAATAAATAATTAGCGCTAGTTCCCCAGCTTTACCGAGTAAACCAGTTTTTTTTGACTTTTATCCCTTTTTCTTAGATAATACTGGTGTACATCAGTTATGTAGCATGTAACACAGACGCGGCGAAAAACGCGTCTTTTTTTGCTGGTTACTTAAAAATAGTAGCCTAAAAATTGCTCGTTTTAGAAAATTTTCCGTCCCGGTTAAAATAATCAATCATTATTAGTATACAATTTTTATCATCCTTTTTCGAGTAGGCATTATCAGCTACTCTTAACTGTCTTTTCCTACTTGAAGAAAATAGTTATTAGACAAATCACAAGCACCAGGGCCGAACAAGTGTAAATTATCCCCTTTTTGTACTTACTTTTCATCAACTATCGCTCCCTTTAATGACACTCAACACATATGTAATACCCCCCTAACTCAATAAAGATTGAAATAATGTACTGTAACTACCCTTCTTGTGTTCTTTTTCTATATAATAAGCATCTCTATAAAATTAATATTTTTAACTAATTATTCAGTAGTAGCTAATTTTAAGGACTTCCATTAATTTCCCTTCTTAAGTCAGAAAAAAATTCTATGAATATCCAGCATTATTACCTACTACATAATATTAACTATCACCTTAATTGACGTTTATCAGCAACTAATTGATTATCTGTACTAAAATCTTTCTTCATTACTAAATTTACTAATATGATATTATATATAATTTTATTGCTATTTACCACCTAATTATTATATAATAAAAATACTAAATTATTAAAATTATAACAATAATAAATAATTAATTGCTGTCCAAATACTGATGACTTTAAAAGCTGAAAGTTAAGGAGAAGTTGTTATAAAAGCTAATTTAATAAATCCAACAACTAACCAATTAAAGAAAGTCAAAGTTATATTTTCGTGGACCACATTTTTCTTTGGATTCATTCCCGCTTTATTTAGAGGAGACTGGAAATGGTTTTTCATTATTGCTCTTGCTGAAATTGTCTTTGGCATGTTCACTTTTGGGATCGGTGCTTCAATCATCAGAATTGCCTTTTCATTCTTTTACAACAAAGTTTACATCAATTATTTATTAGCTAAAGGCTGGGAGGGAGCCGACCAATCAGCCCAAGATATTCTCGTATTAAAGGGCTTTACGGCTAAACAATAAAAATTAGTTAGCTGTTTTGCAAAGACAAAATTTAAACAAATAAATTAATATAAAGGACCTATTATGAAAAAGAATAAACTCATTTTTCTATCAATTTTAATCAGCAGCACCCTACTATTTGGCTGTTCTAACAAGCAAAATAAAAATGAAGTGTCGCTTTATAAAACGAAAATAACTGACGTAAAAGAAAATAGTGATCATGACTGGCAACTAAAAGGCAAGACTAATGCTCCGGATGGTGCAAAAATATTAGTTATACCAGCTAATCCTTCAATTTCAAACTATTATGATAATAGTGGTGCATCAAAAGACGACGATTCATGGGCTGAAGTCAAAAACAAAAAATTTACCGTTGTAGTAGATTCCGTAGAATTGTCTGATAAGTATACCGCAGGAACTAAAGTAAAAACAATCATCTTTGCGGCAACTAACTATAAGCACAAATGGACTGATTCAGAAATATCAACAAAATTAGCTAAAAAAGCCAAAAAAGTTCTCAATCCTATAATTCTAACTATATCTCAAGAACAAGCAGATTATATAGCAAGTTTAGCTGATGATTCAAAACAATCTAGTGCAAGTTCCAGTTCTAATTCCGGTTCAAGTTCTAACTCTAGTACAGACACTGATTTACCAAAGAAACAACCAAAAATACCTAGGGACTATAAAAATGCCCTAATAGCAGCGGAAGAATATCAAGAAACTAATGGTACTATGAGTTACAATGGGCTTTACGAGCAATTAACCAGCGCTGATGGTGAAGGATTTTCTCCTGATGCAGCAAACTACGCAATGCAACATATCGACATTGACTACAATCAAAATGCCTTAAAATGCGCCAAGGACTACGAAGAAAATGAGCATATGAGTACTGCTGAATTACAAGATCAGTTAACTAATGCTGATGGCGAAGGATTTACGGCCGAGCAAGCACAATATGCTATTCAACATTTAACTGATTAATAATCATCAAAAAGCTATCCATATTACTAAATACAAGATGACTTCTCAACTAAAGTCATCTTTTTTACTACCATTGGTACTGAAATAATTCTTACACCGCCTAATATTTTAAACTATCTCAGTATCGAAATTTAGTTGGTACAATTTAATTCCAGTTGATTTTCTTCAACTTAATTGGAGCACGAAGGAGCCTAATATTTTTTCTTGTGTTTAAATTTAAATTTACGAATAGTTTCTTTTTTCATATTTTTAAACGAAACATCTACTACAATGAGTATAGCAAACAGAGGAGGTTTTCCCTCGTTGCCTCTAGTCTTTGAACAAGTCTAGGATTGCAATTAACGTTTGGATAATGAACAATGTTATTGAAATCTTTTAACCCTTGCTTAAAGGTCCTTTTTAATACGTTTCGTTTTTCTCACCTCTTTACATTTATTATTACAGTACATAAATTATGCAAAACAAAGACTTTTGCTAGAAAATTTAAAAAGATGTCCAAAATAAAAACTTAAACAAAGTGCTATAAATCAACGCTTATTAGTATAGAAGCTGAATAGATTTAAAATATTTTATTTGACATATCTTAGTAAAATATATTAAAATTATATTATTGCTGGTTCGGTAGCTCAGCTGGATAGAGCATCCGCCTTCTAAGCGGATTGTCGAGAGTTCGAATCTCTCCCGAATCATTTAAAAAAGTTCTATATTAACAGGTGTTGACGACGAAAAATCAACGCTTGTTTTTTTTGTGTGCCAATTTAAATTTGAGTATAAAAAGCAATATGCTTCTCCGCGTTACAATAAACAGTTCTTCACCCCATAAAATCTGCCGGCGTCATATTCTCCATTCCAATCAACGGGTCAATTTGTTGGGATGCGATCATCTCTGTAGTCAGTATATACGAAGCGGGCTCCTCAGCGATTTCGTTTACTGCTGTGCTCTCATCACCTGCCGGTTTTACAGCACCCAGTTGTTCTTGCAGGCACTCTTTAAGCGTCGTTAGCCGTAAATGTGACACGGTCGTTACACTTTTTTGAAAAGCAGAAAATTCGCCCAGCAAGACTAATTTAGTCTGAGCCCGCGTGATCGCAGTATATAACAAATTACGGGCGAACATCCGGGCAAACTGCTGCACTAATGGCAAGATCACCACCGGAAATTCGCCGCCCTGTGCCTTATGGATCGACAAACAGTACGCTAATGTCAGATTATTCCATTCCTTTTTAGGATAGCTAACTTCATTTTGTTCAAACGCAACCGTGAGCTCCGTTGGCTGTTCCTCTTCTTTTGCAGTACCGATCCCCACTACTGTACCAATATCGCCGTTAAAAATATTTTTCTCCGGGTCATTAACTAGCTGCAAGACCCGGTCGCCAATCCGAAAAATTTGTCCTTTGACTTGCACAGATTTTTGGCGGTCATGGACCGGATTTAACACACTTTGCAGCGCCTGATTTAAGCGGTCGATCCCCGCAACTCCCCGGTACATTGGCGCTAATACCTGAATTTGTGCGGGTAAAATTCCTTTTCTCAACGCCCCCTGAACGATCTGTAAGACCACGGAAGCTACCTGATTGGCATGACACGGAATAAACGAGCGGTCGCTTTTACGAGTCGCAAAATCAGCCGGTAATTCACCGTTTTTCACGTGATGGGCGAGCGTGATGATTGAAGAATCCTGTTCTTGCCGGTAAATTTTCGTCAGTTCTTTTTGCGGCAGGACTCCGCTTTGTAACATATCGGCAAATACCTGCCCCGGTCCTACCGACGGCAACTGGTGGCGGTCACCGACAAAAATCACGTGCATTTTGACCGGAATACTTTTAAGCAATAATTTCATCAACTCGGTATCGACCATCGAAGTTTCGTCCACGATCAGCAACTTGCCGGTCAACTCATCCACCTCGGCCGGCAACTGTTCGTCGCGCCCGTTAATTCCCAATAAATGATGGAGGGTACTAGCCGGTAATCCCGTAGTCTCACTCATTCTTTTAGCCGCCCGCCCCGTCGGCGCAGCTAACAAGATATCTTGCTGGTGTTCGTCTTGACGCTCGTCTTCATGCCACAAATTGTAAAGAGCAATAATTCCCCTGATGATGGTCGTTTTACCCGTACCGGGCCCACCGGTCAGTAAAAATAGCGGGGTAGCTAACGCAGCCATCAGCGCATTTTTTTGTTCGGTATCATATTTGATTTGCAACTGGTCTTCAATTTCACGTAGATCTTGTTCTAAATCCCGCTCGCTAGGCCCAGACATTGGAGTTTCTAAGATGCGCTTTAACTCGTAGGCAATATCTTTTTCCGCAAAATAAAAGCGCGGTAAATAAATTTTATCTTGCTCTTGTACCACTTTTTTTTGCGTCACTAACTGTTTTAACTGCTCGGTGATCCGTTCTGGCGTTACCGTATTTTGTGCTAAAAGCCCCGCAACTTGCGCCATTAGATTGGCCTTCAGCAGGTAAGTATTTCCCTGCTCGTAAGAATTCACCGTTAGTACCTGAAAAATTGCCCCCTGGATCCGTTCCTTAGCATCAGCCGCAAAGCCTAAACTCGCGGCGATTTGGTCCGCTCGCGCAAAACTGATCCCTTTGATATAAATGGACAGACTGTACGGATTTTCGTGGATCACGTCCAACGTTTTTTCCTGAAAATAGTCGTAGATCCGGGCCGCAAGCGTGCTAGAAAAACCTAGAGTATTTAAACCGATGATGATTGCTTCCGTACCCTGGTCTTCTTGCAACGCCGCAATCAATGTCTTAGCTTGGCGCTGTGACAGGTCTAATTGGTCGACTAGACTGTGGTCTTGTAATAATAACTGAATACAGTCAGTGCCTAACACGTCAACGATATGCTGCGCGGTTTTCTGCCCGATCCCCGGAAATTTAGAGCCAGCTAAATAAGAAATGATGCCCTTCTCAGAAGATGGCAGTTCGGTGCGGTAGTTGTCGGCCTGAAATTGGACACCATACTTAGGATGATCGATCAACTTACCGCTAAAATGGTAACTAGTATCTTCTTTGATTTCGGCAAAATTTCCCGTCACAGTCACCGTTTCTTCGGGCCAATCGCAATTTTGACTCTCAATTTTGACCAGTAACACCTTGTAAAAATTACTACTGGACTGGAAAAAAAGTTGAATGACCTGTCCGTTAATATACTCATCTTCTTGGTGCACGACTATTCCTCACTTCTTTTTGGACTGTAATACCTTGACGATTTCTTGCAAGCGTTCCTGTTTTTGCGCAAAATACTGCGGATCAAGTTTTGCGACTTTAGCAAAATAAGGATTCTGCCCTTCTTTTTTAGTCAGTTCGATAACTCCCCGCTGAAAATTAGCCCGTTTATCATCCGGGGCTAACCGCAAAGCCTCGTCGTAATATTTCTGCGCATTCTGCAGGTCTCCCGTCGCTAAAAAACAATCTGCCAGTAAAATTTTCGCCGCAGGATCGGCCGTTTGCCGCTCGCTAGCGGTCAACGCGTAGACCATCGCCTGTTGGTATTTTTCCTGGGCGTATAACCCCTGGGCGATCATTAACAACGCATCGGCTTGCAGGTGCGAATCAGTGACTAACTGATATTGCTCGATTGCTTTTTCGTACAGACCAGCGGTGTAATACACGTTGCCCAAACCATAATGCAGTAAATTTTGCTGCTCGATTTGACCGTCAAAAACATTCAGTCCCCGCTGAAATAACTCCTCGGCTTGGGGAATACTATTCATTTTTAGTAATAAACTGCCTAAATCATAATAATTCTTAGGATCATAGGGATCACGATCCAACGCAGCGATCGCTTGACCAACTAATTTTTGGGCTTTAACTTCCTCTTTTTTCATGATACCATTCCTAAACTAAATCACTGGGGTCAGTTTTGCGTGTTAAATAGTCCGTTTTATTCCAGGCTAAACACTCAAAATGATTACCGTCTACCGTTTTTAAAATTGTCGTACTCGTATTAGCTAGCCCACCTAGCGCCCTGATCTGAGCTAATTCGATTCCCTGTAAGTGCCTGATCTCCGCACACAACGCCGCTCCATGAGAAACGATCAGAATATTTTCTTGCGGGTATTTTTGACAGATCTCTTTGATCTTAGGCGTCATGCGGGCAAATAACTGTTGAAAAGTCTCACCGTTGATGCGCGTGGGGTCGTATTGTTCGGGATGGTACCTAAAACCAGTAACTTCTTTAGCGTACTTCTTTTCCACGACGGCAAACTTTTGTCCTTCCATTTTACCTAAGTCAAATTCGACGAAGGCCGGCTCAACCGTGATCGGTACGTCTTGGTCTAGTTGCTGCGCTATTTTTTGGGCCGTTACCTGCGTCCTTTTTAGCGGGCTAGTATAAATATGGACAAACTTAAACTGCTTTAAGTACTGCGCTAACTGCGTGATCTGCTCGTAGCTTTCCGGCAAAAGGGGTGAATCACCGTGCGCGCCCTGATAACGTCTTGCATTATTCCATTCGGTTTTTCCGTGTCTAATAAAAAATAGTTTAGTCATTTTCCGTCATTTCCTTTTATGTACTTGGGTTTAATTATCTCACAAAACTCCCAGTCGACAAAACCGTTCGTAAGTGCCTTTTAACCATTTTACCACAGTCAAAAAAGGAGTTGGGCCGAAATACTATCCATTTACCAGTATCAAAATAGGGACCGCAGCAAAATAAAGTCTTGCCCCGATCCCTATTAATAACTTTATACGTATTGCAATAAACGTTCCTGTTGGTAAGCGTGGTCGATCGTCCCGCTACCTAAACACTCTTCACCGTCATAAAAAACCACTTCCTGGCCCGGAGTGATTGCCCGTACCGGACGGTCGAAAGTAACGACCGCGTGCGTTTGCTCATCATTTATCACTACACTGACACCTTCGTCTTTTTGACGGTAGCGAAACTTAGCGGTGCAGTGAAACTCGTGTTCGGCTAACGGAGCAATAAAGTTCAACTTGCTGGCATCTAAGCTGGTCGCATACAAGCGCTCGTTATGGTACCCTTGCCCCACTAACAATTCGTTTTGCGCTAAATTTTTGCCGATCACAAACCACGGCTCGTTACTATGAGCGTTGCCACCGATCCCTAGGCCCCGACGTTGTCCGATCGTGTAGTTCATCAAACCGTAATGCTCACCCATCACTTGTCCATCAAGGGTGACCATTTTGCCCGGCTGTGCCGGTAAAAATTCGCCCAAAAACTGGCGAAAATTACGCTCACCGATAAAGCACACCCCGGTCGAATCTTTTTTAGTAGCCGTTGCTAACCCAGCCTCGGCCGCAATTTGGCGCACTTCCTTTTTTTGCATGCCGCCGATCGGAAACATCACTTTTTCCAATTGTTTTTGCGACAACTGACTTAAAAAGTACGTCTGATCCTTATTATCATCGGCACCACGCAACAGGTGTAAGGTGCCATCTTCGTCTTTAGCTAACTGCGCGTAATGCCCCATCGCGACGTAATCAGCGTCGATCTGTAAGGCATAATCCAAAAAAGCCTTAAACTTAACTTCTTTATTACACATCACATCGGGATTAGGCGTTCGCCCATTTTTGTATTCGTCCAAAAAATAGGTAAAGACCCGGTCCCAGTATTCTTTTTCAAAATTGACAGCATAATACGGGATCCCGATTTGTTCTGCCACTTTAGCTACGTCTTGGTAGTCTTGGGTCGCGGTACAAACACCGCTATCGGTCGTATCGTCCCAATTTTTCATAAAGACGCCGACCACGTCGTAGCCCTGTTTTTTTAGCAAGTAAGCACAAACTGACGAATCAACGCCGCCGCTCATGCCCACGACTACTCGAATTTGACTGTTATCTTTCATGTTACCCACCGTCGATCATTAAAATTACTGAATTATAGTCAATTCAGCAGTAATCAGTATAACAATGTTACTTACAAAAAACAAGTAAATCTATTATTGCTATTCCTGCACCAAGATCTCTCTTTCCTGCAGGTCAGCTAAGATATATTGCAACTGTTCTTTTTGCAGCGCCACGTCGCCCTTTTTAAAAATATTGACCGCCTGTAAACCATTGGCCGTCGTCGTCGCTATCTTTAATTTACGCGCCGTCAAATCGACCGTGATCTTTAGTTTCATTCCAACATTTGGTGCTGAATTCGGGTCCAAGTTACGTTCCAACTGATAACGCCCAGTTTTTTTAGCAATGAAACCCGCGTCTACTAAAGAATATTTTTTCACAGCGTCCGCTAGCCGGTACGTGTGCTGGTCTCCTACAATTTGTGCACTTTGTGCTAGTGCCATTACGCTTCCCCCTTAATGATCTTCGTCAAAATTTGAACAGTAGCCGCGATTTGAGCGCTGGTCGTTTGTGTGCCGAAACTAAAACGAAGCGATTCGTTGATCCGTGCGGAATCTTTACCATACATTGAACGCAAAACGTGCGACGGTTCTAGCGAACCCGCCGTACAAGCCGAGCCCGCCGAGGCAGCCACCCCGTTTAAGTCTAAATTAGTCAGTAACGCGTCACTTCGTTGCCCCTTAAACCATAAGTTGACGATCTCAGGTAACTCGCCTGCCATAAACGGCCCGTTGACCTGTACGGCAACACCATTTTGCTGCAAGCCCGTCACCAACTGCTGTTTTAATTGATAATAACGCTCCCGTAGCTCTTTTTTGCGGGCAGGAGTCAGTACTGATACCGCCGTCGCCATCCCGGCGATCCCCGCAATATTTTCGGTGCCGGCCCGTCTTTTTAACTCCTGTTGGCCCCCACGCAGTATGGGTTCATAGTTGACACCATCACGACAATATAAGAAGCCGACCATCTTAGGACCGTTAAATTTATGAGCAGAAACCGACAGCAAGTCGATCTGTGCGGCTTGAACATCTAAGTCCAATAAACCGTAAGCCTGGACCGCGTCGGTGTGAAACCACGCGTTAGAAGACTCGTGCACGAGCTGTCCGATCTCCGACAACGGCAAGCAAGTCCCGACTTCGTTATTACCGGCCATGATCGATACCAAAATCGTATCCGGACGCAATGCATTTTTTAAATCGGCTAGGTCGATTTGCCCCTGGTCGTCGACTGGCAGATAGGTCACCTCAAAACCGTGCTGCTCCAAAAACTTCATTGGTTCCAACACCGCGTCGTGTTCGATACTAGTAGTGATCAAATGACGGCCTTCACTTTGCCGGGCCAAAGCGGTCCCGATGATCGCGGTATTGTCACTTTCGGTCCCGCCACTGGTAAAAACGATCTCGCTATCCTGTGCGGCATTTAACGATTGCGCTAACAAATGCCTGCTTTGGTCTAGCAATTTACGCGCTTCACGTCCCTTAAAGTTAATAGCCGAAGCGTTACCAAAATCTTGGGATAAAACCGCCGTCATCTTAGCAGTAACTGCCTCAGCTACTGGGGTAGTTGCAGCGTTATCCAAATATATCACTTATAAGTCTCCTTTAACTTAACAGTTCCAAAATCATTTTAGCGGAACGCTTGCCCGCGTCGATGATAAATTCATCAAAGCTCTGACCGGCTTCTTCGTTGCCATTATCAGACATCGCCCGCACGATTGCAAACGGCACCTTAAACTGATAAGCAGTCTGTGCCACCGCAGCACCTTCCATTTCACAACACAGCGCCTGCGGGTAAATGGTCTTGATCCGTTTGATCTCGTTACTGTCAGCAACAAACTGGTCGCCCGACACGATCAATCCCGTTTTAACGGCTAAACCGGTTTTGGCGGCGGCCTGCTCGATCCGTTCTACTAACTCTTGGTCCGCGCTAAAGATCTGGGGTTGTTGGGGTAATTGTCCCTGTTCGTAACCAAACGCCGTGGCATCTGCGTCGTGATAAGCTGCTCCCGTCGAAACGATCAGTTCGCCCACTTGGATTCCTTCTCCGATCCCCCCAGCGGAACCAGAATTAATGACGGCATCCACCTTAAAATCGGCGATCAACAGGGCCGTAGTGATCGCAGCTTGAACCTTGCCGATCCCCGAGCGCACCAATACTACCGGGGTGTCGTAGATCGTTCCGGTATAAAAATCACTACCGCCGATCGTAGTTTGCTTTTGTCCTACCAATTTGGCCAGTAACGCCTTGATTTCTTCTTCCATCGCACAAATAATTCCGTATTTCACTTCAAACTCCCCTTATTTAAAATTAACAAAACGCATAAACAGGTAAACTAAGACGATCAGCACTACTAATACTAAGATCACCCTGTTCAACCGGTGCGCCAACCGTTGTCTTTTTTCTTCTTCACTACTCAACTTTTGTTGTTCTTGTGCTTGCATCCGCGATTCCGGCTGCTGCTCTTCTTTTTTTTCACTGGTAGCTAAGTGTTTAGGTAGCGGCCTATTAAAAAAAGTACTTCGTTTTTCTTTTGCCTGACTTCTTTTCATTACTTTACTCCATCGCTTGCCACAGTAATAGTGCAATCAGTGTTTTAGCGTCACAAATTTCCTTATTTTCCACGGCAAGTTGGACTTCAGCACGTGACAACTCCACGATCTCTAAAAATTCGCCTGGATCACGAGGTAATTTATTAGTCACCGGCTGTAACCCACTCGCGTGGTACAAGTACATCTTTTCGTCGGCAAAACCAGGAGACGAATAAAAGGACGTTAAAAACTCACAGTTTTGGGCCTGATAGCCCGTCTCTTCGTTTAACTCGCGGAGCGCCGTTTGTTCAGGAGCTTCGTTAGCTTCTATCTTCCCCGCAGGGATCTCCAGTGTCGTTTGCTGTAGCGGTGCTCTCCACTGGCGGACCAAAATGATTTTATCACTAGCCGTCAGTGCCACAACGCCCACCGCACCATGATGATGTACGATCTCACGGGTCGCCTGTTGTCCGTCAGGCAGTTGGACTTGAGCCACGTCCAACGTAATTACCTTCCCGGAAAAAATCCGTTTTTGCATCTTTACCTTTTCCGTAAAATCCATTTTCTTACCCCTGATCAATTACTTTTCTTTAGTGAAGCCACGAAACGTTGGTACGTTTTTTCTTCACCGGTTTCCTGCCAGTCACTGCGACTAAAATCACCTGTCAGCGCATCTTTTTGGGTCAGCTGAACGCGAGCCACTTGAGTAGCATTTCCGCCCAGCGTGATCCAATAGGTACCATCTGCGCGCTGGTGAACTTTAGTCCGTACCATGCCTCCCGGATTATAAACCGTCAATTGGCGTTCTAATCCCTTTTCCTGTAAGTATAATAACACATACATCAAGCTGCTGGCACTCATCGCAGTCCCACAGGCATTAGTCAGCCCGACACCTCGTTCGTAGGTGCGGACAAACAACTGATCGGTAGCTAAAATTTGCACAAAACTGACGTTGATCCCGTCTGGGAAAAAGTCGTTAGGAGAATTTAAGCGCTGAGCCAGTTCAACCAACAACGGGCCGTGCAGCGTTTTTTCATCCACGAAACTGATCAAATGCGGGTTAGGCACCGCGACCGCCGAAAAGCGTAAGTTTTCTGCCAGCTCAGGTACTGATTCGTTGAGCAACTCACTAGTACGCCCCGTCATTTGCAGCGCTTGGGGAGTAAAGCTGACCGGTGAAATTTCCGTTTCGTAACAAACCATTCCGGGAAATAGCTCAGCACAACGTTGCACGGTCAGTTCACTTTTCATTGTTTCGATCTGAAACGAAGCGTCAGCGGGAACCTGATTTTTAGCAGCAACGTAACGAGCAACCGTCCTAATACCATTGCCACACATGGCGGCTAGCGAACCATCGGCGTTAAAAATCGTCATTTTAGCCAGTGCCCGTTTTGCCGGGCTAACTAGTAATAATCCGTCGGCTCCACCGTGTAACCCGGTTTGACGGTCGCATAGTTTCACTGCTAACGCAGCTAGCTGTTCTGTGGGTAAGTCTGCTTCCAGCCAGTCACTATCTAACAAAAAGAAATCATTTCCCGAACCATGCACTTTTAGTAATTTCATCGTAACTTCTCCTTGTTTAAAATATTACTTTTATTTTAACAAACTGGCACACACTTAGTCTATTATTTACGGAAAACAATAGGGATCCGAAGCAAAATACTCATTTTGCCTCGGGTCCCCATGTATTATTTACTTTTGTCGCTAAGCGTCAAAGCCTTCTTGAACGGCCTGCGGGTAATCCTGTGCTACGATCTGCGCACATTTGCCACATAATTGCGGTAAGGCAGGATCACTGCCAATGTCTTCTTTATACATCCGGCACCGCGGGCAAACCTCACCAGCGGCGTGTTTAACAACAACAGCCACGTCACCGACCCGTAATGCATCTGCCGGAGCCTGTGCGCCATCGTTTAACTCCAAGGCAGAAACGATCAGATCCTGCCGCAAATTAGTTTCCAAACGGGTTAATGTTTCCTTAAGACTCGGAGCAACGTACAATTCGACTGCGGCCTCAAACGACTTACCGATCAGTTTTTGGTCCCGTGCCTCTTCTAAGCCCTTGAAGACCACCGCACGTACCTGCATAAAGACTTGCCAGTCCTGTAACAACTGTTGTTCGTTGTGGTAATGAGCGACTGCCGGCATTTCGGCTAACTGAACAAATTCTTCGGGTTCTTTAAGATACTCCCAAATTTCCTCGGTAGTATGAGGCAAGATCGGGGTCAGTAATTTCGTCAACCGAACGGCGATATCATACAAAACGGTTTGCATCGAACGCCGCTTTTGGCTAGTAGCACTTTCAATATAAACTACGTCTTTAGCAATATCCAAATAAAATGCGGACAGATCACTCGTAATAAAGTTGATCAATTTTTTATAGATATCCATAAAATCGTAACTAGCATAATCGTCCAAAATTGCTTTAGTAAACTGATTAGCCTTAACTTCCATATACTGGTCTAACGAACTCAAGTCTTGATAAGCGACGCCATCTTTTTGTGGGTCAAAATCAGTCGTGTTAGCCAGTAAAAAGCGCAGAGTATTCCGGATCTTACGGTAACTTTCAGAAATTTGCTTAAAGCTTTCCATCGATACCCGCACGTCGGCCGATGAATCCACACTTGCGACCCATAGGCGGATGATCTCTACTCCCATTTGCTTGATCACCTTAGCAGGAACGATCGTATTGCCTAGTGACTTACTCATCTTACGGCCCTGACCATCAAGAGTAAATCCCTGGGAAAGTATCTGTTTATAAGGTGCGTGCCCGGAAAATGCCACGCTAGTGATCAAACTGGAGTTAAACCAACCACGGTACTGGTCGGAACCTTCCAGGTACATATCGGCCGGATAAGTCAAGTCATCACGCTCGGCACAGCAACCTTGATGTGAGGTTCCGGAATCAAACCACACGTCCATAATATCCGTTTCTTTGGTAAAGACTCCGTGCGGCGAATGCTCACTGGTAAATCCTTCTGGTAATAGGTCTTTGGCGTCTTTTTCAAACCAAATATTAGAACCTTCCTTGGCGATCAGGTCAGCAACATGATTGATCGTTTCAGGCGTCATGATCGGCTCGCCATCCTCAGCATAAAAGATCGGTAGCGGAACGCCCCAAACTCTTTGCCGCGAAATGACCCAGTCACCCCGGTCACGGATCATATTTTTCAAACGTTTTTGACCCCAGCTCGGGAAGAACTTAACTTCGTCGATCGCGTCTAAAATCTCTTGGCGAATCTTAGATACTGAAGCAAACCACTGTGGCGTAGCCCGGAAGATCACCGGTTTTTTAGTCCGCCAGTCAAACGGATAGCTGTGTTCGATATCCATTTCTTTTAATAACAAGCCCGCGTCAGTCAACTTTTTCAGTGAGATGGCATTAGCGTCATCATAAAAGACCCCAGCAAAATCAGGACCCGCTTCTTCGGTCAGGTACCCTTGATCATTGACCGGTACCAGCACTTCTAAGCCGTATTCCATGCCAACGTTAAAGTCATCTTCACCTAAACCAGGAGCAGTATGCACCAACCCAGTCCCGGCATCCAAGGTAACAAAATCACCCAGCATAGTTACTAATTTACGTTCCGGATAAAACGGATGTTCCGTCAAAATATTCTCTAACTGCCGGCCCTTGAGCGTCTTTAACACCTTAACATCGTGCCAGCCAAAGAGTTCGGCGTTTTTAGTTACTAGTTCGGCTGCTAAAACAAATTTACGCGTCTCACCAGCAGGTTGAACGAGCGCATAATCAAAATCAGCGTCTACCGTGATCCCCATTGAAGCTGGGATCGTCCACGGAGTAGTAGTCCAAACTACCATGTAGGTATTGTCATCCAAAACACCCTTACCATCGACCACTTTTTCACCGTAATAAGCTGACGGCGAGGTAATATCGTGATATTCAACTTCGGCTTCAGCCAGGGCAGATTCCGATGACCAGGACCAAAAGACTGGCCGCTTGCCCCGGTAGATCAACCCCCGTTCTACCATTTTAGCGAAAACGCGAATCTCGTGAGCCTCGTATTCCGGTTCCAGTGTAATGTAAGGATGATCCCAGTCACCACTGACACCTAGACGCTTAAAATCAGTCCGCTGCTTATCGACTTGGCTCAACGCGTATTCCCGACACTTTTCCCTAAATTCAGCTACTGAAAGTACCTTACGGTCGACACCGGCCTTTTTTAACTGTTGTTCGATCGGTAAACCGTGTGTATCCCAACCGGGAACGTAAGGGGCTCTAAAACCCATCATCGATTTCGAACGAATAATAAAGTCTTTAGAAATCTTATTCATCGCATGTCCCATGTGAATATTACCATTCGCGTAAGGAGGCCCATCATGCAGTACGAAGGTTGGTTTACCCTCGTTTAACTGTTGCCTTTTTTCGTAAACGTGATTTTCTTCCCACTGCTTTTGGCGTTCAGCTTCTTTAACGGGTAAATTCCCCCGCATCGGAAACTTAGTTTTACCCAAATTTAACGTTTCTTTGATTTTCATACTATTACCCCTTTCTCAAAAGAAAAAATTCGCCCCCATTACAGGGACGAATTTTTCGTGTTACCACCCAACTTCAACAATTAGTTACCAACTAATTATTCTCATTGCTGCTTTAACGGTCCAAACCGGCCAAATCTACTGAAACTATATGTAGTAAGTTCAATTTGACAATGATAAAGATGATAAAGTCTACCCTTCAAATTCCGGTCTCACACCATCACCGGTTCGCTTGTTTTTCCGTGGTAAACTTCGTGTTCTTTACTAAATAACTTATTATTTTGCCTGACCAGTCTCGTCCGTGGCTTCCTTTTCCGGAAAAATCACGACAGTGTCATCACTAACTTCCGCCGTTTCAGCAGGTTGAGGTTGTTGCACGTCTTGATTTACGGTTGATTGTACTGCTTTTTGTGCTGTCTTGTCAAGGTTTTCATTATCATGATGCAAGACCTGCTGAATTTCTTCGTAGCTGCTGATTTCGCCTTGCTTTAAAATGTCGTCCCATTCGGATCCCTTAACAATTTCCAATTGTGATTCCATCATCACTTGTAACTTTTGCCGGAAAATGCGGGCCTGCTTACGTAATTCATCGGTTTCACTAGCCAATTGCGTGGCTTTATGTGAAGCTTGTTCCAAAATATTTTGGGCTTTTTCGTTTGCCTGATCGATCGCATCTTGCCCTTCTTTTTGGGCCTCACGCTGAATGATCTCGGCTTCACGTTGAGAATTAGCTTTTACTTTATCCGCAGCTTCTTGTGCAACAATGATCGATTGGTTCAAAGAATCTTTCAGGTCATTAAAATATTTCAGTTTCTCTTCGTTTTGTTCCAAACTATTTTTTAGTTTTTCATTTTCTTGTAAAGTTAATTCGTAATCCTTGATTACCTGGTCTAAAAAATCATTAACTTCATCTTGATCATAACCACGTAATTTGACATGAAACTCTTTGTTATGAATATCTAATGGGGTCAACGTCATTTTTCCAGCACCTCCTGCTTTTATTCCTAGCATACTACTTTTTTAAAATTGCTGCACTAATTTTCAGTTTTCCTTTTTTGGATAGACCTAAAACATTATTTAATTTCAGTCGACCGTAGCCCCGAACCGACAAAATATCGTAAGCAGCCAGTTCGTAATCCGGTTTATCTAACAAAGTCCAATTCAACTGTACCTTGTGACTCTTAAATAATTCCTTGGCGTGATTACGTGACAGGTGATAAAAATTAGCGATCAACGCGTCTGCCCGTAAAGAAGTCACCGTTTCGCTTAACTTTTCCCATTCGTCTAGCGGCGTCAACACCTGCTCTTGTTGTTCTAAGCGCACCTTAACTTTGCCGATCCGCTTGATTTCACCGGTAAAAAATGGTAGTAATTCTTCTTCCGTCATAAACTGCCACGACACCCCGTCGGTGATAATATCGCCTAAAACGAAGCGTTCAATCCCACTATTAGCCAGAGTTCCTAAGATACTACCATGATGTAACGTCGCGAATTTTTGCGGGTAATTGATGCCAATGACCGCCACACCAAAATCGCTAGCGACCGGTTGATAATACGAAGGATAAAAAAGCAACCGTTGTCGCTCGCAGTTAGCAAATCCGCCCCAAGTGGCTAGTGAGAGCTCACTACCGGCAACGACTTGCGCAATGTAAAGCTCACGTGGATTTAAAAAATGGGTCAATACCGGCCGGTACTCGGCAAGCGCTTGATTTTTTAAATCAGTCAACTCATCAATAAGCGGCGCTTCTGCCGCCCGAAAATGCTGGTAAATTGATTGTCTTGACTTAGCCATCAGTACACCCCGAATATCCCCAGTAGTGAAATTAACCCGTATTCCACAAACTCCAATACGATCAGAGCGATCCACGGGGCGAAACTGATTCCAAAAATAGGCGGAATAAAGTTAAACAGGCTTAGATACGGCTCACACAAGCGAGCTAAAATCTCACCTAAACGGGTTTGATAGGCTCCCGGAAACCACGACATTAAGACGTAGATCAAAATTAAAAAAGAATATAACTGAAATAATCCGTTAATTATCACTAACAAATTAACAACCCCTTGTGTCCCTTAAGAACGACGGTGACGCAAAAAAGGTGGCGTACTCAAGCCATCATCACTATCAGCCGGATCATCATTTTCATCAGAGTCGGCACCAAAAATATCAAAATCCTGTTTTTTCACCCCGTTGAACTCATTAGTCCGGCGTCTGGACTGCGACTGTTGGGGTTGATCGACGTTTAATTCCCAGTTGTCAAAATGACGCTCAGTAGCCTTAGGCGCATCGTTGTTAGGAGTAGAAGCAGCGTTTTGAGTAGGTGTTCCATTTTTTCCCTTAGGAGAGTCGATCCCCGTCGCAATGACCGTTACGACCACACTATCTTCCAAGTTTTCGTTGATCGAGGTCCCAAAAATGATATTGACATCATCGCCAGCAACCTGCGACACGATCTTAGAAGCAGCTTCTGCTTCAAACAAACTGAGATCAGGACCACCCGTGATATTTAATAAGACTTGTTTAGCGCCATCGATCGAAACTTCCAATAGCGGAGAAGAAATAGCCTTTTTAGTAGCGTCTTCCGTCCGGTTTTCACCGTTAGCAGAACCAATACCCATCAGCGCAGAGCCTTGATTTTGCATCACAGTTTTAACGTCGGCAAAATCCAAGTTGACGTAACCTGGCGAAGTGATCAGGTCAGAAATTCCCTGTACACCCTGACGTAAAACATTATCTGCTTCCTGGAAAGCCTGCAGAATCGGGGTTTTCTTGTCGACAATTTCCAACAACCGGTTATTAGAAATAATTACCAACGTATCGACGTGCTCTTTTAGTTTAGCAACTCCTTCGACCGCAAAACGCCCACGCTTCGGGCCCTCAAATGTAAACGGCCGCGTAACTACTCCGACCGTTAACGCTCCCTGGTCCTTAGCAATTTTAGCGATGATCGGCGCCGCACCAGTTCCGGTACCACCACCCATTCCGGCGGTCACAAAGATCATATCGGCCCCTTGTAAACTTTCAGCGATCGTTTCTTCGCTTTCTTGCCCAGCTTTACTACCGACTGCAGGATCCGCTCCGGCACCTAATCCCTTAGTCAGTTTCGGTCCTAACTGAATTTTAGTTTCGGCTTGTGAATTCTTCAGTGCCTGCACGTCGGTATTAGCGACAATAAATTCCACGCCCTTAACGTCGTCTTGGATCATGCGGTTAACGGCATTGCCACCAGCGCCTCCTACTCCGATCACTTTGATCGTCGCTCCTGCATTATTTTCATTTGCATCTAGTGAAAATTCCATGCTATTTCCTCCCGTTAGTTTCGTTAGTCAAAAAAATTGTCAAAAAATTGTTTGATCCTAGCAGTTAATTTAGCTTTCTGCTGGGGTTGAGCCTGTCGTTGCTGCTTTGGCGGTTGCACCACTCGTTGCTCACTTTGTGGATGCAACTGAGTGATCTTTGGCTGCGTTTTGCGCAGGTTACCCAGCGTTTGTTTAACCACCAAACTGATCTCACTTTGCTTAGTCGCGTACTCAACTAGTCCGATCACCTGAGTGAATGTCGGCGTCCGCAAATTGATCTCTTGGGGAACGTAGACCTTGACGTTTTTGACCTTGAAAATTTCCGCCGCTAACTGAGCGATCCCCGGTAAGGCCGCCATTCCACCGGTTAAAACGATCCCTCCAGGTAGCTCTAACGCGTTGATCTGTTGTAACGCGTTAGCCAGCTTTTCTAAGATCTGCCGCAAACGCGCCTCGATAATCTCCGCTAAGTAAGTGGTTGAAACTTCAATCGGTTCTTGTTGGCCCACGACTTGTACCGGAAATTTCTCATCAACAGAAACCTGAGCCGCCATTGCGCAACCGTAATTACGCTTGAGCATTTCCGCATTTTCGATCGATGTGTTTAAAACGACGGAAATATCACGGGTAACGTAATCGCCACCCTCTTGGTCTAAGTAAGTATATTTAAGTTTATGATCATGCACGACCGCAGCGGTAGATTGGCCGCCGCCTAAATCGATCGTGATCGCTCCAAAATCTTGTTCCCCGTCATTTAATGCCACTTGCGACAATGCAATCGGTGCCACAATAATATTAACCACGTTTAAGCCTGCGCGTGTCACACACTTCTTAATATTATGTAAAACCGTTTTAGGACCGGTGTACATCACCGCTTGCATTTCCATCCGCACTCCGACCATCCCTCGCGGATCTTTGATGCCATCAAAGCCATCGACCACGAATTCATCGGGAACGATATCAATAACAGTACGCTCCGGCGGTAAATTTTGGATCAAGGCCGCCTGTGTTACCTGATAAACGTCTTCTTCGGTGATTTCTTTAGAACTACCATCTGGTCCACTGACTGCGATCATACCATGACAACGCTCAATTTGGAGCATATTTGCCGGAATACCGACAATCACATCCGTAATGTCAACGTTAGCTCGTTGCTGTGCCTGTTTGACAGCTGTTTTGATCGCCGTCACGGCCTGATCGATATCAACGACTACACCACGCTTTAATCCCGCGGAATCGGTATTTCCATATCCAATAATATTGAGCTGATTTTTAATTCGTTCGGCAATAATAACTTTGATTGAAGTTGTTCCAATATCTAAGCCTACAAATATTTCAGAATGATTCACCTTTCAGCCCCCATCATCTAATTTACTAATTTACTTAAAAAAATTACTATAAAGATTTTAACATACAAAGTTACTATCTGAACAATTTTCTTGTCCAAATCGGTAAATTTGTCATTATTTTATATAAGAAAAGGCTCCTACCTCGAGATCGATCGTCCCCTTACCATTCATCTGCGCGACAATTTCGGGATAATACTTTAGCTTAGCCGCTAGCGTCGAACGCTTAGCGATCACCCGGTTGCCGTCGTTCATATCTAATAAGAGTTTTTGCGGGTCCAATTTACTCGGCCGGGAGTGGATCTCGGCGATTTGCCGGCGGATCTCCGGTCGCAGTTGTTGCAGTGCAGCCGCCAGCTCTTGTTGTTGACGGTGGTGCTTAAACCCGTACAAGACGGGGTACTGGTCGTCAAAAGCAACGTGTTGTTGACTGACGCCACTAGTAGTTAAGCGGTAAAAATGACCACGTCTAGCAACGTAACCCACGGTCGCGGCTTTTTTGATCCGAATGACCACCTCGCCCAAGTGATATTGTAACTGGACTTGCTTAACCGTTGCAACTCGGCTCTTGATTTGCCGTTCGATCCGCGGTGCCTGCAGGTAAACGGCGAGCAGTAGATCATAATAACGCAACCCGCTGGCTCGTAAAATTTGGGCTTTAGTTTCAGGGTAAGCGGCACTGATCTGGACTTTAGTCACCCTACTAGCTGGCGTTATCAAATAGATCATCGCCCCGGCAATGGTGCTAAAAAATAATAACAGTACGGTCACCCGCCTTTTTAACCTCCGTAATCGACTTTTCTTAGTATGAGGCAAATTAGCATCGTATTTGGCAGCTAAAAACACTGGCTGTTTATTTTTAGGAGACTCAAATTTCTGCACTTTCATTGGTTTACTCCGTTTGGCTTAGTTGCTCCAACACTTTTAGTACCCGATCGGCCGCATCACGTTTACCTAAACTGCTAGCATTTTGGGCCATCTGCTGACATTTTTGCGGATCCGTTAATAACTCCGTCGCAGTTTGCGCTAACATCTGCGGAGTCAAATCATTTTCCGTGATCATTTTAGCCGCTTGACGATCCACTAGACTCAGCGCATTTTTAGTTTGGTGGTCGTTAGTGACGTAAGGACTGGGGATCAAGATACTAGGGATCCCTAAAGCAGTGATCTCCGCTAAACTAGTTGCGCCTGCCCTTCCTACGATCACCGTAATTTCCGGCAAGATCTGTGGCATGTTGGCGATGTAAGGCTGGATCACGAAATTAGCTGGAATATCTTTAGCGGCCGCTTGTTCCATGATGTGCTCGTAGTGTACCTTACCGGTGACAAATAATACCTGATAATCGTCATCCCGAAACAAGGTAGCGGCGTTTAATGCGGTCTCGTTGATCTTAGCCGCGCCCCGTGAGCCGCCAAAAATCAACAGCGTCTTACGCCCAGTGGTCAAACCATACTCGGTTAACCGCCCAGCCGGCTTGATCCCTGCGACCTCTTGGGCCCGAGGATTACCCGTTAGTACTACCTTAGATGCGGGAAAAGCTTTTTTGACCGCCGGAAAACAGATTCCGATCTTATCAACGTAACGGCTCAAAAACTTGTTCGTGATCCCTGCCACACTATTTTGTTCGTGGATCATGGTCGGGATCTTTAACTTAGCGGCCGCATAAACGACCGCGCCGCACACATAACCACCGGTTCCAACCACCACGTCAGGACGAAATTCGCGAATGATTTTTTTAGAGGCGGTTACGCTGCGTAAAAACAGCCAGATCGTCTTAAAATTACTCCACGTCAGTTTTCTTTTAAAACCCTGGATCTCAATAGTTTTAAAGTCGATCCCCGCCTCTGGAACGATTTTAGCTTCTAGTCCCTTATGCGTTCCGACATACAAAACTTGCGCGCTCGGATCTTTTTTTAACAGCGTTTTGACCAACGCTAGCGCCGGGTAAATGTGGCCCCCCGTGCCGCCACCTGAAATTAATAAGCGCATCATTTTTCTCCCTTAATTAAATTTTGGATCGCAGCCATATACTGTTCCCCTCGAACTTCAAAGGTCGGCCACTGATCCCAACTAGCACAGGCCGGGGATAATAGAATTACTTCGTTAGGCCGACTGGCTTTAAACGCTACGGGAACAGCACTGACTGCATCTTTAGTATGTAAGATCGTCTTGATCCCCGCTTGGATCCCCAACTGTTCCAACTGTGTGGCTGTTTCGCCAAAAACTACCAGTACCCGCACGTGTTTTTTGAGTGCTGGCACTAATGCAGCAAATGATAAGTGGCGATCCAACCCGCCGGCAAGTAGGACTACTGGTTGTTTAAAGCCACTTAAAGCCATCTGGGTCGCAGCGACATCCGTTGCTTTAGAATCATTATAAAAATCTCGTTTCTTATAAGTCGTCACGTACTGTGTCCGGTGTTTTACCCCCGCGAAAGTCCGTAAGACTTCCACGATCTGGTCGTTGGACTGGCCCATTAACTTAGCGGCTGCAATAGCGGCCAGTGAATTTTCAATATTATGAACGCCAGGTAACTTGATTTGTGCAACTGCAATGATTTTTTCACCCTTAAAATACAAATAATCATCTTTCAAGTAAGCACCCTCGGGCATGACTTGTTTTCGTGAAAATGGTACCAACGTAGCACGTGAGCGTTGACTGGCCTGACGAACCTCTTCATTATCCCAATTGACAATGAAAAAGTCGCTACTAGTTTGATTTTTAGTGATATTCATCTTAGCTTGCACGTAATTTTCATGTGAACCATGAAAATCGGTATGGGCTTCATACAAATTAGTTAATACTGCGATGTGCACGTGGAGTTTAGTTATTCCCTGCAACTGAAAACTGGACAATTCCGTTACCACTACATCGGCAGGATCAACTTGCTGCACTACTTGTGAAACCGGGATCCCAATGTTGCCCGCACAATAAGCGTGACCTTGTTGCGGCAGATCCTTAAGCATTAACGTGATCAGTGTCGTCGTCGTCGTTTTGCCATTGGTCCCCGTCACCCCTAAAAGTGGTGCTTGTGCGGCTTCGTAAGCAACTTCTGGCTCGGTGATCACCGGGATCTTGAGTGCGAGCGCCTGTTTGACTAACGGATTTGAATACGGGATCCCCGGATTTTTAACGAGCAAGTCCTTATCAGTCAGTAGTTCCAACGGGTGACTACCCGTCACCACTTCTACTCCCAGCTGTTGCAATTCATTTACCTGCGTCAGGTCTGTCGGCGTTTGCCGGTCGTTAACGACCACTTTAGCACCGAGTTTGACTAACAATTTAGCGACACTAATGCCACTCTTACCTAACCCCAAAACCAACACTTTGCGCCCATGATACGTGTCCATTTGATTAACTCCTTTTACCGAATAATAAAGCCCACGGCTATCACAGCCATTATTAACCCCAGCAGCCAAAAAGTCCAATCGATCCGCCACTCACTCCAACCACAGAGTTCAAAATGATGATGGATCGGACTCATTTTAAAGATCCGTTTGCCGGTTAATTTGAAGGATGCTACTTGTAAGATCACACTGGCCGTTTCCAACACAAAAACTAACCCGATCACTAACAAACTCAGTTCATGGTGAACCAAGATCGCAACCGCAGCTAACGCACCGCCCAACGCAAGCGACCCCATATCCCCCATAAAAATGCGGGCAGGTTTGTGGTTGAAGACAAAGAAAGCTACTAAAGCGCCCATGACCGTCAAACAAAACAATAAGACATCTGCTTGTTGCTGTTTAGCCGCAATCACGGCATACGCTCCAAAAGCAATCACCGCTTGACCAGCAACCAGTCCGTCGATCCCGTCCGTCAGGTTGACTGCGTTAGAAAAACCGATCAGCCAAAATAGTACAAATAAAATGTAAAAAATGACGCTACTAATTTTAAAGTTAAAAATGTTCAGTGCAAAAGGCAGGTTTTCGTGGCGGTAAACCACCAAGAAAATAATTCCGCCGACAATTTGTCCCAGTAATTTTTGCCACGCTTTTAAACCTTCATTTTGCTTTTTCCATAATTTGATCGAGTCATCAAAAAAACCTAAAAAGCCGTACAGTAACAAGATAAAATCTAATAATAATAACTGTGCCGATAGTAGGTGGCCCCACAAAGCGACACCTAAACTGCTGACTAGAATAGCCAAGTTAAACACTAAACCACCCATCGTCGGTGTCCCCGACTTTTTGGCATGCCACTTTGGCCCTTCTGCTCTGATCATTTGCCCCTGATTTTTACGGTGAGCATAGTTGATAAATAACGGCGTTAAAATTAATGTGATTAAAAAACCAGCTATCGTGGTGCTAAACATGATTCCCAAATTCATTTAGAAACTCCTTTGAACAATAATTATGGTTGCAAAAAAACGACTAACTCTTTGACCTTAGTCAGCTCAGTTCCCGCAATAATATTTTGTCGTACACTATATCCAGTTCCCTTAACTTTCAACTTCAAGTGTGTCAGGCGCGCAAATTTAGTAATATCTGCCCGCGACCACCCCGTTAAATCGGGCATCTGTAAGTTTTCGTTCGTTAATAAAATAACTCGCCGCCCCTTTAAGAGCATTTCTTCAGGTTCCAGCGACTGACCGACAATCTCGGGGCCCGTCCCAATTACCGTCACTTGTGCACCCTGTTGCTGTAAATCAGCCGTCACTTGCGTGGTCGCACGCCCTTTCAGGTTACCGATCTTAGTAGGTGTTACCGGCTGAGCGTTAGTATTATCACTATCTAACGTCCGCTGCATTAGCGGATTAAAAATTGTCGCTAAATCTCGTTCGGCCGAACCTTCCTTACCAAATGTCGCCGGGCGTTCCATCGTAATGTACAAAATATACTTAGGATGGTCCGCGGGCGCGATCCCGACAACCGAAAAAGTATAATTAGTGATCCCCGTTAAATAACCGCCCGTCGGCGCGGCAATTTGTGCCGTTCCCGTTTTGACTGCGACCGGATAATTATTCAGCTTGTAAACTTTCCCGGTCCCTTCCTTATCGGTTACAACGTCTTGCATCAACGTTAGGACTTGCTTAGCCGTCTGCTTAGTGATCGGTTTGCCTACCACTTTAGGTTGCGCGTGATACAACACCTGCCGTTTATTAGGATCGACCACTTCGTTGACGAGGTAGGGTCTGACCATTTTACCACCGTTAGCGATCGCAGAAAAGCCCTGCATCATCTGAAACATCGTCACATCGATACTTTGCCCGTAGGCCGTGTCGGCTTGTTCGATAGGATAACGATAACTGATAGCACCACTCGCTTCTTTCCCTAAGTTCGCATTCGTACTTTGCAACATCCCAAATTTTTTCAGATACTGCATCCATAATTTGGGACCCATCTGTTGTTCTAAGTGTGCCATTCCGACATTAGAAGACCTGATAAAGGCCTGCTGGTAATTGATCATTCCCCAATTATCGTTCCAGTCGTTGATGGTTTGCCCGTCGATTTGGTATTTGCCGGACTTAAAATACGCTCCGCCATTAAAATTATTGCTGTCGATCGCAGCAGCCGTGGTAAAGACTTTCATCGTTGAACCCGGTTCGTAAGTATCTTCCAACAAGGTATTACGCCAAATTTGCCCTACGCCCGCCCTAGTTTGGGCGTTAAACGACGGCCACTGGGTAGCCGCTAAAATTTTGCCGGTCTTGGCTTCCGTTAACATGACCCGCAGCCCTTTGGTATGATACTTCTTTTGAGCCTGACTGACCAAAGTTTCCAGGTAGTTTTGCAAGGGAGCGTCTAGTGTCGTGTAGATCTCGTCGCCGTTTTTCACCGACCGCGACTTTTCAGTTTGGTTTAAGATCGGCATCCCTTGCCCGTCAGTCGCCTGCTTTTTGTTACCATCTTGTCCCGCTAATTCTGTATTATATTGTTTTTCTAGTCCTAACACCCCAATTAGTTTACCACCGGAGTTTTCTGCTAGGCCAATAAAATGAGAAGCAAAATTGCCGTTAGGATACAAGCGCGCCTGCGCGGGAACGAACTCGATCCCTGACAAATGGGCACGTTGGATCGCCTTTTTAGTCTCTAACGAAATGTTTTTACCCGCATCTCCTAACTCCACTTGGTATAATTTGGGATCGGCAGGATGGAGTAATTGCCACACCTTATGATAACTAATGTGTAAATTTTGGCTTAACACTTTAGCAGCCCGCTTTTTTTGCTGGTCTGGTAAATATTCTTTGTGGCCGTTGAGCACCGCGTCTTTATCTAAAACGATATAAATCGAATAGTTAGTCGTATCCTCCGCGATCGGTTTACCACTATTGTCATAAATGGTACCACGTTTAGCCGGGATCTTAGTTTGTTCGTTATATAACTTAGCGACCCTGGTCGTTAAATTTTGTTTAGCTGCTCGGTGAAAAACTGTAATATAAAAAAAGCGCCCTGCAAAAAGCATGAAAATAATAATTACCAGGAGAAAAAATATCCTACCTAAGTAATTACGTTCTCTTACTGGATCTTTGCTTTTTGAAGAGTCTTTTTGTTGGCCATTCATTTAGTTACATTCCTCATACTCTGTTCATTCATTTTCAATCCTGCCGCCTTGGCAGCGGTGTTTAGTCGTGAACGACTAGTTAATTCGTTGACTTCCTGCCGGACATTAGCACTACTAGTTTGGATAGCGGTGATTTTTTGCTCTAGCGTCCGCAAATGCAGCTGTTTATTATTTAAAACGATCGTTGAGCGCACGACCAAGCAACCACAAATACTAAGCCAAATCGCACTAAAAAGCAACAACTTTTTTTCTTTTTTTAAATATGTACGTTGCTGAACGTGAATTGACCGTGCCGTTTTTGGCTGCTCAGTTTTCTTGACAGCAGTTGTCAGCTGCTGCGCTGCATTCTGTGCCATTTGTTCAAACCTCCTCCATTTTTTCGATCACCCGCAACCGCGCCGAATGTGCCCGGTGATTAGCCGCAATTTCTGCTTGACTCGGCACAATCGGTTTTCTGGTCACTAATTTAAACTTAGGTTGCATCTCTGCCGGGATCACGGGCAAATGTGCGGGTAAATCAGGCAAGGATGTTTTTTCTTTAAAAATATTTTTGACTAACCGGTCTTCTAACGACTGAAAAGTGATCACGCTGATCCGTCCTCCAGGCTTTAGTAATTCTAACGCCTGCTCCAAAGACTCTTCCAAAGCTCCTAATTCATCGTTAACGGCGATCCGTAACGCCTGAAAAACGCGCTTAGCGGGATGTCCGGCCTTTCTTCTAGCTCGTGCTGGGATCCCCTGTTTGATCAGTTCTACTAATTCACCAGTCGTTTTGATCGGTGCTTTTTGCCGTTGATTTTCGATGCGCCGTGCGATCGCCTTAGCAAAGCGTTCTTCCCCATAACGGTAAAAGATCCGCACCAACTCTTGATAAGACCATTCATTGACGATCGTTTGCGCGTTTAACGTTTGACTTTGGTCCATGCGCATATCTAACGGGGCGTCTAAGCGATAACTAAACCCCCGGGAGGCTTCATCAAATTGCGGTGAAGAAACCCCCAAATCGTAGAGTAAGCCATCGACTTGAGTCACGCCTACCGCAGCTAGTCGTTTTTGAACTAGGCGAAAATTAGCCGCAACCAGCGTCAATTGTCCCATTTTGAGCGGTTGTGCTAACTGAGTTTGATTATAAGTGATCGCAGTTTGATCCTGATCAAACGCATATAGCCTACCATTTTCATCCAGTTGAGCCAAGATCGCCCGCGTGTGTCCGCCGCCGCCTAAAGTACAATCAACGTAAGTACCAGTAGGTTTGACTTGTAAGCCAGCCACTGCTTCTTGTAACAAAACTGTCTGATGTTTAAATTCCGGCATGATTTTTACAACTCCAAGTCATCTAACTTTTCCGCGATCTCATCAAAATTATCTGCGGCACTAGTGGTGAAACTTTCCCACTGATCTTCCGCCCAGATTTCAAAACGATTCGCCACCCCGACGATTACGCATTTTTTGCTGATTTTGGCGTAATCCAGTAACATTTGGGGTAAATTGATCCGCCCTTGTTTATCAAATTCAACTTCAACAGCTCCCGAATAAAAGAAACGCAAAAAGAAGCGTGCGTCTTTTTTAGTCAAAGACAATTGTTTTAAATTTTCTTGCAATTTTTGCCACTCAGCTAACTGATAACCAAAGATGCAACCGTCCAACCCGCGCGTCAACACACAACCTGTTAGTAGTTGCGCCCGCAACTTAGCGGGAATGATCAGCCTGCCTTTAGTATCAAGTGAATGGCGAAATTCACCCATAAACAAGTGACTTCACCTCTAAAACTATTAAACACTCTAAATTCTACCATAATTCCCCACTTTCAACCACCTTATCCACAAAAAATCTGAAAAATTACGCCAAAAGAGTTGTGTAAAAAGCGATTGGCAAGCGAACACTAGGTTAGATTTTTGGAACACGAACAAGAAAAGGCACTCGTTTGTCATTTACCAAAATAAAAAATAGGGGCCAAAGCAAAATTAATTTGCCCAGCCCCTACCTATCGTTATCAGTCTTTAACGCCAAAACAACAACCCACGCCACACCGATAAAGCAAATACCAATGCAATTAACAATAAATCGGTCACCCGCCAAAAACGAATCCAAAACAAGCGATAGACGATCTCCCCCGTAAAATATGCTTTGCTCAAGGTCAAATAGATCCCCCACAACGCTAACACTAAGATGACAGCGGGAAGCAAAGACACACCGCACAGCTCACGTGACAAAAAATGAACTACTACAAATAACAACGGACATACCAGATCTAATTTTTTCAAATGAGCCGGCCAACTGCCAAAGTGTTGGACAAGTGTTAAACAAAATAGCAGTAACAAACTCAGTACTAACCACAACAGCCAATTCGTTAACATCTTGTCCCTCCTCAATAAATTTGCAAAAAAAACTAAACTTCACTAAAATATCAACCAAGGGCGTGGCCTTCAAAATCAATCAGTAGATAAGGATGAGTTTAAGTGCACAAAAAGAAAAAACGTTCAACCTTTCAAAAGATCACTAACGTCGTCGTTTGGCTGATGCTGATCTTTACTGTTGGTGCAGTAATTTTAGGTGCAGCAGGCAGTTTTATCGGTTAGCAATTCGACTTGGCTAACTGATAAAAAGGGACTGGGACAAAATCATTTGTCTCGGTCCCTTTTGTATCTTCATCAGCCATAGTTTAGTCGTTTCCCAATACTGATTGCTACAAAATCGGTGACAATAACCGGGAAAAATACTGTTTGAATTTTAGCCACCGCGATTGCTGATCAAAGTACTCCGGAGTCAGCTGCTGACAATCCCGCAAGTCATTTTCAAATAACTGTGTTAACTGCAATGCCAGTTGTGGATCGTAGCAAAACGAATTGACCTCAAAGTTGAGTTTAAAACTCCGAAAATCCAAATTAGCGGACCCCACCGAAGCCATCTGCCCGTCGACCACCATCGTTTTAGCGTGCATAAAGCCTTTTTCATACTGGTAAACTTCAATATTTTTGCCCAACAAATCTTTGGCATAATACTCGGTCGCGCGGTAAACAAAGGCGTGATCCGGCATACACGGGATCATAATTTTGACCTTTACCCCCGACAACGCAGCTACACTTAACGCCTCCAAAACCGAATCGTCTGGAATCAGGTACGGCGTTTGAATATAGACGTAATCGTGCGCGGAATTGATCAGTTTCAAGTAACCTAACTTGATCGTTTCGGTATCGTTATTAGGACCGGAGGCAACAATTTGGATCCCCGTTTTTCCCTGGCTTCTTTGTAGTGGAAAATAACGGTCATCATAGCCAATAGCCGTATCGCTGATCGTCGCGTTCCAATCCATGAAAAAGACTGACTGTAACGCAATCGCCGCGTTACCCACAATCCGTAAGTGTGTGTCGCGCCAGTGCCCAAATTTTTTCATGCGCCCTAAATACTGATCACCGACGTTAAAGCCACCGATATAACCGATCTTACCGTCGATCACTACGATCTTTCTGTGATCCCGATAATTTAGTCGTGGACTGTGAAAATACGCAGTTTTAGAACCAAAGAAGGGTTCTGCTCGTCCACCTAAGCGTTCTAATTTCTTAAAAAAGCCGCGCCGTTGTCCGCGTGAGCCCATGCTATCGTAAATAATACGAACGGTAACGCCTCTTTTTTGGGCTTCTTCTAGTGCCGTCAATAGTTGCGTGCCGATTTGATCACTGAAAAAAGAATAATATTCAATATGTACGTGATCCTTAGCAGCAGCAATATCCGCTAGCAACGCAGCAAATTTGTCATCGCCAGCGGTAAAGACTTTAACCTGATTATAATTAGTGAAAATAGCGCGGTCGGCGTTTAAAAACAGCTGAGCCGTTTGTTTAGTCTCGACGGTCGCTAAGTTAGCCGGCATATTTTTGTCCCACTGCTCTTTTTGCAGTGCTGCCAGCTGATCGATCCCCAGTTTATCCTGCGCTTTTAAATCAAAGATCCGTTCCCGCGAAATCTTCTTGCCCACGAATAAATAGATCAAAAAACCAACTAAGGGCAATAGGATCAAGACTAACAACCACGCCCAGGTTGCGGCGATGTCCCTTTTTTCTTTAAAAACCGTAATGATAGCCAGTGCGGTATTCAGTAATAACAGTAAAACAATAAAACTAACAACAAGACTCAAGTCATCCACCATCCAAATTTTTGTTTGGTCACTAATGTTGCAAGGTCAACGGACAGATCCCCCACTTGCTCTTGTCGTTTTCCTCTTTTATAACTAATCTTTTTTAAACCACGAACCAATTTTTTGGAACAGGTTTTGGGACTTCGGTTCTTTTAAGGTCATCAGTGGCACTGTTTGGCCCTCCAAGCGGCGTGCAATGTTGCGAAATCCCTGCGCCGCAGGACTTTTTTCTTGCAAAACTACCGGTTCACCCTTGTTGGAAGTCGCAATCACTTGTTCATCATCATACACTAAACCAAGTAATTCTAGCGATAAGTGTTGGGTAATTTCATCTACGTCCATCATTTCACCGTCGTTGACCATCTTGGGTTTGATCCTGCTGATCAACAACATCGGCGCTTTATCTAACTGCTGTTGTTCCAACAAACCAACTACTCGGTCGGCATCGCGAACGGAGGATAATTCAGGCGTTGAGACCACGATAGCCTCATCCGCCCCCGCAACGGCGTTCATAAAGCCCTGCTCAATGCCCGCCGGACAATCCAACAACACGTAATCGTAATCGCCCTTTAACGTATCGACGATCTGTTTGACCTCGTCGGGATTGATCGCATTTTTATCGGTATTTTGCGCCGCTGGCAGCAAAAATAGTTTATCATTGAACCGTTTATCTTTGATCAGTGCCTGATGCAGTTTGGCCCTTTGTTTGACCACATCTACGATATCGTAAATGATCCGGTTATCTAACCCTAAGATAACGTCCAAGTTACGCAAACCGATATCTAAATCTACCAAACAGACCTTTTTATTCATCAGCGCTAACGCTGTGCCCAAATTTGCGGTAGCAGTGGTCTTACCCACGCCGCCTTTGCCCGAAGTAATTACAATCGCACGTCCCATGTTAAAATCCCCCTGCCTTGATAAAAAGCTTTGGTCTCACTTTTTTAAGTTGTTCGAGCGCAGTAAATTCCAATGCGTGGAGGTCATTGACCAGTACCGCAGCTTGTTTATTCTTATTTTTGTGCTCGATGATCTCCACTAAATCGGCGATCCGCAGCTGCTGTGCCTGCATGATATTGCCACCGATCACAGCACTGGGATCCGCATCATAACCAGCGCACACGATTCCTTTAACCGTGCCTAAAACAAAAATACTACCAGTTGCACGCAAGATTCCACCTTCGTGCACGGTCCCTAAAAACAACAAATTACCCCTGATCGTTTTTTCCTGACCGTTACGAATAATATCGCCGTTGATATGCATGCTCAAATTAGTAAAGATCTCTTGCGCGTCTTTTCTAGCAAGCACACTACCATAGATCCGGTGAATAGTAAAATTAGGGTAAGCGGCAAAAACTGCGGCTAATTGCTGTTTTTGTTCAGCCGTCAGCAATAACTCCTGACTGTTGATATCAAATGAATACTTTTTGCCAGCGGTAACCGTTTTTTCTTTTACCAATTTTTTCATCAGCGTATTTAACTCAGCTATAATGGCCGTAAAGGAAGCCGCTGGATCCAATAATAATTGGTAACCATCCTGATAGCCCTTCAATACAACTGCTTTCATCTCGCACACTTCCCCCTACCGTACCCGCGTAAAAAACAATTTCAGCGGCCAATATAACAGTACAAATACACAAACATTATAAATCAAAGTTGGCTGAAGTGTGCGAATGATAAAGGTGACCACCGACACCCCAGTAAAACCAATCAACGCGTTAAAACAATAATACGCAACGGTTAATATCGTAATGTCTATCAGATAAAGCAGTAAAATCACGATAAATGACCGCTTAAAAAATGGCAAAACACTTTGCGTAGCATACACAAGTAATGGTAACAGCAAAGTCATGATCCCTAAAATTCCCGTGTAATAAACGTCAAATAAAACACCGGCAATAATAGACCATAACAACAAATGGTCCAATTCACCGTAAATCAACGCCATCACTAACCACAATAACACCAAACGACTTTCAATTGCTACCGTCGGTGTAAATAAATAGCGGGCGCAGATCTGACTGAGTGAGCCATCTAAAAAAATAAAAAGTAATAAGCCCAAAGGAAAAAGAGATCTCATTTTGGAAATTCTCATTATCGACCTCTCCTTTATTTAGCTCTTTTGACAACTGTAACAACGTCCAAGTCGGTAAAATCGGCCGCAGGCTTGATAAACACCTTAGCGGGTAAACCATCGCTGCCGTTATTTTCAACACGCACCACGGTCCCCACTAAAAATCCCTTCGGCGTCAAACCACCCAGACCCGAAGTAATTACTTTAGTACCTAAATTAACCTTTTGCTTGGTCGTGATCTGCCCCATTACCAGCTGATTTTTTTGCGTATCATAAGCCGTGATCAAACCATTGATGACCCCCGTTTTTCCCTGCATGCTAACGGCAAAACGGTTCGCGGTATCATTTCTCGTCGACAGTAATTCGACCTTGCTAGTAGTCTGATTGACCTCAGTCACCCGACCGACCAACCCTTTTTTGGCCACGACCGCTTCATTTTTAGCGATTCCCGCTAGTGCACCCTTATTGATCACTACCTGATTTTGCCAAGTAGAAGGTGCCCGAGTCAGTACGCTTGCGGTGATCTGCTCATAAGAAGTCAAAGTATGGTTTAATTTTAACTCTTGCTTGAGGTGCTGATTTTCCTTTTTTAATTCCTGATTTTCAGCTTCTTGTGTCGCAAGTGCTGCTACTTTTTTCTTAAGCGTTTGGTTTTCCCCGTACGTATTATAGAGTTCGCCTAAAGAACCCGTTGCGTGCGCTAACCCGTTTAACGGCACCCCAACTACCCGATCGACCAGCCCACCGGCTTCATTACCAAACTGTTGTACCAGTGGTGGTGCCTTACGATTATTACGAACACTGATCGACAGTGCAATTAACAAAAAACAAACGATCAAAACGATCATCGTGATCACCAGTTTTTTATTAAAAGAAAACTTTTGCATCTTACAACCTCCTGGGAATAAATCAAAAATTAAGAGGCTGGATCATCCAACCTCCTCAACCAGCCTATTTTGTAAAATGTTAATTTTTCTTCATAACATCAATACTTTTCAGCGATTCACCCGTTCCAATCGCTACACAATCTAACGGTTCCGCAGCAACAAAAACCGGAACCTTAGTAGCTTCAGAAATCACCTCTGGTAAGTGCCGTAACAAAGCACCACCACCAGTCAATACGATCCCGTGGTCGATCACGTCGGAAGCAATTTCAGGTGACGTTTCTTCCAATGTCTCCTTAATAGCAGAAATGATATCACTGATCACTTCTTGAATGGCCTCAGCCACGTGTTGGGCCTTGATCTCAACGGTCTTAGGTAACCCCGTCACTAAATCACGTCCCCGGATCGTTTGCGGATCCAGCTCTTTAGCCGCCGTCACGGAAGCAGAAGCAATATCGATCTTTAATTTTTCAGCCGTTCGTTCACCGATCAGCAAGTTATAATTCTTCCTGACATAATAAATGATAGCTTCGTCGATCCGGTCTCCAGCCATGCGGATCGAACGACTAGATACGATCCCCCCCAACGAGATCGTCGCCACATCAGTAGTTCCGCCGCCGATATCAACGACCATACTGCCCGTCGGTTCCATTACGGGTAATCCGGCACCGATCGCTGCTGCAAAAGGTTCCTCGATCACGTAAGCATCCTTAGCCCCTGCCACTTGAGTAGCATCAATGACGGCTCGTTTTTCAACTTCAGTCACTCCACTAGGGACGCAGACCATAACGTAAGGTTTACCGCCACGTTTGCCCATCGCTTTTTCAATATAATATTTCATCATCGCTGCGGTGGTATCGTAATCGGCGATCACTCCGTCTTTCATCGGTCTGATTGCAACGATACTTTCAGGTGTCCGTCCGATCATATCACGTGCTTCTGAACCCACGGAAACGATCGCTCCAGTTTTGGTATTTTTAGCTACTACAGAAGGCTCACGTAAAACAATTCCCTTACCTTCCGCGTAAACAATCGTATTTGCGGTTCCCAAATCGATCCCAATATTTTTTGTTCCCATTCCAAACAATCTATTTCATCCCTTCGCAAGCGTTCATTTCAGATTAATAATTAAATTATAACACAACTGATTAACTAACCTAGGTTGTAGCTAAAATTTAAACTAAAAAATAATTATTCCACTACACTGACCAAACTGGCCTGAGGTCCCTTGATCCCTGCAACTACTACAAAAGAAACTTTTTGCCCAGGAGTTAGGATCTTATAGCCCGTTTTTTGAATAGCAGAAAAATGGACAAAGATGTCTTGCCCACCATCGTCTGGAATAATAAAACCATAACCTTTATCTTGATTAAAAGATCGTACCGTTCCTGTCAGCATCTTTTTTCCCTCGCCTTTTTCTTTTGCAAGTTTAACACATTCTTAGAAGCCACACAACAAATGAAAAAGGCCCGGCAATTTACCGTGGCCCTCACCACTTATTTACTTTCCATTTGCTCTTTTTTGAGCTCTTGGTCGACACTGATCTTGACAAAAGGCATGTAGATCACAGCTGAAAGTATTAGGTTGACCGCGGCTAAGATCCCCCCGCTAATACTTTGTGTGGCTAACACGCCCCCGATGATCGGCGGCGTCACCCACGGCGGCATGACCGTAGCCGGGGGCACTAGACCTAATTTAGTAGCAAAATAAGCGACCGTTACCAACACGATCGGTGTCAGAATAAACGGAATGAACATCAACGGGTTCAACACGATCGGTAAGCCAAATAGCATCGGTTCGTTAATATTAAATAACCCTGGTGCAAAACTCAAGTTATTGACCACCTTGAAGCTTTTACTGCGCCGGCCGACTAAAAAGATCGCAATGATCAAGCCTAACGTAGCGCCGGTCCCACCTAAATTAACAAAACTATCCATAAAAGGTTTATTAACGATGTAAGGTGCGGCTTTCCCAGCCGAAATTGCTTGGGTATTAGCGGCGATTGCCGGCGCATTGATCGTTTGCATAAAAGGATCGATCATATTAGCACCGTGTAAACCAAAGAACCATAAGAAAGGAGCAATAAATGCCAAAAATACGGCTGAAGCATAGGTGCTAGCCATACCCATAAACGGCTGTTGAACTGCTTTATAAAACGAACCAATAATGTCTTTAACGCCAAAGGCCGCAAAGATCGCCGTCACCAGTCCAAACAAGCAGATCACGATCATCGCCGGTAACAAAGCCGCAAACGACTTAGCAACAGCGGGCGGGACACCTGCGGGCATTTTGATCACCAATTTAGGATTGCCCACTAACCGGACAAACAATTCCGTCGCTAGTAATGCGACTATGATGGCGATAAACAAGCCGTTAGTCGACATACCCTTAGCCCCACCGACAGTGAAAAACGCTGCGACCGAGACCGCGCCTGCGGCTACCGGATCCTTGTCATAACTTTTAGTTAAGTTATAGGCGATCAAAAAAGCAACGAGGACGGATAAGACCGCAAAAGTTCCGTTCCACACGGAAGTCCCAAATCCCTGCCACGACTTATGTGGAAAAACCGCGTTCATGAAATTTTGAAAAGCAGGGATCGGCAAGTTATTGAGCATCGTAGCTAAACCACCCAAGATCATCAGCGGCATCGTGACCATAAAAGCGTCACGGATCGCTAATAAATGGCGCTGGGTCCCAATTTTAGCCGCGACTGGAACAAAGTGTTTTTCCATAAAACTGACAAAAGTATTCATCTACTTCCTCCTAATTAATGTTAGCTCAAGCGCTTAATTCCATAAAATTTCATTTTCTACTAGTACTTGATGATGCATTTTAGCAGTTTGCCGGTCCAATACCAGCGACTCCAATAAATTATTGGCGGCTTTTAGCGCCACCGTTTCGACCGGCTGCTTGATCACAGTCACCGCTAAGTTCAAGATCAGCGACAAATCGGAATAACTGAAACAACAAACTGTAATATCGGTGCCGATCTTCACTTTCATCTTGCGTAAACTGTTGATCACTGGCAACGCATTTTGATTATTCATCACAAAAACCGCCTGGTAACCGTTAGCCACGATCTGCTGAGTTGTTTGGCCAACGTCTTTACTACCAAACGCCACCTCATAAAATTGTTTCTTTGTTAGTTCTTGTTGCTGCTGCTGGTAAGCGGCCTTAATGCCTGCGATCCGCTGATATTCGTCATAACCCTTTTTAGGAGGGAGCACAAAAGCAGGATGTAATTTTTGGGTCAACAGCCGCTTTACCACTGCTTTAGTTGACTCGCGGTCGGTACTTAACACCGTCGACACATGCAGTTGCTCTACCGGACTACCGATGGTTACGACAGGTAATTGTAAGTGTTCCAAATTGACCAACGCGTCCCAACTAGGATTAGGCTTAACGATGATCAAGGCATCGACCGAACGTTCCAGCAACTTATTTAATTTTCGTTCAAAAAGCACTTCGTCGTTGCGGTGAGTTGCCAACAGTAAAAAGTAATCGTACTGATCAAAAATATTTTCTAAAACGGCGATCAACCGGGGACCGTAAGTACTTTCCATCGTATCGACTAAGATCCCCACCAAAAATGATTTCCTGCTCTTTAAACTTTTAGCCGTCTGGTTTTGAACGTAGTGTAATTGCTCGATCGCATTTTGAACCCGTTGGCGGTTTTTTTCTTTTAACTGGTACCCGTTAAGGTAGCGAGAAACCGACCCCACGGAAACCCCTGCCCTTTTCGCTACATCTTTGATCGTTGCCATTTTGCTCCCCCACTTACTGTTTGTCTATTCTTCTAGCTCAGCTCCGTTGCTAACTATCACCCGCTTAAACCAGCCATAACTTTTTTTAGGGATCCGTTTAAGGTCTTTTAAGTCGTGATTGTCGCGGTTGACGTATACCATGCCGTAGCGTTTTTCCATATTACCCGAAGAACTTGGAATATCGATGAGTCCCCAGCCTAAATAGCCTAAAACTTGCACCCCATCCTCGTAGATCGCCTGTTTTAACGCTTCTAAGTGGTCTTTATGATAGGCAATCCGGTAATCATCTTGAATCTGGGTGCCGTCATAATGTTCCTGGACGCCGATCCCATTTTCTACCGGAAATAACGGTACGTGGTACTGATTATAAGTTTTACTTAAAACATCACGAAAACCTAACGGGTCGATCGCCCAGCCCCACTGGTTAACGTGCAAAAACGGATTTTCCTTTTGCCCGTAATCTAAGTATAAATTAGGATATGTTCCCTCAGGGACCAACTGACTACTGATAGTCACGCTTTGATAATAACTAAAGGCGATAAAATCACTCGTCAGCAAAGACAGTTCCTGCTCGTCACTTTCTTGCCAGTCAACATCGATTTGGTGATTGCGCACAAAACATTCTACTTCGTGTGAATATTTACCGGTAGTGAATGCATCCAGTAAATTTTTATTCATAAATTCGTCGATCTGGCGGGCAAATAACACGTCTTTGGGCGCACAAGAAACGGGGTAGACCTCGCTATACGCCAGCATCCCCCCGATCTTAGCGGTGGTATTAGCGTGTAAGTAATTAGCGATCCGGGCGTGTGCCACCATTAAATGATGAGAAATTTTAAATAACTCAGCTGGCGTTTGTGCCCCCTCCAAGTATCCGGAAATTTTAAATCCCTGGGTACTCAAATAAAGATTTTGTTCGTTAAAGGTCAGCCAGTATTTGACCTGATCGCCGAAAAGATCGATCATTTTTTGCCCGTAACGCACGAAGGCATCGACTACGTGGCGGTCAATAAAGCCGTTGTATTTTTGGGCCAAATGCAAGGGCATATCGAAATGGTACAAACAAATCATCGGCTCGATATTACGCCGCCGTAAACCGGCGATCAGATCAGCATAAAACTTAATTCCCTCTTCGTTAAAATCCCCATCGCCTTGTGGGTTAACCCGGCTCCAAGAGATTTGAAAACGATAACAGTTGATCCCCTGCTTTTGCATCAGATCTAAGTCTTCGTCATACCTGTGATACTCATCTATCGCTACTTTCCAATCAGAACTTTGCGCGGTAGCCGGATAAGTATCGTAAACCGATTTTCCTTTGCCCCCCTCGTTGTAAGCTCCTTCCGTTTGCATGCTAGACGTCGAATTTCCCCATAAAAAACCCTGTGGCATTGCCTGTTTCATACTAGTATTCCCTTCAAATTAATAATTGAAACGTTTTAATTGGATTATAAAAGAATTGCATTGATTTGTAAATCATCTCGCAGTGCCTACTGTAAATTAATTTTACTAGTTATATGTTAACCCGTAGTCACAATTGAGCGCAAATTTTTCTGTGAACGACGACGTACTAAAGTTTAAATTCTGGCGATAACGTTAATGCGAGTGGTGCGTGGTCGTGCCGCTCGCCGGTGTCTACCACGCTCACGTCTGCAATATACTTATTCAAACTAGTCGATACCAAGTAATAATCGATCCGCCACCCCGAATTGTTCGCTTTAGCAGTTTTAGCGATCTGAGACCACCAGGTGTAGACTCCCGTTTCATCCGGGTGCAAGTAGCGGTAAGTGTCGGTCAAGCCGCTGGCTAATAACTGGGTAAATTTCACCCGTTCTTCGTCGGTAAACCCGGCGTTATGGTGATTGGTCTGCGGGTGTTTCAAGTCGATCTCTTGGTGAGCAACGTTATAATCACCCGAAGTGATCACGGGTTTGGTCTGGGCCAAGCACCGCAGGTACTCGCGGTAAAGATCGTCCCACTGCTGCCGCTGCTCCAAGCGGGCTAATCCCCGTTTAGAATTAGGCGTATAGACCGTCGAAACGTAAGTATGAGCGAATTCCAAAGTAATGATGCGTCCTTCTTTATCCATCGTTTCTGGCGCCCCAATCTCAGGGTAAGTGACTTTCAGCGGCTCCGTTTTACTAAGCATCAGTGTTCCTGCATACCCCGAACGTGCTGTGCTCGAACGGACGTAAAAATGATAACCGTCAAAAAGTCCACTTAACGCTTTTTGTTGCTTAGGTGTCAACCCACTGGGTTTTAGTTTAGTCTCTTGGATCGCCAACACATCCGGTTGTTGCGCAGCAATGTCTTGCAAAACCTGCCAGGTCATTTTACCACGCGCAGACGTATGTTCTACTGCCGCGTTGATACTATCGATATTCCACGAGATAAATTTCATTTCATTAACTGCCCTTCCTGATACTTGATAATCGTTACTTTAATTATAAAGCAAATCAGCCTTAAAACAAATAGGGAGACTAGGGCAAAAATGCTTTGTCCTAGGTCACCCCAACTATTCCTATTCTATTTTGATCTCGTGCAATTCTTGCACTATTTGGTGTGCTACTTTATCGAGTTGCTTGTAAGTTACACTACTAACGGAAACCATCTTTTTAGTCAAAATGATTTGTTGTTGCTGGCCTAAATCGATATTGATCCTAATATCACCAACGACCGTATCGTTATGTCGCCACTGCTTTTTCTTGAGTTCCACACGCTGCAACTTACTAAAATTAAAGATTGCCGGGACAGCCGGACCGTCGGTAAATTGCCGATTATTCGGAAAACAAAGTAGCCGGTGGTAATCGTCAAACAAAAGCAGCTGACCAATCTTACGGGTAAGGTGAAAATCACGTTGCGCTAAGACTTGATTTTTTGCATTTTCGGCAGCAATCTCACTTTGTAAAGAGGGAACAGCTAACGTTGCTACTGTTTGTTGGTAATCGTGACTCGCTAACCGATAACAAGCTGGGCAAATTTTGCCGTCAAGGGTATTGAAACGACGTAGCCTCAATTTTTGCTGGCACAAAATGCATTTTTTCATTTTAAAGATCCTTTTGATAAAACTGAAGCATATTCGTCACTAATTTTTGATAACTAGCATAGCGTTGGCGGTAAGCAGCAACTATTTTAGGCTGCGGATAAAAAATCCGTGCGTTGGCAGTTGAACTTGTAATGTTTACTCCTACTCCTGCTCCCGCAAAAATTATCGCGCCATTGATTGCCTCTCCCGCTTGAGCGGCCACCTTAATGGGATAATTCAACACGTTAGCGAAAATTTCACACCAGATATCACTCTTAGTGCCACCACCAACAGCGATCAAGTAGTCAATGCGACCATGATCCTGAATTTTATCAAAGACTTGCTTGATTCCAAAAGCTAAGCCTTCCAAAACCGCCAAATACATCTGTGCTCGCGTAGTTTCTAAACTTAAATTGACAAATGCCCCGCGCAAATCGGGTGCCATGTACAGTGTTTTTTCCCCGTTTAAGTGTGGAAAAAAGATGACTGGATTATGTCCCAACAAGTTTTTTTCAATTGCCTTTTGTTCACCCAAGTAATCCGTTGTGCGGAGGATTCTTTCTAGCCACCACTGATTCAATTGGGCCCCCGACTGAACTACACCTTGCGTGATCATTGCCGGCTGCTCATCGTTAATTGCCACGGAGATATTTTTTCCGGTCGTTTTAACCCGCTTTTCTCGGCTGAAAATAATCACCACACCCGAAGTTCCTAACGATAGTAACGGTTGTTGGTGTGAAAAAATGTGGTTAGCGATCGCCGTGGCCGCGTTGTCACCCGTTCCCACCACCACAACTGGCGGCTTAGTCAGTTGGTATTTTTGTTGTAGCTTTTGCGTAATCGACGCCACGACCCTCGCCGCTGGTTTAATTGCCGGAAACAGACTAGCTGGTAGTTTGAACAATTTAATAATTTCTTGGTCCCAATCACTGGTGGTAAAATCGTAGATCCCCGAAGTAGAAGCATCGCAATAGTCCATCGTCAGCTGTCCTGTCAGCAAGTAGACTAGATAATTGACCGGAAATAATACCGTCGCTATTCGGGCAAAATTTTGCGGTTCGTTTTCTTTAACCCATAATAAATTCAACAATGGGTTACCCGTAGAAATAATCTTGCTTGCAGTGGTGTTATTAACTTTAGCGGCTAGTAATGACTGCACGGGTGCGACCATTTTCTCGGTGCGGTGATCGTTCCACATGATACTATTTCTCACCGAATTTCCCTGGGCGTCCAAAAAAACCGTCGTGTGCATCTGCCCCGTGACACCAATACTTACGATTCGCTCACTGGCAACTCTACTTTTCAGTTCGGCTAATCCCTTAGATAGTAATCGTTGCCACACCAACGGAGAAATCTCTTTCGCTCCAGCGTCCTTAACTTCCACCTGATACCGATACTGCTGAAAATAACAAGTCCGCCCCGTGTGATCGGAAACTAAAAATTTAAGCGATGAGGTCCCTACATCGATCCCTAAAAATAAGCTTTCCATGGCATCCCCCGTTAGTCAAACGTGATCATCGTTTTTAAAGTATCCGGCCGCAACGCATCCTGAAAAGCAGCTTCGTAGTCGGCAAACTTAAAGACATTACCTAATACTGCGGAAACATCGATCAGTTGTTTAGCGATTACTTGCGTGGCCTGAAAATACGTCTGTCTCGTAGGACTGACCGTCCCCTTGATAAATTTTTCGTGTGAGTGAACCGCTCCGACGTCAACTGCGACCGGGTCATTGGGGTGCATTGAACTAAACATCAGTGTTTGCCCACCATTTGCAGTCAGCTCAATCGCTTGTTTAGCCACCGCCGGGATCGCCGTCGTATTAAAGACCACGTCCGCTTTACGCCCACCAGTATAATCTTTAAGTTGTTCCACCGGATCACCAACCGTTGGGTCAAAGGCAAAAGCAGCTCCCAATTTAAGTGCAAGTTTTCTTCTCTGGGTGTTAGTCTCACTAACAATCACCCGCACACCGGCAATTTTAGCGATCATAACGTGTAATAATCCCATCACTCCCGCACCAATTACCAAAACATCTTGTCCCAAAGCTAGGTGTGCTTGGTTAACGCTATTGATCACACAGCCGACAGGTTCCGTAAATGCCATAGCGGTAAACGGCGTCTCACGTGGATATTTAAACAAGTCTTGTGACTTGACTTTGATGTATTCTGACATTCCCAAAAAACCGGAAATCCCGTGATCGTTATGAAATGTCGGTGAACTATAGATCTGAGTACACAGGTTGGGACGTCCAATTTTGCAATAATAACACTCACCACAGTTAGGTAAAATATACTTAACAACATGATCTCCCACCTGAAAGTGCGCAGGATTAACCTGCAAACCTACCTGAGAAACTTCGCCAGCAAATTCGTGACCGCCGATCCGGGGATACGTCCACTTAGTGTCGCCCGTATAATCCCGTACGTCGTTTTGACACAAACCATTAGCCCGGACCCGCATCAACACCTCATCGTCTTTGAGCTCTGGTAACGGAAAATCCTGGATCACAACATTTTTTGGCCCTAATTCAACAAGTGCTTTCATTTAATCTCTTCCTTTCTAAATTCCTAAAATGCCAAACGTACCGCCAATGATCGCCACCACAATCGTTAATATGATCACTTTGATCGAACTCCAGCCCTTTTTCAGTAGGTATAACACTAGCAGAGTAAATCCAAATGGTAGGATATTAGGCATCAACACGTCCAAAAACTGTTTTTGAATACTAAATGACTGGGTCGAAGTAACGATTTTTAGTGGGACTGTGACTTTTACGTAGTTGGTGATCAAGCCTCCCATGACAAAACAACCCATCACCTCAGCACCTTTTAGCACTTTATCCAAAATCCCGTTTTCTAAAAAGTCCATCACAGCTTCGGCCCCTGCCCGGTAACCAAACATAAAGTTGACATAACTAAAGCCCCAAGAAATAGCTAACATTAATACGAAATATAAAACAGAACCCCAGATAGTTCCCTTAGCGGTAATATCAATACAAATCGCCAATAAAATGGGGATCAAAACTCCCTGATAGATCGTATCGCCAACGCCTGAAAGTGGCCCCATCATTGAAGTTTTCAGACTGGTAATAAATTCACCCGGAATTTTTTTGCCCTGGGATTTTTGTTCTTCCATGGCAATGATCATCCCGATGATCACCGAGCCAAATTCAACGTGCACGTTAAAAAATTCAATCTCGCGTTGCATCATTTCTTTTTTCTTAGCCGGATTGTTCCGGTATAGTTTCTTTGCCACCGGCACAAAAACGTGTGCGATTGCTTGGCCCATCATTCTTTCGTAGTTATAGCAAGTCTGGGGAAAGTTTTCCCAAATCAGCCACGACTTGAATAGGTCTTTTTTAGTTAAAATTGTTTGCGGTTGATTCGTTGGCTCACTCAAAATCATCATCTCCTCCTAAATCACTATTGATCTCAGGCTTTTCTTTTTTATTGCCCGTGACTTGAACGTAGATAATAGCACCTAATAACGCGATTACTCCTAACGGTAACAAATCTAACTTAGAATAAGTGGCAATCACAAAACCGAGAAATAAAAACACCTTAGCGTCGCCTTTATAAATATATTGCAAGGTCAACCCGACTCCTAATGCAGGCATTAGTCCCCCAATCACTTTGAAGATTGTTAACACCGTCCCACTTAATGCAGCGATAAAACTGGAGATATAACTAGCACCAAAATAAGCGGCCAAACCACACGGAGTGATCGTGATCACCGCCGTGATCAATTGCGGGAACAAAACGTTAGCTAACCAAATTTTTTGATACTGCTTGTTTTCGATATAATAATCAGCCAAATGAACGAAAACCGAGCCGTAAGTCATTCGTGCGTACCAAACTAAAGTTCCTAACAATCCGATAGGAACGGCAATCGATAAAGCCGTCTTAGCATCCAAATGACCTGTGATCGCAAATGCCGTTCCTAATATCCCAGAAAGTGCCATATCTGCAGGCATCGAACCGCCTGCCGAAATAAATCCCAGATAAACTAAGTTAATGGAACCCCCGATCATCGCGCCTTTGAGCGGATCTCCCAAAATGATCCCCGTCACTAACCCACAAACTAACGGCCGTTGTAACGTCCATAACCCGACAAACGGTAAATTACCGATCGCAATGTAGTACACAAAACCGCAGAGAAAAGCTTGTAGAATCGTCATTTAATCTCACCTCACTAATTTTTGCTTCCTGACACGTTACTACAATAGATTAGTTACTTCGCTCTTTTTTTGGTCAGGAACTAACTGGTAAAATACATCCACCTTTTTAGCAACTAATTGCTTGATTGCCGTGATTTCATTGAGGTCACAGGCAACATTTTTAATAAACGGCTTACGGTCCCCGCGTAACCCCATTCCCCCTAAGTTAACTTGTTTTAATGCCACTCCCTGATCTACCAAACGCGCGTAAACCGTCGGTGACTTAGTCAGTAACAAAATTCTTTCCTTGGCGTTAAAATTTTTTTGCAAGTAAGTAGCACTAGCATTCGTGTCCGCCACGCTGACCTTCACGTTAGTTGGAGATAGCGTTTTCAAAATTCTTTTTTGAAACTGATCACCGGCGATATCATCATCAATGATGATGATATGATTGATATTTTTCGACGGCACCCATGCCGTGACCACTTCCCCGTGCAACAACCGGTCATCTACTCGTGCGTATATTATGTTTTTCATTTACTCCATCTCTTTCATTCATTTTGTGCAAAATATTTTTTGACATCGATAACCGTTGATCCCGCCTCCGTCACCAATTTATTGCACAATTTTGTGCTGGTGATCTCTTGGGTATTTCTCGTCATAAACGCATCTAACATCAACGGTAAGTTGATCCCCGTAATGTGTTCCATCTCGTATTTACCCATCAGTGACGCCACCGTATTAAAAGGTGTGCCACTAAATAAATCGGTAAAACAAATCACTTCTCGCTGCTGTTTTTGCAGCTCGCTTAGTTTACGTTCAATTTGTTCTTTTAAATCATCCGGGTGCTGTTTAGGTTGTAGTCCAAAAACACTCACGTTTTGCTGCTCACCAATGATCATTTCAATACTTCCTAGTAAGCTACGTGCGAAATTTCCGTGCGACACCAAAATAAAATCCATTTTTACCACTAGCCTTTCGTCAGCATAAATTTAACAAACCCTAGTAGGTGAATTCTGATTCATCATCTGAATCTTTTGGTAAACTACCTTTTCCACCGCTTTTCTGGCGTCTAGCGTCACATCAATCAAGTCAAACCGATGGGGATCATCGTTATAATCAATACCTACCGCTTTAATATATGCATTTCTTAAGTCACTTGCCACGTTGATCTTAACAACACCGTAATTTACCATTTGCGCGATTTGTTCGTCAGGAATCCCTGAAGCGCCGTGTAAGACTAACGGCACCGGACAAACCTGTTGGATCTTAGCTAAGAGGGGAAAATCAATATTGGGGTCTAGGTTGAGACCATGAACATTTCCAACCGCAACCGCTAATAAGTTAACACCCGTCCGTGCAACAAAATCGACTACCTGGTCGGGATCAGTCTTGTCATTTCCTTCCGTCACGTCATCGTCTTCTTTACCAGCAATCGCTCCTAATTCTGCTTCGACCGGAATTCCGTACCCTTCAGCAAACTGGACCGCTTCAAGTGTATGTTGCACGTTTTCTTCGTAGTCGTACTTAGCGTTATCAGTCATCACCGAAGTAAAACCTGCTTCAGCCGCCTGTTTGACCGCCGCAAACGACTTACCGTGGTCTAAGTGTAATGCGACCGGAGTTTCCATTTTAGCCGCATATCTTTTAACCATATCCGCAATATAACCGTAACCCGACAAAGAAATATTAGTCGGGGCAATTTGGATAAAAGCAGGAATCTTGCTTTTTTCAACTGCATCTAAAATTCCCATCGTCGTAATCAAGTCGGTAGTATTAAATGCACCCGCAACCACATTTCTTTCCTGAATAATATCAATTAACTTAAAACCATTCACTAATGGCATCATCAGCACGCTCCTTTTATATACGTATATGTACCTTTAAGTACGTTTATATCTTAAATCGCTTTCATTTGAATGTCAAGCACAAAAAAAATTCCTAACTTTAATTTCCTGCAGTCACAGTCAAGTTAGAAATTTTAATTAGTTATGTTTGCTACTACATTCTTCTTTGTGCCGTCGTAGTTAAAAAATATTTATTACCCTTTAGCCAAACTGTTCCGTATTCGATTGGAATTTCCGCGGTCAAATAAACACACTGCGTCATCTTTAACACCGGCGTTGCTTCGGCAATTTGCAATAAATTTCCCCGCTCCTTACCGACAGCTACAGCTTCATACGTACTTTGCGCATACGCAATCTTAGACTTCGTCAGCTCCTCAATTTTTCGAAATAGACTGATATTATTATAATCTACCGTGGTAAAAATCGGGTACCTCTGAATGTTAATTCGATTTTCGATCAACATCAGTTTTTCACCATTAACGGTCCGTATCCTTTCTAAGTAAAGAAAGTTGCTGCCCTCTTCGATTCCTAACTTCTGGGCAATAATTTTATCCGCTTGGCGTGTTTCTTGTTTGACGACCGCCGTTTGATAAGATAGATTTTCTTTTTCTAACATCTCAGCAAAAGAAAACAGTTGCTCGTTTAGGGGAAATTCCACGTCCTGCGCGTTGACAAAGGTTCCTTTCCCTTGAATCTGAACCAAGGTACCATCGTCAATTAAAACGGAGATTGCTCTGCGCACCGTTCCCCTGCTAATGCCGATTTCTTCGGCCAGCGATTGTTCCGCTGCCAATTTTTCTCCCTTTTCTAACACCCCATTGTAAACGGCGTCACGAATAGTATCAGCAACTTGTTTATAAATCGGGATCATCGAATTTTTATCGATCGTAATTTTCATAATAACCCCCAGTAAATTAATATACCTTTATGAACCATTATATCCTAATATCACTATTTTTTCTCAGATCTACTATTTTAAATTATAAAATTAATGGAAAAAGAGCCCGAGACAAACCACCGCTCATCTCAGACTCACTTCGTATATTTGTAAATGTAGCAAGCGTGCTCACCAAATCAGCGACTTGATTTACAGCTCATTTCAATAATCCTTCTTCACGAAAACTCAAATACTGACTGTCGCCCACAATAATGTGGTCCAACAGTGTGATCCCCAGTAATTCGCCACACTGCTGCAATCTTTTAGTCATTTCCAAATCATTCGTAGATGGCGTCGGATTACCGCTGGGATGATTATGCACGACCATCACCCGCGCGGCGCTACACTTCACCCCCTCACGAAAAACTTCGCGCGGATGAACCGTAGCAGAATTCAAAGTCCCCTTAAAAATGATTTTTTGCAAAACTACTTGATTTTTCGTGTCCAAATACAAGCCAACTAACAATTCTTGTTTTAACGAACCGTAAGTTTGGCATAAATACTGGCCGATCTCCCTACTGGAAATCACCGTTCCCACCGCCAAAGCTGGCCTTTTTTGGTACCGTTGCGCAAATTCACATAAAACCGCAAAGAACCATTTTTTATTAGCCTGCGGCAAGATCTGCTGCCAATCCTGGACGTTTAAATACTGCATCTGCGCCAATGATTCGTACTGTTCAAAATAGGTTGCTACCACTTTTTGCGCGCTTTTGGGGGGATAGACGCAGCAGCATAAACAATACAATAACTCCTCATCAGACAAACTTTGAGCACCAAATAAAGTGATCTGTTCTAACAAATAATCTAATGCCGGCTGGTTGATCAACGTCATTTAACGCGCCTCCTTGCTAATAAATACGCAAGTTGGTCGCTTATTTTACCCGCCGTTGTCGTAAAAATTGCCGCACCTCAGACACAAAATACAATGAACCCGTAAACAACAGCATATCTGCTGGCTGTATTTGATGGTCAACTCGTGCTAAAGCCCGGTGCCAGTCAGTAATTACTTCAATGTTAGCGGCAGTGTCAGGCACTGCTATTTTTCGCGGCGCGTTAAAGGTCGTTACTATTAACTTGACGTTTGCGACCGTTAGTAACTGGCGCACCATCGCTGTGAACTGTTTATCCGCCAAAACCGCTAAAATTACGAAAATGCGTTTTTTACCGGCGAAACGCCGCCGTAGAACAGTCGTTAATTCGGTGATGGCGGCTAAATTATGCGCCCCGTCTATGATGACTACGGGATTTTCACTTAGCTTTTCCAAGCGTGCCGGCCAACTTGTCCGCACTAATCCCAGTTGAATTTGCTCAGCCGTGACCGGCCATCCTTCTCGGGCTGCTACCGCCAAAAACGTCGTCAGCGCGACCGCGGCATTATCGACCTGATAGTCTCCTACTAGGCCAATTTTCAAGGCGGAAAAGTGCCACCGCTTAAAGTGGTAACTAAAAGTTTCACCCCAAAAGCCGGTAGGAGTCGTCACCTGCGCGTCAATTCCTCGGCCTAAATAATAGACCGCAGAATTTGTCTGCCGTGCTTTAGTCGTAATTACGTTTCTTGCTTCTTGTGGCAGTCTGCCGGCGATCACGGGAACGTTGGCCTTAATGATCCCCGCTTTTTGACTAGCGATCTCCGTGATCGTATTACCTAATAACTGCATGTGATCTAACGCCACGGTCGTGATCACCGCAGCTAACGGAGCCGCGATCACGTTAGTGGAATCTAATAAACCGCCGATTCCCACTTCTAAAACTACGTAATCCGGTCGTTTAGCCGCAAAATAACAAAACATCAGTGCCGTGATCACTTCAAATTCGGTCGGACCACCGCCTTGAGCCGCAAATTCTTGGTCAAGTTGCGCTACGACCGGTTGTAGTTTTTGCACTAAAATCACCAGGTCGTGATCAGTGATCATCTGACCGTTTAAAGCGATCCGTTCGTTAAACTTCACGATAAAAGGTGAAGTAAACGTCCCCACGTTAAACCCATGTGCTAGTAACAGTTCTCGTAAAAAAGCGCTGACCGAGCCTTTACCATTCGTTCCCGTCACGTGAATGAAACGTAACTGTTTTTCGGGATGTCCTAACAGTTCGACCAACCGGTTCATTCGGGCCAGTGTTGGTAATTTGGCATAACGGTGGCGGCTATGAATAAATTCTAGCGCCTCCTGATAGTTCGTAACTTTATTCACCGCACACACCGCCTACATTTAAATTACAATTCTGCTTTAACATCAGCCAATCGTTGGGTTACCGCCGTCAGTTTAGCTTGATAATCCGCCAATTTTTCCTTTTCTTTTGCCACTACTGCTTCCGGAGCATGAGCAACAAAACCTTGATTAGCTAATTTCTTTTGCCCCCGCGCCACTTCAGCCTCTAACTTAGCAGCTTCTTTTTCTAGCCGACCTTTTTCTTGCGTTAAATCGACCAATTCAGCCAGTGGTAAAAAGATTTCGGCCCCACTGATCACCGCCGTCAGCGCCAATTTAGGTGCCGTCACGTCCGTTGCGATCACCAACTTCTTCGGGTGACAGAAGCGTTCAACGTAATCCTGGTTAGTTGCCAAAATTTGCTTAAACTGGTCGTCTTTAGGCTTGATCATGATATCAACCGGCAAGGACAGCGGTGCGTGTGCCTGTGCCCGGACGTTACGAACAGCTTTGATCAGTTCGATCACGCTTTCCATTTCACGTTCAGCCTGAGCGTCAGCCAACTGCTCGCTTGCTTGCGGGTAACTAGCCGTCACCAGCGAAGCACCTGTGTGGGGCATCGTTAACCAAATTTTTTCGGTTACAAACGGCATGATCGGGTGCAACAAGCGTAGCGTCTGGTCTAAGACGTAACATAAAATATTTTGCGTGTTGTGTTTTAGTGATTGGTCCGTGCCATAGAAGTCTTCCTTAGCAATTTCGATATACCAATCGCACAAATCGTTCCAAATAAAGTTATACAAACTACGTCCGGCTTCACCAAACTCAAATTTTTCAAACAAGTCAGTGACTTGTTTGACCGTCGTATTCAAACGACTTAAAATCCAGCGATCAGCCAACTGCCACTGTTCTTTAGGCGGTAATTGCGCTTTAGTAGTATCATCAAAGTTCATGATAGCAAACCGACTAGCGTTCCAAATCTTATTGATGAAATTCCACGCCGCATCCATTTTAGTGTACGAGAAACGAATGTCTTGTCCCGGCGTAGAACCCGTCGTCAAGAACCAGCGTAAAGCATCGGCACCGTATTTTTCGATGACCTCCATCGGGTCGATTCCGTTACCTAAAGACTTGCTCATCTTGCGTCCCTGTTCGTCTCTGATCAATCCGTGGATCAAGACGTGTTCAAATGGCCGCTGATCGGTAAATTCCAATCCCTGGAAAATCATCCGCGATACCCAAAAGAAAATGATGTCATAACCAGTAACTAACGTGTTGGTCGGATAATAGCGTTTAAAATCAGGCGCGTCTGTGTCCGGCCAGCCCATCGTTGAAAACGGCCATAAAGCACTAGAAAACCACGTATCCAAGACATCGGGATCTTGCTGCCAATTTTCACTATCGGCTGGCGCAGTTTCGCCAACATAAATCTCACCCGTTTGCTTGTGATACCAAGCGGGGATCTGATGGCCCCACCATAACTGGCGAGAAATCACCCAGTCATGGACGTTTTCCATCCACTGGGAGAAGATTTTTTCAAAACGCGGTGGCACGAAATCGACCTTGCCGTCTGTCTGCTGATTTTTCAGTGCAGCCTGAGCTAGGGGTTTCATTTTAACAAACCATTGGGTCGATAAACGAGCCTCCACCTGAACGCCCGTTCGTTCAGAATGTCCCACACTATGCACAAGCGGATCGGCTGAAATCAAGTAGCCTTGCTCTTTTAAGTCGGCTACGATCGCCTTGCGCGCTACAAAGCGGTCCATTCCCTCATACTTGCCGGCGTTTTCGTTTAACGAAGCATCTTCGTTCATCGTATTGATCCGTTCTAAGTTGTGCCGATTGCCGATCGCAAAGTCGTTAGGGTCGTGTGCCGGCGTGATTTTAACCATCCCGGTCCCAAATTCAGGATCAACGTAATCGTCCGTAATGATCTCCAGTTCTCGTCCCTGCAACGGTAAAATTACCTTTTTGCCAACAATCTGGCGGTAACGGTCATCGTTCGGGTTAACGGCCACGGCCACGTCACCCATCATCGTTTCCGGCCGGGTCGTCGCGATCTCAATGTAATTTTTACCGTTAAAGACCGTGTCGTCGGCAAAGAAATACTTAACGTGGTAAAAAGCACCTTCATCGTCTTGGTGAATGACTTCGATATCCGATAACGCAGTTTTAGCCTGCGGGTCCCAGTTAATAATGTATTCACCCCGGTAAATCAATCCCTTTTTGTACAAGGAAACAAAGACCTTGCGCACGGCCCGCGACAAGCCTTCGTCCAAGGTAAAACGTTCACGGTCGTAATCAAGCGATAATCCTAATTTAGCCCACTGTTGATGGATAATATTGGCATACTCATCTTTCCATTCCCACACCTTGGCTATAAACTTATCGCGTCCCATGTCGTAACGCGAGATCCCGTCTTCAGCTAAACGTGCCTCAACTTTAGCCTGAGTAGCGATCCCGGCGTGGTCCATTCCTGGTAACCATAACGTATCGTAGCCCTGCATCCTTTTTTGCCGCACGATCATGTCTTGTAAAGTAGTATCCCAAGCATGTCCTAGGTGTAACTTGCCCGTGACATTTGGCGGTGGGATCACGACCGAATATGGTTTAGCGGTAGTATCGCCACTAGGTTTAAAAACTCCAGCGTCTAGCCATTGCTGATAGCGACCGGCTTCAACGGCAGTCGGATCGTATTTACTGGGCATTTCATTTTTACTTTCCATTTTCATCCTTCTTTCCTTTAACCACAGGTCAAGTTAACAAAAAAAGCACCGCCATCCTGTATAGGACGACAGTGCCGTGGTACCACCTAAATTGGGCTTTTAACCCCACTTAATTGCTAACGGATCACTCCGGTTATCTTTACTAAATTCAAGTTAACAGCTCCCAAGCTACCCGCAACTGGCACTTTGAAACGTCACACCCACCCGTTTCTCTCTGCAAAAGCCTCCAATTACTCCTCTTGTTCACAGCTTATTAAATATATCTTAGCCGCCAATAGCGTCGCCGTCAAGCCTTTTATAGTAATTGTGCAAATGATTCTTCTTGGGCGTTTAAAAAGTGATCGTTACTGTGGATCTCCGTAATTTCGATCTTATCTAAGGCACGTTGCATCAGCCCGGCAACATCTAATTTATCCTCAAATTCCCGGGCCCGGTCGATCCGCGGTTTAGTCTTAGGTGCCGTCGGGGCAAAGATCGTACAACAATCCTCGTACGGTTTGATCGACAACTCAAAAGTATCGATCTGCTCGGCAATTTTGATGATCTCATTTTTATCCAGTGAAACCACCGGCCGCAAAACTGGCATGGTAGTTACGTCGTTGATCGCCGCCATGCTTTCCATCGTTTGGGACGCTACTTGGCCCAACGACTCGCCGTTAAAAATAGCTAGCCCGTGTCTTTTATGTGCCACTGCCACGGCTAAACGTAACATCAACCGACGTTGCACAGTCATTAAATAACTAGCTGGCACTTCTTTTTTGATCGTTTCTTGGATCTCAGCAAACGGAACCGCGATAAATCTGATCCTGCCGCTATAGCTCGCTAACTTAGCGGTCAGTTCCTTCGCTTTATTTAAGGCTTGCTCGCTGGTATAAGGAGGACTAAAGAAATGCACCATTTCTAAGTCTACCCCCCGTTTCAGTGCCAAATAACCCGCCACCGGCGAATCGATGCCACCCGACAACATCAGCATGCCTTTTCCGGCAGTGCCGACCGGCAAACCGCCAGCACCCAAAATTTGTTCGTGGGAAAGATAAATCCCGTCCGCGCGAACTTCAACTCGGATCGTTAAGTCCGGAGCTTTCATTTTGACGCTGATCTGGTCAAAATTCTCCAAGACACAACCGCCTAAAACGTCGTTTAACTGGTTAGTGTCCAGTTCAAAATGGTGGTCCGATCTTCTGGTGTTGATTTTAAAAGTCATTTGGGGGTGGTAAACTTGGGCGACCATCGCGATCACCGCTTCTTTGACCTGAGCAACGTCGCGTTCGACCCGCACGCTGGGCGCAAAACTTTGAATGCCAAAGATTTTTTTCAGCCGGTCCATGACCTCGTTATAATCGGTACCGTTGAGTTTAATGTGCATCCTGTCGCGGTGCGACGTGATCTCCAGTTCGCTGTACGGCTTTAATGCTTGACGCACGTTAGTCGCTAAACGGTCGACGAAGCTGCGCCGATTCTTCCCTTTCGTCGACAATTCGCCGTAGCGTACCATAATTTCTGTATAATCCATTTTCTTAACTTAATCCTTCCCCGTAAAAATTGTGGCAAAACGCCGGTAGATCTGGTCAAAAGCCGTAATAAACTGGTTGGCTTGTTCCAAGGTATTACTTTCATCCAAACTAATGCGCACCGCAGACGTAGCAATCTCTGGTGCGATCTTCATCGCCTGTAACGTCCCAGAGATCACTCCTTTTTTAGACGAGCACGCACTCGTAGTCGACAGGTAGATCCCGTGTTCTTCAAAGGCATGAACTACCGTTTCTCCGCGGACCCCAGCAATTGCAAAACATAAAATATGTGCCGCAAAATCAGCCGTTGGTTGCGAGAAAATAGTTACGTGTGGCAATCCCTTTAAATGATTGTAAATTTTTTGCTTAATCTGGCGCTGACGAGCTACTTTTTGTTGTTCGTCGGTCAGCGTTAGCCGTAAAGCTTTAGCCATTCCCGCGATTGCCGGCAGGTTTTCCGTTCCGCTGCGCTGATTTTTCTCCTGACCACCACCGGTCATCAGCGGCGCTATCATCCGTCCTTGTTTTTGATAAACGAAGCCGATGCCCCGCGGAGCATGAAATTTGTGGCCCGAAAAGGTCAAAAAATCGATCCGCTTATTAGTCAAAAGTTCGCTTAAACCCTTGCCTACCGCCTGAACGGCATCGACATGAAAGTGGATCCGCGGATGTGCTTGTAATACCGTAGCCAGTTGGTTCAGCGGTTGGATCGCCCCAATCTCATTATTGACCGCCATGATCGAAACTAAAATCGTGTCCGGACGCAGTGCCGCTTGTAAATCGGCCGCACTGACCTGACCGTTTTGATCTACCGGCAAATAGGTAACCTCAAAACCCAGCTGTTCTAACTGTGCCATTGTGTTCAATACCGCCGGATGCTCGACCGAACTAGTGATGAGGTGCTTACCAAACTGTCTTTTTTGTAACGCGGTACCCTTGATGATCCAATTATCTCCTTCAGTACCACCGCTGGTAAAGAAGATTTCGTTTGGCTGACAGCCGATCAGCTTAGCGATCTGCGCCCGCGACTGTTCCAATAAATTAGTTGCCGTTTCCCCTAAACCGTGCAAAGAAGAAGGATTGCCCCAGATCTGTTGGCTGACCTGTACGTAGGTATCCAACACGGCTGGCGCAACCTTGGTCGTCGCACTATTATCAAAATAAATCATAATATCCCTCTTATTGAATTTTGCCGACTATTAAAAATCACAGCAAAATAAATTTTACACCTAAATAATGGTCGAGCGCTATCTTTGCGCCTGCCGGTCCTGTTGCAGTTGTGTAGCGATCCGTTGCGGTGCTCCCGGTTCCACGGCATCTAAGGCCTCAGAGATCGTGTCGACCGCGCCTAAATAGTCGTATTTCTCACTAAATTGCTGGTAGGCATACTGGTAGGCTTGCTGGATCTCCGGGTAATCATTGCGGTAACGATTGGAATACTGCAAGAGTTGTTCGGCTAAAGAAACGTACTCTTTAATTTCATCTGCTTTCTGGGTTAAAAGTTCCATGTCATTTTTAGTACCCTTCATCTCAGCAGTAATAGTTTGCATGTCGATCTTTTTTTGGTTAAGGTCTTGGTCTAACCGTTTGATATCATCGCTGACCTGATAGAAAAAATCGGTATAATCAGCAGCCAACCCCGGCAGGTTTAATTTTTCCAACTCACGTTTGATCAGGTGGATCTGCCGGTCAAATTTGACCACCGCTTGCTGGGCCTCACTTTCTTCTTGCCATAAGCCCGCAACGCTTTCACTAAGTTCTTTTTGCTTTTTTTCGATCTGCAATAACTGCGTGTCGTTTTGCCGTAATTGCTGCAAGGTAGCTGAATACAGCAAATGATCTTTACTAGCAGCAATTTCCGTGTAAGACTGGTCGATTTTAGCCAGCTGCTGATCCAAAACGACAGCTTGTCCTTGTTCATCGTGGTTTAACGTGTAGTTTTGCGCCAACCGCGTCAGTTCTTGCGTCAAATTGAGTTGGTGTTGTTGCGCGTGTGCCAAAAACTTGCCGATTCGACGGTACCACGGCTTGATTTTTTGTCTAGCGGTATACTCCACTTCAAGCTGTTCGTAAACCTGATCGATCTGTGCGGCCAGCTGTTCGTTAGTCGTGATCACCGGTGTAATTTTTAACTCCTGTAAGTCAGCTTGTGCTTGGTCGCGCTGATTTTTTAGTTCCTGTAATTTCGCCGTTAGATCCGTCGCAAACGCGTAGCCCGTGGCCGTCATTTGCTCCACAGCAGCAGTTAACTCCTTCAACTGGGGAGGGAAAACGGCAGTCAGTTGGTTAAATAGTGGTGGGATCTGAGTCGTCAAATTTTCCAACCGTTGCGTGTTGGTATTTAATTTAACTAACAACGCATCGGCACTGGCAAAATCGCCGGCAGTCGCAAAATCTTGGTACGCCTTAATATCATCTTCAACTTGAGCCGCGGACGTTTCTAACTGGTCCAAACTGGTGCCAAACGCCTCGTGTTTTGCTAACAACACTTTACGTAAAGCCTGGTATCTTTTCGTAATATCTTGCAGGGAACTCGTATATTTTTCCGTAGCTTGCTGTAACTTGGTCAAACCCGCACTCGCCAGCTCGTAGCGAGAAGTAGCCGCCTCTAATCTCATCTCGATCAGCTGCAGCCGTTGTGCTACGCCCCAGACCCGATTGTGCTCTAATTCGACGGCCACGGAGTTCAATTCTTCCGTCAGTGCGGGTAATTGGTGGTTATTTAAATAAACGTATTCCTGTTTTAACGCCTTAAATTCCCTTAGACTTTTTCCCGAAAGCTGTGGGAGCTCATTAAATTCTAAGGAACTTTGAACAATACTTTGGACGCTATCTTGCTGGTGTAATAGTAAAGTATGGTAACGTTGCTTAGTACTCAACAACCCACCACAGACCACTACTGCAATGATAACAACTGCACCTAAAAAAAATATCATCCAATCCCCTCTTCAGTCCTTAACTTGCAAATTAGCAACCTACAAGTTAAGCTTTTAACTAGTATTCAAAATTAAATTATTACAATCTTTATCATTATAACATATCAATTCTCTATTACGATACCGCTAAGAAAGGAATTTTCAATGCCTAAATATTTACTTGCACAACAACTAGACGCACTATTAACTGCAGAACACGAGCGGATCGCTAATTTAGCCAACGCCTGTGCCCTCCTTTTCACGAACGTTCCCGCATTAAACTGGGCCGGTTTTTACCTATTTAATGAAAATACCCGCCAACTTGACCTCGGACCCTTTCAAGGGCAAGTCGCTTGTATGCACATCAAACTCGGACAAGGCGTGTGCGGCACCGCATTTGTTACCCAGGAAATTCAGCGAGTAGCAGACGTCCACCAGTTTAGCGGTCACATCGCTTGCGACAGTCACAGTAACTCAGAACTCGTCATCCCGCTGACTAAAACACACCACCGCCTCGGTGTGTTAGACCTTGATTCTCCGCGACTCAACCGTTTTAGCGCCGCAGACCAACAAGAACTTAGCGAATTTTGTGCCGTATTGCTCCAACACCTTTAATTTATCCAGAAAGCCCGTGTCATCATGAAGTATCCCCAAGAATTGATTACAGCCGTCGCCAAAAGAAGCGCCGGGTTCCGCCTTGAAGGACTAAATGCCGGTGCCGGTCCCAAACACCCCGCTTTAATGCTCGTCGGTGAAGCGCCCGGTCGTGACGAAATCGAAACTCACATTCCCTTCCACGGTCGTTCGGGACAAGAGTTGATGAAATCGCTAGCGTTGATTGGCCTGACGCGCACGGACGTTTACATCACCAGTGTCGTCCGCAGTCGGCCGTATGGGATCAAAAAAACACTTAACCCCAAAACTGGCGTTACCGAAGTCAAATACCCTAACCGTAAACCGACGCAAAAAGAAATTTTGGCCCAGGCACCGTTTTTCGATTACGAGGTCAGTTGGGCGCAGCCCCAAACGATCGTGGCTTTAGGCGACACGGCCATGAGACGCTTGTTGGGTAGCGGCCATAGTATCAGCCAGGAACACGGACGAATTTTAACCTCCCAACCGATTTTACAACTCAACGAAAAACAAGACGGCTACGTGTGGTCGCGTCCAAAATATCGGGTGTTTTTGACCTACCACCCCGCTGCGATTTTTTATAACCGTAAATTAGCTCCGGTGATTGCTCAAGACTGGCAGTCACTCAAGAATTATTTGTAATATTTTATCGTGTGATTACTTAAGACATTATCAGATGTGAATGACATTATCTGTCGTAAAACTTGACTTAACACTTACAAACTGTTAAGTTTAGCAGTGTGTAAAATAATGCAGCAACAAGCGGTAAGCACGTCAACAGTTGGTTGCCCATCTGGTTAAGTTAGTAACTTTTCGGCTGCAAAAGCGAACGCCCCAAAAGCAACTGCACGAATACTAAGCTTGTAACGGATTATTTTACTCCAAAAAAATATTGGAGGAATTTTATTATGCGTTATACAGGTCCATCATGGAAAATTTCCCGTCGTTTAGGCGTTTCACTTTCGGGTACAGGTAAAGAATTAGCTCGTCGTCCTTACGCCCCGGGTCAACACGGTCAAAACAACCGCCGGAAACTTTCCGAATACGGTTTACAGCTGCAAGAAAAACAAAAGTTAAGAATGACATACGGTTTATCCGAACGCCAATTTGCTAACTTATTCGTTAAGGCCAGCAAAATTCGCGAAGGTAAACACGGTGACAACTTTATGATCTTGCTCGAACGTCGTTTAGACAACATCGTTTACCGTTTAGGTTTAGCTACTACCAGACGTCAAGCTCGTCAGTTAGTTAACCACGGTCACATCAAGGTTGATGGCAAACGAGTTGACATTCCTTCTTACGAAGTAACTCCAGGCCAAGTGATCTCTTTGCGTGAACGTTCCAAGAACTTGCAAATCATTAAAGACGCTTTGGAAGCCGTTGTCGGTCGTGCACCATTTGTTTCTTTCGATGATAACAAAATGGAAGGCACGTTGGTTCGGTTACCTGAACGTGAAGAACTAGATGCTAATATTGACGAAGCTCTAATCGTTGAATACTACAACCAATTAGGCTAAGCCAATTAATGCTACTAAAAGACTTGAAACTTACCGGTTTCAAGTCTTTTTTGCTGGACTAATAGTTAATCAAGCACCCGCTCTTTTCTTGCGTGTCACTTAATTTTAACGTACTATTAAAGTAGTTAATTGGATTTGAGGTGAAAGAGTGAAGGAACTAATCGCATTTTTAAATGATTATTATCAAGCGGACCTCCAGCAAACTCATACCGGTGCGGGGAACCTCCATTTGACCGGTTACAGTCAGTTTTACCAGACAAATTTATTCATCAAGGTTTTTAATAACCGTGACATGTTTTATGCAGAACAGCACGTCAATCAAGTTTATTATCCCGATATTTTGCTGAGCACGGTGATTTTAGGCGACCATTACGTCGTCGTCTTACGTGACCGTGAAATGGAAGACATTGACGAACATCATTTTACGGCGGAACAAGTTTACTTATTCGGGCGCTTGTTAGCGGAATTTCACCAAAAGCTAACTAATCAAGTTGCGGTCCCTAACGACGAGTCTCTTTTGTCTCAACGGATTGAACATAGGCTGGCAGGATTCAAAAGCCCACAGCACTCACAGGCAGCACGGGCGGTGCTCCCCGCCATTCAACCACGGCTAGAAAGTGCACAAATGGAATATGATCAGTTAAAAAAAGTAGTATTACACGGTGATTTTAGTGCCCACAACATTATGTATTATCAGGAAAATTACCTACTGATCGATTTTGAATGGGCTCATTTAGGGTGTCAGTACGAAGATTTCATCAAGTTCTTTTTCAATGAAGTCAAAGACAAAACGCTGCGCAAAAGCTTTTTAGCGGGTTACGAATCGTTAGTCGCTTTTGAAATCCCGCAAATCAATCTGCAGCAAGTCCTACTTTTCTTATGCGCCTTAGACATTATGAACTACAATGAAACTCATAGTACCCACAAATACGGGACGATGGCAGAAGAAATGTTGGCGCTAGTCAAAGATGGCAAGGCCGTTTTAGAAATCTAAGTTGCTATTCAAGGTGGCCAAAACCACCGGCCAAGAATTCCTAGCGTACCTGTTGCTCGTAAGTGGCGTGTTCGTTTTAGCAAGTGGAATTTACTTAAAACTTTAATCCGGTAAATAAGAAATAAACTCTTGAACGCTTGTGGTTCTTGAGTTTTTTATTTTAGTGCACAGGTCAACTTAATTTTAACTAATTACTATATTGAAAAACAAGCGTTGATTTTTTGTTCACCACTCTCTAGTATAGGATCATATTTGTGCACACGGCCTTTATTTTTTGCCTTTAATCAAAAATAAAAAGCCTGTAATATCAGCAATTACAGGCTTTTAGCATTTATTTAAAACCATTAAATAAGGAGAGTACAGGATTTGAACCTGCGCGCCGGTATTAGCCGGTTCGCCGGATTTCGAGTCCGGTGCATTACCACTCTGCCAACTCTCCAAGACAAAAAATATTATACCAAAAATAGCTCTTCTTAGCAAATTTTTTATCTTCAAGTGTCATTCACATCTGATAATGTCTTAAGTAATCACACGAGAAAATGTCTCAAATAACTAGAAAAATTCCTCCGCTTCTGCCAAAATATTAGGCAAATTATACAGCGGAGGATCTTATGAGAAAGGTTTACTTAACGATGAAAGAAGCACACAAATATCGAATTATCAAAAACGTAGCTGAAGGTAAAATGCCTAAAACTAGAGCTGAGGTTCAACTAGGGGTAACCAGACGTCAGATCGATCGGTTACTTGTCCGTTACAGAACAATTGGTAAATCAGCTTTTATTCACCAAAATCGTTTGAAAAAGCCCAAGCACGCACTTTCCCAAACAACATGTTCAACTATCGTTGAACTGTATCAAACAAAATACGTCGGCGCTAATTTCACTCATTTTACGGAATTATTAGCCGAACATGAAGACCTTAAATTCAGTCGGTCAACAATCGCTAATATCTTAAAACAAGCGAATATTTTATCGCCTAAGGCTCATCGGCGAACCAAACGACTGCACCGAGAAAAGCTCCGAAAACAAGCTATGAAAACTAAAACAGTCGCTAAATCAGATAAAATTTTAATTCCAGGAGAAACTCACCCTAGTCGCCCACGTAAAAAATATTTTGGTGAATTAATCCAAATTGACGCTAGTGACCACTTATGGTTTGGCAAGCAAAAAAGTCATTTACACGTGGCAATTGATGACGCAACTGGAACTATCGTTGGTGCTTACTTCGATCATCAAGAAACCCTCAAGGGTTACTACCACGTTTACCATCAGATCCTAACCAATTATGGCATTCCATATGAATTTTTCAGTGATCGGCGAACGGTATTTGAATATCAACGCAAACACCAAAAACAGGTTGAAAATGATACTTTTACGCAATTTGGTTATGCTTGTCAACAACTTGGAACTAAGATTTCGACCAGTTCTATTCCACAAGCAAAAGGGCGAGTTGAGCGTCTCTTTGAAACGCTACAATCTCGCCTAATCACTGAATTACGTATTCATCAAGTAGCTACGCTAGCTGCGGCCAATGTATTCCTAGATTCCTACATCGAAAGATACAATGCGCAGTTTGCCCTACCGATAAATGATACCACATCAGTGATGGAAAAAGCACCCGTAACGACTAAATTAAATCTAATTTTGGGCACTTTAACTACTCGTAAGATCAATACAGGTAATCACTTTTCATTCCATAAACAGGCTTATTTACCGGTCACATCGACTGGAAAAGGAGTTTATTTTCAACGTGGGACAGAGGTGTTGGTTATCAAAGCCTTTGACGGTGAATTGTACGCTTCGATCGCTGAAGGTTTATATCGTGTGCGTCGCTTAGCGGCACATGAGTTACGATCCCAGGAATTCGACGCCGTACCTCAAAAACAAAAAGCGAAAAGAAATTACATTCCACCGCTCTCGCATCCCTGGAAAGCAGCCAGTTTTAACCGCTATTTAGCTAAACGCGGGATCACACAAGCAGAATTTGAACAGGAGCGCTACGCTTAGCACAGCTTTTTTCGTCGGTCGACTCAGATTAAAGCAACACATCGCCTTACAGAGGTCAAGGGCGGCGTAGCCGTTTATTTTACCCTTGACCTTCTGTGAGGCGGTGTGTTAGGCAACCATTTCGACTGACAAAAAAGCTGAGCATCCCCTTTTTTCAGAGGGAGATAGCCCAGCGGCTTGAGCGCTAATTACTCGCTAATGTTTATATTTTTTTGAGACATTTTCAAAAACGATTGACAATTTTTTATCTTCAAGTCTTTCCACCAACGTGCTTTTACCAAAATATTTACCTACTTCAGGTAATCCGTTAGTTCCACCGCATGGTCTTTTAGTAACTTGCTACTGTATTCTTTGACCAAATTCGAGTCCCGTACCTTCTGCCACAAAATACTAGCGACCTTTAAGCGCTCTTGGTACTTTTTAGTTGTTTCATCGGCAAAAAATGCCCGCACAAAATTATTCCACTGATAAGTTTGCTCCTCAGCCATTTCAGTCAGATTTTGCGCTTTTAGTAAATCAGCCCGTTCGAGCAATGCGCCAACCGTTAGTTCAGTATCATTAACTTGTTCGGCTTGCCGTTTAACAATTGCCATCTCCTTGTTAAAGGAGAACTTAGTAACACCAAAATACTGTGCCAAAAATTGGCGGGCTTCATCATTAAAAGAAAAACCTGAATCTACCACTTTAGTTTCCAAGGTGATGTCCGCCGCACGTAATGTTGCATTTGCATGCTTTAAAGAAGAACGTGCTGGGTTGATTTGAGCAGCGGGCACACCTGATAAAAACTGAATTAGATACGAATTAAGCTCGGCTTTGGTTCCTCTTGTGGGTAAATGTAACTTCCGACACATTTTAATTAAATCAGTTTTATAATAGTAAGTTTGCTTGAATTCTGCCACAGTTTCAGGAACTTTTGCCATTGCTATCCGACCGAGCCTTCCATTTGGAAATTGATCAGTCGGTTTAATTCCACCGCATATTCCATCGGTAATTCCTTAGTAAACGGCTCGACAAAACCCATGACGATCATCTCAGTTGCCTTTTCCTCCGAAATTCCCCGACTCATCAAGTAATACAGCTGCTCTTCTGAAATCTTAGAAACCTTGGCTTCGTGTTCCATCGAAACGTTGCCGTTTAAAATCTCGTTCATCGGAATCGTATCGCTGGTGGATTTTTCGTCCATGATGATCGTGTCACACTCCACGTGTGCTAGTGAACCATCACTTTCCCTACCAAAACGCACCTGCCCGCGATAATCAACGCTACCGCCATCCTTACACAACGACTTAGAAACGATCGAAGACGAGGTGTTTTTCGCGTTATGCAGCATCCGGGCACCGGTATCGGAACGAATATCCTTGCCCGCAAAAGCGATCGACAGCATCGTTCCCCGTGCCCCCTGCCCGTTTAAATAAACGCTCGGGTATTTCATTGTGACTTTAGAGCCTAAATTACCATCGACCCATTCCATCGTCGCGTTTTCCAGTGCTTGGGCGCGTTTTGTTTCCAAACTGTAGACATTATCGGACCAATTTTGGATCGTCGTATAACGGCAGTAAGCGTTAGGCAATACGTTGACCTCAACGACCGCAGCGTGCAAACTATCCTGTGAATAATTGGGCGCCGTACAACCCTCGACGTAATTGACGCTCGCACCTTCGTCGACGATGATCAGCGTTCGTTCAAATTGCCCCGAATTTCCCGCGTTGATCCGAAAATAACTCTGAATCGGCGTCGTTACTTTGACACCCTTAGGTACGTAAATGAAAGTGCCCCCCGACCAGACGGCGGAATTGAGTGCCGCCATTTTGTTGTCGGTCGGTGCTACTAATTTACCAAAATACTGACGCACTAACTCCGGATATTCCTGCACCGCCGAATCGGTATCCATAAAAACGATCCCCGTTTGCGCAAATTGTTGGCGCATATTATGATAAACTACCTCGGATTCATATTGTGCCGAAGAACCAGCTAGATACTTACGTTCCGCTTGTGGCACCCCTAACCGGTCGAAAGTTTTTTTGATTTTTTCCGGAACATCTGACCAATCGCGGGCCACCTTAGCGGCATCCCGCCGGAAATAGTTGATCTTATCAAAATTGAGTGCAGACAGGTCCGGGCCAAACTTAGGCATTGGTAATTTCTGGTAGATCTGATAAGCCTGTAAGCGAAAATCAAGCATCCATTGTGGTTCGTTTTTAGCCGCCGAAATTTGGCGCACGATCTCTTCTGTCAGCCCTTCGCCGGTCGTCAACAGTGGCTTGATCTGGTCTTTAAACCCATATTTATACTCGGAATCAGGGATTGGACTTGCGTTACTCATTTTTCATCCTCCTCAAGTGCTTGGTAAACTGCTTTCCACGCTAACGTTGCACATTTGATCCGGGCCGGAAACTGGGAAACTCCCGCAAAAACTGCGGCCTCACCTAAATCTTTAGTCGCAGTTTCCTTACCCATCACCAAATCGGAAAAAGCTAAAACTAAGCTTTCGATCTGCGCAGGGGTCTTGCCTTTGATCTGATCGGTCATGATCGAAGCGGAAGCCTGTGAGATCGTACAACCTTCCCCAAAATAACCAACTTGAGCGACGCGACCAGTGGAATCTAAACTCAGTTGGACGGTCAACACGTCACCACAGGTCGGATTTTTGAGCTCTAATTGTTTTTGCGCGTCTTTTAAAGCCCCGTAATTATGGGGATTTTGGGCGTGTTCTAAGATTACTTGTCGGTATAAATTATTTAGCTTACTCAACGCCATTAGCGAAAAACTCCTTTGCCTCCTGAATACCACTTAACAGCCGGTCTGCGTCTTCTAGTGAATTGTATAAATAAAAACTAGCCCGTGCCGTCGCGGAGATACCCAAATACCGCATCAGCGGCTGGGCACAGTGGTGACCCGCGCGAATCGCGATCCCCTCCATGTCAAGGGCAGTCGCCAAGTCATGGGGATGAATACCAGCAATGTTAAACGAAATAATTCCCGTACGCTGTTTTGGAACTAATGGCCCGTAAATTTCGAGTCCCTCAATCTTTTGCATTCGTGGCAGTAAGTACTCGACGAGCTGTTCTTCTTGTGCGGCGATATTAGCTAAGCCGATTTGGTTTAAGTAGTCGAGTGCGGCTCCTAAACCGACCACCCCCGCAATGTTTTGGGTCCCTCCCTCAAATTTATAAGGAACGGGTTTAAAATCGGTCTGCGTCAAACCCACGGTCGAGATCATCTCGCCGCCAAATTCTAGGGGCTCCATTTGCTGCAACAGCTCCTTTTTGCCCCATAAAACGCCGATCCCCGTTGGGCCTAACATTTTATGTCCGGAAAAAGTATAAAAATCTGCACCCAGTTCCAAGACATTCACCGGAAAATGGGGAACTGCTTGGGTCCCATCAACTACCATGGTAGCACCGTTTTGGTGGGCTAATTCTGTGATCTGGGCGATCGGATTTACCACCCCTAAAACGTTTGAAGCATGACACAACGACACGATCTTAGTTTCAGGAGTGATCATTTTACGGGCACTAGCCAAATCCAGGCGACCATCTGGCAGTAGATCAATGTATTTTAACTGCGCCCCAGTCTGGGTGGCAATCTGTTGCCACGGTACGATATTACTGTGATGCTCCATGTATGAAAGTACGATCGTGTCTCCCGGTTGCAACACTGCTTTACCGTAACTATGTGCGATCCAGTTTAACGCTTCCGTCGTCCCTTTGGTATAGACGATCTCACTAGGATCCTGGTTACCGATAAAATCAGCTACTTTTTGGCGCACAGCTTCGTACTGCGCGGTCGCTCTTTGGGCTAAGGTATGAACACCGCGATAAACATTAGCGTTGTCGTGACGATAATAATGCTCAAGCGCGTTTAAAACGGCCAGTGGCTTTTGGGTAGTCGCCGCATTATCTAGGTATACTAATGGTTCATCGTTGATTTTTTCTTGTAAAATTGGAAAATCTGCTTTGATCTCATTCATCTTTTTGCCCCTTGACTAATTTAGCAGCAATCGTTTTTAATAACAGCTGGCGGACCTCTTTAGCCGGGACTTCTGCTAAAACGGGTCCCAAAAAGCCGCGGATCACCAAACGCTCGGCTAACTTCCGGGACAACCCCCGACTCATCAAGTAATACAACTGTTCCTGGTCAACACGCCCGACACTAGCGGCGTGACCAGCAACTACGTCGTTATCGTCGATCAGTAAAATGGGGTTGGCGTCCCCGCGCGCCTCAGTCGAAAGCATCAATACGCGGTTTTCCTGCTGCGCGTTGGCTCCCTTAGCCCCGTGTATAATATGACCGATCCCGTTAAAAATCAGACTAGAACGAGACAAGATCACCCCGTGTTGTAAAATATCACCGCTAGAATGTTGCCCGTAATTGACAACTTTAGTATTGATCCCTTGCACCTGCTCGCCGGTCGCTAGTGCGATCACTTTAACATTGGCGTGCGAATCCTCACCCTTCAGTTCGGAATTAAAGTCCGCTAACACATGCCCGTCATTTAACATGCCAAACGACCAGTTAATGTGTGCGTGGTCGGCTAGGTACCCTTGCCTACTCAGATAAACGGTCGTATTTTGCCCTAAATGATCCGCACTCGCAAATTTTACACGGCTGTTTTCACCGGCAATCACTTCTACGCTAATATTTGCAGTACTCTGCATGTTTCCGAGCGTGCCCCGGTTTTCCAGGTAGGAAATCTCGCTGTTGGGCTCAGCTACTAACAATACGTGATGGACATAATCGGCGCTTTGGCGGGCATCTTGCCACAAATCGACCGTCAGTGGGTGTTTGAGCACCACGTTACGGGGAACGTAGATAAACAGCCCTCCCGTCAGGTACGCTACGTGTGCGGCGTTTAAGCGGTTAGCATTCGTTTGTTGTACCTGCATAAAATAACGCTGGACCAAATCAGCGTGTTCGGCTAGTGCTGTTTGCCAGTCACATACGATCACCCCTTGGTGGGTAAATTCGCTTAACTGTACCTGCTGGACGATCTTAGCACCCACCTGAACAACATCGGCTTGGCTAGGCAACTGCGGCTCTTGGACAGAACTCGAAGTTGCTAACGTGACGTCTAAGGGCCAGTCACGGTAATTGATCTTCGGAAATTTAGGTAATGCCAGTTTTTCACTTTGATCCAAGGCCGCCAAACGCATTTTGGTAAACCACGCGGGTTCGGCCGTTTGCTTAGCGTACGCGGAAATCAGAGCAGCTTGTTGTGCTAATTTTGCTTGCATCTCACCGCCCCCTACTTCTTTTCGTCGACTAATTCAACGTCTAGGCCTAACTCATCTCTTAACCCCACGTAGCCTTCTTCTTCCAAGCGCAAAGCCAAAGAAGCATCGCCGGATTTTACGACCCTGCCACCCATCATGACGTGTACCACATCCGGGTGAATGTAGTTTAACAGCCGCTGGTAATGAGTGATCATCAGCGCACTAAAATTAGCGCCCCGCATTTGGTTAACGCCACGGGAAACTACTTTTAACGCATCGATGTCCAAACCCGAATCGATCTCATCTAAAATCGCAAACTTAGGCGCGATCATCATCAGTTGTAAAATTTCATTCCGCTTTTTTTCGCCACCGGAAAAGCCTTCATTTAAATAACGTTCGGCCATTTCTTGGGTCATATCTAAAGTAGCCAGTGTTTGGTCTAACCGCTGTAAAAATTCCGGGATCGGTAACGGCTGGTCTTTAGGCCGACGGGCATTGATCGCCGTTCTAACAAACTCTTCGTTGGTGATCCCCGGAATTTCTGCGGGATATTGCATCGCCAAGAAAAGTCCGGCACGGGCACGCTCATCAACTTTCATCTTTAAAATACTATTGCCGTCGATCAAAATGTCCCCACTGATGACCTCGTAAGCCGGATTTCCCATAATAGTTTCTGACAGAGTTGATTTTCCCGTTCCGTTGGGCCCCATGATGGCATGGATCTCCCCGGTATTAATGGTTAAATTAACTCCCTTTAAAATTTCTTGGTCTACATCCTTAGCTTTGACGTGTAAATCTGTGATCGCTAAAGTTGACATTTTAGCCCTCCTCGAATCCTTAAATTAGTTTTATTCTAATCTAAATGAGAAGTGTTTTCAATTAAAATTTAATCCTGCGCCCAAGTTTGTTGATAAATGTCTTCTTTAAAACCACACGTTAATTTATCTCCTTGTACTAATAACGGGCGCTTGATCAACTTACCGTCGCTAGCGAGTAGCTGGGCGGCTTGCTTAGCGCTTAACTGCGGTAGCTTATCCTTCAGATTTTGTTGCCGGTAGTGCTGGCCGCTGGTATTAAAGAAATACTTCAGCGGCTTATCGCTTGTCGCAAACCACTGTTCAAACTGCTGTGCGCTAGGCGGTTGTTCCACCAAGTCTTGTTTTTCGTACTCAACATCGTGGGCATCCAGCCATTTTTGCGCTTTTTTACAGGTAGAACACTTAGAATAACAATAGAATTTTTTCATTTTATTCACTTCTCCTTTATTACTTACTAAATTATACCACCTACTAATAGTGCGATTCAGTTTTCAGTAACGAAGACGCCAAAAAAGCCGAGACAAAACGTCTCAGCTTCATTTGATAATCGTGCTTTAAAGAACAACTTCTTATTTAAATTCCTCATTGTTGCTGAACATATAGCTCTTGTAATGATAGCGCATCGACATGACCAAACCGATTCCGATCATATTACCGATCAAAGCCGAACCTCCTTGGCTCACAAAAGGCAACGGGATCCCCGTCAGTGGCAGTAATCCGATACTCATACCAATATTTTCAAACACGTGGAAAATGATCATCATGATCACACCGGTAGAAATGTAGGCATAAAACTCATTTTTAGTGTCAAAAGTGATCTGGATCATTTGAAAGATCAATAATAAATAGATAAAGATCAACACGCAAGCCCCAACGAAACCAAAATTCTCCCCGATCACGGAAAAAATCATGTCCGATTCACGGACCGGCACGTAAACCTTAGAAACGTTGAACCCTTTTCCTAACAGCTGCCCCGAACCGATCGCTTTCATGCTTTGCCACAACTGATAGGCACTCGACGAGGTATTAGCCGCGGGATTTAACCACGAATCTATCCGTTTGAACTGATAGTCCTGAAACCCTAGCGCTAGCAAAAAATTACGATCATAAACTACCAAAAAGATCAGTAGGGAACCCAATAAAGCCACACCAATAAAAGTTGGCAAGATGATCTTCCACGAAATCCCTGACAGTAAGATCACTCCGCCTAAGATGGCGATAAAAACTAACATCGTCCCAAAATCATTTTGTAATTCTAGTAAAACCGCAACCGGCAACGTCCAACCAAGCAACTTCCAGATCAAATGCCAGTCACTAGTCAGCGAATGATGGGGATTTTCACTGTTGTGTTGGGTAACGACCCTGCCCAGCATCAGAATATACGAAGGCTTCATCACTTCGGAAGGCTGGAAGGTCAGCGGTCCTAACGCAAACCAACTCTTAGCCCCCGTTAGCGCCGCGTAGGGACGACTGTATAAAAACAGCACCATTACCAGCAAAAAAATCCCCAGCCAGTAAGCAAGTGGAGCAATTTTCCACAGCTGTTCCGCGTCAAATTGCATCACAAAGACAACTAAAACGATCCCCAAAACATAAAACAACGCCTGAGTCACTAAAGCATGAGCGACACTAGTTGTGCTGGTATCATGACTAGCCGCCACAAAAATCGCGGTCATCCCAATCACCGCCAGCAATAACACGGACAAGATGATCCCCCAGTCGATTCTGGTTTCGTTATTGCTGCTTCTTAACTTTGTATTCATTCTGTAGTCTAAATACTCCTTTAATTATGGTGTAAGTGATATTCCCTGATCAAAGCATCAATTGCTGCAGTTTGGTTTTTAGTATGTAACTGCTCCCCGTTGGGAAAACTAACCAAATAATTGTGCTGTTGTGAACTCACAGTACCTAAACTAGCTTGTCCGATCGTTAATTCTACTACGCGTTGTCCTTGAATCACTTTTTCATTTTGCATGACTTGAACATTTTTTTGCTTTTTCATTTTCGCTCCTCCACTTTGCCACTATACTATTTTTTTCTGTTTGCAGCCACTCATTATTCTTGCGTACCGTAAAATGATCCGGGACCGGATCGTAGCCGCCACGGATCAACGGATTACAGCGCAAGATGCGAGCACTTGCCATTATTAGTCCTAAAAACGCCCCGTGCTTTTGCACCGCTTGAATAGCATAATTAGAACAAGTCGGATAATAGCGACAACTGGGCGGAAACAAGGGTGAGATCCATTTTTGGTAAAACGTAAAAAAACTCAGTAAAAGTTTTGCTATCATTATTTATAATCCGTAATTTTATCGGTGTTTTCTAACAAAAAGCTAGTTCCTTGGGCGACGTCTGTCAGTGCACTTTCAGAAACACTGACCGGCACGTTTAATCGTTCTGCAAATAGTTGGCCCATACCGTCAAGTAATGCTCCGCCACCGGTCAACATAATTCCCCGGTCGATCACGTCGGCAGCTAATTCCGGTGGAGTAACGCTCAATAAATCCTTAGCAGCAGTTACTACCGTTTCCATTGTCACATGAAGCGCCTCTTCTACCTGATTAGACGTCAACGTAATTTCTTTGGGTAAGCCCGTTACTACGTCGCGTCCCCGGACCCGCATTTCTTTTTGACGGTGATCTTTAACTACGGTCCCAATATCGATCTTCACTTTCTCGGCTGTATGTTCACCGACCAGTAAATTAAACTCTTGGCGCACGTAATTAACAATGTCTGCATTCAAGCGGTCGCCCGCAAAACGCAAGGACTTGCTATTAACGATATCGCCCAAAGAAAGGACCGCCAAATCGCTAGTTCCCCCACCAATATCAACTACCATATTACCAAGGGGTTTGAAGATATCTAAGCCGGCACCGATCGCCGCTACTTTCGGCTCGATTTCGACGTAGACCTGACCGTTCCCCGTCTTTTCAGCCACTTGGCGAATCGCTTTTCTTTCGATATCCGTAGTTCCCGTAGGACAACAGATCAAAATATTAGGCTTCGACATCAACCCCTTGACGTTTAGCTTTCTGATAAAATAAGACAGCATCTGTTCGGTCATATCAAAATCAGCAATAACACCGTCTTTTAACGGCCGTACAGCCTGAATGTTGCCCGGGGTGCGTCCCACCATTTTATATGCTTCGGAACCAACCGCTAATATCTTCCCGCTTTTCATGTCGACCGAGACCACCGAAGGCTCGTTTAAGACGATCCCTTTACCTTCAATATTGATCAAAACATTAGCCGTTCCCAAATCAATTCCGATATTTTTTCCCATCGTAATTCTCCTTTATTTTCCAACGTAATGACATTACAGTGGCTGCTTAGTAGTGGCGAATTGCTGGTCAATGTCATCAACTCGTTTAATTTCAGCCCCTAATGCAGCCAATTTTTCGTTAAAATGATAATAACCACGGTCAAGGTATTGTAAATTAGTGACCTGCGTAATATTTTCCGCCACCAACCCGGCTAAAATCAAGGCCGCAGCCGCACGCAAGTCACTCGCCGCTACCTGAGCTCCCTGCAGCTGACCGCCATACATGATCGCCGATTTGTCTTCGATCTTAAAATCAGCATTCATCCGGCGTAATTCTTCCAGGTGCATAAACCGGTTTTCAAAAACCGTTTCGGTCATCACACTCGTTCCGTTTGCTACCAGCTGTAAAATCGTCATTTGTGGCTGCATGTCAGTCGGAAAACCGGGGTAAGGCAGCGTTTTGACGGTCACCGGCCGCAGTTTTTGGGGACCTTGGACCCGAATGCCAGCTGGCTCTTCACTGATCAGGGCCCCCATTTCACCGAGCTTAGAAAGCAAGGGTTTGTTATGTTCGCTAAGAGCATCTTTGACTAAGACATTGCCCTGAGTTAATGCTGCGGCTACCATGAACGTTCCAGCCTCGATCCGGTCTTGAATGATGGCGTGCTGAGTGCCGTGTAACGCAGTCACGCCCGTGATCCTGATCGTTTCGGTCCCAGCACCCTTGATCTTAGCTCCCATTTTATTCAACACGTTAGCTAAATCTACGATCTCCGGTTCACGCGCCACGTTTTCCAGCACCGTGGTCCCCTTGGCTAAAGTAGCTGCCATCATAATATTTTGGGTAGCCCCCACGCTAGGAAAATCAAGGTAGATATTAGTTCCTACCAAACCGTCCGTCGTTGCTTCCAGGTAACCATCGTACTGTTCGATCTGCGCACCTAAAGCACGTAAGCCTTTTAAGTGCAAGTCAATTGGCCGGGTGCCGATCGCACAGCCTCCGGGCAAAGCTACTTTAGCATGTTTTAAGCGGGCTAACAACGGGCCCAAGACCACGATCGAGGCTCTCATTTTCGACACGTACTTAAACGGTGCTTCGTAAGAAAGCTGCCCGGTCGCATCCAATTCGATTGTTTTATGCTCTTCGTCCAAGCCAACTTTAACGTTTAAAAACCGGATCACGTTATTCATCGTATAAACATCCGATAAAATAGGTACATTGGTTAAAGTAGTCCGTCCACTGGTAGCTAAAATACTCGCCGCCAAGATGGGTAAGACCGCGTTTTTAGCGCCTTCGATCTCCACCGTTCCTTCAAGTCTATTACCACCACGAACAATTATCTTTTCCAACGTAATTCCTCCACTTTAACAACAATAATTTTAATGATCAGTAAGTAATAAATCGGAGAGGTTGCGGACATTGCCGACAAAACTGAGGAAAAAAGAACTGCATAAAAATCCGAGTGCGACTGACACTAAGACTAACAGTATCTTATATTTTCCTTGTTTGGCGGGTGCAATATACCGGTCTAACCGTAAAGACTGAATCACATTAAACGCAAGCGCGATAAAAATAAAATGACTTACTAACGTCAACACTGCAGTGATCCCAATCAATTTCATGAGTCTCCCCCAAATCTATATCTGTTGTAATAATATCATATCCTCCGGTAACAAGACAACACGTGCCCTCTTTTACGACACTGCTACCATCATATGATTAATTCGTGCAAATTTAAAGCACTAAAAAGTGAATAGTAACTTGTGGAGACCCAAAGAAGAAAGCTGTGGAAAAAAAACGGTTAAATCCATTACTTACGGAAACCAAAAAAGGGAGGACCGGGACAAAATGACTTTTGTCCCGGTCCCCTCCTCACATTTACCTGCGCTAAATCTAGTGATTGTAAATGTTCAAACGGTTGAGCGCTCTGCGTAAAGAAACTTCTGCACGCCGTAATTCATCCGGATTATGTGCTTTTTTAGCTTCTTCGATCCGTTTTTGTGCTCTTTGCTTAGCATTTTGTGCCCGCTGGGCATCGATTTTTTCCTTGGGCTCAGCAGCACCAGCAACGATCGATAAAACGTTTTGTGAAAACTCTAAAAAGCCTCCGCTCACCGCAATTTCATCGTACTTGCCATCAGCTAACTGCACCCGCACTTCATCGATCGCCAACGAAGCCAACACCGGCAAACGATTGGGCATGATCCCTAGTTCGCCTTGCGTCGTCTTGCAGACTGCAAAGCCCGTCTTTTTTTCGTAAACACTACCGTCAGGCGTAACCACATTCACAGTTAATTCCGGTTTATCAGCCATTGATAAGACCTCCTTAATTGTGCTGCTTCATTTTTTCAGCCTTAGCGACAACTTCTTCAATCTTACCTACCGAACGAAAGGCATCTTCAGGTAGATCATCGTATTTACCTTCAAGAATCTCCTTGAAGCCCTTGATCGTTTCTTCCAACGGTACGTAAGAACCTGGTTGGCCAGTAAAACTTTCGGCCACGTGGAAGTTTTGCGATAAGAAGAATTGGATCTTACGCGCACGAGCCACGATCAATTTTTCATCGTCAGACAATTCGTCCATCCCTAAAATAGAGATAATATCTTGCAATTCACGGTAACGTTGCAAAACGTGCTGGACTTCCGTAGCTACGGCATAGTGTTCTTCTCCCACGATTTCGGGTGACAAAGCAACAGAAGTCGAAGCCAACGGGTCAACAGCCGGATAAATTCCTTGCTGCGTCAATGAACGTTCCAAGTTAGTCGTCGCATCCAAATGGGCAAATGTCGTTGCCGGCGCCGGGTCGGTATAGTCATCGGCAGGCACATAAACGGCCTGGATCGAAGTAACTGATCCCTTCTTAGTAGAAGTGATCCGTTCTTGCAATTGCCCCATTTCAGTAGCTAAAGTTGGCTGGTAACCAACGGCTGAAGGGATCCGCCCTAGCAAAGCTGAAACTTCTGAACCAGCTTGGGTGAAACGAAAAATGTTATCGATAAATAACAACACGTCTTGGCCTTCAACATCACGGAAATATTCGGCAATCGTCAAGCCCGTCAAAGCAACCCGCATTCTAGCACCAGGCGGCTCGTTCATCTGACCAAAGACCATCGCAGTCTTCTCCAAAACACCGGAGCTTTTCATTTCAAAGTATAAGTCGTTACCTTCACGGGTCCGTTCACCAACACCGGTAAAAACTGAGATCCCGTTGTGTTCTTGGGCAATGTTATGGATCAATTCCTGGATCAAAACGGTCTTACCAACACCAGCGCCACCGAACAAACCAATCTTACCACCCCGAACATACGGAGCCAGCAAGTCGATCACTTTGATCCCGGTTTCCAAAACTTCGGTACTCGTGTTCAATTCATCGTAAGCAGGTGCATCACGGTGAATCGGATCACGACGATGATCTGCATCGAATTTAGGACCATTATCAATGGTATCGCCTAAAACATTGAAGACCCTACCTAGAGTATCTTTACCTACTGGAACGCTGATCGAAGCACCAGTATCAGTTACTTTAGCCCCACGTTGTAAGCCATCAGATGAATCCATCGCAATCGTCCGCATTACGCCGTCACCCAATTCCAGGGTAACTTCCACGGTCAATTGTGTGCCATCATCACGGTCAACGGTCAAGGCATTATTAATATCAGGTAAAGTTTCATCTAGCGGGAATTGAACATCAATGACTGGCCCAATAACTTGCACTACTTTACCAGAACTCATGCACTAATTCCTCCTTACTTATTCCAGTGCCGCTTGGGCACCGGTAATTTCGGTTATTTCAGTTGTAATCGCACTCTGACGTGCACGGTTATATTGTAATTCTAATGAAGCGATAATGTCATTAGCATTATCCGAAGCTGCACTCATCGCGGTCGAACTCGAAGCGTGCTCGGACGTTTTAGCATCCAAAATAGCCCCGTAAATCAAGCTTTCTGCGTACTGAGGTAACACAGCTCCTAACACAGCTTCTTCAGAAGGTTCAGTTTCATAAGCCAAACTATAGCCATTCTGATCAGTCTCTTGTTGTTGCTGGTGCTGCTCTAAACTTTCAGGCGAGATCGGCAACATTTTTTCACCACGAAAAGTCGAAGTCAAGGTATTGACGAAATGATCGTAGCAAACGAACAGTTCATCGAATTTTTGTTCGTTATACATTTTAATGATTGCTTGCACGATCGGCCGGACTTCCCTAAACGTCGGAACATCACTGACGTCACGGTATTCATAAATAATATCGTAACCCCGTTTCTTAAAGAAGTCAGCTCCAGTACCACCGATAGCAATGATTTCTACTTTTTGGGTGTCGGGTTGCTGTTTAGCGATCAACTCCAACGTTTGCTTAATGACTGTACTATTATAGCTACCCACCAAGCCACGATCCGAGGTAATTACTATGACCCCCGTCTTTTGGATCGGTCTTTCCTGTAATAAGGAAAGTGCACTGACTTCTTTAGTACCAGCGGTTTGCTGCGGAGCTTCATCCAGTAAATGTGACGAAGCCAAATGGCCGATAACCGAATGAATCTTAGCAGCATAGACCTGATAACTAGTAGTATGGCGCTGAATCTGATTGAGTTTAGCCGTCGAAACCATTTGCATCGCAGCGGTGATCTGCCCGGTTTTTTTAGTGGACGTGATCTTACGCTTAACTTCTTGTAAAGACGCACCCATCAGTAATCACCTCTATTCATGACTTACTTGGAAGGTCTTAGCAAATTCCTGAATCGCTGCATCCATTTTATCTGTATCTGGCAGTTGACCGGTTTTAGCAATTTCTTCCAACAAGTCCGTGTGATTACTATCAAAATCAGCAAACATTTCGTCTTGGAAACGTAAAACTTGGTCTACTGGAATTGCATCCAAATAGCCGTGAGTCAACGCATACAAAATCACAACCTGTTTTTCTACGGCCAACGGCTTATGCAACGGTTGTTTCAAAACTTCAACCGTTCTTTGCCCCCGATTCAACTTAGCTTGGGTAGCTTCATCCAAATCAGAACCAAACTGTGCGAATGATTCCAATTCACGGTAAGAAGCTAGGTCCAGCCGCAAAGTACCAGCAACTTTTTTCATAGCCTTGATCTGCGCATCGCCACCAACACGAGAAACCGAAGTCCCGGCATCGATCGCAGGACGAACACCAGAATAGAAGTTATCACTATCCAAGAAGATCTGTCCGTCGGTGATCGAAATCACGTTGGTTGGGATATAAGCAGAGACGTCGCCCGCTTTAGTTTCAATAAACGGTAACGCGGTCATCGAACCGCCGCCCAGCTCATCGTTTAACTTAGCAGCCCGTTCCAACAAACGAGAATGTAAGTAGAAAACATCGCCCGGGTAAGCTTCACGACCAGGTGGACGTCTCAAGATCAATGACAGTTCACGGTAAGCATCCGCCTGTTTGGATAGATCATCGTAAACGATTAACACGTGTTTGCCGTTATACATAAACTCTTCACCCATCGCTGCACCTGCATACGGAGCGATCCATAACATCGGTGCTGGTGAAGAAGGACCAGCAGAAACCACGATCGTATAGTCCATTGCGCCGTATTTACGCAAAGTTTCTACCTGCGTTCTAACGGTAGATTCCTTTTGGCCGATCGCCACGTAAATACAAATCATATCTTGGTCTTTTTGGTTAATGATCGTATCGATCGCAACCGAAGTTTTCCCGGTCTTACGGTCACCAATGACCAACTCACGCTGTCCTCTACCGATCGGTACTAAGGCATCGATCGCCTTTAGCCCTGTCTGGAGGGGTTCAAAAACAGATTGTCGTTCCATTACGCCCGGAGCTTTACGTTCGATCGGTCGTGTCTTAGTCGTCTTGATCTCACCTTGACCATCAATTGCTTGGCCTAAGGGATTGACGACCCGACCGATCAGTTCTTCGCCCACCGGAACTTCCATGATCCGACCAGTTCTTTTAACAGTATCGCCTTCACGAATATTCTTAAAAGAACCTAAAATCACGATCCCGACATCATTAGTTTCCAGGTTTTGCGCCATGCCATATGTTCCATCCGAAAACTCCAATAGTTCATTAGACAACGCATTATCTAAACCGTTGGCCCGAGCGACCCCGTCACCAACGTAAGTAACTGTTCCGACTTCATCGACCGTGAGCTCACTTTGATAATTCGCCAGCTGTTTTTTGATCAGCGTACTGATTTCTTCAGCCTTAATGCTCATAAAAGTCTCACCTCTTCAAATCAATTTAATAACAGACGTTTGATGTTATCTATCTTAGACTTGACCGAACCGTCGTAGATCTGATTTTGGGCTTGTAAAATCACGCCCCCAATAATTTGCGGGTCTACGGTCGGCTCGATCACTACTTTTTTAGCACCAACGACCTGACCAAAACGCGTTGCCAGTTGTTGTTTTTGCGCATCGTCTAAAGCAACTGCAGTCGTAGTTTTGACCCGGACCGTCTCATTTTTAACATCATTCAACCTGTTAAATTCATCTATAATATCGTTAATATTTTGCAACCGACCATAATCAAACAACATCTGTAATAGATTAGCTATCAAAGGTGATGCGTCTTGCATCAATGTTTGTAGCATTGCTTGTTTATCCCGTAATTTGATCTGGGGACTGACAAAGAAAACAAGCAATTGCGGTTGTTCACTCACAACTTCTTTGAGTGCAGCAAGTTCGGCGACAAGCGCTTGACTATCAGCTTGTTGCTCAACTAATTCAAATAGCGCTTTGCCATACCGATTTGCTACTTCAGCATTACTGAGCGCCATTTTGCTTCCCCAACCCTTCAATATATTGATCGACTAATTGTTTTTGATCATCTGCAGTTAATTCCTTTTGGATGATCTTAGTTGCAATTTCAACCGATAATTCTGCTACGTCATTTTTAACACTGTCCAGTGCTTCTTGTTTTTGACGAGCAATTTCTTTTTGAGCATTTGTTTTCAGTGAAGTTGCGTCAGCGGTTGCTTGCTGCACAATTTGTGCGCGCTGTTGTTCACCGCTGTTTTTAGCACGGTCAACGATTTTAGCCGCTTCACTGTGTGACTCACTTAAAGCGACCTCGCGTTTTTTAGCTAGTTGCTCTGCTTTTTGCCTAGCACCTTCGGCCGAATCAAGGTCAGTTGCGATCTTATTGGCTCGTTTTTGTAACATTTCTTGGACCGGACCCCAAGCAAAATGTTTTACTAATGCCATCAGCAAAACAAACAGAATTAGGTAAAAAAGAAAATCGCCCCATTGAACCTGAGCAACACCAAGTACAAATGGTGTATTCATTTAGTGACGCCTCCTTCCAACTACTAAACCGTTATTTATTTTGCATACAATAAGAAAGCAATCACGATCGCGATGATCGGCACAGCTTCGATCAGGCCGACACCAATAAACATGTTAGTCCGTAATTGTCCGGATAATTCAGGTTGACGAGCCATCGATTCCAACATCTTCGAAATAACCAAGCCATTACCTACACCAGTACCAACAGCAGCGAGTCCAGCGGCTAAACCTGCGCCGAGTAAAGCTAATCCAGTTGTCATAATAAAAGTTCCTCCTTAAATTTAAAGAAATATTCTACTCTTCCTGCACTTTTTGTGAAATATAGACCATCGTCAGTGTAACAAAAACGTAAGCTTGAATTGCACCGATAAAGACCGAAAAACCTTGCCAAATCATCTCTAAAGGAATTGCAGGAATAAACGTGATAAATCCTTTGAGTTTAGCAAATGAACCGATCGTTGTCATTAATACTTCGCCAGAGAAAATATTACCATACAAACGAAGGGCTAAGGTCAAGAAATTCGTAAATTGTTCCAGCACGTTGATTGGAAATAGTAGCTTCAACGGACTCAAATACGAATTTTTAAAGTAGCCCTTAAAACCAAACTTGGCAACCCCGCAAAAGTGGGATAAGACTAAAACCATAAAAGCCAACGTCAGGGTCGTAACTGGAGATGAAGTCGGGCTTTTTAAGTAATTAGTATCACCAACCGTAATCTCGATCATCAATCCGATCTGATTGGAAACAAAGATAAATAAAAAAAGAGTGAAAGCTAGCAAGCCATACTTTTGACCCTCTTCATCAGGGAGTACTCCCTTGACGATCCCATTTGTGAAATCAACCATCCACTCAAACGCATTTTGCTTACCAGTTGGCTTTAATTTAATATTGCGCGAAAACCAGATTGCAATGATCAACACAATCGCCGCGGAAACCAGTCCCGAAAGACAGTTGCCAACGTTAAACGGTATTCCAAAAAGCGTCAATACTTGGGCTTTTTCGTTCACAAAGTTTCACCTCTTTTCATCAAAATATGGAAATAGAATGGTTTAACCAAACTGTAAGGTAAAATAACTCAGGAATAAATTTCCTGATACAAGTGAAATCATACCACCATTTTACGGAAAAACAAAGACCTTGAAAAAAATAATTTGCCGTAAAATTGCCTTTAATTAAAGGAAGGTTAAAAATATCGTTTTCATTATTAACGGCTGGCCATCCGCCAAAAGGGGCAAAAATATTGTGCACAATTTATAAAACTATGGAGGACTGCTACCTTGTTGTCCCTACCACCCGAGAATATAAAAAAGGCCAAGACAAAATAACCTTGCCCTGGTCTTTTTAATTTTCCTAAATAATTAACGTGCTCAAAACATACTAATCCCACTCAAGCGCAGCACCAGTACCAGTTATTTGGTACCAAATAACCGGTCACCAGCATCGCCTAAACCTGGAATTATATACCCATTTTCATCGATGCGCTCGTCTAAAGCCGCAGCGTACAAGTCAACGTCAGGATGCTTTTCCCGTAAGGCCTTCACCCCCTCGGGAGCAGCCACCAAGCAAACAAACTTGATACTGCGAGCGCCACGTTTTTTCAGGGCGTCGACCGCCATAATTGCAGAACCACCAGTTGCTAACATCGGGTCGACCACGATCATTTCGCGGCTTTCCAAATGATCTGGCATTTTAACGAAATACTCGTGGGGTTGCAACGTCTTTTCATCCCGGTACATTCCCACATGGCCGACTTTGGCTGCCGGGATCAGCTCTAAGATACCATCGACCATTCCTAAACCGGCGCGCAAAATCGGCACGATCACTACTTTTTTACCAGAAAGTTGTTTTTCGGTCGCAGTCGTGATCGGCGTTTCAACCTCAACGTCTTCCAGTGGCATGTCACGCGAAACTTCGTAAGCCATTAATTCGGCAATCTCATTAACAACTTGCCGAAACTCCCGTGTCCCACAATTTTTATTACGGATAATAGTTAACTTATGCTGAATCAACGGATGATCTAAAATTTCAAATTTTCCCATTGCTGAGCGCACGCCCCTTTCTTAATCCGTATTCCATTTTAATAGAATTCGCTACTCTTTACCAGCAAAAATTTAGTTAATTTGAAATTAGGATTTAGGACTGAAAACCTGACCGCCAGCAGCCTTTCTCAAACGGTTCATGTACGCCGCGCCTAAACCGTCGTCCGGCCAGGTTTGGGCCAATACCCAGTTGACTTTTTGTTCGTCATCAAAATAACGCAAACCGCTAAATAACCGGTGCGTAGCAGACGTCACGTCAGCACCTAAATCATACAGCACAGCGTTTGCGGGCAATTGTGGTAACTGCACACCGCAAGCCAATACCCCGATTTTTTCTTGTTGCTCACTTGCCCACCGAAGTGCTGCGGGCCACTGCTCGGGAGCAACCAGCAAAACCTGCGCGTCGGGAGCATAGTGTTTATATTTCATTCCCGGTGCCTTAGGAACTTCTTTTTCCCCGACGTGATGTTGTTCAGAAATGACTTCCTGTCCTAAAAAGTCACTTAGTTCCTGTGCAGAAACCGCCCCCGGACGCAAAATCGTCGGCGTCGGCACGCTAAGGTCTAAGATCGTTGATTCTACCCCAAACTGTGCGGGGCCGTCGTCCAAGATCCCGGCGATCCGCCCGGCCAAATCGTGATAAACGTGTTGCGCCGTTGTCGGACTAGGCTTGCCCGAAGTATTGGCAGAAGGTCCGACTAACGGTACCCCGGCCGTAGCGATCAGCTTACGAGTCGCCTGATTAGCCGGCATCCGAAAAGCGGCGGTTTTCAACCCTCCCGTCACAACAGCTGGCAGTGAGCCTGGTTTGATCGTAAAAATCAAGGTCAGTGGCCCGGGCCAAAATTGGTTCATCAGTTTTTGCGCCGTTTGATCCACCTGTTGAATATAGTGTTCGGCCATTTGTTGCGAACAAACCGTTACGATCAACGGATTATCGGAAGGCCGCCCCTTAGCTAAATAAACCCGCTTGACGGCCTGTTCGTTAGTCGCGTCTGCCCCTAAACCATAAACGGTCTCCGTGGGAAATGCGACCAGCTCACCTAATTTAAGTTCTGCGGCAGCCGCTTCGATCTGGCTTGTCGTATATATTTTAGTGATCACCATTTACCTTCATTCCTTCGTTAAAATTTAACCCTGACCATTCGTTCATGATCACTGATATCACGGCGGACAGTCACTTGAGCCTGCGGAAAAGTCTTTGCAAAGATTCCCCTAACGGCCGCCCCCTGCTGATAACCGATCTCTAAGTAAAGCTGGCTACCGGCATGAAAATACTCACCTGCCGTCAACTGCTCAGCCAACTGGCGGTAAAAAAACAGCCCTTGGTCAGCGGCAAATAAAGCCGTCGCCGGCTCATGCAACAAAACACTTTGATCCATTACCTTTTTTTCGTCAGCGGCAATATAAGGCGGGTTGCACACCAATATGTCAAAAATCTGCCCCGCTACTGGAGCCAACAGATCACCTTGGACCACCGTAACATCCAACTGTAACGCAGCGGCATTTTCTTTAGCCACTGTTAACGCGGCGGGTGAAATATCACTTAACGTCACCTGCCAGTCCGGGCGCTCTTGTTTTAACGCCAACCCGATTGCACCCGAGCCGGTACCGATATCGATCACGTTTTTATTTGCTAGATCATTATCCGTTAAAACCCATTCGACCAATTCTGCCGTTTCCTGACGGGGGATCAAAGTCGCGGGGGTTACCTTGAGTTTTAGGCCGTAAAACTCCGCGGTCCCGAGTAAATACTGGGGGGGCCACCCTTGACAATAAAGCCGCACGTTTTGTTTAAAATGAGCCAAGTGTTCAGCGGGCATCGGCAGCCGTAAATTTACTAAAAAATCCGTCTGTGAAAAAGCCATTTCTCCCAACAACAGTAGCTGAACGCCGGATCGTTCACAACCGTGTTTGTCAGCAGCTAAAAAAGCGCGTTGCTGAACCGCTAGCAAAGTGGGCTCAGTCATTTAAATTTTCCAACGCCTTGGTTTGCTCGTACAAGATCAGCGCGTCGATCACCGGTTCTAATTCCCCATTCATGATCCGGTCTAATTTGTTTAACGATAAACCAATACGGTGATCCGTCACCCGGTTTTGGGGATAGTTGTAAGTCCGGATCCGCTCGGAACGATCCCCTGTTCCTACGGCAGATTTCCGATTTTGGTCATATTCGCTTTGTTCTTTAGAAGCATAGTAGTCGTAAACTCGCGCCTTTAAAATCTTCATCGCTTTTTCCCGGTTTTGTTGTTGCGAACGTTGGTCTTGCATCGCTACTACGATGCCTGTCGGTAAATGGGTCATCCGCACAGCACTAGAAGTCTTATTGATATGCTGACCACCGGCACCAGAAGAACGGTAAACGTCGACCCGAATGTCTTTAGGATCGATTTCAATCTCAACGTCTTCTTCTTCGGGCATCACGACTACGGTTGCCGTAGAAGTATGTACCCGGCCGGCTGATTCAGTAACTGGTACCCGCTGGACCCTGTGCGCGCCACTTTCGTATTTGAGCTTGGAATAAACGCTCTTGCCGTTGATCAGTAAGGCGATTTCTTTAAAACCGCCGACTTCGGTCACGCTCTTATCGACCACCGAGATCGACCAGCCCTGTTTTTCAGCGTACTTGCTGTACATTGAAAAAAGGTCCGCCGCAAATAAACTGGCTTCGTCACCACCAGCTGCTCCCCTGATCTCCATGATGATATTTTTATCGTCGTTAGGGTCTTTGGGTAACAACAAGATCTTGATCTGTGAGGTCAGTTCTTCTTTTTGCTTTTTAGCAGCGGACAACTCTTCTTTGACCATCGCCGCCATTTCATCGTCCAGGTTTTCTTGCAACATTTCAGTATCATCAGTGATCGTTTGTTGCACTTTTTTATATTCCTGGTACTTGCTGACGGTTTCCCTGAGGTCCGCCATTTCCTTGGACAACTTGGTAAACCGCCGTGTATCGGCAATCACTTCCGGGTCGGAAAGTAATTCTCCCAACTCGGCGTAACGGTCTGCTAACATCTGTAATCTTTCAAATAATTTATCCATCAGTTACTTCCTTTATCACTTTGAGTTTCGGCAGTTAAAGGTGGTGCAAAATAATGCTTACGGCACACGGGATAATAACGCTCATTGCCCCCGATTTGGATCTGTTCTCCGGTATAAAGGGGTCCTTGCTCGCTAAAACGCAGGTTCATGATCGCTTTTTTATTGCAAAACCAACAAATTGTTTTCATTTCTTCGATCTTATCGGCATACAATAATAAGTATTTGGAACCTTCGAACAATTCGTTTTTAAAATCATTTTTCAAACCAAACGTCATGACCGGGATCTCCAAGTCATCAACAACTTTAGTAAGGTCAAAAACGTTTTGCTTCGTCAAAAACTGGGCTTCATCGACTAAGACACACGCCACTTGTTGCCGGTTAGTTTCCTTAGTGATCACCGCCAACAAGTCGGTTTCCGGGTAGACTGGAATGGCTTGGCGCTGCAATCCTACTCGACTAGCGATCATTCCTACGCTTTCACGGTCGTCTATTCCACTGGTGAACATCAAAACGTGCTTGTCTTGTTCCTCGTAATTATGAGCAACTTTTAGGATCTCGATCGACTTACCACTGTTCATCGCGCCGTAACGGAAAAATAATTGGGCCACCTCAATCACTCTTTTCTCAAAAATTGTCAAGTTTTAGTATAAATGATTCTGCCCCAAATTTCATTAATCCACTATTATTTTAGTAATTCTCCAGATAAAAGTAAAATCACTACTGAAAACTAATTTTTTTATGATAAGATAATGCTATTAAAATACCTGTAAGGAGTCTTTAGATGACGCTCAATTTAGCTATTGCGGCCGGTAGATCTGCACACTGGTTTTTGCATAAATTCAGTCACGGGGGCACGTCTTTGCCCGGAAAAATCACGCTGGCACTCGATCATGACGTTTTGACCAAACTGGCTCGTGATTACGAGATCATTCTGGTCACCGGTACCAATGGTAAGACCTTGACGACCGCTTTGACCGTTAAAGTCTTACAAGCAGCTTACGGCCACGTTTTAACTAATCCCAGTGGTTCTAACATGAAACAGGGGATCGTGACGGCCTTTTTAAGCGACCACCCTGCTAAAAATAGCACCAAAAAAATCGCCGTGTTAGAAACGGACGAGGCCAACGTTCCCATTATTTCTCGTTACCTCAAACCAGCGGCCTTTGTGTTGACCAATTTATTTCGGGACCAAATGGACCGCTACGGTGAAATTTACACCACTTACCGTAAAATACTGGATGGGATCAAAATGCACCCGCAAGCAATGGTGATCGCTAACGGTGACGCGCCGATCTTTAATTCCGTTGAGCTGCCTAATCCCGTGATCTATTACGGTTGTGACTACCAAGAAGAACACGAACAACGGGCTCCCGCTAACACCGACGGGTTATTATGCCCCAGTTGTCAACACATTTTACACTACCATAGCCGCACTTACAGTAATCTGGGCCACTATTACTGCCCCAACTGTAATTTTACCCGGCCAAAATTAAAACATCATGTGACTAAGATCAGCCAGCAAACGCCCCAATCAACGACTTTTACTATCGACGACCACCAAATCAACCTGCAGATCGGGGGAACCTACAATATCTATAATGCCTTAGCCGCATACACCGTCGGTCGTTTCTGTGGCGTGAGTGGCACAAAGATCGCCCAGACACTCAGCAGCGCCGACAGTAAAGTCTTCGGGCGCCAGGAAGTGATCACCGTCGAAAACAAAGAAGTCACCTTGATCTTGGTTAAAAACCCGGTCGGACTGGACCAAGTTTTAGAAATGATCACTAGCGACGACCAACCATTTTCCTTAGCGATCTTGCTAAACGCCGAATACGCCGACGGCATCGACACCAGTTGGATCTGGGACGGTTCTTTTGAAAAGCTGCCATTTGACAAGATCCCCTTTGTGTTGACCGGAGGAAAGCGTTACCGTGATATCACCTTTCGGTTACAGGTCGCAGGCGTGCCGGCAAACAATTTTTACCAAGAACCGGAATTAGCACAAGTCGTCGAGCAGATCAAAAAGATGCCGACCAAACACGTCTACGTATTAGCCACCTATACTGCCGTGTTGCAGCTACGTAAATTACTGACACAACAAGGCTATTTGATTGGAGGAATGGACTGATGCAATATTCACTAAACATCGCTCACTTATACGGCGATTTGTTAAACACGTACGGCGATGTGGGTAATATTTTAGTATTACGCTATTACGCCAAACAAATGGGCGTGACACTCGAGTCACAAATTGTATCCTTAAACGACGATTTTGTCGGCGAAAACTACGACCTCTTCTTATTTGGCGGCGGACAGGATTATGAACAACTGATCGTCTCCCAAGACCTCCCCCGTAAAAAGCAGGCGCTGGAAAAATTTATCACCAGCGACGGTCCCGGACTAGCGATTTGTGGCGGTTACCAATTATTAGGTAAGTATTATATCAGCGCACAAGGACAAAAAATTCCGGGGGCGGGCATTTTACCCCACTACACTAACAGTCAAAATAACAACCGTTTTATCGGCGACATTACCATTCAAAACGAAACGACCGCAGAAAAATACCACGGCTTTGAAAACCACAACGGATTGACTTACCTCGGTGAAGACGAACGACCGTTAGGAAAAGTCCTTCAGGGGCATGGCAATAACGGCGAAGACGGGGGCGAAGGAGCAATTTACCACAACGTTTACTGCTCGTATTTTCACGGACCGATCCTCGCACGCAACGGTAATTTAGCCAAAAGACTACTGTTATTAGCGCTGCACCGCAAGTACCCGCAGACGGACTTAAGTGAACAGGAAAAATTGGTAATTAAACCGACGTATTAAAAACGGCTAGTTAAATGTAGGTGGCTGCCAGCTGAAGCGCAATCATGAGTTACTTTTCAGCATCGTTTACTCACAAACATAACAAAAAGAGACTGGAACAAAATTCTGTTTTTCCCAGTCTCTTTTTTGGTCTTTTATTATTTACGCATCTTTGCCCGGCTCCGAAACGATCAAAGTCATTTCTCCGGTCAACCGCCACTTTTTCACCTGATACGGCAAAATAAAATGTGTTCCCTTTTGCAGCTGGTAAGTCTGGCCGTCCACCACGATCTCGCCGTGACCAGCGACTACCGAAACTAACGTGTATGGTGCCTCTTGTCTAGTAAAAGCGGCACTACCACCATTTAACCGCCAACGATAAACTGCAAAATAGCGGGTCGCCACAAACTGGGTGACCGCAGCTTGCCCCACCAAATATTCCCGGTGAGCTAACTCGGGCATTTTAAACGGCACCGTCGTACAATCCAGTGACTGCTTAATGTGCAGGTCGCGTTTTTTACCCGTTGTTTGGTCAACACGATCAAAATCATACAAACGATAAGTCGTGTCGCTACTTTGCTGGGTCTCAAGAACCATGATCCCCTTGCCTACCGCGTGGATCGTCCCGCTGGGAACGTAGATAAAATCACCAGGCTTCACCGGCTGGTAGCGAAACAGCTGTTGCCACTGCTGGTGTGCGATCATGTCGGCTAACTGTTCTTTTGTCTGCACGTGATGCCCGTAAATCAACTTAGCTCCCGGTTGTGCCGCTAACACGTACCAACACTCAGTTTTACCCAGTTCACCCTCATTTTCCTGCGCGTACCGGTCGTCTGGATGGACCTGAACCGAAAGATCTTCTTTAGCATCTAAAATCTTGGTCAGTAGCGGGAAAACTTCCCCGCGTGCGTTACCAAAAACTTCGCGGTGTCGTTGCCAAACCTGGTCTAAGGTCATTTGTTTAAACGGCCCGTTGAGCACCGTCGCCGGTCCGTGTTTGTGCGCGGAAATCGCCCAGCACTCCCCGGTATGATCACTGGGGATCTGGTAACCAAATTCGGTTCGTAACTTGTCACCGCCCCAAATTTTTTCGTGAAATACCGGCTGTAAAAATAATGGTTCACTCATTAGATCACTCCTCTTATCATTAATTATGGCTTTTCTGCCAAATACGTCGCGATCAGTTGGTCGCGTGCCAGCAAAAAACGCGCGTTACGAGCCGTCGGATGAACCCGGTTAGTAAAAACTACCAGCGCGTCTTGTTGAAAACGATCCACCAACAGCAACGTTCCCGTATAACCCGTGTGATATAAACAAGGCTGGTGTTGCCGGTTGTAGCGCAGATCCCAGCCTAAGGTGCGCCCGCCTCCCGGACCCGGCGTGTACTTACGAAATAACGACCGCAGCGTTTTTTCCGGCAAAAAAGAATCCTCCTGCGCTGGCGCCAACACCCAACAGACAAATTTAACCGCGTCGTGGAGCGTCATAAAAAGCCCGGCCGAAGCACAGTGTTTGCCCAAAACAAAAGCCTTAGGGTCATGAACGATCCCCTGGCGCAAACCGTACTGATCGTAAGTCGTCGGCACGCACTGCGCGGGGGCCGGACTAAATGTACTTTGCGTCAGGCCAAGCGGTTGTAGCACCTGAGTCGTCAACACGTCTTGGACCGGGCGGTGGTAAATTTGTTCCAACACCTGCCCCAATAAGATCATACCGATGTCGGTATACTTGATCCGACGCCCCAAACCAGGACCGGTACTAAGCTGTTCGTAAATCGCAGTTAATAATTCGGTTGCATTCAGCTGGTCGCGGTGTGGGATGTAGCCACTGATAGCCGCCGTATGTGTCAGTAAATGCAAAAGCGTCACCCGCCGATCCTTGAAACGCGGCAACAGATCCGCGACCCGCGAATTCAAGGATAAGCGCTTGATTACAAGTAATTTTAAGATCAAAGTGGTAGTGCAAACTACCTTGGTCAAAGAAGCAACGTCGTAAAACAATCCCTCTTGTAGTGGCCGGCTTTGTGGTTGAACTTGCCGCCGCCCCAAAACCGCACTTTGAATTTGACCATGGTGCACCAACGCATAAGACACACCGGGAACAATATTTTGTTGTACTAATTGGTGGAGCATTTTAATTGTTTGTGGATTTATTGTTTTCATTAGCTAAAAATCATTATAATTTAAAAATAACGAGGAAACAAATTTAAATTTACACCAAAAAAGAGGCTGGGACAAAAGCCCGGTTAGCAGTTGAGAACTAGCCTAGACGGTGTCAAATTGCGCTCTTGGCAATTTAACAGCGACGTAGCTAGCCGCAGACTGCTGGCTTTTCGGAGCGCAACTAATCTATCCTTTCAAGAAAATAAAACACTAAAAATAGAGGGATTGGAACAAAATCACATTTTTGTCCCAATCCCTCTTAATCACTATTATCTACGCATTAATGTGCAAGTAATCTGCCACTTGGTCAATGTCTTTATCCCCACGTCCCGAAACCGTGACGATCACTATTTGGTCTTTTTTCATTTGCGGTACCATCTTGACCGCCTGAGCGATTGCATGAGAACTTTCTAATGCCGGAATGATTCCTTCTAAACGCGACAATAACTGAAATGCCGCCACCGCTTCTTGGTCCGTAATGTCATAATACTGCGCACGCTGACTGTCTTTTAAGTATGCATGTTCCGGCCCCACTCCAGGATAATCCAGTCCAGCAGAAATCGAATATGCAGGTAATACCTTGCCGGCATCATCCATCAAGACGTAAGATTTCATGCCGTCGCTGATTCCCACTATTCCGTTAGTCATAGTAGCGGCATTCTCGGGAGTATCGACCCCGTGACCCGCGCCTTCGACTCCGATCAACTGGACTTCTTGATCCGCAATAAATTCCGCAAACGAACCGATCGCGTTAGAGCCGCCACCGATACAAGCGATCACCGCATCAGGTAAGCGATGCTCTTTATCTAGGATCTGTTGTTTAGCTTCTTTACTGATCACACTTTGAAAGTCGCGCACCATTTGCGGGTAAGGATAAGGTCCTACTGCAGAACCTACGATGTAAAAAGTATCATCCAAATGAGCGGCAAAATCGGCAAACGCCGCAGCCACAGCATCCTCTAGCGATTGCGTTCCCGTCGTTACGGGATGGACCGTAGCGCCTAACAATTTCATTTTAAAAACATTTAGCGACTGGCGCTTGCAGTCCAACGCCCCCATGAAGACTTCGCATTTTAAGCCAAAACGTGCAGCCGCCGCGGCCGTAGCCACCCCGTGTTGACCGGCACCCGTTTCTGCGATGATCCGTTTTTTTCCCATTCGCTTAGCCAGTAAAATCTGGCCCAAAACGTTGTTTAACTTATGTGCTCCCATATGATTAAGGTCTTCTCGTTTTAAATAAACCTTAGCTCCACCTAAATACTTGGTAAAAGATTCCGCGTAGTATAGTGGCGTTGCGCGTCCCGAGTAATCCTGCAGTAAACCAGCTAATTCTTCCCTAAAATCAGGATCGTCACGGTAACGTAAGTAAGTTTTTGCTACTTGATCTAAAGCACCCTTGATATTAGCGGGTACGTACTGGCCGCCAAATTCACCGTAATACATATTTTGTTGCACTGCGTTAGTCATTTTGATTACCTCTTTCATTCAGTCCGAGCCTACTACCGCGGTAACCAAAAAAGTCGAATGACATCAAATATGCCACTCGACTAATCAGAAAATGATTATCTGGCATAGGCTTTTACAAATCTCACCAAAGTAAGCCTACACCCGTGATGTAAACCTACCTAACTATGCCAGTTACGCCAACTTTTCATCATGATAACCATTCCTTTCGTTTATTTAATCTTATTATAACCTATTTTTAATCAAAAGCAAGAATAAATTAATCTTTATTTCCGGATGCTTTCAAATTTTTCGGTCTGTTCTTTAATACTTTTTTCTGCGGCTAACCGTTCGATACTAGAAGCACCGAAGAAGCCGTCGATGCCGTTGACCCGTTCGATCACGTAAGCAGCATCTTTTGGTTCAGCGATCGGGCCGCCGTGGCAAATTACCATGATATCCGGGTTAACTTTGCGCCCAGCGTCTAAAATTGCCTGTACCCGGTCGACACATTCGTCCAGAGTTAATGCAGTTTGTGCCCCGATCGCACCCTTAGTGGTCAATCCCATGTGCGCCACTAATAGATCGGCACCAGCTTGAGCCATCTTCGTCGCTTGTTGCGGATCAAATACGTAAGGTGTCGTTAACATGCCTAACTCGTGAGCCTTATGGATCATGTCAACTTCTAAGTCGTAGCCCATACCGGTTTCTTCCAAATTTTGCCGGAAAACACCGTCGATCAATCCCACTGTTGGAAAATTTTGTACCCCACTGAAGCCTTGATCTTGTAATTGTTTTAAGTAAATGTCCATTACCCTAAACGGATCGGTACCGCAAACACCTGCAAGGACCGGCGTGTGTTTAACGATCGGTAATACTTCTTGGCCCATCTCAACTACGATCTGGTTGGCATCGCCGTAAGATAATAGTCCGGCTAACGAACCGCGGCCAGCCATCCGGTAACGACCAGAATTATAAATGATCAGTAAGTCAGCACCACCGGCTTCACTACTTTTAGCGGTGATCCCGGTACCGGCACCAACTCCAACTAAAACCTCGCCTTTTTGTCGTTTTTGTTTAAAATCGGTAATAATTTGTTCTCTGTTTCTCGTATCCATGTCATTGTCATCCTTTCATTAATGAATTCAATTCTGCTACACATTCTGTCGTAAACTGTGGGTCGTTGATGTTGTAGGGTAATTCGCGCACTTGAACCAATTCATTGTGTAAATTATCCCTTAGTGTCGTCACAAACGCCTGGTCAGCTTCCGGGTCATAAAACGGCTGGTCGGGTGCATCCAGTTCGGAAAAGCCCTTCGTCGGGATCATCACCGTGACCCGCGACGTAGCGCTATTCAACTTATCACTCATAAACTGAGCAAAGGTGATATTTTCCGCCACAGTCGTGCGCATCAAGGTGATCGTCGGGTTATGTTTAACTAAATTGCGTTGCTGGTACTTCGCAGGTACCGTGTCAAATTCACCAAAATTGACCATGTCCAAGGCACCAGGGGCGATGACTTCTGGAACCTGCGCTGTAAGTGCAGCTTGTAACCTGCTCGGACCAGCTGTTAAGATCCCACCGCAAAGCTCATCGGCAATTTCAGTGGTAGTTAAGTCCAAAACACCGCGGAAATAACCTTGAGCAATCAACGATTCCAACGTTTTACCACCCGTACCCGTAGCATGAAAGACCAATGTTTCTAATCCTTGCCGGTCCAATTCCTGGCGTGCGTGGTCGACAGCCTTGGTCGTCACGCCAAACATCGTCGCCCCCACCAGTTGATGATCGTCTTTTTCTGCTGGGATACGCGCATTGACCATCCCGGAGATCGCCGCAGCCGCGTTATTAAAAATCGTGCGCGAAATTTGGTTTAATCCCGAAACGTCAACGATCGATGGCATCATTAAAATATCACTAGTGCCAACATAAGAACTAGTATTACCGGAAGCTACCGTAGAAACCATCAGCTTCGGTACTCCTAAAGGCAACTCCTGCATCGCTGGAGTAACCAGTGAAGTACCACCGGAACCGCCTAGCGATAGTATCCCTTGAAAACGCCCCTGTTGGTATAGCCGTGGTAGCAAGACCCTCAACCCGTGAGCTAAGATCGAATTAGCCTCACCCCGGGTATAATTACCGCGGATCTCGGCCATTGTCAGTTCCTCGATCTGGGCGATCCGTTCGGAGTCAATGTCAACCGGAACTGTCGGGTCAAATACCCCCGCATTGATCGTTAACACCTGAGTGCCCAATTTCTCTAAAACCCGGCGTAAATAACTAAACTCCTGGCCTTTAGTATCAAAAGTTCCCACTAAAGCAATCGTGCTCATTAACTAACCTCCCTTCAAATCACTATTTCATCATAATTTGAAAAGGGTTACATTAACAGGTATTATCATTGGGATTATTAGTTATTATATGTGTTGGCGGTACGCTTTAGGCGCCTGACCAAAATATTTTTTAAAAATCTTGTTGAACTGAGCATAATCGGGATAACCGACCATCTCCGCGATCTTATTTAGGGGTTGATTACGGTATTTCATCAGCTCCACCGCCTTATTCAAGCGAAAGCGAACCAAATATTGCGAAAACGACTGATTGGTTTTTTTCTTAAAAAGAGTGCTCAAATACGTCGGCGTCAAGTGCAACATCTCCGCGAGGTCTGCCAGGTAGATCGGCACCGAATAATTTTCCGCAATAAAGCGCTTGACAAAATCGACCGGCTGATAGTATTCGCCAACGCCCTTTAAGATCTTAACGGTCAAGTTATCGTCTAACGTTTTATCCGCAGTTTTAAACGCGTGGATCTGCTGGGATAACGTTTGTTCGGGGATGATCCGTTCAAAAGTCGAACCCCCAATATAGCCGTTGATCTGGGGGATCAAGTTGTACATGTAACGGACTTCGGTCAGTTCGTTTAAAATCCCACCGTAGATCATCACGATACTTTTGGTTTGTTGTTGCTCCAGCTGTTCACAGATCACTTTGACCTTGGCGATCATCGCCGCAAAACTTTGAATCCGTTTGGCACCTAGCACCCCTCCTTGGGTCAGGCCTAAATGAATACAGATCACGTCAACTGCGATCGCGTTAGCCGCCAAGGCTTCTTCAGTATTGGTCACAAACGCCACCGTAAAGATCCCCTGTTGGTGCATCCGATCCAGTAAAACGATTTCTTGTTGGTAACTGATGCCCGCTTCATTGAGGCCTTCACGAAACTGCCCGTCAAACAAGCTGACGGTCGGATAATTAACGATCCCCGCAACCTGATACTCGCGCAAAAATTGCAGTAATTGTGTGGGATCTAAGCTCGGATCCGTCGCGTTGATCCCCAGCACACACGGAAATCCCTTGATCACCGGCAATATTTCTTGCGCAGCAATTTGAAAGACCTGCTGGTTACTATTGATAAACGGTAAGTACCCTCCCAGCGACGAACGACCCATTTGGCGAAACTTACCCGAATTTAAGACCATAATGAAATCGGCGCCCGATTCTAAGGCATGCAGTGCACTCATTCCCGTAGTCGTACTTAAACTCAACAACGGGTGGTGTTTATTTAACTGTTGGCGTAAATTGCTTTTCAGCTTATTGATCTCAGTCACCTTCTTAATTGAATTTGCTTTCTTATGAAGTATACGACAAAAAGGGGATTGAGAACAAAACTCTATTTTGTCTCAGTCCCTAATTTTTTTATTAGTCCTTAAATTTTTGCTGTTGCACCTTAGCGAGATATTTTTTTCGGGCAGTAGTACTGGAAAACGTGATCCCGCCAAAATTTTGCCAGTGACGGTCCTTAAATCCTAGCTGTTTCAACGTTTGGTTCACAAAAATCTTGCGCACCGCGTTACCGCAAAACCAGCGAAGATAAAATGTTGGTGAAGTCGACGTCGTCAAAACATAACAGTGTTTAACGTTAGTCAATTTCCCGTGGATTCCCGTTTTAGTGACCGTGTATGATGCTCCTTCTTTCATCACCTTATCGATAGCATCCCGGGAATACTGTTCCACCATAACGGGGTGATAAACATTACGCTAGTTGCTTTCGTTAACATCGCTAAGTACTTAGTCACCAGCGGATCTTGCGTTTTTCCCGCGTGAAATAAAGCTAATTCTGCTTTGGAATAAACCGGCTCAAAATTTTGCGCGTACAAGTCGATCACCTGATAAGTAATTTTTTGCGCGGTCAAATTACGACAAACCGCCGTTAAAATGGCGTGATTAAAACTTTTTTCGTACGGGTGACAATAAATGATCAGCACCTAATGGTCCCCCTTAATAAACTGTGTGAGCGTCTGTTTTACCAATTGCGGGTCGTAACTGGCCACCTGATTTTTCAGCAGTAAGGCATATCCCTGAATAAACGCCCAGAGTTGAATAAACAACTGCTGGTCACTTAACTGTCCCGGATTTACCTGGTGAACTAAGTCTAATATCAGTTGTAAGAAAGCAAAATTACTGTCTTGTTGCTGGTAAACATCTTTTAGCGCCGGATTAAAAAACAAAAAGTCCATTACTTTAGGCTCGCTATCGAATAACGCGCAAAATTGCTGTGCGAGTTGTAATAACTGCTCGGCCGCTGGTAAAGCAGGTGTGACTTCCAATTGTGCTACTACCTGGCGCGACAGTTCCATTGCGGTTTGGTAAAAAAGTTCATTTTTACTCTTAAATTGCTGGTAAAACGCCCCCGTCGTTAATCCCAATTGCTGTGCTAATTTGCGCAGTGAAAGGCGCTGATAATCGTCAGTTTTAACCCAGCGAATCGTTTGGGCAATTATCTTTTGTTTAGTATCGTTAGTCATATTTTACCTTTCTTGATAACAGTGTTATTTAAATTACAGCAATTATCATAACACTGTTATCAAAAATGTCAAGACACAAAAATAGGACCAAGACCACGTCTAGTCTTAGTCCCCTGCCTGTTTACGCTTACCTAGCCGAAACGACCTGCACTCCAGCCGTCTGCCACATTTATCATCCCCCGATTTTGACGTAGACCTGGTGGCTGCGCGGAAATTCACGCTTAAAAGCAGCTTGCAACGCGTGTTTGGCCTCTGACAGCGCATAGGTTGTCGTTTCATTGACGTAGCCTTGCTCGGTCACCTTAATTTCTTGTTCTGTAACCGCTAAAGTAAGTGAACGGTCTTTTTTAGCGGTCAAAAACACGATCTGCTGGTCATTTCGTGACCGTAACGCTTTTTTTAGCAGCCCCTTGGCCTGCTTAAGTGGTATTTTTTTCATGAGCCGCTCACTAACTGGGCCAGTTCGTGGCTAAACGTTGCTTTTTGCAATTCACTGGAGATCAAATACACGGTTGCTTGCCGCTCGTGAAGCGTAAAAGCGATCCGCGCGGAACCGATCTTCCCCAAATTTAGGCGAAATTCGTAACACAACTGGTTATTAAAGCGGTGCTCGGTGGCTAGTTTGACCTTGGTCATACCCGTTTGACTTTCGCGACACAGGGCGGCACTAATTTTTCGTGCGATCATCTTTTGTTGTCCCGGATGTTTTTTAAAAAATGGCTTGCACCCGCGGCGAGTAAAAATTACCCGCAATTCAGTTGTTTCACTCACTACTGCCCACTTCTTCGTTCAAATTAACTGTAATCGTTACTTTGATTGTAAGACGCGGTGGGCCAAATTACCACCGTAAATTTAAAAATGACCCCTAGTTTTGGCGTTTAAAACGTAAGTGGACCCCGCCGTCGGCTAATTTTTGGGCCGAATCAAAAGTAAAAATGTCGTCTACGTCCTCGCCTAAGGTATCAAAAGCCGTTTTGCCGGTAACATCGCCGCTAACTACCGGAGCAACTACCAGCGAAATCTCGTCCACTAGGTGCGCACGTAAAAACGCTCCGTCGATCAGCGCCCCACCACAAACGGCTAGCGTATTGATCTGGAAGTGTTGTTTTAACAACACCAAGACCTCTTCTAGGTCATAGTCGGTCTGCCCACTGACGATATAAGGAATTTTCATCGTCCGCAAGTACGCCAAATACCGTTTGTCGGCTTGCCTAGTCACCACCTCGAGTGCGTGCATGCGGTGACCGTTATAGGCAAAATAATTTTGGGTCCAACCACACCGCCCCTTGCGGTCAAAAGACACCGACCAAGTCTGGGAGGTAATCTCAGTGGGCAACCAATTTGCGTACGTTAATCCCGTTGCATCGCATTGTCCAAAGCAATTTGCGCCGGCGCCGCGCATTTTTGGATCGTCTTGCGCCCATTGGCATCGGCATTACTGATGCGGTAGAGTTCATCGCTGTAATACTGACCAGAGATCCCGCTTCCATAATTTCCTTCGATCTTGCCATCAAGCGACACGTACATATGGATCACTACTTGACTACGTTTCATCAACTTTGCCTCCATTTATTAGTAAATTAAGTCAAAGTCAGTGTAACTCTTAAAGTTGACTTGAAGTCAAGGAGAAATTTTACGCTACTTTTTTTCCAACACCGCGATCGTCTCCACGTGCGTCGTTTGTGGGAACTGGTCAAACGGCTCCAGCGGCTTAGTCACTTCGTAGCCAACTTCCTGAAAACGACCCAGATCACGTACCAACGTCGCCGGGTTACAACTAACATACACTACGCGTTGGGGCTGCATTTTAGCCGTCGTAGTGATAAATTCTGCTGCTAACCCCTTACGCGGTGGGTCGACTACTACTACGTCGGGTTTGACCGCTGCGTCCGCCCACTTATTCATCTGTTCTTTAGCGTCACCGACCACGAATTTAACGTTGTGGCAATCGTTTTCCCGCGCATTTTCCTTGGCGTCCTTGATGGCTTGCGGCTCGATTTCGACACCGTAGACCTGCTGAGCTCGTTGGGCCATCGCCAACGTCAACGTCCCGATCCCACAGTAAGCATCGAGTACCGTTTGCGTCGCGTTTAAGTCGGCCAGTTCTACGGCCCGCGCGTATAATTTTTCGGTCTGAAGCGGGTTGACCTGGTAAAATGACGGTGCCGAGATCTTAAACGTCAGTCCGTTGAGCTGGTCTTCGATGTAATTACGTCCCGCCAGTACGTGAGTTGTTTTTCCTAAGATCACATTGGTTTTTTCCGGGTTGATATTTTGCAACACAGCAACTACGTCCGGACATTTTTCCTGGATCAATTGGGCCAACTGCTCACCGTTGGGCAGTTTTTTAGTGCGCGTCACTAACACCACCATCACTTCACCGCTGTGATACCCGCGGCGCACGAACAAGGTCCGCACAATACCTTGATGATGTTGCTCGTCGTATGCGCTGATCTGAAACTGACGCAACAGGTCACGCACGATCTTTAAGACCTCATCGATGCGTTCATCTTGAATGTAGTAGTTTTCCAACGGGACAAAATGATGGCTGCCTTGGCGGAAAAAACCAGTTTCTAGCTGTCCGTTGACCATTCGCACCGGCACTTGAGCCTTGTTACGGTAATGTAACGGCACGTCCATCCCGACTACGGGAGCGACCTCCAAGTCTAGGTGCGCTTTAGTCAACAGGTCCGTCAGCAATTTGCGTTTATACCGCAGCTGTGCGGGGTAAGCCCAGTGTTGCAGTGGCGCGATCCCGGTATCCAAAAATTCTTTTTGCCCGGTGCCGACCCGTTCGGCACTTTCCCGTAAAACTTTGATCAACTTAGCGAAACCGTAATTTTTAGTAGTTTTGACCACGTGCAAGCTCACCTGCTCGCCAGGCAAAGTACCGGCAACAAATAACGGGTAGCCTTCTATTTTAGCGACCCCCATTCCCTGATAGGTCAAATCGGTGATCTCGGCTTGTAGCTCTTGGTTCTTAGTAACTGGCAATTGTTTTTTCATTATTTTCCTCCACTAACAAAAAGGAACGAAACAAAACTAAGTTGTCTCGCTCCCTTTAGCTCACGTCCAATTATTCATCATCTGGTAAATGGTCTAATTCTTCGACAAAGTGTTTGCGGGCGTCGTCTGCTAACGTCGCTTCCGCCGTGATCGCGTGTTTAGGTAACTTATCCGTATTAGCGAACATTTCAATCAACTGTTTATGGTTAACAAACGTCACCGGCGCATCGCCACCATACTCGCCGTCGATATTGATCATTATTTTTTCGTCTACCGGCTTAACCTTGATCTTAGCCGTTTTTACGTACAAAACTCGCGGGTCATCGACATGCTTACCACCGCTAAACACCTTTTGGACCAGGTGTAAAATTTCGATCAAATTGCTGGTCTTGACCACGATCAAGGTAAATTTACCGTCATCTAAAGAAGCATCAGGTACGATTTGTTCAAAACCGCCGATCGAATTAGTCAGCGCCACAAAAAACATCGAGGCCGTGCCATCGTACACTCCCTGATCGTATTCTAAGTGCATCTTGATCGGTTTGATGCGCGGCAATAATTCGGCTCCCCTGACCAAATAAGCCAAGTAACCAAAAATAGTCTTGAGCTCGGAAGGAACCGAATAAGTCAATTCGGAAAGCAACCCCCCGGCAGCGATGTTAACAAAATACTTCTCTGCTGCCTGACCAATATCCATCTTAACGGTCTGTCCGCGTGCAATCACCCGGGCGGCCGCTAGCGGGTCTTCGCGCGGGATCTTCAGCGCCCTAGCATAGTCGTTAGTCGTACCGGCGGGGATCACTCCCATTTGTGGGCGTTTTTTTAACGGCGCGATCCCGTTAACGACTTCATTGATCGTCCCGTCACCGCCAGCAGCGACAATTAGGTCAAACCCTTCTTGCGCCGCACGCCGAGCTTCGTTTTTAGCCGAATCTTGCTGGGGCGTAGTAGCAAAAGCGCTCGTTTCGTAGCCAGCACCCTCCAAAATGTCCAAAATCCCGACCAGATCACGTTTCATCGCTTCTCTGCCAGAAGTTGGGTTATAAATAATGCGACACCTTTTTTTCATCACTTGTTGCCTCGCCTTCACGCGAGATCTTACCTTTCCTTCAAACTAGCCATCAATAACTGGTTAACTACTTTAGGGTTAGCCTTGCCCCGCGTTTTTTTCATAATGTTACCGACCAAAAAGCCCACGGCCCGGTCTTTCCCGTTCTTAAAGTCCGTGATAGATTGCTCGTTAGCATCCAAAACTTCGTCGATCATTGGTTGCAAGACCTTAGGATCCGATAGCTGTACCATCCCTTTTTCTTCTACCCATTGCTTAGGGTCAGTATCGTTAGCTACGATTTGTTGGAAGACCTTTTTAGCAATCTTAGAAGAAATCGTGCCATCTTGGATCAAGGCGATCATCGCCGCCAAATGTTTTGGTGTCAGTGCCAGTTGCCCTAATTCAAGGTGTTGTTCGTTCATGTAAGCATTGACGTTACCCATCAGCCAGTTAGCGGCTAATTTAGGATCAGCCCCTGCAGCGACGGTTTCTTCGTAAAAGTCAGACATTTCTTTTGTTTGGGTCAAAACGCCCGCATCATAGGCCGGCACACCCCACTGCTCAACATAGCGAGCACGCCGCTCTTCCGGCATTTCGGGGATCGATTTTTGCACCTGTGCGATCCATTCGTCGGAAATATGGATCGGTGGCAAGTCAGGTTCTGGGAAATAGCGGTAATCGCTAGCCCCTTCTTTGACCCGCATCAGGACCGTTTCGCCGGTATTAACGTCAAAACGGCGAGTCTCTAATTGGACCTTGCCGCCCGCCATCAACACTTGTGCCTGGCGTTTAGCTTCGTATTCCGCCCCGTTTTTAACGTGTTCAAACGAGTTCAAGTTCTTCATTTCGGTCCGAGTACCGTATTTATCAGAACCCAGCGGCCGCACCGACACATTGACGTCGGCACGCATTGAGCCTTCTTCCATCTTCACGTCCGAAACCCCGGTAAACTGGATCACTTGCCGTAATTTTTTCATGTAAGCATAAGCCTCGTCGGCCGACGCCAAATCAGGCCGCGAAACGATTTCGATCAACGGTGTGCCCTGCCGGTTCAAATCGACGTAAGAATAGCCATCGGGTTCGTGGGAATTTTTCCCGGCATCTTCTTCAACGTGTAGTTCTTCGATCCCGATTTTTTTAGTCGTTCCGTCTTCCAGTTCAATTTCCAACCAGCCGTCATAACCGATTGGGGTCTGGTATTGCGTAATCTGATAGGCTTTCGGATTATCCGGGTAAAAATAGTTTTTCCGGTCAAAATGAATATCTTGTCTGATTTTGCAATGCAAAGCTAACGCAGCACGCATCCCGTATTCTAACGCACCCTTGTTGACCAACGGCAATACCCCCGGATAGGCCCAGTCGATCACGTTGGTGTTGGTATTAGGCGCCTGACCATATTGCACCGGTGCCGGAGAATAAGCCTTGGAGTTAGTTTTTAATTCTACGTGGACTTCCAAGCCAATCGTTGTTTCAAAATTCATTAGTCTAATCCCCCAATCTCAGGTACTGCTAAATGAAAATCAGTTGCCTGTTCAAACGCATAGCCAGCGCGGTAAAGTGTCTCTTCGCCATATTGAGGTGCGATCAGTTGCATTCCGATCGGCAGTCCGTCCGTGAAGCCAGCGGGTAATGACATCGCTGGTAAGCCAGCTAAGTTAACGGGAATCGTCAAAATATCATTCATATACATCGTCAACGGATCGTCGACTTCCGCACCAATATCGAAGGCCGGGCTCGTCGTAGTCGGTCCTAAGATCAAGTCGTAATCAGCGAACACTTTGGTGAAATCACGACAGATCAACGTCCGGACCTGAGCGGCTTTCTTGAAATAAGCATCATAAGTCCCGGCCGATAACGAAAATGTTCCTAACATGATCCGGCGCTTAACTTCATCGCCAAATCCTTCCGAACGTGAACGAACGTAAACGTCTTCCAAGTTTTTAACGTCTTGTGCCCGAAAACCGTAACGAATGCCGTCGTAACGTTGGAGGTTAGACGAAGCTTCGGACGAAGCGATAATGTAATAAACCGCTACGCCGTATTTGCTGTAAGGTAAAGAAACTTCGTCGACCGTAGCACCTAAACCTTCTAAGGTCTTAATTGCCTGGTTGATCGCATCCTTAACTGCCGGATCGACCCCTTTGTCCATGTATTCACGTGGTACACCAATGTGTAGTCCCTTAACATCGCCGGTCAACTGCGCGGTGAAATCCGGAACCGCATTGTCCGAACTGGTGAAATCGCGGTGATCGTGCCCTGCGATCGCGTTTAAGACTAAGGCATTGTCTTTGACAGTCCTAGTCAGTGGCCCAATTTGGTCTAAACTGGAACCAAAGGCGATCAAACCATAGCGCGATACCCGCCCGTAAGTTGGTTTGACCCCGACGATACCATTATAAGCCGCGGGTTGGCGGATCGAACCACCGGTATCGGTCCCCAAAGCAGCGAGTACCTGTCCCGAGGCAACGGCAGCGGCCGAACCGCCCGAAGAACCACCCGGGACTTTAGTTTGGTTCCAAGCGTTTTTAGTCACCTGAAAGGCGGAGTTTTCGGTCGAACCACCCATCGCAAATTCATCGAGGTTGGTCTTACCGATATTGATCATCTGCGCCTGGTTGATTTTTTCCACCACGGTCGCGTCATAAATTGGTTCAAAATTAGCCAAGATCTTGCTGGCAGCCGTTGTTTTCAAGCCCTTAGTAACGATGTTATCCTTAATTGCCAGGGGGATTCCCGCTAAAGTTGCTTCCGGTGTGATCCCGGCCTCATCGACTTGAGCCGCCCGTTTGAGCGCAGCTTCCTTGTTCAAAGTCAAAAACGCATTGATGCGCGGGTCGATCTGGGCGATCTTGTCATAGGTTGCTTGCGTTAATTCAGCAACGCTAAATTCTTGATTGACTAACCCGTTGTGCACGCTCGTGAGGTCATTTTTTAAATAATCCATCTAGCCTTCCTCACTTTCGTTGATAATTGCCGGAACTTTGATGTAGCCGTTGGCGCTGTCCGGCACGTTTTTCATCATTTCTTGCCGGCTAGTACCCGCAACAGCAACGTCTTCGCGCATGACGTTTTTAGCCTGTGCAACGTTACTGGTAACCGGCACGCCATCAGTATCGACCGTGCTTAACTGATGGACCATGTTAATGATCTGGTCCATTTGACCAGCAAATTTATCTAATTCGGATGGGGCTAAATCTAATTTAGCCAAATGAGCAACGTGTTGCACTTCTTGTGCTGAGATTGCCATTGAATTTCCTTCTTTCTACCGTAAAATAACCAGTTAACATTTTAGCATAATAATAGTGAGTGAAGCAAAGCGAGAGTAAGCGACGGCTAACCTAAGCAAGTTAAATTCGAACTTGGAATTTAAACTTACCGCCACCACGCATCAATAACTGCCAAACACATGCGTGTAGTATTCACCGTTGCCGCTGTCATTTGCCAAAAAGGCCTGCATGGTCCCGTCTGCACCCTTGATCGTAATATCGATTGGAATACCACCCGGTAGGTAATTTTTAGCTGCTTGCGCCACGTACTGAGTGAAACTATTGATCTCCGATTCACCATAAAATTGGGTCGTGATATTAACGTGCATTCCCTGCAACGTCTGCTCGTTATATTGTCCCTGTGCGGTCACTCCCGCTAAATTGGGGAAGAAATTTTTGATCTTATTTTGGAAACTTTCAAACGAAGTCTCGTCGTTATCGTTAGGGATCGACTTGGTTGCGATCGCCGGGAAAGTATAACTAGCTAGGTGGGTGTGCTTCCACGAGCCCAAATTGTTGCCCCGCCGACTCACGGAATAAGCGTAAAACGAGCCGCCCACCAAACTATCGTTAGGCGCCTGTTCGTACAGCGCGATCATGATCGGCAAATTGTCCGGCACCCCGTGCATTGCGCGGATCCGCGTTAGTACTTTGGATGCCGCGATCTGACCTTGCTTAACCATCACGTCGTGGGGAATATCGGTCGTAAAAGTCGCACCGTATTCTTCTTTTTGGTAGTAATCCTTTTGGTTCATCCCGATCCCCACCGTCATGCCGCTTAACGACAAGGTGCCGTTATCGTTTTTCATGTAATCTTGTTCTTCGATCTGTTGCACGTACATCGGGTTACGCTTTTTAGCGTCGTTTTGCCCGTTATCAGGCGGGTTTAACCCGCTCGGATTGTCTTTAGTTTTGCGGTCCAACCAGTTTTCCACCGTATTTTTACTTAACAGCTGTCCTTCTTGGAAAACATATTTTTTAGGGGAAAATTCCTTTTTAGAAAGCTGGGTCAACCCCGCCTCAAAGCTCTTCAAGTTTAACAGGTTATCGGCATTTTGAGCCACGCCGACTCCCCTGGCTTTGCTGGTTTGGTAGCGACCTTTTTGAACGACCCCTTGGTAATCAGAACTCGCCTGCTTAGTCGTTGTTTGGTTGCCAGAACTACTTTTATGGCTTTCTTTTTGACACGCGCTCACTAAAAGCAACGTCATTGCTAGTGCCGCCAGAATACTTAGCTTTCGTTTCACTGCGTTCCCTCCATTTGTTGGCGAAATTGGTGCTCGTTGATAATTGGGACCTCTAATTCTTGGGCCCGCGTTAGCTTAGACCCGGCAGCTTGCCCAGCCACTAACAGATCAGTCTTGCGCGAAACACTGCCGGTCACCTTAGCACCGTGTTCTTGGAGCCACGTTTTGGCCTGAGCCCGCGTCAGTGTCGTCAGCGTCCCCGTTAACACCACGGTTTTCCCGTAAAATTGACTGGCTTTTGCCGTTTGTGCCACCTGTTCTTGAGTTTGCCCTAAATAAGCGAAATTAACGTGTTGTTTTTTGAGTTCCTGGAGTAATTCTTGGACCTGGTGGTTTCCGAAATACTGCACCACACTTTCCGCAATGATCGTGCCTAGCGAGTCGATAGCTTCGATCTGTTCTTGGTCAGCGGCCATTAACTTTTCCAGATTGCCAAAATGTTGCGCCAAGATCCGGGCGGCTTTGGCGCCAACGTGGCGAATACCTAACCCAAATAACAAGCGTTCTACCGAATTATCCTTACTATTAGCGATCGCCGTCAGCAAGTTAGCTGCCGTTTTTTCCTTGACCTTATCGAGTTGTAACAGGTCTGCGGTCGTCAACTCGTACAAGTCGGCGACGTCTGCGATCAAATTTTTACTGAACAGCTGGGCAATAATTTGCTTGCCTAGTCCGCGAATATCCATCGCATCGCGCGACGCAAAGTGGATCACGCTTTCCTTGAGCAGCGCCGGACACTTAGGATTGATACAGCGCAAAGCCACTTCGTCAGCCTCGTGTACCAAGCGCGAACCACACTGCGGACAGTGCGTCGGGATCTCGTAAGGTTGAGCGTCCGCCGGGCGTTTGGCTAGTACCACCTCAGCTACCTCGGGAATAATATCTCCTGCCTTGTGCAACTTAACGGTATCTAACAAGCGAATGTCTTTTTGCTGCAGGTAATCGGGATTGTGCAACGACGCGCGGCTGACCGTCGTCCCGGCTAACTGCACGGGATCCATGATAGCCGTCGGCGTCACCACCCCGGTACGTCCCACGGTCCACTCTATTTGGCGCACGACCGTTTCTTGTTGGTCGGGCGGAAACTTGTAGGCGATCGCCCACTTGGGAACCTTCACGGTATTGCCGACTTGTTCGTGGATCCTAAACGGGTCGGCTTTCAGTACGATACCGTCAATATCGTACTCTAATTGCGTTCTTTTTTCCTGATACTCGTCGATATAAGCGGCGATCTCTTGCCAATTTTGGGCTAAACGTGCCGTTTGGTTGACCTTAAAGCCCCAAGCTTGCATCTGTTTTAAAGCCGCACTCTGGGTCGTGATCCCGTATTTTTGCGGCTCCATTAAATAATAAATAAAGGTGCTTAAATTACGTTTTTTAGTCACCCGCGCGTCCAGCTGACGCAAAGAACCGGCGGCAGCGTTTCGGGGGTTAGCAAATACCGGGCGGCCCGCTTGTTCGCGTTGTTGGTTTAAGGCTACAAACGCCTCTTTTGGCATGTAGCATTCACCACGAACTTCCAGTGAAACTGGTTCACTCAATTTTGCAGGGATCGCCGCAATCGTTTTTAAATTGTTGGTAATGTCTTCGCCGATCACACCGTTGCCTCTCGTCGACCCCTTGACAAATATCCCGTTTTCGTAGGTCAACGAGATCGCTAGGCCGTCGATCTTTAGCTCACAGTTAAACGGGATCTGCGTATCCGTCGTCTGTTCTAATTTAGTCACAAATTCCTGCAATTCTGCCTGCGAAAAAACGTCGCCCAAAGAAAGCATCGGGATCTCGTGAGTCACCTTAGTAAACCCACTGGCGACACTGCCGCCCACGTGTTGTGTCGGAGAGTCTTTCGTCACCAATTCGGGATGTTGTTGTTCTAATTCCTGCAACTTACGGTAGGCCTGATCATAAACTGCATCTTCGACCTGAGGCGCATCAGCATTATAATAAGCAGTTCCCCACGCAAGCAGTCTTTTGCGCAAGTGTTGTATTTGTTCAACTACTTCATCTTCAGCCATTTTTTCTCCTTATTTCTTCTGGATCGGTGCAAAGGCCGCCAGTAAACGTTTGATCCCCTGCTCTTTAAAAGCAATATCTAATTCGGTATCATCGCCAGTCCCCGTGACCCGTACAACCGTACCCGTTCCCCAACTCTTGTGTTCGATCAGATCACCAATCTGCCAGGCTTTTTTCTCGGCTCCGGTCGTTTGCTCTTTGATCACACTACTCGGTCGCAGGTAAGGAGCGGCCACTTTTCTTTTACCCCAGTTACCGCTAAAGCTACCGTTACTGCGCAGCGGCTCTTCTTTGTTGTCGGATACCAACAAATCGGGTCCAATCTCATCGATAAAACGAGACGCTGGGTTATTTTGCCTTCTGCCATATAACATGCGCGAATAAGCGTTAGTTAAATAGAGCTCTTTTTGTGCCCGCGTAATTCCCACGTAGGCCAAACGCCGCTCTTCTTCTAGTTCCCGGTCATCGGCTAAAGCGCGGGATATTGGAAAAATTCCTTCTTCCATTCCGATCAAAAAGACCACGGGAAATTCCAGCCCCTTAGCCGCGTGTAACGTCATTAAAGTAACTTCGTCTTGTTGTTCGTCAACGCTGTCTTGGTCTGAAACCAATGCCAGGTCCGCTAAAAAGTCGCCAAAAATATCCTGGTGTTCTTCATCGGCTTGCCAGGAATTATCGAATTGTTGGGTAACCGTCAAAAATTCATTGAGGTTTTCTAGGCGGCTCTCATTTTCCAAACTCTTAGTTTCGTGTAACGATTTTAGGTAACCCGAACGCTCCAGGATCTCGTTGGTGATCTGGGTGACCGTCGCGTTTTCTTCTAGCGCGTGTAAGTCTAAGATCAGCTGCGCAAAACTGGTCAAACGCTGCGCGGCTTTCCCCGAAATATCGGCCATCACGGCGTTTTGTGCGGCTTCTAACATCGTCAGCTGGTTAGCGGTCGCAAAAGCCTGTAACTTCTCTAGACTAGTAGCGCCGATCCCCCGTTTAGGTGTGTTGACGATCCGCGCGAAACTTAGCGAGTCCTGGGGATTAGTCACCAAACGCAGATAGGCGAGAATATCTAAGATTTCCTTACGGTCGTAAAAGCGGTGTGCTCCCACTATCTTGTAAGGAATATTAGTCTTAACAAAGGTTTCTTCTAGTACCCGTGACTGGGCGTTGGTACGGTACAAAACGGCAAAATCCCGGTAATGCTGGCGTTTGGTGCGTTGTTTTTCTTGAATGTTTTTAACAACATAATAAGCCTCGTCGTTAGCGTTATTTCCCCGGTAATAATGGACTTTTTGGCCGTTATCGTTTTGCGTCCAGAGCTTTTTTTCCTTGCGGTGAACGTTATTTTCGATCACCGCGTTAGCCGCAGCCAAAATCGACTTAGTCGAGCGGTAATTTTGTTCCAATTTGATCACCGTGGCGGCAGGATAATCTTTTTCAAAATTTAAGATATTTTCCATGTTAGCCCCGCGCCAACCGTAAATACTCTGATCGGCATCGCCCACGACACACAGATTTTGCCTTTTTTGCGCCAACATTTTAACCAACGTGTATTGCGCTTCGTTAGTATCCTGGTACTCGTCAACGTGAATGTATTCAAATTGGTCTTGGTAATGCGCTAAAACGTCCGGAAACTGTTGGAACAAGACGATCGTTTGCATGATCAAATCGTCAAAGTCTAACGCAGAATTACGCTGCAATTCTTTTTGGTAGCGTTCATAAACGTTAGCGACGTTTTGCTCAAACGGCGAACCGACCCGTCCTGCCAGATCAGCCGGTGTTAATAAATCATTTTTAGCATTCGAGATCGCACTTAAAATCGCCCGCGGATTAGTTTTTTTCGGATCGATATTTAAGTCCGTTAAGATATTTTTGATTAGGGTACGTTGTTCGGAAGAACTGGCGATCGTAAACGACTTACTATAGCCCAGTTGATCGGCATAGCGGCGTAAAATACGCACACACAACGCGTGAAACGTCGAGACCCAGATCTCGGAGGCAGAATCACCCAGCAGCGTGTTGACCCGCTCCCGCATTTCGGTAGCAGCCTTATTGGTAAAGGTAATAGCTAACACCCGCCAAGGCAAAACTCCTTTTTCTTGAATTAAATAGGCAACACGGTGAGTTAAGACCCGCGTTTTACCAGAACCAGCACCAGCCATGATCAACAGCGGTCCTTGCGTGCACTGGACAGCCTGAGCTTGTTTGTCATTCATATTTGCGAGCAAATCAGTGTGACTCAATGTGTTCAATCCTCTCTTGAATTTATCGAACCCTATTATAACACAATCGTACGGCGAGTCAGCCGCTGAATAACGGCTTGCTATTTGACCTTCAAATGCCCACAAAAAAGGACCAGGACAAAAAATTTAGTTTGTCTCTGATCCTAATTACATCTCCGTAAATTACATTCTTATTTGCGTTTGCTACTCTACTCCCTTCGTCGCCGCAATCATGTCTAACTTTTTCAACCTGCTACCGATCAAAATAACTGTTGATAATGAAAAAATCACCGTGATCGCCAATGCCAACCACAAATTCAGCTGACTGATCGTCGGGTAATACATGATTTGCTCTGTAGTAAAGGTCGTCACGTATTTAGCCAAAAACCAGATCCCAAATGGAATTCCTACCAATAAACCGATCACCGTAGTGACAATATTTTCTCCGGCAGTTAATCTGCGTAATTCAGACCTGTGAAAACCTAGAATACTAAGCGTTGCGTAGTCTCTCGTCCGCTCAGTAAAATTCAGTGAACCTAAATTATATAAAATTACAATCGTTAGTAAGATCCCAAAAACTTGAATTAATAAGAAAATACTATTTAAATTAGCTACCATTAGATGCGCATTAGCATGTTGTTTTTTTAGTTCGACTACTTGATCTACTTGATTTTTCGCATAGTGCAAATGAGTTTCACCGGTCAAAATCGCTGTGGGATGAAAATGATACCCTGCATCCTGCCATGTTTTTTGAGTAACGAAAACTCCTTGAGTCGTGTTAGTTTTAACGATTCCCTTAACTATAAAATAACGCTTTTTGTTACTTAATGCCGGTAAAAGGCCGATTCTTTTACCAACTTTAATGTTGGCACTGCGAGCTAACCCTTCACTAAGATAAACACCACCAGCTTGCAAAGTGTGCCCAGTAGTTGTCATTAAATGCACGTACTTTCCCGACCCAATCACGGTCAGTGGCCGGTCAAATTGTCCGCGCAAAGCTAGTTTAACGACTGATCTAGCCAACTGCTGTCCATTATTGTTGACCGCAAGTTGTTGATTTTGTATCGTAGTATTTTGCGGATTTAAGTTCAGTTGGTAACGATAATTATATTCTGTACCAAACATCTGATCGACTTGGCGGTTCATTGAATCCTTTGTGCCAAATCCCGTCATGATCAACGCTAATCCTCCCATAACACCTACAATTCCTAACAATGACCGCCCGGGGTTATTAGCGCCATCGCGTAAAGTCCAACGCGTTCCTAACTGTATCTTAGACCATAGTTTAGGAAAACGTTCTAGCAAAATTCGCTGCGCTTTTTTACTATTTTCGTGACGCATTGCTGCCGCAGGAGTTAATTTCTGCCCCGTTCGTGCCGCGAATAGTGCTGCTCCAACGCAAAATAAAATCACGATCACCGCTAACAATAAGGAATACGGCGTATAGCCAATTTGCCATCGTGGTAAATCAAACATCTTCTTTTGCGAATTTAGTACAAAATGTGATAGTAGTGGTGCACACGCCCACGCGCCGATCGTACCCAACATTCCAATCACCGCACCGTACAATGAGTAATACATTGTCAAAAAACGATTGGAATACCCTAAAGAACGTAACGTAGCAATATCTTGTTGTTGCGCGTCGATCACCCGCTTGATCGTAGTATACATTGCTAAAACGGCTAACAAAATAAAAATCAATGAAAACAAAACTGCCAAATTACGAATTTGGCCGATCCGGTCAAGTGCCGTGGAAATTGCAGGATCAGACCGTCGCGTTTGCATACTGATAAAGTGTTCTCCTAAGATAGCATGAATTTGACGTTCAACTTGTCCATTTTTATTATTTTTTAAAGAAATAGTATTAGCACCACCTAAATAGCCAAACCGAGTAATCAACGTTTTCTGACTGATAATGCCATAACCATAATCTTGTTGCTGAGGAGAAATAAAATCGTTTGAACCAGTATAATACATCTTTTCCGGAGAGCGTACTAGTCCAGCTATTCGCAAGGAAACTCGACGTGTGTGGTCAATAAAAGTCACTCGGTCACCTGGTTTTAAATGATTACTGCGAGCAAAAATCGTATTCAGATAAACTTCATTGGTGTGTAGTTTACCCTTTTGGTACCCTAACGGCCGGGAAATTCCATTTTGCTCAGGCGTAGTCAACGACACGTAACGTTTTTTGCCGTTTGTCTTCAGCTTAACCATAATCTCGGTCGTCGCACTTATCTTTTTTACCGCTGGTAAATTTTTGATCTCGGTCAATTCATCTTGCTTAACCGCAGTCGCTTGAACCCACGAATCGGCTAAATTCGTCTGCTTCAAATAATGGTCAACACTAATTTCCATTCCCTTCCATGTACCTTCTAATCCCGTGTACAACAACACACTCAAAAAGGCCATCAAAAATACCGAAAAAAATTGGGTCCAATTTTTAAGCATCGTTCGTCCTAATTTTCGCAGTAACAGACTCATTGCCACTTCACCTCGGATACAGTTAATGGGCGGGGATTATCCGTCACACTTGCGAGTATTCCATCTTTAATCCTAATCACTCTGTCGGCGATCACGGCTACCTGCGGATCATGAGTAACGATCACAACTGCTGTCTGTGTGTCACACGAATTTTGCAAAATAGCGAAAATACGGTGCGAAGTTTGCGAGTCTAACGCACCAGTAGGTTCATCGCATAACAATAATTCTGGTTTTTTAGCTAATGCCCGAGCAATCGCAACTCGCTGCATTTCACCTCCCGATAATTGTTCGGGAAAATTATCCCGCCGTTTTTCCAAATTAACTTGTTTTAATAACTCATTAATAGCAACATCTTCTTGACGATTTAACTTTGCTGCCAAGTTGATATTTTCTACCACCGTTAAATTATTTACTAGGTTGTAAAACTGAAAAACAAATCCAACTACCTGACGCCGATAATCCGTTAATTCTTGATCAGTCGCCCTGGCTAACGAACGTTGCTGATAAATAACATCTCCACTGGAGGGTCGATCCATCCCCCCTAAAATGTTTAGCAGGGTACTTTTCCCCGATCCACTCGGTCCTAAAATAATCGTTAACTTATTAGTCTCGATCTGACAATTAATATCTTTAAGTGCCATCGTTTGCGAACTGCCGCGACCGTAACTTTTGGTGATATGTTGTAGTTTGATCATTTGCCTACTCCTGTCCTTTAAAATTGAGATAAAATTTTTATTCTTTCTTTAAAAGTTGGTTTGTGATATTGATCTAACATCTTTTGTGATACAACTTCCCTACTTTTACTTATTTTGTTTTTTGCTATTTCAACAGCTTCTTGTGTACTTATCACTTGAGGTAGTTTTAAAATCTTTATAATACTATTTACCCTCTCAACTTGACTTCCCTTAATAATATAAAATGGTATATTATATTCAGAAAAAATCTTCTGTAATTCTGAATCTGATAAATTTCTGTAACGTTCTGATACAGGTCTATGTCCATCAGGAGCCATTGGAAATTCTATCGGTAAATGAATTACATGGGTATAAACATTTTTAGAATATTTATTTACTACCTGTCCATATGCATCCATATATTTATTCAAAAAATTTTTAGCAGGAAATCCTAAAACTGCTTTTATTATTTGTTGATACCTTGGCGCACCTGGATTTATACCAATCTTTGTTCTTACAATACCGTAAACCCATTCATTTATAACAGAACCATCAGATATAAAATCTTGTTGTCGAGCAATTAATAAATTTTCTGCTTTTACACGTTCTTTAAATCTTTCCAAACCTAATGCCATCAATTCTGTAATATTCATATCATGAAATTGTCTTCCAGGATATAGATTAGTTAATATTTCTCTTGCAGAAAGAGCGTTTATCATAGGAATTCCAGTTGCTATAGATAACGATGTTGTTGTTGTTTTTCCAGTTGAATATGTTCCAGATATTACTATATGCTTATTTATTTTCATTCTTAACTTACTCCTAACATTCTATGTGCAATTTTCCCCTTATATCTAATAATTTTTTTACGATCAAAACCTATCATTTTAAAAGTACGCCATTGTTCACTATTCATCTCAATCAAACTACATTTAGTTATTTCTAAAATTAAATCAAATACATCATTTAATTGATATAATTGATCTACATCCACTTCAGCAGAAAAACTTCTTACCCAAAGATTGTCAGTTTTATTTCTGCTAATTTTATCAAAATTATACGCACTAACCTCTGCTAGCTGGGCAAATATAATTAGCAACGATAAAATTGATATTTTCTTATTAAAATTGCTTTGCATACCCTTATATAACCTTTTATCGTCTCCCTTAACTTCAACTGTAGCCTCCAATTTATTATCAGAAAAAGTAATATGATTAATTATATTGTCACTATTTTTATAATGATTCTCCCAAAATTCAATTGAATTTTTTCTGATATTATTTTCTCCTGTGTTACATTTATACCAGGCCTTCAATTGTACTTTTATATTCCCTATTATTTCTTTTACCAAAAAATAATCATCATTTTTTTCTATCCCTACCATCCTTATTGAAATATTATCTAAATCTAATATCGGAGAATTTCCTAAATTCATTTTAATTGCATAGACTACAAGATTAGCACAGTTAATTCCAGGAAATTTAACTAATATTACCTTTTCCATAAAAAGCGACGATATAACTAAAATATCCACACTACTAAGATGTTGAACAAGACTCATACCATCCTTTGTGGACCATATTTTATTTTTAGTTACTTTTGCTACACCAGTAAAATCATTATTACTACTATTAAACTTATAAATTAAATGATCTATTTTTTTATAGCCCGATCCAAAGTATCGTTCCGTACATTTTCCCAACAATTCATCAATATCATAGCTCACATCTATCAGCACCTATCCTTAAATTTAATTTCACTTATTAATTTACCAGCAATCATATCTAGCGAAAAGAAGTGAAAAAAAGTATAGTAGGTATAAAATAGTTTACTAGAAATAACGGTGAAAAACGCCAACGGGGAGTGAATTAACTGTATGGAGGAAAAATACACAGTCGATAATTGTCCAATCAAACCAGCGATCGACATTATCAGTGGTAAGTGGACAGCACTGATTCTCTGGGAGATCTACCGGGGAAACAATCACTTTGGAATTTTAAAACGCCAGCTCAATGGCATTTCTGCGCGTGCATTATCCACTAGACTACATATGCTAGAAAATAATCAGATCGTTACCCGCACCGTTTTTGCTACTAATCCGCCAACTGTAGAATACACCTTGACCGAAAAAGGAAATCAATTAGCACCGATTTTATTTGAAATGAAAAATTGGTGTGACCAATACTGTCGAACTAATACCGCTTCCAGCAACGTTTCCCTTTAACATAATGAAAAATGGAGTTGGGACAAAAAACGATTTCGAGCACGATTGGACTATCATTTACGAGTACGCAAAGTGAGGCTGAGATAAAAAGCATTTTGTCTCAGCCTCACTTTTATATTTTTTCAAAAATAGTCTTAATTACGCTTTTTTTGTCTGCCACATATTTGTCGCATCCAACTGTTCCTTTAGCTCCACGCCGCTTTTTCCCGTAGTAACGACATAACCCAGAGTTTCTTGGGCCATCGTCGTCGGGTAACGGAAGAAATGGTAACTCCAATTATCTTTCAAGACCCACTGCGTTTTAAGCGCTTCTCGCTGGGAACGCGTGATAAACGCCAACGCCCCCGCCGTCAAACTTCTAGCCGGCGTTAACGGCATTCCCGCAAGTGCCCGCAAGTGTTGCTCGTACATCGAAACGTTACAAGTACTATCTAACAAATACCCCGCCTCATGCAAGGCTGGAACGATCCGCTTAACGTAGATCGTCTGCGCGGCCGTCACAAAAAAGGCAATCTCAAAACTACCGACATAATCTATGCTAGACGCAATCTTATGCGCACTATTACGCAATTCCTGTAATAATTCGGCCGGTAAATCCGCAGCAGTCAATACCTGCTGTAAGTGTTGTTGGTCGTAGATACATTCCACTTCGGGCATAAAAAACAATTTTCCCGTAACATCCTTAGTCACTACCACTGAGATCTCTTTTTGATACGGGATCCAGGATTCTAAAATAAACGTTCCCCGGTCCAACCACGCAGCACACTTGGCGATATCGGATTGCTTGCGTAAAACTAACTGCTGGTGACGCCATAATCCCTTTTGAATCGGCTTTAACACGCAGGGAAAACCGATCGACGAAACGGCGGCATACACATCGTCTAAACTCACGATCGTCGCGTAAGGAGCGATATTGACGTTTAACTGTTCAAAACAAGCCCGCTCCAATAAGCGGTCTTGCATCATTTCTAACGTAGTAGCTCCCTGAGGAACCCGTGTAAATTTGGTCAAATACTGCACTACTTGAGCGCTGACACTTTCCGATTCATAGGTAACTACATCGCACCGTTCAGCAAATTCTTGTAATTTTTGCTGGTCGCTGTTGGCACCAGTCACCGTAAAATCGGCTTCACTAAGCGTTGGGCTAGCGGGTTGACTGCTATACGCGGCCACCTTAAATCCCATTTTTTTGGCAGCTCGTGCTAGTTCTATCCCATTGGGACTATCACCGATGATCCCAATAGTACTGTTCGGCAATAAAACATCCGTTGTCACTATTAATTCACTACTTTCTGTGGTCGTTTACTTGGCTACAAAATTAACTTTACCGGCCGTAAACGACGCGATCTTAGCTAATGATTCGATCCGGACTCCCTGAGCGCGTAGATTTTTACCGCCATCTTGAAAGGCCTTTTCGATCACAATACCTACCCCGCAAACTTGCGCGTGGGCCTGCTCACACAATTTTAACATACCAGAAACCGCCTGTCCGTTAGCTAAAAAGTCATCGATCAACAACACCGTATCATCTGCGGTTAAAAAACGCCGGTCGACAGAGATCGTATTAGTTACTTTTTTGGTATAAGAATAAACGTCTGCCAGATATAACGGCATCTCCATCGTTGAACTGTGCTTTTTACGAGCAAAAACGACCGGGATATGTAGCGCCAGTCCGGTCATCATCGCGGGCGCGATCCCCGAAGACTCGACGGTCAAGATCCTAGTTGGCTGGTCATCCCGGAAAAAATGAGCAAACTCCTGACCGATCGTATTCATCAAGTCGACGTCGATCTGATGATTCAAAAAGGAATTGACCTTCAACACGTTTCCTGGTAATACGACCCCATCTTCTTGGATCCTTTTTTCTAATAGTTTCACGGTCCCATCTCCTTGCTCAAATTGTGTCATTGCCGTAAGAAATAAAAACCGCGCGGTCCGATTGCCCTACGCGTTTTTTAACTACTTCTACTGATTTAAAACAATAATGATCAATACCAATGATACTTGACCCAGTGTTTCTGGGCAGTTTGCCAGTTACCGTAACGGTTAGCCACGTACTGAGCGGCCACTTTTTCCTGGTTAGCCGGCGAAAAATCACCGTGCAAATAACTTTGATCTAGCTGATACTTACCGATATACTTGCCGTTACGGGCATTATAATCGCCACCGGATTCATGTTGAATGATGTAAGCCCGCGCACTTTCTTCGCTCCCCGATAACTGCGGTTCTACTTTTTGCGCAGCACCACTCGCCTGCGGCTGAAAACTAGCATTAACCGCCTGCGCCTGTGGGGACGTCACGCTGCCCGCTTGGTTCCCGTTAGCCGCCGGGATCGTCAATTGCTGGCCCGCTAAGATAAAATTAGGATCACGCAGCTGATTAGCTTGGCTAACAGCCTGAGTAGTCGTACCGTACTTTTCGGCTAATTGTGAGACCGTATCTCCGTACTGCACGGTAATCGTTTGGGGCGCGGACTTAGCCGCCACTAAATTAGCGAATTGCGCTTTTTGCGCAGCAGTCACATTATTTTGTTGTGCTGGCGTGACTCCCGTAACTTGACTATTATTATCGACTCTTAACATTCAGCTGCCCCTCTCCTTAAATTCTCATTAATTCTATTGTACAATTCTACTAGTAGTAGTCAAGCGGTTTTTAATCAATGTTATCGTAGCGCTCTAGGTGATACTGCTGGATCAGCCTGACCAGTTTGGCGGCATAATTAGGATCCGTGGCATAACCCGCTGCTTGCAGTGCTTTTGCCGCCTCCTGGTAATTAGCCGCGTTCAAGACTTCCTGATAATGATGCGCATCCCACTGCGTTCCGTTAACAAACAGCTGGGTATGAGCCTGGAGCGCTTCTTGATCGTCGCGGTAAGCGGCAAAGTGTGCCTGCACTGTGATCCACTGGCCGTTGACGTATTCTTTAGTCGTCAAATTAGGCCCGTTAGGATCCTTGATTCCAAACAAGTTATGGTATTTGGTAGCCAGCTCACTCTTGCCCCAATCCGACTCCAAGGCCGCCTGCGCCAAGGTAATACTCGAAAAAACGTGGTACTTATGCTGTTGGTCCTGGGCGGTCGGCGCCAGCCGTTTGATAAACTCTTCTTTTTGCTCTTTTTGCGAACGAGGAACTTGCGGTGCTAATGGCTGCGAGTGTGACCACCATTTTAACAGCTGCAACGAACACACCACTACGATTAAAGCTGCCAACAAATAATACGGCAGCTTAGTAGAATGACGCTTTTTACTTGGCCTTTTTTTGGAGTGCTGAGTCTTTTTTTTAGCAGCTGCCACTTAAATCACCTTACCTCTTAGCGCCGCGTTTTTCTGTTTAACAATGGCTTAGCGATCAACGGCGTTACGATCCCCGCCAAAATCGCCTCAGGGATCCCGTTCGTTCCGATCACTCCTAGTAAATAAGGTAACAGCGCCTGCGTGTCAATCGCATACAAAGCGTGTGCGTGCCCGTGATAAAACAAGTAAATCTGTCCTAACACTAGGATCGTATTAGTCAATGCACCTAAAACAGCGGCCACACTAGCCGCAAATACCTGTTGACGCGGCCATTTTCGGTACAGTCCTTGAAATACCGCCCCTGCTACTACCCCAATCAAAATTCGCGGTAACACCGAAACCAACGGGTTAACAAAGACGATCGCAGCTAACGGACTAGTAGGCCATACAAAAGCCCGCACAAAAGTGATCAGTCCCCAAATTCCGCCTACTATCGCACCACCACGAATCCCTAGAGTCACGGCCGCAATGATGACCGTAATGTGAATGATCGTCAAGTCTAACGGCCCAATTGGAATATAGCCTAAAAACGGCACCAAATTCTGCAGGATAATGATCGCAGTAAAAAATGCGTATAGCACTTTACGGTAAGTACTGTTGTTCAAAATTTTCTTCCTCTCACTGATTACCTAAATTCGGCAATAATTTCTGTTACCTGTCGTAAGACTCGCTTAAAGATCGCCAGGTCGCGCGCCGTCACTTCATCTTCTAACTTGATTTGTAGTCCCCGCCAAAAGTCAGTATTCGGGTCTAACGTCGCTAAGTAAGCGGGCGTCACCCTTAAATGAGTCAGCCGGCGGTCGCTAACATCGCTTTGTTTTTCAATCAAACCCAACTTAAGTAACTTTTTGAGATGATAGTTAGTATTAGGCTTCGATTTGGCTAATAACTGCGCCAACTCACCGATCGTCGGTTCTTTTAACTGATAAATTGCTTCTAAGTAATAAATATCGCTAACGCTCAACCGAGAAAATTGTTTTTGCGTGTAACGCCGATTGCGTAAATTCAAGATTTGTGTAAAATCAAGCATTAATTTTCCAAAAGAACTCACTGAGATTTCCCCCATTGTTCCCCCATTATGGTAGCAAGATAAACTTTATTTATACTGATAATATTTTATATTGTAGCATATTACCTGTTTGAAGCAAGTTAGGTTACTCACTAAAAATAGTGCTATTAAAAAGTAAAGTAAAAATTAAATCTATTCCTAATATTAATAAATTTTTAGGATAATTACGCGTACAACGGCAAAATTAAGTGCTATAATCAAGCTAAATTAATTAAAGGAGGAATCTGATGACTAAACACCTAATCAAATTTTTATGGCTAATCTCAACTCTATTCAGTTTCACCTTAGGAGTCATTGCCTTGGCACTGCCAGTCGTACCGCAAATTCCCTTTTTTATTCTGGGGATCTTTAGCCTGTCACAGTTTTCTCCTAAGTTTCACCGCTGGTTGGTCAACACCAAGATCTACCGGCGCCTATTTGGCAACCTAGCCGAACACTTGGCTCACCAAAAGCAGCGGTTAGAACAGCGCAGCATCAAATGGTATGAAGCTCTTTACTTAAAAATCATGAGCGTTTTTTTAGTACAAGAATAGTTTGAAAGTCACCAAAAAAGGGAACCGGGACAAACAGAATTTTGTCCTGGTCCCCTTTTTTGTTTCCCGTAAACAATAGACTGATCGTGCCCCCACCTTTTTGAGTACCCTTGTAAATTACAACCTTAATTGCGCCACTTAGTTCACGACTTGACTTAACCTGCTTGACTCACAGCTTATTTAATTGCGCTCATCAAACCAGCAATCTAGGCCCTAAGGATACCTCACACCAAATCCAAGTTCAGGATTTGCCGTTCAAGTGCCACTTAGTCCACGATTTAACCTGCTTGACTCACAGCTTATTTTTTGAGTGCCTCTTTTAACGCCTGTGCCAGCGCACTTTCTTGGGGTTCATCATCTTGATTGACCTTTTTTAACAACCGTTGTTGCTCGCGCGCGTTCATCTTTTTCTTTCCCCGACCTCGTTTGGCGTCCGTTAATTTTGTCGTCGTACCATCATACTTGCAGCGGAAATAATCTCCGTTTTTACCACTGACCAGTAACATCTTACGGTGACACTGCGGGCACCTGTGATTAGTCACTTTCGCTTGGGCCCGCCGCCGGTAATCACACTGCACGTTGGTACAGATCAACAACTCTCCGTCATGAGTCTTACGCTGCTTTAAGTTTGCCCCACACTTGGGACACTTCTTAGTCGTGAGCGCGAAATCGTGGTATTTTTGTTTGCTATTCTTGATTTCACGTACCAATCTACGCGTATCTTCCCGCACCTCCGCGATAAATTGTTCACTATCGTAGTCTCCTTGCGCGATTTTCGTTAACTGGGTCTCCCACTTAGCGGTCAGGTCGGGCGAAACTAACTCGGGATTGACCAGTTGTAATAACTGCTGCCCTTTTTTAGTCACGTGAAGATGTTTTTCCCTGCGTTCCATTAACTCTGCTTTGAGCAATTTCTCGATGATCTCAGCCCGAGTCGCTGGCGTGCCCAAATTGTACTTCTCCATACGGGCGAGCAAACTGCCTTCGGTCAACGGTTGCGGTGGCGTCGTTTGCTTTTCTTTGAGCTGAAACTTCCCCGTCACTTCGCTGTCCTTGACCCAGTCGGTCACCGTCGTCTGTTGCTCTTGCTCTGTTTTCCACCCCTGCTCTATTACCGCAGTTTGTTCAAAAATAAATTGCTGCTTGCCAAAAGTCACGGTTACCTGTTGTTTTTTAGTCTGGTATGCCGGCGCGAATAAGCCACTAAAACGCTGGGCAATCAGCAAGTAGATCCTTTTTTCGTCGTTACTTAGTTTGGCGTAATTAGGTCTTTGCTCGGTCGGGATCAACGCGTGGTGATCGCTGACCTTAGCGTTATTAAACACCCTTTGCTGGACCACCTGACTGCCATTTTTTAAGTAATCCTTAGCTGCCGGCACGATACCTACGATCGCCTGCAACCGTTCTTTCATCGTCGGCTTTAAGTCCGTGCTTAAATATTTACTATCCGTTCGCGGATAAGAAACGATTTTATGCGTTTCGTACAAACTTTGGACTAAAGACAACGTTTTTTTAGCCGAATAACCGTATAACTGATTGGCTTTTTGCTGCAACTCGGTCAGATCATAAGTTAGTGGTGCTTGCTGGCTCTTCTTTTTAACCTGGATCGCGCTCACCCGCCCGGTTGTTCCGGTAAGTTGGTGCACCAACTCTTGTGCCTCTTGTTTACGGGCAAAATTTTGTTGCAGACGCCCCGTTTGTCCGTTGACCGTCACCGTTAGTTGATAATAATTTTGCAAAATAAAGTGGGCCCGTTTTTCCTCTTGCTGTGCTACCTGAGCCAAAGTTGGTGTTTGTACCCTGCCAGCCGCCAAATTATCGTCGTACTTAACGGTCAGTGCACGAGTCACGTTTAAGCCGATCAGCCAATCAGCCGTCGCCCGGGCCAGCGCAGAAGAATACAGGTTATCGTAATTTTTAGCAGGCTGAAGTTGGGCAAATCCTTCCTTGATCGCCTTATTTGTTTGCGATGAGATCCACAAACGTTGCACTTTTTTATTGCACTTCACGTACTGCAAGATCCAACGCGCGACCAGTTCTCCTTCTCGCCCAGCATCGGTAGCGATCACCACGCTATTAACGTCTTTTCTATTAGTCAAACGGCCAATCGTTTTCAGTTGCTTAGTCGTCTTAGGTAGCGGTTTGATCCCAATTTCACGGGGCAACATAGGTAAGGTCGCCAGCTGCCATTTCTGCCATTTTCGGTCAATTTCTTCGGGCATTTTGAGTCCCACCAAATGGCCCAAAGCCCACGTCACTACGTAACGCGGTCCTTCATAATAGCCATTTTTAGCTGTTGTAGCTCCTAACACCCGACTGAGATCACGAGCAACACTAGGTTTTTCGGCTAAAATCAACTGTTTCATTTTCATTTCTCCTCGTAACTAAAAAGTGGCTGAGACAAATTGCCCCAACCCCTTTTATTATTTAGTAACCGCCGCGTTAAATTTTCATCGCCCGGTCTAATTCAAAGATTTTACTAAAGTCGGAAATCGTTTTTTTCAACGTAACGGACTGTTCTTGCAAACTATCGAATGCTTTTTGGTTGTCCGTCAACACTTTTTGCGCATCACCGATACTTTCGCCCGTATGTTGCGAACTGTTGATAATCCCATCAACTTCGTCAACGATGGCTCCGATCATCTGCTGAATACTACGCGAAGCTTCATCTACTTGACCCGCTAACTTACGCATTTCCTGAGCAACAACGGCAAATCCCTGCCCTTGTACTCCTGCACGAGTCGACTCCAACGCCGCGTTCACTGCCAGCATATTAGTCTGATAAGCAATATCATGCACAGTATCCGTGATTTTTTCGATCTCATTAGTTCGTGCCTTCAAAGTTTGGGTACTAGCAACATTTTCCTGCGAACTATGCAAAACGGTTTCCATAACATCTTTTAAGCTACCCAACTTTTCGACCCCATCGGTAGAAAGTTGCTGCAAATTTTTAGAAGTCGAAACGACTTTAGCAATCGTTTCGTTTAAATTCTGATTCATCGTATCATTGTCATCGGTCTTGTTAAAACAGATCTTACCAATCGCCTTGATCTGCCCCTGTTCGTCTTTAATAGGAAAATAACTAGCTTCCAAAATCACTTCTTGACCCTGTTTATTTTTACGGATGATACGGTCCTGATAGCTTTTACCGGCTAATAAGTTCTGCCAAAACTGCTCATAATCAGGACTTTGCGTAAATTCACTAAAGCACAGATCGTAATGATGCATTCCCAGTAATTCTTCGGGCTGATAGCCCATCGTTTGGGCAAACAGCTGCGAAACAAAGATAATTTCCCGCTCGGTGTTAAAAATAATTAATGCCGTCCCAGCCGCAATCGAATTAAAAATCTCATTCACCTGTGTTTTGTCAAAATCCATTACAAATCCCCCTTTCTCAAATTATGCACCATTATCGTGTTAAAAACAAGCTCACTTAACCGATAACTCTTGCTTTTTGATTTCAAACGACTGCACGATCTTTTCCAGTTGCGCTGCATCGTCTTGTAAATCAGACACATGATTGGTAAATTCGTCCATCGTTGCCTGCACCTCTTGTGAATTAGCCGAAGCTTCTTCGGTACCGGCCGCATTTTCTTGGGTAGAAGAAGAAATACTTTCCAAATTACCCAGAATACTCTTTTGAGTAGCACCAACTTTAGCACCGACTTTAGTAGCCTGAGCCGCAACTCCGACAATCGTGTCGTTTTTCTGGTAAACCTCTTGGGTCGCTTTACGAGCATCTTCGATCAGGCCAGTTTGGACTTCACTACTTTCCAGCGAAGAATTGGTCTGCGTTACCATATCAGTAGATTGCGACCTGATCTGGTTAATAAATTCCTCAATTTGTTTAGTCGAGCTGTGGCTTTGTTCAGCTAATTTCCGAATTTCGGCAGCGACCACAGAAAAGCCTTTACCGGCTTCACCCGCACTAGCCGCTTCAATCGAAGCATTCAGTGCTAACAAATTGGTTTGCCGTGAAATCTCGTTGATTACATTCACGATCTTAGTGATGTTTTGCACGTCGCCATCCATCTTCTTGACGCTTTCCATCATTTCTTTCATCTGACCAGTTTCTTCGTTCCAGTTGGTTTGAACCTTATTGATCACGTCAACATTTTTTTGTCCCATCTGGGAAGCTTCGGTCGAAGAAGCAGACAAATCATTTAACGTCTTAACCACTTGGTCTAAGACGGTGGCAAAACTCTGCACTTGGTCTACGGTCTTAGACGTATCCTTAGACTGTGAGCTCGTAACCGTAGCAATTTGGGCGATGGTCTGCGCGATATCTTCGGAAGATTTCGTAGTTTGTTTGGCTAAACTCAGTAAAGAAGCTGACTTTTCCGCCACATCTTTCGCCTTTTGTTGTACCTGCCCGATCATATCTGCAATCGAAGTGATCATCTTATTGTAATTGACCGCAATTAAGTTAAACTCGTGACCATTAGGATCAGCCACAGCCATGCGCTGACTCAACACGTTAGTAAAGCCATGTAAATTTTCCTCGTGCCGGTGCCGTGGCAAGTAGATCAATTTGCCCTTTTCGGCAGCAGCAAAATAATCTGAAAAGATCTTAAGTAACTTGACCAATAGCCGGGTCACAAACATCGCAAGGAGTACCGCTAAAACGAATACCAAAATGCTGACAGTCAGCATACCAATAGTTCCCCTAAACGTTGCTGAGCTGAGATCATTTTTATTCATCTTGGCCATGATCCAGTTTTGACTACCCGGACCTCCCTTATTAAAGCTGACGTCTTCTAGGTGTGAACGGCCGATTTTGACGGTCCCACTATTTTTAGGAGAGGCAGCAACAGCTTTATATTCGGGTGTTGCAGCAATACTTTTACCAGCAACATATGTATTGTTATTCTTGCCGGTATTTTTAGCGGCAACTACGCGCCCGTTTTTGTCAATAAACGCAATTTCACCACTTCTGCCCATCTCCAAATCATGAATTTCTTGGTTAACCCAGGCATATGAAATTTTAGCAGATAGCACAAAAGAACCACCATTAGGGTTATCAAAGCGCTGTGAAATCACGGTAACATCGCTTTTAGCGCGTGGGTCATAGTAAGGCTTAGAGCGATAAATCTTATTAACACTGGCTTTTTGGAACCAACCTTGATTTCGTAAATCTGTTTTCTGTCCCCCCTTTAAATCGGCTGTCGCCATTTCACCTTTGTCATTAACGTACGTCACACCGATCAAGGACTTAGAACTCATGCCGGAAACCGCCAAAAATTTTTTCAGCCCATCACCCGTTAAATTACGGTCAGCAATGGTTTTTCCCAGCTGATCCAAATCATTATCAGCACTTGCCCGCATCCCTTGATACTGACCATCAAACACATTGACGGCCGTTTGCCGCAGCTGTGCGTTACGTTGCATCAACTGATTGCGCATCAGACTACCCCAAAAGACCCCGACAATGATCATCGGGATGATTGCTAGTGTGAAAACGATTGCCAAAACATAGGTGCCGATAGTTTTTCTTGTGTATTTTTTCATCTTAATTAGCTCCCCCCTAATTCTTAAACACAGCCCCATAATAACACAAAATAAAGCTCCGTAGTAATAAATATTGATAAAATTTCATCAATAGTTATTATCACGGAGCTAAAAGTAAATATTATTTAGTTAACATTACTACTAATGAAGATAATCCATCACTGTTAGTTGTGAAATTTTAGTTCCCATCGCTAATGTTGATTGGTAAGATAACATCTGGTTTTGGTAATCCATGTATTTGGCTGCCACATCGACGTCTTGTTTTTCGGAAAGGTTTTGTGCCAAATTAATTTTTTCGGTATCGTTACGTTGGCTAGCGCTACCTAACCGATTTTCTACTGAACCAATATTAGCTTGAATATTACTAAAGTTTTCTTTGAACTTATCGATCTGATCCAAATATTTTTTATCTAACTCAAAGTTCGGTTGGTATTGCGGGTTATCGACCATGTGCCCCGGACTTAGCGGGTCTTCCACTTTTTCAGGAGCTCCTGTCGCCTTTTGTGCGTTGACTAAATCCCGAATTAAACTGCTAAATAAGTCATTCAAATTATTCGGTTTAGCAGGACCATCCGTTGCCCCGGTACCACCGTTACTCGAACCATCGGCATTCATAAAACGCGAGCCATCCGTGATCAAATTGACATTTACTCCGTCGGAAATTTCCCGCGGCATATCAATATCATTACCGTTATACTTGATCCCCGTGACCACCGTCTCGTCATCCACTTCATGAGTAATGGTTGAAAAAGGCGGCTTATCGGTAGCAGTTCCTGCAAAAATATAACGTCCACCGTAATTAGTATTTAAAGTATCAACGATCGAGGAGATTGAAGCCGAAATTTCTTTACGTAAATCATAGTATTCAGCAGAACTGTTAACCCCGCCGTTAGAAGCCTCATTAACGTCATCACGAATCTTAGACATCACCGTTGAAACTTGATTTAATACCGAATCCTGTGTCGTTGACCACGATTTAGCATCAGAAATCGTCTGCGCGTAATTCGCATTTTGTGCCTTAGAAACGTTTAAGTTCAAAATATTAGAAGCCAACACCGGGTTATCCGAAACTTTATTAATTTCCTTGAGCGTTGACAACTGGTCCATTGTATGTTGTACCGACTGGGCACTCAGTTGTAAGTTATTGATAAAGTCGGCGTTGGTCATTTTATTAGTAATTCGCATTTATTAAACCCCCGTCCGGTTAATCAAAGTATCCAAGCATTCCGAAACCACACTGATCATCTTAGAGTTAGCTTCAAAAGCCTGCTGGTACTGGATCACGTTGGACATTTCTTCGTTTAAATTGACCCCAGAAACAGACTGATCACGAAACTCTAACTGGTTCAAAACGATTTGCTGTGCACTAGTAGCCTGATCAGCATTACTCTTAGACAACCCATTGTTAGTAATAATACTGTGCAGGTAATCCGTATTAGTAGAACCACCCTCGGTATTAACAAATTCCATCTTAGTCGGATCGTAAACCGCACCACCAGCACCCGGCGTCAGTGGGTATTTTTCCTTGGCGTTCATTGCCCCGGCCATTGCCTGTGCTCGAGAACCGTCACTTTCACCCGTCGAACCAGCATAGTGCCCAACTTCCATGGTCGTCGGGTTTTTAGCCAAATTGGTGTTAACTTTAATATTCTTAGCTAAATTAGCATCTCCCGGTGTAAAGGTGAAAATCCCATCTTTAACGTGCGCAGCTGCATCATCACCGTTGTAAGCAATATTTTGCATGCTAGCAAAGCCTTCGACAAAGTTGTTGAAATCTGTAGTGCGCCCGTTAATTTGACTCAAGGCTTCTTGCAGGCCAGCGATTTTACCACCATCACTAGCCGGAATATCCAATTTAGTAAAAGTTGCGCCAGGAGCTTCTGGATCCTGATCGGCTGGCAAAATAACAATTTCACCACTCTCAAACGGGCCACCACCAGCAGCGGTAATTGGATGACTCTTATCACCGTTAGCATAAATGGTTGAACTGGCACCGTCTTGGACAACACTCAGTTTTTGTTGCACCCCGTCTTTATGATCTAAGATTTTTTCGCCGTTTTTATCACCAATTCGGACAGTTGCACGCCCATAATTGTCAAAATCCGCGTTAATCTTAGTTTCACTGGAAAGGTCTTTGAGTAGTGAATCTCTTTTGTCCAACAAATCATTAGGTGTCCCATCGGTCGTTCTCCCTAATTTGTCATTAATGTCAGACAGTTCTTGCATTTTTTCGTTAAAATCCGACGTCACATCACCCAAAGTACCAATCGTAGTATCATGCACCGTGCTCAACTGATTAGCCGTGCTGTTAATCAGACTAACAACAGTCTGAGCAGCACCAATCGTAGCTGTTTTATTAGTATTACTTGGATCAGCCGCCAATTGCTGTAAAATACCCTGATAACCCGTTTTATTATCCGTACTATCTTGATTACCAACTAACGCAGCCTGTAGCAAATTCTTCGACGGTTCACCAAAAGCATCTTCAACTTGCCCCAACACATCAGACAACTGTGTCTGGTAATTGTACTTAGAATTCGAATCACGTACTTGAGTGCGAATATAATCATCAACTAAACGAACAATATCATCAGAATCAGCCCCAGTCCCAACAATTCCCGTTCCCGGAATATATTGTGGCGCCTTGCTCACAACATTGACCCGTTGCCGAGAATAACCATCGGTATTAGCGTTAGCAATGTTATGACTAGTTTCTTGTAATTGGGTTTGACTAACATTTAAACCAGTAGTTGCAGTCCCCAACGTTCCAAAAAGTGACATAAACTTTCCCCCTAAAACGATTGATCGATCATCGCAGTTGAGACTCCTTTTTGCCCCTTCTGCGGCTTAGTATAAGTCCCATCAGGCCGACGCAAACTCTGCTGAATAGCATTCATCAGAGTTTTCTGGTAGCCAATTGCCTGTTTAGTCAACATTAAGTTCGTTTCTTGCTCTTCTTTGATCTGGGCGATCAGTTTTTGACTGGCTTCTGATACCGGACCATCATATTCGTTGACAAAAGTGACGAACTCTTGTTTTTGTTTCGTCACTTCGGGCAATTTTGCACCCTGGTCTTTAATTAAAATTTTTCGTTCCCGTTCCAATAAACGGATAAATTGTTTTAATTTGCTCTGTAAAACTTTTTCATTCATCGATTAACGATCCTTTATTGCATTTCTTCCCACATCTGTGCCGCAATATTTTCCGGTGAAACTTGGTAAGCACCAGCAGCAATTTTCATGATCAGTTCTTTAACTTTAACTTCATCCACGTCATCATGAGAGAGCATTTGCACTTGTTGTGCCGTGGAGGATAAAGTCACACCTTCTTGCTGTTGTGCCGCTGCTTTTTGCGGTTGGGCAGCTGAATAATGTTGGCTGACCAATTTAGGATCAATTTGCGAATAACTTCCACTGATTTTCATATGAATGCCTCCCTTTTTAGCTCTTCTGTATATATTATCGGCGAAAAGCCCAAAAGTTAAACACTTTATTTGCCAATAATCTGATTAATTACCATCTTTTTTATTTTTGCTGAAATAAAAAGCGCTGATGGCTTAACATCAACACTAAAAATTTTTTTAATTGAGACGGTTAAGCCGCTGCTTTTCGGAAACTATGCTGGTAATCCGCACCCCAAAGTTTTCATTGATCACAACAACCTCTCCGGTGGCAATTAGCTTACCGTTTAACATAATATCCAACGGATCATCTGTCAGTTTATCTAATTCTACAACCGACCCCGTCGTTAGATTTAAAATATCACGAACAGTTCTATTAGTCCGCCCTAATACCACGCTCAAGTTTAGCGGGATATCTAATAATAAGTCCAAATTGTCGCCACTCCCCTTCGGAGCAGCGTCTAATTGTTGAAAATCTGGCCGCGAAATCTGTACGTTTTTGAGCGTAGCCGGTTGGGGTTGAGCCTGAGCAACTGTTGCTTGCGGCTGTGGTTGAGCAGGCTGTTGCACTGGTTGAGGTTGGGGCTGTTGTTGCGGTTGAGGTTGGGGCTGTTGTTGCGGCTGCGGCTGAGGAGCAGGTTGTGGTGCCGGCTGTTCTTCTGCGGCTCTAATATTTTCTGCCTTATCAGCCATCATTGCATTAGCAATATCTTTAACCATATCCAAAGTAAATAACTGCGTAATACTACTGGAAATTAAATCCCCGACTTTTAACGAAAAAGAAATACTATAAATTTCTTCGTCTAAGGGCATCGAATTATCTTTGACCTGGTCCGCAGATTCCCATAATTTAACATCCGGTGGCATAATATCGACTTTTTTGCCGATCATGGTTGCCATCGCAGTCGAAGCCGAACCGATCATCTGGTTCATCGCTTCCCCCACGGCACTCAACTCAACTTCAGTAAATTCCTTATTTTCAGGGTTACCATCGCCACCCATCATCAGATCGGCAATTACGACAGCATCATTAACTTCCAACAACATTAAGTTGGCCCCCGACAGGCCCTCACGAAACTTAACAGATGTCGCTACCTTAGGTGTTTTAATCTGTTTAAGCAAAGAAGCAAAAGTCGTTTTAGAAACTTGCGGTGTCGTAATCGAAACTTTATGATTCAAGATTGAAGAAAGGGCAGTAGCAGACTGCGACATGGAAATATTGCCAACCTCACCCATCAAATCTCTTAAAGTCTGTTCATCCATTCCCGCTGGCAAGTCAGCTCCTGTTTCAGTAGTTGCACCTACAGCAGTCGTATCTGCAGCCGGAGCCTCTGTTGTTTGAGCATCAGCTTGAGCAGCATCGTCGGCGCTCGGGGCAGCCGCTTCCCCGTTCATCATTGCATCGATTTGCTCTTGTGTTAAGGTATCGCTCATTTTTTATCTTCCCCCTCGATCTTATCGATCAATTCTATTGCCATCTGCCCTTTCTTTTGTCCTGGCTTGACGGTATAAAACGGCCGATTCTCGATATAAGTATTCAATGGCTCAGTTATCTTTTTATCCAATTTGATAACATCACCCGGCTCTAGTTTCAAAAAGTCCGCAAAATTCATCTGTGAACTACCTAGAATCGTCTCAAGCGGCAAAGAAACCTCATCTAATCCTCTCTTTAATTCGTCAGCTTCCTCTGGACTCAATTCCTGTTCACTGGAATCAAATAAACTCTTAAAGCTTAACTTATCCAAAATATTTTCAAACGAAACATATGGAATACATAAGTTAATAAATGTATTTAATTCAAAAATTTGGACAGTAAAAGTTGCTAGTACCACTGGCTCATTAGGAGACAATGCTTGTAATAACTGCGGGTTAGTCTCTAGGGAATCTAAATTGACGTCTAAATCTACGACTTCTTTCCAAACTGATTGCAATACGTGCGAAAATTCATCCATCACTTCGCGTAAAATCGCTAATTCAATTTCGGTAAAAGAACCCTTATCCCAGGATGGTGCAGTTTTTTTATTACTCTGAAAGTCAACCCCACCACACAATAACTCGATCAAAGCCATACATAACTGGGGATTAAGCTCAATCATTTGAGATCCCTTCAGTGGATCAGCATGAAACATTCCAATCAAAGTGACGCGGGGGATTGAATGGATAAATTCGTCATAACTAACCTGTTCAATTGAAGCTAACTGCATGCTAAAATTAGCACGCAATAAGTTAGACAGCAAATTGCCACTCATCTTAGAAAAATCATCCAAGATCATGTGCAAAGTGTTGATGTATTCTTTAGAAAGACGAGTCGGCCGCCTAAAGTCATAGTCTTTGACCTTAGGGGTATCATCCGTTTCTTCTTCAATTACTTTTTCATCAATGTCACCGGAGTCCATCGAATTTAATAACGAATCGATTTCCTCTTGTGATAGCACCTGATCCACAAAGATCCTCCCTCTCACATCAAATCATTAGTTATGGTTATGTTGAAAAATAGTATCGTTAACATCGATCACATCGGCAACTTTATCGTGAAAAGAAACCACCCCAGCAAAATGCGGATCGGTATTTTTATCCGACAGTTGAATGTCTTTTTCGGCCACATCAACAACTTCGATTACTTCTTCTATCAGTAATCCCCGCCGTTCGTCACCTTTTTTCATGATCATAATGTTACGGTTGACTTCTGCTTTAGGCACCCCGATCAAATCCGCCAAACTGATCACCGTTAAAACGGTTCCCCTTAAATTGATCAGTCCAGTCACCCACGCAGGTGCTAAAGGAACTTTGGTAATTTTAACAGTGTCGACTACTTCTTCCACCGTTTGTGCAGAAATCAAATAATTCTGTTGGTTTAACTTAAACATGATCATCTGCATTACTGACTTTTCCCCCTTTTACTACTTCAAGGCTTTATCAATGGCCTTAATAACTCGGTCGGTATCAAATGGTTTAACAATAAAATCAACGGCACCGGCCCGGATCGCATCCATGACCATTCCTTGTTGGCCCATCGCACTACACATCACGACTTTGGCATCAGGATCAGCTTCTTTGATCATTTTAACAGCCTGGATCCCGTCGACCTCTGGCATCGTAATATCCATCGTTACTAAATCCGGTTTTTCGGACTGGAATAAATCAAAGGCTTCTTGGCCGTTGGCAGCCTCGCCGGCGACTTCATAACCATTTTTCTCCAAAATATCTTTTAACTTCATCCGCATAAATACAGCGTCATCTACAATTAGCACTTTTTTTGCCACGTTACATTCTCCTCTCAGACTCCGAGTGATTTAATAATACTATCGATTACACCAACTTCTGGAATGAAATAAAGTGAAGCTTCTAACTGATTATTATCATACGAAAATTCATTCCTAATTACCATAATTTCATCGCCGTATTGCTCAAATTCCATGTAAGCACTACTGATAATGGCGCCAAACAAATCAAATGAGGCCAACGGCGCTTGGGGACGCATTTGCTTGTTGATCAAACTACCGATCGACGTTAAAAACGCGCTGGAAATAATATTAGTCAATTCACTAACGGCAGAAACCTTGAGCTCTTCTGTAATCTCTTGGTCAGAACTAATATCAGCACCCAACATTAGCTTAGCTATTTCCCCAGCCGAATCATCAGTGATCACAAACAACATTGCCCCGTTGAGTTCACCGCTGATCTGGCTTAAAACTGCATGAACTTCTTGGTCGTCAGACATCATTTGCTGATACAACTCATTATAACTTAAAATCGAGACTTCAGGAACAATCATTTTGACCGTGCTACCAACCATTTGAGAAATCGTCGTTGCCGCTTTGCCGCCGCCAATGTTCATCAACTCTTTGAGCGCATCTAGTTGTATGTTAGTATATTCCATTATATTACCTTAACATCCTTACATATGGTATTAACATCTAATATTAACGCAATCGACCCGTTACCTAAAATAGTAGCTCCCTGGAAGCGTTTAATATCTTGTAACATTGAATCAATTTTCTTGATAACAATTTCTTGTTGTCCAATAAACCTATCCACTAAAATACCTAGATAACGATGATCTTCTTTCACTAAAATCATGTACTTTTTCTTTTGCTTTCCTTCAGGTAATTGTAACAGACGTGCTGTTCTAACTACGGGAGTTAATCCGGACTGCAACTTATAAACTTCATGATTAGCAGTCATTAGAATATTGTCTTCTTGAATCATTTCGACTCGTTCAACTACATCTAATGGAATAGCAAACGTTTCTCCGCCTAATTCCACCATCAATGCTTGAATAATCGATAGTGATAGCGGCAATTTAATGATCGTCGTCGTTCCTACATGCGGCTTACTATCAACTTCGATCGAGCCACCTAACTCACTGATCTTGGCCTGGACCGCATCCAAACCAACTCCACGACCGGAAATATTGGTAATCTTTTTAGCGGTTGAAAATCCCGGGTTAAAGACCAACATTTGAATTTCTTTATCGCTCATTCCCGAGGTATCAATTCCCCGTTCCTCAGCCGTCGCACCAATGATTTCGGGATCTAATCCCTTGCCGTCATCACTTAAAGTGATCATCACTTTGTTACCTTCTTGGTAAGCGGAAAGTTTGATGATCCCTTTGCGCGGTTTTCCTAATTTTTCCCGGGTATCTGGATCTTCAATTCCATGGTCAGCTGAATTTCTGACCAAATGAATCAGCGGTTCGCTCAGTTCGGTGACAACCGTTTTATCTAACTCGGTGTCTTCCCCTTCGATTTGGAGTTCCATTTCCTTGTTCAACTGATTGGATAAATCACGCACCATTCGTGGAAAACGACTGAAGACCACGTTAACTTGCTGCATTCTGATCTTCAACACCAAATCCTGAAGCTCAGACGTTAACCGCGAGACTTGCTCCAACGAATCGTGAATTTCTTCGATACTTTTACGATTAGTAGCATCCTCTAATTGGTTACGGTAAACAACTAATTCAGACACCACGTTTAAGAAACGGTCCAAACGAGACAAGTCAACTCTGATCGACTGATTTTTGCTAGCAGCACGTTTCTTTTTCTTAGGCGCTGCCTTTTTAGCTTTCTTCTCACTTGCAGCAGGTTTTGCTTCAGGAGCTGCCGCATCTTTTTCCGTCTTAGCTTCCGGAGCCGGAGCATCTTTAGCTTGCTCCTGCGTTTTTTCATCAAATTCTGCGGTTAAAACCTCAGCAATTTCACTACTGCTTTCAATCACATCCTTGATTTCTTCCGGAGTCGATTTAGTTACCACGATCAGCTTAAAGTCGGTATCAAATTCCCCTTCTTCCAGTTTATCTGGACTCGGTTCAGTATGAACAATGTCGCCTTCAGCTTCCAGTTTTTCGGTAACCAAAAAGGCCCGTGGTCCCTTGAGCACCGACTCAGCATCGATCCTGACCGCAGCACTAACAGCATGCATATTTTCGTTGTGTGCCTGTTCAATTACCGCTAAATCAGGTTCTTCGATCGCGGTAAATTTGAGCTCTAGCTTTCCTGTCGGGCTAGCAGTTGTATCATCCGCAGCAGGCTTAGCTGCCTTAGCTTCATCAGAATTATTGATTCCAATCGATTTTTCTACCTTGTCTAGCTCGTCCCACTCTTCTTTGATCTGATCGTCGGACAAATCGTTACCATCACGCAAGTCATCCAGTAATTCCGTCAATTTATCCAAACATTTGAACACCAGTGAAATGTGGTCACTATTAACTTTAAGTTTTCCCGACTTAAATAAATCAAAAATATCTTCCATCTTATGAGTCAACTTAGTCATTACGTCGTAACCCATCGTAGCAGACATTCCTTTTAAGGTATGAGCTGCCCGGAAAATTTCATTGACAAGGTCAATATTTTCCGGATCTTGTTCCAATCCCAAAACATTGTCATTCAGTTGTTGCAGATTATCTTCGCTTTCTTCGAAGAAGATGTCACGATAAGCGCTATTGTCGTCTGCCATAAAATCGCCCCCTACTTCTTGTTAAATCTTTTGGTAAACAAACGCGTCGAGCTTTTTCAAACCCATTTTTTCCGGAAAATTAATCGTCTCGGTCGCACCGGTAAACAACAGCCCCCCTTTTACCAAAGAGACCCCTAATTTCCGGTATACCTCGTCGCGGACTTCCGGTTTAAAATAAATAGTCACATTACGACAAACTACCGCGTTAAAACCATAATCATAACTATCCTTGAGTAGATCATGTTTCTTAAAGTGAACATGACGCTTAACTTTTTCTTTGATCCGGTAAGAATTATCGTCCATAACGTCAAAATATTCACGTAAATCAGCAGCAGTTACATTGGCAACTTCTTTTTTAGCATATCGACCAGCCCTGGCCCGTGCCAAAATATCATCATCAATGTCTGTCGCTATTATATCACCACGAAGATTGTTTTTTTCCAAAATAATCCCCAAAGTATATGGTTCCGCTCCGGTAGAACAAGCTGCACTCCAAATTTTAACAGTCGGATGAGCGGAATCAATATTTTTAAGTAAGTATTTTTCGAAGTTAAGAAAAATATCTTTATTCCGGTAAAACTCCGTCACGTTAATCGTGAGGTGTTCGATAAATTCCGTGCGTTTGACCGGATCACTTTGTAAAATTTGTTCGTACTCTGATAAATTATGTGCTCCTGATTTAACGACAATGTTCATGATCCTGCGCTGCATTTGTTTTTCTTTATAATCACGCAAGCGGATCCCATAATGATTTTCTACCCACTGATTAAATGCTGTAAAATTTTCTGCCATTTTCTCACCCAACAATCGTCTTCAATTTTTGGCTAATTTCCGTTAAACTTAAAACTTCATCGACACACTTAGCCTCGATCGCGGAACGAGGCATCCCAAACACGGTACAAGTCTCAGCGTTTTGAGCAATCGTCCAGCCACCGGCATCATGGATCTTACGCATACCGCTAGTTCCATCATGTCCCATTCCGGTTAAAATGATTGCCGCCAACTGTCCTTGATAAACATCCGCAGCGGAAGAAAACAAGTAATCCACAGCTGGACGAGTCCCATGCAGTTTAGGTCGCTGGTCCAACTTGATCCGCCCGTTTGCTATCGTCATGTGAAAATTTCCCGGGCAAAAATAAACTTGGTTACGAATCGCCATTCCTTCTTGGGCCTCAACCACCTTGACCCCAGTTTCAGCATCCAATCTCTGAGAAAACGACAGGGTAAAACCGGCCGGCATATGCTGCACAATAAAGATTGGCATTGTGGTACGCGTTAACCCCCGAAAAACTTCTAGTAAAGCCTTAGGTCCGCCCGTAGATGAACCAATTACTACCGCCTTTTTAGAACCATTATTCCTTCCCGCAGATCGCAAAGCCTGCTGTTTAACAGGGTGGGATGGCCGAGTCGCCGTTTTCGCTGCCCTAGCAGCAGCAACATATCTTTTACGCTGTGGTCTAGCGTGTACGCTCGCTGATATTGACTTGGCTTTTTGAGCTTGTGCCGTAGTACATATATTTTTAATTTTGGTGTGCAGTTCTGTGACCCAAGCATCTTCAATATTTAACAAGTTAACAGGCTTTTCAACAAAATCAGCCGCACCTAACTCCAATGCTTTAATGGTAACTTCTTTATCACTGACAGCACTTAACATCACTACAGGAATATCATATTTCCTTTTAACTGCCTGCAAGGTTTCGATCCCATTTAATAGCGGCATTTCAATATCCATCAAGATCAAGTTAAAATCATTTTCCTGCTCCAAAATCTTGAGCGCATCACGCCCATTATGAGCGGTTTTAACAGTTCCTACACTGGACATTTTTTTCAGCATATCAGAAATAACTCGTCTCATAAATGCCGAATCATCAACAATTAATATCTTAAACATGAGATCCCTTCCAAACTAAATATAAATATCTTTTGCACGTACAACTTTGATTAGGGTCTGGAAATTATCCAAATCAACAATCATTGTACGTCCAGAACTCCCCCCTACATTTTCCCCAATCACGGGAACACGCAACTCTTTTAGTGTTTTTTTAACTGCTTCTACGTTACGTTGACCAATATTAGAATTGGCTAAATCATTCTTAAAGCCAAACATATTAGCACCGCCGGAAATTTTAGCCTTAAAAAGTGCTCCTGGAGCCTTTTTGCGCAATTCAGCTACCATTAAAGGTAAAGCAGTGTCAGCATACTTTGCCTTGTTAATATTGGCACCCTTAGTTTTAAGAAACGGTTTGCTATCAGGAAGCATGATATGACTCAGTCCGCCCAACTTAGTTCGTTGGTCATAAACTATCGTACCGACACATGAACCTAGGCCTACAGTCATAATCGTTCCCGGAGCCTGCGCAATCTTATAATCAGCTATTCCGACTCGAGTTTCATTTTGATTCATCATCTTCCGACTTCTTCGTACTTTCTTTTTGAGTGTTGAGATTATCCATTGAATTAAGTAATTGATCTTCCTGCGAATTACTGAATAAGTACTCAATATTTAATTCAATAATGACTTTATCTTTTGATTTCAAAAACTTACTGATGTAACCTTTTTTGAAATTAGACTTCATCAAGTCTTCTTCGTAATCGGTTTCCTCTAATTCCGTGATCCCAACGATTTCCTCTACAAAAATACCGATTGTCCGCTCTTTCCAGTGACATAAAATCACCATCGGGTCCGCCGATTTAGCCGAGAAATCACCAAATAATTTCTTGCACAAATCAACAATTGGTAACATCTGTTCTTCATATTCATAAACTCCCAGAATATAGGCGGGAACCTCAGGTAACGTGATGAATTCTTGCGCTTCGATCACCCGCTTAACAGCAGTTACTGGTAAAGCAAAAAGTTGCTGATGACTTTTGAAAACAACATATTGCTCCATTTTATGCGTCCTTTCCTTGATCAATCCTATTCATTATCTGCGCTTGAAGTCTGCATTTCAGTCGCTTCAGCCGTAACTTCCGGTTGCTCTTCTTCAGCTTCGACGGAATTTAAACGTCCCATATTCTTACCGATATCATCGATCATTGAATAGAAATCATCCAGTGTAGCTGTAACTTCCTGAGTGGCTGCTGAAGTATCACTGACAGCACCACTGATTTCTTTGATTTCATTAGCAACCTTATCTTTTTCATCCCTAATATCGCTAGAACTAGCCTGGATTTCTTTCAAACCGGAAGTTAACTGGTCGATTCCCGTGGTGATGTGACCGCCAGTTTCGACCACTTGATTGATATATTGCGTTTGTGACTCAGTTTTATTGTACGATTCGTTTAAATCACCGGTCATCCGTTTGAATTTCTTAATAATATCTTCGATGATTTCCCGAATATTTTTGGTCGACTCACCTGACTGTTCGGCTAAAGTCCGGACCTCTTCTGCCACGATAGCAAACCCCTTACCAGCTTCACCCGCACGAGCAGCCTCAATCGATGCGTTTAGAGCTAATAAATTGGTCTGTTCCGAAATATCGTTGATCAACTGAATGATATTACCAATATTTTGAATATCCTTATTTAATTCGGCCATGTCATCAGCGATTTTCTTTTGGTTATCGTTTTCTTCCTTCCAGGTCTCCATAAATTTCTGCATGATTCCCATATTCTGGTTATTGTAACTCTGGGTTTGATTAGCAGCTGCACCAGTTTCATCGATTTGCCCAATGATCGCTTCTAAGCCCTCACCAAATCTTTCCATCCGGTCGCTCGTCGACTGAATATCACTTGCTTGCGTACTAGAATTATTAGCAATCGAAGTCATTGCATCACGCAAAGCATTGATCTTAGCCTTACCATCATCGGTAGAACTCCCAAAGCTCGATAAGATAGAAATCGTCTTGCCTTTTTCTTGTTCCAACTCATCAGTCACAGACATTACTTGTTGCAGTAATTTCTGGACAGACTGAGTCACCGGATCACTGGTCTCTTGGTTTTCAAATTGTTCTAAGGCTTGCTGGTTACCACCTAAAATAGCACTGATCTGTTTAATCAAAGCCTGATCATTACCACCCGTAACCCGATTTTTTCTAAAGAAAAATAAATAGAGAAAATGAATCCCTAAAATCAAAACAGCGACGATCCAAAACCGAAAGTTGTTAGCTGCTGAAACTGCGCCACCCATCACGTAAAATCGAATTACTGCTAAGGCAATTAAAGTCCCAATCAACGGTAAAAAACGCAACCCATTACTTTTATTTGAACTCATAATAAAATCCTTCCCCCCTGTTATTTTTAGTGACAACTCCTAGTCCCCCACGGAAATTCAACTAAAAATCAAACAATAAAACCTAACTTAGTTATGTAACTACCACACGTAAACATCGGATGAAGTAGCTAAAACACTATAGCCGCCCGTAGGATCATCTCTGAGCAAAGCGCCCTTTTTCAACTCCAAAGTGCGGTGCCGCAACGTATTGACCATTGTACTATCATGAGTTGCCACAATGACAGTTGTCTTTTGCTGGTTAAGGTGAAAAAAAATCTGCATCACTTCTTTAGCAGACTTTAAATCCAAATTGGCAGTCGGTTCGTCTGCTAAAATGACTGCCGGACGGTTAATGATCGCACGAGCCACAGCTACTTTTTTTTGCTGGCCCACCGATAATTCACAAGGCAAGCGCCGTCCCACTTGAGGTAAGCCAACTATGCGTAAGACTTCTTTGATCCGTAATGACCACAGTTTGGCGGGAATTTCTAGTGCCGCTAAACAATAGCGTAAGTTTTGCTCAACGGTCAACTTATCTAAAAAAGTATCACCCTGAGCAATGACTCCTAATTGGCGCCGTAACTTATAGACTTGAGAATTTTTCAAGTTATTGATGTAAATATTGCCGATCTTAATGCTGCCAGAATCACAATATTGCTGGGCACTCAGTAACTTTAAAAAAGTCGTTTTCCCCGCCCCACTAGGCCCTACTAGGTAAACAAATTCCCCCTGTTTAATAGTACAGGAAATATTTTTATTGGCATAGATCGTGCCGTACATTTTAGTTACCTGGTCAAATTGAATCAAAGCTTCTTTTTACCACCCATCTTAGTCCGTAAAGTGATTGATCGTTTGCATCATGCTATCCGTAGTCCGCGTAGCCTGTGCGTTCAACTGGTAGGCCCGTTGCGCCGTGATCATGTTAGACATCTCGGTCGCTAAGTCCACGTTAGAATTTTCCAACATTCCCTGAATCACCCTACTACCCGGACCTGCCGGACGAAAACCACTCAGTGATTCGTAAAGGTTATCCCCCCGTGACACCAAGGTATGTTCTTGGTTTGGTTCAAATAATTGCAATGAACCAACATTAACGGGATTACCATCGTCACCTTCGATCGTGATCGTCCCATCTTGTGAGATCGATGCGCTTCCTTGCGGCCACTGATTAGCCGGAATGTTGTAGTTAACGGCTACCCGGTAACCCAAGCCATTCAGCAAAGTACCGTTAACATCGCGCCGGAAGCTACCATCTTTAGTCAACAACAACTGCCCGTCCGGACGATAAACCCCAAAAAAAGCAGGTCCATCAAGGGCAACATCATATTCTCGCCCGGTGGCTACGATCGCCCCTGCACGGTCGTCTAACGGCCCGTTCCAAGAACCCATCCCGGTATTGGCAACCATCCGCCCAGCATTGGGACTTAAACTCGCATCACTTTGAGTAATATTGTTGTTCATCAGCTCCGTAAAGGAGGTAGGGATCTCCTTATAACCAACGGTGCTGACGTTTGAGATGTTATGGGCGATCCCGTCCAAATGGGTCTGCATCCCATTTAGCCCACTGCGATTGATCCCCAAAACTGCACTCATATTCATTTAATTATCGCCCCCTTTCAAATTAAACTCTACCTAACTGATTAACGGCTTTATCTAAAGTCGAATTAGTAGTCGTCAAACTTTTTTGCTGGGCCTCAAACTGTCTGCTGGTTTCGATCATATCGACCATGGCATCCGCCGTAGAAACGTTTGAATCCTCTAAAAAGCCCTGGCGAACTTCGGCATTAGGAACTAATTGAGCTCCTTGCCCCGTGTAATATGTTCCGCCCAAGCTTTGTAAATTAGCATTATTGCCAAAGGCGACTACCATGAAATTCGGGTTAGGCTCGTTAGCCATGATTGGTCCGCCATTTTGGTTTAACACCTGATAACCCTCCTGGGTCACCAACTGGCCGTTATTGTTAACGGTAAAATGACCATTGCGGGTATAAGCTAAAGTACCGTCGTTCATGCGGACAGTGAAAAAACCATCATTGCGGACCAAATAATCGGTCGGGATCCCCGTGGAATTGATTGGACCAGCAGACATGCTCACACCACTACCATCAAGCTGATTACCAAACGGAAAGCCGCCAATTTCAAAACGAGTTTCGTCTTTGCGCCCGGACTGATAATTATGCAGCTGCACTTCTTGCATCGTAGTTGAAAAAACTTGTTTTTCCAAATACCCTGGCGTTTCGGAATTAGCAATATTCGTACTAATATTTTCTTGTTGTGCTTGCAAAACATCAAAACTATGTCTTAACGTGTCAATCCCACGAATCATTGGTTATTTTCCTCCATATATCTTCTCAACTTTGCCACTATCTGCCCGTGAATTTGAGAAACACGTGCAATTGAAATTCCTAACACCTCGCCAATTTCTTTGAGCGTTAAATCCTGCTCATAATATAAGCTTAACACTAATTGTTGCCTTTGAGAAAGCCTTTTTATTGCTTCTGTTAATTCTTTTTCGGTTTCTATTTTGATCATTCGGGCTTCCGCACCATTATCACTCTTATCACGAACCATTTCTTGAACGGTCGGGCTGCCCTGATTTTCGAATAAAGTATCTTCCAGCGAAATACTAGCCATATAACTTAGGCTTTCGTAAATTTCACGTAATTGTTTCTTGGAGATTTCCATCTTTTTGCAAATCTCTTCATCAGTTGCCTGCCGTTTTAATTCCTGCTCCAATTCGCGAGTCGCTTGGTAATAATTAGTCAAATTATCAAACTTATACCGGGAAAGACGCCCGTGACTCCTGATCTCGTCAATAATTGCCCCCCGAATTCGGACGTAAGCATACTTTTCAAACGGCACCTTTTTAGTAGGATCATATTTTTGCAAGGCATCGATCAACCCGATAACTCCCGTATTATACAGGTCTTGATACTCATATTCAGAACTCTTAACGTTGATCCGGTTAACCACGCGTTTGACCAAAGGCAAGTACTTAACGACTTGATCCTCCATTTTCATCTCATACATCGAAAAAGTATCCTCCATTCAAATCTTAAATCTGAATTTGTCCTACAGCTTCAATCGTGATTTCATTTGGAATCTCATTTAGCGATAGGATCGCTAAATCCGGAAAATTAAAGGAAATTAACTTTCTAAAAGCCGCCCGGGTTTTCGGCGAGGTCAGTAAAACAAATGACACATTCTTAACTACTAATTGTTCTTGGAGCTTAGTGATTGCGTCTAACAACTTATTCAACGTTTCCGGTTTCAGTACGGGAAATGAACCCGTCGCGGTTTTTTGAATACTTTGAGTGATCATTTCTTCGACCTTCGGGTGCACCGTTACCACGCTGATCTTATTGTCATCGTCCGCGTATTGATGCGCGATCGTCCTTTTCAGTGACTGTCTGACGTATTCTGTCAGGGTCTCTGTATCCTTAGTAACTGTGCCGTAATCCGCCAAGGTCTCTAAGATAGTCGACAAATCGTTGATTGGAATTTTTTCTTCCAGTAAGTTTTGTAGGACCTTTTCGACTTCACCCAAACGTAAAATATCTGGGATCAACTCATCGATTACCACGCCACTCTGGCCTTTGATACCTTCCAGTAACTGCTTGACTTCTTGCCGCCCTAGCAACTCAGCCGCATGGTTGTAAATGACTTCCTTTAAGTGCGTAGCGATCACGGTCAACGGCTCGATCACGGTAAAGCCCTGCAAGTCGGCAGCATCTTTATCCTTCTCGTCGATCCATAATGCGTCGATATGAAACGCCGGTTCAACCGTCTTGATCCCTTCAAACGGGATCTCTTCTCCCGTCGGACTAAAGATCATGTACTTGTCAGGATAAACATCGCCGTGTCCGACTTCATTGCCCTTGATTTTGATCGAATAGTCGTTAGAATCTAAGTACAAATTATCTCGGATCCGCACCGGACTGACCAAGATCCCTAATTCGTGGGCGGTTTGTTTACGTAACGCAACGATGCGACTCATCAAACTATTATCGATCGAACTATCCACAATGGGGATCAAGCCGTAACCAATTTCGATCGCCAAAGTTTCCACCTGAAACGAAGCGACGTCTTCGTCTTCTTGAGTATCTTTTTTCTTTTTCAAAGCCAAAGTTTGCTTTTGCCGCTTTTGGGCCAGTTCTTTTTTAGCAGTTTGCTGTTTAACGGCATAACTCGCTACTAACAACCCAACTCCCATTAACATGAATGGTAAAAACGGAAAGCCTGGAACTAACGCTAACACCATTAAAATTCCGGCGACGATCCGAAACAGTTGCGGGTTACGTAGTGCATCTTTAGTAATATCTTGTCCAAAACTACTATTATTTTCGGAACGAGTCACAATGATCCCAGAAGCGATCGAGATCAACAAAGACGGCACCGAACTAACCAAACCATCACCGATCGACAACTTGCCAAATTGCGAAAGCGCCTGCCCGATGCTTAAACTTCCGTTAGCAGAAAAAATAATAGTACCCGCAATTAGGTTAACTAACACGATCACAATCCCGGCGATCGCATCACCCTTAACAAACTTGCTGGCACCATCCATTGAGCCGTAAAAATCGGCCTCGCGCTGAAGATCTTCTCGTCTTTTACGCGCTTGTTCTTCGTTAATGATCCCCGTGTTTAAATCAGAGTCGATCGCCATTTGCTTTCCTGGCATCGCGTCCAAAGTAAAACGAGCAGAAACTTCGGCAACTCGCCCAGAACCATTAGTAACGACGACTAACTGTACGATCATGATAATTACGAATAACACGATCCCTACGATGTAGTTTTTACCAGCCACAACGTTGGCAAACGCCGCAATCACATGACCACCATCGCCGTTAGTCAAAATCGAACGGGTAGATGACATATTAAGTCCCAGTTTAAACATCGTCGTAATCAACAGTAACGTCGGGAAAGTCGAAAATTCAAGCACCGTCCGGGTAAACATCGTAATCAACAAGATATTCATCGCAACCGCAATGTTTAAGGTGATCAATAAATCTAACAGTGGAATCGGTAAGGGAATGATGATCAAACCGATGATCCCAACTACTAAGATCGAGATAATCAGGTCAGCTGGTTTGATTAACTTTTTCTTTTTCGTTTCGTTATTCATCTCAAATTACCCTCCACCAATTAACTTACAACTAAATCTTTCCCTTGGATTCTCGGTTCAAACGATAGACCAAAGCAATGATATCTGCTACCGGCTCGTAAAATTCATCGGGAATATAATCGCCGGGTTCCATAATCGGATATAACGCCCGAGCTAACGGCTTATTTTCAATAATCGGCACGTCATTTTTACGCGCTTCTTCTTTCATCCTTTGTGCTACCAGATCGGCTCCCTTGGACAAAAGCTGCGGTACCCCGGCATTTTCTTGATCGTATTTTAACGCTAAAGCTAAATGCGTCGGGTTGGTAACTACCACAGTAGCATCCTTGACCTGTGCGATCGCATTTTTGACCATTGCTTGATACTTGGATTTCCGCTGGGCTTTCATCTGCGGATCTCCTTCTTGTTGCTTAACTTCTTCTTTGATCTCTTGTTTACTCATCTTCAACTGCTTAGTTCGTGAATATGACTGGTACATGTAATCGGCGATCCCGATCACCAATAAAAACGCCGCCGCTTGCAGCCCCAAACCCTTAGCAAAATTGAGGATAAAATACAAAATTTGCTGCGTCCCAGCAGCACTGGCGTTCATGATCTGTGGCATCGAATTAACATACTTGCGGTAACACAGGTACGCAACGATCCCAAATTTAGCCAAAGTTTTAGCTAAATTTTCCAAAGCACGCAGACTAAACATCTGTTTTAACCCAGTTAAAGGATTAAGGCGCTTAAAATCAGGCTGCAGTGGCTTAGCGGTAAACAAAAAACCAACTTGCACGAAATTACCTAACAAGCCTGTCACTAAGCCAATCAGTAAAAACGGGGCAACCATGATCAACAACATCAGCATCGCCTGGATCCCCACCTTAGGTAACGTGGCAAGCATCGCAGTCGGATCACTTAATTCCTCAAGAAAGCCAGCAAAATAAGGAGTAAAACGAGTTAAACCAAACTGCCAGAGGGGAATAAAGACTCCTGAAAAAACCAATAGCCCGAAAGCAGCCACCAGATCCGGACTCTTAGCAACTTGTCCTTTCTTTCTGGCGTCACGCTTTCGTTTGGGTGTCGGTTTTTCTGTTTTATCGTCGTTTTTCATTAAACTTCCCCCATCAGCCTAACGCGTGTAAAAATTGCATCATATATTGGTACGACTGCGGCAAAATTTTAGCTAAGTAACTGACAACATTGGGTAACATCAGCAATAACACGATCAAGCCCATTGAAGCCTTGAGCGACAAACTGACCATCAAAACGTTCATTTGTGGCACCGTGCGTGACAAAATTCCTAATACGATATCGATGATCATCACGGCAATGATCAAAGGGGCAGAGACGTTAAAAGCAATTTGGAAAACCTGAGCCGTTAATTGCACTACTCCCTTGACGGTCGTTCCCGTGATCTGCGCGACCCCTAAAGGAACGATCCTAAATGAAGCCATCAAGCCGCGAATCAACTGTAAATGAAGGTCCAACATGAAAAAAACAGCAATTGCTAACCAGTAATAAATTTTACCGTACTGAGACGTTGCCACTTGCATCGTTGGATCATAGGCTTGTCCCATCGAAAATCCGTTTTGAAAATCGACCAGAGAGCCAGCCATAATGATCGCCTGAAAAACCAGTTGACTGATATAACCCAAAGCCATCCCCAACAATCCTTCTTTGGCAGCTAGTAAAGCAAATACGATCATATTAGCAATGTGTACGGGCTTCACTACCGGTAAAACCGCTACCGTTAAGCAACTGCCAATGATCAACTTTGCTGGATTGGGAAACTCTCTTTGTGAAAATAATGGTGCCGTAGAAATAAATAAAAATATCCGACACATCACTAGACTAAGCAGCTGAATCTCGGCCATAGGCTCACATCCTTGCGATCAATCTAAAAATATAACGGGTAAATTCATTCATCACACTCATTATAAAATTAGCGGAGATCACCAGCGCTAGCAAAATTGCTATCAGTTTAGGCACAAAACTCAACGTCTGTTCCTGAATCTGAGTGGTAGCTTGAAAAATACTGATAACTAATCCAATCACCATTCCAGCTAAGACGGCCGGTCCCGAAACTATCAAGATCCGGATAATTGCCTCGCGCAATACCGTTAGTACTAATGAAATTGTCATCTGGATCCTCCTAACTAAAACTGCGCACCAAAGATTCAACCAACAGGTACCACCCGTCAACTAGTACGAATAATAATAGTTTAAAGGGTAGCGAGATCATTACCGGCGATAACATGATCATCCCCATCGCCATCAATACACTAGAAACGACCATGTCGATGATCATAAACGGAATGAAGATCAAAAAACCAATACTAAACGCCGTTCGTAGTTCGCTAATGATAAAAGCGGGAGTCAGGGTCATCAACGGCACCTGCTGTACGTTTTTATACTTATGCTTGTCTTTAGAAACGTTTAAGAATAACTTAATATCCTTTTGCCTGGTTTCTTTTCCCATAAAGACCTTGATTCGATTTTCCGAGCGGTGATAAGCCTGCTTTTGCGTGATCTCTTGTTTGTCGTAAGGCTGAATAGCATTGTGATAAATGTCGGTATAAACGGGCTTCATCGTAAACAACGTCAAAAATAACGCTAAACCCATCAAAACCAAGTTAGGCGGATTTTGCTGCGTTCCTAACGCACTGCGGGTAAACGAGAGCACCATGATGATCCGCGTAAACGACGTCATCATCATCAGTAACAGCGGGATCACCGACAACAAAGTGAGCATCACAAACAGATTGACGATATCGTTAGAACCGCCAGTTTGCCCGTTTAACAGGTGATTGACTGTCTTACCAATATCGGCGACCGTGGTATCTGCTGCCTCAACTTTAATGGAAAAAAAGCCGCAAGCCACAGTTGTCAGTGGAATTGCTAGTGCGACCCACCAGCGGCGTTTTCTTCTTGTCTTCATTTCTTCTCCTTGCCCTTCAACCGACTATTTTGTAGTGCCTGGGAAAACCCATCTTTATTGATATCAGATCTTTTTTGCAATAACGCAGCAACATCTTCAGGACTTAGTTCATTAATAATCCGGCTACCGTGTTCTGCTAAACTCATCAGGTAGTAATGATCTACCACTTGAACGATTCCGAGTGAAGAAGATTTAGAAACCGTAATTTTTTTCACTACCCGAAAATTATTATCTTGGGGAGCAATATATTTTTGCAGAAACTTGAGAAATAAGTTGATCAGTAACACTACGACTACTAAACCAACTACTAGCCTAAGTAAAAGCAGTGCTGTCTGCATAAAATACTCCTTACTGGATCACCATATCCGTAATATAAACTTCTTTAACGATATTTGCCCCATAATCATGGTTAATATTTTGCTTGATCTGTCCCTTTAAGACGTCAATACTATTTCCTTGCCCTAAAAGATCATCGGATTTCTTTTGTTTCAAAACCCTGATAACAGTATCACGTACTAACGGCATGCTCTTTTTCATTTGACTAGCTTTATCAGAGTTAGCAACTAATAACGACATCTTAACCCGTAAGTACTGTTCATCTTGATCCTTACCACTGATATTAACGATAAACTTGCTGACAGGAACTAATTTTTGTTTGCCAGAAATTGCCGTCGTTTGTACCGGCTTTGGCTTTTTAGCTTCTTTCTTATTGAAAAATTTGTTACCCAAAAAAGCGCCGGCTACTGCTGCGACAATGACAAGTACCACGATTGCCAGAAGCATTATCAGTTTTTTCTTACCGCCTTTTTTCTGGCCGTCTGCTTTTCTCTTTGCCATTTAAATATCTCCTTTAAACCGCCCCGCCAAAATTTGCCGGTGATAATCAATGATCTTCGTCAAAATTTGCTGGGCAGATTCCTTAACCACCAAGGTTTTATTAATCGTTAAGGTGATGGTCGTGTCCGGTGTTTCTTCTACCTTGTAAATCAAGTCTGGATTCAGATAAAAACTATTATCACGAATGGACGTCAGTAAAATCATTATTCAGACCCCCTAAACAACTTAACTACGCTTCAAATTGACCAGCTCTTGTAAAATTTCATCGGAAGTCGTGATCGAACGCGCGTTAGCCTGATAAGCCCGGCTAGTTTCGATCATGTTAGAAAATTCGGTAGCCAAGTCAACGTTAGAATCTTCCAAATTACCAGTTACTAAAGTACCAGCATTATTCTGACTAGTATAACTAAATGCAGCTCCCCCTGAATCAACCGATTCCGAGTAAGTACTATTACCATTTTTAACTAAGCCAGCAGAATTCCTAAAAGTAGCCAATGAAAGCCGCCCAATAAAATGATTTTGACCACCATAACTAGCAGTGACATAACCAGAACCATCAATTGCTAATGAGCCGGGATCATAAGCAGTCCCAGCCGCATTAGTAGCAGGAACTGTAATACGTCCTGGAGTATCATTATTTTTAGCATTAAGTGTAACCATGTCAGCATTTGTATTAATATCAGTACCATCAACAATAACAGGAGTAGTGAGCATTTGCCCTTGAACAAATAATCCATCACCATTAGTCAAATTATTTGCTTCATCAACTTTAAAAGCACCATTTCGCGTATAATAATGTCCGTCTCCATGTTCTAAAACGAAGAAGCCATTACCATCATTACTATTAGCACCAGCAATTGCTAAATCTAATTTATAACCTGTCGGACTGTATTGGGCGGATGTCATGTTATTATCAATTTCTGAGACTTGGACCCCTTGCCCAGGCTGCTCAGCATCAATACCACCAATAGTATTTCCCGGAGCACTCGGTGACCGTAAGGTTTGGCTCAGTAAATCGGTAAACAATACCCGCCCGGCTTTAAAACCCGTCGTGCTCGAGTTAGCGATGTTATTAGCGATAACATCCAATTTTGTTTGTTGACTTTTCATTCCTGAAACTCCAGAAGCTAATGAACGTAACATCTAATTTTCCTCCTAAAATTTTATTTAGTGCCGATCTCATCGACGCCATACTTGCTAGTATCATATTCTTTACCGTTGATCGTCAGCTTAATGTGAGCCGGGTCTTTGAAGTTGACCTTGTCAACGGTCCCGGTAACGGTCTTGTCTTCACCTTCGGCCGCATTATCATTAGCCAGCGTCACTTTTTGCCCAATCAAACTCAAAAACTGTTGGGATGAACTCAGTCCGACCATCGAACTCATGGAAGTTGACAAGTCGTCGAGTTCTTCTAGGGTAGCAAACTGCGCCATCTGTGAGATATACTGGGTGGAATCATCGCCACCGCTACCGCCGCCACCGTCGCCAGTCATCGAACTAAGCGATGGTGTGGACATGGCCTTAGAGATGATCTTCAAAAAATCATTCATCGACAAGCCGGTCTTTTTTTTCAGGTGGTCATCCGCCGTTTTCTTAGTATTCGTATCGGTTTCTTTAGCTTTCATTAAACCCGAAGTCGTGGTCGTGTTATCGGCCACCGAACTGACTGGATCCATTTTAATTCCTCCCTCACACTAGCATGCTGATCGTACTTTTAAGCTGCTCTTCTTGTAACGTTGGATCTTCCGTCGTAAAGTTAGCAGTCGCTTGTTTCGCCCTACTATAGTGCCGCTCTTGCCGTCCCTGATCAAACAACTCTGCTTGGTTTCCTTGTTGTTGATTATTATCGGCAGTAGTAGCAGTCGAGCCTCCCTCTTGTCTCGGTGTAGCCACGACGTGTTCAGCGTGTTGGACTTGACTATTAAACTGCAAGCTAGCCATGATATTATCCAGTTTGCCGCTAACAGACTGTAATAACGACTTAGCATCAGCATTTTGGACCTGAAATTCTAGTGAGACCGAATCATTGTTGTTTTTGATCAAAATCTTCATCTCGCCTAAATTATCGGGTTTCAGGTGTAAAACCACTGTTTGGGTGCCAGTCGCGCCACTAACATTAGTTTCCACATTTGGAGCTACCACTTCTTTAATAGCGTTAGCAGCGGTTTGTAATGCATTTTGCACTGCCGGCACCTCAAGCTGTGGTTTAACTGGTTGTGCCATCGTCGCATTGTTAGGCGTTGCTACCTGATTATATAAGGCGCTCAAATCAAGCGTTGTACTACTTGATTGTGCTGTAGTAGTTGTTTGAGTCAATGTCACTTTAGTAGTAACCGACTTGACGGCAATATTATCTTGTTTAGCTTGCGCAGAAAGCTTACTTACTGTGGCGGATTCCGCTGAATTTTGTGCCTGAATTGCCGTTTGTGCTAACGTTGTTTCGGCTTCCTGTACCGGTGCGGAAACAACCTGCGTTAACTCCTGTTGTCCCAGCGATTTAGCCTTAATTTGCTGCGTTGCCACACCATCTTTCACTTGTGACGAAACCAATGATGCATCCTTTAGCGGTTCCTGTTGGTCTTTTATATCACCAGATTGCTTTGGCGGCACGGCTACTTTGACCTGCGATTCAACCACTGAATTTGCCGTCTTGCCATTTTCCTGACTAACTGCCGCTGTCACCGTTTGGATTGTCACCGGCAATTTTTCTTGCGGTTGTGGCTGAGCTACACCTGCATCTTCTACCTTAGTTTGAGCTACAGTCTCATCTTGAGAAACCACAGTAGTTACTTGCACCTTGCCAGTTTTTCCACCATCCTCTGGAAGTGTTACCGTTAACCCTGACTGGTTTTTCTTAGTTTCAACTGGCGTCAGCTGTGCTGCTAATTGTGGTGGTAGCTCCGACGCTACTACCTGCTTAGTATCATGCTTTGTAGTGGTCACCGCATCATCTTTATCCTGATCTTGCGTTACGGTCGAATCACTTGCCAGCGCAGATGACGGCTGCGTTACCGTCGTGTCATTTTGTTGTTGCTCCGGTTGCTTTTGAACTTGACCCTGATCTTGACTATGTTGCTGTAAATAATCCTGAAAGCGGCGGGCCCCCTGTGGCTTATTTCGCGCAGAAGAACGCGTCTTAGTTTTACTAACTGCTTGTAAATCAACAGTTACTTTTTCCACCATTAACCACCTCCTTAGGTGCTTGGCTTACATTACTAAATAATTATTACGACTGTGAAAATCGTCTAGCTGCTTTTGTTGCTCCCTATTATATTCAACTTGGTACTTAGCATACTGTTTTTCTTTGAGCTTTTCTAACACCTTGCGCTCTTTTTGAGCTTCTATTAACCCAGCTCTCACTTTTTCTTTTTTACTTTGTAACTCTATTAACTGATTATGATAAAGCAACAACTGGTTGTCAAGAAATTGCAAGTAACGCTGAGTAACCTGCATACGTCCCAGCGTTTTTTGCGGTGAACCCATCAACTGGGATTTTTCACCTTGAACCTGTTTTAACAGCTCCGTTTGCTTGTTTTCCAGTTCAACTACCTTAGCAAAATCGCCCTTGACCTGATCTTCTTTTTGATACCGATATTCTAACACTTTTTCTAAAGAAAATTTGAATGCTTTCATTTACATCACCCTTGAGCAACACGAGACGTGTTAATAGCAGAATCACTGGCGAACAAAGATTCTAGCTGCTTTTCCGTTTCGTCATAGCTAGAAAATTCACTGACATCCTGTAATAAAAACTGATCGATCGGCTGGTGTAACTGGACCGCATAATCGATCACCGGATTAGAACCAGACTTATAAGCCCCAATGTCGATCAGGTCCTTAGCATCCTGATAAGTCTTCAGGTTTTCGCGTAAATCACTAGCCGCCGAGTTATGTTCCGGCGTTACTAACGATTTCATCAGTCGACTAACGCTAGGTTGGATATCAATCGCCGGGTAATGATTTTGTGCGGCAATATCACGTGATAAAATAATATGCCCGTCTAAAATCCCCCGAACGGCATCGGCAATCGGTTCATTCATATCATCGCCTTCGACCAAGACGGTGTAAAAAGCGGTAATCGAACCCTTATCAGACATGCCACTACGTTCCATCAGCTTAGGCAATTCCGAAAAAACGGACGGCGTGTATCCCCGCGTAGTCGGTGGTTCTCCCGTTGACAACCCAATTTCACGTTGCGCCATCGCAAAACGGGTGACAGAATCCATCATCAACACGACTTTTTTACCTTGATCGCGAAAATACTCCGCAATCGCCGTCGCAGTATATGCTCCTTTTAACCTAACCAGCGGCGGCATGTTAGATGTCGCGCACACGACCACTGATTTAGCGTAACCCTCACCTAAATCTTTTTCGATAAACTCGCGCACCTCACGGCCCCGTTCGCCGATCAGTCCGATTACGATCACGTCGGCCTCACAGTACTTAGCGATCATTCCTAGCAAGGTACTTTTACCCACACCACTACCGGCAAAAATACCCACTCGCTGACCCTCGCCGATCGTCAATAACCCATCGATCGCGCGAATACCGGTCCGCATGATCTGCGAGATCGGACGCCGTTTAAAAGGATCCGGAGAATCGGCAGTCGCTGGGTAACCAATCATTTCGCTAGTATCGATCTGCTCTCCACTTAACGGCCGGCCGAGTCCATCCAAGGTATGTCCTAATAAACTATCTCCTACCTTAACTTGGAGGGTTTTACCCGTCGCAGCCACCAGACAGCCCGGCCCAATGCCTTCCAACTCATCTAAAGGCATCAACAAAACGGTTTCTTTAATGAAACCGACGACTTCAGCCATCGTTTTTTTGTCGCTATCTTTAATAAACACTTCACAAACCTCACCGACAAAAGTCTGTAAGCCCTCGACTTTAATCACCAAACCGACGACTTCACTGACTTTGCCGTATACGGAATAAAACTGATGATCCTGTGCTTTTTGCAAATAATTTTCTAGTGGTAAAGTAAATTTCACTATCGATCACCTTCATAATTCCCGTAAAAACGTTTGTAACTCTTTTTTAAGGTCGATTTTAACTACAGACTCATTTGACTCGACCCGTAAATCCAACGGATCTAAACTATCATCATCAAAAATGATCACCCGTAAGTTAGGCACTTCTTTTTTTAGCTGCTCCATTTTTTGGGCTAAGGGCTCATGATACTGCGAATTGGCCCAGATCATTACGACCTGATCAGGCTTTTCCATTTCAAATAAAATCGGGGAAAGCAAGGTGGTAATCTTTTCTGGAGCAATCGTCAGCTGTTCTTTTAACAAGGTTTGCGTCATCTGAACTGCAAATTGGATAATTTCTTTTTGCTTGTCCGTTAAATATTGCGTAACCTCTTGTTGCGCTTGCTGAACGTTTGCTTGTGCCTGCTTGATCAGCGGCTCTTGTTGCGCTTTTCCATGTTCTAGCGCCTCTTTTTTGCCAGCCGCGCTCCCCTGCGCGAACCCTTCCTGGTAAGCCTGCTTTTTCATTTGCTCACTTTCAGCTTGTGCCTCAGCTAAAATTTGCTGTTTTAAAACTTGCAAATTGTGCTTTTGCTGGCGCTCTTGTTGAGTCAACTGTTCATCAGAAACCGAAACTTCATCTTTTTTAGGAGCGACTTCTGCTTTGGTAATAATCGGCCTGTGTTCGGGCATTACATTTGCTTGTTTGAGTACTCCAAAACTAGACAATTTGGTCATCACCACCTCTACTGATGTAGATCTCACCGGCATCATCTAACTTGCGAATGATAGAAACAATTTGTTGCTGGGCCTCTTCAACCGCAGACAAACGCGTTGGTCCCATAAATTCGAGTTCTTCTTTGATATTTTCGACCGCCCGAGAAGACATGTTGGAGAAAATGAAATCTTTGATCGAGTCGTCGCTGCCCTTCAAAGCCAGCTCCAACACATCGTTGGTAACATCGCGCAGTACTTTTTGCACGTCCAACGGTTGCAACGTAGTGATATCGTCGAAAGTAAAGAGGTTGGCCCGCACTTCGCCCGCCAATTCTGGTTGCCGTTTTTCCAAATCGGATAAAATTGTTTTTTCGGTACTCCGGCTAGCAGAATTCAAAATATCTACTAAAGCACTGACACCACCAACGTTTTCTCGTTCACTATCAACCACATTCGAGAACCTCGCTTCCATCACACCTTCAATTCGGTGAATAGTTTCTGGCGCGGTCGGGGTAATAATCCCGATCCGCTCGGCAATATCCGCCTGTTCTTCGTCTGGTAATTCAGATAAAACCACGGCTGCTTTTTCCGGTTGCATGTAACATAAAATCAGTGATACAGTTTGTGGATGCTCTTCTGACAATAAATTGATCAGTTGTTTTTCGTCAGCTTTGCGGGCAATATTAAACGGTCGTTCCCGCATTTGCAGCTGATTCAACACATCCATTACCTGCTTGGCTTTACTTTGCCCCAAGGCTTGCACTAACAAGTCATGAGCGTAGTCCATCCCACCGTCTAATACATACTGGCGAGCAGTTGTCGTATCAACAAAATCATCTATTACTTCGTTTTTTTCCTCGGGAGTTACGGCATCGGTATTAGCAATCTCGTAACTGATCCGTTGGATCATCGAATCCGGCAGGCGTTTCATGATCTGAGAGGAGGTTTCCGAGCCAAGCGAAATCATTAAAATTGCCGCTTTTTTAGCACCAGTCATTTCACTCATATCTCACCTGCTCCTTCCACATTTGACTTAATTGTCCTCATCACTTATCTTTTGGTCCTCTTTGATCCTCTTTCATCCACGCCTTAATCATTTCAGCCGTTACCTCAGGATTTTGTTCGGCATATTCTCTTGCCCGGTCATCTTTAGCCTGACGAGCTTTAACTTCTGGTGACACTTTGATTTCTTCTACTGGCGCCTCTTCTTCTGGTTGTTCCTCTTGTTCCTGTTCTTCTGGAGCATTTTCATCCGCCGCAACGTCAACATCGTAATCGTCGTCGTAATATTCTTCTTCTCTGGCTTTTCTCCGTCGTCTGAGTAACAAGAATACTACCAATCCAATTATTACCAGTAAAATGGCAATTGGAATCGCGATATAATACCACGGCACCTTAGCCTTAGTCTTCTTGTTATTGTTCTTGGCTCGTGGCTTAGCTACCCTGACGGCCGAGACGGTTACCCGGTCTCCTCGTCCCCGGTCATAACCGATCGCAGAACGTACTAAATTACGCACCTGCGTTCTTTGCGCCCGTGGTAAATTACCCCTGATCACCACAGAAGACGATAAGCGCCGCACTGCCCCAGGAGCCTGAATAGTTTTAGTTACATTGGTATCCAATTCATTATTGACAGTTCTACTGTAAGAAGCGCCATTATCATTATTATCCCCAGTGACATTAGAAACGTTATCGTTAGCTTGTCCGGTTTGCGCCTGCAAAATCTGCTGCTGGTTACCGTTAGCCTGCACATTTTCACTTCTAATATTAGGATTTGCGTACTGCGTGTTTTTATTTTCGACCGCGTCAAAATTCAAATCCGCATAAACTGCGACGCTCATCTTACGGTTACCAACGATCGGTCGTAGTAGTTCAGTGATTTGCTTTTGTAACTGTTTTTCATAAGAACGCTGAAGTTGCATGTATTTATTATTAGCACCGGTCAAACTATTGGCATTATCCCTGCCATCGGCTAAGACATTCCCGTTACTATCGACGACTCGCACGCTATTACTGCTCATTCCTTTGACCGCACCCGTCGTCAACGCCACGATCCCTTGCACCGTAGAATTAGAAATCGTATAACCCTTTAACGTTAACACGATGGACGCTTTGGCCTTCTTACTGCCCGAATTATCGCTAAAGACATCATCATCTGGCATCGTTAACATGACTTTGGCCTTTTTAACCGCGTCCAAGGCTTCGATCGAACGTTCCAGTTCTCCGGTCGTCGCCCGTTGATACATGATCTTACGGTCCTCATCGGTCGTCATCATATTGGTATTATCAAATAACTCATAGCCTTGTGAACTATCAGGTAACTTATTATCGACCGCTAAATCGATCCTAGTCTGATCTACTTTGGTTTTATCGACTAAAATCGTGGTGCCGTTATCTTTGAGTTTATACTTAACGTTTTGGTCGTCTAAGTCCTTAGTGATCGTGCCCGCATCAGCATCACTCACACCGGAAAACAAAACCGCATACTGAACCCGCGTATTCAAATAGTAAACTATCCCACCGACCGCAAGTAAACTGATCAAGCCCGTAATAAGTGCGATCTTGACCAGTCTATTTAAGCCGAGCCATTTTTCCTTAATTTTTCCAAAGAATTCCTTTAACTTGTCCACTGTTCAGCCCCCAATGACCCCTCGTTAAAATTGCATATTCTTAAAATCGTTGTAGGCATCAAGAACCTTATCACGAACCTGAACCGCAGTTTCTACAGCTAATTGTCCTTCTGTCATGTCTGTCATCACTTTACCCAAATCATTTTGCTTACCACTGATCATATCGGTCATCGACCCATCCATGGTATCCATTCGGTTATTCAACCCGCTAATTGCCTGGGTCAAGTAGTCACCAAAAGTTTTATTAGTTTTAGGGCGATCTAAGCGTGATAAGCCCGTTTCATTTCTCAGTTGCTGCGCATAGTCATTCAAACCGCCAATCCGATTAATTTGTACCATTTTAAATAGCTCCTTTAATTTTTGCCAATTTCAAGCGCCTTACTCAAGATCTGCTTATTAACCTGACTAGAAGAAACATCGGCTTCGTAAGTTCGTTGGGCCTGAATCATATCGACCATCTCATCTGCTAAGTTAACGTTGGGCAAATGAACGTACCCATTTTGATCGGCGTCAGGATCAGTCGGATCAAAGCTCAGTTTTTCCGTTTGGTCTTGTCCGATTCCCGTTACCCGCACGCCGGCGTCTTGAATACCGCTGTATAGTTGACCGTTAGCCCGTGTTCCCTGAACGCTCTTTAAATTACGGGCAAATTCGACTACCTTACGCTTATACGGCCCGCCTTCAGGGGTTCTTTTAGTATTTAAATTAGCAATATTAGTCGACGCCGTGTCCAGTTTTAACCGTTCTAGTGCTAAGCCACTGGTATTGATCTGTAATCCGTCAAAAATACTCATCGTAAATTGCTCTCCTTATTCGTTTAATGATTTAACACGTAATCTGTCAGTTGATAGCGTCCCTTTAACTGAGAAACTAACGCGTTATACTCCAATTCATTTTGAGACTGATTCATCATTTCAACATCCAAATCAACATTATTGCCGTTTTCCTTCACTGCTGTGTTGCGAAAGACCTCGGTAGGAATCATTGGTCCCCCCGGCTGCATATGTAGTTTATGAGTAGTCGTTAGCCGTGTGCTAGCATCTAAGGCCTGATTAAGTTTGCTTTCGAATTCAATTCGTTTAGCCTTAAAGTTAGGTGTATTAACGTTAGCCACATTATTAGCGTTTAAAATTGCACGTTGATTAGTAACTCCTAACGTCTGTTTTAATAAACCATATGTATTATCCATTCCAATCACCCCATCTTATCCATTCAACTCAAATACTTAACTAGTCACCTAATTTCTATTTAATACCTAGAATTGTACAAAAGCAACCCCAAAACTAGGTAAATAACAACTAAGCACGCCTTTAGGTTAGTTCCTAAATTAATTTTAGCCAATAGTTAAAACCAACCTAAAGCCCCCCACAATTACACGTTAACCATTTTATCGTTATAATGCCATTAATTAACTTTTATTTAAGTAAATCATTAAATTTTATTACATCATTAAGTTTCATAGCATTAATCCCTTAAACATTTTTTACATAAAAAAGTCCTTTTTTGATTTTAGCAAATTTAACCGTAAAAATCTAGGAAATCCGCCGAATATTTAAAAACCGCAACCTTTATTAAATATATTTCCTTTTTCTGCATTAACATCTCTTGCCAAGCACCATCTGATACCAGCAAAAAAGGGCAAAGTATTAACTTTGTCCTTTTTTAACGATTAGTTCCACTCTTCTATTTTGCGCACGACCTGCTGGTGTATCATTAGATGCACGTGGGTCATTTTGCCCGTGTCCTTGGATACTGGTTTTAGTCTCGTCTACGGCCCCTGAATTAACGAAAAAATGCATAACAGTAGCCGCACGCCCAGCACTTAGTTCCCAGTTGCTAGGATACTTTGCCGTATTGTTAGGCACATCGTCCGTATACCCGGCCACGATAATTGATTGTCCCTTTAACTTCGCCAGTGCAGGCGAAAGCTGCCCCAACGCATTTTCAGCGTCGGCGGTCAATTCGGCACTTCCACTATCAAACAAAATACTACTATCAAAATTAAGGTGCATTCCGTCCGATTTCATCACGGCCTTGGTATTACTTCCCAAATTCAGCCCCTTCAAGTCCTGATTGATCTCATGAGTGATATTAACCATATTTTGGGCAGAACCGTTAGCAACTCGCCCCCTAATGACCTGTTCTTTACGAATAGCATCTTCCCGTGAGTCAGGTGTGTCTTCATTGTCTTCCCGGTTAGTTACGATCGGCTTTTTTTTCTCCTCGTCGTCATTAGTAATTTTAGGTTGCTTTTGCGGGTCCAGTGCCATCAACGACCCAAACTCGGCCCTGATTTGCTGAAATTTATGATTATCGACTTTAGCCATCGCAAACATTACGATAAATAAAGCCAGCAACAAGGTCAGCATATCAGAATACGGCAGCATCCACGCTTCACTAGCACCCTCTTGTGGTTTTTTCTTCTTCTTCATCATGTCACCTTTAATCTTAAACTAGTCTTACTCCTGTGACTCTTGTGCCTCTTGAGCTCCCGCACCAGTAGCCTCGTTTTCTTCAGCCGCCGCGCCTTTTTTCGCGGGCTTTTCAACTAACATACTCTCCAGGTTCTTTTCCATTGTTTTAGCCGGGACCCCGTCTTGAATAGCCATTGTTCCCTCTAAAATCAAGTCTAATTTTTGGACTTCCATCTGTGATTTCCGCTCTAAGCGCAACCCCAGCGGATTTAACACCAAATAACCTAAGAAGATCCCAAATAAAGTAGCAACAAAGGCCGATGAAATTGATTCCCCTAATTTATTGATATCATTTAAATTTCCTAAAGAACCGATCAAACCGATTACGGCCCCCATAACACCTAAAGTCGGCGCCGTTGCACCCGCGCCCTTAAACATTTTAGCTCCCTGAGCGTGGCGTTCTTCGATCGAACTGATCTCATTTTCCATCACCTCTTGGATCCGGTCTTTTTCGATCCCGTCGACCACCATTTCCATCCCCATCTTCAAAAAACTGTCCTCTTTGGGATCTAATTTTTCCACCGGATCTTCTAGCGCTAATAAACCTTCCCGCCGCGCAATATTGGACAACTCGACCAGCTGTTGAATCGTCGCCATGTAATCGTAATCTTGATTTTTGAATAGGACCTTAAACATCCCCGGCATTCTCATCACGTCTTTCATCGGATAAGAATTAATTAAAGCAACGATCGTGCCGCCAAAAATGATCATCATGGCTTCGGGACTAAACAAAACGGCGATACTTGCACCCTTTAACACCATCCCAGTAATAATAATGATAAAGGCACAAATAATACCAATCAACAACGTGATATCCATACTCGCTAACTCCTCCTCATTCACTCACCAATAGCGGTTAAAAATAATTTATTTTTAAGATAAATCAGTTAGTACACATTACTTATCATAACATAAAAATATCATGACAGAAGTATTAGATATTAATTTCCAACAAAAAAGGAGCGGGACAAAACGTTTCGTCCCACCCCTCTGATATTAATTAATTATACCGTGCAGACCACCAATTATTACTTAGCGATTTGATTCCAAGTTTCTAATAATTGTTGCAATAAATCTACAATTGGCGGTAACTTTTCTTTATCCTTACTTAAATTTGCATCCATTAACTGTCCCTTGATAAACTCGTAGAGACGCTGCAAATTACCAGTTAGTTCCGGATCGACTTCCGGATTTAAAGAAAAGTTTAACTCATCGACTATTTTTTGTGCCCGAATCAGTTCATGATTAGCCTTACTGATATCTTTTTTGTCGATCGCCATTTCTGCCAATTTAACAGCCTTAATCGCTCCCGCAATCAACATTTCGATCAATTTGTTAGGAGAAGCAGTCATTACCTGATTTTTTAAATAAAAGTCCCGGCCTCGTGCCTGTTGGGAATTCATCTACGGTCTTCCTTTCGTTTCTAATAATGAAATTCGATCATTGCGCCCCGCTCAACCCCATTTTGGTAAGGAGCCGTTTTTTGGGCGGAGCGAAACTGTTGGTTCAGCTGCCCAATTTGGTCTACCAGTTGGTCTTTATTGCCCTGTAAATGAGTAATTAAGGAACGATACTGCTCACTTATTTGCCGGTAAAGAGTCTGCTGTTTTGCGGTTAACTCCAACGGTTGGGGCAAAGCACGCAACTGGGCAAGCAGTTTTTCGTTAGTAGTCATCAAGGAAGCCAGAGTTGCAGACTGCCCGTCCCACTGTGTTAGATTTGCCTGTAATTGCTGTAATATGTCAGCTGCCTTTTCAGTCATTGCTTTTACCTGCTAGTAATTAATTGTTGTTATTATTGACATTCATACTCTGGAAGGACTGTAATTGTGACTGCGCGTTCATCATCATCGTATCCAACTGAGTAAATTCAGCAATATACTGCTGCTTTTTTTGGTCCAACTGGTCGTTGAAATCCTTGATCTGCTTATTATAGTCTTTGATGCTGGTATCCAAAGTCCCAGTTAACGTTGGGATCGTCGGCTTGCCCCGGTTAGCAGTCGTCGAGTTCAAGAAATTGTCCAGTTTGTCCGCCAATGCACCCGCGTAACCAGTTTTACCAGATTCTTTGGCACTCGTGGAATTATTGACGAAGAAATCATGGACACTGTCAGGATCATCGGCAATTGCTTTATTGAATTTAGTAGCATCTAAGCTCATCGTACCGTTCTTGTCGATCGAAAAGCCTAATTTAGCGAAGGAAACCGTTAAATTACCGTTCTTATCTTGGGTAGTGTTACCACCATAGCTATTGCTGGAAGCCAAGTTCCGGATCTGCGTTTGAATCGACGTTAACGTAGAATCGCCAACTAACTTACCCTGCTTATTAGCAGTAACGGAATCACTAGTGCTGCTGGACGGATCCCCGACATCCAAGTCATCGGCGATAAAGCCCATCGTACTGTTGTATTGGGAAACAAAGTCTTGGGCAGCCGATAAGATCTTGGAAGTATCGTTAGAAACGGATAAAGTAACTGGCTTATTATTCTTACCCTCTTCATCCATAGTCGGACTTTTTAAAGTGATCGTCGAGCCGTCGATCACGTCAGTAATGGTGTTGGTATTACGGGAAACATCCATTCCATCAATGTTAAACTTAGCACTTTGTCCTAGTTGTTTGAAACCTGTATTCTTTGTACTGCTAATTTTAGCGTTAGATGTAGTATTACTACCATCATCATCTGGATTAATTCCAGACGCCGTGCCGAACCCATTTAACCCCAAATCGGCTAACAACTGATCCTGATCATTATTAGCAAACTCAATATCCTTGTAACCCAAATCCTGATTAGTTAAAACTAGCCGCTTATTCAAAATCGAAGCTGTCACACCACTTTGATTAGACTGCTTATTAATTTTATCAACAATCGTATTTAACGAGTCGGTCGTTTCAATGTTGATACCTACAGTTTTACCAGAAGCGGTATTATCATCACCCATGACCTTGAATTCCAAAGTACCAGCTAAATTCAAACGATCACTATCAGAACCTGAATCACCTAAACCCTTAATAGCACCACTAGTTAATTTAGTAGCCGTCGCAATTCGATCCACTGATAATTTATAAGTACCGCCAATTTTAGACGCCGAGCCGTTACCCGCGATCGAAGCCACCGAGTCATCCGAACTCGTGGCTTTTTTCGTGTAATAAGTACTATCATTTTGCAGCGTCTTGACCTTATTTAACAAGTTAGTCAACCGCGTAGTAACGTCGCTCCACGCCGTTTTTTGGTCGGTCAGCTGCTGCACTTGATTTTGCAGTTGTGTCCGCCCGCCAGCACTAGCCTCTACCAGCTGGTTGATCTGATCCATGCCAATTCCGGAATACTGGCCTAAAATACTGATCCCCAAACTGTTTGCCGTTGACTGATTTACATTAGTTGTAATATCTGACATTAAGCACCCTATCCTTTCTTATCGACTGCGATTCCCATCTGATCCCAGATGTGTCCGACCACATCCAACAAATCATGCGGGGGAATCTCTTTTAACACCTTGCCGCTTTGCATATCTACTAGTTGCACGTACAGATGGCCCGTGCGCTTATGTGTTTCGTAGCGCATCTTAAAGTCTCGTCCCAAAAGCTTTTCGTTGATTTTCTTAACTGCTTTTTTAACTTCAGCCGGGTCTACTACTTTATCATCGGCTGATTTCTTGGTTTCTTTAAGCCTATTAGCAGAATTTAAACGAAAAGTTTCCGGGCGCGCTTTAGTATTGTCTTTTAAGAACTGCTCATTTAACAATGAACTGTCCATTTCATAAGCATCGGCATCAATTTTTTGCACCTTATCGACTGGCGGCAGCGGATTAACTGGTGGAATATTATAATTATTCATCTGCGATCCCCTCCTTTATCTTAGCATCTTTTAACCAAAAAAGCCCACCGCCGATGGTAACGACGATCGGCTTTTGCCAATAACAGACTCTTTTATTCACACCATAGTAACATCAACTTGGACACTCACTAAGTATATCGGCTGGAAAGCGGATTAATTTAAGCCCATTTAGCAGACATTATTACTCTACCAAAAATTAATCGTCCCTTAACCTGCCTGTTTACTGCACGTGTGCCAGAAAATATTTTTTCTTGCCGCGCCGCGCGATCACGAACCGGCCGCCAAATTTTTGCGCCGGATCAACGGTAAACTCTACGTCCGAGATGCGCTGACCGTTGATATAAATTGCGCCGTTATTAACGTCTTCGCGTGCTTGGCGTTTTGATTTTTCAATCCCGGTATTGACCAGCCACTCAACAATATTAGTCGCTTCACTAGTGGACTTGACTGCCGGCATGTTTTTAAAGCCCTGCTCAATGTCTGCCGTCGTTAAGTCGGCAACGTTGCCCGAAAACAGCGCACGTGAAATCCTTTCGGCCTGATCAACGGCTTGTTTGCCGTGAACAAATTCCGTCACTTCTTGTGCTAGTTTCCTTTGTGCTTCTCTTTTTTCCGGAAGATCTTTTACGGCCTGCTCCAAGTCTAAGATTTCAGCATGAGACAGGAAAGTGAAGTATTTCAGGTATTTGACCACGTCACGGTCGTCTTGATTCAACCAGAACTGGTAGAATTCATACGGCGTAGTCTTTTTCGGATCAAGCCACAATGCGCCGCCGGCGGTCTTACCAAATTTAGTCCCGTCGGCCTTTAACATCAGCGGGATCGTCAGGCCAAACGCCTGGGCCTGTGAGCCTTCCAATTTATGGATCATGTCGATGCCGGCCGTAATATTGCCCCACTGATCGGCGCCACCGATCTGCAACTGGACGTCATCATGTTGCCAGAGATGGTGAAAATCGATCGACTGCAAGATCTGGTAAGTGAATTCGGTAAATGAAATTCCCACCTCTAAACGAGAGGCCACAACCTCCTTGTTTAACATGGTATTGACGTTAAATAATTTGCCGTAGTCACGTAAAAATGTCAGCAGATCGATTTGTGACAACCACTGGTAATTATTTTTGATCACGATATTATCCGCACCAAATAAATTTTCCATTTGAGCCGTTAGAGAATCTTCGTTGTGGTGGATCACGTCCATCGACTGTAAGACCCGCTCGGAATTACGCCCCGAAGGATCACCGATCGAACCGGTGCCGCCACCAATAATGATATGAGCCCGGTGACCGGCCAACTGAAACCTTTTCAAGATCATAAACGGGATCAAATGCCCGATATGTAAACTATCGCCGGTCGGATCGACCCCACAATATAAGCCAACGGATTTCTTTTGTAATAGCTCGTACAAAGCCTGTTCGTCCGTTACCTGATTGATCGCACCGCGCCATTTTAAATCTGCAATAATATCTTCCATTTTTAGTCCCTCCATTTAGTTGATCGGTAACAAAAAAGTCCCTGATATTCACATGAATACCAGGGACGAAAATTTCCGCGTTACCACCCAATTTATTATCAAACATGATAATCTCTTTGACATTGATAACGAAATGACCCGTTAATTGCTCCGTAATGTACTTCGTGTGCTTGCGCCGCTTGGTTTGCACCAACCACCAAGTCTCTTCACTAACTACAACCACCTACTGCGTTACTTCCGCATTTACTATCAAATTACCTTACTTAGCTACTACCGCTTGTTTAGCTTGACACTCCGGACACAAACCGTAGACTTCATACTGACTTTCCGTGATCTGAAAACCGGTCTGAGCTTGGGCTTGTTTTTCTAACTGCTTAAACGAATCGTCATAAACATCTTCGATCCGGTTACAGTTAACACAAATTACGTGATAATGCGGCTCAACAAAATAATCATAACGCATGTGTCCGGTATTATCCGGGGTCACTTCGATAATTAATTTATTTTTCTTTAGTAATTCTAAAGTGTTGTAAACCGTTGCTAAACTCACATTATAACCGCTCTGGCGCACGTGGTTATAAATCATCTCAATCGAAGGATGCTCGTGGGAGGTCATTAAATAAGCTAAAATCACCTGCCGTTGGGGCGTATTCTTGATCCCTCGTTTTTTAAGATAAGTCGCCGCTGCTACCAAAGCCTCTTGACTCTTCAGCATTAACTGGCCTCTTTTCTAACGTTGACCTAATTTAACTGACATTGACCATGTGGGTATTTTAGCATGTTAAAGCCACAAAAGTCCAGTATTATTCTTCAAAAAACTTATTTTTTAGAAAATTTCCAGATAGTTTACGTTTGGACTAGTAACCCTCTACTTGTTTAATTCCGGCGCGTCCGTTTCAAATAGGTCTTGTGTCTCACCTTTTTGCTGGCGCAAGCTCGTCTTTTGGCGTTGCGCTTGTTTGAGCTTTTTCATGCCGTCCTTACGCTTGTAACTGTAATCCGCCTTGTTGATCTTGGTAAATCCCTTTGGCGTGTAAAAACGTAATAGATCGCCGGTCACGATCTTATCGGACAAACTCAGCGCATGCGTAGTGTAACTTTCCTTTTGCTTGACGGTCTTTTGCTGAGCGGCAGTCAGTTTCACCAATTTGCCAGTGTGATCGTAGATCTTGCCTCCGACCTTAGTAAATTGCGGGGAAACGAAATCACCGTTTCTAAAGACCACCGTCTGACGGCGCGAATTAGCCAGTAGATCCTGTCCTAGTTGGACCGTATCGTCATTTTTGATCCCCAATAAGTCCATCAAGGTTGGCATCACGTCAATTTCGCCACCATAAGTGTGGTTGAGTCCGCCGTTCAAATTAGGAGCATGCAACATTAACGGCACCTTCTGAAACATCGCTAAGTCGTAATCGGTGACCGTCTTTTTACCTAATAACTGGGCAATCGCCTTTTTATGGTTGTTAGAGATCCCGTAATGATCGCCGTAAACCACCAACAACGAATTATCGTACAAACCGGATTTCTTCAAATAATTCATGAATTCGCCAAATGCTTGGTCCAAATAGTGAGCCGTTTGCACGTAACCATCGACCGTCTTATCGCCAGTCGTCGTTTTAGGGATCGTCTGGTTAGGTTTATCCAATTCATAAGGATAATGATTCGTGACGGTAATGATCTTAGCGTAAAACGGCTGGGGCAGCTGCTCGATGTATTTGATCGATTGCTTCAAAAAGATCTTGTCTTTTAACCCGTAACCGACGCTATAGTTAGCCTTATCCTTAAAATAATCTTCATCAAAGAAGTACTGGTAACCCCAAGACTTATAGGTATTATCCCGGTTCCAAAAACTGCCGACATCGCCGTGAAAGGCCGCCGTGGAGTAACCTTGTTGGTCTAAGATCGCCGGTAACGCCTGAAAAGTATTAGACGAACCATAAGAAGTCATCACCGAGCCTGACGGTAAACCGTATAAAGAATTTTCCATCATATTTTCGGCGTCAGAAGTTTTCCCCTGACCAACCTGATGGAAGAAATTATCAAACGCCAACGTGTGCTGGTCGTTATAAAAACTATTGATATTAGGGGTGACTTCCTGTCCGTTAACTTTATAGTTGATTAAAAATTGCTGGAAACTTTCCAAGTGAAAAATAAACACGTTCTTGCCTTTTTCCTTGCCGTAGTACTGCACGTTAGGCGCCAAACGGTTGGCATTGACGAATTTTAACGCCTGGTTGATATCTTTACTGTCGGCATTCGCCCTAGTCGCACTTTGTTTATGCGACTGATAGGTCGAATAACCCCCGTAAAAATCCATTCCCAGGTACTTAACAATATAGTTGTTGTCAAATGTCCGGGTCAATAATTGCGGCCGGTCTTTTTCTGCCAAGTCCCAGTTGATCCCAAACAACGCGATCGCAGCAAGCGAAACGCCAAAGGCACGCAAGTAACGTGGCTGGGAATTATCGGGTTTAAGCACCTTGAAAACTACCAATAATAGCAATACTAAAACGTCGATAAAAACGTAAAAATCGGCGGGATGAATAATTTCCATGATACTCAAGCCTAAATTATTAGCAACCGACCCCGATGACTTAATGATCCCTAAGGACAAAAAATCGGAAAATTCGCGGTAGTATAAAATATTGGCAAACAGCCAGATAGACTGTAATAAATTAATAATAATATTGATCCAATAAGATTTTTGCCCCCTAAAATACAGGGAGATCCCAAAAAATAATAGCCCCGCGGGAAGTGGATTTAATAATAACAAAAACTGTTGCATCGTGTTATTAATTCCCAGCGAAAAGTCGTGTTGGTACGCGAAATAGGTTTTCCCCCAAAATAAAATCACGGTCAGTAAGAAAAAGCCCACCCGTGTACTTAAAAAAGCACGAATTTTAGTTAATACAGCTCGCATTACTTAATTTTCCTCCATCTTCAAATCAGCCAACTAGCAAAAAGGAGCTGAGACAAAACTAATCGTCTCGGCTTGTTGTTTCACAACATAACCGCCGCAATCCAACTACCTTTATCCCAGCTCCTTTAGTATCATCATTAATCAGCTAATAATTCATAGATTTCAATCGCTACTAAATCAAGATCATCAAACTGAAATTTTTGCTGATCGGCAACCTCCGTTAGTTCGAACATTTGTTCTTGCGGGTCGTAAGTAACTATCCCGCATTCACGTCCGTCCTTTTCAAAACGACGCGAAACCACTTGTTCTTCGTTTGTCATGGCTTGTAGCCGTGAAATGATCGCCGCCAACTGCGAATTTTGCATCCCGAAACCTCTTTTCTTAGATCTTGCTGAACTTAACGCAAGCAGATTATTTATTCAAATTTGATAATACCATTTTTACCGCTAAAATAACATTTAAAGCCCTGTAAAATAAATAATTTTACCTTTCCTTAACCTACTCTGTGCGTTTTTTAGGCGGAAATAACAACGCGATCAGGCCCAAAAACATGCCCAGATAATAAGTGATCAGCCGCCATAACATCATCGCTAACAACACCTGACTGTGTTGGGGCATAAAAGTCGAAAAAACGACCGAAAAGCTGTATTCCGCCCCACCGATCCCGCCGGGAAGCGGAAAAAGCGAAATGATCATGACGATCAACACGTGCAAAGAAAAGACGTCTAACAACCGTACGTGTGTTACTCCCAGTGCCGTTAAAATAAAGTACGGGATCACGTAATAAAAAAACAATTGTAAAGCGGTCAAGACTGCAATTTTACTCAGTGTGCGCCAGTCTTTACGCAAACGCAAGCTTTCCTGGTGAAAAGAAGCGATCTTTTGGTTCAATAAACGTTCGACACGCTCGTAAGTCGCAGTTTTAGCCCACCGTTTCAAGGGAGCTAACGCCACGTACAACAATATTTTGGTAAAATTTTTCCAGTACATCAGTAACAATAAGACCGCAATCACCATAAAGTGGATCGCAAAGCCGGCGACTACCAGCCACGTTAACGCGTGCAGTTGCTTTAACAAAAAATGCAGCTGGCCTAGTAAGCACAACAAAAACGACAAAACGATCATTACCTGATAGACGATAAATTTCATCAACATATTAGAAGCAGCTTGCCCGCCATCAACCCCTGCTTGGATCAACGCGAACAATTGTGCCGGCTGGCCGCCGCTTTGAAAGGGCGTGATCCCGTTGAACAGTTGTTCTAATAATGGGACCCGCAGCGCATTTTTCAGCGTAAAACGGGGCGTATGATTCTTGATCAGCACGTAAACGACCGCCGCTTCCAGTAATAACGATAATATTAAACAGCAAACGGCAACTGCCAGCCATTTTAAACGCAAAGAAGTCAGTTGTGCAACGAAAGTCGACCAGGAGATCTTACGTAAGGCCAACGCAAAAATAAAGCAGCCGCAAAAAAGCACTGCCACTAAAGACCACTTATTTTTACTTGTCATCTTTTTTCCCCGCCTGTTTTTGGTAATAGTCATGCCAAATCTGGGCTAAATGTTGTTCACTGTACTTGTGGGCGGCGGCGATCGCTTTTTCCTTGAGTCGTGCCAGTTGTTGGGGCTGAGTACTCAAGGTCGTCAAGCACTGCTGCATTTGAGTAACATCGCTAGCGGGAGCATAGTACCTGCTTAAAATCGCGTGGTATAATTCTAAGTCCCGCAACACGACCGGAACTTCACAACTAAAAGCCTCTAACACGCTCATCGGAAACAGTTCATTGTACGATGGCAACAAAAAAACGTCGGCTAAATTATAAAAATCATTCATCTGCGCGCGCTCAACGATCCCCGGAAACCATAAATTAGCGGGAGGAGCTTGCATTACCCGGCGCAATTTTTCGTACCCGGCCGTCATTTTGCCAAAAGAAAAACCACCGACCCAAATAAATTGCAGGTCAGGGAGTTTTTGCGCCAATTTGATAAAGTCAAAAACTCCCTTGCGTTCTTGTACCTGCCCGACGCCTAATACCACAAAACTAGCGGGCGAGATGCCCATTTTTTGGCGCAATTGTAATTTTTGCGCCGGTTGTTGCGCGTAAAATTCCTTTTTAGCAACAAAATTAGGAATGTACGTGATCTTATCTGCCGCGATCCCTGCGGCCTGTAATTTAGGAATAAAGGTCGGGTTGACCACGACTAGTGCATCCATCCGGCGATAAAAAGCCAGTAAATATTTACTAAAAATAACAAAAGCCCAGTGGGGTAAACTCAAACTGCCCTGCAACGTTTCGGGTAAAAAATGAACGTAACCGATCTTTTTGCCTTGCCCCGGCCAAAAACTAGCCAAATAAAACTGAGGATCCACTGTGTGGTAATGACTGATATCCGCCTTTCCCAACCGATTTTTACTCAGTTGAAATTCCGTGGGAAAGTAGGTGGTCAACAAGCGGACTAATTCCAGGTAAGCACTGCCCACACCCTGGCCTTTCACCCTAGTCGCAGAAGAAAACATCCGCACTTTTAGCATCAAAACACCTCATTATCACGGGAACGTCGCGCGTTAAACTGGGCGTAATAAGCACAGCTATCGTCATAAAAACGCAAGATGCGTTGCGCAAATTTCTCCGCGGAAATACTTGCAAGTTTATCTTGCCGGTAACTATCATCAGCATAAAACTCCGGGTGGCGCAGGTAAGAAACGACCGCCCCCACAAATTCATTTTGAGTGGTAAACGTAGCTCCGATATTACGGTCGTCTAGCAAAGCATCGGTGTAAGAACCGCTGGCAGCCACCACTTTGAGTCCCGCAGCCAACGCCTCGATAAACGTTAACCCCTGCGATTCCGAAACGGAAGTTGAAACGAATAAATCAGCCATATGATAATAGTGCCCGACGTTTGCGTGCGCAATTTCGCCGGTGAAAATAATATCTTCACTACACCCTAACTCGCGCGCTTGTTCCATCAATGATCCCTTAGCGGGGCCGTCCCCACAAATCATTAGTTTAACCTGCGGAACTTGCCGTTTGATCGCCGGGAAAGCCGCAATCAACCGGTCAATGTCTTTTTCATAAGCTACCCGACTCAGCGTCAACAATAACGGCGTTTGCGCACTAATATTATACTTGGCACGCAGATCCACGTCTTCTTTTTGCTGAAACTGTCCTAACTCTATTCCGGTCGGGATCACGCTGATCGGCTCTTTGATCCCATATTCCGTCAGTTTGTCTAACACCCTCGTGCTCGGAGCTACGATCCCTGCCATGTGCTCGCAAAAACTGCGACTCATCTGTTTAACGTGACTAGGACGCAACAGCTTGCCGTGAGCAATGTAATGCAAATAATCCTCATACATCGTGTGGTAAGTATGAACACAGGGAATTTTTAAATTTTTAGCCACTAGCTTGCCGATGATCCCGAGGGAAAATTCAGTCTGAGTGTGCACGATATCTAAGTTTAATTCTTTAGCAACTTGATAGGCATGAAATAGCCCGCGAACCGCGATCCGGCGTTCTTTAAAAGAAATAAAAGGAATACTGGTAAACCGAAAAACATTTCTCTCATAGCTATTTTTATCTACTTTGGGGTCCGTGGTCGTAAAAATATACACGTTGTGACCACAGCTTTCAAGTTGATCACGTAATGTTTTGATCGAAGTAGCGACTCCGCTTACTTGTGGATAATAAGTATCCGTAAATATCCCGATATTCACGCTGATCCCCCTTAGCCAGATTCATAATAATCACTGTCCATTATATGGTTTTGGATTTCAGTTTGCAATTTAAGCGAACAGTAATTGCTAAAATCTCAAACTTTCTTAAGGTTTGCGTTATCACATTAAAATTAATTAATTTTTGTCCGCCACTAAAAAAGAGACCCAGACAAAATAATTAATTTTTGTCCGCCACTAAAAAAGAGACCCAGACAAAATTTAAATTGTCTCGGTCCCTTCACACTAATAATAACAGTTTTGCTACAGTTATTTCCTATTATTTATTCAGTATATTGTTTAACCAAAGCAGCAACTTCAGCAGTTGTTTCACACTCGTTAACCGCTTTAGCAGCCAATTCTTGCATCTTAGTAGTATCCAGTTTCTTGATCAAACTCCGGGTCTTGAGGATCGAAGTGGCACTCATCGAAAACTCATCCAAGCCCAGACCAACCAACAACGGAACAGCAACTTGATCGCCGGCCATTTCACCGCACATGCCAGTCCACTTGCCTTCTTTATGAGAGGCAGTGATCACGTTTTCGATCAAACGCAATAAGGAAGGATTATACGGCTGATAGAGGTATGAAACGTGCTCGTTACCCCGGTCAGCGGCCATCGAATACTGGATCAAATCGTTAGTCCCAATACTAAAGAAATCAGCATACTTAGCCAATTTATCAGCAATCATCGCCGCAGCCGGGATCTCCATCATCATACCGACTTCGATATCATCAGCTACTTTGACTCCAGCCTGTTGTAACTTGGCTTTTTCCTCTTCAAAAATCGCCTTAGCATCCTTGAACTCTTGGACCGTCGCGATCATCGGGAACATAATTGCTAAACGCCCGTAAACAGAAGCACGCAATAAAGCACGCAACTGAGTCCTAAAGATGTCTTGGCGGTCTAGCGAGATCCGGATCGCACGGTAACCCAAAAACGGATTTTGTTCTTCTGGCAACGGTAGGTACGGCAATTTCTTATCGCCGCCAATATCCATCGTCCGGACCACTACCTGGCGTCCATTCATCCCTTCGACAGCCTGTTTGTAAGCTTCAAATTGTTCGTCTTCGGTGGGCAATTCAGCCGAATCCATGTACAAGAATTCCGAACGGAACAAGCCGATTGCTTCAGCACCATTATCGTTTGCACCAGCGACGTCTTTAGGGGTCCCGATATTAGCTCCGATCACTACTTTTCGGCCGTCAGCCGTGACCGACTGGGCGTTTTTCAACTGGGCCCATTCGGCTTTTTGAGCGGCGAAATCATGTGCTTTTTGCTCGTATTCGCTCACTTGTTGGGCACTTGGATCGACAAAAGCCTCTCCGTTAATGCCGTCGATGATCACGGTTTGACCGGCGGTAATTGAACTAGTAGCATCGCCTGAACCAACGATCGCAGGGATCTCCAGCGTCCGCGACATGATTGCCGAATGCGAAGTCCGTCCGCCGATATCGGTGATAAAGCCCTTGACAAATTTACGGTCAAGCTGCGCCGTATCGGAAGGAGTCAAGTCATGTGCTACCACGATCACTTCTTGGTCGATCAAAGCCGGACTAGGTAAAGTAACTCCCAACAAATGGCTCAACAACCGTTTAGTGACGTCACGGACATCTCCTGCCCGTTCTTGCATATATGCGTTATCGGTCATTCCTTCAAATAAAGCAATAAAGGAATCGGTAACGTCTTTGACCGCCGTTTCAGCGTTGACTTTTTTGTCTTTGATCTCAGTTGTGATCTGGCCCAACATTTCCGGGTCAGCCAAAATAGTCAAGTGCGCCTCAAAAACTTGAGCCTCTTCAGCACCCAAGTTAGTCGTTGCTTTTTGCTTAATAACTTCTAGTTCTTTTTTAGCAGCCTCTACCGCCGTGTTTAAGCGGTCGATTTCGGCCTGTGTATCGCTAATACTAGTTTGTGAAAATGACAAATCAGGTTCGACCAACAAATAAGCCTTAGCAGTTGCGATCCCATCACTAGCTGCGATCCCCTTTAACGTCTTTGCCATTATTCAGCAAGTCCTTCCTTTTTCATCGTATCACCGATAGCTGCGATGGCATCAGCTTCATCTGCACCTTCTGCTGAAATCGTGACGTCAGCACCTTGGCCTACGCCTAAAGACATAACACCCATGATCGATTTTAAGTTAACTGACTTGTCGTTATAAGTCAAAGTAATATCAGAGTTAAATTTGCTGGCAGCTTGTACCAATAATGTAGCTGGACGTGCGTGAATTCCTGTTTCTGCAATTACGTGAAAGTCTTTCTTTTCCATTAATATCATACTCCTTTGAAGTGGATAAAAATTATTGAGTCGCCTAACAAGAAAACCGACTACCGAACACGTTTACATTTTCACTAGTCAAATTTTCAAACATCAACTCGTTAGTTCTGATAATAACATGTATCCCGCAATAAAACAAGTTTAGCCGCGTGCGTTCAACATTCTTAAATTAAAATCAACGAGTGAATTTTAATTTAAACGACAGTAAATTAATTAATTTACTAACGCTTTTTCATAATGATAAATGATCTGCCCCCCGCGTTTGGCAGTGCCCACGATATTTTTGCGTTGAGGGTAATTCATCAACACACTTTGAAAATCCATGAAATCCGCTTTTTCGATCACAATTTCTGCCAGTTGTCCGGACTTCAACTCTTCCAATAATTCTTGATAGTCTTGCGCCACGTGATTTCCTTCTTTCCTTAGCTTAAATTATAGCATGCTTAACCGTTATTTGACTTATTAGACCATTTGGCTTGTATTTTGAGCCAGATTTTGTATAATAAGGCAGAAAGGTCAAAGTTAGTCAAACAACGACCTTGATTTCAGTTATGGAAAGGTAGTGTTAATGAATGTTATGTCAAAATTGTCATAAAAACCAGGCGACGATCCACCTCACTACTAATTTGAATGGACGTCAAGCTTCCATTGATTTATGTAAAGATTGTTACCAAATTTTAAAAAATCAAACTAATCCGCGTTCCATGATGCAAGATCCCTTCGGCTTTGGGAGCTTAGATGATATTTTCAAGGCCATGTCTGCTCCAAGCAACGGTGCTAAACAAGTACCTCCTACTCAAAGTGCCGGCGGTGACCGGGGGAACGGCAACGGAATATTGGCTCAGTACGGTCATGACCTAACGGCAGAAGCGCAAAAGGGAAATATCGACCCCGTGATCGGGCGGGACCAAGAGATCAAACGCGTCATCGAGATCTTAAACCGGCGCACTAAAAATAACCCCGTCTTGATCGGGGAAGCAGGTGTCGGCAAAACGGCCGTAGTTGAAGGCTTAGCCCAAAAGATCGTCGACAACGACGTTCCCCAAAAACTGCAAAACAAAAAAGTAATTCAACTAGACGTCGTGTCGTTAGTTCAGGGTACTGGTATTCGCGGACAGTTCGAACAGCGCATCAAACAACTGATGGAAGAGCTCAAAAAGACACCAAACGTGATCTTATTTATCGATGAGATCCACGAGATCGTCGGTGCCGGTAACGCCGAAGGGGGCATGGATGCTGGCAACGTTTTGAAACCAGCGTTAGCCCGGGGCGAGCTGCAATTAGTCGGCGCAACTACGCTTAACGAATACCGTACGATCGAAAAAGACGCGGCACTGGCTCGGCGGTTACAACCGATCCAAGTTGACGAACCGACCGTTGCCCAAACGATCCAGATCCTGCAAGGAATCAAGCCTAAATACGAAGCTTATCATCACGTCAAGTACAGTGATGAAGCGCTCAAGGCTGCAGCTAATTTGTCGGACCGCTACATCCAAGACCGGTTCTTGCCAGACAAAGCCATTGACCTCCTCGACGAAGCCGGCTCTAAGAAAAATCTGACGATCCACACGATCGATCCTCAAGTGATGGAAGATAAGATCAACAACGCCCAACAAGAAAAGCAAAACGCGTTGCAACAAGAAGATTACGAAAAAGCCGCCTATTATAGGGATCAGGTCACTAAATTTACCAAGATGAAGGAAAACTCCGCCACGACCGAAAGTACCCCGCAGATCAACGAAAGCGATATGGAAAAAATCGTTGAGGAAAAAACGGGGATCCCAGTCGGCGAGTTGAAGCAAAAAGAACAAGAACAACTCAAAAACCTAGCGCATTCGCTTGCTAGTCACGTGATCGGTCAAAAACAAGCCGTCGATAAAGTGGCCCGGGCTATCCGGCGCAACAGAGTCGGTTTCAATAAATCCGGTCGCCCGATCGGTTCGTTTCTATTTGTCGGCCCTACTGGAGTCGGTAAAACCGAAACTGCCAAACAACTGGCAGTCGAACTATTCGGTACCCAAGATGCCATGATCCGTTTTGACATGAGTGAGTACATGGAAAAATTCTCGGTCTCTAAACTAATCGGTTCTCCTCCTGGATACGTAGGTTACGAAGAAGCCGGCCAGTTGACCGAACAGGTGCGGCGTCATCCTTACAGCCTGATCTTATTAGATGAAGTAGAAAAGGCTCACCCGGATGTTTTGCACATGTTCTTGCAGATCCTAGACGACGGCCGGTTGACCGATTCTCAGGGGCGGACGGTCTCTTTCAAAGACACGATCATCATCATGACTTCTAACGCGGGCAGCGGCGATTCCGTCACTTCCGTTGGCTTTGGTGCCGAAAACGCTGGTAAAACAAATTCGATCATCGATAATTTGACTGCTTACTTCAAGCCTGAGTTTTTAAACCGCTTTGACGGGATCATCGAATTTAATGCCCTCACCAAAGAGGACTTAAATCAGATCGTCAACTTGATGTTAGCGGACGTTAACCGCATGTTATCTACCCAAAACATCGAGTTGCACGTCACGACTCCCGTTGCGGATAAACTGGTCGATCTCGGCTACAACCCACAGATGGGAGCCCGGCCGTTACGGCGTGTGATCCAAGAACAGATCGAAGACAAGATCGCCGATTACTATTTGGATCATCCGACGGCTAAAAACTTGCTCGCTAAATTGGAAAACGGCGAAATCAAGATCACCAAAAACGATAATGCAGCAACGGCCGACAAAGACGATAAAGAAGAGTAAATTGTGCCGAAAAATAATGAATAGTTTGTGAAGATAGAAAAAGCCCTGGGACAAAACAATATTTTGCCTCAGGACTTTTTGTTTTCTGTAAGTGATAGACTGATCGTTTTCAAAATGTTTTTTTGTCCCAACTTCCTTTGTATCTTCCTAAATAATTCTTAAGTGTTAGAAAATAATTTCAATTAAGCCACTAACATACTATAATAAGTTAAAGAATTTAATCAATCGTAAAGAGGTGAGACCTAATGGCCCTGTTAAAAAATATTAAAACTCACTGGCACCAGCTAAAAAATGACTGGCCGCAAGCAGCAGTTTCATCCAAGCTTCCCCAAACGACGGCTAATAGTCCGCAAAAAACGGCAACCGCCACAGTGTTGGTTTTATACTTGGACGAACATAAAAAATTCTTAGCAGCCCCGCTCGTGTTGCACGGTCAATGCGGCCAGGACATCACCTTTGAAATTAAGGATTTTCCGGATTATTTACTGGTTAACATCGCGGGCATGACCCGGCAGTTTACGGTTCGCTACGCTACGATCACTTTGACTTATCACCAAAAAACCGGCGCGGCTATTTGGGTCTTGACCAAAGACATCGACCAGCGTAACTTACTGAGCAGTCCGCAATTTTTACACGGAGCCTTGCATGAAAATTACACCGCGGTCTCACCTCGCATCAAAAACTACCGCCTGTTGCTCGCTAAGGGACCCGTGCGGGGAAAATTCGTCAAAAAGCAGCAGACGATCACCTATTTTTACCGGCGCAATTCGTGGGTCGACGTGGATCAAACGATCAAAACGCTCAAACTAAGTGACTTTAGTCCCTGCTATCGTTTACCTAAGGGCGAGCAACTGTACCTCACTTTAGCAAAGAATACCTTTTGGCGGATCTTTGCCACCGTTAAACTGGCCGACCACAGCACGTGGTATTTTTTAGGCGGCAGTACGTGGACTCCTCAAAGTGCGGCTACTTCGGTCTTACCGGCCAACGCGATCATCGAGCAAAATGCGCGCCGGCACCCTTCGTTTCCTAGCCATCAAATTACTTTGTCAGCGAGGATCGACTTTGTGCCCCACGGTCGCCTGTCGCTTTACCAACGTCCTTGGGGACCGCAACATGGCTACATCAAAGACGGCACGATCGTTTCTTTGACCGCGCATTTAGCCGATGGCAGCAGCGACTGGTACCAAATCGACCACCAAGGCTGGTTACTCAAGGAATACTTGCATATTTTATTTTAAAAGTTACACCAAAAAGCGGGGTTGAGACAAAATTCTGATTTGTCCCAGCCCTGCTTTTTTACCCAACTCTATTATAACAACGTTTGTAACTCAACATCTGGATATTTATCCGCAAACCATCTCTGCGCAAACTCATTTTCAAATAAAAACAGCGGCTTTCCTTGCAAATCTTTCACCAATAAGTTACGTGAACTAGCCATCTTTTCATCCAGCTGTTCCGGTGCGATCCACCGTGCGATCTTGTGCCCTAACGGAGTCATCACTACTTCCGAATGGTATTCGTTGAGCATCCTAAACTGAAAGACCTCGAACTGCAACTGTCCGACCGCTCCTAAAATATAATCACCTGTCGCGTAGCTTTGGTACAGCTGAATAGCCCCTTCTTGGACCAACTGATTGATCCCCTTATGAAACGACTTTTGTTTCATCACGTTTTTAGCGGTGACGCGCACGAATAATTCGGGCGTGAATTGCGGTAATTTTTCAAACTCTACGGTTTGTTTGCCGGTATAGATCGTATCGCCGATCTGAAAATTCCCCGTATCATACAAGCCGATAATGTCGCCCGCCACCGCGTTTTCAACGATCTTACGCGCATCGGCCATAAACTGCGTCGAATTAGCCAACCGCAATTGCTTGTTAGTCCGTGCCAAAGTAACGTCCATGCCGCGTTCAAATTCGCCGGAACATAAACGCACAAAAGCGATCCGGTCGCGGTGATGCGGGTTCATATTAGCCTGAATTTTAAAAATAAAGCCCGAAAGTTCCGCAGAAGTCGGTACTATTTCTTTTCCGGCCACCGTCCGATGGGCACTCGGTGCCGGTGCAAATTGCAAATAAGCCTCTAAGAAAGTCTTCACCCCAAAATTAGTTAAGGCCGAACCGAAGAAAACGGGAGTCAATTGCCCGGCTAGGATCTTTTGCTCGTCAAACTGGTTGCCCGCTTCTTTGAGTAAAGCAACCTCTTCTAATACTTGAGTAAAGATACTTTCCTGCGCCAATTCATTTTCTTGCGCCAAATTTCCTTTATCATCCAATTCCAAAAATTGGCGCTTACTATCTTCTTTTTGGTAGAGTTCTACCCGGTGATTGTAGATGTCGTACAAGCCTTTGAGACCCTTTCCCATCCCGATCGGCCAGTTCATCGCGTACGCGTCGATCCCCAAAACTTCTTCTAGTTGAGCGACCAAGTCCAATGGTTCGCGGCCATCGCGGTCTAACTTATTGATAAACGTAAAAATCGGAATATGGCGCATTTTACAAATTTGAAATAATTTCTTAGTCTGCGGCTCGATCCCCTTAGCCGCATCGATCACCATCACGGCAGAATCGACGGCCATAAGGGTCCGGTAAGTATCTTCTGAAAAGTCCTCGTGTCCCGGTGTATCCAAAATATTGATCCGTTTTCCGGCGTAATCAAACTGCATCACGGAACTAGTAACTGAGATCCCGCGTTTTTTTTCGATCTCCATCCAATCGGATTTCGCAAAGCTGCCACTTTTTTTAGCCTTGACCGTCCCGGCGGACCGGACGACTCCCCCAAACAATAATAGTTGTTCGGTGATCGTAGTCTTACCCGCATCCGGATGAGAGATGATCGCAAACGTTCTTCTTTTAGCCACTTCTTGTGCTAATTTCTTGGTTTCCATTTTACCCTCGCATCTTTTTATTTAGGAACTTTGATCACATTTCCCGCAGTCAGGTCGGTATCAGTTCCCATGTCGTTTAATTCCTGGATCTTTTGCACGGTCGTCGAATATTTATCCGCCAAATCACTGATAGTTTCCCCGTCATCAACGTTGATCGTTTGCGTTTCTTGTGCGACCGAACTGGAACTAGCGGCACTAGCCTTCGCGGCTGCTTGTTGTTGCTTTTTTTGTCGTTGCAACTGCGCCGCTTTTTTACTGCTGCTTTGTTTTTGTTCCTTAGCCGCGGCAAGTGAACTAGTTTCAGCCTTCTTGCGGGCCACTACCTGGCTAGATTCATTTTCTTGTCCCTTAGTTGCGAAGTGTCCGCCGTGCTGTTGTTTAGCGTAAATTCCCCCGCAGATCAGCAACAAACACACTATTAGGATCAAGGTCCGCGGGTGTTTTTTTAATAAACTGCCGTGTTTTCCCTTAGTTTCGGCCTTCATTGTCGGGTCACTGCCATGGTTAACGTAAAATTCCTTACGCAAACGGGCTTCGTCTTTGCGCGTACGCCCCTGTTTGAACTGCTCGGCCTTAAATTCTTCGTAAACCTGGTTAATATCAAAGTCTGCCTGTATCTTTTGTTGCTTGGCTAAATAATCGTTTTGTTCCGGCAAGCTTAAATTATGGTACCAATCTACAAAGTACTGGTATTGCTGTAAAATTTCGCGTGTCGCCCCGAAGTCTTGTTGCTGACCAAAATGCAACCATAAGGTCCGTTCGCAAAAGGCTTCGACGTTTAAGCCCCGGGAATCCACGATAATAAAGGAAGTCCCGTTGTCTTTTAGTCGTTGGATCCGCGCAGCAGTTTTATGGAAAAAACTCTGGTCCAATAGCGGAAAAATATCATCCAGTAAAACTAACTCGGGCCGGACGTATAACGCTAAGCCCAAACTTAAGCGCGCCCGCATCGCACTGGAATATTCCTCAACTGGCCGGTAGATCCACTGACCTAATTCGGTAAAGTTAATGATCCCATTGGTTAAATGGTCACCTTTAAAACTGTCGATCTGTGCCCGTGAAATCGTCTTGCGAATATTAGCCAGTCCGGTCTCACTAGTTACCAACCCCTGCGTAGCCGAAGCCAAATTGCCCCGGCAATTATTGGTGATAAAGCCCGTCGACTGGTTCATTTGCCCCGCGATGATCTGCAACAACGTCGATTTACCCGCACCGTTGATGCCGACAATTCCCACGGCCTCGCCATCGCTCACATCAAAAGAGATTCCACACAGCTCCCAAAAACGCTGGTCTTTAGACGTCGGAGTAATACCATGTTCTTTTTTACCAATTACCAGTAAATTATCTTTTGTAATATATTTTAATTCGATTTTTGCCATCCTGTTTTTCCCTCAAATCATCACAATAAATTTAGTTGAAAAGCGGTTAAAAGTCCATTTCCGACTTGCCCTCACGCTTCATCAAAGCTGAAACCTCGGTTTTGATGTCGGCTTGCTGGTACAACACGTGGTAAATGGCTTCGGTGATCGGCATTTCAATTCCTTTTTGCTGGGCTAATTCGTAAGCAGCCTGACAAGTCGTGATCCCTTCGATCACCATTCCCATTTGCTCCTTAACGTCCGCTAATTTTTTGCCACTTCCCAATTGATCACCGGCCCGCCAGTTACGCGAATGCACACTGGTACAAGTCACGATCAGATCGCCAACTCCAGATAACCCGATAAAAGTTAACGGTTCGGCGCCAAACGCCACTCCCAAACGAGTGATCTCAGCCAAGCCCCGCGTCATCAAAGCCGCTTTGGCATCATCGCCGTACCCCAGTCCATGAAGTGCACCCGCGCCTAAAGCGATAATATTTTTAAACGCCGCTCCTAATTCCACCCCGATAATATCACTGTTCGTGTAGATCCGCAGGTAATCGTTCATGAATAACTCCTGCACCTGTTTAGCCTGCTGCAGGTCCTGGCTAGCTGCGGTGATCAGTGTCAGGTCTTTTTTAGCTACTTCTTCGGCATGACTAGGTCCTGAGAGCGCCACGATCCCCTGATTTTGCGGGATCTCTTGTTCTAAGATCTGTGAGAGCCGTAAATAAGTGTGAAGTTCTAAGCCCTTACTAGCATGTACTACCAAAGGGCACTGCTTTTGTTCTTGTAAAATCGGCGCTACCTGACGAGCGACGGTTCGCACCGCATTGGTTGGAACCACAAACAAGACCACGTCTGCGGCAGCCAACGCAAACGGTAGTTCACTGGTAGCGTGCAACCGTTCGTCATAGTGATGCTCTTTTAGGTACTTCCGATTGGTATGGTACTGGTTGATTTCGGCCGCTTGTTCTGGTTTGTTAGTCCATAACGCAACGTCTTGCCCGTTTTGTACCAATACATCCGCCAGCACACTTCCCCACGAACCAGCACCTAACACCGCAACTTTTTTTTTCATTATTATCCATCCTTTGTTGGTAACACTAAGTCCTGCTAGGTTCACTACCACAGTTAAAAAGCCCGCAACAATATTATCATTGCAGGCTTTTACAGCTATAAACACAGTCCGTTACTGACGACGTGACAGTTCTAAATAGCGGTTGTACCAGATCTCAACGTACTCCTGCGAAAACGGACCCTTTTGATGGTTGATCCAATCGACCAGCGTTAACACATTATGCTTTAAAATTTTATCAATAGCAGCAGAATAGTGCCAGCGTGCACCAAATTCTTGGTATTCGTCTACATCCAACAGCTTTTTTTCGCCAGTGGGAAAAACCTTCACGTCTAAATCGTAGTCAATGTATTTTAACGCCTCTTTGTCCAACAAAGCCGGTGAGGCCAAATTGCAATAATAAGAAACCCCATTTTCACGGATCATCGTTACTACATTAAACCAATACTTAGCGTGAAAATAAACTAACGCCGGTTCCCTAGTCAACCACCGACGGCCATCCGCTTCAGTCACCAAGGTATGATCGTTACAGCCAATCAACGTATTTTCACTGGTCTTTAAGACCATCGTATCGCGCCATGTCCGGTGCAAACTACCATTGTGTTTATAACTTTTGATCGTAATGAACTCGCCTTCCCTAGGTCCATTGAAATGCCGCATCAAATTCCCAGCTTTCTATAAACACAGGTGTCTTTCACACCATCATCGTTTTAATTATACCAAAAAAAAGCTGCCCCGCAAAGCCGTTTAGCGTTGAGCCGAACGTAAGGTCAATTTCACCACGGCCTCACAGCGCGCCGTTTGTGCAAACATATCGACGGGTTGGATATCAGCCACGTCATAGACGGTGGTCAGTGCAACTAAATCGGCGGCAAGCGTCGACGGATTACAAGAAACGTAAACGAATTTAGCTGGACGGTAACGTAGGATCGTAGCGATCAGTTCCTTAGTCAAACCCGTGCGCGGCGGGTCGACCACCAGCGCCGTCGGAATGATCCCGCCAGCCGTCCACTTAGCCAGTACGTCTTGGGCAGTTCCGACTTCGTAGTGCGCGTTAGTGATCCGATTTTGCCGGGCATTTTGCTGGGCATCAGCAATTGCCGGTGCGATCACATCCATGCCGTAAACGGCTTTGACCTGCTTGGCTAAGTACAACCCGATCGTCCCCACACCACAGTAGGCATCGACTAGCAGGTCATTTGCATCCAAGCCCAATGCCAGATCGATCTGCTGATATAAAACGGCAGTTTGTTGTGTATTTAACTGGAAAAAAGCCGGCGCGGAAAGACGATAAGTCAAAGTCCCGATTTTTTCCGTCAGGTATTCTTGCCCCCATAACAACCACGTATCCTGGCCCCAAACCAGCGAAGTTTTTTGCGGATGATAATTTTGCAGTACGGAAATTACCGCCGGGATCTTTTCAACTAGTTCCGCGATCAACTCGTTAGCGTGCGGCAACTGTTTAGTCCTAGTGATAAAAACGACTTGCAATTGGTGGGTCGCAAACGATTCCCTGATCACCAGCGTTTTTAAAATTCCCGTATGATGACGTTCATCGTAAGCGGCTACCTGCCATTTAGTCAGTAGTTGACACAGCAAACGGACCGTTTTCATCGTTAAGTCCGTTTGCGTCGCAAAAGTCGGCAAGTTTACCAGCTTGTGACTATTGGGTTGATAAAGACCCGCTTGTATTTTCCCGTTGGGTGCACGCCGCACCTGAAACTGTAATTTATTACGGTAATGATAAGGTTCTTTCATTCCCAGTGTTTCTTTGATCTGGTAGTGCTGAAACCCCCGCGGCCGGTATTTTTTGAGCGACTGGACGATAATGTCGCGCTTAAATTTCAACTGTTGCGGGTAAGCCAGGTGTTCTAATTCAATGCCACCGACTTGGTAGTGATCGACCGGCTTTACCCTGTGGGGACTTTTCTTTTTGATGCGGACCAATTCTCCGGTCAAATAATTAGCTTTTACGGCCGTAATTTTTACCAGTACTTGTTCGTGTACTAAAGCGCCGGGGACAAAAATGATCTTGCGGTGGTAATACCCGATTCCCTCGCCATTGATGCCTAATTTTTTGATCGTCAACCAAACTGTTGTTCCTAATTCTCGCTTATTCAGCTCAATTCCTTCTTTCTTTTACCACAGTCAACATGCTAGAATAGTTTTACTTTAGTTCCACTATAAAGGAGTTTAACCGATGACACAAACTATCACTTCCATTCAAACCCAAAAAAGACCGGGACGTTATAACATTTATTTAGATGATCATTACGCTTTTGCAGTCAGCGAAGACGTCTTGATCTCCTTTAACCTCAACAAGGGACAGCAACTGACCGCCACGCAGATCGCCCAGATCACAGAACAGGAAAAAAGCGCCAAGGCGTATAGCCGCGCGTTAAATTTTTTATCCTACCAAATGCGCAGTCAAGAAGAGATCCGCCGCCGCTTAACTAAAGATGAGGTCACAGAAGACGTGATTGCTGCGGTGATCGCCCGCTTAACAGCAAACAACTTACTCGACGATTCCAATTACGCCTCCAGTTTTGTCAGCACCCAAATCAAAACCTCAGACGACGGTCCGGGTAAAATTGCGTTTAAACTCAAGAAAAAAGGGATCGACCAAAATTTGATCGACGATGCCCTGACCCAATTTTCGGCGGAACAGCAGGTAGCAACCGGCAGTAAAATTGCCCAAAAAACGCTACGCCGCTTGCACAATTACTCGTTTAGAAATCAGCTCACCAAAATCCGCCAAACCCTAATGAATAAAGGATATTCTACGGAGATCATCACTACTATTTTGGCGAAACTGGATCTTCAAGAAGACGAGAAGCAAGAACAAGAAGCGCTCTATGAGCAGGGAAGAAAGCTCTGGCGCAACAATTCACGCCGCGAGCTTCCCGATAGGCTTAGAAGAGTCAAGCAAAGTTTATACCGCAAGGGTTTTTCTTTAAGTGATATTGATGATTTTTTAAGCGACATCCAAGAAGAAGATTAATATTAAATAGGACCGGGACAAAAGTAATTCTGTCTCGGTCCCAACTTTATGTACTCGTAAATGAGATGTCTGATCGTATTTTTAAAAACAAGAATTTGTGCCTAGCTACGTTTGAAATCAGACTAGTACTTAACTGCCAACCGCTTTTTTACATGACTTCCCCTAATTTTCTTTAGTAATTATTTTTTTCAAGACTGGCTTTTTAGGCGTGATTTTCCCACCAAAATACTCCTCCAAAGAGGCGTTTAACAGTCCGCCTAATAAAAACGCCCAACTGGAAAAGTTTAGCCAAAACAACAACACGATAAAAGTTCCCAGGGTACCATAACTTAAAACGGAACGCGCAAAGTATTTTAAGTAAGTGGAAAAAACACTCGTTAAACAGATCCACCCTAACGTCCCCAGCAAAGTGCCCTGCCAGACAAAACGCCAGTGAGTTTTGGCGTTGGGCATCGTCTTGTACACCAACAACATCACCAAAAATAGGATCATAAAGGTGGTTAGTACCTTATAGTGTAAGAAAAAATTCAGCCAGTTAATAGGCAAGGAAAACAACGGAGCCACGTTATCCAAAAGGTACTGACCAAAATTATACAATAAGAAAATCCCTCCGACTAATAGGCCGAATAACAACGTCAGTAAAAACGAAAAGATCCGGTTAACTACGGCATTGGTCACCTCGCTGACGCCGTACACTTCGTTTAGTGCCTTTTTTAACGCGTTAGTTCCCCGACTGGCCGCCCAGACAGTTAACAAACCGGTAATCGAAGCTAGCCCGCCGGAACTATGATCCAAAAAATTTAAAATCAACGGCTTTAAAATATGAAAAACCGTCTTAGGAAAAGCGATTGCTAAATAGGGAAGCAGGGTCTTAGATTTTAAGCCTAACAAAGGTAACAGGTTAGCCACAAAGATCACGACCGGAAAAATGGCCAGCAACGAATAATAAGCCATCACGATCGCGGCATCACTCAAATTTACGGACTGAATTCGGGAAACGATGATCGCAATAAATTTTTTCAAGTTATTTTTATGAATTTCCATCAGCTTTCACATCCCTATCAACTGACTGCTAAACAGTGCACCAACAAGTTTAGAATAACACTGATCATAATTTTTACTACAAAAAAAGGTGCTACTGGAATAAACCACTAGCACCTTAACTAATTACGGTCCTAACCGGATTTGAACCGGTGATCTCCTGCGTGACAGGCAGGCGTGATAACCCCTACACCATAGGACCAAATATTACAATTGCGGGAGCTGGATTTGAACCAACGACCTTCGGGTTATGAGCCCGACGAGCTACCAGACTGCTCCATCCCGCGATAATATGAAAGTGACCCGTACGGGATTTGAACCCATGTTACCGCCGTGAAAGGGCGGTGTCTTAACCACTTGACCAACGGGTCATACGGAGAAGGAGGGATTTGAACCCTCGCGCCGTTTTACCGACCTACACCCTTAGCAGGGGCGCCTCTTCAGCCACTTGAGTACTTCTCCAAATGGGCCTAAATGGACTCGAACCATCGACCTCACGCTTATCAGGCGTGCGCTCTAACCAGCTGAGCTATAGGCCCATTTACGATAAATATATCGTAAGCGGGTGACGAGAATCGAACTCGCGACAACAGCTTGGAAGGCTGTGATTTTACCACTAAACTACACCCGCAATTCAATGGCGCGGGACAGAATCGAACTGCCGACACATGGAGCTTCAATCCATTGCTCTACCGACTGAGCTACCGAGCCATTAATTAACGGTCCTAACCGGATTTGAACCGGTGATCTCCTGCGTGACAGGCAGGCGTGATAACCCCTACACCATAGGACCAAATATTACAATTGCGGGAGCTGGATTTGAACCAACGACCTTCGGGTTATGAGCCCGACGAGCTACCAGACTGCTCCATCCCGCGATAATATAAAGGAGGATAAGAGATTCGAACTCTTGCGTGGTTTTACCCACCTGACGGTTTTCAAGACCGTTCCCTTCAGCCAGACTTGGGTAATCCTCCATAACTGCCAAAACAATGGACCTTGTAGGACTCGAACCCACGACAGGACGGTTATGAGCCGTCTGCTCTAACCAACTGAGCTAAAGGTCCAAGGTCTGTTGTAAATCGCGGCGGGGGGGATCGAACCCTCGACCTCCCGGGTATGAACCGGACGCTCTAGCCAGCTGAGCTACACCGCGATAAAAAACACGCAAATCGGGAAGACAGGATTCGAACCTGCGACCCCCTGGTCCCAAACCAGGTGCTCTACCAAGCTGAGCCACTTCCCGATAACATGCACCCAGTAGGAGTCGAACCTACAACCTTCTGATTCGTAGTCAGACACTCTATCCAATTGCGCTATGGGTGCATAAAACAAAAAATGCCGAGGACCGGAATCGAACCGGTACGGTGATCACTCACCGCAGGATTTTAAGTCCTGTGCGTCTGCCAGTTCCGCCACCCCGGCAAAAAATAAAACTGGTACACAAGCGGAAGACGGGATTCGAACCCGCGACCCCCACCATGGCAAGGTGATGTTCTACCACTGAACTACTTCCGCATATGCCGACTAGACGATTCGAACGCCCGACCCTCTGATTACAAAACAGATGCTCTACCAACTGAGCTAAGTCGGCAAACTTAACAACAAATATTATACCATGTTATTGCAAGATTGTCAAATAAATCTTACAAATGAGTCGTGACAGGCTCGAACTGTCGACCCTCTGATTAAAAGTCAGATGCTCTACCAACTGAGCTAACGACTCATGATAATGGAGGATACAGGGCTCGAACCTGTGACCCTCTGCTTGTAAGGCAGACGCTCTCCCAACTGAGCTAATCCTCCATAATTGCGTGGCGACGACCTACCCTCGCAGGGGGCGATCCCCCAACTACTCTCGGCGTGACGAAGCTTAACTGCTGTGTTCGGCATGGGAACAGGTGTAGCCTTCGTGCCATCATCACCACACGTGAGCTTTGCTCACTCAAAACTAAATCATCTTTATTTCTTCTGTCTTCCGACTTCCACTGCGCTTGCTACTTGGTTAAGTCCTCGACCGATTAGTAATGGTCCGCTCCATGCCTCACGGCACTTCCACTTCCATCCTATCTACCTGTTATTCTCTCAGGGGTCTTACTTCATTTCTGAATGGGAAATCTCATCTGGAGGCGAGTTTCGCACTTAGATGCTTTCAGCGTTTATCTCATCCATACTTAGCTACCCAGCGCTGCCTTGGGCAAGACAACTGGTACACCAGCGGTATGTCCATCCCGGTCCTCTCGTACTAAGGACAGATCCTCGCAAATTTCCTACGCCCGCGACGGATAGGGACCGAACTGTCTCACGACGTTCTGAACCCAGCTCGCGTACCGCTTTAATGGGCGAACAGCCCAACCCTTGGGACCGACTACAGCCCCAGGATGCGATGAGCCGACATCGAGGTGCCAAACCTCCCCGTCGATGTGAACTCTTGGGGGAGATAAGCCTGTTATCCCCAGGGTAGCTTTTATCCGTTGAGCGATGGCCCTTCCATACGGAACCACCGGATCACTAAGCCCGACTTTCGTCCCTGCTCGACTTGTAGGTCTCGCAGTCAAGCTCCCTTGTGCCTTTACACTCTGCAAATGATTTCCAACCATTTTGAGGGAACCTTTGGGCGCCTCCGTTACCTTTTAGGAGGCGACCGCCCCAGTCAAACTGCCTACCAGACACTGTCTCCCACCGGGTTAACCGGTGTGGGTTAGAGTGTTCATACAACGAGGGTAGTATCCCACCAACGCCTCGGGCGAAACTGACGTTCCGCCTTCTATGGCTCCTACCTATCCTGTACAAGTTATACGAACACCCAATATCAAGCTACAGTAAAGCTCCATGGGGTCTTTCCGTCCTGTCGCGGGTAACCCGCATCTTCACGGGTATTATAATTTCACCGAGTCTCTCGTTGAGACAGTGCCCAGATCGTTACGCCTTTCGTGCGGGTCGGAACTTACCCGACAAGGAATTTCGCTACCTTAGGACCGTTATAGTTACGGCCGCCGTTTACTGGGGCTTCACTTTTGAGCTTCGCTTGCGCTAACTCATCCGCTTAACCTTCCAGCACCGGGCAGGCGTCAGCCCCTATACTTCATCTTACGATTTTGCAGAAACCTGTGTTTTTGATAAACAGTCGCCTGGGCCTATTCACTGCGGCTGATCGTTAGATCAGCACCCCTTCTCCCGAAGTTACGGGGTCATTTTGCCGAGTTCCTTAACGAGAGTTCTCTCGCTCACCTGAGGATACTCTCCTCGACTACCTGTGTCGGTTTGCGGTACGGGTGACCAGATCCTTACTAGAAGCTTTTCTCGGCAGTGTGACTCGCTTCCCTTCGCTACTTAGATTTCGCTCCCCATCACAGCTCGTGTTGCTTGAATGCAAACATTTAACTCACACTCGCACTCGCTGCTTGGACGTGCATTTCCATTCGCACGCTTCGCTTGCCTCCTGCGTCCCTCCATTGTTCAATCAGATCTGATCAGTACAGGAATCTCCACCTGTTATCCATCGCCTACGCCTTGCGGCCTCAGCTTAGGTCCCGACTTACCCTGGGCGGACGAGCCTTCCCCAGGAAACCTTAGTCTTTCGGTGGGTCAGATTCTCACTGACCTTGCGCTACTCATACCGGCATTCTCACTTCTAAGCGCTCCACCAGTCCTTACGGTCTAGCTTCGCCGCCCTTAGAACGCTCTCCTACCATCCAACCTGCGGTTGGATCCACGATTTCGGTAATGTGTTTAGCCCCGTTACATTTTCGGCGCAGAACCACTCGACTAGTGAGCTATTACGCACTCTTTAAATGGTGGCTGCTTCTGAGCCAACATCCTAGTTGTCTGTGCAATTCCACATCCTTTTCCACTTAACACATATTTTGGGACCTTAATCGGTGATCTGGGCTGTTTCCCTTTCGACTACGGATCTTATCACTCGCAGTCTGACTCCCGGTCATTGATCTGTGGCATTCGGAGTTTATCTGAATTCAGTAACCCAAGACGGACCCCTAGTTCAAACAGTGCTCTACCTCCACGATCATTCATACCGAGGCTAGCCCTAAAGCTATTTCGGAGAGAACCAGCTATCTCCAAGTTCGTTTGGAATTTCACCGCTACCCACACCTCATCCCAGCATTTTTCAACATACACGGGTGCGGTCCTCCGGTGCGTTTTACCGCACTTTCAACCTGGACATGGGTAGGTCACTTGGTTTCGGGTCTACGTCAAACTACTTTGTCGCCCTCTTCAGACTTGCTTTCGCTACGGCTCCAGTCTTTCCACTTTAACCTTGCAGCTTAACGTAACTCGCCGGTTCATTCTACAAAAGGCACGCCATTACCCTTAAATGGGCTTTGACTACTTGTAGGCACATGGTTTCAGGAACTATTTCACTCCCCTTCCGGGGTGCTTTTCACCTTTCCCTCACGGTACTGGTTCACTATCGGTCACTAGGTAGTATTTAGCCTTGGGAGATGGTCCTCCCAGCTTCCGACGGGATTTCACGTGTCCCGCCGTACTCAGGATCCCGATTCCCGGTTCGTCGTGTTTCACTTACAGGGCTCTCACCTTCTATGGCTGACCTTCCCAGATCATTCAGCTACATTCCTCACCGTCTATGTTCGGTCCTACAACCCCGAAAGACAAGTCTTTCGGTTTGGGCTGTTCCCCGTTCGCTCGCCGCTACTCAGGGAATCACTGTTGTTTTCTTTTCCTGCAGGTACTGAGATGTTTCAGTTCCCCACGTCTGTCTTCAACTGACCTTAACGGTCAGCGATAATAACCTCACGGTTATTGGGTTTTCCCATTCGGAGATCTGCGGGTCATTGCTTACTTACAGCTGACCGCAGCATTTCGCTGTTAGTTGCGTCCTTCTTCGACTCCTAGTGCCAAGGCATCCACCATGCGCCCTTCCTAACTTAACCTTTAATTTATCTGACGATAAATTGGTTATGAGTTGACGTTGTTCTCGTCAATTTTTACGCAGTGTTTTTCTCGGTTGATTATTAAGAAATAAAAATGATTCAGTTTTCAATGAACAATGCTTTGACAGTTGCCTGTCAATGGAGCTTAACGGGATCGAACCGTTGACCTCCTGCTTGCAAAGCAGGTGCTCTCCCAGCTGAGCTAAAGCCCCCAAGTAGAGCTTTCAAAACCAAACAAAGTTTCGTTGTGTGAGTTTCCGTTATTTTCCTTAGAAAGGAGGTGATCCAGCCGCAGGTTCTCCTACGGCTACCTTGTTACGACTTCACCCCAATCATCTGTCCCACCTTAGACGGCTGGTTCCTTACGGTTACCCCACCGGCTTTGGGTGTTACAAACTCTCATGGTGTGACGGGCGGTGTGTACAAGGCCCGGGAACGTATTCACCGCGGCATGCTGATCCGCGATTACTAGCGATTCCGACTTCATGCAGGCGGGTTGCAGCCTGCAATCCGAACTGAGAACGGCTTTTAGAGATTAGCTTGACCTCGCGGTCTCGCAACTCGTTGTACCGTCCATTGTAGCACGTGTGTAGCCCAGGTCATAAGGGGCATGATGACTTGACGTCATCCCCACCTTCCTCCGGTTTGTCACCGGCAGTCTCGCCAGAGTGCCCAACTGAATGCTGGCAACTGGCAACAAGGGTTGCGCTCGTTGCGGGACTTAACCCAACATCTCACGACACGAGCTGACGACAGCCATGCACCACCTGTCTTAGTGTTCCCGAAGGAAACACCTAATCTCTTAGGTTGGCACTAGATGTCAAGACCTGGTAAGGTTCTTCGCGTTGCTTCGAATTAAACCACATGCTCCACCGCTTGTGCGGGCCCCCGTCAATTCCTTTGAGTTTCAACCTTGCGGTCGTACTCCCCAGGCGGAATGCTTAATGCGTTTGCTGCGGCACTGAAGGGCGGAAACCCTCCAACACCTAGCATTCATCGTTTACAGCGTGGACTACCAGGGTATCTAATCCTGTTCGCTCCCCACGCTTTCGAACCTCAGCGTCAGTTACAGACCAGAGAGCCGCTTTCGCCACTGGTGTTCTTCCATATATCTACGCATTTCACCGCTACACATGGAGTTCCACTCTCCTCTTCTGCACTCAAGTTCTCCAGTTTCCAATGCACGACTCCGGTTAAGCCGAAGGCTTTCACATCAGACTTAAAAAACCGCCTGCGTTCCCTTTACGCCCAATAAATCCGGACAACGCTTGCCACCTACGTATTACCGCGGCTGCTGGCACGTAGTTAGCCGTGACTTCCTCGTCAGATACCGTCATGGCTCTAGCAGTTACTCTAGAACTCGTTCTTCTCTGACAACAGTGTTTTACGATCCGAAGACCTTCTTCACACACGCGGCGTTGCTCCATCAGACTTGCGTCCATTGTGGAAGATTCCCTACTGCTGCCTCCCGTAGGAGTTTGGGCCGTGTCTCAGTCCCAATGTGGCCGATCAACCTCTCAGTTCGGCTACGTATCATTACCTTGGTAGGCCGTTACCCTACCAACTAGTTAATACGCCGCGGGCCCATCCTCAAGCAATAGCTAACGCCATCTTTTCCCCATAAAGCATGTGCTTTATGGGCTCATTCGGTATTAGCACCTGTTTCCAAGTGTTATCCCCAACTTAAGGGCAGGTTGCCCACGTGTTACTCACCCGTTCGCCACTTTCCTGTCTTGTTCGTGATACAAGTACCACTCCCAACACATTCTCGTTCGACTTGCATGTATTAGGCACGCCGCCAGCGTTCGTCCTGAGCCAGGATCAAACTCTCAGTTTGTTTAGCTCATTTTTGATTACTAGCGAAATTGACTTCGCAAATGTTTGCACCCGGATTGCTCCGAGCGACCTCACACATTTTTACGAAACTTTGTTCAGTTTTCAAAGTTCTACTCTGTTGATTCGTTCAAGTTGTTGACCAGCAACAACGTTATTAAATATATCAGAAATTCGATTACTTGTAAAGAACTTTTTTATATTTTTTCAAATATTTTTTAATCAAGGTTAGATCAAAAGTTCCGCTAAGCAAATTTAATGCCATCACCACTCAACTTCGCGGCTAACAGCAATAAATATCATACCAACATTGGGTGGTCAGGTCAAGAACTTTTTATTTTCCTTTTTCAATATCCTGTAGTGCCTCTTCAGTCCATTCAGCTAAATTGTCTCGCAAAGGAGTAAATCCCTCATGGCTAAACCGATCCGTCCAGTATTTTTTGTATTGCGTTCCTAACATCCTGGTCGAACGAGAGAAATCAAACGGTTTTTCTAAAACACGTAACGATAAAGAAATTTTTTCCGTATATAAATCAATGTCGATCACCATGACCCTTACTTGCTGGCCAATCTGCAAAAAGTTGCCCACTGCGGCAATATAGCCGTGATGCAACTCCGAAATATGGATCAACCCTTGCGTCTGTTCGTCCAACGCCACAAATACTCCATATGGCTGAATCCCCGTTACCTGTCCGGTCACAACCATTCCAATTCGATAATCCACCTGTTCACTCATCCCTCATTAAATGCTACTAAATTTTTATACCGTCACCTAGCATTTTAAGCTAAATACCCCGCACGCGCTCATTTTTAAGCATCTCGATTTTTCAGTTTCAATTAAATATACTATACCACAATTTATTTTCTAAATTTTTTATGCTAGGCTAAATGTTAGACTAATAAAGGGAGTTACTCGTTATCAATGGAAAAAGAAATTTATGATATTACTATTATTGGCGGCGGGCCCGTCGGCTTATTCGCCGCTAGCTACGCGCGGATGCATATGCTCAAAGTCCAAGTGATCGAAAGTTTATCCACTCTGGGCGGACAAGTCGGTGCCTTATTTCCCACCAAAAAGCTCTACGATATTCCGGGTTTTCACCAAATCACCGGACAACAATTGATCGACAATTTAGTGGAACAAACTCATTTTTTTGCCCCCAAGATTTTTTTAAATGAAACTGTGCAAAATTTCACGGTGGATCCTTGTGGTTACCAAATTCAAACTACCAATAGGACTACCTACACTAAAAGCATCATCATCGCTACTGGGATCGGTTCGTTTACCCCGCGCAAACTACGCGTCGCTAATGCCACGAAATTCGAGGGCCAACAACTGCGTTACTTTATCTCCGACCCGACGATTTTTGCTGATAAAAATATTGCGATCGCGGGTGGTGGAGATTCGGCGATCGACTGGGGCTTAGAACTCGCTAGTAGCGCCCACAGTATTAAAGTGATCCACAGACGCGATCAGTTTCGGGCACTCGAAAGTAGCGTCGCTCGCTTGCACCAAGCAGCTAACGTTGACTTCATGACCCCGTACACTATTAAAGAACTCGCCGAAAATCGGGAGCACCAACTAACTATTACCCTTAAAAACACTGATTCTACTATTGAAAAATTGCCTAATATCGATTACCTGCTAGTCAATTACGGCTTTTCTGCTAACAACCAGTTTTTAGCAGACTGGGACTTAACGACCAAACGAAAAGCCATAGTCACCGACCAGCGCCAACAAACTTCACGCGCAAAGATCTATGCCATCGGTGATGCCGTCTTCAAGGAAGGCCGTACCTCGCTGATCGCTACCGGTTTTGGCGAAGCCCCGTTAGCCGTCAATAACGCTTTAGTCGACATGTATCCGGATAAAAAACAACCGGCCCACAGCACTGAACTAATGCTTAAATTTAACAAATAACATTCGTTCACTCACCTAAAGGAGAATTCATGGCTAACTTAATTGATTTTGTCTTACACATCGACGCCCACCTAGTCAATATCGTCAGTACCTTTGGCAACTGGACGTACCCGATTTTATTTATCATTATCTTCATCGAAACCGGAGCGGTCATCTTACCGTTTTTGCCCGGCGATTCCCTACTGTTCGCGGCGGCGGCGCTTTGTGCTAATCCCGTTTACCATTTAAATATCTGGCTGTTCGTTTTATTATTTTTGCTAGCGCCGATCTGTGGTGATTCGTTAAACTTCTTGATCGGTCACACGATCGGCAATCAGTTAAAAAATGCCGCTTTTTTTCAAAAATTAGTCAAGCCCGAATACCTAGAGCGGACCGAGCAGTTCTTTGAAAAACACGGGGCGTTGGCGATCACTTTGGCACGCTTCATGCCGATCATTCGTACCTTCGCCCCGTTTATTTCGGGGGCCAGTGGACTGAAGTATGCGCAATTTATCGGCCATAACGTGTTGGGCGCCGTCTTATGGGTCGCGCTTTGTTGTTGCTGCGGTTATTTTTTCGGCAACCTGCCCTTCGTTAAAGCACACTTTTCTTTGATCATCATCGCCATTATTTTAGTATCATTACTACCGGCGCTAATTGGTCTACTAAAATCACGTCACAGTAAATAGTATTAAAAATAAAACGGTTAACAGCCCGCGCGTTCAAGCGCAACTGCTAACCGTTTTTAGTTTTCACTTCTTTTTGACCTAACCAGATCGTTACCAGTAAAAACACTTCACACAAGCCCCAAAATAGTACAAAACATGCCAGAAAAAAATCGTCCGGCAACGCTAAAATAATGGGATCTGTCCGCGGATCAAACAACCATAAGTCATCGGTGAATAACAACCGGTGGAAAAGAACAAAAAAGCGGTTGAAATCAACTATTAATATCAATACCAAAAACAACAGGCCTTCAGCCACACATTTAGCCGGTAAGATCAGCGTCCATAACCGCCGTTCGTGTCGTAAAGTCCGCACATACTTGATACTAAATGGCAAGCTGATCGCTAACAACGCGTCTGCCAGCCACAATAAGTGGCGGACCTGTTTAAAATGTACCAACGCACCGGTCGAACTCGGCAAGGACAACTGCAATTTCGTATGCCAAAATAAAGTCAAATAAGCTAACAACTCCCGGTAATTTTGGCGTAAAAGCACCGGACTTAAATTAACCTTAGCCGCGAGGTTTTCTTGAGCAGCTATCCAATAATACAGCGGCCTAAAATTGACCACGAGCAATAAGCTAAATAACACCATCGTTAACAATAAATTACCGCGCCACAAATCAGCGGCTAACTTTTGCCGCCTATTCATCAAACCATTCAGCTAACGAATCTACTTGATACGTCGGTTTCACCGCGACTTGAGCAACTTGTTTCCTAGTCGAAACCCCGGTATAAACCAGTAACGTATCCATGCCAAAATTGATGCCCGCCTGAATGTCTGTCATGTAATTGTCTCCTACCATCAGTACCTGATTTTTAGCTAGGCCCATCCGTTGCAGCGCTTTTTCCATAATGATAGTTTCCGGCTTACCGATATAAGTTGCTTTTTGTTGCGTTGAGCGTTCGACCAGCGCAATCAAAGAACCCGCTCCGGGAACCAACCCCCGTTCGTTTGGCAGGTTAGTGTCGGCATTCGTGCCGATAAAACGCGCTCCCCGTTTGATCGCCAACGTAGCCAGTTCAAACTTATGGTAAGTCGCATCATAATCCAAACCCACTACCGCGTAGTCCGGGTTGGTTTCTTCCAAATAAAAACCGCGTTCCAATAGGGCGGTCTTCAACCCAAATTCGCCGATTGCATACACCGAACGTTTAGTAGGCGTAAGGTCTGCTAAAAAATCCGCAGTCGCCAGTCCGGAAGTGTACACGTTGGCCGGTTGCACGTGGACGTCAAAATTTTGTGCCAAATTTTGTGCCACCTGTGCCGGCGTTTGCGTGCTATTATTAGTCACGAATAAAAACGGTAAGTCCAATTCTTGGAGATGACGGACAAATTTTTGCGCCGCCGGAATTCGTTCTTTTCCCCGGTACATCGTACCATCTAAGTCGATCATATATCCCTGATAATTTTTCATGAGTCCTTCTTTTCTGCGTTTATTTTTGCCTGATAGTAAAACGGCGTTTATTAGTGTGCTGGCTAACCGCTCTTCTCCTGTGGGGACGCGTGGCCCGACGCGGTTTTTTAGCCTTAGGCTTATATTCGACTTCCTTTTTTGGTGTCTGAACGGCTAAGTTTTGTAAGACAAAATAGGGGCAGCCAAAATTACAGTACTCGTATAAATAGTCCTGCAAATGCGCGATATTTTGTAACGAATTGCCCTTTTTACCGCGGTAAAATCCGTGTAGCCGCAACTGTTCAAAGCCCATGTCGCCCACGATATAGTCGTATTTGGTCAGGATCTCACTGAAACGCTCCTGCAATTTTTCAATATTAAACCCCTCGCGAAAATTGACTAATAAACGGTAAGGGCGGTCGTCGATCTTCAAGTTGTTTTCGTCTAACATTTCTACTTTGCTGGCGTACATTTTGATGGCCGCTGCTTTTTTAGCTAGAGACGCTTCTCGCCGCTCTTTTTTTTCACTATTCAAAAATCTTCCTCCTCACTTCGTCAGTGGAAAATGCGCGCGTAAGTAACTGGCTAGTGCATCGCGTAAAAACTGATCGCCAAAATAAGTGATCTCCCCGGTAATTTCCAGTGTGGGAAAAAAGGGAGCAAACACGTAATTATCTACCATTCCCACCTCATAATGAGCACCTAGATCAAGGGGCTGGCCCTGGTACAAAACCTGTTTAGTTTCTTGCTGGTATTTTAATCCCTGGTACACCAGTTCGCCAAACTGTTTGCCCCGAAAACCATTTCCCTTAACGACTGCATGCCTCAAATAACGCCGATTTTTTTCCATTTCGCGCACTAAGCGCCATAAATTATAGCCCGTCAGCCGAACCCTGATCATGCGCATCGGATGGGGTAATAACTGGTGTAAGTCTTTTTTAGTAACTATTCCCTTTTTTAAATTTCCTAAAAATAACCCCGCATTTAAGATCACACTGTCCGTTTGCGTGACTTTGCCCACGGCTTTTAATCCCAATTGGATCAAAGGAGAATTACCACTCAAAGAAATCGGATAATCTCGTTGTAACAACGCCACTTTTTGTTGTGCTAACAGTTCTTCTCCCTGTTTTTGCCACGCAGTAACTTGTTTTGTATCCTCGGGTAGTGCAGGCAAATCTGCGGTCGCAAACGTCTGCGCGCTTTTACGGGTTATTTTGTGATCGCGCAACTCAATTTCTACTCGGCCCACGTACTGACCCCATTTTCCCGCCGCGCAGATCAACGTGCCGTGAGCCATTTCACCTCGAGGTAACAAACGGTGACTATGCCCACCTATGATCAGGTCAAATTCAGGATACTGCTGGGCCAAATAACGATCGGTATCGATGCCCAAATGTGAGATCAAGACCAAAACGTCGACTTGTGGACGGACTTTTGCCAACAATTGGGGTAAAACCTGATCGACCGCCAAGGTTTGCCAGTCATTCATCAAATATGTCGGTCCAAAAGGAGCGGTACAACCCAACAACCCGACTTTAGTCCCCTGAGGACTGATAATAATTTTAAAATCTTGGCTCCAGTCCGGAGTCTTTCCCGTCCGCAAGTCAACTAAATTATTCAAAATTACCGCAAAATTAGCATCCTGGTACAAGTGATCTAACTCTTCGTGGGAGTTACCGATCCCCTCGTTGTTGCCGATCGTGACCGCGTCATAACCCGCTTGATTCAATAACGAGACGTTAGCTTGTCCCGCAGTCGCTTCCGTTAACGGATGGACTCGGTCTAACGCATCGCCCACATCAAGTGTCACCACTAACTGACCCTGTGCGGTCAATTCCTGGCGCGTCTGGACCAAGTAACGCTGGAGCGGTGGCCAATTTTCAAAATGCGAGTGCAAGTCATTAGTATGTAAAAACGTAATTTTTTCACCAGTCATTTATTATCCAGTTACCTTCTTTTTTGATAATCGATTTTCTTTTGTACTACCATTTTAACGATTTGGCTTTGCGAAAACGGCGTGCCAAATGCCGGACGTGCAGCCCCCAGGTAATCACCCTCCGGAGTGTCTACACCAACGTTAATGTTATTTTCCAAGTTGACCGCATTATGATGAATGTGACCGTGCAAGTTAATGCCGTTAGGCGAGATTCCCAAAATCAACGGGTAGTGTGTCAGGAAAAACTGATAGTGGTCAAATTTAATGATCACCCCGACTTCATGCCAGCTAAACTTAGCCGGTGTTTGTGGCGGCATATTTTTGAGCAAGAATTTTAGCAGCGCCCGGGAATCGTGATTGCCCTTAATGAAAATTATCCGTCCGTTGAGTTGCAACAAAAGTTCTAAGGCCTGTTGGTAACCTTCCCGGTTGGACTTAACGTGAGCAATGTCACCCAAATGATAGACAGTATCTGTCGGTTTAACGACCGCGTTCCAGTTAGCGACGATCGTCTGGTTCATTTGCGTGACCGTCAAAAAATCGCGCTGCGCAAAATTCATGTTATGTACTAAATGCTTATCAAAAAAATGCGTATCCGCAGTAAAATATAACATTGCCCCACATCCTTTTACTTAGATTTTACACTGATTAGTACCACAAAAAAAGGAGTTGCTCCAAAAAGCGGTTAGGAGCACGGGCAGACATTTAAGGAAGCCAAAAAAAGGAACCGGGATAAAATCACATCTCCCCGTTCCATTTCACATTTTTGTCAGTGGTCATTTTAATTGCATGCTCGAAATCATTTTTAATTTTGGGCTGGCTTTTTCAAACCAAAACCAACGTACAAGACTACAAACCACACGATCGCCATTACCAACGCTAACATCGTCGTTTTTTGCAACAGCATCACTATCCCGACAAATAACAAAAATCCTAAAACTAGGTAGTCGCTCACGGGATACAACGGCATTTTAAATTTTTGGAGTTGCTGGCCTTTTTGGTGCCGGTAAACTAAATGAGTCACCACGATAGCTCCCCAAATAAACAAAAAGCACGTCGTCGCGATACTAGAAATGAAAGAAAACAGTGTCGTATTTGAAATCACCATGTCAGCCACGACCGTCAGCAAAATGATCAGCGCGGAAAACAGTAGACTATTCGCCGGGACTTGGGTGCGTGATAGGGTACTCATTTTGCGACTAAATTTAGATTTACCACCATGAGTTAGGGTAAATAACATCCGCGCGGTGCTAAATAACGAGCTATTAGAAGCCGACAACGCGGCCGTCAAGACGACAAAATTAATGATCCCGGCAGCGGCTGGCACCCCGATATTTTTGAACACCTGCACAAACGGACTCGACGAAGCAGAAATGTCTTGCCAGCTGTAAATACACATTAGCGCCAACAACGACCCCACGTAAAAGATAATGATCCGCAACGGAATTTCGTTAATTGCCTTAGGAATGATCTTTTGGGGATTTTCAGTTTCAGATGCGGTCACGCCGACCATTTCGATCCCGATAAAACCAAAAGTCACCATTTGAAATGAGAGAATAAATCCCTTTAATCCGTGCGGGAAAAAGCCGCCATTGGTTACCAAGTTGCTGACCTGCGCCGTACCAGCCGGTGTTTTAACGTGAAAGACCACCATCACTATTCCAACGATAATCAACGCCACGATCGCGATGATCTTGATCAGCGCAAACCAAAATTCGGTTTCGCCAAACGCACTGACCGCGATCAGGTTCAATAACGTCAAAACCGTGATCGCCACTAACCCCGGCAACCAACGCGGTACGTGGGGAAACCAAAACTGAACGTACATTCCAGTCGCGGTGATGTCCGCCATCGCAATGGTGATCCAGCAAACCCAATAGGTCCACCCCGCTACCTTACCGATCCGTTTTCCCAGATAAAGCGTGATAAAATCGATAAAAGAAGTGACCTGCAAGTCCGATAGTAATAATTCCCCCATCGCCCGCATCAATAAAAAACAAACGACTCCGGCCAGCAGGTAAGCTAACACGATCGAAGGACCCGCTAGGTGAATTGAAGTGCCGGATCCTAAGAAAAGTCCGGTTCCAATCGTTCCCCCTAGCGCAATCAGTTGGACGTGACGACTTTTCAGTTGTCGTGAATATTCTTGCTTTTCAGCCATAATTTTCTCTCCAGTCAAAATAACTTGTGTTACAGCTAGTCTACTATTTTAATATCGATTAGTAAAATTCAATCTTCTCAGTTAAAGATGAATATTATTCATCAATAAACCAAAAAGCAGGACAAAACAGCTCACTACGCCTTTTGCCCCACTTTTTACTCAGTTCAAACTGATTTGATTTTGACTGACCCAACGATCAATTTCCGCTAAAAAGTTACTGAATTCTCGCTGCGCTTTAAACGAAGGAAAATCTCCTAACAAAATAGGTTGCGCTTGTTTACTACCCGCACCTTTTTTTTGCAACAACAATAATGATTTTTGGCTGTTAGGCGTGGCGAATAACTCGGCCGGTAAGTTCAACAAGCCCTGCAAGTAACTCACTTTTTGAATAAAATGTAACAAAGATTGCGCCTCAGTGGTCTCGAATAATCCCCGCGGCACGACCAATAGCGCACAACCACCGGCAGCCAAGGTATTCAGCACTTGTTCGATCAGTAAATGATGGGCATACGAATGCCCCGTCTGTGCGGCGGTCGCAAAATCACGTACCCGCTCGTCTAAAGGATAGTAGCCCACCGGCAGATCTCCGACTACTAAGTTAATCTCACTGACCGGGATCTGTCCTAACGCGTCTTGGTGATACAATTCGACGGGCGAAGCGGTCAGCTGGGCCATAATACTGGCGATCGTCAGTAAACGTGCGTCATTATCGACCCCCGTGCCGTTCACTTGTCGCCAGCCGTTAGCCTGGAGTTGCGTCATCAACGTCATTAACAAATTGCCAGTTCCTACCGTAATGTCCAGGATTTTTAATGGCTGCTGGGGCTGCGTTATTTTTTCTACCAAATATTCTACTAATAAGCCGATCGAATCCGGCGTCATCTGTTGGTTAGCCGCCACTTTTTGTTCGTGATAAGAACGCAACAATACCAACTGAACGAGTTGCCTCATTTCTAACGGGGTTAACTTGGCGGCCTGAATCTCATTTTTTAGCTGCTGCTCGTCAGGATCCTCACTACTATCGGCTAGTAAATTATCTGCCACTAATACAAACGCGTTCAAATAATCTTCGTTAGTCTTTTTTTGCACCACTTGAATTGCTTGTTCTAGCAAGTGATAAATTTTTTCTACTTCTGCAAACGCCACTATTTTCCACCTCAATTATTCAATCACTTCAGTCTACCACGAATAAACGGGGAGCAAAACTTTTTGAGTTACTCGTACTTTTACTTACTTTTCCACTCCGCAACCGTAAAAGTAAACTTTTTTTGATTGTTGAGGATCACAATACAGTGCTCTTTTTGGCGTTTAGCCTTTCCCAAATTAAAAGTCAGCGTCTCGTTATCATCCAACTCCTTAGCCTGAGCAAGATTGCGCATCGCCTGGGCTTGATTGTGCTGGGTGATCTCTAAATAGCTCGTACAACTTGTTTTGTAATACAAAATTTGGGCGGTAATTAAAAATCCAGCCAATAGTAAAATAGCCGTTGCCGAAAAAAAGACAAACCCGGAATTTTTCTGCTTCATTGTCCCACCGCTTTAGCTAAAGCCATCTTTTCATAAAATTTTTGACCGTGCATCGTAATATCAATAATCAAATACGGCTTTTCAACGTGCACGCTGCTGCGTTCGATCCCATAAAGTAAGGGCATATAACCCTCGCCACTGTCGCTTTGCATTACTAATTTGTCGGCGATACGCTTAATGTGATACTTCTTTTTTTGTGTCGCACTGTACAGGTCACGCGAGTTAGATTCGCAGTAATGTAAATCCAGCTGTTCGGACTGGAGTCCCGTCAACATTTGCTGCCACTGGTAACGATCAGAAGTAGTAGTTGCACTAAATTGCCGCTGCCGGTTCAATAAAAAACCACTCGCTAAATAAATAGTCAACAAACTAATAGCTAAAGCCACGATAGTTTCGACTAAAGTAAAGCCTTGGTTATTTTTACTGCACATTAAGCCGCATTTTTTCTCCGTTTTTTTCCACTTCAATTGTTGGCCTCACCTGCTCTTTTGTCCCTTGTAATTCGAGATTACTTTGACTGACCAGCTGCCGTGATAATTCCGCTCTTTGGTATAATCTTTGCTCTTGGCGGACAAATCGTTGCTGAATCGAAGCATACATGCCTAAAGATAACGTCATAATTCCCAAAGACACCATCGCATCGGCCAGTAGAAAGCCTTTATTATTTAATTTTTTCAACGTGATACTGTCCCCCATAGCCAACTTGAAAAAGCATCTGGTACTTTTCGTGTGACAGCTCTGAGACCCACGTGATCGTCTGCGCCTGGGTTCCACCATCCGCCGAAACATTTTCCTGTCGGTAATACCCATTAACTAGGCGTAGCGTTTTAGGGATCTGTAATGTTTTTTTCGTTTGTCCTTTAAAGATCACCCGGTCATCGAAAATTCTAAAATTACCGGGACGCCGATTTTGTTTAGCATAGATCACCAATTCCACCCAGTTTTGCCTAAATTGCCGCCAAAATTGCTTTTCGACTAGGTCTTTTCTTAAATAAGCGTTGGGTCCCAGTTGCATCAGTGCTATCAACGCGACGATCGCTAATACCACCGCCTCTTCTACCAACGTAAATCCCTGGTTTTTAGCGCCGCGCCTGCTAGTCATTGCCGCCCCCGATCGTTAATTTTCCCTTTTGGATCTGCTTTACTTGTGAATTTGTCAAATAGCCATCTTCTTTTAAAGAACCGATAGAAACCTCGCTAATATTGTCTAAGTTATGGTCGTTCATGTATAATTCTGCTTGTGAATTTAGTTCCGTTTGTAACGCCGAATTATTGACTTTGACCGCGTGTCCCCTTTGTCTGGTCACGTTGGGGATCACTATTAGGATCAATAAACTAATGATAAATAAAACGATCGCCATTTCGATCAACGTAAAACCGCTGCTGTTATTTTTCGCTGTTAGTATTTTCTTTTTCATGTTATAGTCCTCCAATACTTGAATAAAGCGGTAGTAAAATCACCAAATACGTGCCAATGATCACCAAGGCAACTACCAAGAATAACAAGGGTTGAACCCAAGTTAGCAAATGATCTACCTCGCGTAATAATTTTTGGTACGAAATTTGCGCAAAAATCAGTAATTCCTCGCTGAGTTGCTTTTTAGTATCACCGTTATTTAAAAAAAGCAGTAATTCATTGGGGATAAACGAATACTGTTGGATAAAGGCGGTAATTTCCTTACCGGATTCCAAGATCCTTTTTAGCTCCGCGCCTAACTGATAATACAGGGATTTTTTATCAAACCCTAGTAAAAAAACGCAGATCTGTCCGAGATCAAGACCACCCTTAAACAACAAAGCCAGGTTATAAGAAATAAAATAAGCACAGTAAGTGCGATAAACCTTGCCCAGCACGGGCAACTGCGAATACCACACATTGCGCGCCAACGTCTGTTGTTTTTTCCAGCGGTAAAAGACCCGCAACAAATACAAAAATAACACGGCTAATAAAAACCACAGCAGGAATTTCACCACTAAAAACCAGTCAATACCTAAATGCTGGTTGGTCGTAGTCGTAAACTGATTGATTTTGGGCATCAACCAGATCTTAATTGCCCCACATAATACGACCATTAACACCAGTAACATTAGCGGATATAATAATAATCCCTGTAATTTTTGTTGCTGCTGACGGGCATTTTCCAAAAAAGTCCCTAATTCCTTGACACTGCGATCCAAATTACCGTGTTGTTCGGCGATTTTTAACTGGTAGTAGGTGTTTTTAGAAAAATAACTCTTAACGGCCGTACTAAACGAATCTCCCTGATCCAAACTACGGATCATCGTGGCAATGTCTTTACGCTGCTTGACCAGCAGCGTTTGCAAATTTTGCAGGCTTTTTTGGAGGGAAAATCCTGCTCGCAACAGGTCCGCTAGCGTAGTTAAAAATTCCGCCTGTTGTTTCACGCTCCATTTTCGTTTACCCCGCCGCGTACTGGAGGTGAGTTTGGTGGTCGATCCACCCTTTTTGTTCGCAAGCTTCCAACTTAGTCGTCCATTCACTAGTCATTTCTCCCCTCTTTTTGGCTGTGAGCGTACTCCAAGAAGTGTCAGCTAACTCCAGTAAGTCAAATAACACCTTTTGCTGGTGGTCGACCGTACTGATCAGACGCTGATAAGAGATCAGCTGGACGGTTTGCTCCAATTCGTACCGGGAGATCCCTAGTTTAAGTAACCGTAATAAAACCCCATAAACATTTTGGGCGTGGACCGTGCTCAAGACTAAATGCCCACTCAAAGCGGCGTTGACCGCAGTTTTAGCAGTCTGTTCACTTCTGATCTCACCAATAATAAAAACGTCGGGGTGGTGGCGTAACGCAACCATTAGGAGTTCATCGTACGTCATTTGTGCCTTATCATTGACTTGCAACTGTAAAAAACTTGGCTCGTAAATTTCTACCGGATCTTCAATACTCATTACCTGTAATCCCGTCAGCCTCTTAGCAAAACTGTACATCGCCGTCGTTTTTCCCGAACCCATCGGCCCGGCAAATAAGATCAAACCTCTTTTTTGGCAAGCCGCGTAGATCCGTTCAAACTGGTCGGCGAAAAAATAACCACCGTGATGTTCGTAATTTTGGTAAAGCAACCTAATAACCATCGATTCCTGTCCTAAAAAAGTCCCGACGCAAGAAAAACGGCAGTTCAGACGTAATTTTTCGTCTTGATAAACCCAAGCCCCTAATTGTGGTCGCCGCTGATCGCTCAAACTCATTTCGGATTTAAATTTTAAAAAGTTGATGATCTGGCGCGCTGCCGCAAATGAAAGCTGTTGGTAAAAAACATTTTTAGTGCCGACACTAAAATTCACCCGGTAACCCGTTTCCTGCGGAAATAAGTAAATGTCGCTGGCGTGTTGTTTGATGGCCGCCCGAAAAATTTTACGGATCTGTTCTTCCATTCAAATCCCTCCTTTGCTTTAAAGATACGCAAAAAAAAGATTTTATTTTGGGGGAAAACAAAAAAAGAGCCTGAGACAAACATTTTTGTCTCAAACTCTTTTTGTGCTATTAAACGACTACTACTTAAACATCTGCCGTCGTATAAACTTCTGAAACGTCATCTTCATCTTCAAGATGATCGATCAGCCGTTGTAATTGTTCTTCCTTATCGGCTGGGACCGGCACCATATTTTTTGGCACCATCGTGATCTCAGCACTAGCTAACTCATATTTTTTCTGTAAGGTATCGCGCACGTCGGCGAAAGTTTTCGGGTCCGTATAAATCTCGAAAACTTCAGCAGATGTTTGCAAGTCGTCGCCCCCGGCATCGATCACATCTTCAAACATCTGGTCTTCATCGACTGTCAGATCCTGCCGTTCGATCGCGATGTAACCCTTACGGTCAAACATGAAGCTGACTGAACCATTTTCACCTAAATTGCCACCATTACGGTTAAAATCAGCCCGCACTGCCGAGGCCGTCCGGTTGCGGTTATCCGTCAAAGCATGCACTAAAATAGCTACACCGGCAGGACCATAACCCTCATAAGTGATTTCTTCGTAGTCAGCACCGTTAGCGCCGCTAGCCTTATCTAAAGCTCGTTTAATATTATCTTTTGGCATGTTAGCAGCCCGGGCTTTATCCATGATCAAACGCAATTGTGGGTTAGATTCAGGGTCAGGACCACTGCTTTTAGCCGCCATGTAGATCTCGCGTGAAATCTTTTGAAAAATTTTACCCCGTTTTGCATCCTGCGCATTTTTACGCCCTTGGATATTATGCCACTTTGAATGTCCTGACATTTTAAATACCTCTTTTCGAAAATTATTCACTAAACGTTAAAATCATAACAAATGATTAACGGTAACGCAACCTTTCCCGTCAAATCACTGCCAGTTAACGAACTAAACTACTTAGTAGAAGCCCGTTTGATGAAACCATACGGCAATTCGACCGCTTTTTGCGTCGGTTCTTCTTTATTCATCATCTTGGTCAACAACCGCATCGAAACGGCACCGATATCGTACAGCGGTTGGGTGATCGAAGATAATTTAGGGCGGACGATCTCGGCTAATTCGGAATTGTCGCTAGTTACGACTTCAAATTCGCTCGGAACCTTGACCCCGGCGTCCAGTGCACCATTTAACACCCCGGCAGCCAACTCATCGTCGGCCACAAAAGCCGCCGTCGCGTTCACTGACGACAAGGCTGGCCATAAGATTTCACCGGAACGATACTTATAATCAGTTTCAAAGACCAAGTTAGGATCGTATTTAATGTTATTTTTAGCTAAAACTTCTTGATAGCCTTTCAAACGATACTCGCCGTTGATTGGATCGGATAGAGGTCCCGAAATAAAAGCGATCCGCTGATTACCGTGATTGATCAATTCACTAACGGCTTCCTTAGTAGCTGCCCGGTAATCGATGTGCACACTTTCCATTTCATTTTGCTGATCGACCGTTCCTGCCAAGACGATTGGGGTCTTGGAACGTTCAAATTGCTTGCGCAGGTCCGCAGTCAAGTTATGGCCCATAAAAATGATGCCGTCAACCTGTTTGGCTAATAATGTCCCTAATACCTGAATCTCTTTTTCGCGATTGCCATCGGAATTGGCTAAAATGATATTGTACTTGTACATCGAAGCAATATCATCGATCCCACGAGCCAGCGAAGCAAAGTAAAAATTGGTAACGTCCGGGATGATCACGCCAACAGTAGTCGTTTTCTTGCTAGCCAGTCCCCGCGCCACCGCGTTTGGCCGGTAGTCGAGCCGGTCGATCACTTCTAAGACCTTTTTGCGGGTCGCAGGTTTTACGTTCGGGTTGCCGTTAACTACCCGGGAAACAGTTGCCATGGAAACTCCTGATTCTTTAGCTACATCGTAAATCGTTTTTGGTTTATTGTCGTCTTTATTCAGCATAACTTTTCCTTTCTTACTTCTGATCAGTTGGATTTTCATAGTTGTTTTCAACTAACAATTTCTAATTTAGCAAAGTTTTTCAGATAATGCAAACGTTTCACCTCAGAATATGAAATTTATTTTCAAGAAATTTTCACTCAAATGTGAACCACTACCAAATGTGCTATAATACATTCAAATAAATGGTAAAGGAGCGATTTTATGTCCCATCTGGCAGAAATTCAAGAATGGTTAGGTCAAAATCATTTCGATATTGCCTACATTAGTGATTATAAAACAATTCAGTACTTAACAGGTTTTAGCAGCGACCCGGTCGAACGAGTCCTCGCTCTGTTCATTTTTCCCGATCATGCACCATTTATCTTTGCCCCGGCCTTAGAAGTCGAGGCCGTCAAGGAAACCGGCTGGACGGATCCCGTTTACGGCTACTTAGACCACGAGGATCCATTTGCACTGATCCACGACCACATCGTAGCCATCAACGACGCCCCTATCAACTGGGCGTTAGAAAAAGGTAATCTGACGGTCACGCGTTTTGAAGCACTGGCACAGCAGTTTCCCGCCGCTAAATTTACTGGCAACTTGACACCGCTGATCGAACACATGAAGCTTTTTAAAACGGACGACGAACTTCACAAATTAGACATCGCTGGCAAGTGGGCCGACGAAGCTTTCAAAATCGGCTTTGCTGCCCTAAATCAACAACGTAGTGAACAAGACGTAGCCGCTCAAATCGAATACCAATTAAAATTAAAGGGCATCATGCACATGAGTTTTGATACCCTCGTTCAAAGTGGTAAAAATGCCGCTGAAGCCCACGGCGGTCCCCGTAAAACTTTGATCTCCTCTAACGAGTTATGCTTGTTTGATTTAGGCGTCGTTTACGAAGGCTATATTTCAGATGCCAGCCGGACCGTTGCTTTTGGCCCAGTTTCACAACGAGCTAAAGACGTCTACCAGGTCTGCTTAGAGGCCCAGTTGACTGCTCAACAAGCGGCTAAGCCGGGAATGTTAGCGGAAGAACTCGACCAAATCGCGCGTGATATCATTACTAAAGCGGGCTTTGGCGAATATTTCACCCACCGTTTAGGCCACGGCATGGGACAAAGCGAACACGAATTTCCGTCGATCATGGCGGGCAACAAATTGGAATTACAACCGGGAATGTGTTTTTCCATTGAACCGGGAATTTACATTCCGGGTGAGTTAGGAGTGCGGATCGAAGACTGTGTCCACGTCACTGAAACGGGAGTAGAACCGTTCACGCACACACCAAAAGAACTGCAAACAATTCCGCTGGCATAAACAAGCTGCGGAAAGCGGCGCATAGCAGTTGCGAGCTAGCCTAGGCCAACGAAAAAGTCTGGACTTGACTTTTCGTTGGACGTAGCTAGATCAAAACTGTCGCTTTGCGGAGCGCAATTAAAACAAGCTGTGCGGCAAGCCGTTTAGTAGTCGTGGACTAAGGGCACGGCGGAATAAATCCTGTGGATTTGTTTTGTCGTGTGCTTATGGCCCTAGACTGCTGCTTTTTGGAGCACGATCAGTCTATTACTTGCGGAAAACAAAAAAGGAGACTGGGACAAAACTAAGTTTTGTCCCAGTCTCCTTTTTTATTTTTTCTACTACCATTTTAAACGTGAAAACTACCGTCCGGTTCAAAGATCCGCGTTAACTGTTGGTCTTTGATCTGTCCAAACTGGGACTTAACGTCCGTTGTTTTCTGTGCCTCAGTTAGATCCGTTTTCAATTCAGCAGTTGTCTTTTTGAGCTCAGCGACCGCCTGCACCGCGTCTTGACGCAACCACAATTTAGTTAATAAACAGGCCCCGGTAGCGGCGACGGCAAACCATACCCAATTTTTCATTTACTGCTCCTTATTCTTTTTCTTCTTTTTGCCAGCAAATTTAGTCGCTAATTTGGTACCTAAGCCTAAAATTGTCGACAATTTGCGCAGCCCGCTCAACTTATGAGCTGAATCATTTAGCTTGTTCACCTTAGCGCGCGTTGCATTATTCAGTGCGGAAACCGAATCACTGACATCTGAAATCGCCTGAAATAACGGGTCGATCGTTTTCACCTTATGATTTACATCTTGCAATAAATCATTAGTCTTGTCCAACAATTCGTTAACCTGATCTAACATCCCGTGAGCATCTGTAGTCAGTGTCGTAACCGTTTGTTTCACGTCCTTCAACGTTTTAGTGACTTGCACCAACACCGTGCAAACATAAACTACAAAAATTAATAAAGCAATTGCAGCGATCAAGCCAGCCACTCCGCCCAATGTCACATTCATCTCAAATTCCTCCTCGGATAAATCAAATAAGACTATCTTAAAAATTAGCTGCATCTTAGTTTGCAACGTCAATGTCTAACATATGATACAAAAAAAGCACCATGATTGCAATTTTTTGGTATGATAACAGTAATTACATCAAAAGAAGGTCAAGTTAATTGCAACTTATCAACCTCATCGCCGCTATTCAACTGCGGCGCTACAAGTTTAATATCATCGCCCATTATTTTGAACATTTTGATTGGGATAAAGCCATCAACTCATTCGTTCAAGTCGTGTTTTCACTGATCATCATCACCATTATTTTTTGGCTATTGAATTCACTGGGCAAGATGATCATTAAACGGAGCCTTAAAAAGAAGCCGCAAAACAGCAAACACCAGTATTTTTCGCAAAATAGGTTGGACACGATCTACACACTAGCACAAAATATTTTTCACTACGGTATTTTATTTTTTTACCTCTACGCCGTGCTTTCCATCCTAGGTGTTCCCGTCGGCACCCTACTCACCGGAGCCGGGATCATGAGCGTTGCTTTGGGCCTGGGTGCCCAAGGTTTCGTAACAGACGTCGTCACTGGCTTTTTCATCTTACTAGAAGAACAATTTGCGGTCGGTGAGTACGTTAAAATCGGCAACATTCAGGGAAATATTTATGCCATCGGTCTGCGCACGACCCAAATTCTCGGCGACGACGGAGCCTTACATTTCATTCCCAACCGCAGCATTACGATCGTCAGTAATTTTTCCCGCCACGACATGCGCGCCGTGGTCGACGTTCAAATCGATCCCAACGATGACCTCCAAAAAATTACCGCTTTAGTGGCGGAAGTCAACCAAAAATTAACGCCTAAATACAATGAGATCATCGCTACACCCCAGATCCTCGGAACCGTCGCTTTACCCAACGGCACCTACGTTTTACGCGTCAACATCACTACTAAAAACGGGGCTCAAGCTCAGATCCAGCGCACCTTTTTAGCCGCCTACATCAAAACTTTAGCGGCCGCTGGTTTCCACATCCCGGTTTCTCCGCTCAACTTGACGACTGGCAAATAGTCAGCGCTCGTTTTCATTAGCTAATTTTTGCATCCGCTGGGCCAAAAAGCCGGATAACGCGGTGATCCCCCGCTCAATCGCGGCTAGATCCGGCGCCATTTGAGAAGAGTGCAACGAATACGGGCTGTTGACGCCTAACCAACACATCGTCCCCGGGATCTTAGACATCAGGTAGCCAAAATCTTCTCCCGTCATGGCTGGCGGTGTTTCACAGTAAGCAACTTCCGGCGTGTTTTGCATATAAGCAATCAGGTCCGGGGTCGTCTGCGGGGCATTTTCAACCGCCAAGTAACCACCCTGTTCCAAGACTAAATCGTATTCACAAGCAAACGACGTCGCAATTCCTTGCGCGATTTGACGCACTCGTTGTTGAATTTTTTCGTTTAGTTCCTGGGTCAGGGCCCGGATCGTCCCGTCGATCTGGCACGAAGCCGCAATCACATTACCGGTCGTGCCCGCCGTAAAATGTCCGATTGTCACCACACCGGCCTTGATTGGGTCAATGTTACGACTGACGATCGTTTGCACTTGATCAATAAACTGCGCGCCACAGACTACCATATCGTTAGCCTGGTGGGGGTAAGCCGCGTGTCCACCTTTACCCTTAAACTGCAGGTGAATTTCACAGGTCCCCGCAAACAGCGTTCCTAAGCGACAGCCGATCGTGCCGGCAGGAAGACCGGGATTAACGTGCAACGCGTAAATTTCTTGGGGCATCCACGGATCCAAGACCCCGCTGTCATACATTTTCTTGCCCCCGTAAACATTTTCTTCCGCCGGCTGAAAGATCATCGTCAGTGAGACCGGCGGTTGTTGTTGTGCAAAATAACTCAGTATCCCTAATGCCACCGTCATGTGAACGTCGTGGCCGCAAGCATGCATCTGCCCGCTAAACTTGGACGCGTAAGGTAGTCCGGTTTCTTCCGTGACTGGAAGACCGTCGATGTCGGTGCGGTAGCCGATGGTTTTAGTATCGTCTTTTCCCGTTACGTGAACCAAGATCCCCGTTTTCCAAGTCTTGATCTCCAGATTTTCTTGAGGCATTTGGTGAATGATCTTTAGTAAAAATTTTTGCGTCTCAACTTCTTGCATCCCAATTTCTGGGATCTGGTGTAATTGTTGGTAGATCGTCATTAATTGTGTGTGACTCAGCAATTCTAGTCCTCCTCATCTATGTTGCGCAATTGGCTTACGAGCTTAACTTTTTGCCCCTTAACCGCACTAACTTCCTTGATTTTACGAGCAGGTGCCCCCACAACGACGCTGCCAGCCTCCACGTCTTTAGTCACGATCGCACCGGCACCTACGACTGCGCCAGCACCTACGTGTACGCCTTCCAAAACTACAGCGTTAGCACCGATCAAAACGTTATCGTCGATCTGCACTGGTTTAGCGGACGGCGGTTCTACCACACCGGCCAGCACCGCACCGGCACCGATATGGCAATTTTCTCCCACCAATGCCCGGCCGCCTAAAACCGCTCCCATATCGATCATCGAACCAGCACCGATCTCAGCGCCAATGTTGATGATCGCGCCCATCATGATCACAGCTTGTTTGCCGATCACTACCTGATCACGAATGATCGCACCGGGTTCGATCCTGGCATCGTATTTTTTAGTATCCGCTAGTGGCAGTGCGGTGTTGCGCCCGTCGTTTTCAACGTGATACCCAGTGATAGCGGGTGTTTGGTCCAGCCAAGTTTTGACTTGCTGCCAGTCGCCAAAAACTACCCCCGCTTGCGGCGTTAAGTACGCATCCAGCGTTTCTGGTACCCGTAACTGGCCTAAGTCTCCTTTAATATAAACTTTGACCGGTGTTTTTTTAGGCGCCTGCGCGATAGTTGTGATAATTTCATTTGCATCCAATTTAGCCATTTTTTCGTCCTCCATTTGTTTTGAGCCACCAATTTTCCCATTTACCCGACTCGTGTGCCGCTTTGTTGACTACTTTCAGTAATTCCCGGCGCGTGACGATCCCTACGAACACGTTTGTAGGAGTGGTGACCACTAAAAAATTTTCGTCAACTAATAAGTGCAATACCTTTTCTAACGGACATCCCTGTTGGATCGTGCGCACCGTAGTTTCCATCACATCTGCCACCGTCAAATTTTCCAGTACACTGTCGTCGATGCCGTTTAACCCCAACATCTTCTCGGTGATCATCGCCAGTGACAACAATCCCTTAAAATGCTGTTGGGCATCAAGGACCGGTATTTTAGCGTAACCGACCTTGGTCAGCACCATAAAAGCATGTTCTAAAGTGTTACTTTCTTGCAGGTTAACTACTAATTCGGCGGAGATCAGTAACTTGTTGCGCTGTTTTTCAAACGACCGCACAATCGCCTTAGCTATCATAAACTACCTCCTACTAACGTCCTTATCTCATTATTTTATGCGGATTTAAGCAAATTACAACTGCTGGCCTTCTTTTTTAGCAATAAATTAAAAGGCCCTGCCACCGCTCAAGCGATAACAAGGTCTCTGTTAACTTATTATTAAATTACTTTAACCGTTCTTGTAATTCTTTAGTTAATTTTTCGTAGCCCGGACGACCTAACAAGGCAAACATATTTTTCTTATAAGCTTCCACTCCCGGCTGGTTAAACGGATTAATACCGTTTAAGTAACCTGAAATTGCGACCGCGATCTCAAAGAAGTAAATCAAGTAGCCCAAAGTGTGTTCTTTTTGGTCGCTGATATTAACGACCATGTTAGGAACTGCGCCATCGGTATGTGCTAGAATAACTCCCTTGGTTGCTTGGCCGTTAACGTAATTCATTTCTTTTTCACTCAAATATTCCAAACCGTCCAAGTTTTCCTCGTCGGCAGGGATCTTGGTATCGAAACGGGGGTGTGCCACTTGGATGACCGTTTCCATCAAGTTGCGGCGTCCCTCTTGGATATACTGACCCAAAGAATGTAAATCGGTCGAGAAATTAGCAGAAGACGGGTAAATTCCTTTTTGATCCTTACCTTCGGATTCACCCATCAACTGTTTCCACCATTCTGAGAAGTATTGCAATGATGGCTCATAATTTTCCAAGATCTCGGTAGTGTAACCCTTCCGGTACAAAATATTACGTAAAGCGGCGTAACGGTAGGCATCGTTTTTAGTCAAGTCCGCGTCGCTATAAGCACTGCGCGCGTCTGCGGCACCCTTCATCAATTCGTCGAGATCGGCACCTGAAACCGCGATCGGTAATAAACCAACGGGAGTCAAGACTGAGAAACGACCACCAACGTCATCGGGGATCACGAAAGTTTCGTAGCCAGCTGCATCGGCTTCGGTCTTCAACGCACCGCGTGCCCGGTCAGTAGTGGCATAGATCCGTTCGTTAGCTCCCGCCTTGCCGTACTTAGCGATCAGTTTTTCTTTAAATACCCGAAATGCGATCGAAGGTTCGGTCGTCGTCCCCGATTTAGAAATCACGTTGACCGAAAAATCACGGTCGCCGATCAGATCGATCAGGTCGTGGAGGTAAGAACCGGATAAAGAATTCCCGGCAAAAAAGATCTGCGGAGCATTGCGTTTTTCTGGTGCTAACATGTTATAAAATGAATGGTGTAAAAATTCAATCGCTGCCCGTGCGCCTAAATACGAACCACCGATCCCGATCACTACTAAAACGTCGGAATCAGAGCAGATTTTTTGGGCGGCCTTTTTGATGCGAGTAAATTCGTCGTGATCATAATCCACCGGCAAATTCAAAAAGCCCCGAAAATCATTTCCAGCACCAGTCCCTGCCCGTAACTCTTGGTCAGCGGCGCTTACTAGCACTTGCAATTCGCCTAATTCATTGTCCTGCACAAAATTCGTTAAATTAGAACTATCAAAGGAAACTTGAGCCATAACCGATCTCTCCTTATTATTTTGTTAGCTAATACAACTTTTATTATACATCACTTTTAATAACTTAACAGGGGAAATCCGTTTAAAAAACGATTTTTGCTTAATGTTACTTAACAGCCGTTTTAGTTTTGGCTTCCTTGGCTAAATGCTTCGTGATCGCTTTTTTGGCATTCTCCACGTCGGCGGCGTTTTGATCGGTATCCTTTAATTCCGGTGCGTCCGAATCGTAGTCGCCGATCGTCGTGTGGTGCTGGTTTTGTGACCATAAACTAGTCGAAGCGGATTTTAACTGTCGTTCTCGTTGCATCAAGTCGTACCAATCATTTTGGTAGTCGTAATTATGCGGGTCGACCGGAGTAAAATTAGTCGGCACGTAAAAACGTAAGAGATTTTTATTGTTAAGCGCGTCTGACAGCGATAGTTCTTTCATTACTTTTTGCGAGTCACGGGTCAGTTGTTTTTTGACTCGGGCGCGCGGATGAGTGACCACGTTTCCCGTCGCGTTTTCGTAGATCGTACTGCCGATCACCGTATATTTGGGCGTCACAAAGTTATTATTTCTAAACGCCACCACCTGATCGTGTTGCGGAGAAAAGAGGTCCGTACCAAATTGCAGGTAATCTTTAGTGTCAACGCCTAACAAATGCAACAACGTCGGCAAAACGTCGATCTCTCCTCCGTATTGTTGCTGGATACCCCCATTTTGCTGGCCGGGAATGTGGATCATAAACGGCACTCGCTGCAGTTGGGCATTATCGTTATCGTTCCAAGTAGCAGCATCCTTGCCCAACAAAGGAGCCAATTTCAAGTTACGCGTATCGGAAACGCCATAATGATCACCGTAGATCACGATGACCGAATTATCGTAGAGCCCGCTTTTTTTGAGGTAATCAAAAAATTCTTTAACCGCCTGATCGAGATAATGCGCGGTCACGAAATAGTTATTGACCGAATTATCATCGGTATGCGCCGGGGCAAAAGAACGGTTCTTTTTATCCAGTTCATAAGGAAAATGATTGGAAACCGTAATGAATTTAGCGTAAAACGGCTGCTGCAAACGTTCCAAGTACTTAACAGAATCGTGAAAGAGCAATTTATCTTTTAAGCCGTATTCCGTCAGGTTAGCTGCATCCTGATTAAAGTAACTCGCATCAAAAAAATTCTGGTAGCCCAAGTTGCGGTAGACATTGTTGCGGTTCCAAAAAGAACCGTTATTGCCGTGAAAAACGGCGGAAGAATAACCTAACTGTTGGGCTAAGATCGCGGGCGCACCTTCGAAAGTATTGTCGGTCCCCAACGCGGAAAACAAAGAGCCCTGTGGTAAACCATAAGTGCTAGTCTCTAGCATGTTTTCGGCATCAGAAGTTTTTCCTTGCCCCACTTGGTTAAAGAAGTTAGCGAAACTATAAGTTGCAGGATCGTTATATAAACTGTTCAAAAACGGCGTGACTTCCTTATCATCCAAGCGATAATTAATTAAAAATTGCTGAAAACTTTCCAGGTGAATCACGAATAAATTTTTACCGCGAGCAACACCAAACATTGCGGGATCTGGTTCAGCGTAATGCTGCTGGGTAAACTGCAACACTTTATTTAAATCGGCACTATCGGCCCGGTTACGCGCCTGATTGTTCTTAGCAGTCTTCAAACCATCGTAAACCGTAAAAGCATCGATCCCCAGATATTTTACCAAGTAATTGCGGTCAAACGTCCGTGTTAATAGCTGCGGGCGGTTAGTCTCTCCTAAAGTTAAGTTCACCAGTAACAGCAATAGCGAAAAAGAGGTGAACGCAGCAGCTTGCCGCTTGGGCAGCGGCTCAGGATCTAATCTGATCACCCGACTCATCAAAGCTAACAAGACTAAAACGATATCGCCCACCAAAATAATATCTTGGGGTTTTAGCAACGCAAAAGAACTACCGCTTAGTCCCTGAGAGACCGACGAATAACCAAAGATCACGTTGATCGTCATGAAATCCGTAAATTCGCGGTAATAGATCACACTAAACAATAATAAGGCGCTGTTGGCAATATAAATCAAAATCATCGTTAGGTAAGCCGGCAGTGTTTTTTTAATATACAAGCCTAGGCTAAATAACAATAGCGTAGTGGCCAGCGGGTTTAGCAGTAAGATCAGGTACTGGTAAAAGCCACTGACTCCGAGGTGAAAATCGATCAAATAACTAAGGATCGTTTTTAACCAAAATAAAAAAACCAACAGCATTAAAAAGCCTTTGCGGGTATTAAAAAAGGCTCTGATTTTTTTGCTCTGCAAAATGCGTTAAATTCCTTTCATCATAAACTCGATCACTACCAGTCTATAATAACAAACAAAGACCCGTCAATTTTCACTCCTCAACTTCAAAGTAATTTAAAAAATTAAAACAAGCTGTGCAACCAAACGTCTAGCAGATGAACACTAGTCGCGACCATACAAAATAGGACTGGAACAAAATGAACTTTGTCCCAGTCCCACCAGTAATAATTTTTATTTAGCCGTTAACAATTTTAAAATATTCGTATCGATTTGGTTGACCATGATCACCGTAAAAGTATAGAGGTCCATAAAAAACGCTAGTTGTAAAATGCTTCCCTTAAAAACCATGAACAGCGAGATCCAAAAAAAGAGCTGGCTTAAAAACGACCACCGTCGTTTATCGGCAGTATAATTTTTGAATTTGCCCTGTTCGCTTTGTGAAAGATTAGTAGGAGTCCGAACTGCGGTATTTTTCCGTAATTTTACTAAACGATAATTTTCTCGTAAATTGTAAATCATTAACACTACCAAGGACGCATAAACAATTGTTTCAATTAGCGACAATAGTTAAACCTCCCTTAGCTCATTAGCGCGCGATGATCACATCACATTCAGCAGCCCGGATCACGTAATCGGTCACCGCACCCACTAATACCCGTTCAACCGCGTTTAAACCCGTCGGTCCCATGATGATCAGGTCCGTACCGTGATCCAATGGGAAGTCTTTAGAGATAACTGTTCGTGGCGAGCCAAAACGAGCATGGACTTCGACATCAGTAAAACCCTGAGCCTCAACTTTATCTTTGAGCTCCCTCAAATACTGATCGACATCCTCGAATGTCTGATAAACGACATCCCCATTTGCCCCTAACATCCCAGCAAAACTAACAGAAAACTGTTTTAAGTCGATCACGTTTAAAATGTCCAAGTGTGCTTGGTTTCTTTTAGCGATCTCAACTGCCTTACTCAGTGCTTTTTCTGCTGCATCAGAACCATCAACTGGTACTAAAATTGTTTTATACTGCTGTTCCATGACTGCCACTCTCCTTAATAAATCAATCACTTTATTAATTAGATTGTAACATGAATTTTAATTTTTGTCGTCCGTTCGTTCCAAAAGCAAGTAATTGCGACAAATGTCCCTGATCCGTTCTAATTCCTTTCCCAGCTCAGTTTCATTAAACGGCGTCGCAATTTTTTGGAGTAACCTACCGTAACGTTCGTCTTTGTGCTGAGTGTTTTGGTACTGGGCACCACAAACGCGCTTTAAGTTGCGCAAAATCAACAGTGCCCGTTGCTTTTCATTTTGCGCGTTTAACTCTATCGCCGACTGCGCCTCGTCGCGGTATAAGCGTACCTGTTCTACTAAATAATCCTGTTGCATCATAATTTCTCCCTCTAGTTTGAAAATCAAGCACCGTTTGCTGCCACACAAGCGGCACTCCAAGATTGTTATCGCTTACTAATCATTGCATTAAATTAATAACGTTAACTTTTAGGCTCCGAGCCCGTCAATTGGGCAACGTGCTTTTTCAAATAAGTCAATAATTCATGTTCGTTAGCAAAAACGTGCGGGTGCACCTGACCGTGCAAACGCAACGTGATCTTATTGACCTTGATCCTCCCGGTCCACGTATAGACGTGTTCGACCACGAAACGATTGACGTAACGGCCATTTTGCTTCCCGAACTTCAATACATAAACTCTTTCAGGTGTAATCAACGGATTAACGTGGACTTTAGTATAATCAATATGATTAGCCCGTAAAAAATTTTTAGTCTTTTTTAGCAAGTCGCTGATTTCCCCCTTTGTTCTTTAAGCTAATTATAACAAATGTTGTTGGTAAATGTTATCATCTTGCCGGATATTAAATAAGAATGTTCATAAAAGTTAATTTACAAACATTCCCATAGTTAATTTGAATCACCCGTACGGGGATCGAACCCGTAACTCCGCCTTGAGAGGGCGACGTCTTAACCAATTTGACCAACGGGCAAAATTACTTATATAAGTATACACCCCTTAGTAAATTTGTCAACCCACTAATGCTTATTATCCGCAGCAATGTCATTCACATCTGATAATGTCTTAAGTAATCACACGAGAAAATGTCTCAAATAACTAGAAAAATTCCTCCGCTTCTGCCAAAATAATTAGGCAAATTATACAGCGGAGGATCTTATGAGAAAGGTTTACTTAACGATGAAAGAAGCACACAAATATCGAATTATCAAAAACGTAGCTGAAGGTAAAATGCCTAAAACTAGAGCTGAGGTTCAACTAGGGGTAACCAGACGTCAGATTGATCGGTTACTTGTCCGTTACAGAACAATTGGTAAATCAGCTTTTATTCACCAAAATCGTTTGAAAAAGCCCAAGCACGCACTTTCCCAAACAACACGTTCAACTATCGTTGAACTGTATCAAACAAAATACGTCGGCGCTAATTTCACTCATTTTACGGAATTATTAGCCGAACATGAAGACCTTAAATTCAGTCGGTCAACAATCGCTAATATCTTAAAACAAGCGAATATTTTATCGCCTAAGGCTCATCGGCGAACCAAACGACTGCACCGAGAAAAGCTCCGAAAACAAGCTATGAAAACTAAAACAGTCGCTAAATCAGATAAAATTTTAATTCCAGGAGAAACTCACCCTAGTCGCCCACGTAAAAAATATTTTGGTGAATTAATCCAAATTGACGCTAGTGACCACTTATGGTTTGGCAAGCAAAAAAGTCATTTACACGTGGCAATTGATGACGCAACTGGAACTATCGTTGGTGCTTACTTCGATCATCAAGAAACCCTCAAGGGTTACTACCACGTTTACCATCAGATCCTAACCAATTATGGCATTCCATATGAATTTTTCAGTGATCGGCGAACGGTATTTGAATATCAACGCAAACACCAAAAACAGGTTGAAAATGATACTTTTACGCAATTTGGTTATGCTTGTCAACAACTTGGAACTAAGATTTCGACCAGTTCTATTCCACAAGCAAAAGGGCGAGTTGAGCGTCTCTTTGAAACGCTACAATCTCGCCTAATCACTGAATTACGTATTCATCAAGTAGCTACGCTAGCTGCGGCCAATGTATTCCTAGATTCCTACATCGAAAGATACAATGCGCAGTTTGCCCTACCGATAAATGATACCACATCAGTGATGGAAAAAGCACCCGTAACAACTAAATTAAATCTAATTTTGGGCACTTTAACTACTCGTAAGATCAATACAGGTAATCACTTTTCATTCCATAAACAGGCTTATTTACCGGTCACATCGACTGGAAAAGGAGTTTATTTTCAACGTGGGACAGAGGTGTTGGTTATCAAAGCCTTTGACGGTGAATTGTACGCTTCGATCGCTGAAGGTTTATATCGTGTGCGTCGCTTAGCGGCACATGAGTTACGATCCCAGGAATTCGACGCCGTACCTCAAAAACAAAAAGCGAAAAGAAATTACATTCCACCGCTTTCGCATCCCTGGAAAGCAGCCAGTTTTAACCGCTATTTAGCTAAACGCGGGATCACACAAGCAGAATTTGAACAGGAGCGCTACGCTTAGCACAGCTTTTTTCGTCGGTCGACTCAGATTAAAGCAACACATCGCCTTACAGAGGTCAAGGGCGGCGTAGCCGTTTATTTTACCCTTGACCTTCTGTGAGGCGGTGTGTTAGGCAACCATTTCGACTGACAAAAAAGCTGAGCATCCCCTTTTTTCAGAGGGAGATAGCCCAGCGGCTTGAGCGCTAATTACTCGCTAATGTTTATATTTTTTTGAGACATTTTCAAAAACGATTGACACCCACTAATGCTTATTATCCGCAGCAAAACCACGAGTTAAATTGACGCAACAATTCTTGCACCGCTTTTTTCCTATGACTGACCTGATTTTTTTGAGTGGCGGTCATTTCGGCAAAAGTGCATTTAAACGGCGGGTAGTAAAATAACGGATCGTAACCAAAGCCGTCGTTACCGTGCGGTTCAGTTAAAATTACCCCTGCTACTTCACCTTGGACGATCAAAGGGTCACTTTGCGGACGCAGTGCTACGATCGTGCAGTGAAAACGGGCCGTTCTTTGAGCTAACGGAATCCCCGTTAATTCTTGCAATAGTTTACGGTTATTAGCCTGATCGTCATGATCTCCCGCATAACGCGCCGAGTAGATCCCCGGGCGTCCGTCCAACGCATCGACCATCAAGCCTGAATCGTCGGCTAAAACGGGTAAGTGACAAGCGGCCATCAAAGTGCGGGCTTTGATCAGCGCGTTTTGCGCAAAGGTCTCCCCTGTTTCTTCAATATCATATTGCTGCTCCAAATCATTTAAAGACTTGATTTTTAAGTGTTTGGGAGCAAACAGCTCACGGTACTCAGCGACCTTGCCCGCGTTATTACTAGCAATTAAAATTTCATCCATTATTATCACCCGTTCTTATTTTTAAAAAAAATTGCCCAGATTCAGCGTATATTTAAATATAGCACAAAAAAAGGTATAATCAGTTCAGACAAGTTAAGGGGGAGCAACACGGAATGCCAAAAAACTTTTTTACTACTTCAACCGTTAATAATCAACTGGGAACAACTTTAGCCACAACCATTTTGCGTGACCAAGTTTTACCTCTAGTAACCGGCAAAAAAAGCAAAATCTTATATTGGACCGGCAGACAGTTGGCCCGCGAATTCATTTTAGCACAAGTTTCAGACTTACCACCGTTTTTTGCCAACGCGGGGTGGGGAGACCTAGTCTGTCACAAAGCACACACCGCCGAGCAGCGTTTTATTTTAAGCGGTGAGATCGTCAGCGTGCGCCAACAAGCAGCCACGGAACCCAACTTTTTATTAGAGACCGGCTTTATCGCCGAAACCTTACAAAATCAAACTGGCCACCCGACGGAAGCCTGGGTCACCGTTAAGAAAAATGAAGTCCATATTGCGGCTAAAATGGATATAAACGCGCCGTTATTAGAGGAACGCCCCGAACCTAACTTGGGATTTCCTCAGGCCGCACAAAGACCATAGGTGATATTTGTAGCTGCCAATGAAAAAACACGGGGGGCTGGGACAAAACGAAGTTTTGTCCCAGTCCCATTTTGATTTTCCGTAAATAATAGACTGATCGTGCTCCAAAAACCAGCAGCCTAGTTTCTAAGTGGCTTACCTCACGGCTTCATTTTACTTTCCTATTTTAATTCGACCACAGTCGCGCCGTTTCCTCCAGCATTCGGGGACGCGTACGCGAAATTTTTCACCAGCCGGCTTTGTTGCAGGTATTCGGTGATTCCCCGCCGCAAAGCCCCCGTTCCCTTGCCGTGAATGATCGTTACCGACCCATAACCTGCTAGTACCGCACTATCAAGGTAACGATCGACTTTAGTCAACGCTTCTTCGTACCTTTCGCCGCGCAGATCAAGGGTCGGAGAAACCGTACTGGTCCGTTTGACGGACGTCCTCGGAGTTTTAGTTTTAGTTGGCGTGATCTTTTCTAATTCGTCTTCAGCCAACTTCATCTTAATTACCCCCAGCTGCACTTCCCACTCCTTTTTGCCAATTTTTTGCACCAAAACGCCCTGCTGACCGTAAGTCTTGACCAAGACGTCATCGTTAGGGTGTAATTCTTGTCGGTTCTTAGCACGTTGTAAAACTTTATTTTTGCGCAAATTTTCCGGCTGGTGCAGCCGATTTAGTTTGCCCTTCGCCGCGATCAACCGGTCTTCTTTCACGTCACTAGCGCCGTTCAACCGCAACTGACGCAAATCGCCAATGATCTGATCCGCCTTTTTAGTCGCGTCATCCACCATCTCGTTAGCCTGCCGCCGCGCTTTCGCCAGTAAATTTTGTCTTTGATCGTTTAGCTTCTGGCTAGCCTGCTTGAGATCGTTTAGTAATGACTCTGCCTCGACTAAGTCACGTTGCGTTTTTCTTTCCTGTTTGGCTACGTCTTGTCTTTTCTGCACCAAATCACCGATAATGTCATTTAATTCCTGGCTATCTTGCGCCACTAAATTGCGAGCAGACGCAATGATCTGGGCTGGCAGTCCTAGCCGCTGAGAAATATCTAACGCGTTACTGCGGCCCGGGATACCGATCAACAGTTTATACGTCGGATTTAAAGTCTCACTGTTAAATTCGACCGAAGCATTGATCGTTTCCGCGCGTTCGTAACCGTAAGCCTTTAATTCCGGATAATGCGTCGTCGCCACTACGTAACTGCCGTGGGCCCGAGCGTAATCCAAAATCGCAATCGCTAACGCCGCGCCTTCCTGCGGGTCAGTTCCCGAACCCAATTCGTCAAATAACACTAACGTCTTAGCAGTCAATTTAGGTAAGAAACTATTGATATTAGTCAAGTGCGCCGAAAAAGTACTCAAATTCTGTTCGATCGACTGTTCGTCACCAATATCAGCAAAAATATCACCGAAAACCGTGACGGTACTTTCCGGTGCGGCCGGAATAAATAACCCAGCTTGAGCCATCAACTGGATCAGCCCCACGGTTTTTAACGTTAACGTCTTACCGCCAGTATTGGGCCCCGTGATCAACATCGTTTTAAAATCCTGTCCTAATACTAAATCATTTTTAACGACCGTTTTCACGTCCAACAAGGGATGCCATGCCTGGTGTAAGTCGATTTGTGCCGCTAGTTCAGGCTGTGTCGCCTTAATTTCATTAGCATAAAGTGCCTTAGCATTGACCAAGTCCAAGTGGCCCAAGACCTGTGCGTTATGACTGATCTCCGCGGTATAAGGCACCAAGGCCTGCGATAATTCCTGTAAAATGCGTTGAATCTCCTGTTTTTGGTCGGCCTGTTGTTGGGCCAACAAGTCGTTTAATTCTAACACGGCTTGCGGTTCAATAAATAACGTCTGCCCGGAAGCACTCTGATCGTGGATCTGACCGCCAAAATGACTGCGGTACTCAACTTTTACCGGTAACACGTAGCGTTCGTTACGCACCGTGATCACGGCTTCGCTTAAATACTTGGCGTTTTTACCGTGAACCATGTGTTCCAGCTGTTCTTTGACATTTTGGGTAGTTTTTTTGATCCGGCGCCGCAGATCATGCAACAACACGGAAGCATCATCCGTAACGTAGCCTTCATCCGTGATCGCCGTCCGTAATTTAGCGGTCAACTGAGGCAAAGTCGTTAATTCAGCGACGCGCGTAGTAAGTTCAGGGACCGCAATTTCTTCGCTGTTCAACTGTTCAAAAAACGCTTTGACCTCCTGCACGGTACGCAACACCTTGCCGATCTCCGCTAACTCCTGCGCGTTTAACAAGGCTAACCGTTCCAAACGCTTAATAGGTTGCGTAATACTATTGATCCGTGGCAACAGCAAGCCACCTTTTAAGCGTAAAATTTCAGCCGCGTCGTGCGTTTCGTCTTGCATTTGCTGTACTAAAGCTGGCGTTGTCGCTGGTTGTAAAGCAGCCAATTTTTTTTGGCCCATTTGGGTCACTAGATAATTACTTACTTTTTGTTTAATTTTACCAAAGTCTAGGATCGCTAAACTTTTTTCGTTCACCTTATGCACCCCTTTTAATTCAACTCGTTACCGGTAATTTCAGAAAATAGTGGCGTGCGGTGTAAGATCACCTGCGCCACCCGTGAATTATTCACGGATTCGTTGAGCTGTGCCGCGGGACTCAAGCCGACACCTAGCAGTAAGAAAAATAATATTAAATATACCAGTACAAAACAAACGATCCCGCCACACAAAGAATTTAACTGCACGATCAGTGGTAGCTTAGTTATCCCCGTGGTCAGCCGCAATACCAAACGTAAGACTAACGCCCCCGCTAAAACCAGCAGCCAAAACGCTAATAACCGGGTAAAAACCGCACTCGCCTGCAGCGTCGTCCCCGGTAAAAAGTGCAGTAAAATAGTGCCCACTGCCTGAGAAAAATACAGTGAGCTCCCGATGATCACCAAACTACCACAAATTTTTACCAGTGTCTTTACCAATCCATGCCGGTAACCATAACTAAAAGCCACAAATAACAGCACTAAAATGATAGCCGACATCTATTCACCTACTTTTTATCCTGTTTTTTCAATCGCTCTAATTCCGCTTGCTTTTTCAACTGGTCCGAAACTGCGTTGACCGCTAACAGTACTGCCGCATCTTCTCTAGTGATCGTCGGTAGCTGTTCTTTGATTTCGGCTAACTGACTAGTCAACAATTGATTGACGGCCGTCATATGTTCTACCGTACTATCACCAATGATGACATACTGCTTTCCGTTTAACTTTAACTTAAATCTATTCTTGCTGGCTGTCATCAAAAGGCTCCTTTATTTCCAAATTAATTATTGCCATTATTGTAGCATTATTGTCGGCGCCAGAGAAGTGCTTACCTAATTACATCACAAAAGATGCGAAAAAATAGTGGTGCTCAAAAACACTTCGACTAGCAAAAAAGGCCTGAGACAAAACAGCGTTTGCCCCAAGCCCCAATTTCACTTCTTTGATCTACGCGGCGCCGCTATCCTTAAAACAACAGCCGCCACCGATATTTTATTGCAAATTTTCGTCGTTTAAAAACGTATCTAAGACGTCTTCGACCATCTGCCACTCTTCATCGTCTGCGATATCGTGCAGTTCGGCTTCCTTTTGCTCGCCGTTTTCGTTGGGATCAAACGAAAATGCCAACACGTCTACTTGTTCTTCGGGTTCAGAACCAGCTGGTACCAACAAAATATATGATTTGCCGTAATCTTCGGAATTGAAGGTAAATAAAATCTCATACAGTGTTTCGTTACCCTGATCGTCGACCAAAGTAATTAAATTATCTTCTTCATTTGCTGCCATCGTTGAACCTCATTTCTCAAGTAGTTGCACCAACTTGCCTTTGCGTGCCAGATAACTCTCTAAAATCAAACTGGCGGCTAGCTTATCGATCACTTTTTTCCTTTTCTTACGCGAAGTATCCGCCTGTTCGATCAACATCCGCTCGGCTTCCACCGTCGTTAACCGTTCGTCTTGGTACTCAACTGGCAACTTAAAGCGTTCCTGCAGCCGGTCGCCGTAAGCTTGACTAGCAACTACCCTGGGCCCAAGAGTATTGTTCATATTCTTCGGTAACCCGAGCACAAAAGCACAAACATCGTACTTTTCCACCAGTTCGGCCACGCGTTGCAAGCCCCACTCTTCTTGTTGTTCGTCGATCTTAATGATCTCAACGCCTTGCGCCGTCCAGCCCAGTTCATCGCTGACCGCCACTCCGACGGTCTTTGAACCCACATCCAGTCCCATTATGCGTGGCACTTCGTTACTCCTCCTTATGCAGGTATGAGCGGACCAGTTCTTCGACTAGTTCATCGCGTTCATATTTTCTGATTAAATTGCGCGAATCGTTTAAACGTGGAATATAAGCTGGATCGCCTGACAATAAATAACCTACGATCTGATTGATCGGATTATATCCCCCCTGTGCCAAAGAACGGTAGACTGTCTCAAGCGCCTGATGCACGTCTTTTTGCCGCTTGTCATCAAAAGCAAAATACCTAGTCTCATCCAATGAACTCATTAACTCCACCTCACTATTTCGCTACTTACTACCTATTCTACTAAAACCCGTCCACCGCTACAACGTTTAAGTGGAGTTGTAAGAAAGACGTAATAGTTTGGAGATATAAATGAAATTTTAACGCTAATTTAATCAGCGCGACTTGCTCGCAGCGTTAAGCCTGTTTTAAACACTCAGCTGCCTTTTGCAGTGCAGCTGCGATCCCTGCCGGATCCTTGCCACCTGCCTGGGCCAATGCTGGGCGACCGCCACCGCCGCCGCCAACCAAAGGAGCGATCTGTTTGATCAATTCCCCAGCTTTCAGCCCCGCTTTAACTGCCGTTGGGGCAACCGCAACGATCAAATTGACCTTGTGTTCCGCCGTAGCAGTTGCTAAAACTAAGACGTCAGAAACCTGTTTTGCCTGCCACTGGTCGGCTAATTGACGCAGCTGTTCCATTCCAGCGACCTGCACTTTAGCCGCAACAAGCGTATAGTTACCAGCCGTTTGAACCTGCTGCCAAATCTGGGTAGCCTGCTGGCTAGCAAATTTTCCTTCCAGGGTCTGAATTTTTTGTTCCAATTGCTTATTAGTATCCATTAACCCCTGGACTTTAGTCGGTACCTCAGTATCCTTAGCCGTCTTCAGCACCGCAGCCGTTTGGGTCAATAATTGATTTTTAGCCTCCAAAAATTCATAGGCTTCCCGAGCGGTAACCGCTTCGATCCTGCGGGTACCGGCACCGACACCAAATTCGGCGGTGATTTTAAAGAGACCGATCTCGCCGGTATTGGTTACGTGATTGCCCCCACAAAATTCGCGCGAGTAATCGCCGGCAGAAACTACACGGACAACGTCACCGTATTTTTCGGAAAACAGCGCGATCGCCCCCATCTTTTGGGCACTCTCAAAATCCGTAACGGTCGTCGTTACTTCTAAGTTTTCCCAGATCTTTTCGTTAACTATTCGTTCAACTTGTGTTAATTGCTCTTGGCTCAGCGTTCCCATGTTAGTAAAATCAAAGCGCAGGTAGTTAGGTTCTACCAGCGAACCAGCCTGGTGGGTATGCTCACCCAAAACATCGCGCAAAGCCTGATCTAACAAGTGAGTTGCCGTATGATTTTTCCGCAGCTTATTGTTGCGGGCAACGTCGATTTCTAACTGGTATTTTTGACCGACTTGCAGTTGTCCTAAAACTTCTACTTTATGCATATTTTGCCCGTTAGGTGCGTGTTGCACGTCTAATACTCGGGCCACTAACTGGCCGTCTTGGTCTTTGATCGTTCCGGTATCAGCAACCTGACCACCCATTTCCGCGTAAAAAGGTGTTTGCGAAAATAACAGTTCGACTTCTCCGCTGCTGACCTGATCGACCAACTGATCTGCGGTCACGATGTTAGCCAACGTAGCCTCAACGCGTGCCGTTTCATAACCAACATACTCACTAGGAGTCTTTAAGTCGGTCAGTAACGCGTTTTGCACGCCCATCGATTTTTCGGAGCCACGCGCGTCGTGAGCCCGTTTCTTTTGGGCCGCCATCTCCTGGTCAAAGCCTTCACGGTCAACGGTCATCTGATTTTCAGTCGCATATTCAGCGGTCAACTCCAACGGAAAACCATAGGTGTCATACAGTTTGAAAACCGTTTTTCCGGGTAAGACCGTCTGCTTTTTTTGTTTCGTAGTTTGGATCAGGTCGTCTAACAAAGCGAGCCCGTCTTTTAGTGTTTCGTTAAACCGTTGCTCTTCTTGACGCACGATTTTTTGAATATAAGCGCTTTGTTCCGTAATTTCTGGGTAAGCACTTTGCATGATCTGACCCACGATTGGCACTAATTGTTCCAAGAAAGTGGTTTTGATCCCTAATTTATGACCGTGCATCACGGCCCGCCGCAACAACCGGCGGATCACGTAGCCGCGACCGTCATTTGAAGGCAAAGCACCGTCGCTGATCGCAAAAGTAATTGCCCGAATATGGTCGGCAATCACCTTAAAGGACACGTCACTATTGTCATTTTCGCCGTATTTAACTCCCGCCGCTAACTCTTCAGTTTTAGCGATCAGTGGTAAAAATAGGTCCGTTTCAAAATTAGTCTTAGCGTTTTGGAAAACAGAAACTACCCGTTCCAAGCCCATACCCGTATCAATGTTTTTATGCGGTAACGGCTCGTAGGTGTCATCTGGTTTGTGGTTAAATTCCGAAAAGACGATATTCCAAATCTCCAGGTAACGTTCGTTTTCTCCTCCGGGATAACTTTCCGGATCGTCGGCAGCGAGGTCGTTAAATTCCTGCCCCCGGTCGTAGAAAATTTCTGAATCCGGACCGGAAGGACCCTGGCCGATATCCCAAAAGTTGTCTTCCACTTCGTAAATATGGTCGGGACTGACACCGACTTGTTGCCAGTATTCTTTAGTTTCAGTATCCTTAGGATAAACTGTCATGTATAATTTTTCCGGATCCATAGCAAACCAGTCCGGAGAAGTCAACAGCTCCCACGCCCAGGCAATCGCTTCTTTTTTAAAATAGTCCCCGACCGAAAAGTTACCTAACATTTCAAATAACGTTTGGTGGCGCGCCGTGTGACCGACGTTTTCGATATCGTTGGTCCGGATCGACTTTTGTGAACTCGTCAAGCGCCGGTTTTTAGGTACTACCGAGCCATCAAAATACTTTTTCATCGTCGCCACGCCCGAATTGATCCACAGTAACGTCGGGTCATCTTTAGGCACTAAAGGCGCACTTTTTAACACGTCGTGTCCCTTACTCTTAAAAAAATCTAGGTACATCTGGCGCACTTGCGCACTCGTTAGTTTCTTCATTGCAGTTCCTCCTATTTCAAGCACAAAAAACACCGCTGCTCACAGGGACGCGTCAGCGCGGTACCACCCCATTTGCAACGATGTCATCGTAACCTCTTAATTAACTTATTCATTTTTATCCAGGGAGCACTGAGTAACGACGCGTGAATTTTTACACCGACCAAATTCTCTCTTAAACTAGCAGAAACTCAGTATATCCTGTACTATACCGTCAAAGTATAAATTAAATCACGGTATTTTGTCAAATCAAATTAGCCTTGGTTTCATTTTTTAGCCGTATTTTGCGCATTACGCTTTTTCAACCTACGCCGGTAACGCTCGTCTTTTTGCACGGCGCGTTTGATTTTTTTCTTATAACCCGGCTTGTGTTTTTTCTTTTGCTTAGCAGCCATGCCCCGCAACTCCGGAGCCATGCCCTCGTGATGCCTCTTTCTTTTTTGCCGCCGGTTGCGGTCATAAGAATCAACCAGTTCACCATTTTTAAGTTCCTTAGGCACAAAAGTGATCCCAATCTCTTCTAGTTGCGTGATCTTTGTCTCGTCATCCGGGGTATACAACGTGATCGCAGTTCCCTTCAACTGATTTCTCCCCGTCCGACCGACCCGGTGAACGAAAAATTCTAAGTCGTTAGGCAGTTCGTCGTTGATTACCACAGAAACTCCCGGGATATCGATTCCCCGAGCAGCTAAGTCGGTCGCCACTACGAACTGATAATCTAACGCTAAAATCTGTTTCATCACTCTTTTACGCTCGCGGGCTTCCATGCCGCCGTGAATTTGTGCTACCTTTAAGCCCTGTTTGCGCAAGTACTGCGTTAATTCGGTAACTCGTTCCTTAGTATTAGCAAAAACCAATGCCAAATAAGGCTCTCCTAACGTTAACAGCGAATAAATCAGCTGCTTACGGTCTTTACCCTTGGTCGACAACAGCCAATTAGCGACGTTAGGGTTGATCACCTGCGTATTTTCAACGATCTCTAATCTGGGGTGGTGCATGTACTTATCTAAAAACGGCTTTAATTTAGCCGGGATCGTCGCCGAAAATACTAACATTTGCAGTTCGGCAGGTAAAAAAGAAGCGATCCCCGATGTTTCCTTTAAAAATCCCATGTCAAGCGTCATATCCGCTTCATCCACCACAAAAAATTTAACCTGCCGCACGTCCAATTCGTGCGTAGAGATCAGATCCAAAATCCGCCCGGGCGTCCCGATCACAACTTGGGGTTGGTGGTGGTGCAACTTAGCGATCTGGCGCTTCTTATCGGTACCGCCAACGTAGTTATGCACGGTGATCTGGGGGGCAGCTTCCTTAGCCACCAACCGAGCAGCCTCGTAGATCTGAACCGCCAATTCTCGACTCGGCGTGGTGATCACGGCTTGAGCCATCTGCTTTGTCAGGTCGATTTGGTTTAAGATTGGTAATAAAAAGGCGTGCGTCTTACCGCTTCCCGTCTGAGCTTGCCCAATGACATTTTGGCCCGCAATGATCGGTGGCAGTAACTGTTGTTGCGCGACCGTCGGTTCAACGAAGCCGATTTTTTGTAGTGCCGTATTGATAAAAGGTTTAAAGTGGTAATCCGTTAATTTTTTTCCCATTTTTTCTCCTATTCAGTGGCTGCTAATTCGTCTAACTGGGCCACAAAACCCGCAATTTCGCTTTCATCTTTGATCGTAGCTCCACTGGCTAAAGCATGCCCGCCACCGTGATATTTTTTAGCCAATTCATTGATCACGACTTTTTTAGAACGAATGCGTAGGCGATACGAGCCGTCTTTTTGCTGCTCAAAAATCGTCCAGCACTTAACCGTTGAAATTTTTCCTAACAAGGGCACTATCGCCGAAGTACTGGCATCTCCTAGTTCAAATTGCTGCAGTAATTCGTTAGTCAACACGATATAAGCAGCGTTGTGGGGCGTCAACGTCATGTGCTGCCACACGTAAGCACACAGGCGAGCCACTGCCGGTTCGATCTCATCCATCCGCCGGTTGACCGCCGCATTATCAAAGCCCGTGCGCACCAGCTGTCCCGCGACTTCTAAGGTATGCGCGTCCGTGGCGTCGTACATAAAACGCCCGGTATCCCCGACGATCCCAGCATACAACATTCGGGCAGCTTCTTTGGGTAACTGTAATTTTCCCTTGCTGCTGGTCACTAAATCAGCGATCATTTCCGAGGTGCTAGAAGCGCCGGGCACCACCCAGTTTAACTGTCCGTAAGGATCGTCATTAGGGTGATGGTCGATTTTAAGCAGCATTTTTCCTTGAGCATAGCGTTCGTCGTCAATGCGCGGACTATTGGCGGTATCGACGACGATCACCAACGCGTCTTGATACTGTTCGTCTTTGACCTGTTCTTCTTGAGCGATCCATTCTAAGCCGCGAGCCCGAGTACCGTTTTGGTAGATTTTTTTCGCAGGAAAACTCGCGCGCAAAATAGCAGCTAAACCGCACTGAGAACCGATCGCGTCCGGATCGGGGCGCTGGTGACGATGGATAATGATCGTTTCAAATTGCTCGATTTGTGCCAGTATTTCTTCTTGTATCGTCATTATTAAACTCCTTTAAACTAAATTGTTCTTCTTCGTCGTTGGCCACAACGGTAACGACAAATTTTCAAATTCCAACGGCGCTAAATTAGTCATCGTTAGTCCCAACAACCTAATATCATAGTTTTCGGGTTGGACTTCTGCCAGTAATTTTTGCCCGTAAAATTCAAATAATTCGCTGTCATTCGTCCAAAAATCATCCCAACTCAACCGCTTGGTCGTCGTTTCAAAAGCCGAATTTCTGACCTTTAAGACCAGCGTCTTACCGTGTTGCTGCTGCTTTTTTAAGTCTGCAGCTAATCTAAGCGCCGAACGGTGCAGGTAATCTTGTACCTCCGGGGCGGTCTGTAACGGCCGGTCAAAAGTCCGCTCGTTGCCGATCGACTGTCGTTTTCGCTGCCATTCTACCGGCCGCTCGTCGATCCCTCGTACCCGCTGGTATAAAAGATAACCCATCTTACCAAAATGCTTGATCAAATCAGTTGCACTGTGCGCGTAAAGGTCTGCGCCGGTAAAAATTTGTAATTCATGCATTTTAGGCACCGTCTTTTTACCAACACCGCGGAATTTTTCGATCTTCAAGGGGAATAAAAAATCACGTACAGAGTCGGCGCGAACCACCGTGATCCCTACGGGTTTGCGGTAATCCGAAGCTAACTTCGCCAGAAATTTATTGTAAGAAACTCCCGTCGAACAAGTCAAATGAAGCTTATCATAAATTTCTTGCTGAATCTGTTTGGCCACTTGAACGGCCGGGATCTTGCTAGCTGAAATATCCAAGTAAGCTTCGTCAAAGGCGACCGGCTCAATTTTTTGCGTATACTCGTGCAAGATCTCGTGCAGCTGGTGGGAAACCCGCCGGTATTTAGGAAAATCGGGTTGCTTAAAGTAGGCCTGCGGACACAACTCCCACGCTTGTTGACTACTCATCGCCGAATGGATCCCGAAAAAACGGGCCCGGTAATTAGCGGTAGCGACAACGCCGTGACCCCCACTTTTACGTGGATCGCGCGCGATCACTAACGGTAGCGTAGCCAAAGACGGATCATCGCGCATCTCGATCGAAGCGTAAAAAGCGTCCATGTCCACGTGCAAGATCTTTCGTTCCATGCCCTTCCTCCTGTAACCCCCAGTAATCAACACAGAACTATTATTCACGAAAATTAAACGGGACTGAGACAAAACTCTGTTTTGTTCCAGTCCCATTTTTGTTTTCCGTAAGTAATAGACTGATCGTGTTCTAAAAAGCAGCAGTTTGTCCCCACTCCGCCTTTTGTGAGAGGTCAATTGTACTCCAACTCACTATAGTTAATCCGGGTCAAAGTACCACTTGCGCCCGTCTTTTTGTAACAGTTCTGTCGCTTGTGCTGGTCCCATTGTACCACACTTATAAGACGGTAATTGTGTTAGACTCTGCGCGTCCCACGCCTGTCTGATCGCATCCACAAAACGCCAGGAGTAATAGACTTCATCCCAGTGCGCGAAATTAGCCGTTTCTCCCTTTAAAACATCATATAATAATTTTTCGTACCCAACCGCTAACTTTTTTTGCTCGGCCTCACTATGACGGTATTTTAAACGTAAGCCCTCGACTCGATAATCTTGCAAGTCGACTTTTTTGCCGTTTAACCGTAACTCTAAGCCGGCCACAGGTTCGATCTTAAACGTTAAGACGTTGGGTTTTAACGGCCGGGTTCCAAAAATATTATGAGGCATATTTTTAAAGACGACGTCTACTCGACTGGCCTTAGTCGTCATTCTTTTACCGGTGCGCACGTAGATCGGCACCCCAGCAAAACTCATATTATCGACAAACAACTTACCGGCCACAAAAGTTTCGGTACAAGAATTCGCGGCCACCTGATTTTCCTGCCGGTAACCTTTTTGTTCCCCGTTTTGAGCGTACTGTCCCCGCACAAAATTACGTTCTACTTGCTGGGGCGAATAAACTTTCAGCGCTTTTAACGTGCTGATTTTTTCTTGGCGCAGATCCGAATCACTATAACTGGTAGGAGCATTCATCGTTACTAACGCCACGGTCTGCAAAATATGGTTTTGAACCATATCACGCAGCGCACCCGCGTTTTCATAATAACCCGCACGCTCCTCAACGCCTAGCGCCTCGCTTAAAGTGATCTGAATATTGTCAATGTAGCGGTAATTCCACAGTGCATTAAAAATATTATTGCTAAACCGTAATGCTGGAATGCCTTGCACCATTTCCTTACCTAAATAATGATCGATGCGGTAAACGTCTTTTTCGGGAAAATACTGCTTGATCTCATCGTTTAGCGCCACCGCACTAGCTACGTCGTGGCCAAATGGCTTTTCGATCACGACCCGGTTATAGCCGCTCGCACTCACTAAGCCCTGCGTTTTCAAGTGCTGGCAGATCGTACCAAAAAATTGCGGCGACATCGCCAAATAAAAAATACGGTTACCGTTCAAATGATATTTATCTTCCAGGTGAACTGCCAACTCCTGCAAGGTTTCGTAGTGTTTAGTATCATTGACGTTATGCGCCTGATAGTAAAAATGACTAGCAAATTCGTTAGCCTGCTTAGTCGTGACTTCCATCCCCGAGATCGCGGCCCGTACCACTTCTTGGTAATGATCGTGATTCCACGGTCTGCGCGCCGTCCCGATCACGGCGAAATTTTTTTGCAAGTACCCCTGCTGGTAAAGGTTAAATAACGACGGGTACAATTTACGTTGCGCCAAATCGCCCGTGCCACCAAAAATAATAAATAAAGCCTGCTGTTCATTTTTCATTATCATCAAATCTCCTACAGACCTAAAATTAAACGCCCTACATCAAATAATGTAAGACGTCGTCGTGTTTTATATTAAATGAACACCCTTATCAACATAGATCGTGTCGCCCACGACCCCAGTTGCGAGGTCGCTCATCAAAAAGGCACACGCCCCACCGATCTGGGTAGTTGTGACCGAATTACCATCGACCGTACGTTCCTGTGATTCTCTCAGCAAACCGGAATGATCCTTAACCCCGGTCACAGCTAGTGTCTTGACGGCACCAGCGGAGATCGCATTGACCCGCACGCCGTATTGTCCCATATCACGTGCTAAGTAACGAACGTTTGCTTCCAAAGCGGCCTTAGCAACACCCATCACGTTGTAATTAGGGATCGCTCTTTCGGAACCAAAATAAGTCAAAGTAACGATGCTGCCCGGATTTTTCAGTAATTCTTTACCGTAACGAGCAACTGCTAAAATTGAATAGGACGAGATATTTTGGGCCATCGCATAGCCATCACGACTAGTGTTTAAGATTTCGCCTTCCAGTTCGTCTTTGTTGGCATAAGCGATCGCGTGCACAATTCCGTCTAACTTACCAAACCGTTCTTTTAGTTCACTAAAAGCCTTGTCCATACTCTCATCTGTGGCGACGTCACATTCGACCAAGCGGTCTTCGTCTGGCACTAATTTTTTAATGCTCTTTTTCATCCGTTGATTTTGATAAGTGTAAATTACTCGTGCACCCTGTTCTTCCATCACTGAGGCACATCCCCAAGCGATCGAACGTTTATTAGCAACGCCCATTACGAGGATGGTTTTGCCCTCTAATAATTTTCCCATGATAAAGTCTCCTTACTAAAATTTACGAAAACGCTGTTGTCTTTTTCGTACTAATTCGTTTGGCGGCAGTTGCTGTAATTGCGGCAACTGTTGTGCTAAAACATGACCGATATTTTTGCAAAAGCGCTTTTTAGATGACGGTTCTGGGATCACTCCTTCGATTATACCAGCTTTTAGTAAAGCGGTGGGAGTTAATTGCATGATCTCAGCCGCCTCGCTAGACTTAGTAGCATCTTTCCAGAGGATCGAAGCAAAACCTTCTGGCGACAAAACAGAATACATACTATTTTCACTCATCCAAACCTGATCCCCACAAGCCAAGGCTAACGCACCGCCGCTACCACCCTCGCCGTAGATCACGGTGATCAGCGGCACCTTGATCGCTGCGATCTCCAACAGATTGCGGGCGATCGCCTCGCCTTGCCCTTGTTCTTCCGCACTTGCAGCGGGGTAAGCCCCTGCCGTATTGACAAAAGCCAACACGGGACGGTTAAACTTTTCCGCCTGTTTGATCAAGCGTAAGGATTTCCGGTAAGCCGCGGGAGTCGGACTGCCAAAATGTTTGGCGACCCGCTCCTTGGCGCTAGTTCCCTTATCGATCGCCAATACGGTCACCGGTTGCCCCGCAAAATGTGCCAGTCCACCGATAATCGACGGATCGTCATCGTTTAACCGGTCGCCATGTAGTTCTAAGAAATCCGGAAATAATTCCGCTAATAACTCTGTTCCCGTAATTTTTTTGGAGTTACGAGCAGCCGCAACTACTTCACCGGCCGTCCGCTGCTTTTTTTTCAAAAAATTTGCGATGATCATTCACCCGCCTTTATCTGATGCATTTCAAGTAACCATTTGATTTGCTTTTTTTCATCCTGACGGGTAACCAGTGCATCGATAAATCCGTGCTGCAAAATATTTTCGGCGTCCTGCAAGTCAGCGGGAACCTTTTGGTGCATCGTTTGTTCGATCACCCGTTTGCCGGCAAAACCGATCAAAGCCCGGGGTTCCGCCAAAATAATATCGCCTTGCATCGCAAAACTAGCCGTCACGCCACCGGTCGTCGGATCAGTAATGATCGTCAGATAAAACAAACCCGCATCAGAATGCGCTTTGACTGCCTGAGAAACTTTAGCCATCTGCATTAAAGAATAAATCCCTTCCTGCATCCGCGCACCACCAGAAGCCGTAAACAGCACGACCGCTTGTTTAGCAGCCGTTGCCGCCTCGAATAAGCGGGTAAGTTTTTCCCCAGTCACGGTTCCCATCGACCCCATAATGAATTTAGGATCCATGATCCCCAAATAAAATTCTTGCTGGTCGATCTTAGCCTGACCGGTCAAAACGGAATCGTTCAAATCGGTCGCCCGTTTAGCCTTAGTCAATTTTTGCTGGTAATCAGGAAACTGTAACGGATCTTTAGTAGTTAGCTCACTATCCATTTCGTTAAAATCATCTACCAGCCAAGCCAGCCGTTTACGTGCCGTCATGCGAAAGCCATAACCGCAATTAGGACACGTCATATACTGATCCAAATCCTTATGATATAACGCCTTTTGGCACTTAGGACAGGTCAGCCACAAGCCAGTTGGCACGTTTTGTTGGGCCGCTTTATCGGCTTTGATATGCTTTTGTCCGAGCGTTTTTAATTCATCAAACAGCTGCATTGCTTTCCCTTCTCTTCCATGCAGGCAAAAAGACCCGTTCGACGTAATCCGTCGTTAGTGTTCCTTTTTGCAATTCTGGATCTTCTAGTAACGACAAATAAAATTTCTGATTAGTAGTAATTCCTGAGATCACCATTTCGTTTAACAACCGCTTGATCTTTTGCAATGCTTCCTGACGGTCATGACCCAAGGCGATCACCTTAGCGATCATTGAATCGTAGAAAGGTGAAACCGTACAGCCCGCATACAATGCGGTGTCCATTCGCATTCCCAAATTACCAACGGGAACATACAAATAGTTGACCTCACCGGTAGACGGCAAGAAGTTTTTGCTCGGGTCTTCGGCGTTGATCCGACACTCGATAGCCGCGCCAGAAACCTGAATATCTTCTTGCTTAAACGGCAGCGGCTCACCGGCAGCCACTTTGACTTGTGCTTTAACTAAGTCGATGCCTGTCACCATTTCAGTCACGGTATGTTCGACTTGGATCCGCGTATTCATTTCCATAAAGTAAAAATGATGTTGACTGTCCATCAAAAATTCGATCGTTCCGGTATTCAAGTAGTCGATCGAATTAGTTGCACGTAACGCGATCTCGCCTAATTGCTGGCGTTGCTTGGCGGTAACCAGCGCACACGGACTTTCTTCGATCATTTTTTGCTTATTGCGTTGTACCGAACAATCACGTTCGGGGAAATAAACGGCATTTCCCTGACTATCACGGAAAACCTGGACCTCGATATGCTTGACGTTTTCCATGATCTTTTCTAAATACATCCGGTCATCGCCAAAGTCGCTAAGTGCTTCTCTTTTAGCTTCAGTAAAAGCCCTTTCCAAGTGGGCTTCGTCGTCTACTCGCCGAATTCCTTTTCCGCCACCGCCGGCAGCAGCCTTCAATAAGACAGGATAACCAACTTGCTTGGCAACTTTTTTAGCTTCAGTTGCATCGGCTAAAAAGCCCTCACTACCCGGTATTACCGGCACTCCACTTTTTTGCATCTGTTCGCGGGCATTTGCCTTGTTGCCCATCAGATCGATAGTTTGCGAATGGGGGCCGATAAAAGTCAAGCCGCAATCTTCACACATCTCAACAAAACGGCTGTTTTCCGACAAAAAGCCAAAGCCCGGATGAATGGCTTGTGCACCAGTTCCGATAGCTGCGGCTAAAATATTTTTCATATTCAAATATGAGTCTTGGGGACGCGCCGTTCCAACACAAACGGCCTCGTCGGCAAGTTGGACGTGTAAGCTTTCTCGGTCTGCAGTCGAATAAATAGCAACTGACTGAATGCCTAATTCCCGTAAGGAGCGAATGATCCTGACCGCAATTTCACCCCGATTTGCTACTAAAACTTTTGAGAACATAGCGTTAATCCCCAATCATAAATGTAATTTCTGCAGTACAAGCCTTTTTACCGTCAACTAGTGCCACACCCTTGCCTAAACCGACATGGCCCCTGATCTTTTCTAAAGTAACTTCTAAGCGCATTTGATCTCCCGGACGGACGACCTTGCGAAACTTAGCAGTTTTAATGCCGCCAAAATAAGCAGTCTTACCCTTAAATTCATCGAGGGTCAATAACGCGACCGCACCCGTTTGTGCCAGCGCTTCTACGATCAAAACGCCCGGCATCACGGGATTACCCGGAAAATGCCCCTGAAAGATCTCTTCGTGAGCCGTTACGTTACGCAAAGCAACGGCCCGCTTACCAGGCTCTAATTCCTCGACACGGTCGATCAACAGCATCGGGTAACGGTGCGGAATAATTTTTTGGATCTGGGTCGAATCTAAAACTGTCATTTTAATCCTCCTCTACTTCAAAAAGCGGTTGATCAAACTCAACTAACTCTTCATTTTCGACTAAGACTTGACTGATAGTCCCAGCAACTTCACTCTTGATTTCTGTCATCATCTTCATCGCTTCGATGATGCAAACTACGTCGCCTTTAGCCACTTTAGAACCAACTTTAACGTAGGTTTCTTTTTGTGGATCTGGCCGTAAATAAACACTACCGACCATCGGCGCTTTGATCGTCGTTTTCGCAGCATCGTCTTGCGTTGCAGCGCTTGGAGCCTCCGTAGCCGACTCTTGGACCGCCGGACTAACAACTGCCGGTGCCGGCACTGCTACCGGAGCTGCTGGAGCCGTTTCATTCTTACTTAAACGTAAGTGAAAATCACCCTTGCTTAATTCCAATTCCCGCGTCTGTGATGAACTGAATTTTGCTAATAAATCCGTTAATTCTTTAAAATCCACGCTTAATCACTCCATTTTTTCAAGGTCAAAACTGCATTATGCCCACCAAAACCAAATGAATTGCTTACAACATATTGCAAGTCAGGCGCAGCGTTATTTTCTTTAGTCACCAAGTTAACTTGGCAAGCAGGATCCTGGTTAGTTAATCCCACGTTAGGCGGTAACTGACCATTTTGTAAAGCTGCCACACAAGCAACGGCTTCCACCGCTCCTGCGGCTCCTAAAAGATGGCCCGTCATCGACTTAGTGCTGCTGACTTTGACCTGACTATCTGCACCAAAAACTTGGTTGATCGCCTTAGATTCACTAGAATCGTTAGTCACCGTTGCAGTCCCGTGAGCGTTGATATAACCGACATCTTGAGGAGAAATTCCAGCTTCTGCTAACGAAAGCTGAATGGCACGAGCAGCACCAGCACCACTAGGATCAGGCGAAGTCATATGATAAGAATCAGAAGTCGTGCCGTAACCGACGATCTCTCCTAGAATATGAGCCCCACGTTTTTGTGCGTGTTCTAAGTTTTCTAAGATCAAACTTGCGCTTCCTTCGCCCATCACAAAGCCCGAACGGTCCCGGTCAAACGGAAGCGATGCTTTAGTCCGATCAGTCTGCGGCGACAAGGTATTGATCGCAGCAAAACCTGCGATCCCGATCTCATTGACTGAAGCTTCGGCCCCGCCGGTCACCATCACTTGTGCCCGGCCTTCTTTGATCTGGCGGTAAGCTTCACCGATCGCATTATTAGCCGAAGAACAAGCCGTCACGATCGTGGTCGAAATGTTTTTAGCTCCCAGTCTGATCGAAATATTGCCCGCTGCCATATTGACGATCGCGGTCGGTACAAACATCGGTGACACCCGTTGCGGACCTTTTTCATGCATTTTGATCACTTGTTCTTGGATCGTCGTTAACCCACCGATCCCGGAACCATAGATCACGCCTAAATCATAAGCAGACGTATTTTCAGGAGTGATTCCTGCTTGTTCAGCTGCTTCTAAGGCACTATGCACTGCATATTCCGAAAATAAGTCCATCCGCCGAGCAGCCTTTTTGCCCACTCTTTGGGTAGGATCGAAGTCTTTCACTTCACCGGCCATTGTGATTCCGGTCGGGGCCGCATCAAATTTAGTAATTTTATCGATCCCTAACTTACCGGCTAACACATTTTTGCTAAAAGTCTGAGCATCATTGCCGATTGGAGTTACAGCGCCGATTCCAGTAATTACTACTCTACTCATGTCTTTACTCCTTTTTAGATCGTCATCCCGCCATCTACACTGATCACTTGTCCCGTGATGTAATCATTTTGTGCTAAAAAGACGGCAGTTTGCGCTACTTCTTTAGCTTCACCAAAACGCTGGAGCGGGATTTGGGTCAACATTTGTTCTTGTACCTTGTCGCTCAAAACAGCTGTCATATCGCTTTTGATCATTCCCGGTGCAATTGCATTACAACGAATATTACGCAAAGCACCTTCCTTAGCGACCGTCTTAGTTAAGCCGATCACCCCCGCTTTACTGGCGGCGTAATTGGCCTGCCCGATGTTACCGTGTAAGCCAACTACACTAGCCAAATTGATGATCACGCCGGAACGCTGTTTGTTCATCTTACGTAAAATTGGCCGCGTCATTGCGTAAGTTCCCACGAGATTAACGTCGATCACTGACCGAAAATCTTCTTCTTTCATGCCGATCAGCAACTTATCGTTGGTGATCCCCGCATTATTGACTAAAACATCGATCTGACCACACTTGTCATAGGCTTCCTTAACCATCCTTTTGACGTCATCTAGCTGAGAAATATCGCCTAAAACTACCGTGCATTCGACTCCGTAGCCTTCAATTTCTGCTACCAGTTGGGAGTCGACTTTTTTTCTCGCGTTTAAAATCACGTTACTTTTTGCCTGGGCAAACTGCAAAGCGATCTGCTTACCAATTCCCCGCGACGAACCAGTAACAAAAACCGTTTTATTAGCTAATTCCATTTTTGTGTCCCTCGCACTTCTGTGACAAATGCTTGATATTGTTCCCAATTTTCCACATGATAACGCGTCAAGTGGCGGTCAATTTGCTTGGCAAACTTAGTCAAAGTATCTCCCGGCCCTAACTCTATGGTCGTCGTGACCCCTTCATTTTGCACCAAATAAGACAGACAATCCGCAAAATGAGTCGGACTAACGATCTGTTTAGTTAGGGTAGCAGCCAACTGTGCCGGCACAAAAGGCTGTCCCGTCGTGTTACTTAAAACCACCGTTTGCGGCTGGCTAAAAGTAACTTGCGCTAGCACGGGCTGCATTTTACTGCTAGCCTGAGCAAATAACGGGGTATGAAAAGCACCCGCCACTGGCAATGAGATCACCCTACGCGCAGCTTGTTTTTCTGTGATTTGAGCACAGGCTTGTTTTACCGCCTGCTGGTCGCCTGCGATCACTACTTGTTTAGGTGAATTATAATTGGAGATCGCAACTAACTCGTCCGGTGTACTTAACTGGTCACAGATTGCTTCTACCGCGCTAACATCCGGACTCAACAAAGCAGCCATCCCACTTTGCCGCTGATCAGCATCGCTTTGCATGTATTCTGCCCGCTTTTGCAGGGCTTGGATCCCCTGTTGTTCAGACATCGCTTGTGCCGCAATTAAAGCAGCGTATTCACCTAAAGATAAGCCTACCATCCCAGCGACCGGGATTTGCGGAAAGTCACGTTTGACCAGCGCAAACAGTCCTAAACTGACAGCTACGATAGCCGGTTGCTGAAACTGAGTCTGAGCCAATTCATGATTTTCATCCGCCAAAATAGTTAACAAGTCTAGTCCCGGTAACAAGTCGTTGAGCCGGTCTAGCGTTTGGGCAAAAAGCGGGTCATGATCGTAAAGATCAAGCCCCATTTTACTATATTGTGCACCTTGTCCACTAAACAAGAATGCTACTTTTTGGACTTCAGTCATGTTATTTTTCCTTAGCGTCGACTTCTTTTTTCACGTATTTAACAACGTCTTGGATAGTCTTAACGTCTTCACTAGCTTCAAGCTTGATGTCCAAGTCGTCTTCTAGTTCGTTCATAATTTCAAAAACGTCTAAACTATCAGCGTCTAAATCATCCTTAATATCAGCTGTCAGCGTTACGTCAGCTGCATCAACGTCCAATTGTTCTACCACGATATCTTGCACTTTTTTCAAAATTTCTTGTTCAGTCATAATTTTTTTCTCCTTTAAAATTAACTAATTTTTATTAATAAACAATTATTTGGGTACCAATCGTCAAACCGCCGCCAAAGCCGCTTAATACCACGACTTGACCGCGTTTGAGCCGTCCAGTTTGGACTAACTCATCCAGTAACAACGGCTCGCTAGCTGCCGAAGTATTCCCGTACTGGGTAATATTGATGGGAAATTTAGCCAACGGTTGGTGCAGTCTTTTGGAGATCGACTGCACGATGCGTGCGTTAGCCTGATGCAAAATAAACAAATCAATGTCGTCAACGGTCAAACCGGCTTTTTCACAGGCCGCTAAAATCGACGCTGGCACTTCATGGGTCGCAAATTTGTAAACTGCCCGCCCGTCCATGGCAAACGGCTGGAGCGCACCTTGGGCTTTAGCCGGCGGAAATTCTGTCAAAGCAGGATTGACCCCCGCAGTTAATTTATTACCTTGAGCACCAAAAGTTTTAAGGTCACTGGCTAACAAAGCCGACGCTTCGTCTTTTCTAGTCGCTAGTAACGCCCCAGCAGCGCCATCGCCAAACAACACTGCCGTCGCGCGGTCCTGCCAGTCAACTACCTTAGATAAAACCTCGGCGCCTAATAACAAGACTTTCATTGACTCGTCTTGTGCCATAAACTTAGCGGCAACTTCTAAGCCATAAGAAAAACCGGAACACGCCGCAGAAATATCAAAACAAACCGCGTTTTGCGCACCGATGCGCCCTTGTACTAGTGCCGCCGTCGCCGGGGTATATGAGTCGGGAGACATGGTAGCCACGATGATCAAATCCAAATCACTAGCCTGCCAACCACTTTGGCATAACAATTTTTGCGCGACTTTAGTACACAAGTCGGACGTGTTCTCGTTAACACTGATATGACGATTTTTAATGCCCGTACGTGAAGAAATCCATTCATCAGAAGTGTCCATCAACTTACTCAAATCATCATTCGAGACCGTTAGTGGCGGAACATAGCTAGCTGTTTTTATCATTTTTACTTTCTGGGTCATGTCTTCTCCTCAATACTTAAGAACGTTCAGCGATAAATTTTTCTAAATTCTGTAAAGCCCGTTGGATCACTTGGACTTCCTGGTCGTTAAAGCCCTGCAAAAACTCTGCCACCAAATTACGGTGAAATGATTCGTGTGCCCGGTATTCAGCGCGTCCCTTATGCGTCAGACTCAACCGGATAACACGCCGATCGTTTTGCGAACGACTTCTTTCAACGTAACCTTTTTTTACCAAGCGATCTATCGTAGAAGTCAAGGTTCCCGGCGTTAAGTGCAATTCCTTAGCGACCTTAGAAGCATTTTTATGCTCGTACATGGAAATCGCGTTGATCGCGTGGATCTCTTTGATCGTCAAATTATTAAACTGACTCTTGCGTAACGCGTTTTCTTCCGCCCACAAAATATCACTGTAGACCCGGATCAATGACTCACTGATTGCCTTACTTGTGTCATTCATTGCCTTACCGCCTTTTACTTGTCATCCAAAATATTTGGTTATCAAAGTATCCAGCACACAGTGTCGGCTACACTTTTTCACCAGTCTCTTCTACAATAAACATCAATTCGGCGCTGCAGGCCGTCTTGCCAGCGACACTAGCAGTAGTCTCAACGATCCCAACGTTCGAACGTTTCTTAGCCATTACTACTTCTAATTTTAGCACCGCACCAGGCCGGACCATCTCAGCAAAGCGGGCCTTATGGATCGCACCTAGATACGCCGTTTTCCCCAAAAATTCTGGCGACTTTAAAATTAGGATCGAAGCTGCCTGTGCTAACGTCTCAATGATCAGCGCACCAGGCATGAGCGGATTTCCAGGAAAATGTCCCCTAAAAAACGATTCGTTGATCGTCACATTTTTAGTAGCCAAGATCCGTTTACCGGGTTCAAGTTCGTCAACGTAATCAATATAACAAATCGGATAACGGTTAGGGATCAGATCCATGATCTCTTGGGCATCCATCACTTTCACCACTTCCACCTCGCTTAATTTATTTCGAATATCAAAATATTCGATGTAAGAATCATATTACAAGTTAAACTAACTGTCAAGCTGCGAGACAAGCTACAAAGCCAAGCGCTTAGCAGGTGAGCACTAACCTAGCTGAGAAGTAAAGCCGAACTTGGGCTTTGCTTAGCAGCGTAGTTAGACAGCCTGCTGCTTGACGAAGTGCGATTAAAACAAGCTGCGCAAGCTGGCGGTTAGCCGCTGAGGATTAACCTAGCAAAACAAGCAAGTTGAACTAGACTTGATTGGCTTGCGTAGTTAAACGTAGCGGCTGCCAGTTGGAGTGTGATTATAACAAGCTGCGCAAGCTGGCGGTTAGCCACAAAACAAGCTAACATAAAAAAGAGCGCAGGCAACGGTTCGTCTCGCTCTTTTCCTCACAACTTAGTTCAAATTTTGTAAGAAATCTAGTGCTTGTTGGTAGTTAGGCTCGTGTGCCAATTCCGATAGCAACTCGCGGTATAAAATTTTCCCGTCAGCAGCAACGATCCAAATACTACGGGCATCGATCTGCTTGTCCGCAATATAAAGTCCCATCTGCTCGCCAAAGTCGTGCTCGTGATCGGATAGTAGTTGCATTTTGGCTACGCCTTGAGCCGCACACCAATTCTTTTGTTCATCTGGGGTGTTAGTTGAGATCGTGTAAAAATTAACCCCCTGGTAATGATCGACTTCCTGGTTAAAACGTTTGGTCGAAATGCTGCAAACACTGGTGTTGATATCTGGTACGACACTGATCAGCGTTGGGCGGGTTACTAGTTGCGAGTTAGTGACACTGTGAGCGGCCGCATCCACAACGGTAAATTGTGGTAACATTTCGCCGACTTGTGGCGGTTGTCCGTTAGTTGTTAGTGGTGCATCTTTCATAGTTACTTTCATTAAAGTTCACTCCTTTTTTCCAGTTTACCATACTTCGTAGTAAAAAAAGCCATCAGTGCTTTAGCAGTAGCCAGATTAAGCTTACATTTTTATTAAGCTTTAGCGTTAACCGACAAAAACGTTCTTTTTTATACGTAACTCACCGGCAAATCTGGTAAAATATATTGACAAAAGTAATTTTAAATCAGGTGAACGTCGTGACCACAAAAAACAAATGGTTAATTAGAATTTCATTTTTCCTTTACATGCTTTACATCTACCTGACTGTTTTTCGCCAAAACGGGTATTTTAGCTTCCTACTACTCAACACTTTTTTAGGCTACATCCCCATAGAACTAGGAATGCATATTAATTCTACTCAAAGATTACCATTTTTTATTATCTTAGCCTGCGCGTGGCTGTTATTTTACCCTAACGCTCCTTACTTGCTGACAGATCTCTTTCACCTCGCAAGCATCGACCCTTACAATCACGTCACGGGCTTGATGAGTTTTAACCTTCACATGTGGCTGACATTTACCAATCTGGTAGTCAGTGCCTTAGCTTGCAGCATCCTGGGAACATGGAGCCTAGAACATATCGCTAACACTTTGCTAGTCCGGGCGCACCATTACAATGCACGTAACCGCACCTTACTCGTATTATTACTGACAGTCCTTTCTTCAATCGGGATCTATATCGGTCGTTTCTTGCGCCTGCACACCGCTTATTTATTTTTAAATCCCGGCTGGGTGTTGAGACAGTTATTTGAAATGTGGAACGTGCGCATGTTGATCTTCGTCGTCTTTATGACTATTTTACAAATGGTCGTCTGGGTCACCTTGCGCTGTTACGCGACGGCTAGCTCGGGTTTATCAAGTTAAAATGGAAAACACGATTAAGGTCATCTCATAAAAAGACAATTAGGACCTGAGGCAAAGTACAACTTTGTCCCAGGTCCTAATTTGTGTACCCATAAATAATACTCAACTGCTAGCCGCTTTTGGTCCCATCTCAGACTAATTTCCTAGTATTCTGACCTCGGTTTCTAGTCGAACCTGGTCTTTTTGCCAAATCACTTCTTGAACGTGTTCGATCACGTGCAAGTAATCGCTCGCCGTCGCGTCTCCCCGATTAACGATGAAACCCGCATGCTTCAGCGAAACCTGCGCGCCACCATGGCGATAACCCTGTAATCCGGCTTCATGGATCAACTGGCCGGTATAATGTCCTGCTGGTCGTTTAAAAACACTGCCACAAGAAGGATACTCTAGCGGTTGTTTAGCCGCCCGCAAAAAATTATATTCATCCATCTGTTGACGGATCAACTGCCGGTCACCTGGCTGCAAGGCAAACTCGACACTAACAACGACTACCGGAATTTCTTGCAATAAGCTGTGGCGGTAACTAAAATTCAATTCCTCGCGGTGATAAGTTTTCAATTCTCCGCTCGCAGTGATCACGGTGACTGTTTTTACCACTTGGCTCATCTCGCCACCGTACGCGCCGGCATTCATAAAAGCCGCACCACCAACGCTTCCCGGGATCCCGGCCGCAAATTCCAATCCGCACAAGCCAACTTTTTCAGCCAGACGAGCAACTCGCATCACCGCAGCCCCCGCTTGCGCAGTTATTTGATTTTCACTGACCGTCACTTGGTTCAGCCGCGTTAGGTTTAAGACCACCCCGTCGATACCGCCGTCCTTAACGATCAAATTACTAGCATTACCGATCACCGTCAGTCGTAAACCGGCATTTTTAGCGCTCAAAACTAACTGTTTGACTTCTGTTAACGAAGTCGGGAAAGCCAAGTAATCAGCTGGCCCCCCCGTTTTAGTATTGGTATATTTAGCTAAGGGTTCATTGGGTAAAATTTTAATTCCTGATAACTGTGTCTCATCTAATAAAGCCATTTTTCTGCCCCACATTGTAATATCATTTATTGGATTCCAACCGGCTTGCCTCAAATACTGGTTATTTGCCCTGATGCTTGCTAAACTAATCTATAGCACCTAGTTATGGGAGGATTTTTGATGAATTTTATTGCAATTGATTTCGAAACCGCCAGTTCTAAACGCTGTAGTGCCTGTTCGCTCGCACTGACAGTCGTTCGTGAAGGTCAGATCGTAGACGAACTTTATTCACTGATCAAACCGCCCACTACATTTGCCGCTACCAATATTCGGATCCATCATATCAGACCCAAAGACGTCCAAAACGCACCGACTTTCGCGCAACTGTGGCCGCACATCGCTAATTTCTTTACGCCCCAACAACTGGTGATTGCCCACAATGCCACTTTTGATTGCAGCGTGCTTAAACAAACGCTGGCCTATTATCAAATCAGCCTGCCCCATTTTATGGTATTAGATACGCTCAAAACTAGCCGCCGCTTTTTACGTGACCTGCCGAATCATAAATTAAATACTGTCTGTGACGCACTGCAAATCTCACTCAAAAATCACCACAACGCGCTGGCCGACAGCCATGCCTGCGCCCAAATCTTACTCAAACAATGCGCTCAGTTTGGCGCTGCCGCCTGCCAGCAACTGATCAAAATGTATTAGTCGCTAGTCATTTTGACAAGCGCATTGCTAGTTGGGCTAATAATTCCTGATAGCGCGTCCCTTGCGCGGTAAAGGATAACTGGCGCGTCTGATCTCCTGTCGCCGTTAAGTTCAGCGTTAAATTAGCGTCGGGCATCGTCCCGAAATGCGCCCATTCTACGACGCACACGCCAGCACCGGAAAAATATTCTTCTAGTCCCAGATCCTGCGCCCCACCATCTTCTAGGCGGTACAGGTCCATGTGATACAAAGGCAAGCGCCCTTCTTGGTATTCGCGGATCAAAGTATAGGTGGGACTTTTAATATTATGCCGAATCCCTAATCCTCGGGCTAGCCCCCGCGTAAAAGCCGTTTTCCCCGCGCCTAACTGACCTTCTAACAATAAAACATCGCCCGCCTGCAACAGTTCAGCTAACTGGCAGGCATATTCTTGGGTCTGTTCTTCATTTTGCGCATTTAACTGTAACTGTTGCATTATTTTTCACCCGCCGCCAGCGCTTGGGCCGCAACGATCAAAGCCGCATCATAGACGTCTTGTTCGCTACAACCGCGTGATAAATCGGAAACCGGTTGGTTGATTCCCTGTAAAATCGGCCCGATCGCCGTGAAACCACCTAAACGCTGGGCGATTTTATACGCCAAATTCCCCGACTGCAATTCTGGAAAAATAAAGACCGTTGCTTGCCCTGCAATCTCTGAATGTGGGGCTTTTTTAGCGGCTACTTCAGGTACGAATGCCGCATCAAATTGTAATTCACCGTCCACCGGAATTTCCGGTGCTAACTGGTGAAAAAGTTTGGTCGCTTCAACCATCTTATCGACTTGGGGCCCAGCAGCCGAACCCTTAGTCGAAAAACTTAGCAGCGCTACTCGTGCAGGAATATCAAATAACTGGGCAGTTCTAACGCTCGTCAGGGCGATCTCAGCCAAGTCCTGTGCGCTAGGATCAATATTCAGCGCACAATCCGCAAAAATATAGTTTTCCTGTCCCCCATTTCTGGTCAGTAAAAACGAGCCACTCATCCGCCTGATGCCGGGTTGCGTCTTGATCAACTGCATGGCCGGACGCACCGTATCCCCAGTAGAATGACTAGCACCAGATACCAGTCCATCAACTTCGTGTAAGTAGACCAACATCGTTGCAAAATAATTAACATCCTGTAATTTTTCTCGGGCCTGTTGCTCGTTTTCTTTGCCCTGACGCCGTTTAACAAAAGCGGCAACCATTTCATCTTTTGCCGGGTAATTTGCCGGATCTATAACCGTAATGTTTTCCCCTAATTCGGCAGCATTTTTCCCTTCAGGCAAAGGACACAGCAATACCGGGTGCACGACATTAGCGTCAGCCAAACGCAGCGCTGCGTTAAATACCCGCGGGTCATTAGCTTCTGGGAAAACAATTTTTAACTGTGAACCGCGTACTCGGTTTTCTATTTTAGCGAATAAATCCATTTAATTTCTCCTAATCTGATTGTTGTAAATCGACACTTGCAGGTAACTGCCAGTCGATCGGTGTTTCTCCCATCGCTTCTAGGGCCGCGTTGGTCTTAGAAAACGGCCGGGAGCCAAAAAATCCCCGAGCAGCCGAAAGCGGACTGGGATGAGCGGACTTAATGATCACGTTTTTAGTCTGGTCGATAATTTTGATCTTATCTTGTGCCGCTTTGCCCCACAAAATAAAGACCACCGGCTGCTTGCGTTCAGACAACTTTTGGATCGCCACGTCGGTCAGTCGTTCCCAGCCATGTCCCCGGTGAGAATACGCCCGGCCATCGCGGACCGTCAACACGGAGTTGAGTAGTAATACTCCTTGACGTGCCCATTTTTCCAAATAACCGTGGGTTACCGGCGCAATACCTAGGTCACTTTGCAATTCCTTATAAATATTTTGTAAGGACGGCGGCACCGGCACTCCCGGTAAAACGGAAAAACTCAACCCGTGAGCCTGATTATAGCCATGGTAAGGATCTTGCCCTAAAATGACGACTTTGACCGCCGCAAAACTAGTCCACTCAAAAGCCTGAAAAATATGATACATGTCGGGGTGGATCCGGTAATTACGGTACTCTTCTTTTAAAAAATTGTGTAATTCCTGGTAGTAGTCTTTAGCAAATTCTGCCTCCAAAACCTGCTGCCAATCGTTGTGAATTAGCGTTTTCATCCAAACACCTCACATTTATCTTACCACATATCTAGCTATCATACTCCCCTTTAGCTAAATCGTGTTAAAATAAAACTAATATTATTAATTGCTAGGAAGTGAGAGCTGTGCGCACATTATACGCTAAAAAACTGGAATTTACCCGCAGCCAAACCACCTTGATCACCGACCGCGTCGGCCACGATTTTTACTACCTTAAAGGTCAACGAGGCCTAACTAACGCTACGGTTTTAGTTTATCGCACCGATGGTTGCCTCCTAGCTAAGGTCAGCCAAGATTCTGCCGGCAGTTTTCCCACCTTTTCGCTTTATTACCTGGGAAAATTAGTGGGACAGGTGCGTCATTACCATCACGGCCGCTACGAACTCCTTTTTGTCCACCAGTTAGGCTGGCTGATCTACGGCAATTTACAGTCGTTTCGGTACCGCATTTACCATAAACGAGAACTCATCATGCGCACGACTACCACCACGCAAAACAATACCACTTATATCGCCTTTCAAATTCATTTCCGTGACCAAGAACCACTTTGTCTGTGTATCGCCGCGATCCTCAATTACTGGGCGTTAAATCTAACTCCACAAACTACAACTAAAAAATTGCGCAACAAACCACTACGTAAACGCGGATTAGCTTAGAAATCAGTTGTTCACGCAGACCGCTGGCTTGAAAAACACAATTAAATCTATTACTACCGGAAAATAAAGAGGGCTTGGGACCAAAATCTTGATCTCAAGCTCTCTTTATCTTCTCCGCTAACTGTCGTTTTAAGCGCTCAGAAATTTTTTAACGTTCGTCTGATCTCACGTTCCTGATCGCGGCGCTTAATGGTCTCACGTTTATCATAATCTCGTTTTCCCTGAGCTACTCCAAGTAACACCTTAGCAAAACCGTGTTTCAAATACACCTTCAGTGGTACTAAAGTGATCCCCTTTTTAGCAGTTTCTTGTGCCAATTTAGCAATTTCTTTTTTGTGCAACAATAGCTTGCGGTTTCGTAAGGGATCGTGGTTAAATTGATTTCCCTGCTCGTACGGTGAAATGTGCACGTTTTGTAGCCACACTTCATTATTTCTAATTTGCGCAAACCCGTCTTTTAAATTGATCCGCGCAGCCCGTACCGACTTGATCTCCGTTCCCGTCAACGCGATCCCCGCTTCAACGGTCTGCAAGATATAATAATCGTGGCGAGCCTTCCGGTTTTGTGCTAACGGACGCTGTTTTTCTTTAATTGCTCTCACCGCCTCTTATTAGGATGCCGGTTATCGATCGTAAAACTGCCCTTTTTATGCGCGTGCTGATAATTTCTTTTACCCTGAGACCGGTGCTGGTTAAACTTGCGCCCCCCGTCACGACGCGGTTTTAACGGCGCTAATTTAACTCCATCTAACAGGTCCGTTTTGGGGGCCTGACCTTTTTGAGCCAAAGTAAAGTCGATCTGCTTTTGTTCCACGTTAACGTTAAGCAATTTTACTTTTACCGGCTGGCCGATCCGGTAGGTCTGCTTAGTCCGCCGCCCCACCAACGCCATTTGTTTTTCTAAATACTCGTAATAATCATCGGAAATTTCACTGATATGCACGAGCCCTTCGACCGTGTTAGGCAAAGCGATAAACATCCCGAATTTCGTCACCGAGCTGACCACGGCATCGAAGGTCTGTCCCACGTAATTTGCCATGTATTCTGCTTTTTTCAGCGCATCTGTATCCCGTTCGGCATCAACACTGCGCCGTTCTGTTTCAGAACTATGCTTAGCGATTTTTTCTAATTCATCATTAGCCGGTGCCTTGTCAGCGTCAATTCCGTTTTCCAAATAAAAGCGGATCAAACGGTGAACCATCAAATCAGGGTAACGCCTGATCGGTGACGTAAAATGCGTGTAATCCGCAGCCGCGATCCCAAAATGACCAGCCGGTTGAGGCGAATACTTCGCTTGCTGCATTGAACGCAACAACATCACCGAAACCATTGCTTCTTCGGGTTTACCAGCTACTTTTTTCAAGATATTTTGCAACATCTTAGGTGTAATTTCGCTTTTTTTACCAGTAACTTCGATTCCTAAGCCACCCAACATTTCAAAAAAGGTCGTGATTTTTTCCGGCTTAGGGGTTTCATGGATACGGTAAATAAACGGTACTTTTAGCTGATGATAGTGCCCAGCGACGGTTTCATTGGCCGCCATCATAAAGGATTCTACCATTCGTTCACTGATCCCTCGTTGACGGACCTGGATGTCTGTCGGGCGTCCCTTTTCGTCGACGATGATCTTGGCTTCGGTATCATCAAACTCGATAGCTCCCCGTCTTTTACGCATTTTCAACAGGACCTTGTGTAGCCGCGCCATGTCTTCAAACATCGGCACTAGATCACGGTAACGTTCCCGCGTTTTTTCATCGTGAGCCTCTAAGATCTGATTGATCGCCACGTAAGTCATTCTTTCCGTAGACTTGATCAGGCTCGGAAAAATGCGGTGATTAACCACCTTGCCGTCGGCGTCGATCTCCATTTCACAAGACATCGCACAGCGCTCCACGTGCGGGTTTAACGAACAGATCCCGTTCGACAATTTAGCCGGTAACATTGGCACCACCCGGTCAGTCAGATAAACGGAAGTCCCCCGTTCAAACGCTTCGCGGTCTAGCGGCGTTCCGGGAACCACGTAGTGCGAAACATCAGCGATATGAACGCCCAAATGAAAATTGCCATTGGGTAACTGCCAGACATTGACCGCATCATCCAAGTCCTTAGACGAAATATCATCGATCGTCACCAATGGCTGATCAGTCAGATCTACCCGGTCCTTTTTATCGGCTTCGGTTACCTCATCCGGAATTTCTTTGATCTGCTCTAACACATCCTCTGGAAATTCGTGTGGGATCTCGTGTTCGTAGATGATCTCTAAAATGTCGATCCCCGGATCATTTTCGTTACCAATGATCTTGACCGCATTGCCCTTGATCATTCCTGGTAAAGCAGCGGAAGGATACTCCGTGATCTCAGCTAAGATCACCTCTCCTGGGACCGGATGCAAGCCATTTTCCGCCACTAAAAATTTAAAATTAGCTAGTTTTTTATCCTTTAAGTGCACCATTCCAATAATACCGGCGGGTAAGATCTCCCTGTCTGGCGTTTGGAAAACACCCACGACTTGGGTTAAGGAGTGACTGATGATGCGCAAGACTTTTCCCTCAGGGCGTTTTCCCTGTTGCACGTCGCCCGCAGAAAGCATCGCAATTTCAACTTCATCACCATTTAAAGCCGAAAGCGTTGCCGTTGGATTGATGAAAAAGTCTTGTTCTTGCTCTTCTACTTCCACAAAACCAAAGCCACGGTCATTGCCGTGAAAAATTCCAGTATATGTAGGTAGCTGGTGTGCCAAAGCAACCTTACCATGCTCGTCTAAGGTGACTTGATGCTCGTGTTCTAATTGCGTTAAGGCTTGGACCACGAAATTAAACTGGCCTGCCTGATCCATTCGTAACTGTGCGACTAACTGCTCGACCGTCGTAGATTCGACCGTCGCCAAATACTGCACTATATTTTCACTTAATTTTTTTCTATCCATCTAATTTCCCCATACTTTAAATTAACAAACGTGCCAACAAAAAACCTCCTGAAACTGTGACAGGAGGCCAAGCGATCAATGTGAAGAAATATACACTAAAGCCAAAGCGACCACAAAAAACAACACTCCTAAAACAGCGGTCACTTTTTGCATAAAAGCTTCAAAACCCCGAGATTTTTGCTTGCTAAACAAGTCAGATGCTCCGCCGGAAAATGCCGAAGCTGCATTATCATTTTTAGCTGGTTGCATTAAAACTGCAATAATAATCAGTACTGAAACTATCAATAGTAAGGTCATTAATGTATTATACAAACAAACTTCCTCCTTACCCTTATCTAGGTAATACAAATCTATTCTAATTTAGCACAAATACATATCCAAAACAACTCTTAGTGCCAAACACAGGCAAACAACAAACGTTCTCCGACCAAAAAAGGCTACGACAAAAACTGCATTTTGCCGTAACCTTTTTATATTATCCGGTGATCAACCAACTAGTAAGACTATTTCTTAAAGTTAACTAATTGGAGGTAAGAATCGGGTACCAAAGAAGCACCACCGACTAAGCCACCGTCGATATTATCTTTAGCCATTAATTCCTTAACGTTTGCCGGTTTAACAGAGCCGCCGTATTGGATCCGCACTTTGTCAGCCACACTTTGGTCGTATAACTTAGCAACAGTTTGGCGAACTACACCACAAATTTCTTCTGCCTGATCAGAAGTAGCAGTTTTACCAGTACCAATTGCCCAAATTGGTTCGTAAGCAATCACCAAACTACCAACTTGTTCAGCCGTTAAGCCTTTTAACGCAGCAGTAACTTGGTTTTCGACCCAAGTCTTAGCGTCGCCTGCTTCACGTGTAGCCAACGTTTCACCACAGCAAATGATCGGTGTCAAACCATTTTTAAAAATGGCATGCGCCTTTTTGTTGATGTCTTCGTCAGTTTCATGGAAATACTGGCGGCGTTCCGAATGACCGATGATCACGTAATCAACGCCCATTTCAGCTAAGACCTTAGGAGAAGTTTCTCCCGTATAAGCACCCTCATCTTCAAAGTAGCAATTTTCAGCAGCTACTTTCAGTGCCGAGCCCTGTGCATTTTCAAGCAATGCTGGTAGGTCGACTGCCGGAGCGCCGATCACAGCTTCAACGTCGGTCGGTAGCTGATTTTTAACAGCCTGCACAAACTCAGCCGTTTGGGTCGGATTCATGTTCATTTTCCAGTTTCCCGCAATAATTGGTGTACGCAAAGTAATCATCCCTTCAATTCAGTTATTATTTGTCAGAAACAGCAGCAATTCCTGGTAATTCCTTACCTTCTAGGTATTCCAGTGAAGCGCCACCGCCGGTCGAAATATGAGTCAACTTGTCGCCTACGCCTAATTGCTTAACAGCAGCAGTCGAATCGCCGCCACCAACGATCGTAGTTGCGTCGGTCAACGTGCCTAGAAACTTGCCAACTTCCAAAGTTCCCTTAGCAAAATTACTCATTTCAAAGACGCCCATCGGTCCGTTCCAAACTACCGTCTTGGCATCCTTTAAAGTATCCTTGAATAATTCGATCGATTTAGGACCAATATCCAAAGCCATTTCGTCGTCCGGAATATCGCCAACAACAACTTCACTCGGTGAATCATTCTTGAATTCTTTAGCAACTACGTTATCAACCGGCAAGACCAACTTGTCGCCTGCTTTAGCGATAATTTCTTTAGCCAAGTCAACCTTGTCTTCTTCTACCAAAGACTTACCGATCTTGATACCCTTAGCAGCGTAGAAAGTATAAGTCATCCCGCCACCGATGATCACTTTGTCGGCTTTGCCTAGCAAATGATCGATGACACCGATCTTGTCGGAAACCTTAGCACCACCCAAGATAGCAACAAACGGGTGTTTCGGATCGTCTACGGCATTGCCTAAGAACTTGATTTCTTTTTCTAACAAGAAGCCAGCAGCAGCTTGTTTCATGTTGCTTGCGATTCCCACGTTAGAAGCATGTGAACGATGGGCAGTTCCAAAGGCATCGTTGACGTAAACATCGCCTAGTGAAGCCCAATATTTACCTAATTCAGGATCGTTGCCGGATTCTTTTTTACCGTCAAGATCTTCGAAACGGGTATTTTCAACCAACAAAACGTCGCCAGCTGCCATCTTGTCAATGGCCTCTTCCAATTGTGGCCCGCGAGTTACCGGAACGAATGTCACTGGTTTATCCAAAACAGTTGCCAAATGTTGAGCGACTGGACGCAATGTCAGTTTCTTTTTATCTTCTTCTTTTTTTACCCGACCGAGATGAGAAAAGAGGATCGCCTTGCCACCGTGTTCGCAAACGTACTTGATCGTTGGCAATGCCGCTACGATCCGGTTGTCGTCGCCGACTTCCATTCCCTTTGCTCCTTCTTTCAAAGGCACGTTAAAGTCCACCCGAATTAAAACTTTTTTATCTTTAAGATCAGTTAAATCTGAAACAGTTAATTTAGCCATTATTTTACCCCTCCAAAATTCAAAATAAGAAAAGGCGGAAGGAATAGCCTCCTCCCGCCTTAACATTGCTACATCCCTTTAAATTAAAGCATGCTTGCAAATTTTTCTAATGTCCGGATCATTTGAGCAGTAAAGCCAGATTCATTATCGTACCATGCAACTGTCTTAACTACTTGGCTGCTACCTGAACCAACAACTTGTGTTTGAGTTGGGTCAAAGATTGAGCCATAAGTGGTGCCGATCACATCAGATGATACGATACCATCGTCGTTGTAACCAAATGATTCGTTATTGTCAGTTACTTTCTTCATAGCTGCATTAACTTCGTCAACAGTTACTTCTTTGTCCAAAGTTGTTACCAATTCGGTCAAAGAACCTGTGATTACAGGAACACGTTGTGCGTGACCATCCAATTTACCTTTCAATTCAGGAATTACCAAGCCGATTGCTTTAGCAGCACCTGTTGAATGAGGAATTGTGTTTTGAGCAGCAGCACGAGCGTTACGAACATTGCCCTTCTTGTCAGGACCATCTTGTACCATCTGAGTAGCAGTATAAGCATGGATCGTTGTCATTGTTCCTGCTTTAATGCCAAATGCATCGTTAACTGCTTTAGCAAGTGGTGCCAAGCAGTTAGTAGTACATGAAGCAGCAGAAACGATCTTGTCATCTTTAGTGATTTGGTCATCGTTAACACCATAAACGATCGTTGTCATATTGCCAGCTGGTGCTGAAACCAAAACGCGTTTTGCGCCTGCTTCCAAGTGAGCAGATGCTTTTTCTTCTGAAGTGTAAAAACCTGTTGATTCAAGAACTAATTCAACACCGTCATTTTTAACCCAAGGAATATTATGAGCGTCTGGTTCTGCGTAAACCGGGATCTTCTTGCCGTCAATGATCAATGCATCGTCGGTTGCAGAAACTTCGCCATCAAACCGGCCATGAGCTGTATCATACTTCAGCAAGTGAGCTAACATTGCTGGTGAAGTTAAATCATTGATAGCAACAACTTCGAGATCCTTGCTGGTTTCTTTGATCCGACGAAGTGCCAAACGACCGATACGGCCAAAACCGTTAATACCTACTTTAGTAGTCATACTAAAATTTCCTCCTTCAGGAAATAAATATTTATTTTAAACAAGCAACATTAAGTTAATAATATTACTTTGTTAAAATCATCTTTGCGGCTCCCTCATCCGTTACCAAATAAGTTTGCGGGGGAGCGAGTTTCATGTAAGCAGCAATCGCAGTGGCTTTAGAAGCCCCACCAGCAACCGCCACAATACATTTCATAGTAGCCAGATCCTCTAACTGTAACCCGATTCGGGATAATTTATACACGATCCGACCACGGCAATCGAAAAAATAACCAAAAGCTTCACCGACAGCTCCAGCCGTTTGTAACTGCTTGATCACAGTTTCCGACATCGATCGCCTCTTAGCCATCGGAATTGCGGAACCAATACTATGGATCACCGCATTACTATGACTGATCAGTGTTACTACTTCTTGCACTGCCGGTTCATGTAACAACGGTTCGTAGGTGTCAGCGCTCACGTGTTCAGGAACATACAACGCGCGGTGTTTACCACCAGTTTCAGCGGCCATGCGCGCACAAATCGTGTTCGCCTGAATGTCGACTCGTTCACCGATCCCCCCACGAGCAGGGACAAAGGTCAGCTGTCGTTGCTGTAACAACTCAGCGGTCAAACACGTTGCCACCGTTGCCATCGTCGTACCCCCCATGACGGCAATAACATTCTTGCCGAAGGGTAACAACTGAGACAAAACGGTATTAACTGCCGCTCCCAGAGCACTAACAGTATCTTGAGCTGCATCTGCATCACCCGCAACTACCAAACAGCGATAGCCGCCTAACAACGCACTCAACTGTTTTTCCAACGCGGGCAACTTGCTCAACTGTCCTAAAACAGTGTTCAAATCACCAACTAGCTCTTGCCCCTTCGTCGTGAGTTGCATGCCACTTTGATTACTTTTTAGCAAACGCTGCGTCCGTAAAAAATCTGTTTCCGAGCGCAAAGTCCGTTCGCTCAAAGCTAAGTGCTGTGCCAATGAACGGCGCCCGATCGGAGCCATCTGGCTAATAGCCTGCAAAATACTAAACCTGAGCTGCAATGTGCTAAATAGGTCCGGCACGATCGCCTTCAGTAGTTCCAACTCACGGTGCATACTGCTCTCTCCCGGGACTAAAAATGTCCAGCAAATTTATCAGCTACTTATAACAGAGTTTAACTCGTTACAGTGGCTCGATTTCACCTACAAGTGCATTATAGCAATAATGAAAAATCAATGCAAGTCAAGTAAGTCCCTGTGCACAAATATTTTTTTCCGGGCAAAAAATTTCCTCGTAGGGGGATAATTTAACCTTCTCAGTATTTTTTCCTTTTGCTCGAACTAACTATTCCCAGCTGTTCCCGGTATTTCGCAACTGTTCTGCGGGACAATTTCAGTCCCTTCGCTGCTAGATCGACGGTTATGCGTTGATCGGACAGCGGTTCTTTAGGATCCTCTTGGGCAATTTGTTTTTTGATCATTTCCTTAACGTCGGCTGCGGTTAGCTCTTCTTGACCGTAGTTTACCGCCTGAGAAAAGAAACTCTTCAGTTCAAAAACTCCCGCATCAGTTTGTAAATACTTGCCGTTGATCGTGCGGCTGACCGTCGATTCGTGTAACTGCAACTTCTGCGCGACGTCCCTGAGTAATAAAGGCTTTAACCTCGTCGTTTTCCCCCAGAAAAATTCCTTTTGGCGGGCGACGATTTCGTTTCCCACCCGTAATAACGTACTGCCCCGCTGTTCGATGTCTTTTGCGATCACGCCGTATTCTTTTTTCTTTTGTTCCAAATAGGCTTGGACTGCTGGATCTTTTTCCGCTGCCATCCGTTGAAAATAAGCCGTACGAAACGCAATTTTAGGAACCGACTGCCTGGTAGCCGCTAACGTCAGTTGGCCTTCAGCCGTTTTAGTTAAAATTAAGTCCGGTTGGATGTAGCCTACCGGATTTTGATTATAAGCTGCTCCCGGTGCCGGTGACAACGTTTGGACGTAATCAAAGATTTTTTGCAGATCGGCTAAAGGAATACCGTACTTTTGTGCTAAGGGCCCCCATTTACGATCGCTAAAGTCCTTAAAGTCCTGAGCTAAGATCTCGCACGTCAATGCGGGAGCGTTGCTATCATTTTGACTTTGTAACAACAAGCATTCTTGCAAATTACGCGCACCCACGCCCGGCGGATCTAATTGCTGTAACAGCGTCAACGCGTCGATGATCGTCGTTTGGTCCACCTTTTTTTGTGCGACTAATTCATTCAAATCAATTTCTAAATACCCGTTTAAGTCGAGGTGCTCCAACAAATAGATCACCCACCCGCGTAAAACGGTCTTGCGCATCGTCAAATGAATCTGTTCTAACAAATAATCGTAAAGTGACTGCGTTTTTTGGGTCGCAGTATACGTCGTCCAATCGCTCGTATCTGCACTGTGACTAACGTAACTTTGCTCTTTTCTAAGTGCCGGGTTAACGATCAAAAACGGATTGTCTAACTGTTTTTGTGCTAAGTATTCTTTTAATTCATCGGTATTAAACTTTAAAATTTGGATCGATTGCTGCATTCGTTGCGTCATCGCTAGCTTTTGAACCTGTTTTTGCTGCTGATTTAGGCTTTGTTGTAATGCCATGCAAATTTCTCCTTAAAAGTACTTGTATTTTAAAATCACTTGAGTTAGAATAGTTAAGCACGCGCCGATAGTGTAATGGATCGCACGCAAGATTCCGGTTCTTGAGATCAGGGTTCGACTCCCTGTTGGCGCATCGCCGAATTTTAATTTTAAATATGACAGTCAGAAGCCTTAACTTTTAAAGGCTTTTTCTTTTACCACTAAAAATGATTTAGCCACAATTATAATATACAACTTTCTTGGAGCATTTTTACCTAATATCCTAAAATATTTTTACCAATAACAAAAAAGAGTTGAAACAAAAAGCGATCAAGTCCATTACTTACGAAAACCAAAAATAGGACCGGAACAAAACAGAATTTTGTTCCAGTCCCATTTTATCTTAGTTAAAATTTTAATCACCACAGCGAACTTATTTTTTCTCAAACTGACTATGAAAGTACTCCCGGTACAGCGGATAAGTGTGCAGTAGCTGCTGGTGTGTTCCCGAGCCACCGACCTTACCATTATTGATAAAATAGATCTGGTCGGCGCCGATGATCGTATTTAAGCGGTGCGCAATCACAAAAGTCGTGCGTCCTTTCATCAGTTTAGCCAACGCCTTTTGGATCATCGCTTCCGCGGCTGGATCCAAACTAGCCGTCGCTTCGTCTAACATCAATAAACGCGGGTCGCGCAAAAAGACGCGGGCGATCGCCAAACGCTGGCGCTGTCCTCCCGAAAGGCTCATCGCCCGCTCACCGATCTGCGTGTCTAATTGTTCGGGCATTGCCGCTACAAAATCCTTAGCGTACGCCAAATCTAACACGTGCCACAAATCATCATCACTGAAGTCCTGAGTCATACCATAAGTCAAATTATAGCGGATCGTCCCCGCCACGGCCGCGGCATTTTGGTCAACCAGTCCCAGTTGCTTGCGCCAACTTTCCAAGTTAAGCTGAGCCAAATCGGTATCACCGATCATGATTTTTCCACTGTCCGGTTCGTAAAAACGTTCCATTAATTTAAAAATAGTGGATTTACCACCACCAGAAGGCCCCACAAACGCTACTAGCGAATTAGGTTGAACCGTGAAATTGATTTTTCGCAGACTTTTTCTTCCTGATGGATATGTAAAGGCAACATCTTCCATTTTGATCTGCCGCTGCTCTAGCATCAGTTTTGTTCCCTGGTCACAGACTTCTTCTGTTTCGTTTAACAATTCTTGGATCTTAGTCGTTGCCCCAGTCGCCTTGGCAAAATCGGTCATAAACTGTCCCAAGGTAGTAAAAGGCACGAGCAACTGCACCAAATACATCATAAATGCCAGTAAAGTACCGGTATCCAATGTACCTGACTTGATCCGCACAGCCCCGTACAATAAAATCCCGATGATCGTCATTAACATGATCAACCCGGTCACTGGCCCCGTAATGGCGTCGTAAATCGCTTCTTTACAGCCAACTTGATACAGCAAGCTCATCTGCTGACGCCCTTTTTTGCGCTCCAGCGGTTCCGCATTAGCCGCCTTGACTAGCTGGACTTCTGCCAACATCTCGGTCACTTTACCGTTGAGCTGAGCCAAATAATGTTGCCGCTTTTTCCCCAACTTAGCCGACCGTTTCAAAATTGGCGACAAAATAACGAGTAACAACGGGATAACTGCGAACAAAACGATCGTCATTTTCCAGTCCATCGCCAACATAAAGCACAATACTCCGACTAATTGCAACAAGGAAGTCGCCATTTTAGGTAAAGAATTAGCGAGTAACTCCTTGACTTGATTGGCATCGTTGGTGATCCGCGAAGCAATTTCTCCCGCACGATTACGAGCAAAATAACCTAATGGTAAGGTCAGTACCTTGTCCCATAACTTGACACGCAATTGGCGCACGACTTCTTCACCAAAAAATCCCAAAAATCCGCCAGAAAGCGCTCCTAATAATGTGCTACAAACAAACACTAGGCAACCCAAGACTACTAATCCGGTGTTCACATTAGCCAAAGAATGTTGTACCTGATTGATGATCTGTTTAGCCATTACTGGTACTATTAATTGAAGAAAGATCGAAACCATTCCTAATAAAATACCGCTCACAAATTTCCAGTAATGGGGCCGAAGTTGCAAAATCAACGCCGCTAGTCCGCGGCCATGGCCCAGCAATCTTTTCTTTATCTGCATGAATTCTCCTTTGACTACAACAAAATGGCCGTTTTAAGGATCTACTAATTGCAAATACTCATCAAACACGGCCGTATCATCCCCCACCAATCCCGCGGCAAAGACTTTATCGATCTCCCACGGCTTGATGGAAACGGGATGGATCACCGGAAACAGCTTCCAGCTGGTAGAAAAATGCTGAAATACCGTCTCCTTATTCACTCCATGTTGCTCGTTATATTTTCTATCCGCCAGGCGTTTGGTAGTAGCAAACTTATTGATTGCCGATTGGTCCGGCATGATCAAACGGTGCCGGCGACAATAAGCCCGACACTTAGCAAACAACCCTGTCTGGCGAATCATTTCCATGTTTAGTAACAACATTCCTGAATTAAGGTAATCAAATTTTTTTAATTGGTAATGGAAAAACCAGCGACCGTAATAATCTAACACCCCTACCACTTCCGTTTGCGCCAGTGATTGGTAATAAAAATCCTGAAACGGCCGGTGACAAATAATATCCGTGTCTAAGTATAATAACCGCTGCGGAATTTCCGGCACCAAATCAACGTACAAACGCAGCATACTGTAAGGCGTAAACAGCGTCTTGAGGTTAGCAGTCGGAGGATCAGCGTTAAAGACTGAGGTCAGATCGATTTTTTGGACCCGGTGCTGGGCATTTTTACTACGCACTAAATCAGCTAAATACTCAACATGAGCTGTACTAAGTGGGTGAAAATGTTGTTTACCATTGCTTAAGTCAGCGGTCACCAAATAAAAAGTGCACGGTTCAGTCACATTTTTAGTCAGTGATAATATTGACAGCAAAATGCCTTCAAACATCTGGTCATCGCCACAATACAAAATATTAATCGTAAAAACCTCCTTAGCACAAATTTTATTAGTTTATCGAGAAATTGTCAAAAAAGTAACGACAACTCCTTAGGTTAGTAATCACTTACTATAATAACACGAAGTTAACGGTGAAAAAAGATTCTACTATGTGCAACGTGCTTTAAGTTTGACCTTTTTTGACCTATAGAGTAAACTATTTATAAATCAATTAACCATTATCAGTTAGATTACGAGGAGGCTTTTGGACTATGAATTTGGTACCAACAGTTATTGAACAATCACCACAGGGCGAACGTGCTTATGATATTTACTCACGCTTACTAAAAGACCGGATCATCATGGTTTCGGGCGAAGTTAATGATGACATGGCTAACGCGATCATCGCGCAATTACTCTTCTTAGACGCACAGGACGCTAATAAAGACATCTATATGTATATCAATTCTCCCGGCGGATCGGTTTCCGCTGGGTTAGCGATCCTAGATACCATGAATTTTGTCAATGCTGACGTGCAAACGATCGTATTGGGCATGGCAGCTTCGATGGCTTCGATTTTGGCAACCAGTGGGACTAAAGGTAAGCGTTTTGCTTTACCTAACTCAGAAATCTTGATCCACCAGCCATTAGGCGGTGCTCAAGGCCAGTCAACGGAAATTCAGATCGCCGCTAAACACATTTCTAAAACCCGTAAGGTGATCAACCAGATTTTAGCGGAGGCGACGGGCCAAGAAATCGAAACGATCAACCACGACACTGAACGTGATAATTTCATGTCGGCCCAAGAGGCGGTAGATTACGGCCTGATCGATAAGATCATGACTAACAAGAAAAAATTAAAATAACAAGCTGCGAGAAAAGCACGGTTATGAAAAGGGACTGGAACAAAATTCTGTTTTGTTCCAGCCTCTTTTTTGTTTTCCGTAAGTAAAATAGGATTGACTCACAGCTTGTTTGATCGTGCTCGAAAAAACAGCAGTTTGTCCCAACTCCTTTTTCCCTATTCACTTAATTTTTGGGCAAACTCATTGATCTTACGCAAACGATGATTAACCCCGGACTTTGAAATCGGTCCGTCAGCCACAAAATTACCCAATTCTTTTAAACTAACGTCTGGGTGTTGCACTCGCGTTAGCGCCATCTGTTGTAATTTTACCGGCAACTTATTTAACCCGATCTTCTCGTCGATCAGTTTAATGTTAGCGATTTGCTTGGTAGCGGCATCTGCCACTTTATTCAGGTTGGCGTTTTCGCAATTAACGATCCGGTTGACCGAGTTGCGCATATCACGCATGATCCGAATATCTTCAAATTTAAGCATCGATTTCGTCGCACCGATCAAAGACAAAAAATCAGCAATTTTCTCGCCTTCCTTGAGATAAGTGATGTAGCCACTCCTTCTTTCGGTTTTACGCGCATGGAGGTGATAGTGATTCATCAACTCACAAATCGAATCGTTGTGACTTTCATATAAGGAATAAATTTCCAAGTGATAGCGGCTAGTTTCCGGATTATTAACCGACCCCGTCGCTAAAAATGCCCCCCGCAGGTAAGAACGCACGGGACCATCTAAACGCATAAATTCCGGTGGGACCGTCTGTTTGATCTGCATCCCCACTACGATATCTAAGTCTTGCAGGACTTTTTGAGTTTCCTTGCGTACGCGGACGACGTACAAGTTATTTTTTTTCAACTTCATTTTTTTGCGGACGCTCAGTTCACTTTTAGCGCCATAAAAATGGTCGAGCAACCAGTAGATCCTGCGGGCGATCGCTGGGTTTTCCGTTTGAATGCTCAAAACAAAATGGTGATTGACTAAACTCAAAGAACCATTCATTCTGATCAACGCAGCCAGCTCCGCTTTACCGTTAGCAGCCTGGCGGACTTCCAGCATCGTCAGCTCTTTTTTAACTTCACTAGCATATGACACGCAAAAGCCCCCTTAATTATAGTTGCTAACTTCCCACGACTTCGGGCGGCTAATCAGTTGCATCAGCTCGTTGACCACTTTAGTTCCATCGTGAAAAACTCCCCGCTCGCGCAGACACAAAAAGTTATCGGAGATCACCCGGCAGCCTTGTGCGCGTAGTCCCGCAAAGTCATACTTAACTTGATACAAGATCTCGTTATATTTTTGACTGTCCAAATAATCGGCAGGAACGGGCTCGGTGTTGACTAACACGGTGTCAATAAATTGCTGTCCTAAATGTTCGTTTAAGACCCGGACGTGGTCGGCGTCGGTAAATTTTTCGGTTTCCCCTTTTTGAGTCATGATATTACAAATATAAACTACTTCGGCCTTTGTGGCACAAAGCGCCTGCCCCACATTTTCGATCATTAAGTTAGGCAAAATGCTCGTAAATAAACTGCCCGGACCCAAAACGATCTGGTCGGCTTCCATGATCGCCTTGATCACTTCCGGTCGTGCCTGCGGTTTAGCTAACTGTGAGCTGGTGACCCAAACTTTAGTGATCGTCTTGTGGGCCGCCGTGATCTCAGCTTCCCCAGTCATGACCGTGCCATCGCTAAATTGAGCATTCAGCGTCAAAGGAACATCGGCGGCGGGATAAACGTTACCGTCCACCCGCATCATTTCGGAGAGTTTTTGGACCGCGGCAAAAATATCATCCTGGTACATCTCGGATAACGCCGCGATGATCAGATTACCGATCGCGTGTCCCGAAAAAAACTGGTCTTTAGAAGCGAAACGGTACTGAAAAATATTTTTATACAATCGGGGCATGTCCGACAACGACACCAAAACGTTACGAATATCGCCGGGAGGGACCACGTTGATATAGTCGCGTAAAACCCCCGAAGAACCACCATCGTCAGCCACCGTCACAATAGCCGTAATATCAGCGTTAGACCTACGCAAACCGTTTAAGATCACCGGCAAGCCGGTCCCGCCGCCGATCACTACTAGTGACGGGCGCTTGTTTTTTTTCGCTTTCATGAACGATTGACAGTCTCCTTTCGCTTGTGCATGTCACGGTGAGAAATGCGCACGGGATAATTTTTTTGCAATCGTTCACCGATTTTATGGGCTAACGCGACGGACCTATGCTGCCCGCCTGTACATCCAATAGCGATCACTAAACTCGATTTCCCTTCCGCAATATAGCCGGGCAAAATCTCTTCCAGCAGGTGTGCGAAATCCTGGTAAAATTTTTGTGCCGTCGTGGAATTCATCACGTAATCACTGACATCTTGGTCTAACCCCGTCTGTTCCTTTAATTCCGTCACATAATAAGGGTTGGGCAAAAAGCGCACGTCCATAACGATATCGGCGTCGATCGGTAAGCCGTACTTAAAACCAAATGACATGACCTCGACGTGAAAAGGCGTACTCTGATCATTTTGAAAGGTGTGAAAAATCTCCTCACGCAACTGCCGCGGCGACAAATTAGTCGTATCGATCACCAACTGCGCTTGACTCCTGATCTCCGCTAACAAGTTCCGCTCACGGGCGATCCCATCCAACAACCGGCCTTCACGAGCCAGCGGGTGAGCCCGACGCGTTTCTTTATAACGCGAGACCAACTCTTCGTCCGACGTATCCAAAAAAACGATCTGGACCCTGATTGCCGGGTTATCTTCGATCTGGTTTAAGGTGTGCGTGATCTGTTCGTAAAAAGAACGCGAACGCAAATCGATACCGAGCGCCACTTTATGAATCTTACCCGCCTCTTTGATCAGTTCATAAAACTTGGGTACCAGCGTCGGTGGCATGTTATCGACGCAAAAATAATTCAGATCCTCAAAGCTTTGCATCGCCACCGTTTTGCCGGCACCGCTCATTCCGGTCAAGATCACTACCTCAAATTTTTCTGACATTTTCGTCATCTCCCTTGTATCCATCCGGGCGTATCATTTTTTTCAAGCCATAAAAAATCCGGAAAGCAACTACCTTCCAGATCATTTTTTTAATTACTTCACTACTTTACGTTCAAACGGGTCAGACGAGATCCCTTCGTCTAAGATCTTACGGCACCATTCCTGTGCGGAAAAAAGTGAATGGTCACGGTAATTGCCGCAGCTCTTGATGTCTGTTCCCTGAACGTCGGACCAAGATGATTGGCAAATATCTTCTAATGACTGCTTGAGCGCCTTAGCTACCGTTTCAGTGTCGTGTTCTCCCCACGTGATCAAATGAAAACCAGTCCGACAACCAAACGGCGAGCAATCGATCACACCGCTTAAATGATCCCGCAAATAGCCGGCTAACATGTGTTCGATGGTGTGTAACCCAGCGGTCGGGATCGCATTTTCGTTAGGTTGAACTAACCGTAAATCAAAATTAGAGATTCGATCTCCCTTTTCTCCCTTTTCAACGGTAATTAGTCGTACGTACGGAGCCTTGACCGCCGTATGATCAAGCGTAAAACTTTCTACTTTTGCCATAATATCACTCTACTTTCTTTAATAATAACTTAACTCTAGCAGTTTACTTCAGAATTGCAAGTCATTTTTGCCATTACTCGTAGTGGCCGTTAGCTAACATCGTTTTTAAATACTGCCCCGTGTAGCTAGCGGGACAAGCAGCGATCTGTTCGGGAGTCCCCGTCGCTACGACCTGACCACCACCAGCACCGCCTTCGGGTCCCAAGTCGATCAGGTAATCAGCGGTTTTGATCACGTCTAAATTATGTTCGATCACTAATACCGTGTTACCCTTATCGACCAAGCGTTGTAACACGACTAACAAATGCTTGATATCTTCCGTGTGCAATCCCGTTGTCGGTTCATCCAAAATATAAAAAGTTTTGCCGTTAGACTTGCGGTGCAATTCCGCCGCTAATTTCATTCTTTGTGCTTCCCCACCTGAAAGAGTCGTCGCCGGTTGCCCTAACTTAACGTAACCTAAACCCACGTCGATGATCGTTTGCAGTTTACGTTTGATCTTAGGGATCGGAGCAAAAAACTCGAGCGCCTCACTGACGGTCATTTCCAACACGTCAGCGATCGTTTTACCCTTGTATTCGATCTCTAGGGTTTCCGAATTAAAACGAGTGCCGTGGCAAACTTCACAGGGAACGTAAACGTCCGGCAAGAAATTCATTTCGATTTTTAAGATTCCGTCGCCCTTGCAAGCTTCGCAGCGCCCGCCTTTGACGTTAAAACTAAACCTGCCCTTGCCGTACCCCCGCATTTTAGCTTCGTTGGTCTGGGCAAATAGCGTGCGGACGTCATCAAACACGCTGGTATAAGTGGCTGGGTTGCTGCGCGGTGTGCGTCCGATCGGCGACTGGTCGATATCGATCACTTTTTCTAGGTCCTGGTAGCCGCTGATTTTTTCGTAACGTCCCGGTTTGACCGTACTGTGATTCAATTTTTGGGCTAGTGCTCGCTTTAAAATTAGGTTGACTAACGTTGACTTACCGGAACCGGAAACGCCTGTCACCGTAATAAATTTCCCCAAAGGAAAATCTACTGTCAAATTTTTCAGGTTGTTTTCGCTGGCCCCTGTCACCGTTACTTTTTTGCCACTGCCAGCTCTTCTTGTAGCGGGGATCGGGATGTAACGTTTGCCCGCTAAATACTGTCCCGTGATGGATTTGGCACTGCGTGCGACCTGCTTAGGTGTCCCACTGGCCATTACTTGGCCGCCATGAACCCCTGCACCCGGGCCAATATCTACCACGTAATCGGCCGCTTTGATCGTGTCTTCATCGTGTTCGACCACGATCAACGTATTTCCCAGATCACGCATTTTTTTCAAAGAAGCGATCAGCCGGTCGTTATCGCGTTGGTGCAAACCGATCGAAGGCTCATCTAAAATATACATAACTCCCGACAAGTTGGAGCCAATCTGAGTCGCCAAGCGGATCCGTTGGGCCTCACCGCCAGACAAAGTCCGAGCCGACCGACTGAGTGTCAAATATGACAGTCCCACATTTTGTAAAAACGCCAGCCGGTCGTTGATCTCCTTTAAAATCGGCTGGGCGATCTGGGCATTTTGTTGGGAAAAATGCAGTTTGGAAAAGAACTTGATGGCACTCCCAATCGACAAGGCCGTGACTTCACCGATATTTTTGTGCGCGATCTGCACCGCCAACGCCTTTTCGTTGAGGCGGTAACCGTGACACGTCTGGCAAGTCAAACTCGTCATGTACTTACGCATCACATCGCGGGTAAAATCACTGTTAGTCTCCCGGTAACGCCGTTCTATGTTAGGAATAACGCCCTCGAATTGCATTTCTAAGTCACGCTTACCCCCAAATTCACCACTAAAGGTAAAATGGAACGTCTGCTTACCGTTCCCGTATAAAATGATCCGCTGCTGTTTTTTAGGCAGCTGATTAAAGGGAACATCCAGTGCAATGCCAAACTTGTCACAGGCCTGCTGCAATAAAGTCGGGTAGTACTGAGAGCTGATCGGATTCCAGGGCGCGATCGCTCCTTGTGCTAACGTTTTTTTCTTGTCTGGTACGACCAAATCGCGGTCAACTTCCAGTTTGATCCCTAAGCCGTCGCAGTCTGGACAGGCACCAAACGGCGCGTTAAAAGAAAAAAGACGCGGCTCTAATTCTCCGATCGTGAAACCGCAGTAAGGACAGGCAAAGTTTTCCGAAAATTGAATCGTCTGCCCTCCTACGATCGCAGCAAACGCATAACCACCAGAGAGGCGTAAAGCGGCTTCAAAAGAATCGAACAAACGTGCCTTAATTCCCTTTTTAACTACGATCCGGTCGACTACCACTGCGATCGAATGCTGCACGTTTTTATCTAATTCGATCTGTTCTTCGATATCATGTGTCTGTCCGTCGATGATCACCCGAACAAAGCCCTCACGCTTAATTTTAGTCAGCACTTTTTTATGCTGCCCTTTTTTAGCTCGCACGACGGGCGCCAAGATCTGCAGTTTAGTTCGTTGCGGCAAAGCCAGTACCCGTTGAACCATCTGTTCGGGTGACTGACTAGTGATCTCGTGTCCGTCGTTAGGACAGATCGGGGTCCCGACTCTTCCCCATAATAAGCGCAAATAATCGTTGATCTCCGTTACCGTCCCGACCGTCGAGCGCGGATTTTTAGAGGTCGTTTTTTGGTCGATCGAAATGGCAGGCGACAACCCATCGATCGAGTCGACGTCCGGCTTATCCATCTGCCCTAAAAACTGCCGTGCATACGACGAGAGGCTTTCAACGTATCTTCTCTGGCCTTCCGCGTATAACGTATCAAACGCTAACGAGCTTTTCCCCGAACCTGATAAACCGGTCATTACGATCAGCTTATTTTTAGGCAAAGTAACATCAATATTTTTTAAATTATGTGCTCGTGCACCGTGGATCTTAATTTTATCTTGCGCCAATATCCTAACTCCTAACTGATCTGCGCTTTAAGTTCAAAGACCGTATCCCGCAAAGTCGCCGCCTCTTCAAAATTCAGCGACTTAGCAGCATTTTTCATCTGATCTTCTAAGTTTTGGATCATTTCTTTTTGGTCAGCACGTTTTAAGTGACTAAAATCAACGCCATCACTTGTAGTGTCATCTTTTCCTGTCGCTGGCACCACACCGGAAATTGCCGCCCTGATCTCTTTTTTGATCGTCTGTGGAACGATGCCATGTTCTTCATTATACTGTTGCTGGATTTGCCGCCGTCTGGCTGTTTCATCCATCGCCTTTTGCATCGAATCGGTCACCTCATCAGCGTATAGGATCACGTGCCCGTGGACATTGCGCGCTGCCCGCCCGATCGTTTGGATCAGCGACCGTTCGTTACGCAAAAATCCTTCCTTATCGGCATCTAAAATTGCGATCAAAGAAACCTCCGGCACATCGATTCCTTCCCGTAACAAGTTGATCCCCACTAAAACGTCGAACTTGCCTAAACGTAGATCCCGAATGATCTCGGTTCGTTCCAACGTTTTAATGTCTGAATGCAAGTATTTGACCTTAATACCCAATTCCTTAAAATAATCGGTCAGATCTTCCGCCATCTTTTTCGTCAGTGTAGTCACAAAAACACGCTCGTGTTGTTCGACTCTTTCGTTGATTTCAGAAACCAAGTCGTCCATTTGTCCGTTGGTTTCGCGCACTTCAACCGTCGGATCTAATAAGCCAGTCGGGCGAATGATCTGCTCTACGATATGATCAGTTTGCTCGTACTCGTAGGGTCCCGGGGTAGCCGACATATAAACGATTTGGTGCACGTGTTTTTCAAATTCGGCTAACTTTAAGGGCCGGTTGTCCAACGCGCTGGGCAAGCGAAAGCCGTAATCGACCAACATTTGCTTACGCGACCGGTCTCCATTATACATTCCACGTACCTGAGGCATCGTTACGTGTGACTCATCGACCACGATCAAAAAATCTTTGGGAAAGAAGTCCAGTAACGTGAAGGGGGGTTCTCCTTTTTTACGCCCATCCATGTGGCGCGAATAATTTTCGATTCCCGAACAATAACCCATTTCCTTGAGCATTTCAACGTCATAAGTCGTTCGTTGCTCTAAACGCTGAACTTCTAATAACTTACTTTGAGCCGTCAGTTCAGCACTGCGCTCTTTTAATTCGGCTTCAATGCCCTCTATTGCTTCGTGCATCCGTTCGTCGTTGGTCATGAAGTGGGTCGCCGGGAAAATGGCAACGTGATCACGATCGCCAATTATCTCTCCTGTTAGCGAATCGACTTCTCTGATCCGGTCAATTTCATCACCAAAAAACTCAACGCGTAAGGCGCGCTCGTCGTGGGAAGCGGGAAAAATTTCAACCACGTCTCCCCTCACCCGAAAGCGCCCCCGTTGAAAGTCAATGTCGTTTCTTTCAAATTGAATATCGACCAGTTGACTTAAAAGGCGGTTGCGTTCGATCTCTTGTCCGACCCGTAAGGAAATCGTGTGCGCCCTATATTCAGCAGGATCGCCCAAACCGAAGATAGACGAAACCGACGCCACGACGATCACATCGTTACGTTCTAATAACGAACTGGTTGCAGAGTGACGTAATTTATCAATTTCATCATTAATACTAGAATCTTTTTCAATATAAGTGTCGCTAGAAGGAACGTAAGCTTCTGGCTGATAATAATCATAATAACTCACAAAATATTCAACCGCATTATGGGGGAAAAATTCCTTAAACTCACCGTACAATTGACCGGCTAAAGTTTTATTATGCGCTAATACTAACGTAGGCTTATTGACATTTTTGATCACGTTAGAGATAGTAAATGTTTTACCCGTACCGGTCGCGCCCAACAAGATCTGCGCTTTTTCGCCGGATTCAATGCCTGCAGTTAGTTGTTCGATTGCTGCTGGTTGATCTCCAGTCGGTTGATAATTTGAAACAAGTTCAAATTGTCGCTGGCTTTGCTTTTCAATCACTAGAACTTACCCCCTTAATTATTTGACTATTAGTAGCAGGTTCAATTATAGCATTTTTATAATGACACACAAAAAAACAAGTATTGACTGGTAAACAGCAATACTCGTCAGCATCATATTCACTTGAACAACAGCAAGACATCAAATTACTTTTAATATCTTTTATACAAAATAAAAACGCCTATTTCTAGGCGTTTACTGTTACAAAATAGTATCTAAGATACCGGTGATCGGGGTCGAACCGATACTCCCTCAACGGGAACTGGATTTTGAGTCCAGCGCGTCTGCCAATTCCGCCACACCGGCAAAATAATAAAATGTTAGCGCCAAGCAACAGCTAAAGGCGGTAACCGGATTTGAACCGGTGATGAAGGTTTTGCAGACCTCTGCCTTACCACTTGGCTATACCGCCATTTTAAGGAACAAATCCTTATTGGGATAGCTGGATTCGAACCAGCGCATGTGAGAGTCAAAGTCTCATGCCTTACCGCTTGGCTATACCCCAATTACAGGGCGGTAGGTGGGAATCGAACCCACGCGTGCCGGAGCCACAATCCGGTGCGTTAACCACTTCGCCACTACCGCCATATGGCAGGGATAGCAGGACTTGAACCCGCATCGACGGTTTTGGAGACCGTTGTTCTACCGTTGAACTATATCCCTATATGGAAGGGAGTGGATTCGAACCACCGAACCCGAAGGAGCGGATTTACAGTCCGCCGCGTTTAGCCAGACTTCGCTACCCTTCCATAATGGCGCGGGACGGAATCGAACCGCCGACACATGGAGCTTCAATCCATTGCTCTACCGACTGAGCTACCGAGCCAAAAACTTTCAATTGTATATTAACGATTAACCAATAACACATTATCGTAATAATGGAGGATACAGGGCTCGAACCTGTGACCCTCTGCTTGTAAGGCAGACGCTCTCCCAACTGAGCTAATCCTCCATAATTGCGTGGCGACGACCTACCCTCGCAGGGGGCGATCCCCCAACTACTCTCGGCGTGACGAAGCTTAACTGCTGTGTTCGGCATGGGAACAGGTGTAGCCTTCGTGCCATCATCACCACACGTGAGCTTTGCTCACTCAAAACTAAATCATCTTTATTTCTTCTGTCTTCCGACTTCCACTGCGCTTGCTACTTGGTTAAGTCCTCGACCGATTAGTAATGGTCCGCTCCATGCCTCACGGCACTTCCACTTCCATCCTATCTACCTGTTATTCTCTCAGGGGTCTTACTTCATTTCTGAATGGGAAATCTCATCTGGAGGCGAGTTTCGCACTTAGATGCTTTCAGCGTTTATCTCATCCATACTTAGCTACCCAGCGCTGCCTTGGGCAAGACAACTGGTACACCAGCGGTATGTCCATCCCGGTCCTCTCGTACTAAGGACAGATCCTCGCAAATTTCCTACGCCCGCGACGGATAGGGACCGAACTGTCTCACGACGTTCTGAACCCAGCTCGCGTACCGCTTTAATGGGCGAACAGCCCAACCCTTGGGACCGACTACAGCCCCAGGATGCGATGAGCCGACATCGAGGTGCCAAACCTCCCCGTCGATGTGAACTCTTGGGGGAGATAAGCCTGTTATCCCCAGGGTAGCTTTTATCCGTTGAGCGATGGCCCTTCCATACGGAACCACCGGATCACTAAGCCCGACTTTCGTCCCTGCTCGACTTGTAGGTCTCGCAGTCAAGCTCCCTTGTGCCTTTACACTCTGCAAATGATTTCCAACCATTTTGAGGGAACCTTTGGGCGCCTCCGTTACCTTTTAGGAGGCGACCGCCCCAGTCAAACTGCCTACCAGACACTGTCTCCCACCGGGTTAACCGGTGTGGGTTAGAGTGTTCATACAACGAGGGTAGTATCCCACCAACGCCTCGGGCGAAACTGACGTTCCGCCTTCTATGGCTCCTACCTATCCTGTACAAGTTATACGAACACCCAATATCAAGCTACAGTAAAGCTCCATGGGGTCTTTCCGTCCTGTCGCGGGTAACCCGCATCTTCACGGGTATTATAATTTCACCGAGTCTCTCGTTGAGACAGTGCCCAGATCGTTACGCCTTTCGTGCGGGTCGGAACTTACCCGACAAGGAATTTCGCTACCTTAGGACCGTTATAGTTACGGCCGCCGTTTACTGGGGCTTCACTTTTGAGCTTCGCTTGCGCTAACTCATCCGCTTAACCTTCCAGCACCGGGCAGGCGTCAGCCCCTATACTTCATCTTACGATTTTGCAGAAACCTGTGTTTTTGATAAACAGTCGCCTGGGCCTATTCACTGCGGCTGATCGTTAGATCAGCACCCCTTCTCCCGAAGTTACGGGGTCATTTTGCCGAGTTCCTTAACGAGAGTTCTCTCGCTCACCTGAGGATACTCTCCTCGACTACCTGTGTCGGTTTGCGGTACGGGTGACCAGATCCTTACTAGAAGCTTTTCTCGGCAGTGTGACTCGCTTCCCTTCGCTACTTAGATTTCGCTCCCCATCACAGCTCGTGTTGCTTGAATGCAAACATTTAACTCACACTCGCACTCGCTGCTTGGACATGCATTTCCATTCGCACGCTTCGCTTGCCTCCTGCGTCCCTCCATTGTTCAATCAGATCTGATCAGTACAGGAATCTCCACCTGTTATCCATCGCCTACGCCTTGCGGCCTCAGCTTAGGTCCCGACTTACCCTGGGCGGACGAGCCTTCCCCAGGAAACCTTAGTCTTTCGGTGGGTCAGATTCTCACTGACCTTGCGCTACTCATACCGGCATTCTCACTTCTAAGCGCTCCACTAGTCCTTACGGTCTAGCTTCGCCGCCCTTAGAACGCTCTCCTACCATCCAACCTGCGGTTGGATCCACGATTTCGGTAATGTGTTTAGCCCCGTTACATTTTCGGCGCAGAACCACTCGACTAGTGAGCTATTACGCACTCTTTAAATGGTGGCTGCTTCTGAGCCAACATCCTAGTTGTCTGTGCAATTCCACATCCTTTTCCACTTAACACATATTTTGGGACCTTAATCGGTGATCTGGGCTGTTTCCCTTTCGACTACGGATCTTATCACTCGCAGTCTGACTCCCGGTCATTGATCTGTGGCATTCGGAGTTTATCTGAATTCAGTAACCCAAGACGGACCCCTAGTTCAAACAGTGCTCTACCTCCACGATCATTCATACCGAGGCTAGCCCTAAAGCTATTTCGGAGAGAACCAGCTATCTCCAAGTTCGTTTGGAATTTCACCGCTACCCACACCTCATCCCAGCATTTTTCAACATACACGGGTGCGGTCCTCCGGTGCGTTTTACCGCACTTTCAACCTGGACATGGGTAGGTCACTTGGTTTCGGGTCTACGTCAAACTACTTTGTCGCCCTCTTCAGACTTGCTTTCGCTACGGCTCCAGTCTTTCCACTTTAACCTTGCAGCTTAACGTAACTCGCCGGTTCATTCTACAAAAGGCACGCCATTACCCTTAAATGGGCTTTGACTACTTGTAGGCACATGGTTTCAGGAACTATTTCACTCCCCTTCCGGGGTGCTTTTCACCTTTCCCTCACGGTACTGGTTCACTATCGGTCACTAGGTAGTATTTAGCCTTGGGAGATGGTCCTCCCAGCTTCCGACGGGATTTCACGTGTCCCGCCGTACTCAGGATCCCGATTCTCGGTTCGTCGTGTTTCACTTACAGGGCTCTCACCTTCTATGGCTGACCTTCCCAGATCATTCAGCTACATTCCTCACCGTCTATGTTCGGTCCTACAACCCCGAAAGACAAGTCTTTCGGTTTGGGCTGTTCCCCGTTCGCTCGCCGCTACTCAGGGAATCACTGTTGTTTTCTTTTCCTGCAGGTACTGAGATGTTTCAGTTCCCCACGTCTGTCTTCAACTGACCTTAACGGTCAGCGATAATAACCTCACGGTTATTGGGTTTTCCCATTCGGAGATCTGCGGGTCATTGCTTACTTACAGCTGACCGCAGCATTTCGCTGTTAGTTGCGTCCTTCTTCGACTCCTAGTGCCAAGGCATCCACCATGCGCCCTTCCTAACTTAACCTTTAATTTATCTGACGATAAATTGGTTATGAGTTGACGTTGTTCTCGTCAATTTTTACGCAGTGTTTTTCTCGGTTGATTATTAAGAAATAAAAATGATTCAGTTTTCAATGAACAATGCTTTGACAGTTGCCTGTCAATGGAGCTTAACGGGATCGAACCGTTGACCTCCTGCTTGCAAAGCAGGTGCTCTCCCAGCTGAGCTAAAGCCCCCAAGTAGAGCTTTCAAAACCAAACAAAGTTTCGTTGTGTGAGTTTCCGTTATTTTCCTTAGAAAGGAGGTGATCCAGCCGCAGGTTCTCCTACGGCTACCTTGTTACGACTTCACCCCAATCATCTGTCCCACCTTAGACGGCTGGTTCCTTACGGTTACCCCACCGGCTTTGGGTGTTACAAACTCTCATGGTGTGACGGGCGGTGTGTACAAGGCCCGGGAACGTATTCACCGCGGCATGCTGATCCGCGATTACTAGCGATTCCGACTTCATGCAGGCGGGTTGCAGCCTGCAATCCGAACTGAGAACGGCTTTTAGAGATTAGCTTGACCTCGCGGTCTCGCAACTCGTTGTACCGTCCATTGTAGCACGTGTGTAGCCCAGGTCATAAGGGGCATGATGACTTGACGTCATCCCCACCTTCCTCCGGTTTGTCACCGGCAGTCTCGCCAGAGTGCCCAACTGAATGCTGGCAACTGGCAACAAGGGTTGCGCTCGTTGCGGGACTTAACCCAACATCTCACGACACGAGCTGACGACAGCCATGCACCACCTGTCTTAGTGTTCCCGAAGGAAACACCTAATCTCTTAGGTTGGCACTAGATGTCAAGACCTGGTAAGGTTCTTCGCGTTGCTTCGAATTAAACCACATGCTCCACCGCTTGTGCGGGCCCCCGTCAATTCCTTTGAGTTTCAACCTTGCGGTCGTACTCCCCAGGCGGAATGCTTAATGCGTTTGCTGCGGCACTGAAGGGCGGAAACCCTCCAACACCTAGCATTCATCGTTTACAGCGTGGACTACCAGGGTATCTAATCCTGTTCGCTCCCCACGCTTTCGAACCTCAGCGTCAGTTACAGACCAGAGAGCCGCTTTCGCCACTGGTGTTCTTCCATATATCTACGCATTTCACCGCTACACATGGAGTTCCACTCTCCTCTTCTGCACTCAAGTTCTCCAGTTTCCAATGCACGACTCCGGTTAAGCCGAAGGCTTTCACATCAGACTTAAAAAACCGCCTGCGTTCCCTTTACGCCCAATAAATCCGGACAACGCTTGCCACCTACGTATTACCGCGGCTGCTGGCACGTAGTTAGCCGTGACTTCCTCGTCAGATACCGTCATGGCTCTAGCAGTTACTCTAGAACTCGTTCTTCTCTGACAACAGTGTTTTACGATCCGAAGACCTTCTTCACACACGCGGCGTTGCTCCATCAGACTTGCGTCCATTGTGGAAGATTCCCTACTGCTGCCTCCCGTAGGAGTTTGGGCCGTGTCTCAGTCCCAATGTGGCCGATCAACCTCTCAGTTCGGCTACGTATCATCACCTTGGTAGGCCGTTACCCTACCAACTAGTTAATACGCCGCGGGCCCATCCTCAAGCAATAGCTGACGCCATCTTTTCCCCATAAAGCATGTGCTTTATGGGCTCATTCGGTATTAGCACCTGTTTCCAAGTGTTATCCCCAACTTAAGGGCAGGTTGCCCACGTGTTACTCACCCGTTCGCCACTTTCCTGTCTTGTTCGTGATACAAGTACCACTCCCAACACATTCTCGTTCGACTTGCATGTATTAGGCACGCCGCCAGCGTTCGTCCTGAGCCAGGATCAAACTCTCAGTTTGTTTAGCTCATTTTTGATTACTAGCGAAATTGACTTCGCAAATGTTTGCACCCGGATTGCTCCGAGCGACCTCACACATTTTTACGAAACTTTGTTCGGTTTTCAAAGTTCTACTCTGTTGCTTATCAAGCAACAACTTTATTACTATAACATCTCATCGCTAACAAGTCAACTGTTAATTTCAATTAACTTTCTGTGCCGCAACACTTCGTAGCGGTGAGCATTTAATAATATACACGCTTCTGTCCTTGCCGTCAATACCTTTGACTAAAAATATTTAAATTAACTCATAATTCCAGAATCAATTACTTTTTTTCGGTAAATTCTCCCTCAATGATCGTTTCATCATCGTCTTTACCGTTGGTCGGTGCATCTGGCATCACAAGTGCAGCAACAAAATAAATTAACACACCTAAAAATAAGTTTCCTGGAAAAACAATCAAAATTGCGCCAATTATCCGCACAATTGCTTTATCCCACTTAAAATACTCCGCTATTCCACCAAAAACTCCACTTAATACCTTATCATTTGACTTAACTAATCTTTTAGTTGGCTTACTCATTTTACTCGTCTCCTTCTTTATGTTCTTGGTTTCTCCCATCATTTTCAAAAATATGATCCAAACTCTCTTTATAATCTTGCCACATGTGATAGATCCTGTCTAAATGTTTTTCTCCGCTCTCAGTCAATTGATAGTAACGCCGATTTCTTCCCTGAAAAGGTTGGTCATAAGTAATTAAGTAACCATTTTTCTTTAAGCGACGTAATACCGGATACATCGTTGATTCCGAAATCGAAATTGCCTTTTGCATGTCCTGCGTTAAAGAATATCCGTAGTAATCCTGACGTTTCAACAAAGACAAGACCAATCCATCAAGCAAGTCTGCACTAACTTGAATTTTCATATACCGTATTCCCCTTTATTACCAGTCAAATTATTGTACTACAGCTACCACCAAGATCCCTCCTTGCAACTCGCCTCACAGTTTCTACTTAATTTCTAGCTATATTATATTACGTATAATATAAAAAGTAAAGACTTTAACTCCTAAAAAAAGACCAGCGCATGGCTCGCGATTATGCAACAAAAAGACGGGGCTTGAGCCGCCTCGCCTTTTCTTATCGTCATTAAACTAAAACCAGCACTTGCCATTCATCATCACTTTTTCGGTCAGTACTTCCCTTTTAAAATTGCTACCTAACTAAGCTAAACTTTGGTCGATCTGGGCGATCTTGGCACCGATCTTGCGTACCAATTTGACACTATCTTGGTACTCCTGATAAGTCATATCGATCGTAGAAAGACAAGATTTGACACTCGCCTTTACTTTTTCTTCGCTCATTGCACCCTTATCAGACAAAGCAATATACACCTTACGGCCGTCTTCTGGAACGTGAGTCCGCACAATCCAGTGATCTTTTTCCATTCGCTTTAATAAAGGCGTTAAAGTACCTGTATCAAGTTTCAAACGAGAACCGATCTCTTTGATCATCAACGGCCGTTTTTCCTCCCACAATACCAGTAAAGTCAGGTACTGGGGATACGTCAAATCAAATTCCGCTAAGGCTTTAGCATAAAATTTGTTGTAGTATTTTTGAGCCGAGTAGATTGCAAAGCAGAGTTCATTTTCGACTCGTTCTGGCTGATATTCTTTCATCTGCTACTCCTTTATCACTTGTCAGTACGGTGCAATTACCACCGCACGATGGGGCTCGTTTCCGCGCGAATACGTCTTGACCTGCGAAACATCGGCCAGCGTAGTGTGGATCACCTTGCGTTCCAAAGCAGGCATTGGATCCAACTCGACCACTTTACCCGTCGCCGTCACGGTCTTCGCAGTTCGTTGAGCCAAGCGGGCCAGCGTCTCTTCTCGTTTGGCCCGGTAACCAGCCACGTCTAAAATCACCCTTAAATGATGTTGCGCACGTTGATCTAGAAAATCCTGCGCCAAAACCTGTAATGAATTTAACACTTTGCCGTGTTTACCGATCAATAACCCCGCCTGTTGCGTATCAAAGTCATAATAAACCGTTCTTTTCTCCGGTGTCACCGCAATCACGGTCTCAATTCCCATTTTTTTGGTCACATCCGCTAAGTACTCGCCTAGTGCCCGCACATCTTGCTCTCGTTTTTGTGCGTTATCCTGTCGGCTGTTTTTGGGCTTAGCTGAAACCACTTTTGCTGGTCGTTGAATGTTTTTCATTGAAGTCGGTTTTGGCTTTTGCGTTGCTGGCGCTGGTTTTTGCGCTATCTCAACTAGTGCCAGTTTTTTACCGATTCCTAAAAAGCCCTTCTTGCCGTGAGAGAGCACGTTGATCAGTGCCTGCTCTTGAACAATACCTAGGTCTTTGAGACCAGCAGCAATTGCTTCTTGAGCCGTGCGTCCCGTATATTTTGTCATCCTTGCCTCCTGCCTCCAATAATTAAACTATTACATTATAATTATATCACAGTAACCGTTTTTACCCGCATATTATTGCTTGCATCACCAGTTGATACAAAAGAGGCTGGGACAAAACTTTGTTTTGTTCCAGCCTCTTTTTGTTTTCCGTAAGCAATAGACTGATCGTGCTCCAAAAAGCAGCAGTTTGCGCCTAGCTACGTTTCAAAATAAAACCCAAGTTCGGGTTTTACTTTGAAACTAAGCTAGTGCTCGACTGCTAAACGCTTTTTATCCCAACTCCATCCGTGATTAACTTTTACTTATTGACTAACAAACGATAGATGATAAAAAGTACCAAAGCGGGGAGCAAGAACACTGCCAGTAAATGAAAGACAGCGATCATTGCGATCACCCCGAACGCCGCTACTAAAATAAACGGCCATACTAGTGGTTGTAATAGGCTAAAGCCCAGCCGGAAAATTCCCTCAAACAGGCTGACAAAAAGACCGAGGCCACCTACTAACAGGAATAAAACAAATACGAGTAACATCTTCCATCACCTCACTTTAATTTTACCAGCGATCGTTGCTACTTTTGCGTTTACTGCTCAGACTTAACCACAACTTAACGTAAGGTGTCGATCAAATTCTTCTGTGCGGCCTGCCGTGCTGGCAAAACACCGAAGATCACCCCGACCGCAGTTGAGATACCGACCGCCATCATAAATGAACCTAACGTTACCGGCATCGCAAAATGGGCGATTAGCGCGGCAATCTTGGCAAACAAACAACCTAATAAAAAGCCGGCTAGGCCACCGAAAAGCGTCAGCATCACGGCCTCCATTAAAAACTGTAACATGATCGACGCGGGTTTAGCACCTACCGCCAAGCGAATCCCAATTTCTTGCGTTCTTTCCGAAACCGAAATATACATCATGTTCATCACACCGATCCCGGCGATCAATAGTGAAATAGCGGCAATTGCTCCCACGATACCCGTCAACATGTTGATCTCTTGGTTCAACTCGCCCATTGCTTTGGCAATATCTTGGAAGATGTAGGTCCCGTTTAAGTGATTAGTCCCCCGCTTTTTTAGGTAAGAAACGATCTGCTTACCCAACGCGTTAACATCAACCCCCTTGGCGAATGTGATCTTAATGAGACTGCCTGAATTGGCATTACCACCAGCCTGATAGGTCTTTTTCGGTAAAATCACGTCCATATCGTAATCATCACCCGTTTGCGAATCGTTACTGTACTGTCCGTGATTAAAGATCCCGACGACCTGATAAGTCTTGTTTCCGATGGTAACGGTCGTGCCTAACGCGTTTTCCGGGCGGTGAAATTCCCTTTTAGCCAATGATTTATTCATTAATGCCACCGGTTTTTCTTCCTGATTTTCCTTGGCGGTAAACAAGCGCCCCGTTACCAAATCAAACATGTGATTGTAATGGTCGACTAACGCTAACGTGATCTCTTGTTGCTGGTTACCAACCGTGCCGTTGACGCTGATCTGTGAAGTGACCGGCAGGATCGTCACGCTTAAAACTTCATTGCTAAAATGATTTTTTAGCGCGTCCATATCTTCTTGATCAAAGCCATCGCTGGAAATATAATCAGTATCATTTCCTTGATATAAGACTTCGCCGGTCTGATTACCGTTATTGGTGACCTGCATACTCTTTGCCATGTGGCGTTGAAATCCCTGACCGATCGCCATGATCGTGATCACTGCCGCTACCCCGATCACAATACCGATGGTCGTCAAAATACTACGCTTCGGATTGGTACGCAATGACTGCCACGCCGTTTTAAATAATTCCCAAAATATCATTGTTTCACCTTCTCATCAGAAACGACCCGCCCGTCCAAAATTCTAACCAGTCGTTGGGCCTGTGCTCCCACCTTAGGATCATGAGTCACCATGATCACCGTCGTGTGATTTTGCCGGTTTAAATTTTTAAACAGTTCCATGATCTCGGCAGAAGTTTTACTATCCAAAGCGCCGGTCGGCTCGTCTGCAATCAAAAAACTGGGTTTAGCGATAATTGCCCGGGCGATCGAGACCCGCTGTTGTTGGCCCCCCGATAAGTTTTTCGGGAGTTCTTTTTCCACTCCGTGCAGTCCCACCTGTTCTAGCGACTCCGCCACTCTTTTTTTCACGTTGGCCCTTTTTTCTCCCGCGTATAGCAGCGGTAAACTGACATTTTCGTTGACGGTCAGGTTATTGATCAGCTTGAAGTTTTGAAAAACAAACCCCACATTGCTGTTACGCAACTTGGAAAATTGTGAGCGACTATAATCGTGCAGGGGTTGATCTTGGTAAAAATAATTCCCCTCAAACTGGTCATCCAAAAAACCGATGATATTGATCAACGTCGACTTGCCGGAACCCGATTGCCCCATGATGGCGACAAATTCACCAGCTGCGATCGTCAGGTTAATATCATGTAACACGTGAAATTCGGCTTTTCCCTGCCGGTAATATTTATTAACGTGCTCCAGCCTAATCATCTAACTGAACCTTTTTGCCATTTTTTAAATGACTGTCCGGGTTAACAATCACTTTTTGCTTGGCGTGCAATCCTGATTTAATTTCAAACTGATTATCTTCCATGTGACCGGAAACACGCTGCAAAGAAACGCGTTTGCCTGCCCCTAAGACATAAACGCTATTGTGATGAACGATGCTTGAGCTCGGCAGTGTCAATCCTTTTTGCTTCACGGTCGCCCGCGCCGTTTGACCGTTCATAAATTTACCACTGATCGGTGCGGTAAACTGATACTTGGCTTCGTTAGCCTTGCTGGTCGGCTCCGGTTGCGTCGCTAAGTAATCGACGTTAGAGTCCGTTGCGTTTTTCGTCGCTAGTGAGGTGACCGTCAACTGGGAACCAACCTTGATCTTGGCGTAATCGTATTCGTTGACGTCGGCTTGAAATTGCAGTTGATCGGCATAAACCGTGACCTCAGGCGTCCCGTTTTTGGCATAGTCAACAACTACTTGGCCGGCAAACGGCGCCGTGACCGTATGATACATCTGATTTTTAGCCCGTTGTAATTTATTCTTTAACCCCGTAACCTCATCGTTTTGATCGTCAAGCTGATTTTGCGCGTCGGTCACCTGGCTATTCGCATCCTGATAACCATCGTCATCAGCCGTCAGTTGTGCTTTTTGTTGTTTAGCAGTATTCAAAGCCTGCTGTGCTCTCGTGGCCTTGCGCTGTGCCTGTGCCAAGTCTGCGTTAACGTCGTCGACTTGGTCTTGTTGCGTTTCATCGTAAGTAGAAAACAACTCTTCTCCAGACTGGACTTCTTGTCCACTGCGAACGTCGACTTGTTGAACCTTACCTCGCGGAACTATTACCTGCTGGGATTTTACCGCTTGGATCTTGCCGGTGATCACGTACGGCGCGGCGGTCGTGACCCGTGTTACTTCGTATTGCTTACCCTGCTTTTGCTGGTTGTGCGACTTCCAACTAAAAAATATCCCTAATAAAATAATAACTATTACTAAGAATCCGCCAATCAGCAGCCACTTTTTCTTCTTTAATTTTCCCACAACTACTCCTCCTTAGAGCTCTTCATTATTTTTATGAGTTAAACTGACTCATTATTTTCTAACAATGATATTATATATAAAATAATATTGAAAGTAAAGCAAAATTTCAGCTAACTCCTAAACTAAAGTACCTGATTACCGCCAGTTTGCCAAGCTTAATTCTCCAGACTCGGAGTCTTAGTTTCTCAGACAACGGAATTATTAGCTAATAATAAAGATCCTAAGTCAGTGCTCACAACAACTTTTCATCCCCATCATTTATTCCCCGGGAAATATTTTTCAATAACAAAAGAGAAGTTGGGACAAAAAGCGCTTAGCAGTCGAGCACTAGCCTAGTTTCAAAGTAAAACCTGAACTTTGGTTTTATTTTGAAACGTAGCTAGGCACAAACTGCTGCTTTTTGGAGCACGATCAAACAAGTTGTGAGTCAAGCCGGTTAGCGGTCGTAGACTAAGTGGCACTGACAAGCAAATCCTGTACTTGGATTTGTTTGTCAATGTCCTTAGGACCTAGACTGCTGGCTTGAAAAACGCGATTAAGTCTATTGCTTACGGAAAAACAAAGAGGGGCTGAAACAAAACAGAGTTTTGTCTCAGCCCCTCCACCTTAATTAAGTCTACAAAATTATTTGATCACTTGATAAATCATTTTGTATGGTTCTGCGTGGTCTGCAATTTTAATACAGTTATTGAGTCGCTCTTTGATAGCAGAGATCTCTTGTTGGTTACTGTGGATCGTCAACAACGACTCTCCTTCTTTTACTTGGTCACCAACTTTTTTGTGTAGTTCAATTCCTACACCATAGTCTAACTCGTCATCTGCTTTTTGGCGTCCGCCGCCTAATAACATGCTGGCGATCCCAATTTCGTCTGCAGTCAATTGGGAAACGTAGCCACTCCTTGATGCCGGTAATTCGATTTGATACTTAGCATGAGGCATAATGCTATAATCATCAACTACTCGTTGGTCACCACCCTGCGCTTTGATCATCGCTTTAAACCGGTCCAAAGCAGAGCCGTCGGTGATCGTTTGCTCCAACATTTTATGTGCTTCATCCAGGTCGCTGGCCTTTTGTCCTAAAACGACCATTTGACTTCCTAAGGTTAATACCAACTCTAATAAGTCTTTTGGCCCTTTACCCTTCAGTAAATCTAAGGATTCCTCGATCTCTAGCGTGTTACCGACTTTATTGCCCAAAGGTTGGTTCATATCGGAGATCAAAGCCATGCACTTTAAGCCCACGCCCTTACCGATATCGACTAAGGCCCGCGCTAATTTCACGGATTCCGGTAAGGTCTTCATGAACGCTCCAGCCCCGGTCTTCACGTCGATCACTAACGCATCAGTTCCCGAAGCAATTTTTTTACTCATGATCGAACTGGCGATCAACGGGATCGAATCGACCGTGTCAGTAACGTCGCGTAACGCGTAGATCTTTTTATCGGCCGGAGCGATGTTGCCCGTCGCACCGATAATCGCCAATTTTTCTTTTTTGACCTGGGCAATAAAGTCTTGTTCACTGATTTCAACTTGGTAGCCCGGGATCGCCTCTAATTTATCGAGGGTCCCACCCGTATGGCCTAAGCCCCGACCGGAGATCATTGGCACCGGAATTCCTAGCGCCGCTACCATCGCTGCCAACGGTAAGCTGACTTTATCGCCCACGCCGCCGGTTGAATGTTTATCCACCTTGATCCCTGGGATCTCACTTAAGTCCAAGTGATCCCCTGAATTCATCATGTCTAACGTTAAAGTGGCCCGTTCGTGGTCGGTCATATCATTGAAATAAATCGCCATCAGTAACGCACTGATCTGATAGTCCGGAATTTCACCACTAACGACTCCGGAAATAAAGAACTGAATTTCTTCGTCCGTTAGTTCATGGCCGTTTCTTTTTTTATCTATTACGTCGATCATCCGCATGATCTCACACCCCACTATTCGTATGTTAACAATTCCTGCGCGATCGCCTGGTCGATGATCAATTCGTTGGCGTACCCTGCCTTGATCACCGCATCGACCACCGGCGCTTTTAAGATCCCGCTAGCAACTAAGATAGAATGTTCCTTATTCTTAAGTTCCTCTAGCTCAATTCCCACCGTCCGTTCGTTTAACGCCTCGTCGACAATTTTTCCTTGCCTGTCAATGAAACGCGAGACGATGTCTCCTACGGCTTGTTTTTGTAACTTCTTTTTTTGCTGGGCGTTAAAATAACCCAACTGAAAAAGCAACGCATCCTTGCGAACGGTCCCAACGCTGTACAGCGCAATGTTGGCGCGCCGTCCCAAACTCAGCGTATTTTCAATAAACCGGTCCTTTTCTACGATCTCTTTAGTCAAACGTTCGTCAAAAAAGGGCGGCAGGGGCAAAAAATGGGCAGTCGCGTGCAAAGCCGTCGCCAGTTCGGTCACACTTTCTTCGGCGTAAGTCTCTTCGTTGTTCATGTTGACGCCGCCCTTTAACTGGACGACTTGCACGTCAGCTACTGTTAGCTTGGCCAAATGGGTGGTTATCGAGTGGATCGTTTTACCCCAGCCCAGACCAATAATGTCGTGTGGCTTAACTAACTGTTGTAGGTATTGCGCCGCATACACACCCTCAGTATAATTTTCCGGCACAACTTGCACTTGCACCCCGTACTTAGCCGACAAAGTAGCTCCCAAATCGGTCGCGTGCACCAGGGGATTGTTGATCTCGATCTTGACGATCCCCCGTTGACGCGCCATTTTTAACAACCGCGAGACCGTCGGCCGGGAAATATTCAAGCTCCGCGCGATCTGCGTTTGCCCTAAATTATCTTCATAATAAAGACGCGCAACAGTTACACTTTGCGCGAGTTTTTTTTGTTCCTTATTCATCTGTACTGATAGCAGTCTCCAATGCAACGTTGATCATGTCATTAAATGAAGTTTCCCGTTCCTTAGCGGTGGTTTTTTCACCCGTCATGATCAAATCACTGACCGTCAAGACTGCTAAGGCTTTAACGTGATACTTAGCAGCTAATAAGTATAATGCAGCTGCTTCCATTTCAGAACCCATGATGCCGTAATCCGCTAATTTTTGCTTATCCATTTCGTCGTTATAGAAACGATCTTCGGACAAAATATTTCCAACTCTGACCGGAACATTTAATTTTCCTGCTGCGTGGTAGGCGGTTTCTAACATGCCAAAGTCGGCCGTTGGTGCGTAATAGATCCCGCTGCCAAACGTGTTTTGAATAATGGAAGAATCCGTACTTGCGCTTTGAGCTAACAAAACGTCACGTAGTTTAATGTCAGGTCCTAACCCCCCACACGTGCCGACCCGCAGTAATTTTTTCACGCCAAATGCTTGGATCAATTCCGTAGAATAAATCGAAATCGAAGGGATCCCCATTCCCGTTCCCTGAACTGAAACTGGTTTACCATGATACGTTCCGGTATAACCAAAGGCGTTGCGCACGGTGTTATAACACTTAGCGTCCGTTAAGAAATTCTCGGCGATGTATTTAGCCCGTAACGGATCTCCTGGTAATAAGACGGTGTCTGCGATCTCACCGCGTGTAGCATCAATATGAGTACTCATTATGTTGACCTCCTTCAGATTATGGGGCTAAGACAAAATCGAATCTTGTTCTAGGAGCCTGTTATCCCACCGTAAATGATAGTCTGCTCGTACCCCAAAAACAGCAGTTTTTGTCCCAACTCCTTCAAAATGATAACAATTCTAATCATGCTGGTCAATGCCAGTTTTTAATCACCGTTTTAACCAATAAGCGCTTACATCATTTTTACTAAAGGAACCGGGACAAACAACTGCCTCGGCCCTTTGTGACCATCATTTAATAATGTCGACCCTAGTCGTTGAGTAACGGCGCTAGTTGGGCATTACTAATTAAGCTTTAATTAAATATGTGTTACTTCAAGTCAGCTAAAAAGCTCGTTCCTTCATTATTACCGCTAACACCAAAATTATCTAGGATAGTAGCGCCGTAATCGGAGAACGTTGAACGAATACCTAGGCTAGCCGGCTGTTTCATGCTTGGAGAATAAACTAATAACGGAACGTATTCACGCGTGTGGTCGGTTCCTTTAAAGCACGGGTCGTTACCATGATCGGCCGTGATCATCAACAGATCGTCGTCGTGCAGGTTATCAATTACCGTACCCAAACGCTGATCTAGTTCCATCAAAGCCTGACCGTCGCCATCTGGATTGCGTCGGTGACCGTACATCGCATCAAAATCGACCAAGTTGGTGAAGCAAAAGCCGGTAAAGTCTTGTTTCATCACGTGATCTAAGTGATCCATCCCGTCCATGTTGCTTTCGTTATGGTAGCCCGTCCCAATTCCTTGGCCGGAAAAGATGTCGTTAATCTTGCCGATTCCGATCGTGTCGATCCCAGCTGCTTGCAAGTGATCTAACACAGTTTTACCAGTTGGTTTGAGGGTGAAATCGTGCCGGTTAGCGGTTCGGGTGAAATGACCCTTGCCAGTGCCGACGTACGGACGAGCGATGATCCGCCCTACCAAATATTCTGGACCGTTGACTAAACTACGAGCGTACTCACAGATCTTGTACAATTCTTTGACCGGGATCACATCTTCATGAGCAGCGATCTGCAATACCGAGTCACCAGAAGTATAGATGATCAAATCACCGGTTTCCATTTGGTGTTCGCCTAATTCTTCTAGGATCTGAGTCCCTGATTCTGGGCGATTACCCACGATCTTGCGTCCGGAAAATTCCGAGATCTTGTTTAACAGATCATCTGGAAATCCTTGCGGGAAGAAACTGAGTTCTTGGCGGACTGGCAGTTCCATCATTTCCCAGTGGCCGTCCATACTGTCTTTGCCTACGGAAACTTCTTGCATTTTACCGTAATAGCCGATCGGTTGGTCAGCATTCGGTACCCCTACGATCGGAGTTTCCCGTAGGTTAGAAAGACCTAATTTAGCCATGTTAGGCAATGCCAGTTTACCGGCAAAATGTTCACCGATGTGGCCTAAAGTATCAGCACCTGCATCATCAAACTTAGCGGAATCTGGTGCTTCGCCGGTCCCAATCGAATCCATTACTAAGCCAAAAATTCGTTTATATTTCATCAGTAACCTCCTAGATTAAGACAAAATTGCAACAGTTGCACTAACACCCAAACGATTAGCTCCAGCGTCGATCATTGCCAGTGCTTCATCATAACTATGAATACCACCAGCGGCCTTAACGCCAACTTCTTGACCTACAGTTTCGCGCATCAATTTAACATCGTCCACCTTAGCACCTGCAGTACTGAAACCGGTCGAAGTCTTAACGAAATCAGTTCCTGCTTTAACGGCCAACTGACAAGCGCGCACCTTTTGTTCTTTGTTTAAAAATGAAGTTTCGATGATCACTTTTAATACTTTGCCTTTTTCGTGAACTGCGGCTACAACGGCAGCAACGTCTGCTTGCACAGCTTCGTCGTTACCAGCGAGTAATTCACCAATATTGATCACCATGTCGATCTCGTCGGCGCCATCAGCAATTGCTTGTTTAGCTTCAAATGCTTTGGCACTGCTGCTCATTGCACCTAAAGGAAAACCCACTACACAGCAGGTATTGATATCTGTTCCCGCTAATTGCTCGTTGACTAGTTTTGCCCAGTAAGAATTAACACAGACAGAAGCCGTGTTATATTGCTTAGCCTCCTCACAAGTCTTAACGATATCTTCTTTGGTAGCGTTAGCTTGTAAATTGGTATGATCTAAATACTTAGCTAATTTACTTTTTTCCATTGGTTATTAAACCCCTTTCACTTAAATTATAAGCAATTACTTTACAAATGTAAACTATTTTTATTGAACATTTGTAAAAATAATGCTGCCGTGCATTTTTTTAAGGACCGTCCCTTGTATTTACGCCCTGCTTGGTTTAAAATCAGTAAAACAATAAAGCGCTTCATCAATAATATTATCTTCCGCTATCGTTGGCGGAATTTTTTGCTTACAGTAATTACAAAGGGGATCACCATGCTTAATGAACGTTACCAACAGATCAAAGAAGCGCAAGGCGGCGCGTTGATCAGTATCGTTGCTTACAGCCTAGCCACATTATTAAAATTAGTCGTCGGCCACCTCGCGCATTCACAGGGACTAAAAGCCGACGGATTAAATAACTTAACGGACGTTTTAGCCTCATTAACTATCCTGATCGGATTAGGGATCTCGCGTAAACCAGCGGACCACGAACACCGTTACGGCCACTGGAAATCGGAAAATATCGCCAGTTTGATCACCTCTTTGATCATGCTGGTGATCGGCGCCCGGGTCTTTTTTGGTTCGTTGACTAGGATCATCATTCACGACCAAACTACTCCCGACAAGCCGGCCGCTTTCGTCGGATTGCTCTCCGCTTTTTTAATGGGCGGCGTTTACGTGTTAAACGACTACCTTGGCAAAAAAGATCAGAGTACCGCATTATTAGCAGCGGCCAAAGACAACCTCTCCGATGCTTTGACCAGTTTAGGGACCTCGGTAGGGATCTTAGCCGCAGCTTGCAACCTCAAATGGGTCGATCAAGTCGTGGCGTTGGGGATCTCTTTACTGATTTTAGAAACGGCATTCAACATTTTTAGGACCAGCGTTTTTTCCTTGTCCGACGGCTTCGACGAAAGTCAGCTCGTAGAATATAAGACCGAGATCCTAAAAAATCCGCAGGTCAAAGAGGTCAAAAGTATCAAAGGACGCAAATCAGGGGCCTTGATCTTCGTTGACTTGACCGTTTTGATGGATCCCGACTTGACCGTGCGCGAGAGCCACCAGGTCACCGAAATAATTCAGGGTGCATTGCGGCGTAAATTTCGGATCTTTGACGCCGATATTCACGTCGAGCCCTACGAGATCAGTGAAAGTAAGGTTAAAAAACAAAAGAAATCATATTTAAAAAGAAGTAAGCAACGATTTAAATAAAACCGGAAAATACTAGCTAGTTAATTTTATTGTGTTTGCAAAAGTGGCTCAAGCACGCTACATTAGTCTTAATAGCAGACAATTAGTGAGGAGGAAGTCAGTGGAAAAATTTTATATCGTAGACAGTTCGATCCTACCGCGCACCTTTGGTAAAGTGATCGCGGCCCGACAACTGCTCGAGTCCGGCAAGGTCAAACAAATCAGTGAAGCCGTCAAAAAAGTCGGCATCAGCCGGGGAACCTATTATAAGTACAAAGACTTAGTTTTTTTACCCGCAGAAAAAACCGTTTCGAGTAAAGCGGTCCTGTCTTTAATGTTAGAAAATCAACAAGGAATACTGTCCCAAGTCCTGATTACGATCGCTCACAGTCGCGCCAGTATCCTGACCATTAACCAAAACATTCCGATCCATAACCTGGCAAGCATGACGATCTCCCTAGACTTAACTCACCTCCAGGGAACGATCGACGACTTGCTAAACGCCTTAAGGAAAAATCAAGGTGTCAGCGACGTAATGTTAATTGCGCTCGAATAACATGGTGTGTCTTTTATTCCCTCAAGCAAAAGAATAAAATATAAGTATTAAATATGGAGGTTTAACAGTGAAAAAAGAACAAATTAAAGACGATCTCTACCAAGCGGTCAACGGTGAATGGCTGCAAACCGCACAGATTCCCGCAGACAAATCCACTACTGGCGGTTTTGCGGACCTAGCGGATAATATCGAAAAAACGTTAATGACGGACTTTGCCGCGATGGTTAAAGGCGAGGTTCAGCCCGCCGATCCTTACCTGCAAGAATTCGTTAAGTACTATCAGTTAGCGGCGAATTATCAGCGCCGCGACCAAGAGGGGGTTGCCCCCGTCAAGCAATCTTTAAAGCAGATCGAAGGGCTCACAGACCTAGCCGATTTACAAGACCACCTGTACGAGCTCACCTTGCAAGGCAACGTTTTACCTTTCGACCTGTACGTTGCCGCCGACATGAAAAATACCGCGCGCTACGCTTTGTACGCGGAAGTGCCATCATTGATCTTGCCCGATAAGACTTATTACGAAAAAGATAATCAGCAAGCACCGGCGTTAATAGCCGTTTACAGTCAAATGGTCTTGCAGTTATTCCAACTGGCTGGCTACCCACAAGAACAGGCACAACAGTTGTTACAACAAGCGTTAGCCTTCGACCGCAGTTTAGCTCCACACGAAAAAGACAGCACCGAACGGGCCGATTACGTCAAAGACTACAACAAATACTTGTTTGCGGATTTTAGCAAGTTCAGCAGCAATCTAGACCTCGCTAGTTACGCCACAGACCTCTTACAGACTACGCCCGACCAGGTGATCGTCAGCGAACCGCAATTTTACGAGGCGTTAGACGAATTAGTTAACGCAGAAACGTTTGTTAATTTACGCAGCTGGATGCTGGTCAAACGACTGGTAGGCCTCAGTTCACTGGTCAGTGATAAAGCCCGCGTGATCGGCGGCCAGTATTCACGCGCACTATCCGGCTCTAAAGAAGCAATGAACCCGCAAAAAGCAGCCTACTACCTGGCAACCGGACAATTCAGTCAAGTAGTTGGTCTCTATTACGGCAAGCGTTATTTCGGTGAAAAGGCTAAAAACGACGTTCACCAGATGGTAGAAAAAATGGTAGCAGTTTACCAAAAACGGTTGGCCCAAAACGACTGGCTAGGAGCGGATACCAAGAAAAAAGCCGTTACTAAATTAGCGACCCTCGCCATCCAAGTTGGGTACCCGGATAAGTTAGACCCGCTGTTTACTAAATTTCACGTTGATTCCAGTCAGAGCCTCTTCCAAAATGACGCGCGCTTCACTGAGATCGCCATCAAGGATCACTTCGCACATTACGGAAAAAAAGTTGACCGTACTCGCTGGGAGATGTCCGCTCATACCGTCAACGCCTATTACAATCCGTCGTTTAACACGATCGTCTTTCCTGCCGCGATCTTGCAAGCTCCGTTTTATTCACTGGACCAGTCGGCCAGCCAAAATTACGGCGGGATCGGTGCCGTGATCGCCCACGAGATCTCGCACGCCTTCGATAACAACGGCGCGCACTTCGACGAATACGGCAACCTCAATAACTGGTGGAGTCAAGCGGACCTCGACCACTTCAACGAACTCGCACAAGCCGAGATCGATCAGTTTGACGGGTTAAAGACCGAAGCCGGCACAGTCAACGGCAAACTAGTGGTCTCCGAAAATATCGCGGATGCCGGCGGTTTAAGCTGTGCGTTAGAAGCCGCCAAAGAAAATGACGACGCCAACCTCGAAGCCTTTTTCATCAATTGGGCCCGCATCTGGCGCTTGAAGTCCTCGTTACAAAGAGAAAAGTTACTACTCAGTATTGACGTTCATTCCCCTAATGAATTACGGGCAAACGTTCAAGTCAAAAACCTAGCAGATTTTTATACCACCTTTAACGTCGTTGCCGGCGATCAGATGTACTTACCGCCGGAAAAACGCGTCAACATCTGGTAATTAACGCTTAGAAATACAAAGGGGCGTTGGGACAAAAAGCGTTTAGCAGTCGAGCACTAGCCTAGTTTCAAAGTAAAACCTGCACTTTGGTTTTATTTTGAAACGTAGCTAGGCGCAAACTGCTGCTTTTTGGAGCACGATCAAACAAGTTGTGAGTCAAGCCGGTTAGCGGTCGTAGACTAAGTGGCACTGACAAGCAAATCCTGTACTTGGATTTGTTTGTCAATGTCCTTAGAACCTAGACTGCTGGCTTGACGAACGCGATTAAGTCTATTGCTTACGGAAAACGAAAATAGGGAGCTGGAACAAAACGAAGTTTTCTACGATTAGTCAAGTACAAACTGCTACTTTATTGGGATTTTCCTACCAATATTTTTAAAATTAACCAGTAAATTTACTGAATTCAATCCGTAATTTGTCTTAATTACCTTTTTGAGAGTACAACAAATAGACACCTAATTTTATTAATTTTTTTAAAGGTGTTATGATATAGAATATAATTAAAAAGTATCCTATGGGCGCTTTGACGTCGAATAATAGACATACTTTTGATTTTTAACTACTAGGTGATATATCGTCCTAATCAGACGATGTATTGATGCAATAGCGATCTTCTTGGTCATGTGTGGCCGACCAGATCGCTTTTTTCTTTGGTAATAATCGGCAATATGATTTTGACTACCATTTTTGGTGCTGGTGGCGATCATGTTCATAATTACTTGGTAAAAAACTTTACGTGCGTACGGATTACCCCGTTTACTGATTGATTCAGCCGCTAGATATTTTCCAGATTCATAATGGCGGAGATCAATTCCAATAAAAGCGTTAATTTGATTAGATGAACTAAAACGTCTGATATCACCTAATTCGGCTATTATTAAATTAGCGGTACTTTCTCCAATCCCTGGAATAGATAGTAAGATCTCGTATTCCGGTAATGCAGCTGCCATTTGACTCATTTGTTTAATGATTTTCCGTTTTTGTTGATTTAATTGCTTTAATTGTTGTGCCCAATAACTGACCTGTTGGATCGTACTAGATCCTTGCGGTACCGCCGGGTAACTTTGGCGCGCAAGCTGTACCAATTTTGTAGTAACTTTTGTGACTTGAATTCGTGATGTTGTCTTAGTCAGTGAATTTTCAACGCCGCTAGTTACTTCCGCAAGCGAACATTTAGTAACTGCATAACTACTAGGAAAGCGGCTAACTAAATTCCAATATAGCGGACCATTGGTGGTACTAAGTAACCCTTCGATTTCTGGGAAAGTCAATTGTAATATCCGGTGTAGGCGGTTTTTGGCACGCACTAAATCGTTATTGATTTCTTGATAGAAACGACTGAGATCCTTGAGTTCTGTGTAAACCGGAAGCTGTTGGTAGTCAGCTATTCGCTTTAATATAAATTGCGACTTAGCTAAGTTAAGCGCATCTAGTTGATCAGTTTTACGATGGCGTAAACTGTCTAACTGTTTTTTAGCCGCTAATGGATTTAACCTAGTGTAAGAATAACCGTAATCCTGAAAAAAAGACTGTAAGCGACGTGAGTAGATCCCAGTGGCCTCAAAAATAATTTCTGGTTGATGACATGAACGAAGATCTTCCAATAATTTCATTAAACCACAGCGATCATTACTGATTTGATATTGTTGAACTATTTGTCCAGCGATACCAATAGCTACATTAGATGTTCGACTACTAACATCAATTCCAAAGACGACTTGCATTTTAATCACCTTTCTTGAAGTTTGCTTCCATCTTCCTGATCAATCTACTTTTCACTACACGACATCAAGTGTCCCACATTCTTCGAACAGATTTTTAATCAGCAAGGATGAAGTTGCCTGTTTTGTCCACGACGTTATGCGCCTATCTGTTTTACGACTTGTCAACTTCACCACCACTTTAACACCAAGAAAAAGTGGTAGAGAAAAAACTCCGTCGAGTTAATTCTCTACCACTAATCTTAGAATGTTTTGTCCCAGCTCCCTATTTTTTATATTCCATCAGTAGACTTAATCGCGTTTTCAATCCAGCAACTTGACTCACAGCTTATCTAATCGTGTTGTCACCGTCGTTGTTCGTGATCAACATCACGTTACCGCTTCGTGCTCCCTTAACCGATTCATTTCTACCGAACAGTGAATTTTCACCATCCTCCGAGTTGCTCAACACGTAGCCGTCCGCCGCGGTATTGCTGACCATATTGTCGCCATCTTTGTTATCAACGCTGTAGCCGTTAGTTACGTGGGAATCTCTGATCGTAACGTCTCCATCGTTACTTTTGAGCTTACCACTATCCAACGATAAGTTTTTAAAACTCGTATCTCCGTCCACGGTCTCGACATCAAAATTACGTAAAGTACCGTCAGTAACATTCAAGTTGCCATCATTAACGGTCAACATTCCCGCTAAGATGTTTGTATTTTCACTCGTGAAGTCACCGTCTTTATGGTCTACGTTAGCTTTTTCCACGTTCATCCCCCGCATTACCAAATCGGTATCAGAACCGCTTAATTCCAGGTTACGGACGTTAGCATTATTTAGCTCTACGTCACTATCACTGTACAACAGTTTTACTAAACCCAATTGGTCCTTAGCAGGAACGGTGATCGTGACCCGATTATCATCGCTGTCACCATAATTTCTATTAAAGTTAAATCCCCAGACATCAATAACATGCATGCCGTGTTCGTGGCTTCTTTGAGTAATTTCCAAGCGGTGATTGATCACGTTGACTTGAGGCCGACTCTTTTTGTCGCCACGATAACTAACGCTGTAATTTTCACCGGTTTTAAGCACTACTTGCGCGTCTTTAACGTCAACTTTGACGTCCTTAAATGCCCGCTGTTTTTCAGTAAAATGGTAGATTCCAATGTGTTTAGTCTCATCCAACAAGTAAGGACGGTTATTTTCGATCACCACTTCGCGATTACCGTGTAATAGGAAACCGATCCCTAAAAAAACCAGTCCGATCACCAGTAAGACTCCGGAAATTTTCATGATCCTTTTCATTTAGGCGTCCCCCTTGCGTAATTTTTGATAAATGAAACGAGTCAGGTTAGCGATCATCTGCACTAATGCCGAACACAGCCAGTAAACCACGGTGATCACTACTACCTCTAACGCTAAGCCCGTTAACGCTGCGCCGATATAAAAGATCCCGACTCCGGGATGAACGAAAAGCAGCAACACTCCGGCATAAAGTGCTGCACCGATCACACAGATCAATGCTCCCGCAATGACCACGGCACTAAACACCAAGGCAAATAATAAAACTACTACTACAAAAAGTGCAATAAAAAACATCAAGCCGACAAAAATCGTGACCGGAGAAGCCGCAAAAGCTAAAATGATCAGTAAGATCATCTTCGCGTTACCGGTCAGCGAACCGACGCGCCCCTTAGTCGTTTTATTTTCCTTGATCGCCGAATCGGCTAAGATCGTTCGGCTCAATTGCCGCGGCGTCCCCAGCTTTTTTTCGATCTCATCTTTACTGGTCAACCCACTATCCGCTAAGTATTCATTATAGTATTCCAAAATATCGTGGCGGTCCGCCTCGTCTAAGTCACTTAAATATTTCTCTAGTTCATTTAAATAATGGACCCGCTCCATCCCTTATTCCCCCTTTAGTTTTAATTTTAACTATATTATACACAATATAATATAAAAAGCAACACTTTTATCTACTTAGCTACTCGTAATTGAGTAAATTCCTGACTCTGCCGGTCAAACGTCAAAGTAAAGCGTGTGACTTTCTTGTTAGTCGCCTGAGCCAAACCGTACTTGACCTCATACGGGTAATCTTGCAGTTCAATACTCGTAACTTCTAACGTTTTAAAATCACCGCCGCTAGATTGCAATAATTGATACAAAGCCCGGCTAGAAGGCTTATCCAACTTTAGATTCTTCGCTAGGGCCTGCAGCGGTTTTTTCAGCCGACCATAATCAGTATCAAGCGTTTTTTCGTAAATGTCCGCGTTCAATAAACCATTTTTAACGGTGTTGAGTTGCGTTGGCAGCTGCTCAAATCCGGTCTGCTCCCCGTTTCCCTGGGGTAAAATTCCCCGCGGTGTCGTGTTACTAGTATAATGTTTTAGTAACTTAGATTGCCTTAACGCGGCAAAATCGACTCGCACCACGTAAATCTGGTACTTAGTAGTATCGTCGACCTCGTTAAAAGCCACTTTGGCGTATGAACCGTGCGTATCTTTGCCGACTGCTAGCGGAGTTACTCCCACAAAATAACGATGCTTGCCCGTAGTCGCTTCTAGTTTTTTTTGCAAGTGCGGCGCAAATATCCCGGGGATCGTTTTTCCCTGACTATCTTTGACCGCAGTGTTCCACTGTTTAGTTTTAGCTAGAACTTTATTATGCAGGTCCGTTAAGTCGGGCGTCTTATTTAAAGACAACTTGGCAAATTTTTTCGTTTGTGTTACCTCTTTGTGACTCAACACCCAGTTAAAGGGGATCGTTTTAGTGATCAGGTAATCTTGCAGCGCCGTTGCTATCACGTTACGCGCTAAAAATACCACCACTATGAGCGCTAACAATCCCCAGAGGTAAGGATGCTTACCTTTATTTTTGGGCGCCGTCGTTTTTTTAGTGGACTGCTTTGGGCGCGGCAGATGTGGCTTTTTCGGCAAGTGATGCGCGGATTTATGGTGCAGTTCTTTTCTGGAAGGTAACTCACTTACCAGTAATTTTTTTTCCTGAGTCACAATTTTCACCTCATATGGCAGTAAATTTGGTATGATAATTACAAAACCAAGGAAGGACAAATTTATTAATGTCACAACACAGTCATTTTAAGAATTCTACTTTAGCTTTTATTTTACCGTTATTGATCCTGATTTTAGCTGGCGGCATTTTTTTATTTTGGCACCAAAATAACTCCACGACCACCCAAGTCAAGCGCTTTTCTCATCAGCTCAACTCCTTATACGTCAACCACGACGAACACAAAGGAGCGCTAAAAACTGACTTACAAAAAAGCGACCTGACGCAGCTGGAAGAACAGTACCAACGCCTCGACGTTAAAGTGCGCTCACACCTCAAAAAACGATTTGAACGTACCCAAAAACAAGGACAAAAACAACTGCACTTAAAACACGTCGTTAACCAGCTGCCCGACCCGCACCATCACGGATTTTACCGCGACGGATTGACTAGCGCGCAACTGCAACAATACTCCCGTGACATCAAAGACATCAAAAACCAGCACGTTTTTGCCACGTTAAGCGAGCGGCTAGACGACATCCTTTCAGATGTCACGGCAACTACCAAAGCCGTCAACTACATCAATAACCTAGCAAGCCTGGTCAAAGAACAACAACCAGTCAGCCGCCAAAAAGCCGCAACGGCACATTCTTATTTGGACTTGATCAAAAACTACCGTGCGCTCAAAAAAGCGCAAAAACAGGTGCGTGTGATCAAAAAATACGCCAATGCTAACGCCAAAACAACGGCCAAAAACCAGCAGCAACAGCAAAAAGATGACCTAGACAAGATTGCTTCACAACCCATCAATAACTCCGATTACACTAAAGGAAAAGTGATCATTCAAGACCAACGGAGTTCCCAAACTACCTCAACTAACAGTAGCAACGCAGACAGTATCACTACCAACAGTTCGAGTTCCGCTGATGATAGCAGCAGTGAGGCTAGTCATTCTAGCAGTGAAGTCACCAGTCAAAGTTCCAGCACACAAGATGATTAATCCGTCAGCCTGATCGTCGGGTCCCCCACATTAACGCCGTAAGAACGCAACTGATTTAATAGGTTGACCAGGGTGTTTCGTTGTTGTTCTTTGTCGGGACTATTATTTTGATAAGCCGCCGTCGTTACCGCCAGTTGTTGGTTATACTGCTGGATAGCGGCGGCAATTTTTTGCTTTCGTTGGTCTTGCCACCGCTGTTTAGCCTCCTGCTTTTGCTTTTGCCAAGCATCTTTTTTGCGTTCCTTAGCCTGTGCCAGCAGCGTCGCATTTTGCTCGCTTAAATCGTCTTTTAGATTTTGTAACGTCAGTTCGTTACGTTCCTTAGCGTTACTACGTTTAACTTGCACGTTGATACTTTCCATTTTTACCAGTTCTTTTTGGTAATCACCATACTGCGCCGCAGAAGTCAGCGGGCCCCGTTCGCGGTAGGCCGCCAGTAAGACGTTAAATTTGTGTTCCCGCTTTTTTTCTTGCGACCAGCTCAGGCGTGATACTAAACGGTAATCAAGATTTTTGATCCGTTTTTCGTTCCAGTTTTTAGCGCTTTGCTCCTTTTTTTGCCCCATAAACGTCAGCTGATCTCCCAGATTTTCCTTGGCCGGGCGAGACGTTTGCCAAAGATTGCCACCGTTGACACCCCGCACCGTCGTTGGCCGCACAAAATCGTCCCCACTCGCTCCGTTAGCTTGCAGATCCGTATTGATCTGGCGAAAGACCTTTTGCGGTAACGACTGTTCGGTAGTGTTTAACGTCCGGGGCTGATCGGCACCGACCCAGACCGCAGTGGTATAACTATTGGTCACACCCACAAAATACGCGTCCTTATTTTGGTCGGTCGAACCCGTTTTCCCCGCGGTATACGGGTAATTAGGCAGCTGGGCTTGCCGGCCCGTTCCCTTAGTCACCACGCCTTTCATTGTATCTAGCATCTCATAGCTAGCCGCCGCCGAAAAGATCTTGGTGCGCTGCGCGGGATTACGATACAAAATATTATTATTTCTATTATCCTGGATCGTGGCTATGTTAGTCGGTGCGATAAACGCCCCACCACGCGTAAAGGTCGAAAAACCGCTCGCCATTTGCGTCGTCGTTACCCCGGTGGTAAAGCCGCCGATACTGATGATTGGGTTATTATCCTGGGGTTGTAAGCCATCAAATTGCATTTTAGCTAAATTATAGTAGTAACTGTCACTTTTATCGGCGAGTGCCAAACGATAGGCAACCGTATTTAACGACTGCTCGAGTCCCGTTCGCAAACTGACCGGTTTGTTGGAAACCCCACCGTACCAATTTTTGACCTGTGAACCAGCGACTACGGAATCCATCATCGTCGTTTGGGGCGTGGCACCATGCTGGTAAGCGGCCGCGTAAACAGCCAAAGGTTTAATTGCCGAACCTGGTTGCCGGTACGACTGAAACGCCCGGTTCAACGCGTCATCTTGACTGGAAAGCCCGCCGACGATCGCCGCTACGTTGCCCGTTTGATTATCGATCACCGTACTTGCTACTTGAGGCGTTTTTTTGCCATTTTCTTCGTGGACTGCACCACCCATTGCAGCATCGACTTGGGCTTGAACCCGGTCTTGAAGTTCCATATTGATCGTAGTTTGGATCGTATACCCGCCGGCTAGCAGATTGGTGCGCTCACGTTCGTAACTCTTAGTGTAACGCTGCCGGTAAGCGCTGCGAGCCTGCTCGTCTTTAAAATGATACTGAAACGCAAAACCATGAACTTGCATCAACGCCCTGGTCGCACAATCGACCGCATAGCTGAGCGCATAATTTTTAGAAACATCGTTATCCAGTAAAATATTTTGCGGTTTTAACCCCAATTTCGTGCGCTGCAAGTGGCGCAACTGTTTTTTTGACTTGATCATTTTGGCCTGATACATCCGGTATAAAACGGTGTTACGACGCGCATGAGCCTTTTTAGGGTGCGTTTGGGGATTGTACAAACTCGGATTGTTAATGATCCCCACCAAGGTAGCCGTTTGTTGCAAGTTTAACTGACTTTGGTCGCAGGAAAAATAATTTTGGGCAGCCATCTCCAGTCCCTTAGCGCCGTTACCAAAATCAACGTCGTTTAAGTAAAATTCCAGTATTTGTTTTTTACTAAATTTTTTTTCTAATTCCTGGGCGATCACCATTTCTTTGACCTTGCGCTTCATTTGTTGCGACTGGTCTTTTAAGATCACGTTTTTGACTAGTTGCTGGGTCAGCGTACTGCCTCCCTGTAAGTCGTGGTGTCTAATGTACATATAGCCCCCACGTAGCATCCCGTACAAGTCTACTCCGTGATGTTGGTAAAATCGTTTGTCTTCCGTTGCCACCAGGGCTTTTTTGACCAGTGGATTGATTTTTTGGTTAGGAACGTAGGTGCTTTTAGTCTTCGTTAAAGTTTTTAGTGTTTTACCGGAACTGTCGATGATTTTAGTCGGCCCTAGTGACTTAAACTGGCTGACTTTGACCTGGTCGGCAGCTAAGTAACCCGATTTGATCGTCGCTTTTAGCCCGGGGAGCGCGTGTATTACCACCAGTAAAACGACCAACAAAAAAATCAGCACAGCTAATAGCGTGTAGCGTAGATAATGGCGCTTGCGTGGTACCTGCTTATTTTTTGCAGTTTCTTGCATTTAACTTCCTCATTCACAATGGATTTAATTTACCATAAAACTTCACCTCTTTAAGGTAGCAGTTTTCTGTCAATTTGGCTAGTGTTAGCTTAAAATTTTTCCAGATCAAGATGAGAGCGATCAGACTATGATTTACCAAGACACAAAAAGGACCGCGGCAAATTTTACCTCGATCCTTTTAATTTTCCTTTTTCTACGTTCCTAGTCCATCTTAGCTCCCACTAGTTGTTCCTTACTGTGGATCAATTGCGTCAGCAAGCGACATTCGGGTGTTGGGATCCCGTATTTTTGTCCCTTACGCCAGACCGCACCGTTGATAAAATCGATTTCGGTCATCCGGTGATGCTTGACCAAGTCTTGATACATGGACGGATAATGATCGGCAATATCGCCGTAGAACGTCTCGTCGATGTGATGGAAGACTTCTTCTTCATCCAAATCAGTGCCCTCATGCCGAGCTACCGCCGCAAATTCAGCGATAATATCCTTTAAATAAGTCTGCGCTTCCTTGGTCGTACCTAATTCCTTCATGTTACACTCAAACAGCGAACATAATGAATTCAACGTACCGTTAACGCACGCCTTGCGCCAGATCGAATAACGCGCACTGGTACTGTACTGTGAAGTTAATCCCGCTTTGGTAAAGACATCGACTACTTCGTGCGCGAAATCCTCCCCCTTAGCGCCTAGGTTTTGGATCTCGACGTTGCCGCTGCCAAATAACTGAGCGTGGCCGGGTTTATCGTAACCGGCAGTAAACATCGTGACGCCGATCAACAGCCGGTCACGGGGTACGTATTTTTCTAAGATCTCTTCGTGACCCATGCCGTTCATTAAACACAGCATATAAGTATTAGGTGTTAAGATCGAATCTAACTGATCGAAGTATTCTTCTAGTTGATAAGACTTAGTAAAGACGATCACTAGGTCCGCTGCTTCTTTGATCTGCGCAGCTTCACTCGGATAATAGATTGGTAATTTCTTACTGATCTCCTTGCCATCCAAAGTAGCGCTGATCCCGTTTTTGCGAATAGCTTCTACGTTAGGCTTCCAGCCATCGATCAGGGTCACATCATTTCCAGCTTCAGACAAGGCGTAACTGAAACGCGTCCCCATACCGCCAACACCAACCATCGTTATTTTCATCTGCTTACTTCCTTTCGTTATTTAGTAATCCCATCATAACACCTAAGTTAAAATATTGTAACCATTTTTTAATCTAATTAATATTTTTCATTCACCGTGCCGCTTTCCACGCACCACGTGATCGGCATGTGCTAGCATCTCATTGATCACGTCTAAAATATGAGGATCATCCAAACGATACTGGTTATACTTACCGATCCGGTGTGCCGAAACCAGCTGATGTTCGCGCAGTAACGCGAGGTTATGTGAGACTAACGGCTGATCGAGTTGTAACAGTACGCCTAGTTCGGTGACCGTTAACGCCCGTTGTTCCAGCGCATACAACATTTGAACGCGCGTCGGGTTGTTCAACAATTTTACGATCCGTCCTAACTCGGCCAACTGCTTGGGAGCTATTAATTCGATTTTTTGGTGTTCATCACTCATTTAACAGATTTCTCCTTAACTTAATAGGTGCCACAAATGGCTGATCAGGCCGCTGTCCCAAAAAACATACAAGCCGATCAGTACGTAGCAGATCTTCATTAGCTTTTCCCCGTATCTTTCCATTATTTGTGCCACCATGTCAAGCTGAGCGACTAATTTAATCATTATGACCACCAATCCGGTCAAAGCGCCAATAAAAACTAACGTACCGCCAAATTGCAGCACACTTTGCCCCACTAATACTGGTAAAAATAACGACAAATTGCACCCCGAACACACTGCTAGGTAGGTAATAAAAACACTCAGCATCCCCGATTTGTGTTCTTTAATATCTTCATCGTCATCGTCGTCGTGAAATGCTAAATAAAGCGGCAGCAGTCCCAAAATTCCCAGCGTCCATTCCGGCAAGACCAAACTCAAAGCGCGCCCAACAACGTAACTGACCACCAACAAAAATAAATTACCACTCAGATAGCCAACTATTACTTGGACTACAGAATACTTACGTAATAAAAATAATAGCATGAAAAAGAAATCTAAATTAACACTCAAAAAAGTCAGTAACAATACACCATAATGCAACTCCAACACGTCTTTCATATATATTTATTTTCATATGAATTTTAAAACATATTAAGTGACATGTCTATCGTCTATTAAAAATACCAAGCGTTGCTGATTTATTAAATATGGGTTAATTTTAGGCAAAACCCTCCCACAGAATTACACAAAAGACTATACTGTAATAAATACTTGATGGAGGTTTTCTCATGAAAGACACAGTATTAGATATCCTAGCAGATGTGACCGGCTCACCAGAAGTTAAACAAGACATGGACTTAAACCTCTTCGACAACGGCCTGCTGGATTCAATGGGGACCGTGCAGTTATTACTCGAATTACAAGAACAGTGCAACGTTGACGTCCCAATCTCTGAATTTGACCGTACGCAGTGGGCCACCCCGGCGCAAGTAGTCGGCCAAGTTGAAAAATTAAGCAAGCTATAAAACAAGCTGCGGAAGCTGGCGTTCAGTCGCTAAGGATTAACCTAGCAAGACAGCCAAGTTGAACTTGACTTGGTTGGATTGCGTAGTTAACCACCGGCGACTGCCAGCTGGAGCGCAATTAATCAAGCTGCGGAGCAGGGCGCTTAACAGGCGAGGACTAGCCTAGACCAACAATAAGTCGGTCTGAGACTTGTTGCTGGTCGTAGCTAGACACAGCCTGTTGCCTTGCGGAGCGCAATTAATCAATCTGTGGAAACAACACAATCATTACGAACGCAAAATAGGGACCACGACAAATCAATTTTTGCCTTGGTCCCTCTTTTATTTGTATCTCATAAATTACATAGTCTGATACGCGTGCCACAATTAACTCTTAGTATCAAGCACGTACGCATCCTTGCCATAACCAACAACTTTGAGCACCGCCGCGTGGTATTTACTGTTCGCAGCACTCGCGTAAAAGTTATCCGCGTTGCGATACCCCACTACTAACAGTTGTGTGCCCCGTTGCAGCCATGAAGGACTTTCCTTTGTCCTTTGGTCATACTTGCGGTAATTATAACGACCCAAACGAACGTTGACCACTCCGCTAGCCGTCAGCAAAAACACCATGTTCTTGCGTGGATCCTTATCGATCACCGCTCCGGCTAACACACTTCTTTGGTACTGCGGCCTTTGAGTGCGCGTCCAGCCGATCGGTTGCGGTTGGGCGGGCAACTGCGTAAAATCTATCACCCCGTACAACTCGGGGATCGTCGTGTAGGCTAGCTCCGGTTTATGCACGTAAAATGCCAGTGAATCCATTTCCCACGAAGCCGGATTACCGGTACAATTTTCCTGCCAAAATTCCTGGCGTCGCACCCGCGCTTCGCTTTCACGTGCCTGCGGGGTCTGCAACCATTTTTTGAGCGGTTTTATCTGTTTGTTATACCACTTATCAAATTGTTTGGTGTCGATTTGCAAAACATCGTCTGCTAACTTCCACCCGTCCGGAAATTCCTGTTCGTATTGCTGTTGGTACTGTGCGAAAAATTGCGCCTGCAACTGCTCGTTCATCGCCACTTTTTGGCGACCGGTGATCTGATTACGAAATTCTAACAACTGGACTTGTTCGTCGTATTGTTCCGGGATCTCGGCTTTTAACTTAGGCACCTGGGTAACGGTCAGGCGTTTTTTAGGAACAAACAGCAACTCTAAATAATCCGTCATCACCTTCACGCGATTTTGGTTAAAACAATCAAAACACCCCGCCTTGATCAAGGTCACAATTTTTTTAGGCGTTAACTTAGTCTTCGTTACAAAATCCACCAGCGAATCATACGGACGATGCGCGCTGATCTCTTGAACGTCGTCGCGGTTGATCCCAATCAAAGAATACAAGCCAAACAAAATTTGGTTGCTTTCTACCAGCGGTAAAAAGCCGTAATCAGAGTGGTTGATGTCCGGGTTGACCACGATCCCCGGCATTTCAGCTAACGCCCGGCTGACCTGCGCGTAATTCGGACTACCGAAGTTATCCCCGTAAATTCCGCTATTGACCGACAGACAAGCCGTTTTCCAGTAAATGGACCCAAAGCGATAACAAATATTCATCTCGACTAACAACACTAACGTATAGGCGATCCCGTGGGCCAAATTAAAACTATAGTAACGCGCAGGTTGGGCACAATTATCCCAAACGTACTGCAAAAACTGCGGGGAGGTTTGCTGTTGTTTTCCCTTGGCAAAAAAATGTTCCTTTTCTTGGTGGTAAAGTTGCTGGTCTTTTTTAGCGATCGACTTGCGCAACTGATTAGCTTCCAGCAGCGAAAAGTTCGTGATTTTGGGATCCATTACCAATTCCATCAGCGTTTCTTGTGAATAACAGACACCGTAAAATTTATCCAGATGATGGTGCAATAACTCAATTTCTGCCGCGGTCAATCCCGCTTCTTGCATCTCTTTTGTCCACTGCGTCAGGTCCGCACGGTAACGCAGGTACTTGTCAATCGGCTGTTCGCCTTGCGCAACAGTCAGTCTCATCAGCGCGTTGGCCGCTACCAACTGATCAAAAGTCCGCGCGTTGATTTTAACTAAAGTCCGCCGCCCGGTCTGAGTGCTAAACTCAAAGGCGTTAACGACTTCGCCTTGCAACAATAGGTCGTACATCTCGGGCGCGTCAAATTCCAAGTTAGCAACTGCAAAATAGTGATCGTAAGTGGCTTTCAAACTACCCTGCCACTCGATTTTTTGCTCCTTTAATAATAAATTCAGCGCCTCGTGGATCCGGTCTAAGGCGTTTAAGCTCAAAATATCATATTTTAAGCCGCCCTGATAAGCGCTGTCGGCCGCGTCGTACTGCGTGATCTCTAACCCCGACTGGGTCATCATCAACGCGTTATGCTCGCTGTAAGGTTCGTTAGTCAGTAAAATACCGGAAGCGTGCTGTGAAACGCCGCGCACCCGCCCTTCCAGTTGCAATAAAGTTTCTTTTAGCCCGGGAAATTTAGCGACCGCCGCACTGAAATCTGCCGCTGGCTGGCGTTTTTTAGCCGAATTACCTAGTAACGCATCGCTCAACGGCCAAGGAACCATCCGCTCTTTGGGCAGCAAGTTGATCAAATTACGGGCGGCACGCAAATCAATCTCCAGGCCGCGACAGGCCGCTAGGATCGTCGATGCCGGAGCCTGGGTATTAAACGTTGCTAAGTTTAGCACGTGAGCGGCACCAAAGTGTTCTTTAAACGCGGCGATGATCTCCGTGCGTTTAGCTCCCTGGGTGTCGGTATCAACGTCGGGTAAGTCATGCGCCCGTTCCGCCGACAAAAAACGCCAGTAAGGCAGGCCGTGTTTTAACGGATCAACTTGGGTGATATCCAGTAAGTATGCGAGGTAAAAACATCCCACAGACCCCCGCCCGGGTCCTACTAACGATCCCGTTTGCCAAATCAGTTGTAACAGGTCTCTCATCGTCAAAAAATACTGCGACAGCGGCGCACCTAAAGCTTCACTGACTGCTTGGACCGCGCCTAATTCTTGGTCGATCCGATTTAAGTGCAGCTGATCAAACGGCTGCTTTTTGTCTTTTAACGCCTGCATTATTAAATACAAAAAATAGCGGTCGGCCGTTTGAGTAGAAGCGGCAAACTTGGCGATCTGGGGGTAATCGGAAGCAGAGATCTCATAGTCCGTTAGTTTGACCGGAGAAAACGCCGGGATCTTAGTCACCGGGATCTCTTGGGTGTGCTGCAAGCTAAAAGACTCGATTTGTCCTAACAGTTCCAGTGAATTAGCCATTGCTTGCTGCAAGACAGCCGGCTCAAAATATGGTGCCAACTCTTCTGAGGTAAACAAATGCGCGTACTGGTAAAAATCGCGCACGTTTCTTTGCTGGTTTTCCGATTTCAAAAAAAGTTCGTGGCTGCGCTGATCACGCGCATCTAAGTAGTGCGCATCGGTCGAAATCAAATAGCGACTGCCGCTTTGCTGGGCGAGCTGCACCAGCGCCTGGTTGACCGTGAGCTGTTGTTGACTGTTCGCGGGCATTAATTCAAAATACAAATCATCCTTGCCAAAAATGGATTGTAACCTAGCGATTAACTGCTGAGCAGCCTCCTGTTTTCCCGCCAAAATATCCTGTGATAACTCCGAACCCAAACAAGCCGTCGAAGCAACAACATCACCGCGATAAGCCGGCATTTCGGTTTCCAGCCAATCCCAGTAAGTCGGCAGCCTTCTCATCCCGCGAAAAAAGAAACTATCCCGCCACGCCTGACTACTCAAGCGCCGCAAAAACTGGTAGCCGTGCGCGTTTTTAGCAGTCAATAAAAAGTGATAGAATTTGACCGGCTGTTTTGCTTGGCGCGCCTGCGTGATCGTTTGGCGCTCCACCAGATAAATCTCCACACCGTAAGTGACGCGGAAATTTCCCAGTTCTTTTTGGTGTTGCTTGACGTATTTTTCCGCCTTAACGTGCGCGCTTAAAGTTTGGTGGTCACTGATGGAAATGCCCGCTAATCCCTTAGCGTGAGCCGTTTGAATCAGCGCGGCGACATCGTTGAGTGCGTCTAAGAAACGGCCGTTAGAGCCGATTGCCGTGTGATTATGAATGCCAAAGTATGTCATATCGTTCCTTCTTTCTTTTATTTATTCTACTCTCTCAAGGAGAAGTTGCGAAAAAAAGCGCTTAGCAGTCGAGCACAATCAGTCTATCACTTACAAAAAAAGGGTCTAAGACAAAACTTATCATTTTGCCCTAGATCCTTCTTAATCGCGCTCACTAAGCCAATGGACTAAGCAGCTTACTTCGCAATTTTATTTTTCTCTTTTACTCTTCATATCATCTAGCGGATACGTCAGCCGGATCAAACTACTGTTCATGATGGGGATCAAGAACACCAAGATCACCAAACCGCCGATCACGCCGATCGCTACTTGCGTCAACGTCATCACCCCAGCCGGTATCAGTGCTGCAAACGTGCCGCCTAAAATGATTGCCGCCGAGATCACTACCGTACCGATCACACCGGCTGCCTTGATGATCCTTCTACTTGGAACCGCAGAAGTTGCGCCGAATTCCCGGTATTTCATCATCAAAAAGATACTGTAATCGACTCCCAACGAAAGGAGCATGACAAAAGTAAAGAACGGTGTGTTCCAACTGAGTAGTTTTTCTCCCAAAACCATTCCTGAAAATAGCCGTGCGATCCCGATTCCGCCCAGATAAGCCAGTAATAGTGAAACAATAATGTACAACGGCTGTAAGATCGATCTGGTGACAAACATCAATGCCAAAGTAATCCCACATAACATGATCACCGCACTACGCAAGAAGTCCTGTTGCGACGTTTGTGCGGTATCGTCCGTTATCGCAGTCTCTCCTCCAACCGCTACTTGTGCCTTCCTCAAAGAAGTACCCCGGATATTATTTTTGACCTGTGTCTGTAATTCACGCACTTCGTTGAGCGCTTTTTTGCTGGTAGGATCATCCTTTAATACGACCGTAAACTGGGTCATCTTCTTATCACCCGACAAGTACGTCTTGACTGCCTCTTGGTACGTCGAACTATTTAAAACAACCGGCGGTACGAAATACGTGTTGCCCGCAGCCGAATTTTGCAGGGACTTCAGGTAATCGTTAGCACTAGTCAAGCCCCCGTTAACTTGGTCCAAACCTGCCGTTGCGGCTTGGGTCAACTGTTGTTGTTGCTGTTTTAACTGGTTGCCCACACCTAGTGCATCGTTACCGATTGCCTGTGTGTTAGCCGCAATCGTTTGTAAACTTTGCGTTAATTGCTGCGTAGTTTGGGTGAGTTGCCCTTGGGTTTGAGTTTGAAGCTGCGTCAAAAGTGCTGCTAAAACCTGCAGCTGCTGGGGTGACAACGGCTGTTGGATCTGCGCTAATTGTTGCTGCAGTCCGGCTAAAACGGTCTGCCCGTCCAGTTGCATTCCACCTTGTGAACTTGCTTGTTGTAGTTGTTTTAATTGCGTACCAATCGCCTGCGCGCGGCTTCCGATATCCTGCAACTGGCTCGCGTTAAAACTCGAGCTGGTCGTTTTATCCTTCATCTGAGCTAACCCTGCTTTAGCTTGGTCCGTTTGTGAAGTCAAAGTTTTCAACTGGTCAGCCACGTAAAGCTGTTGGATCTTAGTGCCTGCTGGGCGCGTGACCGAAGCGACGGTTTTGATCCTGTGGCGTTCGGCTAACTGACCGGTCAGTTGGTCTAAAGTCTTCAAGTCCTTTTCGTTATCCAAGGGATGGTCGGCTTTCACATAAATCGTCGTCGGCTCGGCGGTCCCCTTGCTAAAGTGATCTTGAACTACGTGTAGTCCCTTTTTAGCGGAATAATTGGCCGGCAATTCGACCGATGAATCGTAATTCAATGTTCCGTCATACGCGAAGAAAACGGGCACGGCAATTACCACGATCAACGCAATGGCGCCGTAAGGATAGCGGACCGAATTACGAGAAAGAAAACTCCACATCCGGTTGTTGCGCGTCTTGATCTTCTGGTGCGTCGGCCAGAACACTTTTTGCCCCAAAGTCGCCATAAAAAACGGATTCAACGTCAACAAAACGGCCAGTAAAATGGCGACCCCTAAGCCGACCCCCGCCGCGGACCGGTAAATCGAAAACTTCGCGAAAAACAGCGTCAACAGTCCGATCAAAACCGAACTGCCACTGTACAGGATCGTTTTACCGGAAAGTTTGACCGCGTGGCGCGTCGCTTCGAATTTATCCATGCCCTGAGCCAGGTCGGTCTTAAACTGATTAAATAGTAGAATATTATAGTCGGTACCGACACCAAACAACACGACGACCATGAAGACCTGAGTAAAATTAGAGATCGTCAGGCCGAAGTGTTTGGCCAGGTTCATCACCAAAGAAAGTGCTAGTAAAAACGAAACTCCCACGGTAAATAGAGAAATAAACGGTACAACCGGAGAACGAAAAACCAGGATCAAGACCAGTAAAATAAAGATAATGGCGATCACTTCGGTCTTTTGGATCCCGCGTTCCGTCGCTAAAATAAAGTCATCGGTCAAAATATCGCCGCCGGTCACGTAAGTCTTAACGCCCGTCGTTTTAACGGCTTTTTCGATTTGCTGGCGCGTTTGTCTGATCGGATTTTTCTTGCTGACGTCCAGTTGCACCAACTGCGTCGAGCCGTCTTTAGAGATCAGTTGCTTTTGCGTGGCAGCATTATCGTTAGGCGCCGTCACGTTTTTTATTTCATACTTAGCTTGGTGCTTTTTTAACTGATTGATCGTTTGTTGGACACGCTTGTCCTGGGCACCACTCAGTTGATGATCGTCGTTATTAAAAACGACCACTACCTGGCGCGTATTACTGATATTGTGGCCCCAATGCTTTTGCATCGTCGCAGCCACCTGACTTTTGGCACTAGCCGGGATCTTAGTTTGCCCTTTTTGCGCTACCAACTGTGACATGTTAGGCAGTAAAACCAGCGCAACAACGGTCAATAACAGCCAAATGAGCAACGGCAAAACATGGTACTGCTTTATTTTTTGCAAAACTGTTCTCCTTATCTCTACTCCAAACTATCCCTATTAAAAAACTTCAAGCCAACAACACTTGGAGTTTGATTTTAATTATTATTGGTCAGTTTAAACCAATAAGCTTAAACTGGCAAATGCATTCCAGCTCATATGTAACGCGATCGAGCTGACGATACTACCACTGCGGTAATACTGACGTACTAACACCCAAGAAATGCAACCGTACAACAAACACCCAGAGATCAAACCGAGTAAACCAGCTTGAGTATAATGCTGTGCCACACTGACGATCTGTTGTAGCATGTGTGCTAATACGAATAAGACCAGACTAACTGCCGCCATTGTCTGCCGGTGTTGCTTAGTGGGAGTCATTTTACGCGTTCGTTTAGGACCGATCAGCAACAAGCGGTACAAAACTTCCTCACAAAGCGGCCCCACAAAAATTGCCAGCACTAACATTAGTATCTTACTAAGCTGGTTGAGTTGGACTAAGTCTTCGAGGTTTTGCTGGTTAGTCGTCGTTTGCGCCGGAAAATGAAGTAACAGTAACAAAAACCCCACCAGCAAATCCAACACGATAATTTGTAAAAAACCGCTGCAAACGCTCGCTGCTCCCCGACCGAAACGCCGGGTCCACGATAAACGGGGCGCTTTTTTGACCCGATGTTCAACGTGCCAAGCAAAGCCGCCAAAAATCACCAGTAACGCTATGATCGTCGCGCTCGCTAATAAGATCCCACCTAGACCCTGTCCGCCGTCAGCCGCGGGCCACTCGACTAGGTATTGCCCCATAAAATAAATCACGTGTAACAAAACGAAGTACCCCACTACCCGATACCACGGCATCCAGTTGGTCATGTCACATTCTCCCGAAACGATTATTTTTTAATATTCTTCAAATAACGGCCACAGTGCGGACAAAAGTTAAAGTCCTGGTACGGCTGGTGAGGATAGCGCGGATGGCAAAATTCACACAACGCCTGTTTTTTACGGTTGATGTGAAAACGGCGCAACGTCAAGGTGTCAAACGGATCTAACGCCGATAGCGGCTGGCCCGTTTTACGTTTATTGACCTGAACTACTTCGACCGTATCAGAATTTTCCAAGGCCTCGATGGCAGTTTGGTACTGGTGTGCCGTGTCGGCGGCCTCATCGTAGTCATCTAAAATATCCTGTAACTCTCCGTTGACCAAGATCAAAAAGCGATTGCTATTTTCAGACACGTCGTCTTCAGATAAAACCGTCGTCCCGCTGGTCAGGTGACCTAATTTTTTAGCAGCTAGATCCCGCGCCGGGGTCAAATTTTCTGGCGTCGCGCGAAAAACGGTATAACTTTTACCCTTACGATCGCTGACCAGATAATAATCCATCCGTACCATAGCTAACTCCTCCACTAGTTAAAATTTCTTGAGCACTCAACTATAAAATTCATCTTAGCACTTTTTGCGCAGCAAAAACACCACGATTTGCAATTATTTAAAACCCAAATGTAACGCCGCCGCCCCGAAGAAAAATAAGCGGTACGAAGCGGGAGTAAAACCAGTCTCGCTAAACAATTGCAATAATTCCGGCGCGGTCAAAAATTGCTGGCTCGTCTGTTGCAAATAAGCGTAGTCGCTGGCGTGGACCCGAGACAACTTGGCCAATAACGGCACGGCTTTGAAATAAAGTTGCCATCCCAAATGAAGCACACTGTTTTGCGGCTGTGAAGTTTCCAAACACGCGACTTGTCCGCCAGGACGGCAGACCCGGTACATTTCGCGTAATACCTGTTGGGCGTCCGGAACGTTGCGTAAACCAAAGCCGATCGTCACGCAGTCAAACTGATTGGCAGCAAACGGCAAGTGCATCGCATCTCCTTGCTGTAAGGTGATCCGTGCGTCCAGGTGTTCGCATTGCACTTTTTGGCGTGCCTTAGCCAACATTTGCGCGCTCAGATCTAACCCGTAAACGTGCCCGCCAGCACCGACGGCTTTAGCGAGTTGCACGGTCCATTCTCCGGTCCCGCAACACAAGTCTAAAACGTTAGCCCCCGTAAATAAATCCAGCTGTTGCATTGTTTGGCGCCGCCACTTACGTTGCATTCCGCAGGTGATCACGTCGTTCATCACGTCGTATTTGCGCGCGACGCGGTCGAAGATCTCTGTTACTTTTTTTTCTGAAGTTTTATTCGTTAACACTAGTTACCAAACTCCCCTAGGATTTCAAATATTTAATTGGCCTCTACCCAACGGTCGACCAAAAAGACGTTGATCACGCCGATGACCACGGTCGCTACCGCCAGTAAAAAGGCCGTCCACAACGGGCCGGAATAGATATTAGTCGTGTATAACGTGTAGCGGATATACACTAACTGGCCCAACCATCTGGAGGCTACTCCGAACATCCATAACACCATGACGATCAATAAGACGTACAAAACCGCCTTGTAAAATTTCTGATTAGTGGCCGGCAAAAACCGCGAGATCGCATTGGTCAGCAAATGGATCAGACTGATAGTCGTCCACCAAAATAAGATCCCGAACAAGGACACCAAAAAAACGCCCAGCATTAATAACCAAAAACGGTATTCGTTGCCGAGTAAATTGGTGCTTATCGTCGCACTGATCACTTTCATATTGAAAAGGTAATGGATCAGTACGAAAAACAGCTGTGCCAAAAAGACCAGTGCAAAAGAAATAAAAGAAGTTAGCAAGTTAGCGACGTATAATTTAGCGGCACTAAGCGGCACCAAGCGGTAACGCGAAGCCGTGTATACCCGCTCGCTGATCAACGCTAAAAAGATAAAGGCCGCAAGCGAAGCGAAAAAAGCCCACTCCAGCGCCGAACCAGCCAATAACAAGCTCCATTTTTCCGTAAAAAAGTTGCCGCTAAAGATCTGCGGTAATAAAGAAAGGAGCACTATCGCCACGTATAATACGATCACCTTAAATGCAAGCTGCACTTTTTCTGCCAGTAGCGTGCGTACCACCTTATTAAAATTCGTCATCTGTTTTTCCTTTCTGCTGGTAAAGCTGCTCGTAATATTCCTCTAAACTTTGGTCTTTGATGGCCGCAGTCTTTTGGTGGGCGATCATTCGATTCCCCCGTAAAACGGCGATCTCGTCTAGTAAGCCCGCAATTTCCGTTAAGTAATGGTCGCTTAATACCAGCACCGAGTCTTCATTTTTCCACTGGATCAAACTGTTGATGATCTTCTTACGCGTCATGCTATCGATGCCGGAAAGCGGTTCGTCCAATAAATAGACTGTCGCTTGCCGGGCCAAAGTCAAACTGATGATCAGTTTTTCGCGCATTCCCTTAGACAGTTCATTTAGCCTGCGCTGGGTAGTATCTAGCTCCAAAAAATCGCTGATCTCGCGAAATTGGTCCGAATCGAAATCGGGATAAACGGTCTCATAAAATTCGGCAATGTCGGCAATCTTAGTGTTATTCGCAAAACTTTGTAAGTTATCCGAATAACTGACTAGCGCCTTACGCTCAACTTCTTTAACGTGACCGTTAACACTCACGGTCCCCTGCAGGCCCTTGGCCAAACCCGCGATCAGGCGCATCAACGTCGTTTTACCAGCACCATTTTCACCCAGTAATCCCAACGTCACTCCTGCGGTCACCTGCAAATCGATGTCTTGTAAGATCACCCGCCGGTTTTTTTGGTAGGAAACACTTTCTAGTTCTAAGACGTTATCCATTTTCTTCTCCCTTTAAATTACTCAAATTAACTCCTGTTGCGTGTACCCGTGAGGTTGTGTGGCTTGTTTAGCGGTCAGTTCCGGCATCTGCACGCCGAGTTGGGCCACCGCAAATTGCTGATCGCACAACCAGGCTTTGAGCTGTTGTTTACTCAGTAGTAACGGCATACGCTGGTGGATCGCGCCCACGGCTTGATTCGGTTTAGTGGTCACCAACGTGCTGCACGTTTCCGAGCCAAAAGTGGCGTAGATCCCGGCAATGTACAACGGCTGGGTCGCATCTCCGTAGTTGAACCACCATTTTGCCTTGTGGCGGTCCCACTCGAAAAAACCGGTCGTCGGATACACACAGCGGCTTGTGCGAAACGCACTGGCAAACATCTTCTTAGTCGTCAGTGACTCGCTGCGGGCATTAATGATCCGCTGGTGAGGCTTAAATCCCGGAAACCCCCACTTCATTGTCACGACCCGGACTTTTTGTCGTGCAAAAATCACCACCGCAGTTTGGTCCCCGGGAAAAACCTCACCGACCTTAGGACTGACACTGGTCTGGCACGCCAACTGGTAGATGCGCGCAATTTCCGGGCTAGCGGTAGGTTCAAACATAAAACGGCCACACATAAAAAGTTCCTTTCTATATTAACGCTCAGCTTTTATCCACTGGCTCTTTTTGGTATAAATTAGGGTGCGTTTTTTGAAACCAAGTAAAATAGGTAGTAACTAAAACTTTTAGGACCGCATAACCGGGCACACCTAGTATCACTCCTGCTAAGCCAAACATTTTACCCGCTACTAATAAGATAAACAGGACCGTGAGCGGGTGAAATTTTAAACTGTTACCCAAAATCAGCGGCGAAATGATCCGTCCTTCTAGCGTTTGTTCGACCGCAAAAACCAATAGAACTTTGACCAGCATAAAAGGCGAGGTAAACAGGCCGACGGCTACTGCCGGGACCATCGCCAAAAACGAGCCCAGGTAAGGAATCAAATTTAACAACCCCGAGATCACGCCCAACAATAGTGCAAAACGCAAACCGACGATCCAATACCCGAGCCAAAACATCACGCCGACGCAAAAAGCAACGCCTAACTGGCCGCGCACGTAATTGCTGACTTGTTTGTTCATGTCGCTCAACACCCCACGTGCCGTGGCCCGGTAGCGGTTGGGTAAAAAATTAGCTAGGTAACGCGGCAGTTGGTGCCCGTCTTTTAGCAGGTAAAATAAAATCAGCGGCGCCGTCACTACCGCGATCACCAGCGAAGTCACCCGCGATATTAAGCTACCTAAAGAGTTCAAGGAACGCGGGACCAGTTGAACGGCTTTTTCAGGCTTAAAAAATGCCAGTAACTGCTTGTTTATGTCTGGTAACCTATTTTGCAGGTCGCTAAAAGTACTGCCAAAGGCCTCAATGATCAATTTTTCCAGCCGGTGCCAGTATTGCGGCCACCTAACTAGCAGGCCGTGTAGTTCCGTGCCGATCACCGGCGTGATTGTCACGACGAAAATGACCAAAGCCGCAGCCAAGATCACAAAAACTAACGCGACGATCCAACTGCGCGCTAATTTTAGTTTACAGTCCAACAGATCGACTAACGGATTTAAGAGGTAATAAAAAATCCCCGCGATCACCAGCGGCAACATGATGGTCTCTAAAATCAGTGTGAGCGGTGCGAGGACCCACGTCACTTTGCTTAACAGTAAAGCAATCAACAATAAAAGTAAAACGATCAGTAACGCAACGACGAAGCGGCTATCGATCACCCAGTTGAAAAACCAATTTGTCTTTTTATTGTGTTCATTTTTTAGCATAGCTTTCTCCTTTAGTGAACATTCTAAACAAAGAAAAGCTGCGAAGCAAGTCGTTTAGTAGCCGTAGACTAAGAAGCCAAGCGAAGCAAATCATGCACTTGGATTGGCTTTGCTTGGTACTTAGGACCTAGGCTACTGACTTGACGAGCGTAATTAGAAAAGCTGCGAAACAAGCTGTGTAAGCTGGCGGTTAGCTGGTGAGCACTAACCTAGCTGTAAAGTAAAGCCTGCACTGGGGCTTTGCTTTACAACGTAGTTAGGCACAACCTGCTGCCAGCTAGAACGCAATTAGGCAAGCTGTTTAGTAGCCATAGATTTCGCAGATACAAAAAAGGAGCTAGAACAAAATTACTTTTGTCCTAACTCCTCGTGTGTGCGTTACATAACATCAAAGATGACGTAAATAAATTTATACTGGTTAGTTGTTCCAGCGTTAGTTATTATAACATTCTTAAGCGTTAAAAAACAGGAAAAATTTGGCTGCTTAACTCGCACTAGTTAAAATCCGCTGCATTCCGTTAGCCACGCTGCCGGCGTAACTGGTCCCAAACTTATCGAGGTGGAGCATCAACAAGTACAGGCTATAAAATTGTAGCCGCAACTGGTACCCAGCGGCTAGCGGGTATTCGTTTTGGTAAGTCGCGTAAAAATCTTGACCGTAGGCACCGAATACCAAACTGCACCCCAAATCAAACTCGCGGTCGCCGTACATCGCTGCCGGATCGATCAGTGCAGGCGTACCGTCACGCAAAAACATGTGATTGCCGCCCCAAAAATCTCCGTGTAATAAACTCGGTGCGCTTGGATGCTGCCCCAAAGTAACGTTGATCACCTCGCGCACACGCCGGTAAACCTCTAAGTCTCGCTGGTGCCAGCGCCCCTTTTGCACCAGTGCGGCGGCTAACTGTTCCAGCCGTTGGTCGACAAATAATTCACGCCACGAATCCACCCAACGATTGCTAAAAGTCATGCTTACTACCCTGATAAGGAGTACCAAAGCCAAATTTACCCGTCGGATTGTGATAGCGGTGCAATTTGACCAGCAAACGTGCGAGGTCACTTTGCTTGCCGCGCCCCTGCTCCAAAAAACTTAGGATCAGGTAGGCAAAGCCCCCAGATTGGCCGGTCGCGATCACGCGCGGTGCCGTTACGTCAGCTTTAGCAAATTCTTTGAGTCCTGCAACTTCTCCCTGGTAAAAAGCGGCGGTTTGGTGCGGTTGCACCAGTAAAAAATACGTCTGCTCTGCAGTTTGCACGCGGTAGGCCTGATTAACATCACCGCCAGCAACGGGGGTGACGCTTTTAATTCGTTTTAATGGTAAATGATGCCGCCAATTTTCCATTTTCTCACGACTTTTCTGCGATTTCAGCACCAAAAATAATTTCTCTATACTTCAGATTATAGTCCAATCACATAGTCATGACTAGACCGTTAAGTGTTGGTGTTTTAGTTTAATAAAAATATACTTATCACTAAGCCCGACAAAATAGCCCTGAAATAAAAACGAAAAAACCGTTCCGACGTTGACCGCCCAGATCCTGTGGTTGAAAAAAGTCGTAATTCCAATGATAACTACGGGGATCAAAAAAGAAACGATCTGCGCCACGGCCGCCGAACCGTGAAAAAATTTAAACCGAATGATCTGCATGAAATCATCGTTAGGGTGCAAGATCAAATTTAACCGCTGGTAGATAGAAACACCGCACGCAATACATAAAAGGCCAAAAATATCTAAAATTAACCGGACTAATAAGGGCAGATCCATAATAAACGAGTGCGCTAACAGCGGCGAGATCAATCCAACCAGGTAACTAAACGGAAACATAAACACAAAATTACCGATCACCCGGTGAAGCTCAAAACGTCCCAGTAATAAGGCGTTAGTAATGACTACAACGACACCTTCTAATAATAAAATAACGGTCAATCCCAGCGGGAAAAGGTGTGATAAATTGACGGCAGACGCGGTCCACAGTGCACTTCCCAGGTTCAACGCGACCGTCAGTGCGTTACCAAACGAATTGATTGCGATCGAAATCAATAAGAAGACAACATCGCCCACAGCAGTGGGGCGCCCGTCTCGATGATACATGTAAATTCCTCCTCGTATTAGTTAAAAATGCCAATAAAAAACCGCCGCTCAAGTTAACAAAACAACTTCAAGCAACGGACATCTAAAAATCAAACGACGGCTAAGATTAACATTAATTTAGTGCAACGTCAACGTTTCAGCGCTCATCCCGGTCACCGAATAATAAAATTAACCGGAACAGCTGTAAGAAAGTTGACAACGCACCGGCCACATAAGTTAATGCAGCCGCGGTCAAAACCTTGCGGACCTGGGCAACCTCTTGTTTGGTCAACAAACCCCCGCCCGCCAAAATGTTGATGGCACGCGCCGAAGCGTTAAATTCCACCGGCAAAGTAACTATTTGAAATAACAAAGCTAACGAGAAAAAGAAGATCCCGATATGGATCAACGTTTGGTTAAACCCTAAAAAGATTCCTAACAAGATCAACGGCATCGACAAACTCGTTCCAAAATTAGCGACGGGCACCAAAGTCGTACGCAAACGCATCGGAAAGTAATTCACCGCATCCTGAACGGCATGGCCGCATTCGTGCGCGGCTACCCCGATCGCAGCTACCGAAGTCGAGTCTGCCGTGGAATCGGACAAATTCAGCGTTTTATTACCACCATTGTAATTGTCGGTCAGATCCCCGCCGACCCGTTTGACGACCACATCAGTGATCAACGACTGCTGTAAAATGTATTGCGCCGCTCCCGTGCCGGTCACGTTACTACTCGACTGGTAGCGGTCGTACTTGCTAAAAGTCGAATTAACGTAACTAGACGCGGCTAACGACAATAACATCCCGGCGATCACTAAAATATAAGTTGAGTCAAAAAAACCATATACCGGCATTTAACAACCTCCCTCAAATACTGCTAGGTTAACTGAAAGCAAAATTAGCTGCAAACATTAAGACTGCAACAACTTAACGGCTAAGGCAAAATCACCCAACGTAGCGGAACCGTTATTTTGTACCGCAGGCATCACGATGTAGTGGTCTAATTCAGGAAGCGGTACGTAAGAATTCAACATCTTGCTAAATTGCGCACGCACTTTGACCAAAAACGGCTCGCTGATCACACCGCCACCAAAAACAACTTTATCCGGTCTAAATAACAGAGTCGCCTGTAAAGCAGCTTGTGCCACGTAATAAGCCATGATGTCCCACACCGGCTCGCTTAGCGGCACGTCTTGGCCCTTGCGTCCGGTCCGCGCTTCAAACGTCGGACCGGAAACCAATCCTTCCAAACAGTCGCCGTGATAAGGACAGATCCCCTTAAAATCAACATCGTCGGGGTGGCGTTTGACGAACACGTGACCCATTTCGCTGTGGCCGACGCTACCGATAAAGTTGCCATTGACGACCGCGCCGCCACCGACACCGGTACCGATCGTGTAGTAAACTAACGAAGCAACGTTTTCGTTAGCCAGTGTCGCCATCACGTATTCACCGTAAGCCGAACCGTTGACGTCGGTCGTCCAATAGACCGGCACGCCTAGATTTTTCTTCAAATAACCGACAAAATCCGTATCCTGCCAGTGCGCTTTAGGGGTGCTGGTGATGTAGCCATACTTAGGCGAGTTTTGTTTGATCTCGATGGGACCAAAAGATGCTACGCCGATGGCTGCCACCGGGTGTTGTTTAAAATACTCAACCACTTTAGCTAACGTTTCCGTGGGAGTGGTGGTTGGAAACTGGACTTGATCTTTAACACGGTAGTCGCTATCACCCACCGCACATACAAATTTGGTCCCGCCTGCTTCCACACTGCCTACTAACATAAAAAAATCCTCCTCAAGCGGCCGCGAGTTATCGTTCGCGACTCATAATCTACTACTATATAAAATAAACCAGTGAATCAATTGAATCACTGCGATCAAATGATCTTTATTAATTATAGCATCTTAGCTTAAACAAGCTAGTATTATTTAACACCCAGAGTTGCGTAAAAAAACGGCTAGCAGTTTGGAACACGAGCACACCAGCTGCTGACTTGTTAAGTACAATTAAGGCTATTATTTTTGAATAAAAAGCCACTCGTCTTAGTTAGTGTTTACTCACCTAAACTTTCATGCTATAATTACTGCAGTCTAATGAGAGGAGCATTCAACATGACCCGTGCTAAAACGATCTATTATTCCTCTTACCAAGACGACCTAGTGCACAGTAAACAACAAGACTACCAGCTGCCCGCAAACTACCAGTGGGAAAAAAGCGGCCGGCTCGCCCAGTGTAGTAATGCTATTCTTCACGGTTGCGTACGCGTGATCAGTTGGTTTTACTGCCACCTTTTCTTAGACGTCACGGTCCACGGCGCCGCTAAACTGCTGCCCTACCGCAAGCAGGGCATTTACCTATACGCTAATCATACCCAAATGGTCGGTGATGCTTTTTTGCCGTTTTTAATTTTAGGAAAACAACACCCCGCCGTGATCATCAGTCCCGCTAATTTGGGGATCCCAGTGATCGGCCGCCTGTTGCCGTGGGTCGACACCTTGCCGCTGCCCAACAAGCGCGATTCTTGGGCGCGGTTTATCCATGCGGTTTACGCTCAGGTCAAGGCCGGTCACTGTGTCGTCACTTACCCGGAAGCGCACCTGTGGCCCTACTATACTAAGATCCGTCCGTTTGGCACGGGAGCATTTCACTATCCCGCTAACGACCACGCGCCGGTTTTTTGTTTAACTAATACTTATCAAAAGCCGCGCCACGGCAAGCGCCCCCACATTACGAGTTATATCGACGGCCCCTTCACGGCCCCAGCGGCATTAGGAGTTAAAAAACGCCAACAGACTTTACATGACCAGGTCAAAGAGTGTATGGTAACCAGAAGTCGTCAAAGCACATACAGTTACTTTGACTACCAGCAAAAGCACTAACTAGATACAGGAGAAAGCAGATGAAACTACAACCAAGTCTTATTTTTAGCAACCAACAAATGCTAGGAGGCGGCCTATGATCGTCGGTGGAGATAAAAGTGCGGTGATCGCCAATATCCAAAAAGCCGTAGCGGCCAGACGACTCAACGACAAAGTCGAAGTCGGCGACCCGCAATTAGACATCGCCGAACAACAACAACTGGCCAGCGCTTTTATGAACCAGCGCGGCCATTTTTCTTACCGGGTGAAAAACTTTCTGGGCCGCAGCGGCCTGAACCTGGCCGGTTGGTGGCTCAACCGTCACACGCAAATCAGCGGCATTGAACAAATAGCCGGGATCACCAGCGGCGCGATCGTCACCAGTAACCACTTTAATCCCCTAGAAAACACCGCCGTGCGCACGACGATCCACCGCGCGTTGCACAAGCGAATGTTTGTCGTCAGCCAGGCAACCAACCTGAAAATGACCGGCTGGCTGGGCTTTTTTATGAACTACGCCGACATCTTGCCCCTCAGCAAGGGTATCAATTACATGGGAAGAGTTTTTCCCCAGGGGCTGGAGCAAACCTTAAAACAAGGACACTGCGTCTTGATCTACCCCGAACAGGAGATGTGGTTCAACTACCGTAAGCCGCGCACGTTGCAACGCGGTCCTTACTATTACGCCGCGCGCTTTAACGTGCCCGTGATCTCGTGTTTCGTGGAAATGATCGACTTGCAAAACCCGGACAACGAACAGTTTAATCAGGTGCAATACCACGTTCACGTCCTCGCCCCGCTTTACCCCGACCCGCAAAAAACGGTCGCCGAAAACAGCCGCGCGATGCAAGCAGCCGACTACCAACAAAAAAAGACGGCTTACGAGCAGGCTTACCACGAAAAGTTAACTTATGATTTTGAACCCCAAGATATTGTCGGTTACCGGCAAGAATCAGGACACAACTAAGGAGAAGAGTAATGAACGAGATCCCCATTTTTTTCAGTGTTGATGATAACTACGCTCCCTACCTCGGAGTAGCCTTACAATCACTGATCCAACACACCAACGATGCCAATTCTTATCACATTCATATTTTGTACCAGCAACTCAGTCGTGATTTTCGTGACAGGCTCGCCGGACTCGCGACTGCCAACGTTCAAATCGAATTTATTTCGCTTAAAGACGATCTGTACGACCGCTTGGGCCACGACCAAAACACCCTGCGCGCCGATTATCAGACCCTAACAATTTATTACCGGCTATTTATCGCCGAGATGTTCCCGCAATACAATAAGGGCATTTACTTAGACGCCGACATCGTCGTGGAAGAAGACATCGCCCATTTATTTGAAATCGACCTAGGCGACCACTTGCTCGGTGCGATCCCCGATTCGTTTATCAGTCACGACCCCCAAGCGATCCCTTATCCGGATAACGCGGTGGGCATCGACCACAGTACTTATTTTAATTCCGGCGTGTTGTTGCTCAACTTAGAGCGGCTGCGCGCACAACATTTTAGCAATCATTTCTTGCAGTTGATGAACGAATATCATTTTCAGCTGATCGCACCCGACCAAGACTACCTAAATGCGATCTGTAACGACCAGCTGTTGTTACTCGACTTACACTGGAATTACCAAACGGAATACCCGCTGGAGATCCCGGTCAAACCCGCTATCGTGCATTACAATTTGTTTGGCAAACCGTGGTGTTACGACGACGTTCCTTACGCTAATTTCTTCTGGCACTACGTCAAAGGAAATCCTTTTGCTAAGGAAATCAACGCGATCAAGCACCGTTACCAAACAGAACCAGGGCTGACGGAAAATGACCGCAAACACAAGGCCTTACTCGTCGAACGGATCAAACATTTTCCGGAACTAGACGTGACCTTCAAAAAAATGGCGGAGCAGGGAACCAAAATTCGCCTATAACCATGAAAACACTAAGGGAACCGCAACAAAAGCAATTTTGTTGCAGCTCCCTTTTGGTTTTCCGTAAATAATAGACTGAATCGCGTTCGTCAAACCAGCAGTCTAAGTCCTAAGGACACCGCCAAACAAACCAAAGTACATGATTTGTCTGGCGGTGCCACTTAGTCTACGACCGCTAACCGGCTTGATTCACAACTTACCTGACCACTAGTACCGAACACGGCGCGTTTTTAGCCATGTAGGCCGCCTGACTGCCAAAATGCACTAAGCCGCGTTTGTCTTGCGAGCCGATGACCAACAAGTCCGGCTGCAAGCGCGGGATCACGTCTTTAACGATCGTCTTGCCCGCATCGCCTTCCGCAATCACCGTTTGCACCTTTTTGACTCCTGACTCCAGCGCTTGTTGCTTAAAGTCCAAAACGTGTTTTTCCAAGTGCTCCCGTTTGCCGTTGACGTAATCATCATCTAGCGCCTCGTAAACATTCATTTCGTCGCTTTCATTAATGCTTGCGATCAACAGTTCCGCGTCATTTTCCTTGGCATAGCGCACCGCATAATAAAACGCCAACTGCGCGTCGTGTGAATCATCGACGCCGACCAACACCCGGTTAAATCTAGTAGTCATGTTATCTCCCCCTCATAGCGCTCATCAGTAAACGTATTCATTAATTTTAGATTAACACACTTAGTGGCAAAATCCAATAAAGCAGTGCATATCAACCGGATTTCAGGTAAAATAAAACCAAAGGATGTGACGCACAGTGGACAAGCTATCATTGAAAAATATCATCGCTACCGCTAATGAGATCATTATTAATGAAGAAGACACCTTAGTACTAGAGATCGCCCACGAATATATCGGCGATGCCTTCGACTCAACCGGCGCCAGTAACGTCTACCTTGAACTCAAAAAATTTATCGAAGACGGCGGGACCGGTTATGACGACGGGATCTCCGGTATTCGCTTCGATTCGCGCAAAACGATCAATTCGGAAGACCCGCTAGTGATCAGGTTGAACCGCGAATTAGACAGCTACGCCGACGATCAAACTAAAATCGAGGTCCTCGCCACCTTTGACAATGTCAAAGTCGTGTCGATGGGCAACATGGGCTGCGGGTTGACCTTCACCTTGCCCCACTACGACCTCGACGTCAAATCGGTGTTCATCCAACGCTCGCTGTACCACGGCATCATGGATCGCGTCGAGCTCAAATTGCCCGCGATCGAGGACCAGTGGATCTTGAAGAGCCATTTAAAATAAAAATACGGGGACCAAAAAGAGGAGCTGAGACAATTAACTTTGTCCCAACTCCTCTTTATTATTCACCAATCGTGTTCAAGCAGTTATTTTATTAGCCTTGTAGTAAGGTCAAAACGCTGTTTGGCATGGCATTAGCCTGAGCCAACATCGACGTGGCAGCCTGCGAAAGGATGTTATCTTTAGTGAAGTTCATCATTTCTTGGGCCATGTCGACGTCACGGATCCGTGAATTAGCATCCGACAAATTCGTCGAAGTCGTTCCCAAGTTGTTGACCGTGTGAGTCAAACGGTTCTGAGCGGCGCCGAGGTCGGCACGCTGACCGGAAACCTTGTTGATGGCATTGTCCACTACGTTAAGAGCATGGGAAGCATTCGCACGAGCGGCACTATCGATTGTACTGTTATACGTAGCAATTGCTTTATTAGCCTTTTGAGAAGCCTTTACCTCTTTTTTAGCAGGTGTGCCTGCAGTACCACCTGACGTAGTGGATACTTCAATTTTAGAAGCAATGTTAGCCACAGCTGTTTTCAAACTTCCCAACGCAGATGTTGCTGTAGAGTTTACCCCTGAACCCGTATTAGGCAAACCATTTATTGCAGTTTTTAAATCTTCTATTTGTTCCTTAGTAACTCCCGATTTTAAGGCACCAGATGAGCCATCTGTAGCACTAAATACATCAGCCAATTTGGTTACTAAAGAATTCCAAGCACCACCAACGCCTATTGCACTTTGAATGTTTCCTATCGCGGTTTTAGCACTAGCTAAATCACTTTGCTCGGCTTTACTAATATCAATAGATACAGTAGTAGTACCCGGTGTACCTGAGGTGCCAGCAACCGCTGCATCATGATAACCTTCTACCACGGCTTTAACATCATTTTGATCACCATAACTGCCAATGTCTCCCTGTAGCTGATTAGCAAATGCTACTAAATCATTAGTAAATTTTGCCAATTTTTCAGTATCATAATTGTCTCCTGCTAACTTCCCATCAGAATCTCCTGAAGCTTTCTTTACTGCTTCATAACTATCCTTCAAATTATTATAAAGTGTTCCTAAACTGGCATCATAATCCACTAGACCTTTCTCCGTTTTTTTAGTAGGAGTAGTCGTATCATAGACACCTTCAACTAGCTTGCCCAAGTCACTTGTATCATGAGTATTACCAGTACTTTTAGCTGTATTAGTAAAACCTAGGTCCGTAGTAAATTGAGTAAGCGCTGTCGTCTGTTCTTTTTGAGTTGTGTTAACCGTAATTTCATCAGTATTATCACCTACAGCTACCCCTAATGAAGAAGCATCCATCGCATCGACATTAACGCTCATCGTTTGACCGGAGTTAGCACCGATTTGGAAGGTAAATTGAGTGTTGTCTTTGCTCAATAAGTTCTTCGTGTTAAATTGAGTCGTCGTTGCGATTCGCGTAATTTCTTTAGACAAAGCAGTGTATTCCTTGCTAATTTCACTACGATCTTCAGAAGTCAAGGTATCGTTAGCCGATTGCACGGACAAGTCCCGCATCCGCCCTAAGATACTATGAGTTTCGTTCAAAGCACCTTCAGCCGTTTGGATCAAAGAAATTCCATCTTGGGCGTTAGTCTTAGCTTGGTTCAAGCCGCCGATCTGTGCCTTCATTTTTTCGGAAATAGCTAAACCAGCGGCATCGTCGCCGGCCTTGTTGATCCGGGAACCGGATGATAATTTAGCGAGGGAACCTGCCTTAGAATCATTAGCTAAGTTTAGACTAGACAAAGTATTCATCGCCGGAATGTTGGTATTAATTCTCATTAAAAACCTCTCCTTTTATTAACCCTGTAGTAATGTCAACACACTATTCGGCATTGCATTTGCTTGAGCTAACATCGATGTCGCAGCCTGAGATAAAATATTATCCCTAGTAAAATTCATCATTTCTTGTGCCATATCAACGTCACGAATCCGGGAATTGGCGTCCGACAAGTTAGTCGAAGTGGTACCCAGGTTATTGATCGTGTGGGTCAAACGATTTTGCGCGGCACCAAGGTCGGCACGCTGACCAGAAACTTTGTTAATCGCATCGTCAACTACATTCAAGGCATGAGAGGAATTTGCACGAGCATTACTATCGATCGTACTATTGTACGTAGCAAGAGCAGTATTAACTATTTTAGAAGCTGCATTAGCAGAAGCGGCATAGTTCGTAGCTGCACCAGCACCACTGCCGTAGGAAACCTTATCTCCATAACTACCGATGTCTCCTTGCAATTGATTACCAAATGCAACTAAATCATTGGTAAATTTGGTTAAATTTGCTGATTTTAAATCAGCATTATCAGTTTGAAGCGTCCCATCGTTTTTACTTCCTTTAACATCACCATAGCTTTTAACTAGAGCGCTGTATAACTTGCCTAAACTAGCATCATATTTAGTCAGCCCCGAAGAAGCATCACCAACCAATTTACCTAGTTCACTGTCACTACTCGATCCAGCATCATCTTTTCCATTAAATCCCAATCCTTTGTTAGTAGTAGCGCCAAGAAAAGTATTCAGAGCCGTAACCTGTTCTTTTTGAGTAGCATTAACCGTAATTTCACCAGTATCATCGCCTACAGCAACACCAAGAGACGAAGCGTCCATTGCATCAACGTTAACACTCATAGTTTGACCAGAATTAGCACCAATTTGGAAAGTAAATTGGGTATTATCCTTGCTTAACAAGTTTTTAGTGTTAAATTGTGTAGTCGTAGCAATCCGAGTAACTTCCTTTGATAAAGCCGTATATTCTTTGCCAATTTCACTACGGTCTTCAGAAGTTAATGTATCATTAGCAGATTGCACAGACAGATCACGCATTCGGCCTAAGATACTATGAGTTTCATTCAGTGCACCTTCAGCTGTTTGAATAAGCGAAATCCCGTCTTGAGCGTTAGTCTTAGCTTGGTTCAAGCCGCCGATTTGGGCCTTCATCTTTTCCGAAATAGCTAAGCCAGCAGCATCGTCACCAGCTTTATTGATCCGTGAGCCGGACGACAATTTAGCCAGTGAACCCGATTTAGCATCATTTGCTGAATTCAGGCTCGACAATGTGTTCATTGCAGGTATATTAGTATTGATTCTCATTTAAAATCTCTCCTTCATTAACCTTGTAGTAGAGTTAACACACTATTCGGCATCGCATTTGCTTGTGCCAACATCGACGTTGCAGCTTGAGAAAGGATATTTGACTTTGTAAAGTTCATCATTTCTTGCGCCATATCAACATCACGGATCCGTGAATTAGCATCTGATAAATTGGTAGAAGTTGTCCCCAAGTTATTGATTGTGTGGGTCAAACGATTTTGTGCAGCACCTAGATCAGCACGTTGTCCAGATACTTTGTTGATGGCGTTATCAACCACGTTAAGAGCATGGGAAGCATTCGCACGAGCAGCGCTATCGATCGTACTATTATACGTAGCAACAGCACCGTTAACTTTTTTAGAAACAGCATTATAGCCGCCACTATCATAGGCATCTACGACTGCTTTAACATCAGCATTACTACCGTAGCTACCAATATCGCCTTGTAATTGATTAGCAAATGACACTAAATCATTGGTAAATTTGGTCAAAGTTGCGTTATCTCCAATTGATCCCGGTAATTGTCCACCAGTTCCAGACGCAGGCGTAGCATCATTGCTTTTAACATCTCCATAGCTTTTTACTAAATTATCATACAGAGTTCCCAAACTAGCATCATACTTATTTAGGCCATCATTAGTGCCGTCACCCTTAACTAAATCAAAAAGTTTGGTAGTACCATCTGCATGCGTATTTGCAGCCGTAAAATTAAGACCTGTAGCACTCCCGGTAAAAGTGTTGATAGCAGACATTAATTCGCTTTGCTTCGCATTAACGGTAATTTCATCGTCACCATCGCCTACAGCTACTCCCAGCGAAGAAGCGTCCATTGCATCGACATTAACACTCATTGTTTGACCAGAATTAGCACCGATTTGAAACGTAAATTGAGTGTTATCCTTGCTTAATAAATTCTTAGTGTTGAACTGAGTAGTTGTGGCAATTCGTGTGACTTCTTTAGATAAAGCCGTATACTCTTTACCAATTTCGGAACGATCTTCCGAAGTCAAAGTATCATTGGCTGACTGTACGGAAAGATCACGCATCCGACCGAGAATACTATGAGTTTCGTTCAAAGCGCCCTCAGCTGTTTGAATTAAAGAAATTCCGTCTTGAGCATTGGTTTTGGCCTGATTCAAGCCACCGATTTGCGCCTTCATTTTTTCAGAAATAGCCAGACCTGCAGCGTCGTCGCCAGCTTTATTGATCCGTGAACCAGACGACAATTTAGCAAGTGAACCTGACTTAGCGTCGTTAGCTGAATTCAGGCTTGATAATGTGTTCATCGCGGGTATGTTAGTATTGATTCTCATAAGCAACTCCTCCAATACAATTTTTAAGCACAAATTTTAATTATAATTTGTAGCTCACTTTTATATATCGGAGTTATTTTATTAAATTAAAGATATAAATAAAATTACATTAATTTATTTTTTAAAGTAAAATTTATTTATTAAGTATGTAAATATATTTAAAGAAATTAGTGTGACACTAACAATTGAAGAATAAGATTTAAAAAATCCTCCCCTCCTCCTCTACAATTTCACTTCACATCAAACTCATATTAATTCTCATTTTAAAAAGTAAAATTTAACTTAAAATAGATAGCTAATTGATAGTTAAAATGATTTTTTCTCATAAACTTGCTTTTAACTTTTATTACATTTGTTGTCATTAGCAATTTTCGTCAGTTTATAAAAATTAAAAATAATAAGTAGAACCTCTTTAAATAAAAGAAAACCTCCAAATAAATATTTTTTCAAATGCCAACGCGTGTTCCACGCTAAGGTTTTCACGCTCAAATATTTTATCAATGGAGGAATATACAATGCGGATTAATACTAATGTGCCAGCAATGAACACGTTGTCCAGCTTAAATTCGGCCAACGACGCTAAGTCTGATTCCTTGGCCAAATTATCATCCGGCTCCCGGATCAACAAAGCCGGTGATGATGCCGCGGGTTTGGCAATTTCTGAAAAGATGAAAGCTCAAATTGGTGGCTTAAACCAAGCAAAGACTAACGCCCAAGATGGAATTTCTTTGATTCAAACTGCTGAAGGTGCGCTGAACGAAACTCATAGTATTCTTGGTCGGATGCGTGACCTTTCTGTACAAAGTGCAAACGATACATTAACAACGGAAGATCGTAGTGAATTACAGAAAGAATTCAGTGCCTTAACTAAAGAAGTTACCAGGATTGCTACAACTACCCAATTCAACACCAAGAACCTGTTGAGTAAAGACGATACTCAATTTACTTTCCAAGTTGGTGCTAATGCTGGTCAGACAGTTAGTGTCAAGATTGGAGCAATGGATGCTAACGCCCTTAAAATTGATGGCGAAGGTGATGATGCTATTGAAGTTGATGCCACAGATGTGCAGAAGAAAACAGCATATAAAGATTTAATAGGGTCAAGTGGATTAGATTGGACAACAGGAATTGCTTCATCAGGTGGTTTAGACTTACTTACTAACACAACTAATGGCTTAGGTCAATTTGATAGTGGTTTGGCAACCTTATATTCAGACGCTAAGACTGCCGTTTCAACAGAAACTACAACAGATTCCGCAGAAAATGTTGAAAAAGCATCTAAAGCGTTAATTGCATTTTCTAACCAGCTACAAGGAGACATTAATAGTTATGGTGATCAAATTACAGATGCAGGTACCAAAACAGCTCTAACTAGCTATAAGACTAAAACTAATGACGCAATAAATAATTACAATTCCTCTTTAGATAAAGATGCACGTGGTAATGCTACTGGAGCAATTAATGCATTAGATGCCGCCATCAATAAAGTTTCCGGTCAGCGTGCCGATTTAGGTGCTGCTCAAAACCGTTTGACACATACGATCAACAACTTGGGGACGACTTCGACGAACTTGTCGGATGCTAATTCTCGGATTCGTGATGTTGACATGGCACAAGAGATGATGAACTTCACGAAGGACAACATTTTGTCACAGGCTGCGACATCGATGTTGGCTCAAGCTAATGCGATGCCAAACAGTGTATTGACCCTGTTACAAGGCTAATTAATTTAGAAAGGAGTTTTTACAATGAGAATTAATACTAATATTCCTGCAATGAACACGTTATCGAGTCTGAACTCAGCCAACGACGCTAAATCTGATTCGCTAGCTAAATTATCGTCTGGCTCCCGGATTAACAAAGCTGGCGATGACGCTGCAGGTTTGGCAATTTCCGAAAAGATGAAGGCTCAGATCGGTGGCTTAAACCAAGCAAAGACTAACGCTCAAGACGGAATTTCTTTGATCCAAACTGCTGAAGGCGCGCTAAACGAAACTCACAGCATTCTTGGCCGGATGCGTGACTTGTCCGTGCAATCAGCTAACGATACTTTGACGACGGAAGATCGTAGTGAATTACAGAAGGAATTTAGTGCCCTAACTAAAGAAGTTACTCGAATCGCCACGACAACTCAGTTCAATACCAAGAACTTGTTAAGTAAAGATGACACTCAATTCACATTCCAAGTCGGTGCCAATGCTGGTCAAACAGTTAGCGTCAAGATTAATGCTATGGATGCTGATAGTCTGGGTGTTTCTGTTACTGGTGATAAAGCAATTAGTGTCAATGCCACTGACGTTCAAGCAGGGACGGCATATGATTCTTTATTATCAGATTTAGGACTAGATGATACTGATGGTACAAGTGATGATATTGATACTTTATTGAAGAATACGAGCGATACTGACAAAGGTTTAAAAGATTTTGATTCTTCACTAGAATCACTTTATGCTGCTGCTACGACTGCTATTAAGGATATTATTCCTGGTGCAACTGCTGGTGGCCCTGCTATTGATGCTTCAGATTCAACTAAATTAACTGCTGGTGTCACTGCTGAAACAATTGCAACAGCTGCTAAAGCCGTCACCTCCTTTGCAAATCAATTGCAGGGAGATATCAATAGCTACGGAGATCAACTTGGAGCAACTGCTGCAGCTAAATTAAGTGACGTCACTAAGGCTGTAACTAAAGCTGTTCCAAATTACAACTCTGCCATTGACAAGTCTGCTCGAGGAGAGGCTACTAAGTCAATTAATGCCGTCGATGCCGCTATCAATAAAGTTTCTGGTCAACGTGCTGATCTTGGTGCTGCCCAAAACCGTTTGACACATACGATCAACAACTTGGGTACGACTTCGACCAACTTGTCGGATGCCAATTCTCGAATCCGTGACGTGGACATGGCGCAAGAAATGATGAACTTCACAAAGGACAACATTTTGTCACAGGCTGCGACATCGATGTTGGCTCAAGCTAATGCCATGCCAAACAGCGTTTTGACCCTATTACAAGGTTAATAACCTAGGAGGGAGTTTTTACAATGAGAATTAATACTAATATTCCTGCAATGAACACGTTATCGAGTTTGAACTCAGCTAATGATGCCAAATCTGATTCGCTAGCTAAATTATCGTCCGGTTCTCGGATCAACAAAGCCGGCGACGACGCCGCAGGTTTGGCAATTTCTGAAAAAATGAAAGCCCAAATCGGTGGCTTAAACCAAGCTAAAACTAACGCCCAAGATGGTATATCTTTGATCCAAACAGCTGAAGGTGCGCTGAACGAAACTCACAGTATCCTTGGCCGGATGCGTGACCTTTCTGTACAAAGTGCTAACGATACATTAACAACGGAAGATCGTAGTGAATTACAGAAAGAATTCAGTGCTTTAACTAAAGAAGTTACTCGAATTGCTACAACTACTCAATTCAATACCAAGAACTTATTAAGTAAAGATGACACGCAATTTACATTCCAAGTTGGTGCTAACTCCGGACAAACAGTTAGTGTCAAGATTAATGCTATGGATGCCAGCTCCTTGAGTATTGATACCGTACAAGTGGATGCAACAGATGCTCAAAAGAAGGATGCATACGATGCTTTGATTGGTTCAAATGGACTCAATTTAGACCCTGGTACTGACATTACTCAGGCTATTGATACTACTGATGGTTTAGGACAATTTGATAGCAGTCTTGCTAGCCTTAAAACAACTATGGATGCTGCAGTTGACGCTGTTGATAGCACTACTCCTACTGCTGATCAAATTTCAACTGCATCTAAAGCTGTAATCGCATTTGCTAATCAATTACAAGGTGACATTAATAGTTATGGTGATCAAGTAACAAAATCTACCAACAAAAGTTCTGTAGATGCGTTAAAGTCATTAACTAATGATGCTATCAATACCTATAATTCAACATTAGATAAAAATGCTCGTGGTGAAGCAACTAAATCAATTAATGCACTTGATGCCGCCATCAACAAGGTTTCTGGCCAGCGTGCTGACTTAGGTGCCGCTCAGAACCGTTTGACGCATACGATCAACAACCTGGGTACCACTTCGACTAACTTGTCGGACGCTAACTCGCGGATTCGTGACGTTGACATGGCACAAGAGATGATGAACTTTACTAAGGATAATATTTTGTCACAGGCTGCGACATCGATGTTGGCGCAAGCTAACGCGATGCCAAACAGCGTGTTGACTTTGTTACAAGGCTAATTTAGGCTTTTACCTCAGACTTTAAACACAACTTGAACACTCAAAAAACACTCAATTAACAGGAACGTGCCTCGGGGGATCGGCGCGTTTCTGTTTTTTTGTCAATCATTAAATTTTAGTTAATAATTATTTTTAGGCGATTTTAGGTACTATTTAAAACAGTAAAACGTTGTCATATCAACGCTGGTGATTGTCAATTGCACTTTCAGAGCATTTTTAACACCTTTTTTACCCTTTAAGCGTTGATTTAACAACATTTCACTTCGAATTTTAGAATCTAAGTAGTTTTCTTATTTTTTATTAGTAAATATCATTTTAATTTTTAGAAATGCGCTATTATCAGGATTAGTTTGATGCATGATGATTTTTTAGTGACATATCAATGTGCAGTTTTTGTTTTTTAAGTGCAATTTTTATTTGAGGGGCTTTCTAGTATGATGAAGGCGTTCGGGGCCCCGGATAATCTAACAGAAACGGGTGTTGGCAATGAAACACACACGAGAAGCGTTAAATTATCTACTACAAGACGATCACGAGCGCGTCATTCACGGCGTGTTGAAAAACTTGCACGTTGCGCGCAGTTCAACTAACTACGAAGACTTGGTGTCGGAGGGACGCCTGTTATTTGCCGCGGCTTACGAGGAATACTGGCGGCGTAACGGCCATATCGACGCGCACTTCATGGGTTTTGCTTACCGTAAAATTCGCTGGGGGATCCTCGATATCTTGCGCAAAGACCACCTGCACCAGCAGCGCCAAACGCAGTTGCCGGTAACGGAATCCGGCATGCTACGTGCCACTTCCAACATCGCCGCTACATTCGAACAGCGCGAACTGTTGCGCAGTATCTGGCACGCTTGTAACGCTAAGGAGCGCTACTTACTGTTCCAGCGCTGGGGGCTCAACAAAAGTGTGGCGCAGATCGCCGCGGAGTTGCACGTCACGCGCCAAGCCGTACATTATTGGCAGCGTCGCGTCCGCGCTAAGGCAGCCAAATTGATGACACAAAAGTAACATTACCAAAAACGACCGGTGCACGAGGCACGGGCCGTTTTTTAGTGAGTCATACTTTTTGTTTCGTTAATTCCGTCCATTTGTCATAAAATTCATCGATACTGCCAACTTCAATTGCATCTTTAAAATATGGATCCATCTGTTGCACAGAAGCAAAATCAGCAGATTCCGTCGTCAGTACGTGAAGAGCAAAGGGAATGTCGGTAACAGCAACTTTTTTACTGATCAGCTGATGTTCGTGCATGATCTGTTCGTTGTCATCGGAAGCAAAATCATAGACATAAGCAGTTTTTCCACTTCTGCCGTACATGATCAAGTGCGTTATTTTATTCATTTTGGTCACGCTCCCGTTCGTGTCTGTCGTGTTCTAAGTAATTATTGGCCTTGTCGCTGACATCCCAAATCTGCAACTCCCACGGAAAATAGCGGTTGTTAGCCTGAAAGTAGCAATGAAATGCCCGGTATTCGCCGTCACTTCTGTAATAGTAACGTGTCATGATTTTCCGTTGCTTAAAAGTGGCAAGTAGTTGCTTGATTGCAGCAGAGTGAGCCGTTACTCCCGGTAAAATGATCCGGACGCCGTAGAGATCATTCAGTGATTTACCGACGTACAATTCACCGTGAGCAGAGGTTCGTTCAACATAATGGTGCATTTTTTTGTTGATGGTGTCAAGTGATTTCGTTCGGTAACGAACGTCAAACCGTAATTGCAATTTACGCATTTTTAGCGCTAGCGAACCATCCGTTTCTAACGCTTTTAAGTAATCCGGCACCAGCTCACGCATAAAAATTGGCTCGTTGTACGCCTGCGTGACGCCAAGCTTTTTCAAATTGCGCGTCCAGTACTCGGAGTGCACGTCATAATACGTTTGTGAAAACTGGCAGTGCAGCTGGTAGATGTCGTTGACCAGCTGCGTAATAATTGTGCAACAGTCCATGGCTCCCTCCGTTGAATTGGCTCGAAAAGCAAAAAGTAGCAGGAACTCCCAGCTACCGTAATTAGCGTAGCATTAATTGAAAGCGAAATCAAAACACAAAAAACAGGAACGCGCCGATCCCCCAGACGCGTTCCTGTTCGAGTATTCAAGTTGATGAAAAGGTAAATCTTGATTCTTAAATTAAATCTTAGCCTTGTAGCAAAGTCAACACGCTGTTAGGCATTGCGTTTGCTTGAGCTAACATTGACGTTGCAGCTTGTGACAAGATGTTGGACTTGGTGAAGTTCATCATCTCTTGCGCCATATCCACGTCACGGATACGTGAGTTAGCGTCTGACAAATTGGTTGTCGTCGTGCCCAAGTTATTGATCGTATGAGTCAAACGGTTTTGAGCGGCACCAAGATCGGCACGTTGACCAGATACCTTGTTGATGGCATTGTCAACAGCATTCAAAGCTGCGGAGGCGTTGGCACGAGCGTCACCATCAAGAGTGGCGTTGTAGTTAGCAATAGCATTGTTGGCTTTCTGTGAAGCATTAGCAGCTGGATGAGAATCTTCAGCAGCGGTATAAACTCCACCCTTAGTCATAGTGTTCATTTCTGCTTGCAGATTTTGTAAGTTAGTCTTGTCAGTACCATCAGCACTGTTGATTGCTTTACTTAATGAATCCTGTAAGTCTTCAAAGTTTTTAGCCGTAGGAGTACCAGCAATTGCACCACTAGAAGTAGTGAAAACTTTATCAACTGCGGACTTCAAATCACTATTTTCATCTTTACCTAGAAAATTACTTAATTTAGTTAAGGTTGCTTTAACACCATCTTTAGCGCCAGTAGCTTTACCTAGCATCTCAGTGGTTAGCTTGGTATCGTCTGTTTCGCCATCTCCAATAAAGCCCGAAGTATTTTTGATGGTATTTAATTGAGTGGACAAATCGGTATAGCCATTATCAGCAGCAAGCTTAACTAATGCGTTGAAGTCGTCAACCGTAGCATTAGACTTAACTTTACCTTCATTACCGGTGGAGGTATCGAAGACTTTATTATAAGCAGTTTTAAGTCCATTTGTGTCACTTGAATAATCACTAGCTAAAGAACCAGTAATTAATGCTTTGATTTTATCTGGACTACCATCATTACTAGAAGCAATAGCTGTTTGCACAGTAGAATCAATAGTTCCAGCGGTATACGCACCAGTTACTCCCTTAAATGCGGTCATTTGAGTTTGAAGGTCTGTTAAAGCATCCTTATCATTTCCAGTAGCAGATTCGAGCGCAGTATTAACAGCATCAGTTAATTTATCAAATTGCTTAGCGGTAGCAGTAGATTTAATTTTACCTTCATTACCAGTAGAAGTATCAAAAACATTTTCTAAAGTAGTCTTAAAACTACTGTTATTGTCCAAATATGATTTTAAAGCTGTTATATCGCCAGCAGTACCGGAACCTGCGCCATCTTTCATTTGATCCGTATAGTTAGAACCATCAAAGGCTGCAGCTTTTGAACTAGTTAATGCTTGGTCAACATATTTAGACGTGTCAACATCTGATTTATCGCCATAACTGCCGATGTCACCTTGTAGTTGGTTAGCAAAAGAAGTTAAATCAGTAGAGAATTTAGCGAAATCTTCCGGTGTAAACCCAGTAGCTGAAGCACTGACTTTGTTTTGACCATCAATAATGTTAGCCATATCGCCAGATAGTTTGCCATATAGGTCCTTTAAACTGGAATCATAGTGACCTAAACCAACATTTGAATTAGAGCCATCACCATAAACTAGGTTATAAAGTGCGTTATCGCCACCGCTCGTAGCATCTTTATCATAGCCGAGTTGGTTAATGAAAGTATTTAGCGCATCAATTTGTTGATCTTGTCGAGCGTTGACAGTGATATCACCAGTACCGTCACCAACACTAACACCTAGTGAATATGAATCCATGGCGTTAACATTCACACTCATCGTTTGACCAGAGTTAGCACCAATCTGAAAAGTAAATTGGGTTTTATCTTTACTTAAGAGGTTCTTGGTATTGAATTGGGTAGTTGTGGCAATTCTGGTAATTTCTTGTGAAAGTGCGGAGTATTCCTTGCTAATTTGGCTACGATCTTGGCTCGTCAACGTATCGTTAGCAGACTGAACAGACAAGTCACGCATCCGGCCAAGGATACTATGAGTTTCGTTCAAGGCACCTTCAGCGGTTTGAATCAAAGAAATTCCGTCTTGGGCATTCGTCTTGGCTTGAGTTAAGCCACCAATCTGAGCCTTCATTTTTTCAGAAATGGCAAGTCCTGCGGCATCGTCACCGGCTTTGTTGATCCGAGAGCCGGATGACAATTTAGCTAAGGAATCGGACTTAGCGTCGTTGGCCGAGTTTAAGCTGGACAACGTGTTCATTGCGGGAATATTAGTATTAATTCTCATTGTGATAACCTCCAAATATATTTTTTTAAGTACTGAACGCGGGAAAACTTGGAACACGCGTTGGCATTTTGGAGGAAAGTTGTTTGAATGGAATGCTAATTAAACGGAATTTTAATAGATATTTTAGAATTTATATAAATTAAAAAAGAACAGAATTGGATCGAGATTTGAATTTTCATCCTGAAATATTATGAGAAAAAATGAATTTAACTATCAATGAAGCATCGATTTTAGATTAAATTAGCTATTGAAAAATTAAAATTAATTCGAATAAGATGTGAATAAAAATAGGAGGATTTTTACGCTGAAAAATGTCATAAAATTACTTTTTAGGATTGAGGATATGATATACTGAATGCATGGGAAGTTTTATGGGCGGTGGTTGCGTACTTGAAGAGGAGGCGATGCCTATGGCATCAACAAATTTAGTGAAAGGAAACAACCGGCTTGAGTGTTTTTCAAGCTATCTCGTTGATGATCGAATTCGCAACGTTAGTCATTTTGATTATAGAATTCCACGATCATCACGACGAAAAGTAACACAAAAAAGCCGTCCCTCTATACTTTGACGAGTTAGGGACGGCTCATTTGCCGTAAATAATTTGCCACTGCCTTTAAAGCAGCCTGTTTTCAAAGCCGGTGTTAGCGCACCGGTTATTTTTATGTCTTCATTATAACACTAAAAATGTATTATTGACTAGCAATCATGTACTGAAGTTGCTGGGTGCAAACATTGCGTACGGCATTAACGTACATTACAATGAGCCTAAAGAGGTGAACGAGATGGAAAACACCGGTACCTTGGCCAAAGTACGTGAACGTGAAGCCGATGATAGTGGCTTTACCAATGTTGACGACATTGATTGGGATAATCTATGAATAATTATCAAGTTGAAATTAAGAATTCCGCCAAATATGAATAAGCAAAAACTACATAAAAAGCCATCCCACTTACTTTGACCGAGTACAGGATGGCTTTTATAGGACTTCTAAACTATGTTACCGCCTTTAAAGCGGCTTCCTTTATGTCCTTATTCTAACACTAGAATAAATGATCAACTAGCAGTACACCAATATAATTATATCTAAGGATTCTTATTCAAAATTTCGTGTGAACCCGTTGTTACTAATAATAAAATGAGTTTGTCACTTTGCAACCGATAGACCACAATCCAGCCATCATAATTACTAGCGTAAGAACCATACCTAGCTGGATGAAATTCACGGTATCCTCGCCAATTACCTGTTAATGCATGGTCTTTGATTCTCGCTAAAATGAGTTCATCATGTTCAATAACAGCTTTTACGCAAGGCTTTAATACCGAGACAGGAAAATGCTTTTTCGCCAGTTTTTTTAGTTGACGTTCAAATAAGTTAGTTCGTTTAATTTCCATCTAAGTTATCAACCCACTTATCAAAGTCATTCAACGTACCGATAGTTTTCACCTGACCGTTTTCGGCCTCTTTTTTTGCAGCTTTAGCCTCTGGAGAATCCAAAAAACTTACCAAGCGCACTTCATTATTAGCTGCTTTAATCAACGACAAGCGAATATATTCAGAAATGGTCAATCCTTGTTTAGCAAGATTATCCTTGGCTTTTTGCTGAATAGCTGAAGTTACTCTAGTAGAAACAGTTTTGTTTTTAATAACAGTATTACTCATGACATCCTCCTTTAACGTTTACTATTGTACTACAATAATTATATCTCATTTGGCACAACGTAGCAATTAAAGACACAAAAAAACAGGAACGCGCCGATCCCCCAGGCGCGTTCCTGTTCGAGTATTCAAGTTGATGAAAAATTAAATCTTAAATCAATTAGCCTTGTAGCAAAGTCAAGACGCTGTTAGGCATAGCGTTTGCTTGAGCCAACATTGAGGTAGCAGCTTGAGAAAGGATGTTGTCCTTCGTGAAGTTCATCATCTCTTGCGCCATATCAACGTCACGAATACGCGAATTGGCATCTGACAAATTAGTAGTTGTTGTGCCTAGGTTGTTGATCGTGTGGGTCAAACGGTTCTGAGCAGCACCTAAATCAGCACGCTGACCGGAAACTTTGTTGATGGCATTATCAACGGCATTCAAAGCGGAAGATGCGTTGGCACGAGCATCGCCGTCAAGTGTAGCGTTGTAGTTAGCAATTGCATTGTTAGCTTTTTGCGAAGCATTGGCATCTAGAGTACCCTTAGTGTAAGCACCATCAGATACCATCTTATCCATTTCGTCGCTTAAATCTTGTAGATGTGCTTTGTCATCACCAGTTGCAGTACTGAGAGAATTCTTAACTGCTTTTTGTAAGGCTTCAAAATCAGTAGCTTTAGCAGTTGTCTTCAATGCTCCATTTGTAGTATCGAATACTTTACCAACTGCAGTATTTAAATCAGAGTCAGTACCTAAGTAAGTAGCTAAATCAGTACCTAAAGTACCTGAAAATCCAAGTTTGCCAGCTGTACCTTGCATATCAGAGGTATATTTAGCTGCATCGACTGTTCCTTCAACATGTTTTGTATAAACACTGGCAGTAGATAAAACATTTAATGCACTACCTAAAGCAGTTAACCCTGCATTATTAGTAGTATCACCATCAACGGCTTTTTGTAGTACGTTAACGTCATCTAAGCTAGAGGTGCTTTTGATTTTACCATCTGAATCAAAGACATTATTAAAAGCAGTCTTGAAAGTAGCATTACTACTATTACTATAATATGAATATAAATCTCCAGGAGCCGAAGTATTATCAGTAGGGTCAGAATGTTCAGCAATCAATCCTTTAATGGTATCTGCGTCAGCATCCCCAGTTTGATTAGTAACTGCTGCAGTCCAAGAACCTGCTACTGGTTCAACGTAACCACCCGCATTCTTGAAATCACCAAGTTTCGTTTTAATTGTGGTTAAATTAGTGGCATCATCACCAGTTGTAGCTGTTATAGCATCTGTTAATGCATCTGCCAAATCTTTAAGCTGACTAGCAGTAACACTACTTTGCATTGTGCCATCGTTTTTAAACACTGCTTTAACTTTAGAATTAAGATCAGAATTGCTGCCTAAATAAGTTTTCAATCCTTGGATAGCACCAGCAACACCGCTACCCTCTACTGTAGTTTGGTTAGTCATTGCAGAAGAATCAAGCGCTGATGGATGAGCATCATCGACATAGCTTGTTAAATCAACGTCTGTTTTATTACCGTAACTGCCAATATCACCTTGTAGCTGGTTAGCAAATGAAGTCAAATCAGTAGTAAGTTTAGAGAAACTATCATCAGTAAAACCGGTAGCTGCATCAGAAACATTACCGCTTGCATCGGTCATGTCTTTCATGTCGGATTTAAGATTATCATATAGAGTTCCTAGACTAGAATCATAATGACTTAAACCAACATTACTAGAAGTTCCATCACCTTTAACTAAATCATAAAGGGCATCACCATTAGCAGCATTTGTTTTATATCCTAAATCAGAGATAAACTTGTTTAACGCACCAATCTGTTGTTCTTGTGTAGCATTAACTGTAATATTACCATCGTCAGTATTGTTAGCAACACTAACACCTAGTGAGAATGAGTCCATAGCGTTAACATTAACACTCATTGTCTGACCGGAGTTAGCACCGATCTGGAAAGTGAATTGAGTGTTATCTTTACTTAACAAGTTCTTGGTGTTGAACTGAGTAGTTGTAGCGATTCGAGTGATTTCCTGTGATAGAGCAGAATACTCTTTTTGGATCTGGCTACGATCTTGGCTCGTCAACGTATCGTTAGCCGATTGCACGGACAAGTCACGCATCCGGCCTAAGATACTATGAGTTTCATTCAAAGCACCTTCAGCGGTTTGGATAAGTGAAATACCATCTTGGGCGTTGGTCTTAGCTTGAGTCAAGCCACCGATCTGAGCCTTCATCTTTTCGGAAATTGCCAAACCTGCAGCATCGTCGCCGGCTTTGTTGATTCGGGAACCCGAAGAAAGTTTTGCCAGAGAATCGGATTTAGCGTCGTTGGCTGAGTTCAAACTGGACAACGTGTTCATTGCGGGAATATTAGTATTAATTCTCATTGTGATAACCTCCAATAAATATTTTTTAAGTACTGAACGCGGGAAAACTTGGAACACGCGTTGGCATTTTGAAGGAAGTATTTCGTACACAAATACTTATTTTTAGAAGATAATCATAAATATTTAGAATCGATATAAATTAAAAAAGGGATGAATTGAACTAAAAGTTGAGCCTATTGCAACGAAATATTATGAGAAAAAATGAATTTAACTATCAATCAGGTATCGATTTTAGATTAAATTAGCTATCGAAAAATTAAAATAAAAATGAATTAGATGTGAATAAAAATTGAGGAATTTAGTGCTACAAAAATGTCATAAAATTACTTTTTACAGTTGGGGATATGTTATACTAATTGAGCAAGGGGTTTTATGGGCGGTGGCTGTGCACTCGAAGAGGAGGCGATGCTTATGGCATCAACAAATCTAGTGAAAGGAATCAGCCGGCTTGAGTACGTTTCAGGCTATATCGTTGATGATCGAATTCGCAACCTTAGTCATTTTGATTATAGAATTCAACGATCATCACGACGAAAAGTAACACAAAAAAGCCGTCCTACTTACTTTGACCGAGTATAGGATGGCTTTTATAGACTTCTAGACTATGTCACCGCCTTTAAAGCGGCTTGCAGAGGGTCAGTGCTTTTTACTGGCTCTCTTTTTGTACCTTTATTATAACACTGGAAATGTATTATTGACTAGAATTAGTTCATAAACACTGATACTATAATTTACGAGTATCAAAGTGTTTGAATTTAAAATTAGCTGTGTTAGAATTAAGACGTAAGCAGGGTCTAGGCAAATGCAGCCTGGTGATGATCAACTGTGATGTTGATGCCCTGTATTTTTTATGCGTTTAATTAATCCATTTTGTAGCTTTAATGTAGCTGTAGTCAATGATATTACCGTTATCGTTAGTGGGGAAGTTATTTTTGATTTTACGCGCAAATTCTTTTTCTCCCAATTCTACACCTCTCCAGAGAGCTCCAGCTACTAAATCAGCTAATTGCACGCCTGTTGTAAATTCGGAATCTACAAAATTAATACTAGGTGCAAATTTGGTGGAATCGAATAATAAAAGTTTGCCATGTTGGATTTTTATAGCTTCTTTGTAAGCTTTAGCAATTTTTCTATTATGTCTGCTTCCCATACTATCAATAAAAACAATAACTTCTGAAGAAATTTTTTCTTCGTTGATATAACTAGCTACAGAGGACAGAAGATACTGAAAACATAATTTATACAGTTGGAAATCATCTTCAACGATAGATTTTTGAAATAAATGAATTTTATTCGACTGTGCACCAAATAGTTTAGTATCATTATTGCAAATAATATCGTATATTTCCTCCTTAAAGGCATGTCTAATAGTTCTGATATTAGTATTATCAGAAAATTTTTTAAAATTCAGTCCCTTTAAAGATGATTTGATTTCTACTTCTGTTTTAGTTAAAAATTTCTTTTTAACAGCATCGAATTGATATTCTATATTTTCTAAGTTGTGAACTTTAAGTAACGCACCACTTAAAACAAAAAAATTAGAATTGGAATGATCGGTTTCATCATCAACTTGACACTTCTTCGTTGGGGTGCCGGATTCGTCTATGTATAATAAATTCATGTTCTTCTCCATATTTTTATTGTTAACTCTATTATACAGATAAATTAATCAGAAAAAAATGAACAAAACACAAAAAACAGGAACGCGCCGATCCCCCAGACGCGTTCCTGTTCGAGTATTCAAGTTGATGAAAAGTTAAATCTTAAATCAAATCTTAACCTTGTAGTAAAGTCAACACGCTGTTAGGCATAGCGTTTGCTTGAGCTAACATTGACGTTGCGGCTTGAGAAAGGATGTTGGACTTGGTGAAGTTCATCATCTCTTGTGCCATATCAACGTCACGGATCCGTGAGTTGGCGTCTGACAAGTTAGTAGTTGTCGTACCCAAGTTGTTGATTGTGTGCGTCAAACGGTTCTGCGCAGCACCTAAGTCAGCACGCTGGCCAGAAACTTTGTTGATGGCATTATCAACAGCAACTAAAGCAGCAGAAGCGTTGGCACGAGCATCGCCATCAAGGGTTGCGTTGTAATCGGCAATTGCGTTGTTAGCCTTTTGTGATGCATTTTTACCGGTAACGTCAGGCTCTTCGGTAGGATCAGAGAAGACTCCAGCACTTACCATGTCGGTCATTTCTTTTTGCAGGTCTTGCAATAATGTCTTATCGCCAGTTGTAGTCAATGGATCAGCAATTGCGTCTTTTACGCTTTTTTGTAAAGCGCTGAAGTCTTCTGCCTTAACGCCATCTTTTAGACCACCATCGAAATTACCAGAAGTAACACTGAAGACCTTTCCGAGAGCAGTCTTTAAGTCAGCATGATTTGATAAGTAACCGCCAGTTGCACCTAAGCCGTCAGTTCCAAGAGTAGTAGTAGTTCCGACAGTTCCGTTATCACCCTTCATAGCAGCAGTGTATTTATTAGTGTCTAAAGTCTCCACTTTTTCAGTGTAACCGCCAGCAGTTTTGATAGCATCCAGTTGGGTGAGCAAATTGTCGTACCCATTTGCAGGACCAGATGCAGCTTTATTATCACTAGCTACCTTATACAACGCCTTGAAGTCACCAGCAGTAGCTGTGGATTTCATCTTACCATCAGAACCAAAAACAGCATCAAATGCATTTTTAAGACCATGTGTATTTCCATTATAATCAGCATTCAAAGCACCAGCTGTACCACCACTAGGAGCTGGCGCTATTAACCCCTTAATAGCATTTGCAACTGTTGTAGTTTCTTTGGTGCCGTCAACTGCGGCCTGTGTTGTAACACTGACTCCACCAGCGGTCTTGAAGGCATTCAACTGGGTTTGGATAGTTTTCAAAGATGCTTCATCATCATCGGAAACACCAGTTGCATCAATTGCACCTTGCATTGCATCACTTAAATCATTAACTTGCTTAACGGTCACACCAGATTTAAGTGAACCATCTGTACCAAAGACATCTGTTAACTGAGTTTTAAAAGCAGCCGTTGGATGTCCAGTGCCGGAAGTAGCTGATAAATAACCACCAGTTTTATTTAATTGTTTCATCGCACCGGCAACGCCAGTACCATCTTCACCGGTTTTCATCTTATCAGTAAACTTATCGGTATCAACTGTTGACACATCAGAAGCTGCAGGTGCGGCTTGTCCAGCAGCGTAAGCGTTAACTACTGAGCTGACTTCTGTTTTATCGCCGTAACTACCGATATCACCTTGTAGTTGGTTAGCGAACGATACTAGATCAGTAGTGAATTTAGCCAATTTGTCGGCATCACCCGAAACATTGCTTAAGTCTGTAGCACCATCGCCAAGGGCGCTAGTGATATTGTTATAGAGGCGTTCCAAGCTGGCATCGTATTTAGCAAGACCTGATCCGTCAGTAGAGCTGCCAACTAATTGTTTTAGACCACTACCACTGTCAAAAACACCAAGGTCATCGGCAAATTGAGTTAAAGCTGCTTGTTGTTGGTCGGCAGTGGCGTTAACTGTGATGTTGCCACCGTTAATGTCGTTAGCAACATGTACACCTAGAGAAGTAGCGTCCATCGCATTCACATTGACACTCATTGTTTGCCCAGAATTAGCACCAATCTGGAAGGTAAATTGAGTATTGTCCTTGCTAAGTAAGTTTTTCGTGTTAAATTGTGTTGTCGTAGCGATCCGGGTGATTTCAGTCGAAAGAGCTGTGTATTCTTTTTGAATTTCGGAACGATCTTCACTCGTCAGTGTATCGTTAGCACTTTGTACAGAAAGATCACGCATCCGACCGAGGATACTATGAGTTTCGTTCAGCGCACCTTCAGCCGTTTGAATCAAGGAAATCCCATCTTGAGCGTTGGTCTTGGCTTGGGTCAAGCCACCGATTTGGGCCTTCATCTTTTCGGAAATTGCCAAACCTGCGGCATCGTCACCGGCTTTGTTGATCCGGGAGCCCGAAGAAAGTTTTGCCAGAGAATCGGACTTAGCGTCGTTGGCCGAATTTAAGCTGGACAACGTGTTCATTGCGGGAATATTAGTATTAATTCTCATTGTGATAACCTCCAAATATATTTTTTTAAGTACTGAACGCGGGAAAACTTGGAACACGCGTTGGCATTTTGAAGGAGTTATTTTCAGAATAAATACTAATTAAACAGCGCTTATAGAATTGCTTTAGAATTGATATAAATTAAAAAAGAGATGAATTGAGGCAAAAATAGAATTCAGGAGACAAAATATTATGAGAAAAAATGAGTTTAACAATCATTTAGATATCGATTTTAGATTAAATTAGCTATCGAAAAATTAAAATAAATTCGAATTAGATGTGAATAAAAATGGGTGGATTTTTGCGTTGAAAATGTCATAAAATTACTTTTTTCAGTTGGAGGTATGATATACTAAATAGGCAAGGGGTTTTATGGGCGGTGGCTGTGCACTCGAAGAGGAGGCGATGCTTATGGCATCAACAAATCTAGTGAAAGGAATCGGCCGGCTTGAGTACGTTTCAGGCTATATCGTTGATGATCGAATTCGCAACATTAATCATTTTGATTATAGAATTCAATGATCATCACGACGAAAAGTAACGGTTCTTTGTCAACTAGTGTTGATGGAGAATTTTCCAACCACTTAGATCAAAATTGGTCTAGGTGGTTTGTTATTTTTAAGTCGTTTTTTGTTTTTAATTAATTTTACTTTTAATTTTTAGTGATTTTGGCGCGTTTTCCCGCTTTTAACGTACACTAAATAAGACTCCTACTTGATCAAATTTTTTGAATTAGTTCAGTAGTGAAAGCTTGCTGGTACATTCCAAAATGACTCGTAACTTGAAGTTAAACCAGTTTCTAAAGCCAAAACTCGTCCGTTTGATCCCCTTGATCTTGCGGTTCATGCCCTCTAAGGGGCCGTTACTATAACGATACCGACAACTATTTACCACTGCCACCAAATTCTTCTTGAGTGATTTCATTGGCTGGTCAAATTCATTACCTAGCTTATGGTAATTACTCAATGTTGTAATTATTGTTGCACTATCGTGTTCTTTGAGCGCCGTTAAAATTTTTTGGTAGACTTCATAAGCTGCCTTGAACCCGGAATTTAGCTCTAACCCTTGATAGACCAAACGAACGTCAGTATCAGTGCGCTTGATTCCTGGATGATAACGCAGTTTAACGGCCTCAAGGTCGTTAAAATTTTTTAAAAATAAACGCCAATAACGCTTCAACAGCTTATATTCAAACGAACTTTTGGGATACTTTTTCATTACGCGAGTGCGCATTGAATTCAGCGCACGGTTTAACATCTGTACAATATGAAAACGATCAACGATCACTGCTGCTTGCGGAAAAAGTTCAGGAATAAATTTAAGATAAGCCGCGTTTAAATCGACGACTACTGTCTTTACTTTATGGCGCTCTGTCAGGGAAAATTCCTGAAAATAAGCTTTAATCTCGCGGGTCGTGCGCCCGGGTAAAATATCCAATAATTCATGAGTATCGGCGTCCATTACAATAAAACTATAGCCGTGACCCATGACTTTGATTTCATCGAATAACAGGTGAGCTGGTAGAGTTGTTGGTTTAGCGACTAATAACTGCTGATTATCTTGGTTGATAAATCTTTGGACGGTACTGGCACTGATCCTAAAACGCTGGGCAATTTCACGTAAAGCCACGTTTTTGGTTGCCTCTAGGGTGATCATTTGATGGACCGTTCTAGAAATTTGACAGTGTGACGCCACTAACGAAGTTTGTGCCATCATTGTAGTTTGACAGTGGCGACACAAAAAGCGTTGCTTTTTAAGTGCTAAATAAAGTGGGTGGTGAGAATCAGCACACAGCTGAACTAAGGTAGATTTTAATCCATGTTTGACCACTTTTCCTTTAAAACCACAATTTAAGCAGCGGTTAAGCGGATAAGTAAGTGTTGCGTGAAATACAAGCGCTGGTTTCTTTTTGATAATTTTCTGACTGAGGGGATAATTTTCATCAAAATTGATGTTTTTATCTGTAATTCCGAGCCAAAGTTTGATAAGATAATTTGTGGAAAGCATTGCCTTCATTCCTTTCAATTGGTTTTGGTCGACTTAATTGTAACACGGAAAAGCGCAATGCTTTTTCTTATACCTAAATTTAAATTGGTATACAAAAAAACAAGCATTGATTTTTCGTCATCAACACTTGTTAGTATAGAACCAAAGTAACACAAAAAAGCCGTCCTACACAACTTTAGCAGGTTGTAGGGTGGCTTTTCTAATCTTATAACTGAGCTACCGCCTTTAAAGCGGCTTGTTTTCAAAGCCGGTGTTAGCGCACCGGTTATTTTTTACGCCCTTATTATAACACTCAAATAAATATTTGACTAGCAATCATGTGCTGAAGTTGCTGGACGCAAATATTGCGTACGGCATTAACGTACGTTACAATGAGCCTAGAGAGGTGAACGAGATGGAAAACTATACTCCCACTAAGGCGCGCCAAAATTTCTACCAGATCCTGAAAGATATTAACCAGCAAAAAAAGCCGGTGACGGTCACTTCTGCTAATGGGAATGAAGACCAAGCGGCAGTCATTGTTGCTAAAAAAGACTGGGACGCAATCGCCGAAACCCTATATTTGGAAAACACCGGTACCTTGGCTAAAGTGCGCGAACATGAAGATGACAATAGTGGTTTTACTAATGTTGACGATATTGATTGGGATAATCTATGAGTAATTATCACAAATTTCACCAAATATGAGTGGACAAAAACTACATAAAAAAGCCGTCCTACTTACTTTGACCGAGTACAAGATGGCTTTTACAGACTTCTAAACTATGTCACCGCCCTTAAAACGGCTTTCTTCATGTCCTTATTCTAACACTCGAATAAGTGATCAACTAGTAGTACACCAATACAATTATATCTAAGAATTCTTATTCAAAATTTCGTGTGAACCCGTTGTTACTAATAGCAAGATAAGCTCGTCACTTTGCAACCGATAGACTACAATCCAGCCATCATAATTACTAGCGTAAGAACCATACCTAGCTGGATGAAATTCGCGGTATCCTTGCCAATTACCTGTTAATGCATGGTCTTTGATTCTCGCTAAAATGAGTTCATCATGTTCAATAACAGCTTTTACACAAGGTTTTAATACCGAGACGGGGAAATGCTTTTTCGCCAGTTTTTTTAGTTGACGTTCAAATAAGTTAGTTCGTTTAATTTCCATCTAAGTTATCAACCCACTTGTCAAAATCATTCAACGTACCGATGGTTTTCACCTGACCGTTTTCGGCCTCTTTTTTTGCTGCTTTAGCCTCTGGAGAATCCAAAAAGCTTACTAAGCGCACTTCATTATTAGCTGCTTTAATCAACGATAAGCGAATATATTCTGAAATGGTTAATCCTTGTTTAGCGAGATTATCCTTGGCTTTTTGCTGAATAGCTAAAGTTACTCGAGTAGAAACAGTTTTGTTTTTGATAACAGTATTACCCATGACATCCTCCTTTAACGTTTACTATTGTACTACGATAATTATATCTAATTTGGCACAACGTAGCAATTAAAGACACAAAAAAACAGGAACGCGCCGATCCCCCAGACGCGTTCCTGTTCGAGTATTCAAGTTGATAAAAAGTTAAATCTTAATTCAAAATTAGCCTTGTAACAAAGTCAACACACTGTTAGGCATTGCGTTAGCTTGAGCCAGCATTGACGTTGCAGCTTGAGAAAGAATATTAGACTTGGTGAAGTTCATCATCTCTTGAGCCATATCCACGTCACGGATCCGCGAGTTAGCGTCTGACAAATTGGTTGTCGTCGTGCCCAGGTTATTGATCGTGTGGGTCAAACGGTTCTGAGCGGCACCAAGATCGGCACGTTGACCAGAAACTTTGTTGATGGCATTGTCAACAGCATTCAAAGCTGCGGAAGCGTTGGCACGGGCATCGCCGTCAAGCGTAGCGTTGTAGTTTGCAATAGCGTTGTTAGCCTTCTGTGAAGCATTAGCATCAACAGTTGCTTTAGTGGAAACGCCATCATTAACCATCTTGTCTAACTCTTTGCTTAAATCTTGCAAATTGATTTTATCGTCACCGGTTGCACTATTAGCAGCTTGCTGAACTACTTTTTGCAAATCAGCAAAATCTTTAGTAGTAGCACTTGACTTCAAATCGCCTACTTTGCCACTTGAAGTATCAAATACTTTGCCGAGAGCAGCAGCAAAATCCGCATGAGTTGCTACATATCCAGTGGTTGCAGTTAACAAATTATCAGTACCACTAGTACCTCCCAAGGTGTCCTTAACACCTTTAACGGTAGCCGTTCCTCTATCGGTAGAGCTGTATTTAGTAGTATCAAGACTATCTTTAGCTAAGTAAACACTGTCTTTACCTTCTAATTTTTGTAATTGTGTCTTTAAATCTGCTAGGTCACCGCCAGTAGCTGAATCAGTAGAATTGTTAACAGCATCAATTAAAGTTTTGAATTGAGCGGCAGTAGGAGGAGTAGAGGCAAAATCACCACTTGCGTCAGAATCATTACCGCCATCACCAATCTTACTTTCAGTACCTGTACTAAATACAGCTTTTAAAGCCTGATAAATGTCGTCATGATTAGCGGCAACATGTGAAGTAGTGTTAACTGTCCCAAAATAATTACTGTCTAACAAGGTCTTTAAAGCTGTTTTCGTGTTAGCTACACTACCATCACCAGAGGTTGGCCGTTTTGATGTATCCACACCGGCTGCACGATAACCAGTGAAAGATCCAAGTCCAGTTCTAATTTTAGTTAAAGCAGCACCATCAGCACTAGAGATACCGGAAGGGTTAGCAGACCCCATTGCGGCTTTTAAAGCAGCGAACTGTTCTCCAGTTGCACTTGTCTTAAATGAACCATCCTTATTAAATACCTCATTAATTCCGTTAAGTATACCACTAACACTAACACCATTACTTGTTCCATTCCAAAATTCATCTGTCAGTTCACTCAAACCACCAGCAACACCACTACCAGAATTAATAGTTTTATTTTTATAGTTAGATGCATCAATTGCAGCTGGTTTTGCAGAATCAATGTATTTAGTTAAATCAACATCACTCTTACTGCCATAGCTACCAATGTCTCCTTGCAATTGATTAGCAAATGAAGTTAAATCAGTGGTCAATTTAGAGAATTTATCATCAGTAAAGCCTGCAGCATTAGCAGAAACTTTACCATCACCATCTGTCATATTTGCCATGTCGTCTTTAAGCTTATCGTAAAGATTTCCTAAACTGGAATCATAGTGATTTAAACCAACGTTGCTAGAAGTCCCATCACCCTTAACCAAATCATAAAGAGCATCACCATTACCAGCATCTGATTTATATCCTAATTGACTGACAAAATTATTTAATGCACCAATTTGTTGATCCTGTGTAGCATTGACTGTGATGTTGCCGTTATCAGTGTTATTAGCTACACTAACACCCAAAGAGAAAGAATCCATGGCATTGACGTTGACACTCATAGTTTGACCAGAGTTAGCACCGATCTGGAAAGTGAATTGGGTGTTATCTTTACTTAACAAGTTCTTCGTGTTGAATTGAGTAGTAGTAGCGATCCGGGTGATTTCTGTCGATAATGCAGAATACTCTTTTTGAATTTCGGAACGATCTTCACTCGTCAAAGTATCGTTAGCTGACTGAACGGACAAGTCACGCATCCGGCCTAAGATACTGTGAGTTTCGTTTAGCGCACCTTCAGCGGTTTGAATCAAGGAAATCCCGTCTTGGGCGTTCGTCTTGGCTTGAGTTAAGCCGCCGATCTGAGCCTTCATTTTTTCAGAAATGGCAAGTCCAGCAGCGTCGTCGCCGGCTTTGTTGATCCGGGAACCCGAAGAAAGTTTTGCCAGAGAATCTGACTTAGCGTCGTTGGCCGAATTTAAGCTGGACAACGTGTTCATTGCGGGAATATTAGTATTAATTCTCATTGTGATAACCTCCAATAAATATTTTTTAAGTACTGAACGTGGGAAAACTTGGAACACGCGTAAGCCTCTCACGCTCCACATATATTTATCGGAAAGATGTCATAATGTTTAATACCTTTTACGCAATTTTTTAATTAATTTTCACCAAACGATGAGAAAGTGCCGCCACGAGTGAACTTTTTGCCCTAAATTTTTTTGTAATTTTCTGTTACTTTTAGCATTGATACTAGAGAATTTAACGTTTTGAGTGGGGAAATTTATTTATGAAGTGTCCTAATTTAATCTCATATTAGAAATGTTTTGTTGTAATTTATTTCGTGAAGGTAATTTTTGTAGTCAATCACTGGCCTGCTGAAGAATTTAGCATTATGTTATAATTTAGTCAGCATATGTTCAGTTGTCGTATTTATTAATGGGTGATTGCAAATGAATTACTTATTAACAGCTGTTACTGATTTAAAAACTACACTTGAATCGCTCTCGTACGCGGTAACCATTGCGGGTATCATTTTGTTGTACATCGAAATCAAGCGTTTCAACAATTTAGAACAAATTGCCGTTTATATCAACTATAATTTGGTCAATGAGGCAATAGTTTACCCAGCAGTGCATAAAGTATTCTTAGATTTTTGCGACGAACACCAAGAATATTTTGAGCGTATCAGAAGCAAGGAAGTTCCATATATCAACGTCACGAGTTTATACCATAGATGGAAAAATAACTAAATTTTAGGGGGATAAATATGACAGTAGAAGAAGTAATTACACAAGAAATGGAAAAAATGGAAAAAGAAAATGACGAGCAAATCAAGAAATTGCACAAAGAGTTATTCAGGGAAGATTTGTTAGCCGACGACCAAAGCAAGAAGTAATGTTGCTTGCACGGTGAAGGAAGGAGCTGCCAATTTAGCGCTAAAATATTTTGGCAGATTTATTGAGATGGAAAAATTAATTTATCCGGTAATTATTGAAGAACGTAACGACGATGGTCATTATTATTTGGTCACTTCCCCTGATATCCCAGGAATGGTAACTCAAGGCGATTCTTTTTCGGACGCGGCTTATTGGGTCGAAGATGCAATCGCAACTATGTTAGAAGGCGACGTTGTTTACCCGCAGGCACAGGATCCAAGCAAGTGGCACTTAAAGGATAACGAAAAGGTTGTCTATATTGCTGTAGATATGAAAAAATCGGATGTTAGCTAATAATTAACTATTAATTTATAAAATAAAAAGTCATCTTATAGCTCAACAATAGTTGAAATGGGATGACTTTTTGTGTGCTTTAGTTCGGCTGAATTTTAATTTTTTAATGTCATATTTAATCTAAAATCGATACATAAATGATGGATAAAAACATTTTTTCTCATAATATTTTGGTGCCTGAATTCCATTTTTGCTTCCATTCTGTTATTTTTCAATTTATATAAATTCTAAAACACCCTTAGAAAAATTGATTAATTAACATTTCGTTCAAAATATATTCCTCAAAAATGCCAACGCGTGTTCCAAGTTTTCCCGCGTTCAGTACTTAAAAAATATATTTGGAGGTTATCACAATGAGAATTAATACTAATATTCCCGCAATGAACACGTTGTCGAGTTTAAATTCGGCCAACGACGCCAAGTCTGATTCACTTGCAAAATTATCATCTGGTTCCCGAATCAATAAAGCCGGCGACGATGCCGCAGGTTTAGCAATTTCCGAAAAGATGAAGGCTCAGATCGGTGGTTTGACTCAAGCCAAGACGAACGCCCAAGACGGGATTTCCTTGATTCAAACCGCTGAAGGTGCGCTGAATGAAACTCACAGTATCCTTGGCCGGATGCGTGACTTATCAGTGCAATCAGCTAACGATACGTTGACTTCAGAAGATCGTTCTGAAATCAGCAAGGAATACACGGCTCTTTCATCCGAAATTACCCGAATCGCCACGACAACTCAGTTCAACACTAAAAACTTGTTGAGTAAAGATGATACTCAGTTTACTTTCCAGATTGGTGCTAACTCAGGCCAGACCATGAGCGTTAATGTCAACGCTATGGACGCCTCATCATTAAAAGTTTTAGTCGGTGATGATACAGCTAACGGGCAAATCACTGTTAATGCTACTGCTGAACAACAAGTTAAGGCTTATAATACACTTAGAAATTCTTTAGGAATTGGATCTGTTGCTCAAACTTCTGCGACTAGCGCTGCTCTCCCTAAAACTACTCCTTTAGCTACAGCTGACAAAGCAGCCCTTATAGGTGCTATTACCGGTTTAGCAAACACTGGCACTGATTATGGCGATTTAGCTGACGACGATGCAGATACGTATAAAACTGCTTATGATGCTTTAAATACAGCACCATCAGGTGGTGGTACTAGCTATTTTGCTGGTGCTGGCGCATCTGTTGAAACAGCCATTGATGCAGTATTTACTGATGATGGTGGTACATTAAATAATACTCCAACTGCAGCTATTGTTAAAACAGCTAAGGATACTCTTGATACAGCCGTTGCTTCAGCTACTGGCGATGACAAAACTAACCTGCAAAAACTGCAAACGATCATGAATAAGGTCAACGACGCTTATCAAAGTGGTAAGTATACTGACTTATCTTCTACATTTAATACTAAATTAGACGCAGTTTTTGCTAAGGTTGACAACAGCGGTAACACTCCTACTCTTACTGGTACACATGGTACCGATATTACCGACATGTTAAACGTTGATACTACTAATGGTGGCTTAACCGATACTGGTAAAACTGCCATGAAAACTTTACAAGATTCCATTAAGTCTGCTTTGACAGACAATGCTAATCAGGGTAGTGATATTCAATCCAGGTTGAAAGCACTGCAAAGTGCCGTTAATGGTATCGCTACTACTTATGGCGCTGGTGATGGCTCTGGCTCTGGTAATAATGAAAGTGGTAATACTGGTGCTTTAGGTAATTTAGTCACAGAATTAAGTAACAACGATCAAAGTTTACAAACACTTTATGATAAAGTTAAAGGAGCTCCTAATTTAACTGCTGGAAGTGGGACTGGACTGAATGAAACAACATTAACCAATGATAATATCAATGATTTAGTATCATTTGCTAACCAGTTACAAGGTGACATTGGTAGTTACGGTTCTAAAGTTGCTCAATCTATTTTAGATGCTTATAGTGGAAACGATACGAACGCTGGTGGAAAAGTCAACAGCGCTATTGCAACTTATAATAGTGACCTTGACAAAGACGCTCGTTCCAACGCTTCATCGGCTTTAGTTGCTGTTGACAATGCCATCAACAAGGTTTCTGGTCAGCGTGCCGATCTTGGTGCTGCTCAAAACCGTTTGACACACACCATCAATAACCTGGGCACAACAACTACCAACTTGTCGGATGCTAATTCGCGGATTCGTGACGTTGACATGGCCCAAGAAATGATGAACTTCACGAAGTCTAACATCTTGTCACAAGCTGCTACATCAATGCTGGCACAAGCAAACGCAATGCCTAACAGCGTCTTGACTTTGCTACAAGGTTAATTAATTTGATTTAAATTTAACTTTTCATCAACTTGAATACTCAAACAGGAACACGTCTGGGGGATCGGCGCGTTCCTGTTTTTTGCGTTACTAATCCTAGTCAATAATTTATTCCAGTGTTATAATGAAGGTACAAAAAGAGAGCCAGCAAAAAGCGCTGACCCTCCGCAAGCCGCTTTAAAGGCGGTGACGTTACTACAATAGCAATTTAGCCATCCCAGAAACTCGCCAAAGTATAGAGGGACGGCTTTTTTGTGTTACTTCCGCTCGTTGTGATCTAGGATAGCGATAATCAGCATCCCGAACGCGATCAGCAACGACAGCACTTGAAATGTATCCAAGTGGACTGAAAATCCTTTCGTCAGATTTTTCACGTATTCTCATACGCAATCACCTCCTAGAGAATAAAACAGCCACCGCCCATAAAACTTCCTGCACATTCAGTATATCATATACCTTAATTTAAAAAAGTAATTTTATGACATTTTAAACGCAAAAATCCATCCATTTTTATTCACATCTAATTCATTTTTATTTTAATTTTTCGATAGCTAATTTAATCTAAAATAGATATCTAATTGATGGATAAAAACATTTTTTCTCATAATATTTCTTCGCAATAGGTTCAACTTTTAGTTCAATTCATCCTTTTTTTAATTTATATCGATTCTAAAAGAAGTGAATCAGCGATGCTTAATTAGCATTTATCTCCAACAACATTCCTCCAAAATGCCAACGCGTGTTCCAAGTTTTCCCGCGTTCAGTACTTAAAAAAATATATTTGGAGGTTATTACAATGAGAATTAATACTAATATTCCCGCAATGAACACGTTGTCCAGCTTAAATTCGGCCAACGACGCCAAGTCTGATTCACTTGCTAAATTGTCATCCGGCTCCCGGATCAACAAAGCCGGCGATGACGCCGCAGGTTTTGGCTTAACTCAAGCCAAGACGAATGCTCAAGACGGGATTTCTTTGATTCAAACCGCTGAAGGTGCTTTAAACGAAACTCACAGTATCCTTGGACGGATGCGTGACTTGTCAGTGCAATCAGCTAACGATACTTTGACTTCAGAAGATCGTTCCGAAATCCAAAAAGAGTACACAGCTCTTTCATCTGAAATCACTCGGATTGCGACAACAACTCAGTTCAACACTAAGAACTTGTTGAGTAAAGACAACACTCAATTTACGTTCCAAATCGGTGCTAACTCTGGTCAGACGATGAGTGTGTAGCCTTAAGACTTTATATGGAAATCTAGGAAAGGACGTTACTAAAATTGGTACACTTAGTGGTAGTGAGTTAACAATTAAAGATGACGCTAAAAGTGAAGATATTACAAAATTTACTAACGATTTAGTTTCATTTGCCAATCAATTACAAGGTGATATCGGCAGTTATGGTAATCAGTCTAATGTTAAAAAAGTTGTAGAGGCTTATCAAGGAACAACAACTGATGCTACTGATGGTACTGATAATACTGGTGAAATTACTAATACAGGTACACCAGCAAGTGTTAATCCAACCGCTCAAACTAATGCAGACGATGTAAAAAATGCAATGGATGCTGCAGGTATGTCAGATTATTTAGATTCAAATAGTGATTTAAGTGATAAACTTAATGCTGTATTTGACTCTGATGGTAACGTAAAAGGTGATGTTACTGCTGAACAATTTGAAGCACTGGAGTCGTCAATCTCTGATGCGGTTGATGCCACTTCTTCAGATCCTACCAATGGTCCATTGGTATCCTCTTTGCAAGATGCATTTAATACTACTAAAGGTGAAGTTTATACTGCTGCAGTAGCTCCCTCAAATTTATCAAGTATTACAAGAACTGCAGCTAGTGTTGATTCAACCGCTCAAACCAATGCAGACGATGTAAAAAATGCAATGGATGCTGCAGGTATGTCAGATTATTTAGATTCAAATAGTGATTTAAATGATAAACTTAATGCTGTATTTGACTCTGATGGTAACGTAAAAGATGATGTTACTGCTGAACAATTTGAAGCACTAGAGTCGTCAATCTCTGATGCGGTTGATGCCACTTCTTCAGATCCTACCAACGGTCCATTGGTATCCTCTTTGCAAGATGCATTTAATACTACTAAAGGTGAAGTTTATACTGCTGCAACCGAAACACCAGATGAAACAAACGGAACAAATGGGACAAACGGAACAAACGAAACATCATCCAAAACTACTGCTTCACAGAAAGTTAATACTGCTATCGCAGATTACAACTCTACCTTGGATAAAGATGCTCGTGCTAATGCTTCTGCTGCTTTAGTTTCCGTTGATGCTGCTATCAACAAGGTTTCCGGTCAACGTGCTGATTTAGGTGCCGCTCAAAACCGTTTGACCCACACGATCAACAACTTAGGTACGACAACTACTAATTTGTCGGATGCTAATTCGCGGATCCGTGACGTTGATATGGCTCAAGAGATGATGAACTTCACCAAGTCCAACATCTTGTCACAAGCTGCAACGTCAATGTTGGCACAAGCTAACGCAATGCCTAACAGTGTCTTGACTTTGCTACAAGGTTAATTTTGTTCTTAACCCAGATCTTAAACACAACTTGAATACTCGAACAGGAACACGTCTGGGGGATCGGCACGTTCCTGTTTTTTGTGCACAAATTATTGATTGCTAACCTAAATTTAGGTTATATAATTAGATCAAGGGAGGTATTTACCATGGCTAACTCACCGTTTAACGACAAAAATCAAAATATCGGCGTTCGTCCTTCTAAAATGTTAACAGTTCCTGCCCTTTCCCTTATTCATGAGGAAAATCAATTAACTAATGATGGTCAGTTTATTGATAACTCGGTACACCAAAACCCTTTCACAAGAGCAGAGTGGGTAAAAGAGCAGCAAGTGCATCTTGGAGAATTTGGTGATGATTTGGTAGAAGTACTAGACAGTGAATTTTAAATATTTATGGAGGTGTACTTAATGAATTTAGCTGTCGATACACAAAATTTAACTATCATGGGAGTCAAATTTGATAATAAAAAGGAGTTTAATGCAGTTTGGTATGCTCTAAGTTCGAATATAATCGCGGGTTGGAGCCCTACAGTTCACGATATTCAAAATTTGAAGACTGAAAGTGAACTAGCAGCTGGCTACGCGGATGTTTTAGCTAATAGAATTCGTCCGGCTGAAGATGTATTCTCCGATATTTTACAAGACGAACAGTAATAATTTTGTCATACGCAATGCTCTGTATTCCCTTTTAACGGAAACGTACTATAAAAGCCCCGTTTTTTTATTTTGATATTTAAGAAAGCGTTTTTATAGACAAGTTACCTGCTAAGTGTTACGATAAAAGTGTCCTATAACTTGCCAAAGTTATGTAGAGGATCTGGTAATTACACGAGAAGGTCTAATCAAGTCGGTTGATCATTAGATTTCTCTGCATGCCTCCTCCTACATTTGTTTCAAATTCGCAGTCAAGGTTTATTCCTTGGCTGTTTTTTGGTATAAAAATACTCCCTAATTAGCTTTGTACTAACTATTAGGAGTATCTTTTGCTTTATTTAATTATAGCAATAACTGCTAAAAATTTTTTTAAATCATTCCTCGCTAGTCCGCAAAAAATTCTTCCCATTCTGCGGACGTTTGCACCTTTTGGATAGGAGTTTTATGACTAGCAGCAATGATTTTATTCTTTAATAGCTCTTCTTCACTGATTGGCAGGGATCCCGTATCAGCAATTTGTGTCAGTAACATTGCTACTACATCGTTAGTCTTTAATCCTAGTTTATCAAGCACTAGCTCGGCCGCTTCTAGCTTGTTTTTATTAATATTAACGGAAATTCTTTTATTGATCGTATCATTTGCACTAGTCATCTTATTCACCATCCCTTGACAGTTATTATAGCACTAAAGTGAATCTCCATTAAACTCACAGCGCACCGATCTCACGCAGAAATTCCGTGGCAGTCCTGGTTCCCTTGCGCGTATCACACTGCGGGCAAGAAACAACGATATTGCTCTCATCGTTACTGCCGCCCCTGCTGATCGGGATCTTATGTTCCAGCCGAAAGCCGCCGACTGGCAGTGTTTTGCCGCAGTAATAACAGCGGTGCTGGTCGCGTTCATAGATCATCTGGCGCTTAGCCTGAGAAATTGGCTTACGCTTTGTTTTGATCCCATTTAAGTTAACGCTATCAAAAAAGCCCGACTTCTTTAAGTAGACCATCTCGTTATATGCGGTCACGTCGAGCGACATGCTCACCTTTTTGGTCTGCTGTAATAACGAGATCAGCCGGTCGATTTCGGCAACCGACAGTAAATAATTTTCTTCATCGTGCACGATCCCCTTTTGATAATCAAGCGTCAGCAAATAAAACGTGCGCCTTTTCTTCTTCGTAGTCAATCTGAACCCTCCTTAATCATTCACAATATTTAATTTATTTTCCACATAAGGAACAAAATAATCGTAACGCTATCATTTTACTTTGTCAACACCGTATTTATTTTTAAAAATCCATGTTATGATAAAACTAATCTTAGTTAGGAGGCACCTTATGTTTTCTACTCAATTAAAACAACTGCGCATCAGCAACCATTTGTCGCAAGAAAAGCTGGCAGCTGCACTAAACGAAAAATATCAGTTGCGGATCAGCAAGAGCATGCTTTCGCGCTGGGAAAACGGAACGGCTGAACCACAGATACGCTATATTCAAGCAATTGCAGCCTATTTTGCACTCGACATCAATGATTTGCTAGCACAAGACGCATTGCCTACTGAACCGCTGATTACCAAAACTATCGCACAGATGAAACAATTGGATCCTCAACGGCAAAATATTGTTTATGACTGTGCCAAAGAACAACTTGCGGAACAAACGCACGAGAAACTCCAAGAGAAAAATGCTAGTTATCAAGTAGAAAATAAGACAAAAAAGATAATCATTAAAGGAGAGATAACCGCAGCCACTAGCATTTTTTCCTTAACTAAAAGGCATTATAGTGTAGAAATCAACGTTCCTATCCCCCACGATTACCATTTAGTAGTTGTAGTTAAGGGAGATGAACTAGCGCCATTATTTGCGAATCAGCAGCTACTTTTTGTCAGCTATGATGTAGAAGAACTTTACAGTAATCAAATCGTGATCGTTAACTACCATAATAACTTCTATATCAAAAAGATATTCTTAACTGATAAGGACGTCCAGCTTGTTTCATTAAACTCATCAGACACGAAAAACGTCACTATTTCGTATAATGATTTAACGGTGATCGGCAAAATAATTTTATAACAAAAGGGTGCTAAAGAAGCATTTATATATACATACAAAAAAAGCCGAGACATAATTGTCTCGACTTCATATCAGATATGCCGGCTAGACGATTCGAACGCCCGACCCTCGGTTTACGATACCGATGCTCTACCAACTGAGCTAAGCCGGCAAAGCTTAAGTTAATAATTTAATATCAACTACTAACTCCGGCAGGCGGACTCGAACCGTCGACACCCTGATTAACAGTCAGATGCTCTACCAACTGAGCTATGCCGGAATAAATGCGTGGCGACGACCTACCCTCGCAGGGGGCGATCCCCCAACTACTCTCGGCGTGACGAAGCTTAACTGCTGTGTTCGGCATGGGAACAGGTGTAGCCTTCGTGCCATCATCACCACACGTGAGCTTTGCTCACTCAAAACTAAATCATCTTTATTTCTTCTGTCTTCCGACTTCCACTGCGCTTGCTACTTGGTTAAGTCCTCGACCGATTAGTAATGGTCCGCTCCATGCCTCACGGCACTTCCACTTCCATCCTATCTACCTGTTATTCTCTCAGGGGTCTTACTTCATTTCTGAATGGGAAATCTCATCTGGAGGCGAGTTTCGCACTTAGATGCTTTCAGCGTTTATCTCATCCATACTTAGCTACCCAGCGCTGCCTTGGGCAAGACAACTGGTACACCAGCGGTATGTCCATCCCGGTCCTCTCGTACTAAGGACAGATCCTCGCAAATTTCCTACGCCCGCGACGGATAGGGACCGAACTGTCTCACGACGTTCTGAACCCAGCTCGCGTACCGCTTTAATGGGCGAACAGCCCAACCCTTGGGACCGACTACAGCCCCAGGATGCGATGAGCCGACATCGAGGTGCCAAACCTCCCCGTCGATGTGAACTCTTGGGGGAGATAAGCCTGTTATCCCCAGGGTAGCTTTTATCCGTTGAGCGATGGCCCTTCCATACGGAACCACCGGATCACTAAGCCCGACTTTCGTCCCTGCTCGACTTGTAGGTCTCGCAGTCAAGCTCCCTTGTGCCTTTACACTCTGCAAATGATTTCCAACCATTTTGAGGGAACCTTTGGGCGCCTCCGTTACCTTTTAGGAGGCGACCGCCCCAGTCAAACTGCCTACCAGACACTGTCTCCCACCGGGTTAACCGGTGTGGGTTAGAGTGTTCATACAACGAGGGTAGTATCCCACCAACGCCTCGGGCGAAACTGACGTTCCGCCTTCTATGGCTCCTACCTATCCTGTACAAGTTATACGAACACCCAATATCAAGCTACAGTAAAGCTCCATGGGGTCTTTCCGTCCTGTCGCGGGTAACCCGCATCTTCACGGGTATTATAATTTCACCGAGTCTCTCGTTGAGACAGTGCCCAGATCGTTACGCCTTTCGTGCGGGTCGGAACTTACCCGACAAGGAATTTCGCTACCTTAGGACCGTTATAGTTACGGCCGCCGTTTACTGGGGCTTCACTTTTGAGCTTCGCTTGCGCTAACTCATCCGCTTAACCTTCCAGCACCGGGCAGGCGTCAGCCCCTATACTTCATCTTACGATTTTGCAGAAACCTGTGTTTTTGATAAACAGTCGCCTGGGCCTATTCACTGCGGCTGATTGTTAGATCAGCACCCCTTCTCCCGAAGTTACGGGGTCATTTTGCCGAGTTCCTTAACGAGAGTTCTCTCGCTCACCTGAGGATACTCTCCTCGACTACCTGTGTCGGTTTGCGGTACGGGTGACCAGATCCTTACTAGAAGCTTTTCTCGGCAGTGTGACTCGCTTCCCTTCGCTACTTAGATTTCGCTCCCCATCACAGCTCGTGTTGCTTGAATGCAAACATTTAACTCACACTCGCACTCGCTGCTTGGACGTGCATTTCCATTCGCACGCTTCGCTTGCCTCCTGCGTCCCTCCATTGTTCAATCAGATCTGATCAGTACAGGAATCTCCACCTGTTATCCATCGCCTACGCCTTGCGGCCTCAGCTTAGGTCCCGACTTACCCTGGGCGGACGAGCCTTCCCCAGGAAACCTTAGTCTTTCGGTGGGTCAGATTCTCACTGACCTTGCGCTACTCATACCGGCATTCTCACTTCTAAGCGCTCCACTAGTCCTTACGGTCTAGCTTCGCCGCCCTTAGAACGCTCTCCTACCATCCAACCTGCGGTTGGATCCACGATTTCGGTAATGTGTTTAGCCCCGTTACATTTTCGGCGCAGAACCACTCGACTAGTGAGCTATTACGCACTCTTTAAATGGTGGCTGCTTCTGAGCCAACATCCTAGTTGTCTGTGCAATTCCACATCCTTTTCCACTTAACACATATTTTGGGACCTTAATCGGTGATCTGGGCTGTTTCCCTTTCGACTACGGATCTTATCACTCGCAGTCTGACTCCCGGTCATTGATCTGTGGCATTCGGAGTTTATCTGAATTCAGTAACCCAAGACGGACCCCTAGTTCAAACAGTGCTCTACCTCCACGATCATTCATACCGAGGCTAGCCCTAAAGCTATTTCGGAGAGAACCAGCTATCTCCAAGTTCGTTTGGAATTTCACCGCTACCCACACCTCATCCCAGCATTTTTCAACATACACGGGTGCGGTCCTCCGGTGCGTTTTACCGCACTTTCAACCTGGACATGGGTAGGTCACTTGGTTTCGGGTCTACGTCAAACTACTTTGTCGCCCTCTTCAGACTTGCTTTCGCTACGGCTCCAGTCTTTCCACTTTAACCTTGCAGCTTAACGTAACTCGCCGGTTCATTCTACAAAAGGCACGCCATTACCCTTAAATGGGCTTTGACTACTTGTAGGCACATGGTTTCAGGAACTATTTCACTCCCCTTCCGGGGTGCTTTTCACCTTTCCCTCACGGTACTGGTTCACTATCGGTCACTAGGTAGTATTTAGCCTTGGGAGATGGTCCTCCCAGCTTCCGACGGGATTTCACGTGTCCCGCCGTACTCAGGATCCCGATTCTCGGTTCGTCGTGTTTCACTTACAGGGCTCTCACCTTCTATGGCTGACCTTCCCAGATCATTCAGCTACATTCCTCACCGTCTATGTTCGGTCCTACAACCCCGAAAGACAAGTCTTTCGGTTTGGGCTGTTCCCCGTTCGCTCGCCGCTACTCAGGGAATCACTGTTGTTTTCTTTTCCTGCAGGTACTGAGATGTTTCAGTTCCCCACGTCTGTCTTCAACTGACCTTAACGGTCAGCGATAATAACCTCACGGTTATTGGGTTTTCCCATTCGGAGATCTGCGGGTCATTGCTTACTTACAGCTGACCGCAGCATTTCGCTGTTAGTTGCGTCCTTCTTCGACTCCTAGTGCCAAGGCATCCACCATGCGCCCTTCCTAACTTAACCTTTAATTTATCTGACGATAAATTGGTTATGAGTTGACGTTGTTCTCGTCAATTTTTACGCAGTGTTTTTCTCGGTTGATTATTAAGAAATAAAAATGATTCAGTTTTCAATGAACAATGCTTTGACAGTTGCCTGTCAATGGAGCTTAACGGGATCGAACCGTTGACCTCCTGCTTGCAAAGCAGGTGCTCTCCCAGCTGAGCTAAAGCCCCCAAGTAGAGCTTTCAAAACCAAACAAAGTTTCGTTGTGTGAGTTTCCGTTATTTTCCTTAGAAAGGAGGTGATCCAGCCGCAGGTTCTCCTACGGCTACCTTGTTACGACTTCACCCCAATCATCTGTCCCACCTTAGACGGCTGGTTCCTTGCGGTTACCCCACCGGCTTTGGGTGTTACAAACTCTCATGGTGTGACGGGCGGTGTGTACAAGGCCCGGGAACGTATTCACCGCGGCATGCTGATCCGCGATTACTAGCGATTCCGACTTCATGCAGGCGGGTTGCAGCCTGCAATCCGAACTGAGAACGGCTTTTAGAGATTAGCTTGACCTCGCGGTCTCGCAACTCGTTGTACCGTCCATTGTAGCACGTGTGTAGCCCAGGTCATAAGGGGCATGATGACTTGACGTCATCCCCACCTTCCTCCGGTTTGTCACCGGCAGTCTCGCCAGAGTGCCCAACTGAATGCTGGCAACTGGCAACAAGGGTTGCGCTCGTTGCGGGACTTAACCCAACATCTCACGACACGAGCTGACGACAGCCATGCACCACCTGTCTTAGTGTTCCCGAAGGAAACACCTAATCTCTTAGGTTAGCACTAGATGTCAAGACCTGGTAAGGTTCTTCGCGTTGCTTCGAATTAAACCACATGCTCCACCGCTTGTGCGGGCCCCCGTCAATTCCTTTGAGTTTCAACCTTGCGGTCGTACTCCCCAGGCGGAATGCTTAATGCGTTTGCTGCGGCACTGAAGGGCGGAAACCCTCCAACACCTAGCATTCATCGTTTACAGCGTGGACTACCAGGGTATCTAATCCTGTTCGCTCCCCACGCTTTCGAACCTCAGCGTCAGTTACAGACCAGAGAGCCGCTTTCGCCACTGGTGTTCTTCCATATATCTACGCATTTCACCGCTACACATGGAGTTCCACTCTCCTCTTCTGCACTCAAGTTCTCCAGTTTCCAATGCACGACTCCGGTTAAGCCGAAGGCTTTCACATCAGACTTAAAAAACCGCCTGCGTTCCCTTTACGCCCAATAAATCCGGACAACGCTTGCCACCTACGTATTACCGCGGCTGCTGGCACGTAGTTAGCCGTGACTTCCTCGTCAGATACCGTCATGGCTCTAGCAGTTACTCTAGAACTCGTTCTTCTCTGACAACAGTGTTTTACGATCCGAAGACCTTCTTCACACACGCGGCGTTGCTCCATCAGACTTGCGTCCATTGTGGAAGATTCCCTACTGCTGCCTCCCGTAGGAGTTTGGGCCGTGTCTCAGTCCCAATGTGGCCGATCAACCTCTCAGTTCGGCTACGTATCATCACCTTGGTAGGCCGTTACCCTACCAACTAGTTAATACGCCGCGGGCCCATCCTCAAGCAATAGCTGACGCCATCTTTTCCCCATAAAGCATGTGCTTTATGGGCTCATTCGGTATTAGCACCTGTTTCCAAGTGTTATCCCCAACTTAAGGGCAGGTTGCCCACGTGTTACTCACCCGTTCGCCACTTTCCTGTCTTGTTCGTGATACAAGTACCACTCCCAACACATTCTCGTTCGACTTGCATGTATTAGGCACGCCGCCAGCGTTCGTCCTGAGCCAGGATCAAACTCTCAGTTTGTTTAGCTCATTTTTGATTACTAGCGAAATTGACTTCGCAAATGTTTGCACCCGGATTGCTCCGAGCGACCTCACACATTTTTACGAAACTTTGTTCAGTTTTCAAAGTTCTACTCTGTTGCTTATCAAGCAACAACTTTATTACTATAACATCTCATCGCTAACAAGTCAACTGTTAATTTCAATTAACTTTTTGTACCGCAGCACCTCGTAGCGGTGAGCATTTAATAATATACACGCTTCTGTCCTTGCCGTCAATACCTTTGACTAAAAAATTTTAACCGCCGAATAAACGCCGTACACTCAGCACTTTTTGTTGCAGAGTTAATACTTCAGCTGGCACTCCTGCTCCTAGTTTTCCCAGCCACAACAAGTACAATTCAAATGCCAACACACACAACACTACGGCTAAAATCAAATATTCCGTGATCCCACCCGTTTGGTAATAAAAAAATTTATGCCGCCGTTTGGGGGGGAAAGGCCACAGCCAGTTAACTCCTTCTTTAGAAAAGCTATCTTCTAACAAATGACACAAGTAGCCAAACGTCAACCAAAATGCGACGTACGTTCCATTTGTCAAGTACTTATTTTGTAGCCATGATAATCCAATAAAGACAATCACCGCGGCTAACAAGGAATGTGTGCCCTTGCGGTGTCCTAGTGCTTTATTAGTCACGCTGCTTAATACCCGGCTGCGCTGTCCTAAAAAAGAACGCGGGTGATCGATGTCCGGTAAAAGTGCACCGAAGCCCACGCACGTTAAATTAAACAAGTTGAGCTGCTGGCCCGCAGACATCAGCGGCAGTGCCAGTGTTACGGTTGTTGCTAAATGACTTTGATATCTCATAATGATTTCCCTAACTGATTAGATTCAAAATAGCCGGTCGCAATCGCAATGGCCGGCATTAATTTGTATATTATAGCATGGTGCCAATTTTTCTAGCAACGTTACCTGATCTGCCCGGGAATGTAGTGTCCCAACACATAAATGGCAACGACCACGCACATGGCTCCGAGCAGTAATAAAATGAGCCGCGTTACCAGTGCGTCTTTTTCCTTCATCCCAATCGCGCTAATTACCATCACAACCCCGATCAAGCACAGTAACAAAATAATTAAAATGATCGATAAGCGCATAATTTCACCCGCCAGTCCAGTTTATATGTACAATAATATACCCCATTTTTATTATATTTAAAAAGCAAAACTTTTTTAACGGTTGCGAAATAATTTAAGAATTTATTAAACAAGCTGCGAGGCAAGCCGGTTAGCAGTCGTGGACTAAGGGCACGGCGGAATAAATACTGTACTCGGATTTGTTTTGTCGTGTGCTTAGGGCCCTAGACTGCTGGCTTGCCGAGCGCAATTAAAACAAGCTGCGCAAGCTGACGGTTAGCCGTTGAAGACCAGCTTGGCTAAACGTGCTAACATAACTTACGCCCCCAATTTTGATATATGCAAAAAGAACCGAGACAAATTTTTCCTTGCCCCGGTTCCTTTTTTGCTATTCACATCTAATCAATTAACTTCTATTAGCTGACTAAATTAGTACCAACCGTGTTGGCGCCAGAAATTAGCCGCGTTGCTCCACGAACCGTAGCGACTGGCAACATACTGATCAGCTACACGCTCCTGGTTAGCCGGTGAGTAATCACCGTTCAGATAAGAAGCATCTAACTGGTAGCGACCAACGTAACGGCCATTTTGTGCGCTATAAGAGCCTGTTGACTCCCGTGCAGCAATGTATTCCTTCGCAGCATTTTCACCGCTTTGAGGTGCTACAGCAGTTGTTTTCGTCACGACCGGTGAGGCCGGTGCGACTGGTGTACTGACATTAGCGGGAGCACTAACGCTGGCAATGTTAGCAGTTGTCTTAGCCGCATTTACGGTTAACTTTTGTCCCGGAAAGATCAAGTTGACGTCGGGTAACATGTTATCCTGTTGAATTTTGTCGACAGTCGTCTGTTTTTGCAACGCAATTTGGGAGAGAGTATCGCCCGCTTTAACGGTCACAGTATCTGCGTGAGCAGCTAGCGTAGTAATGCCTAACACGCCGGCAGCAGTTGCAACGGTTAAAAGTGTTTGCTTGATATTCACTAAAAAATTCACTCCTATATGATTGACTCGCTTGCATCCATCACGTCATATCAAATGACAAAACGTAGTATACAAGTCCTATGTGTCATTTAAGTTGCAAAATTATTAACGATCACGCACTTTTCGTAAATTAATTACCAGCCCGTAATTTTTTGTCACAAAATAGGTTGTGCAAAACATAATTACCCGGCCTCAGCCCACTAGTGACTAGCACAGAAGCGTTTAGACTTAATATGACAAAAACACATGCTAGTTGGCTTCTTTTTCTAAATAAAATTCAATTTTCAGGCACTGACCAGCAATTGAGAAGCAATAAAGCGGCTTCTTTAAGCCGAAACAAAAGTTTGTAAAATAAATGAATTAATGTAAAACAAGCTGTGAGCCACTCCGGTTTCGGTAGCTTTAGGGACTCTGCTGACTTGACGACTACAATTAAGATCATTATCTTACGGCAATAGAAAAAGACCTGAGACAAAATATTTTTTCGTCTCAGGTCTTTCTTAGCAAGCACACTAACAGTTAAATGATTATTTAACGTTAACGCCTGCGCCAACTTCTTCAAGTTTAGCCTTGATGTCTTCTGCTTCGTCTTTAGAAACGCCTTCCTTGATTACTGAAGGAACGCCGTCAACTAAGCCCTTAGCATCTTTCAAGCCTAGGCCAGTGATGTCTTTAACAACTTTGATCGTCTTCACCTTAGCTGCACCAGCGTCGGTCAATTCAACGTCAAATTCTGTTTGTTCTGCAGCGGCACCGCCGGCTGCACCTGCTGCTGCGGCTACAGGAGCTGCGGCAGAAACACCAAATTCGTCTTCGATTGCTTTTACCAAGTCATTTAATTCTAAGATGCTGGCTTCTTTTAAGTCAGCAATGATTTTTTCTGTATCTAAAGCCATTTTAAGTCCTCCATTTTAATTGATTAACGCTAAACACTTAGGCTGCGTCGTCTTCTTTGCTATCAGCAACTGCTTTAAGCGCATAAGCCACATTGCGCACTGGTGCTTGCAAGACGGAAAGAAGCATCGATAGCATTCCTTCGCGGTCTGGCAGTTTGGAAAGTTCGGTGATCTGTTCGATCGAAACGACTTCGCCTTCGATCATGCCACCTTTGATCTGCAATGCTTCGTGTTTCTCGGCAAAAGCTGCGAGTACCCGTGCTGGGGCAGTCACATCTTCGCTACCAAAAGCAATAGCAGTCGGGCCGGTAAAGACTTCGTCCAAACCTTCGTAACCACTCTTATCAGCGGCTCGACGTAAATACGAGTTTTTAACCACGCGCAATTCAACACCAGCTTCACGTAATTGTTTACGTAAGTCAGTAGCTTCTGCAACGGTCAAGCCCCGGTAGTTCACTACGACCAAAGAAGAAGCAGCAGCGAATTTTTCAACTAAACCATCAACTACTGCAGCTTTTTGGGCAATAATTTCCTTACTCATGATTTCACCTCCTGAATTAGTTTACGGATTTTTGCAATAAAAAATCCTGTATCCACCAAGACACAGGAAAAAAGAGTATTCTCTGATCTCCTCGGCAGGATATTAAGGCTCACGCCACCTGAGTCTACGGCAGTATAATAAAATTGACCTTCACTAACTTAACATAATCGTCAGTGAAAGTCAATTGATCAACTAATTATCTTAAAGAGCTGCGGTGTCTAAAGTAACACTGGGGCCAAAGGTTGAAGATAATGAAGCGTGCTGTAAGTAAATTCCTTTAACAGCGGAAGGACGTGCCTTAGCGATCACGTCGTAAATCGTTTGGAAGTTGCCTACCAAAGCGTCTTCACTAAATGAAACCTTACCGAGCGGCACGTGCACGTTGCCGTCACGGTCTGTCCGGTAAGTGACCTTGCCGGCTTTAGATTCGGAAACGGCTTTAGTAACGTCCATCGTCACCGTGCCAGTCTTCGGGTTAGGCATTAAGCCCTTCGGTCCTAAGATCCGACCTAAACGACCAACTTGAGCCATCATGTCAGGGGTAGCAATGGCGACGTCAAAGTCCAACCAGCCATCTTGGATCTTAGCAACTAAGTCTTCAGCACCGACTACATCAGCACCGGCATCCTTAGCTTCTTGTTCCTTAGCGCCCTTAGCAAAGACGACCACTTTTTGATCTTTACCAGTTCCGTTCGGTAGCACCACGGCACCACGTAACTGTTGGTCTGCTTGCTTAGTATCCAAGTTCAACTTGAATGCTACTTCTACACTAGCATCAAAGCTTGCGAAATCAATTTTTTTCACCAAAGCGACTGCTTCGTTAATGGTGTAGTTTTTGTTTGCTTCCACCTGTTTAGCAGCTGCTAAATATTTTTTGCCTTTTTTCTTAGCCATTCGTTAATATCCTCCTTGCAATCTGTGGTCTAACGGATAAACCTCCCACTTGATAGCTTCATTTTCATAAAGTATCCGCCTGCCGGTCAACTTAGTCCTTAACGGTAAAGCCCATACTCCGAGCAGTTCCTTCAATCATGCGCATCGCAGCTTCAACGTCTGCGGCGTTTAGATCTTGCATTTTGGTTTCAGCAATTTCTTTCACTTGGGCACTAGTTACACTAGCTACCTTATTAGTGTTCGGTTCGCCGGAACCCTTATCAACACCTGCAGCTTTTTTCAATAATACAGCTGCCGGTGGGGTTTTAGTAACGAAATCAAATGAACGGTCATCGTACACGTTGATCACAACTGGGATGATCATGCCAGCTTGATCTGCCGTCCGGGCATTGAATTCCTTAGTAAAGCCCATGATATTGATCCCAGCCTGGCCTAAAGCCGGTCCAACTGGGGGAGCAGGAGTTGCTTTGCCAGCAGGAATCTGTAATTTAACAACGTTTGTAATCTCTTTTGCCACGGTGTATTCCTCCTTAAAGATCCGTGTGTGGTTCGGATGGTCAGTGATTTGACCTCCCACGTGTATGCCTAGACATACTTCATTAACATACCATCTGTACTATTAAATTGCAAGCTTGACTTACTCACAGCGGTATTTTTTAAATTAGTTCTTATCGACTTGTTCGAAATTCAGTTCGGCTTCCGTTTCCCGGTCAAACATCGTGATGGCTACCCGCAACTTCATCTTTTCGTTATCGATCGCGGTGATCTTACCACTCATTCCAGCAAAAGCCCCGTCGATGATCGTCACGCTGTCGCCCACTTCTGCCTCGAATTTCTCCTGGCGCGCCGACATCCCCAAGTGGTGCAAAATGTTGCTGATCTCTTCGTCCAATAGCGGAGCAGGCTTACTGCCGGCACCGTGGGAACCAACAAAGCCGGTCACGCCTGGCGTGTTACGCACGACGTACCATGATTGGTCGGACATCACCATCTCGACTAACACGTAGCCGGGAAAAGTCTTGGTTTTTTCGATCTTATCCTTGCCCGTCTTAGTACGTTCGTGTTTTTCTTCTTCGGGGACGACCACACGGAAAATATTATTTTCCATGCCCATCGACTGCGCCCTAGAAGTCAGGTTTTCTTTAACTTTATTTTCGTAGCCGGAATAAGTATGCAACACATACCATTTTTTCGCCAAATTCTCTGCCATCAAACTGCGCTCCTTTATGATTTTTGCCAAATAAAAAAACCTCGACTGCGCGAAGTTTTCTTCACCAAATTATAACAAAATTTTACCTTGATTACTAGCGTCCCTAGGAAAAAAAGCTCAAACCCAACTGGACCGCGTAATCGACAATCGCAAAAAACGCCGCAAAGGCTAGTGACATCACGACCACGATCCCCGTATCATGTCGGTTTTCCTTAGCGGTCGGCCACGTCGTGTCTCTCATCGCCTGAAATACGTTTTTAATAAACCTCATAGCTACGTTTACCTCGTTTCTTGGTGCAGTGTATGTTTGCCGCAGTACTTACAATATTTTTTGATCTCTAAGCGTTTAGTGCGCGCCGGATTTTCCGTTAAAGTGTAATTACGCGAACCACACTGACTGCACGCCAACGCAATTTTTCTGTTTGCCATTTTTTCTCCTCATCGCTTTAACCTTAGCACATGCTCCAGCCGAACTCAACTCACCGCGATAATTCATCGCGCAAGTGCGCCAGTTTTTCCAACTGATCCGGTTTCCACGGATTCAAGCGTTGCTGGTCTTGGTAAGCACGTGCCGTTTTAGTAACTTCTTTTTGCGCCCGTTTTAAATCCTGGTACAATTCCCACGCCGGTTTGCGCAGCGCTCCTTGCGAAAAGACCGTCCACTGCTCGGCCTGATCGCTAGTCGCCACGGTCACTTGAGTCAATGGGTCCATCAACTGCCCCGCTAAACTTTCGATGTAGCTGTCGGCAGTTTGCCCCTCGTCGGTCCACACCACATCTAAAGTGTACTGGCGATAGCTTTGGGAGATACCGGGCACGTACATCGCGTCAAAAACCACGATGATCTGATAATTACTCTGTTTGTGGTAATTTGAAAGCAACTGTAACAGCAAGTCACGGGCATCTTCCAAGCGTTCTTTTTTTAACTTAGCTAAGACTGGCCAGTTGCCGATCATATTATAAGCATCCACAATCAGAATATTTTTCTTCATTTTAATTGCCCCGGCTGGTAAAAACGTGATACAACAACAGACTGGTAGCGACGCTGGCGTTTAAACTCTGGACGTGTCCGCTCATCGGGATCGTTAAAATCTCGTCGCAATTTTTTTTGAGCAGCGGTGAAATTCCCCGCCCTTCGTTACCGATCACTAAGGCTAATGGCACTTGAGCGTCCCATTTCCTGAAATCGCCACCGGCCATGTCCGTACCAAAGACCCAGACTCCGCGTTTCTTGAGCTCTTGAACGACCGTCACCAAATTAGTAGCCCGCATCACCGGCACGAATTCTAACGCACCCGTGGCCGCCTTAGCCACCGTGGACGTCAGCTGGACCGCGTGCCGTTTAGGAATGATCACCCCGTGCACGCCCAGCGCGTCTGCCGTCCGGATGATCGAACCCAAGTTATGCGGGTCTTCGATCTTATCTAAGATCAAAAAGAAGGGCTCTTGCTTGCTGGCAGCGGCGTTAGCGAATAAATCATCTAACGTAGTGTAGTGATAAGCAGCCAGCGTGAGCACCACACCCTGATGATTTTGCCCGTCACTTAGTAAGTCCAGTTTTGCCTTAGGGACCCGCGAGACGACGACCTTCTTTTTGCGCGCCAAGGTCGCTAACTGTGCTAGGGCGTCTGCTTTAGCTCCCTCTTGCAAATACACCTTATTGATCTCATGTTCACTTTTAAGTGCTGCTAAGGCGGCGTGCCTGCCGATCACTAATGACTGTTGCTGCTTAGTTTTCTTTTCCATTTTGCCCACTTTCCTCAACCCGTGCGATGCACCACTTTGCGATCTCTTGGAGCCGTTCTTTTTGCTTGCTCAAATACAAGTAGCCAAACAACGCCTCAAAGCCCGTCGAGATCCGGTAGGTCACGACCGAGGTATTCTTAGCCGTCGTGTGACTCTTAGCGTTGCGCCCGCGTTTGTAATATTCCGCCTCCGCGGCAGTCATAAACTCGCTAGCTTCCAACTGGTCTATTAAAAACGCCTGCGCTTTAGCCGAAACGTAGTGAGTCGCTTGGTGGTGTAATTTATTAGGGCGAGTGAGCCCCAGCGCCAACAAATGTTCGCGCACAAAAACTTCCCAGACGGCATCGCCGATATAAGCTAGCGCAATGCCGTTTAACTGGTGATAATCTACTTGTGTCATGTTATTTCCTTTTCCATTTTGTTCCCTGCGGGGTATCTTCTAAAATAATACCCTGCTGTTTTAATTGGTCCCTGATCTGGTCGCTACGAGTAAAGTCCCGGTTTTTCCTAGCCGTGTCTCTTTGCACGATCAGGTCTGCAACTTGTTGTTCCAACGGCGCGCCGCTGTGAAATTCGATGCCAAATAACGCTAAGAGCTGTGTCAACTGCTCTTGCAAATAAGTCAGCGTGCCCGTGACCACCTGTGGGCGTTGGGCGTACACGTTGAGTAACTTAGCTATTTCATAGCACACGGCGATCCCGTTTTGGACGTTAAAATCGTCGTCCATCGCCGCGATAAATTTCGCTTGCAGCTGTGCGAACTGCTCTTTCACGTCCTGTTCGATTTCGCCTGACTGCGCGTCGTCCGTTCGGTTAGCAACGTTATCCAGCGCACTTTTTAGTTTAGTTAGGTTAGCCTGCGCGTCTTTGATACTAGCCGTAGTGTAATGCAACGGCCGCCGGTACTGGGTCGTCGCCATCCAAAAACGTAACACCTGCGGGTCGACTGTCTTCATCAGCTCCCTGACCGTGACGAAATTGCCCAGCGACTTACTCATCTTTTCGCCAGCACTGCCGACCGTGACAAAACCGTTATGCATCCAGTAATTAGCAAATTTTTGCCCCGTTTGTGCCTCGCTTTGCGCGATCTCGTTTTCGTGATGGGGAAATTCTAGGTCCTGACCGCCACCGTGAATGTCGAGCGTTTTGCCCAAATACTTGGTCGCCATTACCGAACATTCGATATGCCAGCCCGGGCGCCCCCAACCAAACGGAGAATCCCACCCGAGCTCAGCCGGCGCCGCTTGTTTCCACAACGCAAAATCGAGCGGGTCTTCTTTTTTCGCCTGGTCGCTGGCCACCACCCGCTGACTAGCCCCTAACTCTAATTCATCTAGGGACTGCCCGGAAAGTTGACCGTAAGCGGCAAACTTACGCGTACGGTAATAAACGTCACCCGCGCTTTGATAAGCAAATCCTTGGTCTATTAAGTCTTGGATAAACGAAATGATCTCCGGGATATTTTCCGTCACCCGCGGGTTGAGCGTCGCTTTTTTGACGTTTAACGCCGCGATATCCTCGTAAAAGGCCGCGATAAATTTGGCGGTCAACCGTGAAGTCGGCAATTGTTGTTCTTGACTGGCCCGGATGATCTTATCGTCCACGTCGGTAAAATTAGAAACGTAATTGACCCGGTAGCCGCGAAATTCCAAGTAACGCCGGATCGTGTCAAACGCCACTACACTGCGGGCATTACCAATATGAATATAATTATAAACCGTCGGCCCACAAACATAAAACAATACCTGTCCCGGCGTTTGCGGGACGAATTTTTCTTTGCGCTTAGTCAAAGTGTTATAGAGCTGGATCATCGCCGTCCCTCCTTTAAGGGTTTATGGTTGTCATTTTACTGGCCACGTGTATTAAATTCAACTAATCTGGTCAGTTCGACTTAGTTAGTTCACGCCGTCCAAAACAAAAGGACCGAGACAAAATATGTTAGTCCCAGTCCCTTATTATACTCGACTATTACGCCATTTCTGCTAAAGTCTGTTCCAAGTGTGCTAGCACTTTTTTCCTCCCGATCAGTTCGATCGAAGGTGCCAAGTCGGGACCGTGCATCTCGCGAGTCGTTGCGATCCGGATCGGCATGTACAACTTGCGTCCCCGTACCCCGGTCTCTTGTTGAATACTCATGATCACTTGTTGGATATCGTGGGCGGTAAAGAGCCGTAATTCCTTGATCTTAGCCGCAAAGGAACGTAAAACGACCGGTGCACTCTCGTCTGCCAGTTCCTTTTTAGCGGCATCGTCTAAAGCCGGTGGCTCTTCGAAAAAGATCTCCGCTAGGTCTAATAACTGCGCTGCGTAAGAGATCTGTTGTTTGTACAAATTAGTTAACTGCCGTGCCCATTCGATCGTTTTGGTATCCGGATCTGCCGGCAACCGTTTGGCTTTGATCAACTGTCTTAAGGCTAACGCTGCGATCTGGTCGGTGTTGCCCGCCTTCACGTACTGGTTATTGACCCACTCTAATTTCTTACCGTCAAAAGCAGCCGGTGATTTGCTCAAACGCTTAGGGTCAAACATCTTAATGAACTGCTTTTTGGTGAAGATCTCGGATTCTCCGACCGGTGACCAGCCCAATAACGTGATGAAGTTAAACATCGCGTTGGGCAAGTAACCTAGGTCGCGGTACTGTTCGATAAATTGCAAAACGCTTTCGTCACGCTTGCTGAGCTTTTTACCAGTGGCCGTGTTGATGATCAGTGACATGTGACCAAATTTGGGCGGTTGCCAACCAAAGGCTTCGTAAACTGCAAGTTGTTTAGGTGTATTAGCGACATGGTCATCGCCACGCAAAACGTGGGTGATCTTCATCAAATGATCGTCTACGACCACCGCAAAATTATAAGTCGGCATCCCGTCACGTTTAGCGATCACAAAGTCCCCGCCGATCGTGTCGGATTTAAAATCGATCTTGCCCTTAACGATATCATTCCATTCGTAAGTGTGGTGCGTTGGGATCCGTAAGCGAATCACCGGCTTTAATCCCTGCGCTTTAGCCTCTTGTTTTTTAGCGGCGATCTGTTCCGGCGTCATCCCCGCATATTCATCGACGTAACGCGGAGCTTCGCCGTTAGCCCGCTGCAAATCGCGTTGGGCCGAGAGCTCTTCTTCTGTCATGTAAGACTCGTAAGCCAAGTCTTTGTCCAGTAATTCTTGGATCAGCGGCCGGTAAATATCGCGCCGTTCCGACTGCCGGTAAGGACCGTATTCACCCGGTTTGTCCGGGCCTTCATCCCAGTCGATGCCCAGCCAGTGTAAGTTTTCCATCTGGCTTTTTTCGCCGTCTTTGACGTTTCTTTTAGTATCAGTGTCTTCGATGCGCAACACAAACGTTCCGTTATTATGCCGTGCAAATAAATAATTAAATAAAGCAGTGCGTGCGTTACCAATATGCAAGTGTCCGGTTGGACTAGGAGCGTAACGTACCCGAATCTTATCATCTGCCACTATAATTGCCTCTCTTCTATTGACTGTAATAATTTTATTTTACTATGAGTATGCCTAAAAGTGAATAGGCGCTACTAAGCGTTTTTCATTTAGGCAAGCAACACTTGAAGCTAAACACGCTAAAATCCGTGCCGGTATCAGCCTACTTTTCCTTTAACTCCCGCTTGGAGTGCAGCGGTTTCGCGAAGATCATTCTCCCCGCATCGGTTTGCAGCGCGCTGGTCACTTCTACTTCCAGTTGCTTGTTAATGTAATAACGCCCATCTTCAACCACGATCATCGTGCCGTCGTCCAGGTAAGCCACGCCTTGTTGGCGTTCCGTTCCCTTTTTAATAATCGTGACCCGTAACTTCTCACCGGGAATCACCCGCGGCCTGAGTGCCTTCGCTAGGGCGTTGATGTTTAAGACCCGTACGTTTTGAAATTCCGCGACCTTATTTAAATTGTAGTCATTGGTCACCACGATCGCATCTAACAGCTTCGCTAGTTTCAATAGCTTGCTATCGACTTCTTGGATATCGGGAAAATCGCCTTCGTACATTTCGACGGGCATGATCTTTTCTTCGCGCAGTTTATTTAAAATATCTAACCCGCGCCGGCCCCGAACTCGTTTGACGCTGTCGGCCGAATCCGCGATGTATTGCAATTCATACAGTACAAAATTAGGAACGATCAGCGTCCCCTCCAAAAAACCGGCCTTGACTAGGTCGTAAATACGTCCGTCGATCAAGATATTGGTATCTAACAACTTGTATTTATGAAAATTATCGCCGACCTTGCGCTCCAAGATTGGATTTTGTTCGGTGATCTGTTCTTGAAGCTCGGCGTTTAACGCCGCTTTTTTGCGCCGCGAAAAAATCCCCTTGATCTCACTAAAACGCGCACGCCCGACGTTAAATCCTAAATAAGCAAATAAAATCAACAAAATGATCGGCAAGATCGTATTGAAAAAGAATAATTGCGAATTCGAGAATAGTAATGAAAGTAACACCGCGATCAGTAAGCCGCAAATCGTCGACACCACTTCACTGACGATCACTTCAGGTTTAGCTTTGACCAAAAAACGTTCGACGCGTTTGATCATTTTGTCTAACGGGCCGACCAAAAAGAACGACAGGATCACAAAAACGACCAGTCCAATTAACATGTCGGTAAAAATGTTATTTAACCAGCGATTACGCACACCGCAGGCCAACCATACTACCGGCATGATCGAATAGCCTAAGCCGATCCCCAATAAACCAAAAATCACTTCAATCATTTTTTTGCGCATTCAACCACTCCTTATCACTTATTCAAATGCAAAATGCAGTGCTTGTTTTAACGTTTTGACACCAATAACTTGAATTTTCTCGGGTTGATAATCTCGTAAATTATTTTGCGGCACGATAATTCGTTTAAAACCTAACTTCTGGGCTTCGCGGATCCGCGTCGCTAAATTGTTGACCCTTCTCACCTCGCCCGTCAACCCCAGTTCGCCGATAAAACAATCGGTCGGTGCCGTTTGCTGGTCGCGGTAACTAGAAGCGATGCTGACCGCCACGGCTAAATCAACGGCGGGTTCGTCTAATTTAACTCCCCCGGCGGCTTTCAAATAGGCGTCTTGATTTTGTAATAGCAAGCCCGCCCTTTTTTCCAAGACCGCCATGATCAGGGCCACGTGATTTTGATTGAGCCCCGAAGTCGTGCGTTTCGCGTTGCCAAAAGCCGTCGGCGTCACCAATGCCTGCACCTCCACCAAAATCGGCCGGGTGCCTTCCAGTGAAACGACTACTGCCGAGCCGGTCGCTCCTTGCAACCGTTCTTCCAAAAAGATCTCCGAAGGATTAGCAACTTCGGCCAACCCGCGGTCGACCATTTCAAAAACGCCGATCTCATTAGTCGAACCAAAGCGATTCTTAACGGCCCGCAAGATGCGGTAGGAATGATGTAAATCGCCTTCAAAATACAGCACGGTATCGACCATGTGTTCCAAAATCTTCGGGCCCGCGATCGCGCCACCCTTGGTAACGTGACCGACGATAAAGATCGTGATCCCTTGGCGCTTGGCGATCCGCATTAACTCAGCGGTCACTTCACGCACCTGCGCCACGCTCCCGACCGCCGAAGTGACGTCAGGAGCTTGCATCGTTTGGATCGAATCGATGATCACGTATTCTGGTTTGAGCTCCGCGATATTTTCCTTAATGGCTTCCATGTCGGTTTCGGGATAAAGATAAAAATCGCTGCTGGAAACGTGCAGGCGCGAGGCCCGTAATTTGATCTGCTGGGCACTTTCTTCTCCCGAAACGTACAAAACGTTGCCGCCTAACTGGGCTAATTGGCCCGAAACTTGCAGCAACAGCGTCGACTTACCGATCCCTGGGTCCCCGCCGATCAACACCAGCGAACCGGGTACGATCCCACCGCCTAACACCCGGTTTAACTCGGCAATTTTAGTCTTGACTCGCGGCGTTTGGGTCAGCGAGATCTCTTTTAGCCGCTGCGGCCGGTTAGTAGTCGCCTGCGCCCGCGTCTTAGCGGAAGTTTTAGTTACGACTTGTTCACTGATGGTGTTCCATTCACCACAGTTAGGACAACGCCCTAGGTAATTGGCGGACATGTAGCCGCAATTTTGGCACACGTATTTCACACTTGATTTAGCCATCTTGACCTCCGTTGCTAGTAGATTCCCGACGAACCAAAGCCGCCAGTCCGTTGTTTTTGTGGTGCCTTTTCGTTGTCGGCTCGCAGATAAGGCATAAAGATTCCCTGTCCGATACGCTCGCCTTTTTTGATACGGTAATCGCGCACCCCTAAATTGATCAACTGAAAGAATATTTCTCCTTCGTTCTTATCGTTGTTATAGTAATCAGCGTCGACGATCCCGACACCATTAGGGAGGATCAAGCTCCGTTTTAACGACCCACTTGACCGGTTAGCTAGCAGTAAAAATTCCGTCTCCGGCAAGCGCACTTTGATGCCAGTCGGGACCAAATAAGGACGTAAAGCTTGTTTAGCAGTCGCTAATTGCTTGTCAGTAAGCGACTTTTTCCGGCGCAAAAACGCTATGATGCGCACAAAATCATGTTTCCAAATGCTGGGTAACACAAAATCACAGGCCGCACAAAAATCGTAGCCCGCCGCCAACCGGGTTTCCCGTTGGGGTAAATGCAACTCCTGATCAGCGTACTTGCTGACAATTTCAAATCCTCTTTTCACGTTACTCTCCTTGTTGTTAACAAATTTTCACTGGCGTTCTAAGTACGCTTGTCAAACTAGCAGTTGCTTACGTTTAACTACGCAATTCAACCAAGTTCAGTTCAACTTGGTCGTCTTGCTAAGCAGCTGACCTCACAGCTTGGTTCTGTTATCAGTTTAGCACTTAGATTCTTTGCTCTCTATCATATTTAATTGATTTTAAACTTTCTGAAATATTTGCAACACAATGTTATAATAATAAAGTTAGGAAGTTGGGACAAAAAGCGGTAGCAGTCAAGCACTAGCCTAGCTTCAAAGTAAAACCCACACTTTAGTTTTATTTTGAAACGTAGCTAGGCGCAAACTGTTGCTTTTGGAGCACGATTAGACAAGCTGTGAGTCAAGCCGGTCAGCGATCGCGGACTAAGTGGCACCGAAATCCTGTACTTGGATTTGTTTGTTGGTGTCCTTAGGACCTAGACTACTGGCTTGAAAAACGCGATTAAGTCTATTACTTACGAAAACCAAAAAGGCAACTGGAATAAAACAAAATTTTGTCCCAACATCATCCAACAGCTTTAATTTAATAACTACGCCCAACGTGAAACAAACAATGATTTTAAAACGACAATTTATCAGGGAGGTTTAGCAATGAAACAAGATGAATTAAAAAAAATCGTCGGTGCTAAAGCCAGCGAATACGTAGAAGACGGCATGATCGTCGGTCTGGGTACCGGTTCGACCGCTAAATACATGGTGTCAGCTTTGGGGCAACGGGTCCGTAACGAAGACTTACATATCACGGGAGTTACCACTTCGAGAAAAACTGCTAACCAAGCTAGTAATTTAGGGATCCCACTTAAATCGGTCGACGCCGTTGATCATATCGACCTCACGATCGACGGGGCCGACGAGATCAGCGCCGACTTGCAGGGAACTAAGGGCGGCGGCGCTTCGTTACTGTACGAAAAGATCGTAGCCACCAATTCGCATAAGAATATCTGGATCGTCGATCAAAGTAAAATGGTCAAGCATCTCGGTGCTTTCCCGTTACCGATCGAAGTCATTCCTTATGGCAGTCAAAAAGTCTTCGAACGCTTAGACCAAGAGGGCTTTGCACCGACTTTTCGTAAGACCGACGACAAAAACAGCTTGTTGTTAACTGATTCGGATAATTACATTATCGATTTACACATTCACGAGATCACCGACCCGTACAAATTGGCTTTTTCGCTGATCAACCGGGTAGGAGTGGTAGAACACGGCCTATTTTTAGACATCGTCGACACGGTGATCGTCGGCCACCCGGACGGAATAGAAACGATCAATAGACAAAATTAAATCAAACTGTGAGTCAAGCCGCTTAGCAGTCGTGAACTAAGTGGCACTGAACGGCAAATCCTGTACTTGGATTTGTCGTGAGGTGTCCTTAGGGCCCTAGACTGCTGGCTTGACGAGCGCAATTAAATCAAACTGTGAGTCAAGCCGCTTAGCAGTCGTGAACTAAGTGGCACTGAACGGCAAATCCTGTACTTGGATTTGTCGTGAGGTGTCCTTAGGGCCCTAGACTGCTGGCTTGACGAGCGCAATTAAATCAAGCTGTGAGTCAAGCCGCTTAGCAGTCGTGGACTAAGTGGCACTGAAGTACAAGCAATCAGTTATCACAACATAAAGTGGGACCGAGACAAAAAATTTGCCTCGGCCCCACTTTTATTTTACGTAACTTAATCGCGTTTTTTAAGCCAGCAGTCTAACTTACAACTTGATTAATCGTGCTCCGTAAGGCAGCTATTCTAATCTAACTACGTCCGGCAAAAGTCTTAAAACGACTTATTGCTGGCCTAGGCTAGCTAAACGCCTTACTTCACAACTTATTTGATCGTGCTCCAAAAAGCAGCAGTTTGCGCCTAGCTACGTTTCAAAATAAAACCAAAGTACACGTTTTACTTTGAAACTAGGCTAGTGCTCGACTGCTAAGCGCTTTTTGTCCCAACTCCTTTTATGCCAACGAACCCATCGGATCCCACGGTGCTAGCACTTTTGGTTCCTGTTTTAAAACGTCGCGTAATTTAGCGGGCAGGAATTTTTTATTGACCACGATTTGGTAGCAATATTCGTTCATCCACGCATCGCTCATGACGAAAAAGCCCTTAGTTCCGACCTTGTCGCCCCACGAGTTTTCGACCTTCCATTTGGTAGGAACGCCGTTAACCACGTCAACACCCGTTAGGACCATCGCGTGCGTCATCATGCTTTCGCCGTAATCCAAACGTTCTGCTTTCGACATGGAAAGGTCAACGTCAAATAACTCCGAACGGTGATACAAATTCGTATCCATGATCCCCGCTTTACGGTCGGAAGACTGACCAACATCGCAACCAAACCAAACGCTCGTCTTATTTTGTAATTGTTTCAAAGCAACTTGTTTAAAGGTATCCATGTCGACGTTTAAGTGCCGGATCTGGCGGCCCCCAACAACGTTACCCAACATTTCGACCGTGTACATTTGGTTGTACGGCTTGTCTGCCGTCGGTCCGTTGATCACCGAAACGTAGTCGTCTAAATCCCAGCCCACGTATTTTTCAAAGAATTTTTGCGGGGTCAGGTCTTTATCCAAATGATAGTGATCGTCTTGGTCGCGGTATGCAAAATCGAATTTAGCCGGTGGCTCACCAAAACTATACGCACAAATACGGTAAACTTCGTTCAACATCTCTTCTTTGCGCGCGTCGATCTTTTCTTGTGGCGTGTTATTAGCTACCAATTCACGTAATTCGACCGCGTCTTTACGTAACTTCAGGTTCAACGTACTGTCAAACTGAGCAGAAGCAGAAGAGTTTTTGGTCTCAGGCATCACGCTTTGTGGCACTACGCCGTATTTTTGGATCAAAGCCACGATCATATCCCACTGACCACCGTCTCCTTGCGGTTCTTTGAGCAGCCACGCCACTTTGCGGTCGCTGGTCGGCAACTCGGCGGTATTTAATACATTTTGGTAAAAATAGTTGGCTTTTTCCAATTTATCCCAAAAGAAAGTATAGCTTTGTGATAACTCAAAGTCTGCTTCCACCTTATATTTACTGTAAATATCGTGGCGCATCGTGTTTAACGCGGCAAACATCCAGCAGCGGCCGGATTGCTTTTGGTTAGCCACTTTACCGGTGTCCAAATCGATCGAAAAGACCGGTGTCATGTCGACGTTTGCTTGGTAGTCGGCACTGGTGGCTAAAATGCCCTGGTGGCTGACAGCCCGCGTAACAACAGCCGCACCCGGATGCTTAGCCAAACTGGCGTGAAAATTTTGTAATTGTTCTGTAGTAATTTCTTGTTGCACTCAGATCACTCCTTTTCGTATACGCCTATTTTACGTCACAACTTACTAGCAGTAAATTATTTCTTGATCTGCGTTACTCCGTGCATGTACGGACGCAAAACTGCGGGAATCGTGACCGAGCCGTCTTCGTTTTGGTAATTTTCCAAAATAGCGGCGACTGTCCGACCGACTGCTAATCCCGAACCGTTCAGTGTGTGCACGTAATCTAGTTGTCCGTTTTCTTTGCGGTACTGAATGTGCGCTCTTCTGGCCTGGAAATCCTCGCAGTTCGAGCAACTGGAAATTTCGCGGTAGGTATTTTGTGCGGGCATCCAAACTTCCAAGTCATGGGTCATCGCGGAACTAAATCCGGTATCGCCGGTCGACAAGGTGATCACGTGATAAGGTAGCCCCAATTTTTCCAAAATGTTACCGGCGTTAGTGGTCATTTTTTCTAATTCGGCGTAAGAATCTTCCGGCTTAGTATATTTGACCATCTCGACTTTATTAAACTGGTGCATCCGGATCAAGCCGCGGGTATCACGGCCCGCACTACCGGCCTCCGAACGAAACGACGGACTCAGCGCGGTCACATAAACCGGTAATTGATCAGCAGGGATCACTTCGTCGCGGTAATAGTTCGTCAGTGGCACTTCGGCCGTCGGGATCAGCGTCATTTTCTGACCCTTCAGTTGATAAACGTCTTCCGTGAATTTAGGAAATTGACCCGTGCCAAACATCGAATCGTCGTTGACGATATATGGCGGGATCATTTCGGTATAGCCTTCCTTTTCGTGCTCGTCTAACATAAAGTTATACAAGGCACGTTCCAGTTTAGCCCCTAATCCACGGTAGTAAACAAAACGTGCGCCGGAAACCTTGGCTGCCCGTTTAAAATCCAAAATACCGAGGTTTTCGCCAATGTCCCAGTGTGCCTGTGGCGTGAAGTCAAACTGCCGCGGAACACCCACTTTGCGCAATTCTACGTTAGCACTCTCGTCTTTACCGATCGGGATCGTCGGGTTAGGCATGTTAGGTAGCCGCGAAGCCATGTCGTGGACCCGCGCTTTTACCTGCTCTACTTTTTCGTCTAATTCTTTGATCTCTTCTCCGACCGCGCGCATCTGTGCAATCTGTTGGCTGACATCTTGTTTTTGCTTTTTGACCTGGGCGATCTGAGCGGAAACGTCATTACGCTTGCGTTTTAACTGCTCGGCTTGTTGCAATAACTCCCGGCGCTTTTTATCTTCAGCTAACAAGTCATCGATCTGCTGTGGCTTAACTGCCCTTGTCGCTAACCTTTTCTTATAAGTATCTGGATCTTGTCTGATCAATTTGATGTCTAACACAACTACCACTCCTTTTAAATTTAAATACACAAAAAAGCAAGGCTCCCTCCTTGGGACGAAAGCCTTGCTCTTCGCGGTACCACCCACGTTCGACTAAAATAGCCGCACCTTAATTGTGATAACGGTCTCCCGTGCAGCATTGCCTGCCCGCTTTGGTATCCCGGAATTTCTGCGTCGTACTTCACACCGCCCAGTACGTCTCTGCCTTGCATACTTATAGCATACCCTTGCGTTTGATTATCTAAGAACAATATAAATTAAATCGCGCTCAAATTCAAGCCTCGGACTCTTTTTCCCGGTTAATATCATGGGGGGTCAGGTCGACTTGGTCTAACGGGATCACCTTAGTGCGGTACCTAACTTTATAATAAACGTACAAAATCACAAAAAGGATCACCGACATGTAAGAAACCAAGATCGCCTGCCAATTCCACGTCGCAAATGAATGCGGGTCTTGCCCGGCAATCACCAGCAAACACAAAACTAAGGCTAGTAACGGCCCGACTGGGAAAAACTTAGCCTGGTATTTTAACTCGCCTAAATCATGGCCTTGCGCCTTGAACGCACGCCGGAAACGGTAATGCGAAACGGCGATCCCGACCCAGGCTAAAAAGCCACTCAGTCCGCTGGCACTGACTAAGAAATTGTAGATCTGATCACCAAAAATACTGGTAGCATAAATCAGTAAGGCGATCACGGCAGTGGTGATCAATGAAGTCACCGGAATACCTCGTTTATTAGTCGTCCCAAATTTCTGATGGGCTTCACCGGTTTGGCCTAGTGAATACAACATCCTGGTCGAAGCGTACATCCCCGAATTAGCCGCGGACAAGACCGAAGTCAAGATCACAGCGTTCATTACGGCAGCTGCTCCCGCTAAACCTGCGCGCCGAAAAACTAAGGTGAACGGACTGATCGTAATATCGGTTGCATCTGCCCCTAACAAGTTCGGGCTGGTATACGGGATCAACGCTGCGATCACAAAAATCGCGAGGATGTAAAATAAAATGATCCGCCAAAAGACCTGCTTGATCGCCTTAGGAATACTCTTTTCCGGCGTAGCGGATTCACCAGCCGTAATCCCGATCAGCTCCGTGCCCTGAAACGAAAAACCGGCGACAACGAAGACCGAGAGAATGGTCGGGATCCCGCCGACAAACGGTGCTTTTTTATAGAAGAAGTTTTCCAAACCAACTGCTTTTCCCGAAATGATCCCCAAAATCGTCAAAAAACCGACGATCAAAAAGATGATGACTGTAACTACTTTGATCAGCGCCATCCAGTATTCGGTCTCACCAAAAGAACTGACCGTTAAGGCATTGATCACAAAAATAATTGCCAAAGCCGCTAAACTAAAGATCCAGCTGGAAACGTGGGGAAACCAGAATTTCATCACGATCCCGACCGTCGAAATGTCCACGGTCAACGTGATCACCCAGTTAAACCAGTAATTCCACCCCATCGCAAAGCCAAACGCCGGATCAACAAAACGCCCGGCATAAGTCGCAAAAGAACCGGTCACGGGCAGGTAAGTTGCCATTTCCCCTAAAGAAGTCATCAAAAAATAAACCATGATCCCGATCCCAGCATAAGCGACCAAAGCACCGCCAGGGCCCGCCGTTGAAATCGCCGAACCACTAGCGACAAATAACCCAGTCCCGATACTACCGCCTAACGAGATCATCGATAGGTGCCTAGTCTTGAGCTTACGCTTCACTCCGTTTTGTGCCATCAAAATTCCTCCTAAAATAAATTAAATTTATCCAAAAGAGGAGCCTCATTTCAAGCCACTAAAAAAGCGCAGTTTCAATTTAACATCGAACTGCGCTAGCTTATTCTATCAAAATTATTCCGTCAAAAACACCAAAACATCTCAATAGCGAGCGCTCCGCGAGTACTACCCGCGACAGTCCCTGACTTATTTAGCCAAGTCCCAGCCAACGTTTTGACAAACAAACGTTCACTTCGGCGAAAAATCCTTTGACAACAACGCACTGCCGTTTGTCCGGCTTGTTGTTGCTACTCTTATTTTTCGCGACCTCTCTTCGATGTTTTTATTATAAAACCGAGTCGTACTAATAGCAATACCCGATATTAAAAAATATTACTTAGTGTCCGGACTCGGAATGTTTGATCTGCTCGTCTAAACCCGTCAAATCAAAATCGTGGTGCATAAATTCCTGATCGGTCAGCGGAAAATGCTGTTCGACCGTCGCAAATGGTTGGACAAATACCCGCCCGCTTTGCAAACTAAAATCTAACACGTGGCCGCCTAAGTCGTGAGCCGCGTTTAAATAGTGTAAGTGAAAACCGGCAACTGCCATTCCCTGAAACAGTTCCGGCGCGTAATAGCCAACGATCGTTCCCTGACTATTTTTGCCCGTAAAGACCGCCTGCTGATCGGCAACCGCAGCCAGCGGTGGGTACGGCCGTTCTTGTTGCGCCACGGCCCGTGTTTTGATCTGCGCGAACTGCCCCGTGATCTTCACGGCAAAGAAAATATTTTTCAGCGCTTGGCGTTCAAAGACCCATTTTCCTAACTGCTCTTGCGTTAACTCATTGACTGGAGTCCCAGACAATGTGGGGTCGTCGTAATGCAGCGTGGCAAACGGCACCTTAGTTTCAGCAGGGAGCAATTTGACCTCTCCGGTACTCAATACTAGGTATGCCTTACCAGCTAGCACGACCATTTCTCCGCCTAAGCCGGTCGCCGTACCGATGCCGGTATCACCCTTTTGTAAAATTTCTCCTACCGTCATCGTCCCCGCCAACAAGCCGGGAACTAACAGCGCGAGCGTGCCGTGCTGATACATTTTAGTATAATCTGGCTGCATTAATTCTCCTCGCTTTCTAGTGCAACTGGTCGTCTAAGATCTGCTTGCCTAATTCTTGGTTAAAACTATAATCGACGGGAATATCGACTACGACCGGTCCTTTAGTCGCAAATGCTTGGTCTAACACGGCCCCTAGTTCGCTTGCCTGATTGACCCGCAAACCCGTAGCGCCAAAACTCTGGGCGTATTTTACGAAGTCAACGGGGCCGAATTTGATCGCCGCATTTTGCCCGTACTTGATTTCTTCTTGGAATTTGACCATGTCGTAATTACCATCATCCCAGATCAACTGGACGATGTTTAACTTTAAGCGCACGGCCGTTTCTAGATCTTGTGCCGAAAACAAAAAACCACCGTCGCCAGAAACCGAAACGATCTGTGTGTTAGGCCGGACTAACGCGGCTGCGATCGCCCACGGTAACGCCACCCCGAGGGTTTGCATCCCGTTACTAAACAGCAAGTGCCGGGGCTCGTAACTGCGAAAATGGCGGGCCATCCAAATGTAAAAACTACCGACATCGACCGTCACGGTCATCTCATCGGTCACCCGTTTTTGCAAGTTGCGGATCACGCTGAGAGGATGCGAAACTAACTGACCGTCTTTGAGCGCCGGCGGCTCATCGCGCAAGTTCAACTGCTCGCGTAGTTGAGCCAAGATCGTTTTAGAACGTGTAGTCAGTTTAAAACCCTTCATGTACGGTAACAGAAATTCCAGGGTCTGTGAAATGTCACCTACCAACTGTCTGGTAGGCTGAAAGTTTTTATCGAGTTGGGCTTTCATCGTGTCGATCACTACGACGCTTCTGCCTTCTTTTTGGTTCCAGTTACGCGGCTCGTATTCGACCGGATCGTAGCCGATCGCGATCACCAAGTCACTTTCTTTGAGCAACTTATCGCCTGGCTGGTTTCTAAACAACCCTACGCGCCCAAAGAAATCACTTTCTAGTTCACGGGAAATGATCCCCGCCCCCTGGAAGGTCTCAACGACCGGTAAGTGTGTTTCCTTGACCAAATTACGGATCGCAGTGGTCGTTTGGGGATCAGAGGCACGCATGCCGACCAGTAAAACAGGCAGCTCGGCCTTTTTGATCCGGGAAGCTAACATGGTCGCTTCTACCGGGCTAGCCGGCCCTAAAATTGGATCCGGCACGGGGTTTAATACCTTGGTTGCGACCTGTGAATCCGTGACATCTTGGGGAATCGAAATAAAACTAGCCCCCTGTTTAGCGGCCGTCGCTTCTTGATAGGCGTTAGCGATCACTTCCGAAATGTTTTCTGGGTCCTGCACTTCGGCGTCGTACTTGGTAATTCCCGCAAAAACCGAAGTATTATTCATGCTCTGATGAGTCAAACGTAAGACATCGGTCCGCTGGACCTGACCGGCGATCGCTACCACGGGGTCGCCTTCGGTAGTAGCCGTGGCTAAGCCCGTCGCCAAATTAGCGGCCCCGGGGCCAGACGTAGCCACCACTACCCCGGGCTTACCGGTGATCCGTCCGATGCCCGCAGCCATAAACGCCGCATTTTGTTCGTGACGCGTTAGGATAAAGCGGGGCGCATTCGGGTTGGTCGGATGGTCTAATTTTTCGAATAAACGGTCGATCTTAGCACCCGGGATTCCAAAGACGAAGGGGACTTCGTGGTTGATCAGACTGTCGACGACCGCATCTGCTCCGTAATAATTCTCGTTTTTCATTTAGTACCTCTCCTTATGGTTGGCATGCAAAGGATAAACTAATCTTCTACTTCGTTCCAATCGATCAACGGGATCTCGTCGACTTGAAATGTTTCCCACAAAACGTCTTGCACGGTGATGCCGTCTAGGTAATTAGCCCAGCGCCGGTCGGCTTCGTGAAAGATATTATCGATCTTTTGGTCGACTTGCTGGGCCAAGGGCTTATACACGCCGCCAAATGTCCGCTGGAAAATGCCCGTATTGGGAAAAGTATCGACCGTTCCTTCGATCGCCCCGTAAATGTCTAAAAAGCTGATATTTTCCGGTTCCTTAGCCAACGAAAAGCCACCACGATTGCCGGATACCGACGTCACTAATTCACCCACGACTAATTTACGCATGATCTTATGTAAATAGGTAGGCGAACCGTCTAAGCGCCGGTTGATCACACTCGACGATAACGGGATCGACCTTTTTTGTGTAGCTAATAACGCCACGATGCATGATGCTTGTTCAAATGCTTTAGTTAATTGCATAACTTAATTTCCCCTTTCGCTTTCCTGCTAATTATTACCTGTGATTTTTACGTTCTTCAAACGTATAATTTAACTTGGTCAAACGTTGCGGTAATAATGCCAACGCCAGCGCCACCATGTCCAACGGCGGCAAAAATAACAGCCAAGCCACGTACACGGAAATTTCCGCATCGTGCATCCTGCGCATCAACGCCGTTAGTAACGACACTACAAAAAATGCAAACCAAAGCGCTAAGCCTAACTTCACACAGGGTTGAACTAAATTAGGAGCGCTACTTGTCAGTAGTGAAGCCACCATGCCGATCACGATCCCCACCAGAAACGACAACATCCAGATTCCTAAAAAGCCGTACCAAAAATCGGCCCTGCCTACCCTTTTGTTGACGTGCAGCCAGTCTTTAAACCATAATTTAGTGGAAGCCACTAACCCCGGGACCCGCGATTCGTTCCTGCGCAGGGGCCGCTTTTTTTCTTCATCTTTGATCCGTTGCAATAATTCCGTTAATTTAGCGGGATCTTGCAGTTGCTCGACAGTCAATTTGACCGGCTTTGGTTGTTTAGGGGCTTCTTTTTTGGCCGCTGGTTTAAGTTCATCTAGCAAAATTTTAGCCTGATCCATCCCGCAATAACTGCAAAAATTAGCGGTAACTGCGATTTGCCGCTGACATTTTTTACATTTTTTAGTTTCGGTCGCAGTGGCAGTTGTTTGTAATGTCTGACAAAAATAACAATGGTCGCCATCCTGCTCGTTTTTTTTGCCACATTTTTGACAATAATACATCTAGTCTCTAACCTCCTTGCCTACTATTTAACCTAACGAAAAAAATTCTTGTCTTAATACTAATAAAAAAGTTACCATAGAGAAAAGCAAGTCAATTATTGCCGCCAAACTGTGGCACTTGCTTTGAACAAGTAACTCGATCTGAGGAGGAACATCATGGGACAACCGCATTTTTCCCCGCAAAATACCAGACACCGTTCCCAAAAACGTCATACCGGACTGCTGGTCACTTTTTTAGTGCTACTCTTCGCTTGTTTAGGCGTCGCCTGTTCTTTTTTGTATTACAAGTACCAAAAGGCAAGCTCAACGGCAGACGAGATCTACCAAGCAACTACTAATGAGCAACAGCGTGACGTCCACCAATTGCTCCGACACAAAAAACCACTCAGTTTACTGTTACTAGGAACCGATACCGGAGCGTTAGGGCGGACTTTTAAGGGCCGGACCGACACCTTGATACTAGCCGTTTTAAACCCTCAAAAAAAGGAAATGACCCTAGTCAGTTTACCACGCGATACGGAAGTAGCAGTTTACAATCACGAAGAAGATTTCCCCAGTAAATTAAATACTGCTTACATGTACGACGGCTCTAGCTCCGCGGTGCAAACGGTGCAACAGTACCTCAACGTCCCAGTTGATTTTTACGTTACTATCAATATGGGGGGACTAGAAAAGTTGATCAACGCAGTCGGTGGACTAGATGTTACTCCGCCGTTGAGCTTTTCGTACGGCGGTGCCAGCTTTATTCAGGGACAAAAAAAACACGTCGACGGGCAAGCAGCACTTTCTTACGTGCGGATGCGTTACGCCGATCCCGACGGCGATTACGGTCGTCAAAAACGCCAACAAGAAGTCCTAATGCAATTAGCTTTTAAGGGAACTAAACTTAACAGCCTGCTGAACGAACAATTTTTACAAACTGTTTCCCATCAGCTAACTACCAACCTCACCTTAAAAGAAATGGTCCAACTAGAATCCGGTTATCATACTGCCACTCACCACTTACAGGCAACTCACCTGCAAGGTAATCTTGCGACTAAAGACGGGCAAGACTTCGAAGTCCCTCGTCAAGCCGAAAAGCAACGAGTGACTAACCTGTTACGCAAAACATTAGAACTTCCGGCCGCCAAAACGGGAAATACTTTACCGTCAGACGTCATTGACATTCAATAAACGTGGATATTTAGTATCAATTAAAGTGTAACATAAAAATCGCCAATAAAAAAGAGTGGTTTGCACTAGCAAAATAGCAAGCCACTCTTTTAATACCAAATAAAAAAGGGACTAGACATTAACTGCCTTCGTCCCCCTAAAATTATTAGTCTTTAACTACGTTAGCTGCTTGTGGGCCACGGTCGCTATCTTCTACATCGAAAGTAACGTGTTGACCTTCGTCCAAAGTCTTGAAGCCGTCGCTTTGAATAGCTGAGAAATGAACGAACACGTCGCTACCGTCTTCACGAGTAATAAAGCCATAACCTTTATCTGCATTAAACCACTTAACTGTACCTTGTTCCATTAAATGAATCCTCCTTATTGCGCCTGTTAGGCACATTGATATGTTGTAATTCTAATCGGCGCTTTATGGAGGAAATTATTTGAAACATCCTTACCAAAAAAACCTCTTCAAACTACGTAAGTAATTATAGCACACTAATGGTCAAAAAACAGTATTATTTTTAAATTATTTCACGAAAATACAGGTGCTGGGGCAAAACTCTGTTTTGTTCCAGCACCTGTTTTTGTTTTCCGTAAGTAATAGACTGATCGTGCTCCAAAAAGCAGCAGTTTGTGCCTAGCTACGTTTCAAAATAAAACCCAAGTGCAGGTTTTACTTTGAAACTAGGCTAGTGCTCGACTGCTAAACGCTTTTTGTCCCAACTCCATTATTTTTAAATTATTTCACGAAAATATAATGCGCAGCCTTATAGCTGACATTGAGTTGCTGGCCGTCTTGCAGCCGTACTCGTACCGGCCCTTCAAAGGGCGCGTGTTCTTCAATTGTTAATTGTTGCCCTAATTTCAACTGCACTTCATCTAAGTAGGTTAATAATTCGTGATTATCAACAAAACGCTCGACCACTTTTTGCTCCCCGTTAGGAACGTCCGCTAGTAATTCTTGGTTAGCTTCATTGCAGTCGGTCACGTTACCGGGAATCAACCCGCCATGAGGACATTTTTTAGGAAACTCTAAGAACTGATTTAGATGTTCCATTAAATTATTACTAGTCGCGTGCTCTAAAACTTCCGCATCGTTATGCACGTCAACTAAGTTATAGCCTAATTTAGTCACCAAAAACTCTTCCCATAAACGGTGTCGTTTGATCAGGTCTTCCGCTACTTTTACCCCTGATTTGGTCAACGAGATTCCTGCATAGGGAGTATGCTTGACCAACTTTTCCTTGCTTAACTTGGTGACCATTTCGGTAACTGAGCCTGCAGCAACACTTAGGCTAGCAGAAATTTTTTTATTACTAACCTTTTTGTGCGCACCACCCAATTCAAAAATGATTTTCAAATAGTCCTCTTTTTTAGGAGTCATATTTCCACCTCTTCCCTTCCTCTTCTACTTTAACATATTAATTTTTTCACTATCTAGTGCTGACCCATTCTTTTTTGTAATAATGTTACTTGTTGGGCCATATCAGCCGGTAATGAACTGCTAAATTGCAGTTTTTGGCTCGTAAACGGGTCCGCTAATTGCAAATCAGCGGCGTGCAAAGCCTGGCGACTTAACTGTGTAGTTGGTCCGCCGTAAAGTTCATCGCCAATCAAAGGGTGCCCGAGTGCCGCAAAATGCGCCCGGATCTGGTGCGTTCTTCCCGTATGCAATTTGACGCGCACTAAAGTAGCTGAACCTAAACCGGCCAGCTGCCAGTATTCAGTTTTAGCGGGTTTGCCCTGATCGTTGACTTCTTGGGCAAAGCTTGCCGGCTTGCGGGCCAACGGCAATTCGATCAGCCCGTGTTGGTGTGTTAGTTGCCCGGCAACTAACGCCACGTAGCCCTTGGTCACCGCTCCCGGAGTTTTCTCCAGCAGTCCCTGGGCAAAACGATGCCTAGCTACTAACACCAGCCCACTGGTAAAACGGTCTAAGCGGGTAATGATATGGGGGACGAGGTCGGAAGAACCCTGTGCCTGCAAGTATCCTTTGACCCGGTTGACTAAAGTGTCCGTACGGTTACTGGGCCCTGGCACACAGGTCAGCCCCGCTGGTTTGTCGACGACCAGCCAGTTTTGGTCCTCGTACACGACGGTAATTTCGTTTTGACTAACGGCTACCCGCGGATCGGGCTTTTCCGCCGGCAAGATCAACGTAATCGTCGCCGCTGCGCTCAATTCACGGGAGAGTGGCCGCACTCGCCGGTCAACTACGACTTTTCCTTGACCGTGTTTGATGTGACTAAACATCCGGTGACTAACACCTTTTGCCTGTAAAAATTGCTTAACGGTTTCTTTATGCTCGTCAGTTTTATGCCAAGTAAATTTCATCTGCCACGTTTCCTTTAACTATGCTCATTCATTCAACTGGTAGCCCAAACGCTGTAAGTGGGAGTCGTTGTTTTTCTTTAACTGGCGCGCCTGGTGTCTCACATCGCGGTAAGGACGCCCGGAAGCGGTTAAGACTCGCCGCAATTTTTGGTTAGCAGCCAAATATTCGCCCTTTAGCGCTAACTTACGGGCAACTTGATACTCACTATGCAACGATTGGCGTTTTTTGTTGATCTTGGTAAACTTAACCTTTTGACTGGCGGCGCGCTGCCGTAACGTCCGAGAACCTCCGCTAATTTGCGTCACCGACGTCAAGACCTGCGCGGCTTGCCGATAAGAATAGCGGTCGGCAAAGTTTAACGCCTGTTGGTATAATTCAACTTGTTTTAAACTAGCCACGGTGCGCCGGTCGTTAGTTCTTTTACTCTGTGCCGCCGTCAGTAATTTACGCGCCCGCAGATAGTTGCCTCGTTTGATAGCAGTTTGTCCCTGGTTAAATGTACGCCAAAAATAGCGGTCATTTTCCAACTTCTTAGTGTGTCCAAAGCCAATAAAAGTCACTGCCACCAGTGCGATCACTAATATCCATCCTAACCAGCGTTTCATCAGTCAACCTTCCTTACTTGAGCCAATTACTTACCTACACAGTTTTAAATTAAAGCATACCATAATAAAGGGAGCTAGGATAGAAAATTGTCCCGCCCCCTTGTTGGGTCACTATGTTGTTAATTTAAGAAAAGGTCTTTAAACAGTCACAAATCAAAGCCACGAATTTTTCCCTATCAATGGCTAATAAGACTTCCGTATTCGGTTTTTTACCGGTTAAGTTCCACTGATCTACCACCGTTTCGCCCCGTGTCAAAGTCCCAGCTAATTCAACGTCAACATTGGCGGTCAGGCTCTTGAAATATTCGGGATGTACCAGCCAGGTGATGGTTACCGGATCATGAACCGGGATACCCGCAAAGCCCCACTTGTCTTGCCCGTAATAAATTCCATAAAAATCAAGTAACTCAGCCATCGCAACGGCTACGGGGTTACCGATATTTCTAATTTCTTCAATGTCTGCTTTTAAAATTTGCGCTTGGTGCGTCACGTTTAAACCGGCCATCACCAACGGGATCCCCGCATTAAATACCAAACTAGCGGCTTCCGGATCGACCGCAATGTTAAATTCGGCTGCAGGTGACCAGTTGCCAAAGCCCTTGCCGCCACCCATCAAAACGATCTGCGCAATTTTAGCTTTCAGTTCCGGATAAACACTCAAAAATAACGCAATATTAGTCATCGGGCCGGTCACCACTAAAGTCACCGGTTCGCTTTGTTCACGCAAGGTCCGCGCGATCAATTCAATAGCCGGCATTTTTTCAGGAGCAAAACCCGGAGCGGGCAATTTAGTGCCGTCCAAACCCGTTTCCCCGTGAACGTCATCGGCAATCATCAAGTCTTGTAACAGGGGCTTTTGATTACCACCAGCAACCGGGACAGAACTAGCGCCTAAAAGCGTCAACATTCGTAACGCATTGTTCAGTGTTTTATCAGGAGTCTGATTGCCAGCAGAAGTCGTTACTGCCAGTAATTCAATTTCAGGTGCAGCAACAGCCATCATGATGGCAAACGCGTCATCATGACCAGGATCGCAATCTAAAATAATCTTTTTCATCAAAATCTCCACCTTTCACACTTGCTCCACAACTACTCTAAGTATAACAAGCCAAAGGCACAGAAAAAAGCGATATCACTAGTAAATAATATTTTTATTACTATGCCGGTAAAAATAGTGCTAACAGCGCCACTACTACCAACCCCACGACGACCGCTAAGCCCATCGAACGGGAATAATAGGCGATCAAGACCACCACGATCGAAGCCAAGATCTTAGAAACGTTGGTGACCCCCACGAAAGTATAATTTTGCGTATTCATAAAAATATCCTTGACTACCAGTGCGGTAAACAACGATACCGGCACGTATTTCATCCACTCGTTAAACCATGCGGGGATCTTTCTAGTCGAGAAAATGCGCATAGGCAAATAGCGCGGAACAAAGGCGACACACATTGATAATAAGATCAAGATGAAATGATCCGTAGTATTTGTGATCTGCATAATTAATCTCCTGATTTGATTTCGTTACGGCCCGGCGTCGGCTTGATCTTTTTCAGCCAAAAACCACGCGTCTTGCCTTTTTTAACTAAATGATCCTCAATCATAAATCCTAACAAAGATGCCAACAAAGTAGCTACCACTAATCCCATTGTACTTTTAAGTATCATTAACGCCAATACCGCAAACACGCCAGCCACCACGCTGATCAAGATCGTCAGTTTATTTTTAATTTGCATTACTACCATGTAAATAAATAGCGCGGTTAACGCGTAATCTACGATCGTCAGGTTAATGGTGATAAAGCCGCCTAAAAAGCTGCCCACTAAGTTAGACAACGACCAAAAAGCCAGCGAAAAATGTTCCACCAGCAAGGCCTGTTCGGGCGTCCACGTTTTATCAGTGACAAATTTTAAGTAGTTCACGGCGTAATTTTCGTCATTCATCGACGCCGCAAAAACTAGTAAGAATTTTTTGCTAGTTCCCCTGACATACTGGGACAAACTAGAACCCAGCAAGGCATACCGCATTTCCAAAAACAGCAGCATCAACAAGATCGTTTGCAATGAAGCATGGACCGTCAGCATTGAAGCGATCATAAACTGCGCACCACCAGAAAAAACTAGAAGAGAGACCAACAGTGTCATCAAAAAGTTAAATCCCGCCGCGTGCAACAACACACCACAAGCTAAACCGATCGGGATGTAACTCAAACATAACGGCAACACGATTGGAAAGACTTCTTTTAACAGTGAAATCGACTTTTTCACGGCTACGCCTCCAACAAGGATTTTTCACCTTGATTATAACATACGAATGTTTGCTTGCTCCAATTATTTTGATCCCACTTGAGCATAAAAAAGGAGTTGGGACAAAAAGCGTGAAGTGCTCCATAATAGTTAGACATAGAAACTAACTATTATGGAGCACTTCAAAGTTTTATCTCAGCCCCTCAACTTCCAGTTAAAAACGTCGTGATTTTACGGTGAACGATGGTAAACCAGCTTGCTTTAGCCACACCGTGGCGCGCGACGAGTTCATTTTGATCCGGCACTGATAAATAAAATGGCCGGTGTCGATTGATCCTGACTTGATAACGACCGAGACGACTACCAGCCGCTAACGGTGCGGACTTTTTGGCGGGTGTTGTTTGAACGCTAACGACCGCCGTTGCCACGTCTTCTTTAGGTACCCAGACATGTGCGGAATTTAGCGGCCGCACCTTTGCTGTCTTTTTGCTACCATCAACTACGGGCAAGCTAGCAGGTAATTTATGATCTAGTGACAGCCAATCGTAGTTTTGGTACACGAAATTCATTAATTTAGCTGTCTCCACAAAACGTCCCGGGTCCTGTTCATCCTGGTGACTAGCACCTAAAACAACGGTAATGATCCGGTGACCGTTTTTATTAGTGGTGCCAACAAAATTAGCACCGGCCGCATTAGAAGTCCCCGTTTTTAAACCGTCGACTGGCAACTGTGGGTCGGCATTCGCACTGCCCGGCAACATCAAATTCCAGTTGATCAGCGGCGTCGTCGTCCGGTCCCTGTTATCAAAAACCGAGTGCGCCACACTGGTAGTCTGCAAGACTTCCGGGTAATCGTGGACTAAATGCAGCGCGATCACCGCCATATCACTGGCAGAAAATTCGTTAGTTGCGTTGTCTGGAGCGTTAGGATAACGATCTGAACGCACTTCACCGTTGTCCAGCCCGTTAGCCGTGTAGAGCTTAGCGTCATTTATGTGCCAGCGGTGCAGTTGCTTTTTCATCAGATCAATAAATTTGATCTGACTACCTCCCACTTTTTGCGCCAAAACCATCGCCGTCGCATTAGCCGAATAGATCAAAGTTGCTTGGTAAAGCTGGGCTACTGTATAAGACTTATCTGCTCGTAACGTAACGTTAGCTAGTCCCGGCTGGTGGCTGACACTGACCGCAGCCGCGTCGGGAGTTAATTTTTGCTGCCAGCTTAACCGCCGTTGGTGCACGGCTTGCAATACCAAATAAACCGTCAATAATTTCGTCAAAGAAGCCGCGGGTAATTTAGCCGCAGCGTTTTTAGCGTACAAGACCTGCCCGTTAGTCGCGTCGACTGCTATTGCCGCGTTAGCAGCCACCTGCAATTTATCCGTTTGTTGGTCCAAAAGCGTGGCCGCGTTAACGGGAAACGCCGCACAGTCGAGCCCCCAAACGACCATTAGCATCAGCAGTACCGTTTTTTTTAACTTACTGGCCTCCATCTACTCAATTCCTTTACTAATATCTGATCATTGCTTAACTAGCGGCGGTTTGATCGTTAGATTATGCTTGAGTGGCAAATGAACGATAAACTCCGTCAACTCAGCCGTCGACTTGGCGTAAATATAACCGTGGTGTAACTCGACTATTCCCCGGGCGATTGCCAGCCCTAAACCGGTCCCGCCCGTTTCTTGTGAACGTGAACCCTCGACTCTATAGAAGCGTTCAAAGATTTGGGCTAATGACGCCGCGGGGATCTGTGCGCCGTCGTTTGCCACCACAATTTGCACTTCACGGTTAGAAATTTTTTGGGCACTCAGGTAGATGTTATGCCCGTCTTTGCCATATTTGAGTGCGTTAGTGATCAAATTGTTAAACAAACGCGCTAATTTTTCCGCGTCGGCTTGCAACATCAGCACATCCTCAGTTTCTTTTACGTGAATTTCCATTTGCTTTTTACTAGCTTCTAACTCAAAACTGGCTCCTAATTGTTCCAGTAACGCGTTCAAGTCGATCTGCGTTAATTTCAGTTGCTCGTGAGTTTGCACCTTAGTATATTCAAACAGATTTTCTACCAACGATTTCATTTGCTTGGATTTCAAATAAGCGGTGTGCGTGTATTTAAGTAAGTCTGCTTGGCTCTGATATTGTTTATCTTCTATCAGTCCTAGATAACCGATGATCGACGTCAACGGCGTCCGAATATCATGGCTAACATTAGTGATCAGTTCGTCTTTGGATTTCTCACTTTGGCGCTGTTCTTCCAGTGAATTGATCGTGCTGTCGACCAGCGAATTGACGCTTTCTACCACCCGTTGCATTTGGCCCGTCAATACGAACGGAATCTTATGGTCAAAATGACCCGCAGCGATGTAGTGCAACTCACCGATCACGTGACGCAGTTGCATCTGGCGGTACCGGCGTAACAACCGCCAATAAACGATAAACGCATCGGCCACTAGCATCAGGACCGTAAATAACCAGCCCCAACTCCACAACTGCAGGTGCTGGGGACCAAAAGTCAGCGACATTTTGATCTGAAAAATGCCGTTTTCTACGCCCGGATTAGCCGCGATCAGTTGATTAGCAATCAAAAAGATCGACATGTTTAACGACAGTAAGATAATGACGGTAACGATCCCTTCTCCGAAAAGTTCGCTTTTTTCACGTCCCGTTAACTGCAATTTCATCACAGTCACACTCCCGTTTACTAGTGAAGTTCGACTTTATAGCCGACTCCCCAAACCGTTTGTACCACTTTTTCGCCGCCCGTCGCTTCTTCGATCTTATCGCGTAAATGGCTGACGTGGACCATCACCGTTTTAGCGGACACGACAGATTCTTGCTGCCACACGCGTTCGAAGATCTCATCGGCCGAAAATACCCGGTTAGGATGGCTAGCCAACAGGTATAAAATGCCAAATTCTAGGGCCGTCAGCTGAATATTTTTTCCGTCGCCGGTCACGACTTCGTGCGAATCTTTTTTGATGATCAAAGGACCGACTTCTAATTGATCCGGCTCTTTTTGAGTTACCTGTTGACGCGAACGGCGTAACAACGATTTGACCCGGGCCATCACTTCTAAGGGATTAAATGGTTTAGTGACGTAATCGTCAGCTCCTTGGATCAGTCCTTGGATCTTGTCTAGATCGTCGGTTTTAGCCGACAACAATAAAATCGGGATCTGCGAATCTTTTCTGACTTCTTTAACTACCTCTAGGCCATCGACTTGGGGCATCATAATGTCTAGGATCATCAAATCAATGTCAGGAGTGGTATTCAACCTCGTCAAAGCTTCTTTGCCATTATAGGCTTTTTCTACTTCATAGCCTTCATTACTAATATAAATGCTCAGTAATTCTACGATATCCTTATCATCATCGACTACTAAAATTTTCATTGTCTGCTCCTCACTACTTTATTATTAAATCAACTGACACGGTAAACCCGATCGGAAATAAAGTCAAAGGGTTGATGGTGCACGTTTAATTCGGGAACCAACTGCAGCCGGGCTTGTCGCCAAAATCGCGCCGAGTTCGTCGCGCCGTTTAGTTCTCCGATCACTAATAATTCGCAGTTAGTCGTTTTGACCTGCTCTAAGATCTGAGAATCGACCAGCGTATTATCCGGTGCCCACTCCATGATCACCACGTCTACTTGAGAAGAGTACCGCTCAACTGCCGCCACCCCATCCAAACAAACGACGTCGGTCCACGGATCCGGACGCGTGATCGACTGGTCTTGCCACGCAAAATTATCCGTCGCGATCACGTGAGGCAATTGGCTAGCCAACACCCCGTTTCCCGCTAAGACCACCAAGACGCGCCGCCCGTGTAAGTAACGGATCAGGTCCTGACACCACTGCTGTGAAAAAACGTGCCAGATACCAAAATTAGTGATCAAAACTTGGCGCAAGTTATTGAGTTGACTAGCTACACTAAATAAGTCGTTTCCCCGTAATAACTGCTCTTTGAGTTGCTTGGTGCTAAACTCCAACAGCGGTAGCGGCGTTACCGGTAACCGTTTGGCAGCAAACGCTAAGACCGCCTGTTTGACCGCTGTGATCTTACCCGCAATAACCGGATACTTCTGGTAATATTGGTTTAAGTGCGTCAGTTCAGTTACGTAATCTTGCCAGTTCACTGTTCTTATTCTCCTTGGGTTTGTCCGACCAAACTAGCTCGGTGCGCGTAATGTTTGTATAAAGCCGAATACCTACCAAAATAGCCAGTTTTCCACGGCTTTTCCCGGCCACAAAAATGCAAGATCTTGGTGTGTGCTACCACCCAATTTAAATCCCACTGTCCCTTACTTAGCATCTCGTAGGTGCGGTTTTTGCGCGCATCAAAATTCCAGTACTCGTCGGGTAGTGCTAAAATCTGTTGCCCGTAAAGACCATTTAAAATATCCTGATCGGGTAACAATAAGTTAAAGCGGTTCTTTTCAATAAAATCATAGATCTCAACTTCATTAGCCACTTGGCGTAATAACGACAGGTTCATCAGTAATACCCCGGAATTAAAATAGGCATTTTCGTTGCCCAACCTAACCTTATTAACGACCTCGGTCACGTTAGTCAACTTACTGTGGCTACAAGCCGCGTACAAATAACCGCTGATGTCGGTTTGATATAACGGCAAAACGTCGTTGATACACAACACGTCAGCGTCTAAGTACAAGACCCTGTCGATATTTGCCGGTAAGTACTTGTAGGCTAACAGCCGGTAATAGATCGTTTCGGGATAGCGTTCGGTAGTTTTGGCACCACTAAAATCGCGTTTTTGCATGATGATCGGACGGTAGGCGATTTTTAACTGCCGACAAAACGCAGCGATCCGTGCGCTAGCTCGCAACTGTCGTTCTTGCATCACAAAAACCGTTAAGTTTGTGGCATCTGAATTACTGTAAAGTGAATAAATAACGGTTAACATCTGTTCTACAAAATCATCGTTGACCGCGAATAGCAAATTCATTGATCATCCCACCATCATTAGTTACAACCAATTACTGGTATTAGTAAGTGATTTAATTAATTATACCATGTTAAAAATAACACGCAGGTACCAAGCACCTCGCTGTAATCATTCTTAGGATTAATTTAAAGGAGTTGGGGCAACACGATTAAAACCATGATTAAAAATATACCAAAAGAGACCGGAACAAAATTTTGTTCCAGTCCCATTTTTCCGTAAGTTAGACTGATCGTGCTCCCTTTTTTCTTCGCGATTGCACTGCTATTGTTGAATGTTGCGCGCAATCGCCTGACCTAAAAGCTGACAACCGCGCTCAATTTGTTCTTCCGACACATCCGTAAAGTTCAAACGGATCTGGTCGGCGCGGTGTGAAACGGCGTACAGTTGCGAACTTTCAATAAACGTTACCCCACATTTTTGTTCCAGTAAGGTGCGTCCTTGCAGTCCCTGAGGCAACGTTACCCACACAAAAAAGCCACCATCTGGATCAGAATACGAGCATTCCTGCGGTAAATAACGCTTTAAGCTATCGTGCATTTTTTGACATTTACGCGCATAGATTTGTTTTAACTGCGCGATGTGTTCTTGAATATCATTATCAGTCAAGTACTGGTCGATCAAACGTAAGACCACGTTAGACGGTTGAAAGTCGCTGGCCGAACGCAGATCACTGATCAGGCGTAATAGTTCAGTCGAAGCTAGCAACCACCCCGTTCGTAATGCGGGCGAAAGGATCTTGGAAAAACTTCCCAGTGTGACCACGTTTCCGGTTTGATCAAAAGACTGGATGCTAGGCAAAGCCGTGCCCCGGTAACGCAATTCACCGTAAGGATCGTCTTCAATAACCAAGAAGTTATACTTAACAGCCAACTCTACTATTTTTTGGCGTTTCGCTAACGACATGCAATATCCCGTTGGATTCTGAAAATTAGGTACCGTGTACACCAACTTAACTTGATGTTGTTGCACGATCTGCTCTAATTGCTCCAAGTCCGGTCCGTCCGGTTGCATTTGCATCTCGTAAAATTGCGGCTTGCGACTTTCAAAAGCTTGCAGGGCACCGATATAAGTTGGGGCCTCTACGACGATGCCGTCATCAACATCCAAAAATAAATCGGCTATTAGACTAATCCCCTGTTGTGCTCCTTGGGTTAACATCACGTTAGCTGCACTCAGATCCTTTTTGCCCTTACGACTGGCAGCTACCGCAATTTTTTGACGTAACGGTAAGTAGCCGTCAACCGACGCGTACTGGTAAAGTTCTTCTGCCGAACAGTTCGCTGAAAGGTGATCAAAAGCTGCAGCTAACTGTTGTTGCGGGAAAAGGTCACCTTCAGGATAACCCGCCGCAAACGAGATTGCATCGCTTTGGTTACTTAACGCCAGCAACTCATCCATGGCAGAGCCTTCCTGTGAAATTCTTTGCGAAATTTTTGGTAACATATAACTTCCTCCCCAACACTTATTACCACTTAGTTTACTATAATCACTTATGTTAGTAAAATTCAACTTTTTCAGTTTAAAATGAATTATTATCATTTTAACAACAAAAAAGAAGAAGCTAGAAGCAAATACCATTTTGCCTCAACTTCTTCTTAGTTTGATCGTGTTCCAAAAAACAACAATTTACGCCCAGCTACGTTTCAAATAAAACCAAGTAGTTTTATTGCAACTAGGCTAGTACTCAACTGCTAATCTTTTTTACGTAACTCATTTTAATGATACAAATCAAAACGACCCTTAGCGAGCATTTCTTTAGCCCCGCCGGTTTCCATCAATGATTTATCCATGATGATCTTCTTCAACACGGATGCCGGGTAACCCTTAACGATTTTTCCGTTACCGATCACACCAAACGCATGAGTATTGCCGATTGAAGCCACCGTTCCTAGTGATTTATAGGAAAATTCAGTTGTTTCGCGCCCAGCCAATTGCGCCATGATATTTTTAGCGGCTAATTCGCCCATTACCAAAGAGATCTGTGCGGTCGTCGGGTACGGACGATTGCTTTGCGGGTCCATCACGGCCGAATCATCACCTACAAGATAAACGTTTTGGTATTCTGGGTCCCGTAAGTCGTTATTAACCATCACACGACCACGGCGGGCACTAAATCCAGAAGCATCCATGACTTCACTGCCAGAAACACCCGTCGTCCAAATGATGGTATTAGCTTTCAGTTCAGCAGTTGCGCCGGTTTCAGCATCGTCTTGGTAAACTACCGTTTGCGGCTTGATCTCTTTGATCGGTTTGCCCGTCAAAAATTTAATGCCCCAGCTTTGTAACTGCGAAACACCGTAGTTAGCCAGTTCTTCAGGGAACATCGGCAACAAGCGAGTTACAGCTTCGACAACGTAAATTTCAATCCTTTCTGGAACCACGCCAGCAATTGCTGCTAAGTCTTTACGGGCATCATTTAGCGCACCTAATAATTCGATTCCCGTGAAACCTGCACCGCAGACGACGATTTTCAAGTCATCCGGATCTTGGGTCTTTTTGTAATCTTGCATGCGACTAACAATGTGTTCGTGAACTGCAACGGCGGTCTTAACATTGACCATTTCTAATGAATTTTCGCTAACACCCTTGATACCAAATGATTCTGAACGAAAGCCTAAGCCGACGATCAAATAATCGTAAGAGATGGTAATATCATTGTCCAACGTTACCTGTTGGTTTTGGCGGTCGATTTTTTCGACTCTTGCCTGCACAAATGTCGTCACCCCTTCATCCACGATGTCTGCGATCGGGTATAAGATCTTTTCCGGCGGCTGCGTTCCGGCAGCGACTTCATGGAGGTCAGTTGCTTCGTAATGATAATCGTTTTGGTCGACTAAGGTAATGTGAAAACCACCCTGATTTGCTTGCAGGAAATGAAGGGCCCTTAACCCCGCATAACCGGCACCTAAAATAACGACTTCTTTCATTTAAATCTCTCCTTATAGTGTAAATATGATATAAGCCAAGTACGTTACGGCCTGTGCGGTAGAACCTAGTGCTAAGATCTTGACGGCACAAGAAAAAGTTGCGCGTTTTTCCTGTTTGTGGACATACAGCCTAATATTGTTAATGATCACCGGTAAAATAACTACCGTAAGCAAAACACTCCACGGAGCGATCCCCATAAAAACACCCGCGAGCAATGCGATAATTGCAGCGACGTTAGCAATGACAAACAAATCAACTGCCCCTTGTCGTCCCAAGTAATGAGCCAACGTATAACGATGATTACTTTCGTCTTCAGCTAAGTCACAAGTATTATTGGCAAGCATCAGATTGGAGATCCACAAAACGTTAGGTAAAGTAATCACAAAGATTTTACCCAGAGTTGGCCAATCCCACACGAATTGCTCATAGGTATTAAGGTAAACGCAGATCAAAGTGATCAAAAAACCCATCGTCGGGCCGGAAACTAATTCCCCGACCGGTAAACTCGATAAGGGCCGCGGGCCAGACGAATAAAAAAAGCCCACCAAAAAACAAATCACTCCTAAAACTAAGACCTGCCACCCGGCAACAGCAACTAACGCTAACCCGATCACGGTCGCAACGACTACCAGCGCCATCATAATATTAAATACTAACCTTAATGATAAATGTTCTCGGCCAATAATGTTAGTATTTTGCTTATAATTTTTTTGATCGACGGCATGGTGGTAATCATTATAGTTATCCAAAATGTCGACAGCCATGTTAAATAAAAACATCGCCACAAAAAAAGCGACCATTAATACCGGATGCAGTTCGTGAAAGTTATACCAACTGTAACAAGCACCCAAAATAAAAGGCAAAACACTCGCGGTCTTAGCCTTGATCTCCACTAATTCTAAAAAAACTCGCAGTGACAAAACGCCACACCCTTTCAATATTTTTTACATCTTAGTAAATTATGGTTTAATATACCTATATAGATTTAATTTTCCACATACAGGAAGGAATTCAGAAATGTCCACATTATGGAGCAATTATCCGCACATCGCCCGGCAATTACAACAAGTTGATTCGCTGATCACCCAGCGGATCCAAACCGATAATCCAAACGTCCAAGAACTAATGGCCACCATCGCAGATGACCAAGGTAAACAATTACGCCCGGGACTTTTTTTACTTTTTACCCGCTTGGGACAAACAGCAACAAAACACCCCGAGCAATTACTCAAAATCGCCGCTTCCCTAGAGGTATTGCACAAAGCCACTTTGATTCACGACGACATCGTTGACGATTCCCCGTTGCGCCGCGGCAAGGTCACCGTCCAGTCCCGTTACGGCAAAGACATTGCTGTTTACGCCGGGGACTTTTTACTGACCATTTTCTTTAAATTACTGACCGAAGCCATCAACGGCTCACCTTACATGGAAGTCAACGCCCGGATCATGCACCAGTTGTTGCTAGGTGAACTCAGTCAGATGCATCTGCGCTACTCCTTAGACCAAACGATCGCAGATTACTTAGAAAACATCAAGGGCAAAACCGCCGCGCTCTTCAAACTCGCTTGCATGGAGGGGATCCACTTTGGCGGTGGGACTGGCGCACAAGAAGAACTGGCCGGCAAGATCGGCGAAAACATCGGGATCGCTTTTCAAATTTACGACGACATCCTCGACTATTCCAGCAATCCCGAAGAACTTAAAAAGCCGGTCTTTGAAGACGTTGCCCAGGGCGTTTATTCTTCTCCACTACTCTTTGCCTATCATCAAGCACCGGATAAATTAGCTCCTTTACTAGCACTCAAAAAAGATATCAGTGCCGCACAAATTCAAGAAGTCGCTAATTTAGTCCAACAGACTGGAGGCATCACCGCGGCTAAACAGTTGGCTTTAGATTACACCAACCAAGCATTGGCACAGATCAACCAGCTCCCCAATCAAAAGGAAGCTCAAAAAATTTACCGTCTAGCGCGCAAATTATTACAACGTAAAAGTTAAAACCGGGAAATGGGACTGGGACAAAATTATCTTTTGTTCCGGTCCCATTTTTAGTTTCCGTAAGTAATGGACTTAATCACGTTTTTCAAGCCAGCATTTAACTTACAACTTGATTAATCGCGCTCCCAAAAGCAGCAGTTTGCGCAACTTATTTATAATTCTCCGTGGTCGATCGCTAGCAGTTGCTGGTAATAGTGGTTATGGGCGGCCAAGTCACTAGGTGCTCCGCTCATTTTTAGTTTGCCATCTTCGATAAAAATCACCTGGTCCATCAACGACAAGCCCTGCAAGTGGTGGGTGACCCAGATCAGCGTTTTTCCCTTTAATTGTTCCACGAAAGTTTCGATCAGTTCTTGTTCCGTCAACGGATCCAAGCTAACCGTCGGTTCGTCTAAAATTACCAGTGGCACGTTTTGCAGTAAGATCCGTGCTAACGCCAGCCGGTGACTTTCGCCGCCAGAAAAGCGATTCCCCGCTTCATCGACTTGGGTATCCAAGCCTGCAGGTAGCTCCTTGACCATTTCAGCTAAACCGACTCGCTGTAAAACGTCCCACAACTCCTGATCACTAGCGTTCTCATTACCGATCTTCAGGTTATTTCTGACCGTGGTATTAAACAAATACGGCGTCTGGTGGATCACACCGACAAACTCACTGATGCGCTCTTGCAGCTGAGCTACCGGTACACCATTTAACAAGATTTGCCCACTAGTCGGTTGCAAGTCCCCACGCAACAAGTGGATCAAAGTTGTCTTGCCCGCACCACTCCGGCCTAAAATTGCCACCTTTTGTCCCTGTTCAAAACGCAGGTCAAGTCCCTGCAAGACTTCGTGTTGGTGGTCATAACTAAAATGAAGGTCGTTGATTTGGTAACTAAACGGCGCCTGCAAGGACACCGTTGCTGCTGCTGGGTTCGCGGTTACCGGCTCCTGGTCTTGTTGAGCCAAATCATTCAAACGTACCAGTGAATCCGAATACGAATTACTTTCCTGGGCAGCACCAGCCAGATCCTTAAACGCGTCACTTAACGGAAAAATCACCAGCACAAAAGCCGCGATCCAATTGGCCGCACCACCGTGATTGCCCGGAAACTGGAAGGCCGCCCAGCACACGACCGCTACCGTCACGACCGCGATCACCAACTGGACTAAAAAGTTACGCAGGTGCTCGGCGTGGTTTAGCTGACTCTTGACCGCCCGCACCTGTTTTTCTTTAGCCGCATGTTGCTTAACGTACTGCGCGCCGCGCTGACTGAAGATCCAGTCAGAAACTCCCAGCACGTTATCGGTCAGTCCGCTGTATAAATTATTAGTCAAAGCCTTTTGACGCTCCTGCTTAGCGGCGTTAGCGAGCAGCGAAACTAGCGGCATTAAAATCGTCAAGATGCTGAGTAACAGCAGCATCACTAAGGCAAAGAAAAGAGAAAAATAACCCAGCGCGATCACGATCACGACGTACAAGGCCCAACCTACGATCGTCGGGAATACCGTTTTTAGGTAGAGATTTTGCAAGTGATCGATATCATCTGATAACAATCCCAAGATATCTCCGGTCTGATGACGTTCCTTAAAAAAGACCGCGTTTTTTTCCAAAATATTATATAAACGCAACCGCAACTCACTAGTTAACTTCAAAACCCAGTTATGGCTAGTCAGTCGTTCTAAGTAACGAAAGACCGGCCGGCCGATCCCAAATGCTCTGGTCAAAACGATCGGCACGTAGACGATCAAAATATTTTCCGGCAAGGCAGCCGACCTGCTGATCAAATAACCCGAATTAAACATCAAGGCCGCACCACAAAAGAAGGTCATAAACCCTAAAAAGAGAGCCAAGATCATCGACTTTGCATACTTACCTAAAAAGGGCTTGATCCAAGTGTCGTTTTTAAGTAACTTAATTATTTTCATCCTAGATCCTCCCCATCGCACTTTGCAATTGCACTAAAGCACCATTTTTTTGCTTCAATTCAGCTAAGGTTCCCGCCTCGACTACCCGACCGTTTTGCAAGACCAAGATCCGGTCCATTTGCTTTAACCAGTGCAAACGGTGAGTCGCAAAAATTACCAACCGGTCTTTCATCAACGGCAACATCCGTTGTTTCAGCTCTACTTCAGTTTCAATGTCTAAGTGCGCCGTGGGTTCATCGAATAAAATGATCTTGCGACTCGGATCCAAAAATGCCCGCGCTAAGGCGATCCGTTGCGCCTGTCCCCCACTCAAAGTCCGTGCCCCTTCGCCGATCACCGTCTCTAATCCTGCCGGTAAGGTGGCCACTAACTCAGTCAAGCCGACAACCTCAACGGCCTGTGCGATTTGTGCGGACGTTGCTTCGGGCTGATAAAAAGTAATATTTTCTCGCAGAGTCGCGTGAAAGATGTACGGGTTTTGCGGAATGTAAATCACTTGTTTTTGCCAGTCCGCCTGTTTAAACGAGGTCAACTCGGTTTTTCCGTAGGTAATTTGTGCCCGGTCGGGCTGGATAAAACCGCTTAGTAACCCGATCAAAGTCGATTTGCCCGCACCGCTTAAACCAACGACGCCGACTTTTTGAAAACCGTGTAACTCGAATTCGAAGTGGTTTTCGTGACCGGCATGTGGGTAACTGTAGGATAACTGCTGCACTTTTAAGCTGCTAGCAGCCGACCACGCCGGAAGTGTTACTTGTTGTGGCGTTTCTTCCTTGACGGCTAAAATATCGTTGATCGCCTGAAAGGCATTTTTCCCGTCCAGTGTGGCGTGATAATCGTTAGAAAAATCACGGATCGGTAAGAAATACTCCGGACTTAAAGTCAAAACTACGAGCGCGGGGTACAGTAATATTTTACCCGCGATCAAGTGCAAGCCTAAAAAGACCGCGACGACCGCGATCGAAAGCGTCGTAAAGAAATCGAGTGCAAATGTCGACAAGATCGCAATTTTTAACGTCGCGATCGTTGCTTTACGAAATTTCTCACTCGTTTTAAAAATACTATTACCGTATTTTTTACTGAGACCAAAGAATTTCAGGGTGTCGATCCCGCGCAACGAGTCCACAAAATGATTCGTCAGCAGTTGGTATGACTTGTACTGCTTATCCGCCTTATCCTGAGCGGCGTAACCCAAAACGATCATAAAAATGATGTCGACCGGCAAGATCAACAGTAAAAATAACGCGGCCTTGAGGTCATAACAACCGATCGCAATTAAAATCACGAAAGGAATGATCATCATGTTGATCATCTTAGACAAACTCAAGCTCAAATAATCTTCGACCTGGTCGATCCCCTCTAGTGCCATTGTCGTCACGTTACCAGTTCCCTGTTTTTGCGTGATCTGAGGACCGACACGAAAAATTTTAGCCAACAACTGGTTTCTGATCGCCTGCGATTGAGTCGCGGCAAACCGATCCAACCGTTGTTCTTTAACGTAAACGGCCAGGTGCCGCAACAAATAACAGCCAACAAATAAGCCCAACCATCCAAACTGCGCGTTTAAGTGGCCCCCGTTCCACAAGTTAACGATCGCCCGAGAAACGGCTAGGGTCTGGCCGACTATGGCCAGCGATTGCGCCAGGGTAAAAGCCAGTAAAAACAAAATTAAATTTTTAGCACCCGGTAAGTGCATGATCCTTTTATCAAACATTAGTTATTCCCACCATTTTCATCCTCTTTAACACTGATCATCATTACTATACACTGATACGAACATACAAAAAAGGGGGACTGAGGAAAAATCAATTTCATCTCGGTCCCTTTGTGTAGTAGTAATTTTATTTATGGTCCAGCTGATCATAAACAGCCGCACCGACAACATCGTTGGTCCACATCCACACCATGTGCCCCAGTAATTCGGAAACGTGCTCATCTACGGGTTGGTCTTTAGCGGCCGGAACGATATTTAGTGCGGGCATTGCTGCTAAGTGGGCCGCCCCCCAAACACCGATTCCAAATAAAGTTCCCTTTCCTAGCGTTACTACCGAGAACTTGCGGCGTAATAATTCATATAAAGCGGAACTGCCGATCGAAAAGCCAAAATGAATGATAAAAGTCGGCCACTGGATCTCGTGTTCTGAGTAATGATAACTAGCAGTGATCTTTTCTTCTGGGATCCCCATTAATTTCATCGTAGTGTGAGGCGGGTTTTCTGCGTCACGTTCAGGCGTCCGCGGCGGCAAAATATTTTCCCACCCTAACTTAACTAGACCGGAAACGATCCCGGCAACTACACCAGCTCCAAGTGCTGCTTTGACGTTGACCTTCATTGATAAACCCCTTTCTAAAAACATTAGTGTAATTATTCTAACAATTAGTAATTAAGATAGCAAACATCTCTTACTACTAGAGCTTTTCTAAGTGCTCCAACGCATTTTCGTATTCTTGCGTAATTTCTGGCGGCTGCCCGGCTTGCCTTTCCTTTGCCAGTTGTTCTCGCATACATTCTACCACCGCTTGATTTTTAGTTTTAACTAAGCGGCCGACCGCGTAAGCCGCAGTTGCTCGTAACACCGGACGCGGGTCGGTTTCCATCACCCGCAAAATTGGGGGCAACGCACTTCTATCGCCTAAATTAGCTAGGGCGATCAACGCGTTACGCTGCAACGGCTTTTTGCCCCGCCACGACCCTGCCAGTTTACCGAATTGTTCCTTAAACTCGCGGTTAGAAAGCTGCAACATTGAAACTAATTCTGGTGCAACTTGCTGGGGGGCCGGCTCCATTTCGGGATGAAAGTGAAAATCTTTTTTGCGATTAAACGGGCATACCAACTGACAAATATCACAGCCGTAGATCGTATTGCGGATCAGCGGCCTAAATTCAGCGGGCATCATTCCTTTAGTTTGTGTCTGATAGGAAAGACAACGCTGAGCATTTAACCTGCCATCGCCTAGCAGTGCTCCTGGAGGACAGTAATCGATACAACGCGTACAAGTGCCACATTGCGATTGCTTAGGAGTATCCGGTTCAAATTCGATGTCGGTGATGATCTCACCCAGATAGACAAATGAGCCGTATTCTTCCGTGATCAGCAAGCCATTTTTGCCGACAAATCCCAAACCAGCTCGTTGGGCAACGGCGACGTCGATCAGTTCGCCAGTATCTACCATGGGCTTAAAGTGTGCTTCTTGTTTCGTTAGCTGTTCGATACGTGCGATCAGCTCGTTCATTTTAGCACGTAGGATAAAATGATAGTCCCGCCCCCAAGACGCCCGGGCAAAATGCCCCCGTTTCAACTTAGAACGCGGCGGCTTAGCGGTCATTCTCGTCGGATAAGCCACAGCCACGGCGATGATCGACTGCGGTCGTTTAAAAACCAACTCGGGATGCAAACGCTCGTCTAAGTTTTGGTGTTCAAATCCCGAAGTATGCCCCGCCTTTTTTTGCGCCAGTAAACTTGGGCGTAATTTTTCAAAATCAGCGGCAGTAGTAAAACCGATCTTGTCGATGCCGCTCTCTTGGCTAGCGGCAATTATCAACTCTTTTAAGTGAGTATTCATTTTCCGACCCCCTACCAGTTATCATACCATATGGACTGAAACACAAATAGAGCCTAAGACAATGAATTCTGCCTCAGGCCCTATTTTAATATTCACATAATGATAGTCTTAATTATGCGGCGCAGCTTTTTAGTACCAACCTGTTTGGTTTGAATGTTGTAAAGCTGCTGCCCATGAACCATAACGACTAGCAACATAAGCATTAGCTACCCGATCTTGGTTAGCTGCAGAATAGTCACCATTTAAATAGCTACGGTCTAATTGGTACTTGCCAACATAGTTACCGTTAGTTGCGCCGTAGTTACCACTTGATTCACGTTGGCCAATGGCTTCACGTGCCGCTGCTTCGGAAACACTTAAGCTGCTAGCAGTCGGTGCCTGAGCTTGGGTATTTTGTGTAGCTTGAACTTGACTTGGCTGTTTTTGTACGTAAGTATTTAATGTTTGCCGTGATGTAGTAGCAGGAGCACCAACTGGTTGTTGTACGGGAGCTGAAGTCGTCGACTGAGCTGCAGGTGCTGGAGCAGCACTGCCATCGATGTCTAAACGCTGACCAACAGTGATGAAATCAACGTTGACCAAATTATTTTTTTGTGCGATTTGATCAACAGTCGTATTATATTGCTGTGCCAATTGCGAAACGGTATCTCCTGGTTTAACCGTCACCGTATCAGCGTTAGCCGTGATCGAACCAGCTACAAACAAACCCGCGACAGCTGTAACTGAAAGTAAAGTTTTTTTAATATCCATAAATTATTTACACTCCTATATTTAAATTCCTATTTTCAACTTCTGATTTGCTCAACTACTTAACGGTACCCAGTATACCGAACCAATGTAACATTCAAATTCCAAAGAAATTACTAATTGCGTTTTTTTTGCAAAATTTCTCTTATTTTGCAACATTTAGTAATATTACGTTTTAGAAAACATCTGAAAAGTGACGTTAAACACTGCCATCATCGCTTTTTACGTCAGTAAAACTTTATAACAAAATTTACTGCTCGTTTCCCCGAATATTACAAATTCTCTACTAAAAAAATATTTTTTACCTGAAAAATTACTTTTTTTACTAAAAATAGCAAATTTTCTGCGGAAGGAGCCCATTTTTCCAGTCGTAAGTTGTAAAATAAAAATAGCTTAAGTAACAGCGGAGGTCACAATATGAAAATTTCGCCAGCAACACGCAAAAATTGGCAGCGTTTGGGAGTCAGTAACAAAAAATTGATCCGCCGCGCCAACAAAACTGATTCGGTCAAAAAAATCCTGCCCAAAACATACCTTTACCATTCCGCTAATATTCATAAAATAGAGCAAATCGTCAATTTTATTTCTACATATCACTTAAATTCGGAACAGTTTATCTTAACTTTAGCGGCTTACAGTGTGCAACAAGCTGAACATATCAGTGCTGCAAATAAGAAACGCTTTTTACACGACGTCAATGCTAGGCGCTCATTGCTGGATTTTAGCCACATTCAACAACACGCTAAATTCCAGATCGATTTAAGTGAACCAGATTTCCTAGGCGCCCTGTACCAAACGGTCAAAGCGGAAGGAACCCGCAATCATCGCGGGTTATATTACACTCCCTTCGTCGTCGCGGACCAACTTTTATCCCAGTTACAACTGACTGTGCCTCAGATTTTAGATCCCGCCGTGGGTTCGGGGATCTTTTTGTGTGAATTGCTGACCAAATACCATTTTCCGTTAAAAAAATTAGCGGGCTGTGACCAAGATCCAGTCGCCTGCCTGTTAGCGACTGCCAATCTATTACTAAAAGCAACACCCAACGACCACACTTACCCTCATATTTGGCACCAAAATTACCTGACTACGACCAAAAAGCAACAATATTCTTGTATCGTCGGTAACCCCCCGTGGGGCACCCAAAAAATCGGTCATACCACCGACACCTTTGCGATGTTTTTAAAACACAGTATCGAAACCTTACCGCCTAACGGACAGTTGGGATTTGTTTTGCCGTCTTCTTTTTTAAACACCGCTAAGCACACCACTATCAGGCGCTTTATCCTGCAACACTGCCAGGTCCATTCACTCACGTTACTGCCCCACGTTTTCAACGGAGTCGTTTCCAACGTGGTGCTATTATATGTAAGTAAAAAATCTCCGGACAATCAACCAGTCAATTTTTACTTCCACCAACACCACGTAATCACCAAAAAAGAAGTCCTCAACCAAAATTACCACGTCAACCTCTTACCGACGACTACTGCTGACGACCAGATTCGCGACCAGTTTTGGCAACAGGGCAACTATTCGCTTAAAAACAGTGCATGGGGCCTAGGGATCGTCACTGGTAATAACCGTAAATACCTCCTAGACACTCCGAGTGCCACGGCTGAACCTTTGATCACGGGCAAAGACATCGGTGCTTACCGGGTCACCTCCCCTCATATCTACTTGGAATACCAGCCGCAACACTTCCAGCAAAGCGCGGTCGAAAAACTTTACCGTGCTCCGGAAAAATTGCTGTACAAGTTCATCGATAAGAATTTAGTGTTCGCATATGACGACCGGCAAAGACTAACGCTTAATAGCGCCAATTTATTGATCCCACAAATGCCCACCCACAATTTAAAAACAACTTTAGCCTACCTGAATTCCAAACTATTCAACTACATTTACCGCATCAGTTTCGCGGGGATCAAGGTTTTGCGCGGCAATTTAGAGCAACTGCAATTTCCGCTACTAACGCCGGAGCAAAACCAACAGCTGACAAAATTAGTTGAGCGCCAACTGCGGCAAAATAACGCAAAAGCGGAAATCGATCAGTTCATTTTTGAGCAGTACGGACTAACGGCTCCCCAGATAAAGAGGATAGACAAGGTTTTACAAGAAGGAGTATTTTAAGCTGTGAGTCACTGCTAGTCTGACAAGCGCAATTATAACCAGCTGCAAGACAGACCACTTAGCAGGTGAACATTAACATAGCAAAAGAGCCTAGGACAAAACACTCGTCCTAGGCTCTTTTTATTTTTCCAAACTAGCAATCAGACACTGCCAGTTAATTATTTTTTCAGCGGTTCCCATTTCCAATCGACAACTTCTGGCAAATCAGTTCCCATGTCGCGGATGTACTGATTGTGTTTAGCTACCATGTCATCCATTTTCTGGGCAAAATACATGCTCTTTTGTGCGTATGCCGGAACGGATTGAATAGCATCTTTAGCCAAATGGAACCGATCTAATTCGTTTAAGACCCGCATGTCAAATGGTGTCGTGATATCCCCGTTTTCACGGTAACCATGAGCGTGTAAATTATGGTTATGACGCTCGAAGAACAAGTCTTTCAACAGGCCTTCGAAACCATGGAAAGCAAAGATAACAGGTTTGTCAGTCGTAAACAAATTGTCAAACTCTTCATCACTTAAGCCACGTGGATCTTTTTGTTGTGAACGCAATTTCAGTAAGTCGACCACGTTGATATAACGCATCTTCAATTCTGGAAATTCCTTGTTCAAAATTGAAATGGCAGCTAAAGCTTCCAAGTTAGGTTCGCTACCGGCTGCGGCAAAGACAACGTCGGGTTCAGCACCCTGATCGGTCGAAGCCCAGTCGATGTAACCTAATCCTTGTTTAACCAGCTTTTGCGCTTCAGCCATCGTATACCACTGACGACGTGGGTGCTTGGAAGAAACGATCACGTTGATCTTTTCGTAATCACGGAAAGCTACGTCACCAACAGCTAGCAATTCGTTAGCATCTGCTGGGATATACTCACGAATAAATTCGGGTTTCTTTTCTGCCATATGAGTCAACAAACCTGGATCTTGGTGAGTATAGCCGTTATGATCCTGCTGGAAAACAGTCGAAGTATCGACAAAGTTTAATGACGGATACTGTTTACGCCATGGTTGTTCGGCAGCTTTACGTAACCACTTGAAGTGCTGGGTCAACATAGAATCTACGACCCGACCAAATGCTTCGTAAGTGGAGAAAAAGCCGTGACGTCCGGTCAAAACGTAGCCTTCTAACCAACCTTCTGCTTGGTGTTCTGACAATTGTGAGTCGATCACCCGGCCAGAATTTGCCATGTTATGGTCGTTAGGTTCCTTGATTTCTTCCATCCATTGCCGTTTTTGACCATCTAATAGAGCATACAAACGGTTAGATTCACTTTCGTCAGGACCAAAGCCCCGGAAACTCGTTGGGTTAAGTTCTGCGACCTTATTTAACCACTTAGCCCATTCGATCATATCCTGATACTGTTCCGTGCCGCGCTTCTTGAATTTAACCTCAAAGTCGCGAACATCTGGGAATTTCAGTGGGTGAGGATCGATACCACCGTTAGTGATCGGGTTTTTAGCCATGCGCCGGTCACCATTTGGTGTTAAAGCTGCAATTTCAGGCTTCAAGGCACCCTTTTCGTCAAATAATTCTTCTGGCTTGTAGGATTTCATCCAATCGATCAGCAAGTCTTTATGTTTCATATCATTTGCTGAAACTGGGATCGGCACTTGATGAGCCCGGAATGAACCTTCGATCGGATCGCCGTCTAAATTAGTCTTCGGACCGGTCCAGCCTTTTGGTGAACGCAAGACGATCATCGGCCAGCGTGGTAATTCTGCCTTGCCGTCTTTAGCACCAGCAGCTGTCCGTGCTTTGTGTTGAATGTCTTTGATTTCTGTAATGACTTGGTCCATGATCTTAGCGAATTCCTGCATTGCTTGAAGGTGATCGCTATTCGCATCAAATTCGGCAAAGTATGGTTTCCAGCCCATTCCTTCATAGTATTTAGTTAAGTCTTCATCGCTCATCCGTGACAAAACGGTCGGGTTAGAGATCTTAAAACCGTTCATGTTAACGATCGGTAAGACCGCACCGTCTTTGACTGGGTTGATAAACTTATCGGAGAACCAAGAAGCGGCTAGTGGACCTGTTTCGGATTCACCATCGCCGATTTCAACGGCTGCGATCACGTCAGGATTATCTAAAATTGCACCGGTCCCGTGAGATAGGGAATAACCTAACTCGCCACCTTCGTGGATGGAACCTGGGGTTTCAGGAGCGGCATGAGAAGCAACTCCACCTGGAAATGAAAATTGTTTAAACAATTTTTGCATTCCCTTTTCGTCTTGAGAAACTTCCGGATAAATTTCCGAATAACTGCCGTCCAAATAGGAATTAGAAACCATTACTTGACCACCATGACCTGAACCTTCAATGTAGAACATGTTTAAGTCATACTTATTGATCACCCGGTTCAACTGGGTATAAATAAAGTTTTGAGAAGCAACTGTGCCCCAGTGTCCGATTGGTTTGATCTTGACGTCTTCGGCCTTTAACGGACGACGCAATAAGGGATTGTCCCGCAAGAAAAGCTGACCGACTGACACGTAGTTTGCTGCCCGCCAATATTTTTCCATTAGTTGCATATAATCCTGAGAATCATAATCAACAGCCATTAAAATCCACTCCTTATTTAAGTCTTATTCCTTCACTGCCTATGATAAAGCTTTCGTTAAAAAAGTCAACCTTTAATTTTATTGGTACGTTCCAATTTTGAAATTCAAAAAAAAAAGAAGCGCAGCAAGATTTTGCTTCACTTCCATTTAATGAAACGCTATTTACTTTTTTCTTCTTTATCCTTGGGTGGTTCTTCTTGTTTGACCACGTCTGGTAAGATCGATGCGTAACTAATGTTATCGATGCGGTAAGAATCTCGGACCTTGATTTTAGAAACCGTATTTTCAGCCGTCAAAGCAAACGGTGTCCCGTCTTTATGCGCTAAATCAGCAAAGTCACCACTCGTGCTGATCACTACCAAGTGTCCCTGACCACTCGCTAAATTAGCCTCTTCGTCTTCCGTATCGTCTTTAGTTCCCATGTAAACACAATGCGCCGGCTTTTGGTCCACGATCAATTCAATCTGTTGTACTACTCGTGCCATGTTATCCCCCCGTATGATTGTATTATCAAATTTTATCATATTACCAGTTCGATTACACTAAAAAGAACGGATGATCTGCTGCACGCCGCCTAATAGCAGGTAAAATGACAGTAGCAATAACGCCGTCGAAACGGCAAACGCCGGTTTAAATAGCAAAAATACTCCGACCACCAATTCCAAAACCGCTAAGATCAAGTTTAGCCAGTGGTAAAATTGATTTTTTTGCCAAAAACGGCCCAGCCAGAGTTCAAAAAACGAATCACTTAAAAGCCACAGCGCTAAAGATAACCAGATAAAAACGCCACCTAAGGCCGGAACGAACAGTAATAAAACACCAAAGATCAGATCCAAGATCCCGCTAAAAGTCCACCAGCCCGAATTAAAATGTAACATTTGTGCCACGTTACGTAATTCGAACAGCTTAAACACGCCGCGAACTAATGCCCAAATGGCAAGTAAAATAATGATCATTTTTAGTGATAACAAGGGACGCAGCATTACCAAGATCCCCAAAAATACCGCTAAGATCCCCGAGATCAACGACAACGGGTTGAACCTATTACGAATAAACATCAACTTTCCTCCCAGTGCTCATTTGCCGAAATCAAGTCCCGAATAACGGCCCGATTTCTTTGTTGGATATTCGTAAATTATAGCGTAAATTGTTCCTTAAAGACAACAATTTACGGCTGGGCCTTATCTAAATACCGGTCTAGCTCTTTTCCTTGCAGCTGTTGCCACTTGCGCTGATAAAACGCCGAACGAATCTGATAGTGCGGTGTTTTTTGTCGCTGCTCTAAAAACGGTGCGACATAAGTGTCCATTTTTAACCAGCCACGCCAGCCCAAATGGATCGTATCGTTCATGAAATACTTTTGTCCCCCGTCTTGTGACAGGTCAACGATGTTAGTAAAGCCCTGACTTTGCAGTTGGTATTTGATTTTACGGTCAAAGTTAGCCAGCATCGGTGCCGACAAGCCCGTATAATCCATCCATTTTTGGTTGACCGGCGGGATCACGAACAACACGTTCATCTGGTTATGCGCAAATTGATCCAATACTAATTCAAAATCCGCGTATTCCGGTGAAGCTTCGTAGTTTAAATCCGTCTGCGAATTTTTCAATTTCGGATAAGATGCAGCTAAGCGTTTATGCCAAAATCCGTTTTCGATCCCCAATGAATTACTAGTGGTGTTCGCTTCTCCCTGCCTGTTAGCTAACTGCGCTAACTGCCGCGAGTCGTATTTAGCCGGCAACACACGTGCCGCATTATTGATTTTTCCTTGCCGGTCTTTTAGTCCTAACAATGAAAAGATCTCTTCTTCTCGCCGTAAACTGTTCAACTGAAAGTGCAAGTAAAGCCTTTGCGTGTGGGTCAACGGTTGGCCGGCAGCAACTCGAATCAAACAGTGCTGGATCATTTTATTTCCGTGTGCGACGGGCATCTCCAACAACCGTTTAGCCGCATAGGTGTCCATCTGCGTGTTGCGTGCATGCAACAGCCAACCCACGGACTGCAAGTTAGAGTAATACAAGTTAAAGCCCGCCGGGTCGATGCCCTTGGGAACAAACCACTGCGGTGAGATCATGAAAACTGCTTTTTTATGACGCAAACTAGTGTTACTGCCCTGCATTCCCCAAAACTGAGAAAGCGACTGTGAACCCCGGTCTCCCAACAAAAATGGCCGGTAGGACCGGTGGTAGTGTTGCGCTAAGACCGCGGGATGCAACGCGTCGATCCGCGACCATTCCGAGGAGCCAAAAAACGGTACGTAATTTTGCGCAAAAGCCTCATTTTTGACCTCATTACCCTTAAAAATATTAGGGGACAGTGAAACTGCAGCCTTGGCTAAAGATTTTTTGGACGGCAAGTTAGTTTTAAACGGCAAAGCAAAAAAGGCCGCTAAAATTACAATGGCACACACCAAAGGCCCCAAAATTTTAAATAATTGTTTTTTCATCGCACTCAACCCGCCATATCAACATTGTTATTTGAGTTCCACTTATTATTTTTTAACACTGACAACATCCTCCTTCACACTAGAAGACTTGGTTTAAAAAGCCCGAAAAGATCAAAAAACTAAAGCAAACTAAGTTAAAAGTCATAAAAATTGCAAAACACTTCGTCAACCAATTATGGGGGAGCGCCTGCCGGTGTTTTTTCTTAAACCTCTGCCAGACATCACACAAAATGATCGCCACGGCGTGAAACAAACCGTAGATAATGTAATAAGAAGTTAACCCGTGCCAAAAACCCATGATCAAAAATAAACAGAGGTAGCCGACGTTTGAAACCACGATCCGGCTCTTGAAGATTTTCTTTTTCATCAGGGTAAATACTAAGCGCATGTAAATATAATCACGGAACCAAAACGACAGCGTCATGTGCCATCTCTGCCAGAACTCCTTAATGTTAGCGGAAATAAAGGGTTTGTTGAAATTGATCGGCGTCTTGACCCCCATTAAATAACTGGTGCCGACTGCAAACAAACTGTAGCCCGCAAAGTTAAAGAACAAATGCATTGAATAAATGTACATGTATGCTACCAAATACCACGAAAATCCACCGCCGCTCAAAGCGCGTTTAGCAACAAACGGCAACCAGACCGAACCAAAATAATAATCTAAGATAAATTTATACAAAAAGCCCAACATAATGTCCCAAATGCCCTGGCCCAATAATTGCAGGTATTCGTCGCGTGTGATAGTTTGATCATAATCAGCCACAAAACGCCGGTAACGGTCGATCGGCCCCGAAGAGATCGTCGGTAAAAAAAGCAAAAAGTGCACCGTTTTGCTGAGTGAGACCTCTTTGATTGCACCATCCCTGATCTCCATGATCATGCCCACGGACTTGAAAGTCAGGTAGCTGATCCCCAAAAAGCCGATGAGCGACGCACGCCCCGCATTTAACACGGGGGTGACCTTGTCGACCACTAGCGGTAAAATTGCGAGCACTACGGCACCGTAAAAAAGCCAGGTGGCATTATTTTGCCGGCGAAAGTGCAGGTACAAATAGGTCAGCGCGATTTCAAAAATAATGTAACAGATTAACGCGAGCCACTGGTATCCCTGATCAAATGCCAGTACCAAAAAGACTAACGCAACTAAGTCTTCGTACCACCTAAAATGGTGGCCGTAAAGTAACCCGATTACGATGGGGATCAAAGCAATCCCTAATAAGAATAAGTAATGGGGGCTTTCAAATGGTTGTAAATTCAGCATTTATCCTGAACCTCTTTCATCAAAGTTTTACGGTCCACTTTGCCGTTGGCATTTTGTGGGACCGCGGCAACAAAGACAAAACGAGTGGGGATCATGTAATCCATCGTCGTTTGCTGTAACTGTTCCTTTAGCTTGCGGGCCATCGCCAACTGGTCTTCAGGCACCCCGTCGTACAAAACCACGTAAGCCGTCAAACGTTGAACTTTAACTCGTTGTTGGTCCGCATACTCCGGGAGCGTGACCGCCTGTTTGACCGCCGTCAAACTCACCAAGTGTTGGTCGACGTCTTCTAACTCGATACGGTAACCATGCATCTTGATCTGAAAATCCTTGCGTCCCCGGTATAAAAGCTGGCCGGTATCATCATAAGCGCCCAGATCTCCGGTCAGATAAGCCGGCTGACCGTCGATCTCAGTAAATGCAGCCGCAGTCTTAGCGGGATCGTTCAGGTAACCCGGAGAAACTCCCGGTCCTAAGATCACGATCTCACCTTGCTCGTTATTTGGCACTGGCTGCTTTTTTTCATCATAAACTAACACCTGAGCGTTAGGAGCAGCCTGCCCGATCGGTAGCCGCTGGTAATTTTCTAAGATCTGCGGGGTAATTTCGACCGCCGTTTTAGCGACAGTAGTTTCCGTCGGCCCGTAAGTATTGTACAGTTTGACCGCGGGAAAACGCTGCTTGATCTTGCGTGCCAAGCTAGCCGTCAGCTCCTCGCCACAAAAAATGATCTGTCGTAATTGCGGCTGCGTTTGCGCAGTAAAAGTCGGGTCCAACAAACACATTTCCATAAACGACGGCGTCGAAACCCACTCATCTACGTGTAATTGCGGTAAGTAGGCAAATAGCTGCTTAAAATCCGCACTCGTTTTTGGGGGCAAGACGACTAATTTACCGCCGTTAACCAGCGTCGGATACAACGCCATCACCGATAGGTCAAACGAATACAGTGGTTGTGCTAGGCAAGCGGCCTGAGCAGCGATCCCAAAACTAGAATTCATCCACGTCACAAAATCAGCTAGGTTGGCATGCGTGATCTGAACACCCTTGGGCATCCCCGTCGTCCCCGAGGTAAAAATAATATAAAAAACTGCTGCGGTATCAACCATCACATTAGTAGCCGCCGGCTGTTGCACGCTTTGTGCCAGTTGCTCTTTGGTAACGAGCGGCACGTCGATTTTTTCGTTTAAGTCACTGACCGCAATGCATAAACACGGGTCGGCTTTAGTAACAATATCGTGCACCCTTTTAGGCGTCGAAGATTCGTCCACCGGAATGTAAGGGTGCCCCGCTTTGACGGAGCCGATGAAGCTGACTAACATCGCAAAAGTTTGCCCGCCAAAAACCATGATCGGTTTACCAGCCGGCAAATTTTGTTGGAGTAAATACGCAGCTAAGTTATCCGTTTGTTCCTTTAGCTGCTGGTAAGTATATTGTTGACCTAAGTAGTCGTAGCAAAGCGCATCGGAGTCCGCCCAGCAATCGATCTGTTGTAATAAATTGTTTTCCATCATCGCACCACTTTTCTCTAAAATTCGTTATAAATAAATTTAGGTTGACCGACACCACAATAGTTGTACAAATAAATGATCCCTAAAAAAATGAGGATATAAAGTAGTGTCTTTGCGATAAAGCGGGTAGTTTGTGCGTAGTAGATCTTCTTTAGCCAATTTAACATGCTAATTTCCCCCATAGCCTTCTGAATATTATTGCCAAATTACCAACACATTAAAATAAAACCAGTCATTTTTAAAGACTCTTAGACAAATCTTAACTAAAATAAAAAAATCCGCTAGTAGCTAGTAAGTAGTTATGCCCAATTTTTTGAGTAGCGAACACGGATTGACGAAACTAAAAATGGGAGTTGAGACAAAAAGCGGGTAGCAGTCGAGCACTAGCCTAGTTTCAAAGTAAAACTCGCACTTTGATTTTATTTTGAAACGTAGCTAAGCGCAAACTGCTGCTTTTGGGAGCACGATCAGTCTATGTACTTACAGAAACTAAAAATGGGACCAGGACAAAAATTACTTTTGTCTTGGTCCCCACTTTCGTTTTTCTTAAGTAATAGACTTAATCGCGTTCGTCAGTTGCCCACACTTACTGTATCTTGTCATTTTTTCTTAGTTTCTCTCGTTTGGAACTTGGCGGTAGCATCTTCTAGGTTAACCGCCGTTTTTTGCAACTGTGCTACTTGACTGGTGAACTGTTCCATCGTAGCCAATACTTCTTGTGAATTGCTAGAAACGTCGCGTACCCCAGCCGCGTTTTCTTTAGTAGCAACCGTAATATTTTCCAACCCAACGTTGACGTTTTTTTGTACGGCCGCGATCTCACCACTGATCCGGTCACTTTCATCGATTTCGTGAGCCATTGCTTCGTTACGGTGATAAACGTCTTTAGTCGAACTGATCGCCTTTTCCAGCAAATCATTTTGTTTTTGGCTGCCGTCCAAAGAATCGGCTGCTTGAGCAACCATTTCTTCCGACTGTTTTGTGATTTTTTGGATCACTTCGGTAATCTTAGTGGTCGAGTCGGCACTTTGTTCGGCCAACTTACGAATCTCGTTAGCCACCACGGTAAAGCCCTTACCGGATTCACCCGCACTAGCAGCTTCGATCGAAGCGTTTAAGGATAATAAGTTGGTCTGGTCGGCCAAGTCAGAGATCACGTTGACAAACTGCGTAATATTTTGAATATTTTTATTCAAATTCTTAATGGCGTCAACTAAGACGTGAGTCTGTTCTAACTGAGCCGTCCAGCCCTTAGCCACCTGACTCATCATTTCCATATTCTGCGTCCCGATCCGCGAAATATCCTCGGAGGAACCGTGCACGTCGGTCACGACCTTGTGTAACCCGCTGACAGAATTGGTCAGCCGCTGTAACTCGTTGGTGTTTTTATTAGTTTCGCTTTCCTGCGTCGCAGTTGCCGTCGTGATTTCATCGATGATCTTGCTGACTTCCCGCGAAGCGTAGGTGGTTTGTTCGGCCAATTTTAACAGTTGGTCCACTTTTTTATTAACGTTAGCACTCTCGTATTGGACCCGCACGACTAATTCGTTGATCGCGTCGATCATTTCATTATACGAATGCGATAGCCGCTGAAATTCCTGCCCGTCTTTATCAGACAAGATCATGTACCAACAGGCTTTTTCCAATATTCCCGAGCGTTTAAACTTGATGTCCTTGAAATAATGAGGAATGTGCCCAAAATCTCCCTGTGCCAATTTATCGAAACATTCGGTATAAATTTGTAAGATCCGTGAGTAAAAAAGAGTAACGATCACTGAAGCAGCTAAGCTAAACACTAACAAAATAGCCAACACTACCAGTAAACCTAAACCCGCAAAGGAACTCAGCGACGGACGCAGTTCCTTTTTAGTCACGGGAGCCAACAGCCACATTCCATCCTTTAGCGCGGCCTTATCGTAGTAAACCCGAGCGTAACGAGAATTATTTTTCAGTTTCAGCCAACCCTTAGTTTTGCCGGCACGACTAACAGCTTGTTGTAAGGCTTGGGGCTGTGCCACGTCTCCTTGTAATGCCGGTGCTTTTTGCGTCGCAGCAGTTAAAAGTAGCGGTGCACCCTTTTTAACCTGTAATCCCTGACGCAACTGTGAGTTAGTTAAAATGTACGCCAATACTCCTTGAACCTGGCCGTCTTTAGTCACGGCTTTAGCAGCAGCTACGATCGGCTGCGTGCCCAACTGCAGTTTAGTACCGTAAAATTGAGTCGGAGTAGCCACAGCATTTTGGTACCAAGTAGACTGGCTGAATTGTTTGGTCATATGTACGTCATCTTTAGCGATGTATACCAACTTGCCCGTTTGACCAGACACATTAGTAGCCTTCACGGTACCGGTGGGATCGTTTGCAAACGTCGGTTGGCGCAGCGTACGTTTCACGGCGGTCCGTGCAGCTTTTTTGAGATTGTGTTGATTATGAGCTACGAGTGCGATTTCATTTTGACGCGTTGTCAAAGACTGCTGTACCAGGTCACGGTGTACGTTCCAGCAACTCAGCAATAACATCAAAAAAGTCGGCACTAACGCATAAAAAAGCATTCCACAGGTGATTCCACCACCAATGCTATGCGGATGAATGAGTCTTCTCAATCTGATATCCTCCCTTTAAACAATCTGCCTGCTACCCAGTTGCTAAAAAATATCTCTTTCAAGTATTTTATACCAAAAAAAGGATCAGTTGTTAACTAAATTTGCAAAAAGTTTCAGTCCATGACAAATTATTGGTTTTCCGTTTGTTTTTTCCTCACATATCATGACGGTGAATTCGTCAAGGAGGAAAAGACTATGAAATCAGCAAACGACGACTTAGAACTGATCAACGCCATTAAAAAAGATCCCGAAAGCTTAGCACTCATCAAGCTGTATAATAAATATTACCCGCTGATCAACACCACGATCAACAAGTTTAAGTTGCGGTTAACCGATAGCGACGACCTTAAAAGTTATGCCCTTTATATGTGCTACCATAGCGCCCAAAAATTCGATCCCGATAAAAAGGTTTCTTTCGGTGCCTTTTTTAAAACTAACCTCAACAATTATTTTTACAGCCTACTGCGCAAGGAAAAAGCACTGAAACGCCAAACGGATTTGCTGAGCGTTTCAGCCGATAGCCTTAACGAAAGCGACAGTGAGCAGATCTTTGGTGCGGATCACAAGTACTTAGCCGCCGACCAGTACCTTTTGTTAGAGGAACGTTTGGTGGCGGTCAACGAACACTTGTCACCGATCGAAAAGCAGGTTTTCAATTTTTGCTTGCACACTGATGGCACGACTAACGAACAGATCTCGCAGGAATTAAATATCCCGCTCAACAGTGTCTACAACGCGGTCAACCGCTGCAAGCGTAAAATCAAAAACGTGTTATATGAAAATATAGAATAAGCTGCGCAAGCGGCTGCCAGCTGGAGCGCGATCAAAACAAGCTGCGGAGTAAGGCGATTAACAGACGAGGACTAGCCTAGGTCAGCAATAAGTCGGGCTTGGACTTGTTGTTGGCCGTAGCTAGACACAGCCTGTTGCCTTGCGTAGCGCGATTAAACCAAGCTGCGAGACAAGTTGCTTAGCAGTCGTATTAACATCATTTCTCCTCGTGTACTATAATAATAGTCAAATTAAGGAGGGATTTAGATGTTAACAGAATTCAAGGAGTTTATCGCACGGGGCAACGTCTTAGACTTAGCCGTTGGGGTGATCGTCGGGGGTGCTTTCACTTCGATCGTCAATTCTTTAGTCAAAAACCTGATCAATCCGCTGATCGGCATCTTCGTCGGCAAAATCGATTTTTCCGAACTGAGTTTCAAAGTCGGGGATGCGACCTTTCGGATCGGTAATTTTATCAATTCGGTCATTACCTTTTTGATCATCGCTTTTGTCGTCTTTATCCTAGTCAAACTCGTCAACACCGTCATTCCGCCTCATAAAGACGAAGACAAGGCTGACGAACAAAAACCCGATCCCCAGGTAGAATTATTAACTCAGATCCGCGACGCTTTGGTGGAGCAAAATTCACCTACCACGACCCACTCACCTGCTAATAAGAAAGAAGAGTAAAGGCGTTAGCAAAAATTTGGGACCAGTGAGCACTCATTTGGCCTTCAAATAACTGTTTATCCGTGGGATGTTGTTCAAAATGATAGCGTGCAGGTTTACCGTGCGCCGCCAACCACTCTTGGGTAAACTGCCACTCGTAACGGTAACCGAGCGGCCGACAATGCCAGTTGATCCCCGCCATTTTTCTAGTGCCCGTACGCCGGTGCAAGTGACCAAAAACTACGTCGGTCACATTCTGATTGTACTTAACGATCACCTCGCCTAGTTCCCGGCTTCCCAGTACTCCACCTAACGCCCGCAAAGTGATAAATTTACGCTTCGTGGGTGGCGGATAGTGGATAAATTCTTGGCGCGGCACAAAATGAGTGGCGATAATGATTCGTTTACCGGCGGCACTTAGGCGCGCTAACAGCCTGTCGAGTTGCGCGGTAATTTGCGCGTCGATTTGGGGATCAAGGCCTGCGCGTTTGATGTAGCGGTCGATCCAGTATCTTTTTTTATAATCCAAAACAACGTCATCGCTCGGCTGACTGTCGTCTACTCCCCGCGCAAAACGGTAATCGTACCAGCCGTTGAGCGCTACTAATACGGTCGTGTTACTCAGTTCCAAACTAGCGAGGTTCAAAAATCCGGGATGCCTGCTATGTTCGATATCATCAATATTGAGCATGTCGTGATTGCCCAAATTAAAAGTCGTCGGCAATACCTTGTTAAACAACGCGATGATCTGCGCGCCTTGTTGTTCAAAGTGATTCGAGATATCGCCAGCGATGTGCAGCCGAGTCGCTCCTTGGCCTTGTAAATAATGCGCGATCTCTACTAAATTTTGCGGCGTAAATTTATTGATGTCGGCGTGCAAGTCGGAAATAACTGCCAGTTTTCCCATTTTATTCCTCCTCACTTACAACGTTAAATATTTCATCTGCTGGTAAGAAAGCGGCCGAGCAAAACGCAGCTGCATTTTTACCACTTTTTTATCCTTCCCGTTGGCTCCGGTCAAAACCACTTCCGCCACACTATCCTCGTTGATATTTGCCTCACCCAAATAGCTGTACCCTTTTCCCTGAGCTTCACTCGGCTTAGCAAATACCAATAATTTCACCCGAAAGTTACCCGCCTCATCTCTAGCCAATAACCGTTTGACTTCGTTTGAGGCCAGGGTCCGGGGACTTCTCGTATACCACCAGATCGAAGTGTTATTATTCAGCTGATTTTCGTACGCGCGAGCCCGCAAGTCTTGGGGGCGTTTTTGGTACGTGATAAATAGCGGACAGACTTTTTCTCCTACCCAATAGCCATACATTGGCGCGCTAATATCTTTAGGCCAATTTAACAAGCGGCAGACGTCTTTTCTAGTATATTTTTGGTACAGGGTAAAATGTTGGTCCGCGCGGTACTGGCGGCTGATCTTTAGCCCACAGGTCAGCACGTCTTGAAACAACTTGTTAAAATCAGCGCCTGCAAGCGCCGTTTCCAACACGGGTGCCAGCGTGTAGTAGCCGTTGGCATGAACAACCAGGGCCTTTTTCCCGTACTCATCGGCCTTTAGCTTTTGCCCGCTCTTGATCCTAAAAAACGCTAAACTCAAAATTGCGTCCAGCGAATCCAGGAGTTCTTGATCGCAATAACAGCCATTTTCCCGAAAAAGTTGGAGTAATTTTTCCTGCGATAAGCGACCGTCATTGAGCAATAACGCCTGCAATAGCAGCAATTCATGGGGCCGCAAGCCGTTTAGCAGTTCTTTAGTCATAAAAGTTAAGACCTGATCTTGGTAGCTAGTCAGCGTTACGTTAACTTTCATCCGTGCCAAAAAATGTGCGTAATTAGGCAAGCGAGGATTGGCGGCAAACACCAAGGGATCGAGCTGGCCTAAAAAATCGGTCAGTAGCGGTGTTTTACCCAAGCGTTTGCGTAACTCGTTAAATTGCGTTTTTAATTCGTTCATATTATCGAGCTTCACTTTTGCTAACGACGCGAAGATCCGCTGTTGCGCCACCCGGGTAAAGTTGATCGTCGACAGTCCCAGCAGCGGCTGAAACAGCAATTCGGCACGCGCATTATCTTTTTGCCGGGAGAGGTCATGGTGTAACGCCAAGGGGATCAAATAATTATTGCGATAATTACCAATAAAATCGATGATCGTCACGTAATTTTTACCGGGAAATTTACGCAACCCCCGGCCCAACTGCTGGATAAATACGATACTCGACTGCGTGTTACGCAAAAATATCACCTGATCGACGCAGGGGATGTCGATACCCTCGTTAAAAATATTGACCGTCACCAAGTATTCGACTCGCCCCTGCTCCAACTGCGCTACGGCCTCTTTCCGTTGAGTAGCAGTCTGTTGGTTAGTTAACGCGATACTCGGGTGGCCCTTGGCCGTCATCAAAGTAGCGATCCCGCGCGCTTCTTCTTGCCGGCTGCAAAATATCAAACCGTGGACTGGCCCACTTTCACCGTAATATTCGATCTGTTCTAACAGATAATCCACCCGCTGTTCGGCCACTAAATGACTGAGTTGCGAAGTTTCCGTCACGGTCTGCCCGTTTACCACGTAATCGGTCACCCCCACGTAATGAAACGGACACAACATCTGTTCGGCAAGCGCCTGTTGCAAACGGATCTCGTAAGCGACGTGGTGATCAAACAGCGCAAAAATATCGAAATCATCGTTACGTTCCGGCGTGGCCGTCATTCCCAGCGTAAATTGAGGCCGCAAATATTCCAGTATTTGCTGGTAGCTTTTAGCCCCGGCGTGGTGAACTTCATCCAACAACAAGTAATCAAATTCATTCGGAGCAAATTGATGTAAGACTTGTGTTTTAGCCAGGGTTTGTACCGTCGCAAACAAATACTTAGCACCTACCTGCTGCTTTCCTCCCGCTAAAATACCATAATCACTGCGCGGGCCTCCTAAGACCGCCCGAAAACTGGCCAGTGCCTTAGTCAAGATCTGCTCTCGGTGGACCACAAATAAAAAACGGCGTGGTGCGTAAGCCGCCACATCGAAGGCTCCTAAATACGTTTTGCCCGTTCCCGTCGCCGAGATCAGTAACGCTTTTGTGACCCCCTTGGCCCTTAAAGCCGCCAGGTTAGCCAGCGCCTCGCGTTGCATCCGGTTAGGCGCTAATTTCTTTTTGGGCACCACAACTTGTGGGCGCACCGGTTTCACGTAATGCTGTGCGTAATCGGCTACCCACTGCGCGGTCAGCGGCTGTGCTTGTTGCCAGTGACTAGTAAACTGTTCGTTTAGTTGGTGACACAACGCCCCGTCACTAGTCGTCGTCAGCCGCACGTCTAACTCGGCGTTTTGTAACAGCGCCGCCCGCGTCAAATTAGCACTACCCACCAAGATCGTTTGTCCCCATTCATGAGTAAAAAAATAACCCTTGGCGTGAAATCCGGTAGCCGGTGTCAACCGGACTTCCAGGTTGGTAATTTTCAACAGTTCGTTAAACATCGCGGGCTCGTTAAAGTTCAGGTACGTCGCAGTCAGTAATTTTCCCCGCACGCCGCGCAAAGCCAACTCCCGCAAAACCACCTTAAGTGGCGTTAACATATCGCGAGTAATAAACGCGACTTCGATGGCAAAAGAAGTACAGTCGTAAAATTCGTCCACCAAATGTTCCCAGATAGTTTCGTGCTCACCGTTACTCAGCAAGCGCGGTGTCAGTTGAGTATTATTTTGATAAGCCGCAGCGTCCACTAAACCGTGAAGAGCTGCTTCTTTGAGGTCACTATTAATTTTCATCTTTTCCCCTAAAACTTGATTTTATTTTTATTATACCCCTCCACCTTAAATTAACGCTTGGCAATTGGCTGGAGGGGTTTTCTTTTCGGCCAAAATTGATTACTATCGTATTGTAGTTAATTAATTGATCACAGGAGGAAAAATCATGGAAGAAAAAACTTTAGTGCTCATCAAACCGGACGGCGTTAAGGGACATCACATCGGGCAGATCATCAGTCGGATCGAAAACAAGGGCTTTACGATCACCGCCCTCAAAGTAACTCACGCCACCCCCGAATTACTCAAAAAACACTACTCCGAAAAAGTCGACAAACCTTATTTTTCCGAAATAGAAAAGTACATGTTAGAAGGACCGATCGTGGCGATCATCGTCAGCGGAACTAAAGTCGTTAATGCAATCCACACGTTAGCCGGAGAAACCAACCCTAACCAAGCAAAACCCGGCACAATCAGGGGAGATTACGGGCGGTTATTTGAAGACGGGATCTTGCGTAACGTCATCCACAGCTCGGACAACCCGCAAAATGCCAGTAATGAAATTAAAATCTGGTTCCCGGAATTAAAACAAGTAGCACACAAAGCCGCTAAGTAACCGAAGACTAGCTTAGTATTGCATTTTTCTTCACAATAGCCAGCACTATTGACGAAAACGTTTTTAGCGATTTAACTTTGCTATCACGTCACAAACGCTAGCAACTGCACAATTTTTGCTTGTCTTTCCCCCGTAAAAAAGATAGAATAATTACGGTAGATGAAATTAATTTATCACAAAATTTTTCTGATTAAGTAAGCGCGCATTTGGCTTACATATGAAGAGAGGAGCTTATTAATGTCTGTTTATATTGAAAAAGTTAAGGCACGTGAGATTTTTGATTCTCGTGGTAACCCAACCGTTGAAGCCGACGTGATCTTATCCGACGGTACAGTTGGTCGTGCTGCTGTTCCTTCCGGTGCTTCTACCGGCGAAAGAGAAGCCGTTGAACTCCGTGATGGTGGCTCACGTTTACAAGGCAAAGGCGTGCAAAAAGCCGTTAATAACGTTAATACTGAAATCAACGACGCTTTACATGGCATGGATCCTTTCAACCAAGCTAAAGTCGACGAAGTAATGATCAAACTCGACGGTACAGATAACAAAGGCCGTCTAGGCGCTAACGCTATCTTAGGTGTTTCGATGGCTAACTGCCGCGCTGCAGCTAACTACGAAAAGATCCCGTTATATCGCTACCTTGGTGGGATGAACTTAGAAATGCCACAATCATTCCATAACGTTATCAACGGTGGTAAACATGCCGATTCCGGTATCGATACCCAAGAATTCATGATCACACCTGTTGGCAAGACTTCTTTCCGTGATGGCATCGAAAAAATCGCTAACGTTTACCACACTTTGAAGAGTGTGTTGGCTAAGGGCGGTTACGAAACCGGCTTAGGCGACGAAGGTGGTTTCGCTCCTCGTTTGGATTCGACCGAAGAAGCAATTGAAATGTTGATCAAAGCTATCAAAGAAGCAGGTTACGTTCCTGGTAAAGAAATTGCCATCGCTATTGATATGGCTTCTTCCGAATTCTTTGATCACGACAACGGTAAGTACAAGTTCGAAGGTAGCGAAAAGACACCTGAAGAAATGATGGCTTACTACAAAGACTTGATCACTAAATACCCAGAAATCATTTCTATCGAAGATCCATTCGGTGAAGACGACTGGGAAAACTACGCTAAGTTCACCAAAGAAATGGGCGACAAGCTCCAAATCGTTGATGATGACTTAGTTGTTACTAACCCTAAGATCGTGCGTGAAGCCATCGAAAAGGGTTGCGGTAATGCCGTTTTGATCAAATTAAACCAAATCGGTACTGTTTCCGAAACTTTGGAAACGATCCGGATGTCCAAGAAGAACGGTTGGACAGTTATGATGTCTCATCGTTCCGGTGAAACCGGCGATACCTTCATCGCTGACTTCGCTGTTGCTACTTCATCTGGCGAGATCAAGACTGGTGCGATGGCACGTTCAGAACGGGTTGAGAAGTACAACCAGTTATTGCGGATCGAAGAAGAAATGAAAGAAACTGTTCCTACAGCTCATTTCCCACACGAACTGAAATTTGACTAAAATTTAAGCAATTAACCAAAAGCGGGACCGGGACAAAAGTTACTTTTGCTCCGGCCTCGCTTTTTTTTGTTTCGTTTTGGCGATCAAACTTGCACTTGCATGCTAAAATCGCTATGATACTTATATTATTTGGAAGAAGATAAGAAAGGAATTTTTTCGTGGATATTCTTAAAGCAATCGTGCTAGGCATCGTCGAAGGAATCACCGAATTTTTACCGATCAGTTCGACGGGCCACCTCGTTTTAGTCGATGAATTCATCAAAATGCAACAGTCTAAGCAGTTTACCGATATGTTCAACGTCGTCATCCAACTCGGAGCGATCCTCGCGGTGATCGTCTTATATTTCCATAAACTCAACCCGCTCTCCCCGCGTAAAACTCACCACGAGCGCAACGCAACTTGGACTTTGTGGTTCAAAGTAATCGTTGCCGTTTTACCTTCCGTTGTCATCGGCTTACCACTCAACGATTGGATGGACGCCCACTTGATGAACTGGCAAGTCGTAGCTGCGATGCTGATTCTTTACGGAATCTTATTTATCATCGTCGAAAATCATAACGCAAAACGCAGTCATGACGCCGTTAAATACGACAGTTTAGCTAACCTCCCCTACAGCATCGCCCTGTTTATCGGTGCCTTTCAAGTCCTATCGTTGATCCCCGGCACTTCTCGTTCTGGCGCTACGATCTTAGGAGCGATCTTGATTGGGACTTCGCGTTACGTCGGTACGGAATTTTCATTTTTCCTCGCGATCCCAACGATGTTTGGTGCCTCACTGCTCAAATTGCTCAAGTTCTTCGCCCACGGAGGGACCTTAGTCGGACAACAAGGCGTGATCCTCTTAGTCGGAGTTGTAGTCTCATTTGCGGTCGCCTACCTCGCGATCCGTTTCTTGCTAAATTACATTAAGAATAATGACTTCAAAGCCTTTGGTTGGTACCGGATCATACTGGGTGCGTTAGTCATCGGGGTTAACTTGCTTATTTAACTAACAAATAGCTTACCATTTACCGTGGAATTGGAACAAAGGATTGTCGTTTCCTTGTCCCAATTCTATTTTTTTGAAAAAATCAAACCGCTTGCAATCAAACTTACATCTAAGTAAGATAAAGGTAAGGCTTAAGGAGGGAATATTATGCTATTAAACCAACCGATCAAGCTGTCAAAACAGGATGCATTAAAAATTATTAACACCAAACCATCTGACAAATACTTTAAATTACTCGCAGAAGGCCAGAAAATTAAAAGTGCTACGGACGCTGAAGTGGAGTCGATGCTATCTTGGAAAATAACCAAAAAAGGCAAGTAAGTTTATCTAACATTTTAAAAATTAAAAAACAACTACTTGAGTCTGACCAAAATTACGGTAAAAAAGCTTTGAAAAAAGAATTAGAAAAGCAAATTACTGCTTATCTCGGTCAGATTTTTTATATCGCCCAAAATCCATTTATGAATAGCCTTTTAACCAGTAAAACTGGTATCGTTCATGAGGAACTTACTGGAATAGCCCGGACTTTCTTTATTACTACTACCGCTGATAATCCCCAATTTTTAGGTATGATCACATTACGTCTTTATATTTTAGATATTTCCGACTTAGAAAAAAATATCAAGAAAAAATTGATACTTAACGGCAAGAGTCCGAACAACATTAACAGTATTCCCTGCTACCTAATAGAACAAGTTGCCAAAAATGCCAAAATTCAGCCTAATCCAATTCACGCCCAACAATTGATTGAGCTTGCCATTAAAAAAATTGCACAAGTGCGTGAAATTATTGGCGGAGCCTTAGTTGTTTTAAATGCCATCAACATTCCTCCAGTAATTACTAAATATGAAGAATGCGGATTTATTCAATTTGGAAAAACAATTAAAGTGGAAAAGACCAGTTACCAACCAATGTACATGAAATTACCAACTGATATCGCCACATTACAATAACGGAGGAGCTCATTCAATGAACGAACAAGAAAAACAAGCAGCACTTAAAAAATTAAGCCACCAAGAATATGCAGTAACTCAGCAAGCCGCGACCGACACGCCTTTTGCTGGTAAGTATGACGATTTTTATGAGCCGGGTATTTACGTCGATGTCGTTTCCGGCGAGCCGCTTTTCACCAGTAGCGATAAATACGACGCGGGCTGTGGCTGGCCCAGTTTTACCAAGCCGCTCCAGAAATTAACTTACCATCGCGATCAGTCTTTGGGCATGGAACGTACCGAAGTCAAAAGTCCGCAGGCCGATTCTCACTTAGGCCACGTCTTTAATGATGGCCCCCAAGACCAAGGTGGCATGCGCTATTGTATCAACTCTTCTGCCTTGAAATTCATTCCCGCCGCCCAACTCGAACAAGCAGGCTACGGCGAGTACCGGCATTTATTGGCATAAAATAAAATAGTTTCCCCCAAAAGTGTAAAAATTAACCTTTTGGGGGAAACTATTTTTAATAACTAGCAAGTACCACCCTTATTACTTAATTACATTGTCTCCTTCAGCGTTGTGTAAGCGCAAAACATTGCCAGTCGTAGCACCTTTTTTCAACGTCTTCCCGCTATTATTTTTCCGGTCAAACAGCTGATTAAGCGCGTCAGCCTCGGCATTATCCTCATTTTCCAACACATAACCGGCTGCCTTGGTGTTTTTGACCATAGTATTACCGTAGCTATTAGTGATCTTATAGCCAGCAGTAACCCGCGAGTCACGAACATTAATGTCACCATCAGTGCTGCTCAACTCCCCACCTGATAGTTGTACTCCCGTTAAATATGGGTCGCCTTCATTAAAATCGAGTTCCACGTGTTGTAACTTGCCCTGCGTCACCGTTAAATCGCCGTCATCATCTTTTAATAAACCACCTAAAAGTGTACTGTTTTTAAGCTCAACGTTGCCACCCGGATAATTATGATGCATGCTGTGCGGTTTATTGACATGTTTGATTGTGACAGCAACTTTGTTGGCCTTAGTATCTATTAACGAAACGTCTTGATTTTTCAGTTGACCCGTCAGTTTTTGGACCTGTATCTTTTTAAGCGCCAGCGTTCCTAAAAAACCCGTTACATCCATTTTTGTTAACTGCGTTTTAGCCGGCACCGTCAGTATCAGCTTATTAGGATAAATCTTAGTCGGATCCCCTAATTTATGTTTAACGTTGTGACTGACCTGCTTAACTGTCAGTCGCTTCCCCAGATGAGTAATACTAGGCTTTTCGCTCTTTTTACCCTGATAAATTAACTGGTAGCTGTTACCCTGACGCACCGTGACGTTCGTGCCAGTCACATTAAGCTTGACTGTTTTAAACGGCTTTAACTTGGTCGTCGCTGCCGTTGCCATTGCTTGTTGCCAGCTACTTCCCAAAAACAGCATTATTCCTAACGAAAATAAACCACACCAGGTAAATAAGCGTTTCATCTCAATTCCTCCTACTCTACGGTATTATCGCCCTCATAAGTCTTAACTTGCAAAACATTACAAGTAGCGGCATCTTTTTTTAAGGCCGCGCCTTCTTCACTACGGTGATCAAACAATTTGTTAGTTCCCTCACTATTTTTCTGCACCAAATAGCCGTCAGCTTTCGTGCTAGTAATCAGGTTGTCACCCTCATAATTTTTGACCCGGTAACCATTGACTACCTGAGAATCAGTAATAGTAACGTCACCTTCACGCGTACTTAGTGAACCACCGTCCAACTTCAGTTCGTCCAAATGAACATCGCCGTCCGTATTCTTGATCTTCAGGTTAGTTAACTTACCCCCTGTGATCCTCAAATCGCCCACATCGCTGACCAAAGTTCCAGCTGCAATTTCACTGTTATTAAACGTTACATCTCCACCCGGATACCCCGTATAACGACGGCTCCCCGTACGACTAACGTAATGATAAGAACGGTGGTCAAGATCGATATCGGCTTGGGTAGCGTGCACATCACTCAAACAAAGATCCTTATTAGTGGTAGTGACCGTTAAGTTGTTAACGTTCAATTTTCGTAATGTATTTTTCCCCAAAAAGCCCTTAATCTCCAACTTCTCCAATTGTTGCGGGACCGTCACCGTGATTTTGTTAGGGTACGAATTAACGGGCGCACCACTTTTCTTCTTCAAGTTGTGGCTAGTCTGGTTGATCGTCACCCGATTGCCGTCTTGCTTGATTTGCGGACGCTCGCTCTTCTTGCCTTGATATTGAACGCCGTAATTTGTTCCCGACTGTAAAGTAACTTTAGTACCGGTCGTCTTAACGGTCAGATCAGTAAAATTTGCCAGCTTCGTAGTTTTGCTGTAAGTTGTGCTGGCTTGAGCCTTTTGCCCGGCCGGATCGCCTAGCAGAAAAATTGAAATTCCCACAGTCAATGAAGCTAACAGTTTAACAGCATGTTTCATAATGATTCCCCCACAGTTGCTTTATTTAAAACTATATTATACGTAATATAATAACATTAAAATTAATAAAAAACAACTTTCAACGTATAGAAATTAACTACATTGTTCTCAACGAGCAATACAGTATAAGTAGTAACTCCTTTTAAAACATCATATGGTTACAACTTATGTTCAAAAAATTAATTGAGTATGTCGATAATATTTTCATTAACTTTTTAATATGTAACCCAACACAGCATAAGCAATCTTTCAACATTATCATTAATATAATATCTAACTAACTTAATTATAGAAGTAAGCTTATTTTTATTCTCAAAATATTTAAATACAAGTATAATTATAAACATACAAAAAGGCCGGTTTAAAATAAATAATTTTACACCAGACCTTATTGTATAACTAATACAAAAATTATCTATTAGCTATATTCTAAAAATAAATGAGACTGACAATGACTGTATTTACTGAATAAATAAATCATTATTCAGTAAATAAAAACTAATTAGCACTTAATACTTTTATGACTGTGATTGTAGCACCTACTACTGAACGTACTCATCCGCAATAACGAAGAGCTATCGAATGATGGCGTTTCTTTTTGTAAACTCAATACCGGATTCACCATATTTTTCACCTCCTTTCAATATCAAATATATGTGATTCAATTGGAATAGGTATAAAATAACTCCATTTTTTAACGTTACTTCCTGACAATGCTAAAATATATCCACTAGCACCTGTAGCCTCATCCATTGACATTTTCAAGCCACCATTACCCGGAACATATATTTCATTGTCATCATCAGAAAATAAAAATAAATTCAATCCATTTAAAATATATCTGAGCAAATCATCATTTTTGACAATGCTATGTATCAAATTACCTAACACTAGAAAACCAGCATAACCGTCAAAAAGTCCCGATTGAACAGAAGAACAACTAAAAGCAGATCGTACCAAATCTTTCAAAACAGATAGTCTTTTTTGAGATAAATAACTATGATCATCCAAATAAATTATCAACATTGTAACAGCAATTCCTGTAGACCCATTATTCAAATACGGTATTAATCTTTTTAAATTTCTACTATTATCGTTGACAAACAAATTATGATTTTCATCATATTCAAGATTATTCTCTACAACATAATCGATAATTTCCTTAGATGTCTGGATATATTCTTCATTTTTTTCACTAACACCAAATTTATACAAAAACACCGCTTCTCCAGCCAATCCATCCAAAAAGCCAACATTCTTTAATAAAATTTCTTTCGCATTTTTTCTTTTGATAAAAGAATTCCTAACTAATTTTGCGGCTAACTTACTTCGTTCTAATAAAATTTGATCATCTGTTACTAGATACCCCGCTAACATAGCTAATCCAATCCCTGCAATTCCTGAATACAACGACATATCAAACGAATCAATTATTGGTATATCTTTTAAAATTTTGGTCGCTAATTTTGTCTCTTTCAAATCATATAAAACCGAACTAATACCTGCTAACCCAGTAAAAAGCCCATAAGAAGATTCATCTAAATTACTGAATTCTATTTCCTTTAATAAACCAATATTTTTTTGTAGCCAATCTTCAAATTCATCAATATTATTATCTGAAATTCCACCAGATCGCATCAAAGCCATGATTCCACCAAACGCACCATTAGCAATAGAATATTGAGAAATTTGACTTTCATACTGTTTTACATCACCTTTTATTAAACCGGTTGACGTAGTATCCCAATTATTTAATATACCTTTTCTTAATTTTTCAATTACTACATCTTTAGTTTGAATACTTAACCTACACGATGGTAATTTTAAAGAATGATCAATAAAAAATGGTTTAGTATAAATATTTGTATGTCTAGCCACTTTTAATTTAATAGAATGTAAAAAATTGACCACCTTTTCTCCAAAAGATTCTCTAATTCGTTGATCATAAATTAAATATATTTCCGGAGATAAACCATTATTACTAGATTCTATAGGCATAAATAAATAATATGCAATCTGGTAAACAGAGTACCAATCAGCTTCTTCATAAGTTCTTACAGTATTAGATACAAACCCAAAAGTCATTAACCCTGGAGTGAATTCTGACCACGGTACACTAGCTCCTTCAAAATCGATTAATGTTACTTTTTTAGTTCTTTTATCATAAATAACATTGGACGGTTGTAAATCTCCAATAGCAACACCCATTAAATGAATACTTTCAATAGCCTTAACTAGTTTGGTCACTATATCCATAGCTTGTTTTACATAGTTATCTAATTTAGTTTCATCTATATTGTATAAGACAAACGGAAAATCAATTGCAATAATCTCATCTAAATCTACTCCGTTTACAAATTCTTCTTCTAAGTAATTATGTTCCCATGCTTGAAAATAATTATTAACATTAACAACATCTGAGTTGCTAGTTAATTTCTTCAATATTCGATATTCATGTAATGTGCGATAAAAGCCATCATTATTTTTTGCATCTAAACCTGCTTGTGGACGTCCTTCCTTCAGGATACATTTTTGACTATCTCGCTTTGCCTGATAAACTCCACCAGCATTACTAAATCTAATTGGTTTAATATCCTGGTATTTATTTAGTTCAACAAACTCTTCCGCAGGTACTGAATAATTCTCTCTTTTTATTTTTTCAGGCTCTGTCACAAAATCAGGTAGATAATAATAAGGAACTCTTTTATCAGGAACTGGATCGCCATTCGGATCTTTAATTACATCAATAATTTCACCATCCTGTATTACCTGCATTTCTTTAAAGCCACCATACCTGAAAAAGATATTAGAATTTTTCCATCTCTTATCGTTTAAAATATAAGCGCCTTTATGAAAATGCTTCGTAATCACAGACAAGTCATCTAATAGTTTTAAAAATTGTTCTTCATTATGAGGATAAACAGTAATAAATTTACCAGCAGATGCACGATTAGCCCCCTTAGCATTTTTATCAATCAATTTATCAACAGTTGGGACAAATTTAAATGAAATTTGTTTTTGAAGCAAAAATTCAGCAACTACATAAAGCTGCTCTGCAGCCTCTTTCGGAATAGAAGTAATATGAATTTTCCATCCCTGCTCCAGTGGATTTTTTTCGTTTTTATTAAGGACAAAAACCCAATCTTTTTCAATCTTATAAAACCAATCCTTCTGAGAAAAAACGGGAATACTAAAAACATCCTTACTAAAATCTTTAACACTAGGAGGACTGAAAAAAAGTCCTTGATTATTTTTACTAAAATCAACATAGTAACTATCCACTACTGTCCTCCTCCTTTCGAAAATTTCCATTTAAAAACTGTTCTTCAACAAATTTTGCATACTTTGGTACCTTTGTAATCAACTCCTCATGAGTACCAACACCAACAATGCGTTGATTATCTAAGAAGTAAATTTGATCTGCATCAACAATTGTTGCTAAACGGTGCGCAATTGCAATAATTGATTTACCAAACATTACCTTTTTCAATGCTTCTGATACTTTTAACTCAGAATCAGCATCTAAGTTTGAAGTTGCTTCATCTAATATTAAAAAACTAGGATTTTTAAGATATGCACGGGCTATCTGTAATCTTTGTCTTTGTCCCCCAGATAATTTAATTCCTTGTTCACCTACTACTTCAGCTAAACCATGCTGTAAGTTAGTAACATCATCCGTTAGATTAGCAATCTTCAATGCAGCACCTATTTCTTGCTGAGTAGGAATCCTTTCTAAGCCAAAGATCAAATTATCATAAATAGTCCCCGAAATCGTCGTGTTCTCTTGAGAAACCACTCCGAACAGTGACCTCCAATGATTCAAGCTAATGTCATTAGCATCAATATCATTGATAGTTATCATCCCCGAAGTCGGGCGATACAGTCTGGTTAAAACGTTGATGATCGTCGATTTACCAGCTCCTGAAGGCCCCACTATCGCAGTTTTTTTCTGTGCCGGGAAATTCAGAGTAACATTTTTTAATATCTGATGATCTCCATAAGAAAAACTCAAATTTTTAATGGCAAGATTGTACGGCTTAGTAATTTCTACTAATTTTCCTTGCTTGGATTGAAATTCCGGTTTTTCTTGTAAGATTTCAAGAATTTTAGCAATGGCACCCTTAGTTTGCTTATAGTTAGCATAGAAAGAAACCAATTCATTCACAGGTTGAATCAACTGAACAAAATAAATCAAAAAAGATGTTAATAATCCAACAGTTAATGTTCCCTCACTGATACGATATCCTCCATATAACAACACGGCGATAATCAGCATTAATGAAATGACATTCTGCGTTGGCGAAACAACTACGTAGACCGCATCATCCTTAACGGACAAGTGATATAACTTTTTTAAATTCTTTCTAAAACTAGTTAAGACATTATTCTCCGCAACATTTAGCTTCACAGCCCTAATATTACGTAAACTTTCAGTAGTTACTCCTGAAAGATCACTAAGACTTTTTTGTGTCTTAATAGTTAACTTTTCCGTAAAGTTGCCCAATGGAATATTGATCAAAGATTCTAAAGGAAAAATAAAAATTAGAATCAATGCTAATTTCCAGTCAAGCCAACATAAAATTCCAACTGTACCGATCACTGTTATTAACCCAGTAATTGCAGGTGGAATGACCTCAGTGACAAAAGCCTTAACCATTACCGAGTCATTAATTACCCTACTAGCTAATTGACCACTATTTTGATTGTCAAAGAACGATACTGGTAATGATAACAGATGGGTTTGTACCTTATCCCTAATGTTAGCAATTTGGCGCTCACCTTCCCTACTGATCAAAAAATTACCGACTGCACTAAGAATCGTTTGCAAAATCAAAATTGCCAATAATTCAAAAAATAACGGCTTGCCAAACAAGTTTTGCAATACATCCTTTAAGTCAATGATATTTTTGACATATAAAGGAACTAGAATACCAAAGATACTACCAACAATAGTTAGAATCAGTCCCAAAACAAAGTACCAGTTTAAGTTGATCAAACTGACCAATTTATTTTTAGGTTGCAAATATGATTCACCACCAATTCAACACTTATCATTTGAAGCACATTTAGATTACAACTCAAATATCTAATTTAGCAACCTTAGCCTTTAAGACCTGCCCTGTCTTAGACTCTAAGAGTCCGTTAAAAGCTGCTATCACGGTACTTTCAGCACTTTTAATTTATAAAATAAATTTGCTGGATTTTGCAAAATAAATTATAATAGCGGTAACAACATTTATTCTACAGGGGGATGAAGGTGTGAACACAGCTGAGAAAATTAAAAAGCATCGCGTTAAAAAACAGCTCACTCAAAAGCAATTAGCTGAAAAATTACAAGTCTCACCTAAAACTGTTTCTGGCTGGGAAAATGAACGTAGCGTTCCCGATGTTAAAATCATGCCTGAGCTATGCAAAACTTTGGGTATCAGTGTCGATGAATTGCTCAGTGACGATCCAACTGCGTTAGAAAATTACAAAGAGCTAGAACACAAACAACCTGTTCGTCCCACACTATTTGAAAAGATTTTATACCCTTTGATCATCGTATTAACAATTTTGACCTATCTCAGGTCATTTGGAATGCACGTTTTTATTCCATACGTTTCATTTATTACATTATTCTTTTCTATTTTTTACCTTTGCTTATTTAAAAATTGGCAAAGATTTAGGAAAAAAAAGAGACTAGCCATTTTGCTAATCTCAACCTTAATAATATTAATTGTTAATATTGTTATCTTACAATATAACCGTTATGCAATTAGCGCTTTTTCTAACGATCCAATGACTAATTTAGCAATTGCTGCCGGTATAACTACATATGTGCTAACGGAAACCCTAGGTATCATCATAATAATAGGTCTATTTCCCTTAATTCAAAAAGATTAATATTTATGACTAACAAGTACACCTCTCATGTAATCACTAAACTTTCCCCAATTTATTTTTTTGTGTTTTCTCAACAATAAAACTATGTTATCGTCGCTAATTTCTCTTAAATCCATTTTGATCATCCTTTCTTTTTACTACTTTAACCATACCTCTTTTGTAAATAAAATTACAACCTTAGTATTTAAGACTTCACCAAATATCTCATTACCATTTAATTTCCCGGGAAATAATACCGACACATTAATAACAGAGGTGATTTATTTGGCTATGATAACAATTCGTATTTCTGACGAAGAAAAAGAATGGCTTCAGTATCTGGCTGATTTTCATGACATCACTTTATCAGAACTGGTAAAAAATTACTCTAGCTCACAAACAGTGGATGAAAGATCAGCAAAAAACTGTTTCCATGAAAGAAATTATTGACGAATTCGGTAACTTACCTTAACACATCCAAGCTAACGCAAAAACCGGAGTCAGGACAAGCAAATTCGTCCCAACTCCGGTTTTGCTATTATTTTAATCTTCTACGTACAGCTGCGTCAATTTATCTAAATCAGTATCGCTTAATTGCATCTTATCTTGCAGGTAATTTTCGACCGAACCCGATAATTCCGTCGCCGTTTTAGCCAGCACCTCGAAGTTTTCTGCCGCCACCGCGAGATGTGAATTCAGTTGATCGGCCAACTGGTCTCCTTGTTGGTGAGTCAGTAAGTGATTGACATCTGCTTGCGAGCTCCCCGAAAAATACAGATTAGTCAACAGGTAATCGTTGAGGATCGTTTCTTCCTTGACGCGCAAAGCACTCAGCACCAAAAATCCTCCGACTCCCGTCCGATCCTTACCTGCTGCACAGTGAAATACCAGGCTCTGGCCCGCTTGATCGTTTTGTAGCAGCAACCGGAATAATTGCCGGTAAACGGCCTGGGCGTGCGGATCGGCGATCATTTGCGCGTAAGCCTGATCGACCAGCGATAAATCATTGCTATGCATTTTCATAGCAGCTACGATTCCCAAATTCTTAAACAGCGAATTGGTAAATGGATACACCGGTAGGTTAACGTACTTGGCCTGCGCCGGTAATTTGTCGGGATAATACGAACTTTCCGACTCCGAACGCAAGTCGACGACATAACGCAAGCCATAATCTGCTAAGTACTGCTGCTCTTCTGCGGTCAGGTCACCCAGATTCCCGCTGCGCAGTAGTTTATGCCAAGCAGTTTGTTTGCCATCCTTAGTCGGATAGCCGCCCATCTCACGCAGGTTAGTCGCATAAGCTAACTCAAAGATCCGTTTGTGTTCCATTTCGCCACCCCCTTAGTCTACCTGCTCAGCAGTGGTCTCCGCCACCTGGGTAACTTTCATCCATTCGATAAAATTACGGCTAAATTCCGTTACCTCGATCTTAAAATTACCGATCTGGATCACGCTGCCGCGTTTAACTTCGTAATTTTCCAGTAAGTAACCCGCAATCGTCACACTCTCAGATTCCTGGAAATCGCGGTCCTTAAACTGGAAGTAGCGCTCAAAATCATAGAGCGTCGTTTTCCCCGACACACTGTAAGTACCATCTTGGTTAGCGATAATATCGTTAGAAGAAACGTCATCGGCCTCGTCTTTGACGGTGCCGAACAGTTCTTCGTAAATATCGCGGTCGGTCACGATCCCACTAGTTCCACCGTACTCATCGATGATCACGACCATCGGCACGTGCGTTTTGATCATCTGTTTGAGCAGGTTTTGAATCGGTTCGGTCTCAGGCGCACTTCCCAGTGTGCGCATCATCTTAGCGACCCGCACCGAACTGTCGACTTGTGACTGGCGGATCACGTCGTAAATATAAATATAACCTAACATTTTGTCTTTATCATTATTGGCAACAACGGGATAACGACTGAATTTCTCGGTGAGATACAACTCAACCACATCACCGACAGTTGCGGTGACATCCACCACTTTTAAACTCGTCCGGTCGACCATGATATCCTTAGCGACCTTATCGTTGAATTCAAACGCCCGTTCCATGTACAAATAATCATTACTGTCGATCGAACCGCCAGTCACGGCGTTTTTAGAAATGTTCAAGATTTCATTTTGCGATAAGACATCTTCATCTTCACCGGCAGGCTTAAGTCCCAGCAAATGAACGATTCCCGTCGCCGAGATATTTAACAGCCAGACAAACGGGTAAAATAGAATGTGAAAATAATGTAACGGTGTTACCACCCACATCATCATCTTCAGTGGCATGTCGATACTGATATTTTTCGGAACGATCTCTGTCAAGACTACTTCCAAGTAAGTCAAGAGCACCACGCCCAAAATCGCGCTAATTGAAACGACCGTGGCACGATTGAGCGGAAAGAAGCCAAAAAGGTCAGTGAAAATCTTAGTTAACGTGTCGGCCCCGATCCACCCCAAGATGATCCCCGTCAGTGATACTCCCACTTGGGTAGTTGACAGGTATTCATTCATGTTGGTAATCATCAGTAAAGCCCGCTTTAACTTGTTTTTGTTACCCTTGCCGTTTTCCAGCGCACTTTCAACTGCACTCTTACGCAAAGAAACAATAGCAAACTCAGATCCCACAAAAAACGCTGCGAAAAAAAACACGATCATCACGATAATCAGATTGGTAATCGCTCGACCACTTGACATTCAGTCATTCCTCATTTCTACTTGATTAAATTTAAACAAAAGACTACTACTTGTATCATAGCACCTTTTAGCTGCGCGTTAAAGCAAGCTGTGAAACAAGCCGCTTAGCAACCAAGATCAGACTGGCTGGAAAGTAAAACCAAAAACGGAGCAGGAACAAAGATTTGCTCCCACCCCGCCGCTTAAAATTATTTAGCCGGCAAAATTGCGCCCTTGTAATGCTTCTTGATCCACTGCTGTGTATCTTTAGACTGCAAAGCTTTTACCAACTTTTTGATCTCTGGTTTATTTTGATCACCCTTACGGACCGCCACGATGTTAACGTACGGCGAAGTTTTCTTTTCCAACGCGATCGAGTCTTTAGTCGGTTTTAAGCCCGCTTGAACCGCATAATTAGCGTTGATGACAGTCGCTGCTCCTTCATTTGACTGGTAGAGTTTCGGCATCAATTTTGGTTCGTAGGTGTGTTTGAACTGTAAGTTTTTCTTATTAGTCTTGATATCATCAAAGGTCGCCGTCTTGATGTCAATCCCCTTTTTCAAAGTGATCAAACCTGCATCCCGAAAAATTGCCAGTACCCGGCCGTAATCGGAAACACTGCTAGAAACCATCACCTTAGCACCCTTAGGTAAGTCCTTCAAACTCTTGTATTTTTTAGAATAAACGCCGATCGGTTCCAAATGCACCCCGCCAGCATTGACTAACGTGCCGTTGTTTTTCTTGTTCCAGTTATCCAAAAACGGAATGTGTTGGAAGTAGTTGGCATCAATGTCTTTAGCAGCCAAAGCCTTATTAGGCATCACGTAATCGTCAAAGGTCTTGACCTTTAAGTCGATCCCTTCTTTTTTGAGTTGGGGTTTGACGTGCTCTAAAATCTTCGCGTGGGGGTTAGGAGAAGCGCCGACCGTCAAAGTTGTAGCCGCATTTGCCTTACCACCAAAGCCTAATAATGCCGTTCCTGCCACTAATAATGTTACTAAACTCGCAAATCTTTTCATCTAAATCAACTCCAATTTTTTAAATTTTACTACCTAATTTAATTAGCGCTTATCCACCTTGCGAGTCAACGTATCTCCCGCAAACTGGAAAGCAAAAACGATGATCACGATCACAACCGTTGCCGTTAAGGTGATTGCATTATTGTAGGACTGAAAACCATCGGTGTAAGCCAACTGTCCTAAGCCCCCCGCACCGATCGCACCGGCCATCGCCGTGTAACCGATCAGAGAAATCGCAGTGACCGTGATCCCCGAAATCAGTGCCGGCATACTTTCGGGCAGCAACACCTTGGTGATCACCTGCCATTTATTAGCACCCATCGCGTTTGCCGCTTCGATCACGCCGCTATCGACATCGTTTAACGCGATCTGCACCAGCCGGGCATAAAACGGCGCCGCCGAAACGACTAGCGACGGGATCGCGGCTTTCGCTCCCGTGATCGCACCGACTAACACTTGCGTTACCGGCAGTAACAACACGATCAAAATAATAAAGGGGATCGAGCGAAAAACGTTGACGAAAAACGCGACGACCCAATTTAACAACCGCACCGAAAACTTCTGACTACCGGTCGTTTGATAAAGTAACAAGCCCAACAAAATGCCTAAAATCGCCACTAGCACTACGGATAATACCGTCATCCAGATCGTTTCCCACGTAGCTTCCCAGACATTAGGCCAGTTGACGTTTTTAAACTGAAAATAAGACGCTAATCCTTGACTATTCATTAGTGATCTCCTCCACTTCAACGTCTAATTGCCGCAAAAATTCCAGCGCTGCCGCCGTTTCTTGCTGCGGTCCCGTCAACTGTACGTACAAAGTACCGATCGTTCCTTGCTTATCGGCCAGCTGGTGGACCGCTCCTTCTAAAATGCTGACGCTGAGCTCGCTAAACTTACGCAACAGTTCTGTAATCACGGGAGATTGAACCTGATTGCCGTGAAATTTCAGCGATAACAATAATCCTTCCGGATATTTCTGCCGTAAATCACGGGTGATCTGCTGAATGTCAGTCTCATTGGGCGCGGAATCGACTTCTGCATGGACAAACCGCTTAGTTAATTCCTGTTGCGGCGCGGTAAAGATCTGTGCGACCGGTCCGTGCTCGATGATCTTGCCTCCATCCATCACCGCTACTTGATCTGCCAGTCGCCGGATCACGTGCATCTCGTGGGTGATCAGCACGATCGTCAGGTTTAACTGCTGGTTGATCTGTGCCAGTAATTCCAAAACCTCGTCAGTCGTTTGTGGGTCTAACGCACTCGTCGCTTCATCCGAGATCAAGATTTCCGGGTCGTTAGCTAGGGCTCGGGCAATTCCGACCCGTTGCTTTTGGCCCCCCGACAGCTGAGCAGGATAGGCGTGCAACCGCTCCTCTAGCCCGACTAACTGTGCCAATTTTTTAGCTTGTTCCACCCGTTTTTCCCGTGGAACTCCCGCGATCTCTAGGGGAAACATGATATTTTGTAAAACCGTCCGCGACCATAGCAAGTTGAAGTGTTGAAAAATCATGCCGATCTTCTTGCGCTTTTCGCGTAACTTCTTGCCACTCAGATTATCGATGCGTTGTCCGTTGAGCAATACTTGCCCACTCGTTGGGACCTCCAAACCATTTAGCATGCGCACCAACGTACTCTTACCAGCACCCGAAAATCCCATAATGCCGTAAATTTCACCCTTATTGATCGTAAGGTCAACGTCTGTGACCGCAGCGATCGGCCCGTCTTTAGTTTGAAAAGTCTTACTCACTTTTTTTAACTCGATCATTACTGTTCTCCTTTTCCATCAAAAAAAGGCCCTCGTCCTAAAAAAGGACGAAGACCCGCGTTACCACCTTTATTGTGTTTTTACAACACCAGCTTAAGTATCCCGTTAACGCTGGTCGAGCGGCATTTCAGCTTGCACCAAAATACGATCTTCGAGTTCATCTTCACTCGGAGCTTCCATCCTTCTTCACACCTGCCGAAGGTCTCTGTCATGAAATTTCCAAGCTACTCTTCTCTGCACCATTTTTATTTTTCTTAGTGCCTTTGATATTAAGCGTTAATTAAAATTTTGTCAACCATTAATTTTCAGCCGCTTGCTTCTTTTTTTGCTGTGCGGCTGCGATCAGCTCTTGTTTTTTGGTGAGCTGCGTGGTAATTTTTTCTAACACCGCAGGCATTTGCAGCTCTGCTACCGGACAAATTTTAACGATCCATAAGCCCGAAACTAAATCTTCATTAGCCACGACTAAATTTAAATTAAGTGGCACACTTTGTTTCAGGTCGGCAAAAAAATTATCGACGCGGTTAATATTAGCAAACGGTAAGTTAATGATCCCACTTTCTAAACTGATCACTGTCTGTTCGTCGCTTAGTAACAGCCGACTTTGAGCCAAGTGCTCTGACTGCAGTGCTGCCGTAAAATTAGTCACCAGTTGCGTCACTAATTCATTAGTCTTTTTAGCAAACTGCTTAGCAGTCGTTTCTATTTGCGTGACCTGGTAATCCGCATTCGTTACCTGTGTGATAAAATCTTCGACGTCGATCTGCATCATTTTCCCCCTCAATCATCCAAAAAATCCAAAAGGTCCTTATCATTTTGGCGGCCGTGTACCACTACACGGGTCCGTGATGGTAGTTTTTCTTGGATCCACTGCGCATCAGGAACCGTCAAACGCACACAACCATAAGCCTGAACGTTGTGCTTTTTAGTGACATTTTGCCGTCCCAATTCACGCGCAGGCTGAGCTAAGACCCGGCCATTTTGTGCAAACGGCACAGACTCTAGCCGGTACACTCCATGTCCCGCAAAAGAAGTCCAGTACTTCGCACCATACCCCTTCGTAGCATCATAATACTGCTGCCCGCGTTGTTTTTGCAACCGAAAATCTCCGATCGGGGTCTGGTGGTAATCCTTAGTTTTGTCGAAATTTTTACCGACCGACGCATACATCGTGTAGATCCGGTACCTACCTTGCATCACGTAGACACGTTGATCACGCACCGAAACGTCCAACCAGAGCTGCTGACTTTTCTTGTTTAAGTGCGCGTATTTACTCAAGTCCGGATAAGCTCCCCGCAACGAAGGTTGGTCCCACGCTACCGGATGCCGGGCTCTTTTTGCCTGTTGGCGGACTAAGCGGTGTTGCTTAGCCGTCTGTGCGGCAAGTTGTTGTTGTTGTTGATTCACTTTAACGGCATTCAGCTGCTTTTGCTGGTGCACGTAAATAATGCTATAGCCGGTACACAACACTAAGATGACCGCGACTAGCCAGGAAAACCATTTTTTCTTATTCATTTCCTACTCCTTTATTGCCGTACTAATCAAATATACGAATTTAGCACCCAGCTTGTCAAATTACTGCCCCTCCGCCACGTTAACCGCAGTTAGACAGCAAAAGGGAGCAGGACAATTAACTTTGTCCCGCTCCCTTAGCCCCGCCAGTCGGGGCTAGGACAAAACTTAATTTTGTTCCAGCTCCCTCTTTGTTTTCCTTAAGCAATAGACTGATCGTGCTCCAAAAAGCAGCAGTTTGTGCCTAGCTACGTTTCAAAATAAAACCTAAGTTCGGGTTTTACTTTGAAACTAGGCTAGTGCTCGACTGCTAAGCGCTTTTTGTCCCAACTCCATTTTACCGGGTTTGACTGCTGCTACTGTCACAACTTATTTAGCGGTATCTTGTTGTTCGCGTTCCTTCAAAAAATCAAGAACAGCAATATGTTGACGACGACGTTTCTTTTTATTAGCAGTATTAACGGGACGACGATCGTTACCAGTCCCAACATGTGTATTACGTGACATAGTGTTTTCCTCCTTCAAAAATAACAAATACTGTTTAATTCTAACTAAAATAACCCGTAATTTCAAGCGCCTAATAGTTCTAGGGCAAAAGAAAAGCCTGCTTCCTACATGCGCCCGTAAATTTCCAGCTTAATTTTAACGACTAATTGACAAAAAGGTCGTCTACGGCCTGATTATGATAAATCAGCGAGATCGCCTTAGCAAATAACGGTGCCACCGATAAGATCTTCAGCTGTGGAAACTGGCTGCCAGCAGGTACCGGGATCGTGTCCGTCACTACCACTTGTTTGTACGGCGAAGATGCTAGTTGCTCACAAGCAGCGCCAGAAAAGATCGGGTGCGTGGCACACGCATAAATATCAGCGGCACCGGCGGATTTAAGCGCGATGCCCGCGTCCAACACCTTAGCGCCGGTATCGATCAGGTCGTCGATCACGATACATTTGTGACCGCGCACCTCACCGATGATCTGCATGTTATCGGGACGCAACCGTTTTTTATCACGCTTATCGACTATCGCCAAAGGTGCTTTGAGTAACTCGGCTAAGTTGCGGGCGTTTTTGACTCCGTTATGGTCAGGAGCAACAACAACGACATCGTTACAGATCTCCTCGTCTTTAAAATACTGCGCCAGACTAAAGATGGCCTTTAAATGATCGACTGGGATCGTAAAGAAGCCCTGCAACTGACCAGCATGCAAGTCCATCGTTACCACCCGGTCGGCGCCTGCCATCTGAATGAAATTAGCAAGTAATTTAGCGGTGATCGGCTCTCTGGACCGAGCCTTGCGATCGGCACGCGCGTAACCGTAATAAGGAATGACCGCGTTGATCGAACCCGCGCTCGCACGTCGTAAAGCGTCCATCATCACCATCAGTTCCATAAAGTTTTCGTTGACCGGTGCACTGATCGACTGGATCACAAAAACATCGGCGCCACGTACACTTTCATCAATGTTGATTTGAATCTCACCATCGCTAAAGTGTTTGACCGACGCGCTACACAGTTTAGTTCCCATCTGTGCGGCAATTTTTTCTGCTAATCTAGGATTACCGTTTAACGCAAATAACTTAAGACCTGCATTTCCCTGCATCTTTGCTCCTCCATGATAAGTTGATTATCTTTATTATAGCCAAAAACGAAGTGGCTATCCAACAAAAAGAGCGGGACAATTCAGCTTTGCCCCGCTCCTCACTAACTTGCTTATTCGGTAAAACCGTATTTTTTGTTGAACCGATCGACCCGGCCGTCGACTTGATTGAATTTTTGGCGTCCCGTGTAGAATGGGTGGGAATCACTAGAAATTTCAACCCTGATCAAAGGATATGTCTGACCTTCGAATTCAACCGTTTCACTGGAATTCTTGGTTGAGCCGGAAACAAATTTATAACCGGTAGCAGAATCCATGAAAACAACCTGATGGTAATCTGGATGTATTCCTTTTTTCATAATATTTACTCTCCTTTGCCCTGCTTCATTTGCTGCAGCAGAGTTTATTCTTAGACAATACAACAAATAATATCTTAACACGAACAAAAAGACGATGCAATCATCTTTGCCGCCCGTGTTTGGGATTATGTTTGGCCAGTAATTCCAAAAACTGGCTTTCACTCTTAGTTTTTTGCAGCAACTGCAACAATTCCGGAGTGTCGACCAACGCATCGCCGCTCATGTGTACCCGCTTGATCGTCTCCAACACAGCTGGTGGCAACAGAAGTTCTTCTTTTCTGGTGCCGGATTTTTTCAAATCGACTGCCGGAAAGATCCGCCGCTGGGCTAAGTTACGGTCTAACTGCAATTCTTGGTTGCCGGTCCCCTTAAATTCCTCAAAAATAAAATCGTCCATTCGACTGCCGGTATCGATCAAAGCAGTGGCTAAGATCGTCAAACTGCCGCCCTCTTCCAGGTTACGCGCAGCCCCAAAGAAACGCTTAGGTTTAAACAATGCCGCCGGATCGATCCCCCCCGACAAAGTCCGGCCACTAGGAGGTTCGATCAGGTTGTAAGCCCGCGCCAACCGGGTCAAAGAATCCAATAAAATCACTACGTCTTGTTTTTCTTCCACTAATCGCTGAGCCCGTTGTAACACTAATTCCGCCACTTGTACGTGACTTTCAGGTTTCTGGTCAAAAGTTGAATAAACTACCTCACCTTTGATCGTGCGTTCCATTTCCGTGACTTCTTCTGGCCGTTCGTCGATCAACAACATGATCACTTTAGCCGCGGGATAATTAGTCGTGATCCCCGCCGCGATCTGCGCTAACAAATTAGTCTTGCCGGTTTTAGGCGGGGCTACGATCAACCCGCGTTGTCCAAAACCGACCGGCGCAAAAACGTCGATCAAACGCGTTGCCAACTTATCGGGCGTTGTCGCTAACGTCATTTTACGCCGGGGAAACAGCGGAGTTAGTGCCGGAAAATGCGGCCTTACCTTAGCTTTTTCCGGATTTTTGCCGTTAACGACGTCGACGTGCATCATGCCGTAATAACGCTCGTTAGTCTTAGGCAACCGCACCTGGCCGCCCACCAGATCACCGGTCCGTAAACCAAACCTCCTGATCTGCGAGGCGGAAACGTAAATATCTTCTTGGGAAGGACTGTAGTTAATGGGACGCAAAAAACCATAGCCATCTTCGTGCGAAACGATGTCTAAAATTCCTTGCATATCATATTTTTCCTTGGCTTGCGCCCGAATGACCGCCAAAGAAAGTTCCTTTTTGTTCATTTTGCTGTAATAAGGGATCTTATATTCGCGTGCAAAACCATAGATCTCTTTGAGGGTTTTTTGTTCCAATTGTGCCAAAGTTAAATTCTTAGCCATTCATTATGTTCTCCCTCACTAATTGTCAGACTCGATCGTAATTTTAACGTGCAAACCGGCAAATTTAGCTACGATCCGGTCATAGCCGCGCAAAATATTGTCGGCCCGCAAAATCGTCGTAGTTCCCTGGGCCATCAACGCCAATCCTACTAAAGCAACACCCGCGCGAATCTCGTCGGCTTGCACCGTCGTTCCCACTAAATCATGAGCGGGACTGACCGTGATCACGCCGTCTTTACTACTGATCACACCGCCCATTCGGACCATTTCCGGAATGTGCTTGACCCTTTGCGGGTAGAGGGTATCGATGATCTTCGAATCCCCAGTCGCCCTCATCAACAACGGTGTGATCGGCTGTTGGAGATCCGTCGCAAATCCCGGGAAAGGGGCCGTTTTGATCGTGATCGGCGATAGCGTATCTCCTCCCGGAACGTACACGCTATCGGCAGTGATCTCCAAATGAACACCCATCTCACGCAATTTAGCTAAGAAAGGGTCGAGGTGTTCGGGGATCACGTTATTGACCAACACGCCCTGACCGACCGCAGCAGCAAAGGCAATATAAGTCCCCGCTTCGATGCGGTCGGGAATCACCGTGTGCGTATTTTTAGCTACCAAACGATCCACGCCTTGAATCCGAATTTCATCGGTTCCCGCGCCCCTAATGTGTGCTCCCATGTTATTCAAAAATGTTGCCAAGTCGATAATTTCCGGCTCGCGTGCTACGTTTTCTAAAATCGTCGTTCCCTGCGCCTTAACGGCCGCCAACATCACGTTGATCGTCGCGCCAACAGACACGAGGTCAAAAAAAACGCGAGCACCGTGCAAACCAGCAGCCCCAGTAGTAATATGTACCGAATTATCCTTTTCGATCACACTGGCACCTAAGGCCTTAAAGCCCTTGATATGCTGGTCAATAGGACGGGGGCCGATGTTATCCCCACCGGGAAAAGAAACCGTTGCTTCCCCAAAACGTCCCAACAAAGCACCCATAAAATAATACGAAGCCCGCAAACTGCGGATCGTATCTCCCGGCAAGGGGTTCAACTGAATATGAGTCGGGTCGACTTCCAACACTCCCTGATCAAAACGGGAAGAAACATTCATTGACTTTAAAATCACCATTAAGTTATGCACGTCTAAAATATCCGGAACACAATCCAATCTCACCGGTGAATCGGCTAGGATCGTCGCAGGAATCAAGGCGACCGTACTATTTTTAGAGCCGCCGATCGTCACTGTCCCGGCCATTTTTTGTCCGCCGAGGACAATCATTTTTTTCATTATTAATTCCTCACTAAATAAAACAATTATTTAAATATCTGCATTGCAAAATATTCACTTAATCACCCTGAGGCTTCAGTGAACAGTTATAGAATTACCTAGTTTAATAATACAAGATACTAACAATTGTTTCAATTAGTTTACAAGATTATCATAATTTTTTTATCCAACACCGCTAAATTTTAATGCATTTCGTTAAATCTTAGCGACCTTGGCCGTCACAAACTGCAAGAGTTCTTTTTGTTCTTCGGGGGTGGCTGTTAGTGTCCTAGTTTTAAAACCGTGGATCTTTTCGACGGTAAAGTGGCTGGCTAACGCAAATTCCGCGTCAGTTAGGTGGTGTTTTTCTTGGTAGGTAATGATCTTAGCGGCAACGTCGTTGACAATTTCTTTTTTTGGCATTTTGCTCGTCCTTTCTCATCAATTGACAACTGTGCAACTTACTCACCTTCAGAATAGCACAAATTTGCTAGCACGCCCAAATTTTTTCTAATAACTAACAACGCATCTGAATTCGTGATTGACAAATCGCTGAAATTCTTCTAATGTGAAATTGGTAACAAAATATCAAATATCTAGGAGGAATTACCATGATCAAAGAATTTGCCAGTCCAGCTCATTATATTCAGGGAAGTGGCGTGTTCGCTGAGGCTCACAAGTATTTAGCCAACTTAGGTAAAAAGCCAATTTTACTCTGTGATGATACTGTGTGGCACTTGGTTGGTGAAAAACTAAATCAAAATTTAAGCGCCAACAATTATCAGGTCACTAAAGTGCAGTTCAACGGCGAAGCTTCTAAAGAAGAGATCGAGCGCATCATCGCTATCGGTAAAAAAGAAGGTAACGACTTGATCATCGGTTTAGGTGGTGGCAAAACACTTGATACTGCCAAAAACGTGGCGTATCAACTAGGACTGCCCGTTGCTATTTTGCCAACCGTGGCTTCGACCGACGCTCCGTGTTCTGCCCTTTCCGTTTTATATACGCCCGAAGGACAGTTTAAGGAATACGCATTTTACGACAAAAATCCGGACCTCGTCTTAGTCGATACCGCAGTCGTCGCCCACGCCCCTCTCAGAAATTTAATTGCTGGGATCGGCGACGCGATGGCTACCAATATCGAAGCCAAAGACGTGGCCCGCGGATACAACGAATCGATGTTAGGACACGGACCGACCTTGGCTTCACTAGCGATCGCCCAAACTTGTGCCGATAATTTATTCGCCCACGCCAAAGAAGCGATCGCAGCCGTCACCGGCAAGGTTGTGACCCCTGCACTGGAATCCGTCGTCGAAGCCAACACCTTACTGAGCGGGATCGGTTTTGAAAGTTCAGGGCTCGCAGCTGCTCACGCAATTTACGACGGCTTTACCGCGATCCCCGGCGAAAGCGAAACGATGATGCACGGTGAAAAAGTAGCGTACGGCTATTTGTGCGAGTTGATGCTCGACAACGTTACGACCGCTGTTTTAAATAAATACATTGAATTCAACCGTTCGATCGGACTACCGACGACACTGGCTGACTTGAAATTAGCAGACGCCACTTACGCCGATTTCCTCAAAGTGGGCAAGCAAGCGACGATCCCGAGCGAAACGATGAAACAAATGCCGTTTGCAGTCAGCGCAACGGATGTAGCTAACGCGATCGTGGCGGTGGATAAATACGTGAAGGATAATTTCTAAAATAAGCCGCGAGCCAAGCCGGTTAAGTCGTGGACTAAGTGGCACTGACAAGCAAATCCTGTACTTAGATTTGTTTGTCAGTGTCCTTAGTACCTAGACTGCTGGCTTGAAAAACGCGATTTATTACTTACGGAAAACAAAATAGGGCCTGAGACAAAACTCATTGTTTTGTCCCAGGTCCTATTTTTAATATTGCAATAATCTAAAAATTAATCCTGAGCCGCAGCCTTGATAAAGCTAGCAAACAACCCTTCCGGACGCTGTGGCCGCGATAAAAATTCCGGGTGATACTGGCAAGCGACGAAGAATTTATGGTCGCTTAATTCCACGACTTCTACCAGTCGGTTATCCGGTGAGATCCCGGCAAACGTTAGTCCGTGTTGTTTAAAGAGCTCACGGTATTTATTGTTAAACTCATAACGATGCCGGTGCCGTTCCTGGATCACGTCTTGGTTAGGATAAGCTTTGGCGGTCACCGTGTTCTTTTTGACCTTGCACGGGTACAGTCCTAAACGCTGTGTGCCTCCCAGATCTTCGACATCTTCTTGGTCGTGCATCAAATCGATGATGTTATTAGTACAATGAGGATCAGCTTCTCTAGTATTAGCGTCTTCTAAGCCCACGACGTCGCGGGCAAATTCGATACAAGCCATCTGCATCCCTAAACAAATTCCCAAAAACGGCACGTCGTTTTCGCGGGCGTACTTGATGGCTTGGATCATCCCTTCTAATCCCCGGGAACCAAATCCTCCGGGTACCAACAAGCCATCGTAATCGCCCAACTGCTCCGCCACATTTTCAGCCGTGATCTTTTCCGAATCATAGTAATCAACTTGCACGTCGGCGTTGATCTGGTAGCCAGCGTGTTTTAAAGCTTCATTTACCGAAATATACGCATCTGGTAGCGAGGTATATTTTCCGACTAGCGCAATTTTGACCGTACCTGTCAGGTGCTGGACTCGCTCGCAGAGTTCCTGCCAAGCCGTCATATCGGCCGGTGGTGTTTCTAACTGTAATTTTTCACAAACGATGTCGTCCATGTGTTGAGCCTGCAAGTTTAACGGGATCTGGTATAACGTCGGCACGTCCAGCGATTCGATCACCGACTCCGGCTCAACGTCACAGAAATTAGCGATCTTATTGCGCATTTCTTGAGAAATCGGTTTTTCCGTACGCAGCACTAAGATATTGGGCTGAATCCCCAATCCGCGTAACTCCTTGACACTATGTTGGGTCGGCTTGGTCTTCATCTCACCAGCAGCTCGTAAGTAAGGAACCAGCGTGGTGTGAATGTACAAAACGTTTTCCGCGCCCACTTCGGAACGCATCTGCCGCAACGCTTCTAAAAACGGTAACGACTCGATGTCTCCCACCGTGCCCCCGATTTCCGTGATCACGACGTCGGCATCCGCAATCGTGCCGGCCCGCATGATTTTTTCTTTGATCATATTGGTCACGTGCGGGATCACCTGCACCGTTCCGCCTAAATAATCTCCCCGCCGTTCCTTTTTCAAGACCTCAGAGTAAATCTTGCCGGTGGTCACGTTGGAATACTTGTTCAAATTAATATCGATAAACCGTTCGTAATGGCCGAGATCTAGGTCGGTTTCCGTGCCGTCATCGGTCACAAAAACTTCTCCGTGTTGGTAAGGACTCATCGTTCCCGGATCAACATTAAGATACGGATCAAATTTTTGAATCGTCATTTTTAAGCCACGATTTTTCAACAAACGTCCTAGCGAAGAAGCAACGATTCCCTTTCCTAAAGACGAAACTACTCCGCCAGTCACAAAAATATATTTGGTCATGTCCTAATGCTCCCCTTTAAATTTATTAGCGGGGAAACTTCAAAAAATAAATAAGCTCTCTATTCGCTGTGAATAGAGAGCTGTGTTTTTTCATTAAATCTGAAGTGCCCAATTAGTATCATACATAACAACCAGACGTTCGTCAAGCAAAATTATTCTTCTTGATCGGCTAGATCCTCATCACTTAATTCCGACAACTGACCTTCGATCCCGTCCGGTAATTCCTCATCGTCATCGGTCTCTAAATCGGACAAGCTCGAACCGTATTCCTTTAATTCGGCATCATCCGTGTCGTCGGTATCATCATAATCTTGATTTTCATTTTCATCGTAATCAACCACATCATCGTCGACCACATCGTCATCCAAAAAGGCGTTCACCTTCTGGTGGCTTTTATGTCCTTCGTCATCTTCCTCGTCGGAATGCACTAAAGCCTCGTCGATCGATTCAAACGGGTACCATGAACGCAAGCCCCACAGATTATCACCTAAGGAAATAAAACTGCCGTCGATATTGAGGTCCGTGTAAAACTGTGCCAAGCGGGCCCGAATCTCTTCGTCACTTTTACCCAGATACTGCTGGATCTCGTTAGTTAAGTCAACAAAAGACATCACATCGCCTTTTTGCGTCAAAATTGCGCGTGCAACTTCGATCATCGACAGTTCCTTTTTATTCATACCCGTGAATTTTTCTAGTTTCAAACTAGCCCACGTCCTTTCCACAGTCTAAACTTCAGGATACAATATTAAGCAGTGAATTGCAAGCGAATCTGATACTTCCCCAGCTCCGTTTGTTCCGACAATAAAATGTAATCGATTGCAATCTTACCACGTAACGGATAATCTGCCAGTTTAATACTTAAATTCGGGGTCACGGTCACTAGTGGAATCTGCCCGTATGGTGTTTGGTAACGCGCGGTGATCTTCTTATTGCCCGCAAAATAGAGCCGGGAACGATTTTGCTCCTGTTTTCTCGTCAGCGCGATCTCTCCTTGATCATTGATCTTAAAAGTGACCGTTGCTGGTTTTTGGTTAGCTAATTTTTCTACGTAGCGTAAGTAAATCGTCGGTCCGATCTGAAAAAATTGGCCCGCGACGTCTTGTTCCAAATTATTGACTTGTCCGTCTTGAACATTTTGCGTTGCAATGTGGATCATGACAGCAACTTTATTTTCTTCCACTCCCAGTTCATCCTTTCAACTCAAGTCAAACATCATTCATGCTATAATTAACTTAATTATTACTATTTAGAGGTGATTATTATCTATCATACAACAAAGCTGCCACTGGAAAAAGTCTTACGCGACCCGATCCATAATTATATTTACATCCAACACCAGGTGATCTTAGAACTGATCAACACCCGTGAATTCCAGCGGTTACGCCGGATCCACCAACTCGGAACTTCTTCTTTGACGTTTCACGGCGCCGAACACTCCCGTTTCTCCCATTCGGTCGGTGTCTACGAGATCACCCGCCAAATTTGTGACCTATTCGCACGTAACTACCCGACACAAACTGCCGGCGATGGTTTATGGGACGATAACGAGCGTTTAGTCGCACTGTGTGCCGCGTTACTGCACGACATCGGCCACGGCCCGTACTCACACACCTTCGAACATATTTTTAATACTGATCACGAAGCGATGACCCGCCAGATCATCACCGACCCTCAAACTCAAGTCAACCAGATCTTACGCCAAGTCGCACCCGATTTTCCGGCCAAAGTCGCCAGCGTGATCGCTAAAACCTACCCCAATCCCCAAGTCGTCCAGATGATCTCGAGTCAAGCCGACGCCGACCGGATGGATTACTTGTTGCGCGATTCTTATTTTACCGGGACCAATTATGGCAATTTCGATTTAACACGGATCTTGCGTGTGATGCGCCCTTACCGCGACGGGATCACCTTTGACATCAGCGGGATGCACGCCGTCGAAGATTACATCGTCAGCCGTTTTCAAATGTACCAACAAGTTTACTTCCACCCCGTGTCCCGCTCAATGGAGGTCATTTTAGATCATTTATTACAACGAGCACGCAAGCTTTACCAGGAAAATCAACTGGAAGAAAGTGCGGCCACGGAATTATTGATCCCGTTTTTGACCGACAACTTTACACTTACCGACTACCTGACGCTCGACGACGGTGTGCTAAATACTTGTTTTGCCCTCTGGCGTAATGCGAGCGACCCAATTTTAAGCGACTTAGCACAACGTTTTTTGGACCGGCACCCGCTAAAATCCGTTCAAATCTTTGCAGATACCCAAAAATACCTGCCGACTCTTAAACAATTAGTCAAAAACGCCGGGTTTGATCCGACCTATTACACTGACACTAACGACAGCTACGATATGCCTTATGATGCCTACCGCCCCGACTCTCATTACGCACACAGTCAAATCGAGCTGACCCAAAAAGACCATACGCTAGTCGAACTGTCGACGATCAGCCCGTTGGTCAAGTCGATCACCGATAAAAAAAGTGGCGACGAGCGTTTCTTTTTCCCCAAAGAAATGCTGGCCCCCACTGAAGCAAACTCTGAATTCAAACGCTACCTGAAAAACGATCACTTAATAGCTCCTAATTAGTGTCACTAAAGAGTCACTACGATCGCACCGACGATCAACCAAATACCAACCAAGCCGCCGTTCACGCAAAACCGGTCCGTGTGCAGCGGCTGATTTTTTTGCCTGCCGACCTTGTGGACGTCGATTTGCTCTTGTTTTTCTTGGTCATCCCGGCGTAATTTTTGCCAGCCCGCTAACAAATGCGCATGCAACAAAACGTCGAGTAAAGCCAGACAAACCAGCAGCAGGCCACTCATAAAAAATAAATTGGAAAAAAATAGCTGCCGCCGGCTCACCACGGCAATTACCAGTAAAATTGCGAGCACTACTAGCGCGCAACCGTTTAGTTTCACATCGATCTTAGTGCTAATCTTTTTCATTTCGCTGCTTTTCCTCACTCGTCTTTGTAGTTCGGGGTTGTTTTCTGGCCAACAAATAAGTCGTGATCACTAACACCAAGATCACCGCCAACGCCGAATATAACACCAGCAAACATTCACCGACAAAAATCTTCGAATTAAAATAATACCCAAGACTATTATGCAACTTGTATAGCAAAACAAACAATGCCAAATCACTGCCAAACATCCCAAAAAATAGCGTATTAAAAGTCGTTCCCATGATTTGAAAACCGATGTGACGACCGCTGCTAAATACCTGTGAGTAAGTGATCTGGCTGTTTTGTTTGATGATTTCATTTAATCCGTTGGCAATCGCGATGGCGGCCTCGGCGATCGCTCCTAGCGTACTCAACACCGCCACCGCAACGACTAATTGTTCAAAATTAATGCCCACCAGCAGGTTAAAGGCTTCGATCTCTTCGGATTGTTCGGTAGCAAACCCTTTGACTTGAACGAAACGTTCCCACACCACGATCAACAACAACATGATGGCTAACACGATCACCGTCGCGATAAACGAAACGTTCGCGCTTTTTTCATCCGCACTGCCCCAATAGATCGTGATCGCCAGGATGCAAACTCCGGCAAATAAGGTCGTCCATAAAGGCGGAAATCCCACCGCCAACAATACCAGCGTCACAAACAAGAGCACAAAATTGACTAACAGAGCTAAAAAAGACAGTAGTCCGTTTTTACGACCGACAAGAACCAACAGGATTCCTAAGATCAAAGTCAAGATACTAATCGTGCGCATTTTTATTTCCCCCCAAAACTAATGCGGCTAAAGCACTGGCCGCGGGGATCACCAACGCGATCCCAATCCCACTGATCAAGGTTTGCACCACTCCCAAAGACATCGTCCACTCAAAGGTATAGGCAAAACTATTACCCGTTTTCAGGTATAAGATTCCCAAAGAAAAGGTTTCTGCAAAAAAAATCAGCAATAAAACGTTGATCAACGGTCCGCTGATTGCCTGTCCGACTTCCATCCCGGCGGTAAACAACTGTTTGAACCGCAAATGCTGCTGGGTGCGCCACAGTTCAAAGATCGTCGCCACGATATCGGTCGCAGCGTCCATCACTGCACCTAACAATCCCAACAGTGTGGCGGACAAAAAGAGTTGCTCGGGAGCTTGGGTGGCAAAATCTAACGCTTCATAATGAATATCATTGCCCAAGTGTAATACTATCGTCCCGATCACCAACGCCACACCAGTTCCACTGACGATCGCCAGCCAAGTCACTAAACACTGACGGCTAATTCCTAATACCAAGATCAAAGAAATCGTCGTCAAAATCAAGGCGCCGGCTACGAACAGCCAGAAAAAATGTGTTAAGTTTAACGTCACGTCTAACTTGATCAGTACCAAAAAAAGAATAAAATTAACGACCACGCTCAAGATCGTCTGTAAGCCACTGACGCGCATCAACAAAAGCAACGCGCCACCGACGATCCAACACAACAATAATAGGTACGTATCCCTCTTATAACCGGTCAACTGACCACTGAGCTGACCAGCAGTAGTCGTTCGTAACGTTAAAAAGACTTGCCGGCCCACGTAAAAGCGTTGATCCATTGCACCCGACTGACTCCAAGTATTAGTAAGATGCAACTTTTGTCCTCGCTTTTTTTGATTCAACAGCCTGACAGTTAGGTGCTGGTGGTACTGGCGGTCCGTATTTTTAAAATCGTCGACTGTCTGATGGCCCCGATCGTTACGCACTTTTTCGACTACTCCGACCTGCCTGTGATATAAAAAAGCATCATGCGTGGTCACACAAAATAATCCTAATGCACCGACCACCCAAAATAACAGCCAAAACCATTTTAGTGATAGCTTTTTCATTTCGATCCCCACTTTCAAACTCCTGAGCCTAATTTCCAATTGCATCTCGTGCTTTTTACTTTTATAATTTATTTAATTTAACGGGAGGGACTCGCATGAACACAACACAACGAATTCTAGCTATTTTAGCTAAACAAACTACTTATATCTCCGGACAAAAACTGGCCGACGAACTGCGAGTCTCTCGCACCGCGATCTGGAAAGCGATCCAAACCCTGCAAAAAAAGGGCTTTACGATCCACAGCAAGCAACATCTAGGCTACTTACTGGTCGATTCTGGGCTTTTAAGCACTACTTTTATCACTAAAAACCTGACTACTAAGATTCCACTGCACTTTGAACTCCATTCCAATTTAGCCTCGACTAACAGCCGGGCTAAAGAACTCGGCACGTTTGCTACCACCAAATTTCCCATGATAGTGATCAGTGACCAGCAGACTGACGGCTATGGCAGGTACGGCAGAAATTTTGCATCGCCCCCAAAAACTGGGATCTACCTCAGTATCTTGCTGACTAACCAGCAACTTAATTTTAACGCCGGCTTACTCACAACAGCTACCGCAGTCGCACTGTGCCGGACGATCGAAAAAAAATTACAGTTACAACCGACGATCAAGTGGGTCAATGACGTTTTAGTAGACGGTAAAAAAATCGCCGGGATCCTGACCGAAGGAGTCACAGACCTCGAAAACGGAGCACTCAAACAAATCATCGTCGGTTGTGGGATCAATTTTTTAACCGATCCGACCACGTTTCCACCTGAATTACAAAAACGCGCCGGCTCACTCCGAAAAGCCGCGCAAAAATGCCACGTCTCCCGTAACGAATTTATCGGTAGCTACTTATCCGAATTCTTCGCACTTTACGAGCACTACACGACGGCCCAACACATGGACGCTTACCGCCGCTACTGCTCTACCCTCAAAAAACACGTCACGATCACCCAGGGTAATAAACAAACTCAGGGCATCGCGGCCGATATCAGTGATACGGGACAGCTGATCTTAGCCGACGGTCAAGTCTTTGATTCCGGTGAGATCACGAAGATCAGAAAAACAGATCAAGCCCCAGAAAAAGACGACTAACAACTAAACTTACGGGTATACAAACGGAGTTGGGACAAAAAGCGCAAACTGCTGCCTTTTTGGAGCACGATCAAACAAGCTGTGAGTCAAGCAGGTTAAGTCGTGGACTAAGTGGCACTGACAAGCAAATCCTGTACTTAGATTTGTTTGTCAGTGTCCTTAGTACCTAGACTGCTGGCTTGAAAAACGCGATTAAGTCTATTACTTACGGAAAACAAAAAAGTGGCTGGGACAAAACCAAGTTTTGTACCAGCCACTTTATTTTCACCACTAAACTTGGGCGTGAAAACGATTTTTAAATAATGGACTAACGGGCTTGTCTTCGTGTACTAATTTGATGGCAGCACCGATCAGTGGGCCGACAGAAACTTTAACCAGTTTATCTATCTGCTTTTCGGGCGCTAAATCGATCGAATCAGTGACTACCAACTCTTTGATCGGTGAATTTTCGATCCGCTGAGTAGCAGCACCCGACAAGACTGGATGAGTTGCACAGGCATAAACTTCGGTGGCACCCGCATCGATCAGGGCCTGAGCCGCCAAAGTGATCGTCCCCGCCGTATCGATCATGTCGTCGATCAAAATACATTTCTTATCCTTAACGGCACCGATGATATTCATGACTTCCGCCACATTAGCTCGGGGACGCCGTTTATCGATGATCGCAATCGGCGCTTTCAAAAACTCGGCCAGTTTCCGGGCCCGCGTTACGCCACCGTGATCAGGCGAAACTACCACAGCGTCTTTTTCTAAACCATGGTTCAAAAAATAATCCGCTAATAAAGGAGCCCCCATCAAATGATCGACGGGAATATCAAAGAAACCTTGAATCTGAGCCGCATGTAAATCTAACGCGATCATGCGGTTAGCACCGGCTTTTTCCAGCATGTCGGCTACTAACTTAGCGGTGATCGGCTCACGCGAACGCACTTTGCGATCCTGGCGCGCATAGCCATAATAAGGGATCACCACGTTGATCGTATGGGCACTTGCTCGCCGCAACGCATCGATCATGATCAGTAATTCCATCAAATTGTCGTTGACCGGTGCAGAAGTGGACTGTACGATAAAAATATCATCACCGCGAATACTCTCTTCGATATTGATCCGAATCTCACCATCACTGAAACGGTCTACCGAAGTTTTACCTAAAGGCACACCGACAGCTTCCGCAATTTTTTGTGCCAAAGGTTTATTAGAATTCAAAGCAAAAATTTTCAGCTTCGAATCGTTATAGTGTCCAGACATAACAGCCTCCATTAGTCATTTAAATGTTCAATTTTCCCTATCTATCTTAATGCAAAGTTCCGTTTAAAAGCAAGTGTTTTAGCATTAGACCTCTGCTATTGTTCGTTTTTTTTCTCTTTTTGTTGTGCGGCGTGTGCGACGGGATAGTGATCATAGTAACCGGATTTATTGACCTGTCTGCCCCGCGCGATCGCCATGTCATGAGGAGCAACATCATCCGTGATCGTCGACCCCGCGGCTACATAACTATGGTCACCCAATTCAAGGGGAGCGATCAGCGTGCTACCGCTACCGACAAAGGAATAATCGCCCACGTTGGTGTGATGTTTATTTTCGCCGTCGTAGTTGACAAAAACAGTCCCGCAGCCCACGTTGATCTCCTTGCCTAAAGTAGCATCACCCACATAAGTCAAATGCCCCACCTTAGTATTGGCACCGATCTGCGCTTTTTTCACCTCGACAAAATTACCAATGTGCACGTTGGCGCCGATCTGTGCCTGAGGCCGCAAATGGCTGTACGGACCAATGTCAGAACCATCTGCCATCACCGCCTGTTCTAGCAGTGAGGACTTGACGGTCACGTGATCGCCTAAAATACTATCACATAACTGCGACTGGGCACCGATCAAACAATTTTTACCAATTTTGGTATTTCCTTTTAAATAAACGCCGGGTTCGATCACCGTGTCGTTACCGATCTGGACGTCACAATCAATGTAAGTCGTTGTCGGGTCGATCAGCGTTACCCCGTTTTCAAGGTGTTTGCGGTTAATACGCTGCTGTAACACCCGAGTGGCTTTAGCCAGTGCGGCGCGATCGTTGACACCTAACGATTCCGTAAAATCCTTCATCTGATAAGCAGCGATAATTTTTCCTTTTTTACGCAAAACCTCGATCACGTCGGTCAAATAATACTCGCCTTGCACATTATCGTTGGTGATTTGATGGAGAGCCGCAAACAACTCTTCATTATCAAAACAATACACGCCCGTGTTGATTTCTTGGATCGCTTCTTGTTGCTCGTTAGCGTCTTTTTGCTCGACGACTTTATCTACGATCCCAATTTCATTTCTAACGATCCGCCCGTAGCCAAAAGGGTGCGGCGTATTAGCGGTCAAGATCGTCGCCACCGCCCCTTTCGACTGGTGATATTCCAGTAATTCAGCAAAGGTTTCGGCGGTAAACAACGGCGTATCGCCACAAGCGATCAACGTCGTACCTTTTTTGCCGCCCAGTAACCGCTCCGCCTGTAAGACGGCATGGCCCGTTCCTAATTGTTCTTCTTGGATCACATAATCAGTTTGGTCTTTTAAAGTTTCTTTAACTTGATTAGCACCTTGGCTAACAACTGTCACGATTTTTTCCATTTGGTTTTTTTGGATCTGGTTTAAGACGTGAGCTACCATTGGCTTACCGCACACTGGGTGCAATACTTTGTATAGGCCGGATTTCATTCTGGTACCGCGTCCTGCTGCTAAGATCACCGCATATTTTGAAGTCATCTAACTGCTCCTTATTATAAATTGATTCCCTTGAGCATAATAACCCAGATGGAAGGTAAACGCAATTAGACAAGCTGTGAAGTCAAGCGTTTAGCAGGCGAGCACTAACCTAGCTGGGAAGTAAAGTCTGAACTTGGGCTTTGCTTAGCAGCGTAGTTAGGCACAGCCTGCTGCTTGACGGAACGCAATTAGACAAGCTGTGAAAGCTGGCGTTCAGCCGCTGAGCATTAACCTAGCAAGACAAGCAAGTTGAACTGGACTTGATTGTCTTCATTTACAATGATACAAAAAGAAGCCGAGACCAAATTCGTCCCCGCCTCTCGCATACATATCTTAGTGTGGCAAATAACCCAAATCATTTAACAGTTTAGTTGTTTTTTTCAAGTATACCTGGTCTTGAGAAAACGACGAAAATGCCCACGATTTTAACAAATACTCGCTGGCCTTAGTCGTCCATTTACCGGCCTTATCATGCAACACTAACGCGTTAGTGTAGTACAATGCGTCCACAAATACCGGTGTAAAGTGCTTGTTAGCAAAAGTCAGCGCCTCAGCTAAAACTTCCGCGCACTTATCAAAATCAAGTACGTGATAGTAGTAGCGCGTCAAGCTTTCCCAAATAAACAAGGCCCAAAAAACGTAATCGTCGAGGTTGATATTAGTCAGTAACCCCGGGACCTGTTCAAAATAAAAACTAGCTTTATTGTTTTCCTTGCGTTCTAAGTAAACGACGCCCAGTTCACACGTTGATAACACCGTATAGATATCGACTTGTTTATTACGCATCTGCAAGATCCGGTTAAAACCAAACAAGGCGTCTTCAAAATCTCGCGTCTGCCACATTTTAGCGTCAGTTTGCAAGAATAAGTAATGTGATTCCTGTTCACTATCCGTGATATTTTTGATCTTATTTAATACAGCCAAGGTCTGGTCGTATTCATAATTCATACTGTGCTTGTCAGCTTCGTCTAAATACCGTTGGGCCGTTAACACTTCATTATCGACCACTACGTCTTCTAATTTTAACCCTAACCGAGAAATGATTTTAGCTAAAATATCCCCCCGTGGCGAAGTTGAATTCCGCTCCAGCAAGCTGATCGTTCCTTGTGTCGTAATTCCTTTCGCTAAATCTTGTTGCGAGATCCCCAACTTTTTGCGCGTCTCCCTTATTTTTTTGCCGTCGATCATACTTTTCCCCCTCTTTACTAGAACCGTTATTCATTACCACAAAATCATTCTACTCAAATTTTAATATAATTAACAGCACTCACATTATAAAATATAATAATTTTCTCTTAATTGTCAACCGCTAACAAAAAATTAAAATCAAAATTTGCTAATAAATTTTAGCCTAAATTAACAATTACTCCCCCGTGTAAACCCATGGCCCTTATCTTCCCGGCTGTTCAAACACCCGACTCAAATAGCTCCCCGCGCTAACGTCGATCATTTTATTTTCGGTGTCAACGTGATTAACTTTTAATAATGACGTATAATCGGTGACCATTCTTTTACCAGTAAACGCCCCTTCGGCAAAAACGGTGATCCCAACTAATTCCGAATCAAATTCTTCGATCATCGACCGCATGCCGTTGACGGTGCCGCCACCCTTAATAAAATCGTCGACCACTAAAACATGAGAACCGCGCTTTAAACTCCGCTTTGAAAGTTCCATTTTTTCGATCCGTTCGCTAGAACCGGAAACATAATTGACCGATACCGTGGCGCCTTCAGTGATCTTAGAATCACGCCGCACGATCACAAAGGGAACGTTCAGGTATTCGGAAACACTTTGCGCGATCGGCACACCCTTAGTTGCCACCGTCATCACCGCATCGATCTGTTGTCCTAAATACTGGCGTGCGATCACCCGCCCGATCTTGCGCAAAACAGCCGGGTTGCCTAACAAGTCTGACAAATAAACGTAACCTCCGGGCAGTAGCCTACTTTTAGCGGACAATTCTTTGACCATCTCGGCGATAAAAGTGCGCACTTCACTTTCCGCGATCGAAGGAATAAAACGCGCTCCACCAGTTGCTCCGGGAATGGTTTCTAAAATGCCGATCCCCCGGGCGCGAAAAGTGCGTTTAACAATCCCCAGATCCTCTGAGATCGACGATTTAGCGGAACCATAACGTTTCGCAAAAAAAGTCAAAGAAATCACAGTATGTGGCCGTTGCATTAAGTAATTAGTAATATCGATCAATCTTTCGCTTCTTCTGATTTTCATTTTAACTTCCCCCAGATTAGTATAGTTTAACTTATCAGTGTTCGCTTTTTTATGTAAAAATTCCCCAATCAATGAGATTTAACTCCTTAATAAGGGCTGTAAGCTAACGTTCGGTTATTATAAATTGCAAAATTAAGGCTATCACTTTTAGGAGGCAAACGCAACTCTCATTAAAGCCGACTTATCATTAATTAAGCTAGTGCTTTTAAAATTCAAAGTTAACCTATATAATGAAAAATAATACCCAAATAGAAATCAGGTGAGACCTTGGAGCAGCTAGTAAAGGCACCGGCAAAGCTCAACCTTTGCTTGGACACGCCCTACCGCCACCAAAACGGCCAGCCCGAATGGCAAATGGCTATGACTGCGATCGATTTAGCAGACAGGATCAGCATTCAGTCCCTGACAAATACCCGGAAAATCACCGTAGAAAGCGACGCAGATTTTTTACCAGCCGACGGCCGCAACTTGAGTTACCAAGCCGCGGCTAAAATCAAAAAAATGTTTCAGATCACCACCGGCTTACAAATCAACATCTCCAAAAAAATCCCCGTTTCGGCGGGAATGGGCGGTGGTTCGGCCGACGCCGCTGCAGTTTTACGGGCTTTAAATCAAATGTGGCACTTACAATTAAATAACGCACAGTTGGCAAAAATCGGACTCGAAATCGATTCCGACGTTCCTTTTTGCGTTTACAGTCAATCGGCGATCGTCACGGGCAGAGGCGAGATCGTTACCCCACTGGCAATGCCTGCGATGTGGTTTGTGATCGTCAAACCACTGATCAGCGTTTCGACACCCCGGATCTTAAAACAGATCGACTACCAAAAACTACATCACCTAGACTTGGGTGCCTTTATTAGCGCCGCACGAGAAAATAACTTCGCCCAAATGACCGCCAACATGGGAAACGTCTTAGAACCGATCACCATGGGAGAATACGAAGAAGTGCGCAAGATCAAAAATAAAATGCTCCAGTTTGGAGTCAACGCCGCGGTAATGAGTGGAACGGGCCCGACAGTTTTTGGCGTTTGTCAGCAACGTTCTCAGGCCCTGCGCGTTTACAACAGCTTACGTGGGTTTTGCCCGCAGGTATATTTGGTGAGACAAAACAACTAAGACGTAAAAGCTAGCGGTTGGTCGCTGAAGTTAACCTAACTGGGAACTCGGGTTTTGTTTTTAGCATAGTTAAACTAAGCGGCCGCCAGCTGGGACACGATTAAAACAAGCTGTAAAGCCATGTCGCTTAGTCCCAAAATTACCATAAAAAAAGGAACTGCGACAAAATCAATTTGCCCCAGTCCCTTTTGTATCTCCGTAAATAATAGGCTAAGCACGGTACTCAAAATAATTAGCTTCCTCGCTTCTTGTGCCGCCAGCCATCATAACCCGTGGTTGTTTTTCAGCTCAACTTATTCACTATCAAAATCTAAAGCAATATTCTTCGTTAAAACATCCGTATAACTATACGAAACCCGTTTTAATGCGTCCTTTTGATCCAGTTCAACTACAAAAACAGCCGGAAAAGTTTCACGCAATACTCCGTGTTTAGTAGTCGCCTTTTTGCGCCCGACTTGAGTCGTTACCGTCAAATTATTACCGATCCGATTATCAAGGCGCTTTTTAATTGCAGCCAGTGTCAGCGGCATAACCTCAACCCCTTCGTGCGTTCTATTATACCATAATTAGATAAAAATTTCAATTTTACCATAACAACACACGAAAATGCAATAGTTAAACTAATTTTATCATTTAATTTTAAGGCCGCACCGAGACAAAGCCGCACTCATTGCAATAAATTGCTCCAAGCTAAGCGTCTCGGCTCGCACCTGCGGCGAGATCTTCACCTGAGCTAAAACTGCCTGCAACTTCTCTTTAGTGTCCTCTTCCCTGCCAAAAGTCCCTAACAAGTTGTTCCATAAATTTTTCCTCTTATGCATAAAGCTGCCGCGCACTACCCGATTGAAATAGTCTTCATCTTCCGTGCTTAACCGTGGCTGCTTTTTTTGAAGCACAATGATCGCCGAATCGACAGCCGGTTGGGGAATAAACGCAGTCCTCGGAACCTTGAATTTGATCTGAGCGTCTGCGCGGTACTCAATTTCAACAGTCAGTGAACCGTATTGTCTCCCCCCCGGAGCAGCCGTAAAACGCTGCGCCACTTCTAGCTGCAACATCACCGTGATAGACGCAAAAGCGGCAGGCGCAGCCAGTACCTTAGTAATGATGGGCGTCGTGATATAGTACGGCAAATTAGCCACGATCTTCACCGGATGCTTGCCATCGAAATAACGGTCCAGCAACTCGGCTAGATCCGCTTGCAAAATATCCTGGTGGATAATAGTCACGTTAGTATAGTCAGCCAACGTTTCTGCCAAAACGGGTAGCAGATCTTGATCGATCTCTAATCCCAACACGTGGTGTGCTTTTTTAGCCAGTTGTTCTGTCAACGCACCGATCCCCGGACCAATTTCAAGCACATCGTCATTTTCATCTACCTCTGCCGCCGCCACGATCTGCTGCAAAACGTCCAAGTCCGTTAAGAAATTTTGTCCCAAACTTTTTTTAGAACGTAAACCATACGTAGCCATGATCGCCCGGGTACGCGTCGGCGAACCAATTTCATAATCCATGTTTTTCCTCCCACTTTTGCACGTCTTTAAGTGCCGCCGCAAAATCTGCAGCCGTCACTTGAAATAGTTTAAGCCGCTTATACAACTGCTTACCGTTGACGTAACCGAGCTGCAAGCTTTCGCACAACACCGTTCGTTTCTGCTTGGCGTGCGGTCCGGCAACTAGTCCAGCGGCTAACAGGTCTTCTTTAGTGATCAATTCTTGTCCCGCCGGTTTTTCCGTGTAAACGTGGGCTAACGCCTGCCGAATGGCACGGGGACTAGCGTGTTCTACTCCTAGGCTCCCCTTCTTATGAGGACGAGCCGCTTTCTTAGCCAAAAAAGCGTGCTTAACTCCGGGGACTGCCTGTTGGATCGTATTTCTAATTTTTTCACCGGGAAAATCCGGATCGGTAAAAACGATCACACCCCGGGTCTGATTCAAGCGGGCGATCTGTTTTAACGTAGCTTCATCGATCGCAGAACCCCGAGTTTCTAACGTGTCGGCGTTGAGGGCTTCTTTGATCCTTTTGGTATCGTCTTTGCCTTCAACTACGATCACTTCTTGCACGTTTGGTTTTTCAGTCATTGATATGCAGCACTCTTTTCGTATTTTTAGTAGTGATTGCCGCGAGTTGGGCGGCGGAAACGTGCACTAACTGAGCCACGTATTCCAAAGTATAACGGGTCAGCGCAGGCTCATTTAATTTACCACGGTAGGGAACGGGTGTCAGGTACGGCGCATCGGTTTCTACCAGCAAGTGTTCCACAGGCGTTGCTAAGGCAGCCTGCCTTACTTCTTGCGCCTTGTTAAAAGTGATCACTCCGCTATAAGAAAGTTCCATTCCCAGGTCCAAAAAACGCTGGGCCCAAGATGCATTGCCGTTGAAATTATGCATGATCCCGCCATAACACCCGACGTCTGCTTTTTTTAACAGGCAATAACAATCGGCAAAGGCCTCCCGGTTATGCACGCAAACCGGCAAGTGTAACTCCTTAGCCAACATTAACTGGTCCCAAAAAACTTTTTGCTGTAAGTCAGGGGCAACGTCACAATGATAGTCCAAACCAATTTCACCAACAGCCACCATTTTGGGCCGTTGCAGCGCCGTTGCCAGTTGGCGTCTTACTTGTTGATCGTATTTAGCAGCGTCTTCTGGGTGACAGCCCAACGCTCCGTACACGTTCTGGTATTTTGCTAACAACGTAGTCAATGCTACCGTACTGGGCTTATCATAACCTAAAACTAACATTCTCGTCACGCCCGCCGCTTGCGCCCGTAAGATCACGTCGGGCACATCATTAGCAAATTCAGTGGCGTTGATATGCGTGTGCGAATCAAAAATTTCCATTAGTTTGACCTTCTTTCCCCGCTTAAGTACAACAGTTTTACCAGACATCAAACTTCATTTCCATGAAAATAAAGAAAAGACCGGGACAAAAGTCATTTTGTTCCGGCCCCATTTTTTCCGTAAGTAATAGACTTAATCGCGTTTTTCAAGCCAGCAGTCTAGGTACTAAGGACACTGACAAACAAATCTAAGTACAGGATTTGCTTGTCAGTGCCACTTAGTCCACGACCGCTAACCGGCTTGACTCACAACTTGTTTGATCGTACTCCCCCTATATCATGTAATTTTTAGCTGACCGGTGAGCCTGCCGGGATCTGTTCTGGCACCGTTACTAACTGAACCTGATCACCGTATTCTGCCGACAGCAACATTCCCTGGCTGACCTGCCCGCGCATTTTGCGGGGCTGCAAATTGACCACTGCAATCACTTTTTGTCCCACCAATTTTTCCGGTTGCGGGTACCACTGCGCGATCCCCGAAAGGATCTGCCGTGGCTTAGGATCGCCCGCGTCAAGCGTAAATTGTAACAGCTTGTCAGCACCAGCTACCTTAGAAACCGCCTTGATCTGAGCTACTCTTAATTCTACCTTGTCGAACTTATCGAAGCGAATTTCTTTTTTGGTCAGCTTCAATTCATCATTGTCGCTGAGCACTTGTTGCTTTTGAGCAGCCATCGCTTTTCTGCCCTTAGCCTTTTCGTTTTTCGTCATCTTAGACTGAATATAGGCAACTTCTTTTGCGGTATCCAACCGCGGAAAGATCGGGGTCCCCTTAGCAACTACCTGACAACCTAACGGTAAATCAAAGTAACTAACACCGGCGATCATGACCTGTCCTGCGGGTAAACCGAGTTGTTCAAAAATTTCTTTAGGTGTGTGCGTCATTACCGGCTGCAGTAAAACTGCCACCAACCGTAAGCAAGCAGCTAAGTGTGCCAAAACACTGTCTAGTTGTTCTTTTTTAACAGGATCTTTAGCCAGCACCCACGGCTCTGTTTGGTCGATATATTTGTTAGAGCGGGAAATAAACTTCCATAGCGCAGCTAGTGCGTTAGCAAAGTGCACCTCGTCCATTTCTTTTTGGTACTCCTGCAAAACAGTGGCGGCACTTTGCTCTAAATCGCCATCGAATTCGGTGACTCCCGCTTTGAGTGCCGGAATTTTGCCGTCACAATACTTATTGATCATCGCAACCGTTCTGTTCAACAAGTTTCCTAAGTCGTTTGCCAAATCGTAATTGACCTTCGCCACAAAATCTTCGGGGGTAAACAAGCCATCGTTGCCAAACGGTACCGCCCTCATCAGGTAGTAACGCAAGGCATCCAACCCGTAACGTTCTACGAGCATCTCAGGATAGACCACGTTTCCCTTAGACTTCGACATCTTTCCGTCTTTCATCAACAACCAGCCGTGACCGATAATATGTTTTGGTAGCGGCAAGTCGAGTGCCATTAAAATGATCGGCCAGTAGATCGAATGGAAACGCACGATTTCTTTACCGACCATGTGAATATCTGCGGGCCAGTATTTTTTAAATAACGAATCGTCAGCCGAACCGTAACCTAACGCCGTAATATAGTTGCACAGTGCGTCGATCCACACGTAGACCACGTGTTTCGGGTCGTTAGGGACCTTGACGCCCCAGTTAAAACTGGTTCGGGTAATCGCCAAATCTTCTAGTCCGGGATTGATGAAGTTTTTTAGCATTTCATTTTTACGACTTTGGGGAATAATAAAATCAGGATGTTCATTATAATAGGCCACCAACCGGTCGGCATATTTACTCATCTTGAAAAAGTAGCTTTCTTCTTCCACTAAAGTCACTTCGTGGCCGGACGGAGCCTTGCCCCCGGTCATTTGGCCATTTTCGTCGCGGTAAACTTCGCTCAACTGCGATTCCGTAAAATACTCTTCGTCCGAAACGGAGTACCACCCCTTATACTTGCCCAGGTAAATATCTCCTTGGTCCAACAGCTTTTGAAAAATCTTTTGAATTGCTTTTTCGTGGTAATCGTCAGTCGTCCTAATAAACTTGTCGTTAGAAATCTCTAACAGCTGCCATAATTGTTGCACTCCAGCCGCCATCTGATCGACATACTGTTGAGGTTGCAAGTTGAGTTGCTCGGCTTTTTCTTCGATCTTTTGACCGTGCTCATCGGTCCCAGTCAAAAAGAACACGTCAAAATTTTGCAGGCGTTTATACCGGGCTAAAACATCGCACGCGATCGTCGTATACGCGTTGCCGATATGTAATTTACCGGACGGATAATAAATCGGGGTCGTCAAATAAAAAGTTTCTTTAGCCATCAAATTCGTCTCCTTTGTTCAGTTACTAACGCGTTGGACGCGGAAAATTCAGTTTATTTTTAAGGTAATAGCGGGCACCAAAAGCTACCACACCAACGATCACGTACATCAACGGGCTAAGATTTTGGTTGATCGCCGCTGGGATCTTACTGATCAGTGCAAATAAAACAAACCACAAAACGATCAGTGCCAAAGTCGCCGCGATCCCGCGCAACCATTTATGACTAGCATTGCCCGAGATCTGCGGGTCCATCACGATATTCAGTGCCGCCAAACCTAAACCGGCGATCACAGAAACGCTCAAAAGCGTGATCCAACCGCCTTCCAGCGCTTGATTTTGCTTGTTAACAAAAAAGCCCATGATCGCATACATCACGCAAAACATGATCAACATCAACAGTCCATTGTCTAGTGACATTACCCAAAAAAGTTCTTTAATGCTGCGCTTTTTCGGCTTTTCCGTCTTACCCGCGATCACTTTTTGCGCGTACTGATTGGCGGTACCGTAAAGTCTAGCCGCAGTGATCCCCTTTTTTTGGTTTTCCAGTAATTCATGGTAGGTTTTATCCAGTGCAGCTTGCTTTTTTTGTTCATCATAATTGTGCGCCGTTAAATTTTTGTTCAAGTGAAACATAAAATCTTCGTTACGCTTAGTCAGTGCAGCATAAGAAACGGCTGCCTGTTGTTGCTCTTTTTGTTCTTCTTTCAAATATGCGTTTTGCTTTGCAGCAGCATCTTGATTTTTTTGCCTAGTCGTTTTTTCTGCCACGCTAATTCCTCCGTTTATTATTAAACATTGAAACGAAATTCAATAATATCGCCGTCTTGAACCTCGTATTCCTTACCTTCTAAACGCAAACGTCCCGCCTGTCGTGCGGCTTGCAAACTGCCATACTTGACTAGATCATCGTAAGAGACGGTTTCTGCCCGGATAAAGCCCCGTTCAAAATCAGAATGAATGATCCCCGCAACTTGAGGGGCTTTCATTCCCTGTTTAAACGTCCAAGCCCGCGTTTCCTTGCCACCAGCAGTGAAGAAAGTTGCTAAGCCTAACAACTTGTAAGAAGCGGCGATCAAACGATCCAAACCCGATTCGCTAACACCCTCAGCAGCTAAGAAATCCTGGCGGTCACTTTCCGGCAGTTCGGCGATCTCTTCTTCCGTCTGAGCACAAACAGCCAAAGCCTGAGCCCCTTCGCTTTGCGCGTAATTTTTGATCTCTTGGTAATAATGCGACTGGTCGGGTTGGGCCATATCGCTTTCGGCAATATTGGCAACATACAAAACCGGCTTAGCGGTCAGTAAAAATAACCCGCGCACGATTTTTTGTTCTTCTTCGTTAAATGCTAACGACCGCACCGGCTTCCCCGCTTCTAACACCGGCTTGATCTTTTCTAAAACTGCAAACTCGGCCAAAGCTTCCTTGTCTTTAGTAGTCCGGGCTACCTTTTCAACTTTAGTATAACGCTTATTGACGGCTTCTAAATCGGCCAGCGTTAATTCCAAATTGATCGTTTCAATATCGTCTAGCGGTGCGATTTTGTCGGATACGTGGGTCACATTTTCATCGTCGAAGGCCCGTACAACGTGAACGATCGCGTCAACTTGCCTAATGTTTTCCAAAAACTGGTTACCTAAACCTTCACCCTTACTTGCGCCCTTCACGATCCCTGCGATGTCAGTAAATTCAAAGGTCGTATGAATGATCTTTTTAGCCGGAATAATGCTATCGATCTGTGCGAGTCGTTTGTCGGGGACCTCGACCATCCCTACGTTAGGTTCGATCGTCGCAAACGGGTAATTAGCCATCTCGGCTCCCGCCTTAGTGATTGCATTAAATAAAGTCGATTTACCTACGTTGGGCAAACCAACGATCCCTGCTGTCAGTGCCATTTATTTCACTTCTCCTTGATCTGTGTGTTTTTGTAGTACCTTTTTCATCCTGCGTTCAAATTCACGCCGCGATAACATGACCAGCCGGCCACATTCCGTGCATTTAATCTTAATATCCATTCCCATGCGCACGATTTCCCAACAATTTGCGCCACAGGGATGCTTTTTTTTCATTTCAACTAAATCATGCAAACCGTACATTTACCCACCACCTAATCTAAATTGACCTGCAAAACAGCTAAGATCCGGTTCAAGTCCTCACTGGAAAAATACTTGATCTCGATTTTACCCTTACCAGACTTCTCGTTTTTAATGGCTACCTTGGTGCCAAACTTTTCTTCCAGTTGATTAGCGCTCTCCTTTAAAAACGGGGACTGCTTTTTGGGGGCCCGCTTGCGTTTGCCGTTCAAGTTAGCGACCGCGGCCTCCAATTGCCGCACGGTCATCTTTTGGTCCTGCGCTTTTTGAGCCAGTGCCAGTAACTGATCTTTATTTTGTAACGAAAGTAGCGTCCGGGCTTGTCCCATCGACAACTTCTTATCTTGAATCATCTGCTTAACGGGTACCGGCAAACTCAGTAAGCGCAGGTAATTAGCGATATACGGACGCGATTTGCCTAAACGTTGCGCCACTTGAGTCTGTGTTAGGTCTAATTTTTCCATCAGCATCTCGTAGGCCTGCGCTTCTTCGATTGGATTCAAGTCCTCGCGTTGCAAGTTTTCTAGCACCGCGATCTCCATCATCAGCTCGTCGTCTAACTGGCGAATGATCGCCGGAATAGTTTGTTTACCCGCGATCTTAGAAGCCCGAAAACGCCGTTCTCCGGCAATGATCTCGTAACCTTTGATGGCAGAACGCCGCACGATGATCGGCTGGAAGACCCCATTTTTCGCGATCGAATTAGCTAACTCATTCAACGCGTCTTGGGCAAAATCCTTCCGCGGTTGGTAAGGGTTGGGTCTGATCTGTTCCAATTCTAATTCGACCACCGTTTCGTCGCCAACTTGTTCCTGGGTAAAATCGGTAAATAAAGCCTCGATCCCGCGCCCTAAGCCTTTTTTATTCTGTGTCATGAGCAGCCAAGACCTCCTTTGCTAGTTGGGCATATTTCCAAGCTCCCTTGGAATTTGGATCATAATCAATGATTGCCATTCCGTGGCTGGGTGCTTCTGACAGTCGCACGCTACGCGGAATGATCGTCTGGTAAACTTTTTGCTTAAAGTAACTCTTAACTTCGTCAACTACTTGGTTAGCTAAATTAGTCCGCGCGTCATACATCGTCAGCAATACCCCTTCGATCTTAAGCATGGGGTTGAAATGTTTTTGCACCAAACGGATCGTATTCATCAGCTGACTTAGCCCTTCCATCGCGTAATATTCAGTCTGGACGGGAATCAAAATGCTATCACAGGTCGTAAAAGCATTGATCGTCAGTAAGCCTAACGACGGCGGGCAGTCGATCAAAACATAATCGTAATCGTCAATGATAGGTAACAACGCGTCCGCTAAACGCTTTTCGCGAGCCATCTGCGCGGTCAATTCGATCTCCGCTCCCGATAACCGGATCGTCGCCGGGACCAAGTCTAACCCCCGAGTTTTAGTGTGCAAAACTACCTCTTGCACCGGAGTTTCATTAATCAAAATATCGTAAATGTCTTGTTTGATCTCTGACTTATGAACCCCCAGTCCGCTGGTAGCATTACCCTGTGCGTCTAAATCTACCAGTAAGACCCGCTGACCTTTACGCGCCAAACAAGCGCTTAAATTGATCCCCGTCGTAGTTTTTCCGACGCCGCCTTTCTGGTTGGCCAGTGCAATCACTACTGCCATATTAGGATCTCCCCTTTTGTTTTGTCTTCTGTGTTGCGACCGGAATATCGATCACGATCCGGTGAAAATCCGCATGATCTTCCTCGCTAGTCTGCAACTCAATGCCACTAGCACGAACCATTTTAAGCGCCCGTCGGATCGTATTAGTCGCGATCTTGGCGCTCTTAGCACTACCCTTGAGCTTCACTTTTTTAGTAGGCTTAGCCTTTTTAGCCTGCAACAACTGTTCGATTTCTTTGACGGACAGTTTTTCCGTCAAGATCTTTTGTAATAACACCTGCTGTTGTTTGGGGGAAGCCGTTACCAAAGCACGGCCGTGTCGTTCACTGAGTTGGCGGTTCAATAACGCCTCTTGGACCGGCGGGATCAGCTTTAATAACCTTAATTTGTTAGCGACAAATGACTGACTTTTGCCTAACGCCTCGGCCAATTGCTTTTGCGTACAATGATTCAGTTCTATTAGTTTTTGGTAGGCTTTTGCTTCTTCGATCACGCTGAGCTGTTCTCTTTGCAAATTTTCGATCAGCGCAAACGACGCCGTTTCTTGGTCTGACATCTGGCGAACAATCGCCGCAATTTCACTCCAACCTAGCTTTTGGGCGGCTCGAAAACGTCGCTCCCCGGCAATGATCTCGTAACGTCCATCATCTGGTAATTTACGCACGACGATCGGTTGAAGCAAGCCGTGTTCTTCAAGTGTCTGTGCCAGCTCAGCAATACTAGCCGCACTAAACACCCGCCGGGGTTGAAACCGATTCGGTACGATCCGGTCCAAGGAGATCTTAGTGATCGTTTGTTGTGCTGAAGTCGTCGGCGTTTTATGGTTAAAAAAAGAAAATGCCATTTACTCCCACCTTCTTTTTACAGTAACGGTTCTTTTGCCGGTACCCCCGCTTTACGCGGATATTTTACCGGAGTTTGTTTTTCCTTATTAATAATAATAATTTGGCGCTGTTCTTGGCTTTGTGGTAAATCCAAAACCTCTCTTGCGACTGTTTTACCGCCCAAAAGCGTGATCGCCTTGTGCGCCTCTTGTAATTCCACCTGCGCATTTTTCGCTTTTAGCGCCACCAACTTACCGCCAACAGCGACCAGCGGCAAGCATAACTCGACTAGCACCGGCATTTTAGCGACTGCCCGCGCCATCACCACGTCATAGTGCGCGCGTGCGGGACTTTTTTTAGCACCAAAGTCCTCGGCCCGTGCGTGCGTCAAAGTAACGTCCGTTAAGCCTAACTGCTCGATCAGCGTGGCTAGAAATTTGAGCCGCTTATTCAATGAATCTACGATCGTGATCTTTAACTGCGGAAAAGCGATTTTCAGTGGCACCGACGGAAAACCCGCTCCCGCACCAACGTCGCACACTGCTAATTTTTGCGCACGCAAAGTCGGGAGGTAAAAAGCGGGGGTCAGTGAGTCGTAAAAATGTTTGCTGTAGACCTCTTCTTTAGCAGTGATGGCAGTCAAGTTAATTTTTTGGTTCCACTCGACTAGCAACTCATAATAAGTCGCAAACTGGTGGACCTGCTGTTCGGTCAAATCGATTTGTTGTTTGTGTAATTCGGCCACAAATTCTATTGGTGTCATGCCATCCCTCTTATCTTTGCTTTTGTGAAACAACATGTTAACCCTAATGTTTCACACATTAACTACAGTTTAATTTATTTGTACCCCAAATACAACCTTTGCAACTGGGGGAAAGTTAATTTAAGATAGAAGAAAATTTATCAGTAAAGAAGAGTGCGCGATGACGATCACCTCACCTTTAAATACTGGCAGCCATGAGCTCCACGAACCTGCCATTGCTAGTCAACCGTTAATTTTTAGCGGACTACGTTATAATTTGCAAGCGCCGACTCACCGCTTAACGTTGGCCGTGCCGCCCACGACCAATGAAGTTAAAAAACACTTTCCTGTCCTACTATTTATGCCCGAACAAGACGAGTTGGCGACTAAAAATCGCTTTAGCGGTCTGTTGCAACTGGTCCGTGGCGGGATCGCGTTAGCTTTTTTGGCAGGCAACGCCTACACGACTAACGAACAACTGCTGGCCTGCCACGATTTTAACTGCGCGGCCCGTTTTTTAGTGGACCACGCCTGGCAATACCACTTAGACCCCCGGATCATCGCCGCGGGTGAAGGTTACGGCGCGATGATTGCGACAAGTTGCGTGTTGACCACCCGCCAGCAAAAATTCAACTCGGCAGACATTCACTTAGCGCCGTTGCATTACCACGGATGTATCACTTTAGGATTAACGCCTGACCTAACTGCTGATCCCGCGCAAAAGGAAGTGTTTCGTTTGGCACCACCCAAACTACCACCATTTTTACTTTTTCACGCCAGCGCCGATCACATCGCACCACTGGTCAACAGTCACCACCTATATTCCTGGCTGCAACACCAAAAAGTTCCCGTATCTTATTACCAATTTAAAAAAACAGGGCATAAAACCGAAGCCTACTTTACCCCCTACGTCTTAGATATCTTAGCAGAATTCTGGCGCAACGCCGTCCACTTTCATTAAGGGAGGAAACATCATGGAACAAGCAGAACAGTTGGCCCAGATCGCCAAATTTACTCACGACAAACTGACTCACGACCGGACCGGACACGGCTTCGATCACATCAAACGAGTAGTTAACATGGCTAACGAATTGAACCAAAGCGAACACGCCGATCAATTTATCACCACCGCGGCGGCGTACCTCCACGACGTGATCGACGAAAAATTAGTCGCCAGCCAAGACGAAGCGGTCGCCGAAGTCAAAGCCTTCTTAAATCGCATTGAACTGACGACCAAGCAAATCGATCAGATCATCACGATCATCACCAGCATTTCTTTTGCCCATAGCTTGGAAGATTCCACGCAAAAACTACCGCTAGCCGGACAGATCGTGCAAGACGCCGATTGGCTCGACGCGATCGGCGCGATCGGGATCATGCGCGCTATTTATTACGGTGGCCACCACTCCGAAAAAATTTACGATCCTCAAATCAAACCGCGCACCAACATGACTAAAGCTGAATATCGTAACCTGGCTAACGAAACGATCATTAACCATTTTTACGAAAAACTGTTACTGATCAAAGATAAATTAAACACTGCCAGTGCCCGCCAAATCGCTGCCGGTCGGCAAGAATTCATGTTGGCGTTTCTAGCAGAATTTAAAGCCGAATGGAATGCGACCAAATAATCAGCTTGCACCAAAAGCTATTTACTAGTATTACCTGGTATTTAATGTTATCGTAAGAGCGCTAGGGGTAGGTTTGAACGCGTTAATGGCTGACGGAACGGAATGTGAACGCCAGCAGAAAAACCAGTTGGTTTGCGTGCCCATACCGCATTCACCAGATCATTTTGTGGTGCTTGTCCCCCTTAATTCTAAATTAGGGAGATGCATAACATGTCACTTTTATCTTGGAGAAGCCCGAAATTAACTACTAAAACGTTAACTTTGGCTTCTTTTTTAATTGCACTTAATGTTGTCTTGGCTAAAATTGCGCTCGGCAGCGACAACTTAGTCAAATTTAGTTTTGGTTTTTTAGGTACGATGCTTATCGGTTATTATTTAGGACCATGGCTGGGTGCCTGTGCTAAGATCATCTTCGATCTACTCAGTAATACTTTGCTGGCGACAAACGCTCAATTTTTCATCGGCTTCACCTTTACTGCTGCCATTTCGGGGATCATCGCGGGCCTGTTTTTAGCTCACCAAAAAATCACTTGGCGCCGCTTGGCTCTTTACGAAGTGGTGCAAGTAACAGTCACCAACATATTTTTTAATACACTGTGGATCCACTTACTGTATCAGACTTCATGGCAAGCATTGCTAGTGGTACGTTTACCCAAAAACCTTTTATTATTGCCAGTTGAAGTCGTGATCGGGATGCTAGTTTTTAAGGCATTGGAGCGGACAAAGGTCAAAATATAAGCTGTGAGACAAGTCGTTTAGCAGTCGTGGACTAAGTGGCACTGAATGACAAATCCTGTACTTGGATTTGTTGTTCAGCGTCCTTAGAGCCTAGACTGCTGACTTGACGAACGCGATTAGATCAAAGCTATGGGACAAGCCTGTCAGCAGTCATGAAGCAAGAATCACTTACAAAAAACTAAAGGGATCTAGGACATAATTCATGAAGTGCAACAAAAAAGTTAGACATTTATAAAAGCTTAAAAATTTATCGCTTAACCAAAAAAGCAAAAACTCAAGTCATGTATATTTAAAAACCAATGGAGGTTTAGGAAGCGTCGTGCCTAAGCCTCCATTGGTTTTATGTACATTTTTAAATTAAGCCGTCAGTTTTTGGCGATAAGCGCTTGGCGTAGCGTAATTTAACTTGTTAGATCTCCTAACTTGGTTAAACCAAGCAACGTATTCTGTTAAGATTGCCTGCATTTTTTCCAGTGAAGCTATTTTTTCTCGATTTAACTTTTCTCTTTTTAACAAGTTAAAAAACGTTTCTGCTGGAGCGTTATCTAAGCAGTTACCTTTTCTAGACATACTTTGCTTGATGTGCATTTGCTTTAAGCGAGATTGGTAATTAGGATTACGGTATTGAAAGCCTTGATCTGAATGCAAAATGGGACGAGCGTCTGCTGGTAAGTTAGCTTGTAATTCTTCTAACATTGCATAGACTAATTCCATATTAGGTGAATAACTAACCTGACAGGCTAAGATTTCTAGCGAAGCTTCATCAATTACTGGTGAAATATAGACCTTACGGCCGGTAGTTAATTTGTATTCAGTAATGTCGGTGTGTAAAACGTGGTATGGCTGAGTTTCATCGAATTGTTGTTTTAGTAAATTAGCTTTAGTCGTCCCCATTGGTCCCGCATAAGAACTATAACGAGCTGTGTGGCGACTATAAACTTGAGTTTTAAGCCCCAACTGCCGCATAATTTTACGAATTGTATTCAATGAATAACGGTAACCGCGGTCTAATAAAGCACTATGAACACGTCGATAACCGTAGGTTGCATGACCTTCATGATAAAAAATATCTTGAATAATAGGTCTTAAACTAGCGTATTTATCGGGCTTATTAAGTCGATTCCAACAATTATCATAATAGGTTTTCCGATTCATATTTAACTTCTTGAACAAGACTTTTAATGGAATATCTGGTCTTTGTGCCCGAATTTCCAAGATTATTCTGGTTTTTTGGCGGTTGGTAAGCTTGGATATCGGGCAGCCACTTTTTTTAAGATCAAATTATCTAATTCGAGATCTTGCTTTTCTGCCTTTAACTTAATATTTTCTTGGCGTAATCGTTCAATTTCAGTTAATGGTTTAGTTGGTTTTTTGGTCCGTTTTTTAATTTTTTTAGTTTTTTTCTTAGCCACTTGAGATCGTCTCCCTTTAGGTTGAGGTGCTAAGCCGGCTAAACCATTTTCGCGATAGGCTTTCTCCCAAGCACTTAAGCCAGAAAGTGCAATTTGAAAATGAGCGGCGACTTTAATTTTTCCCCAATCATGTTCTTGATAAAAGCGTAACACATGTAGCTTAAATGTGGGAGAATAACTTTTTTTATGTCGTGAGGCTTTTAAAGCTGATAAGCCGTGTTTTTGGACTAAAAGAGCCCACTGTTTGATTCTATCTGGTTTAATTGCATACTCTCTGGCTAAACCTTCAAATGAATTTTCATGCCGTAAGTATTTAGTAACAATTTCTATTTTGAGTTCAGTTGGATATCCAATCATAAAAAATGCCCCCTAATAGTTAGTTTCTATGTCTAACTATTATGGAGCACTTCATTCATCTTGCCCTGGATCCCTATTCGTATAAATGAAAACTACTATTTCTTAGTTAACAAGTCTTGCACTCGCATTTGTAATTCTGGCACCAATTGTTTTTCAAACCACGGATGGTCACGCAGCCAGCGCCGATTACGCGGTGAAGGGTGTACCAGCGGAAAATACGCCGGCAAGTACTGGTGATAATTTTGAATCACATCTGCTAACTTGGCGGATTTTTTCAATTGCAAGTAATACTGGCACGCATAACTTCCCACTAGCAATGTCAGCTCGATATGAGGCATCGTCGCGCGTAATTTAGGGTGCCATTTGGCGGCAAAATCTTGCCGCGGAGGAAGGTCACCGCCCTTAGCACTACCCGGAAAATAAAAGTCCATCGGCAAAATACCGATCAGCCCCGAGTGATAAAACTGGTCGCGCGTCACTCCCATCCATTTGCGTAACAAATCTCCCGAACGATCATTCCACGTCAAACGTGTTTCTTGCGCCACCCTGCCTGGGGCTTGCCCTACGACCAGGATGCGTGCGTCAGGACTGCTGATAAATAACGGGTCGATCCCATTTTTAGTGTAAAATTCATTTTGAGGGTCGGCCTTGATCTGCGCAGTTATTTGTGCTACTTCCATTTTGTCCCCTCCATTTGCTCATCAAAATAAAAAGAGCGTTGTGTCCAAATACTGATCACAACCTCTTTTGTGCCCCTGCCAAGGATTTTATTATAACATTCATCCCCACACCACTCCACTTAACTGTAATCTTTTTTTAATTTGACGTCTGCCAGCAAGCCAATTCCTTTGAAATGCGCAACGGTGCAAATTTGAATTTAAAACGGCTGATTTTATAACTTTTTACCACTAAATAACAATTGCCATATCAGCTTAAAACCACCTTTTGTTACAATTTTGCCAAAATTGTAATATTAATTGAATTAGAATGCAATATAGGAAGCATATAATAAAGTTATTCAATTTTGAAAGTTAATATTATAAAAATTTGGTTTAGGAGTGACGTTAAGTGAAGAAAATTACAAAATCATTGTTGGCTGGTACGGTCGGTGCCGCTGGTTTATTTTTAGCCGGTAATACTACTGCTAACGCAGCTACTACTCATAAAGTTGTCAGCCACGACACCGTGTGGGATCTTTCTCAAAAATATGGTGTTTCAATCAAAGCTATCGAACAACTTAACCATATCGATCCTAATTCACATTTGATCATTGCTGGTCAAAGCTTACAGATCCCTGCTAAGGGTGAAGTTGCTACTCCTGCTGCGCAAACACCAAGTGCTACCGGTACATACACAGTCAAGGCCGGTGATTCGCTCTGGACAATTGCTAATGCTTATCACACTTCTGTTGATAACCTGCGCAATTTAAATGGCATTGATCCAGCCGCTTCGTTGATCACAGTTGGTCAAACTTTGAAGGTTAGTGGAACAGCTCCGGCCCAACCAGCACCAGCTCAACAACCTGCTGCTCAACCAACACCTCAAGCTCAGCAGCAACAAGCTCCGGCTCCTGCACAACAGCCTGCTACTCAAGCTCCACAGGCTCAGGCTCAACCAGCACCTGCACAACAACAGCCCGCTGCTCAGGCACCACAACAAGCTCAGCAACAGCCTGCTGCTCAAGCAAGTGCCCCAGCACCTGCAGCTACTAACGCTTCTTCCGTAACTGCTTATGCGCAACAATTTATCGGTACCCCATATACTTGGGGTGGTACTAACCCAGCTAGTGGCTTTGATTGCTCCGGTTTCGTTCAATACGTTTACGCTCACTTCGGTGTCCAATTACCGCGAGTAACATCTGCTCAAGAAAATGCCGGTACTGCTATTCCAGTCAGCCAAGCACAACCTGGTGACTTATTGTTCTGGGGTAGCCGTGGTAGTTCTTATCACGTAGCCATTTCTCTTGGTGGTTCGAGCTTCATCCATGCTCCGGCTCCTGGTCAATCAGTAACGATTGGTAGTACCCAGTACTTCCAACCATCATTTGCTGTTCGCCTTTAATTAACAGTTAATACTCAACGCTGTGGCGCAAAAATTTGCGCCACAGTTTTTTTATGGACAAAAAAAGAGCCGGAACCAAGCGACGATCCCGACCCTTTTCATTACGCTTCTAAAATTACAAAACCATTATGTCCTACTCTTTGTTGGTCTTGCACCAGATTTTGACTCACTATTAGCTTAGCATTTTGTGGAAAAACAAACTTGACGCTCCCATTTCCCAGGTTAAAAAGGGAAAAGAGCCGCTGATCACCTAAGATTCGTGCAAAACTAACGTAATCTTTTTTATCGCTCACCTGTCCCCACTCTAGCCTACCTTCGTTTAACAGTGCGGCGTAATCCTTGCGCAATTTGCCTAGAGTTTGGACAAAATGGAGCATTTTTTCATTTTGCTGTTCTTTTTTCCAAGGAAAGCATTCACGGTTAGCGGGCACAGCTGCCCCAGATAATCCCACTTCCGTCCCGTAATACAGCGTTGGCGCGGAGGGCAGCAGGTAAATAAATGCCAGCAATAAGCGAGCAAGTTCCTCATCTTGACCAGTTTGAGCCAGCAACCGCGGAGTAAACGGATCGTCAAATTCGCACAGTAACATCTGTTGCACGTGATCCGCATATTTCATCAGTTCGCGATTAGTAGCAGTGATCAACTCAGTCACGTTGAGCTTTTTGTTAATAAAATAATCCCGTAAGGTGGTAGTCAGTGAACGATCCACCACTGTGTCTACGGCTTTAGCAGCAACAAAATTTCCCTCCGCATATTTAAGCTCGGTCGTCCCGATCACGCAAAATCCAGGGCGAATAGCGTGCAGCTGCGCAGTTAGCCGTCGTAAAAAGCCCGGATCCATTTCCTGTAAGTTTAAAATTTTGATCCCATCAAGATCAAATTCCAACATCCAGTACTTGATAACCGCTAAGATGGCTTCTTGTACCGCAGGATTATCAAAATTTAACTTAGGCTGGTGGGGATTATTATGAGCCACTCGGTAGGAACTAGCTTGCACACAGTCCGGATCTTCGGTGGTGCGGTACCGCAGTGGCAAGGAATCGATCAAAAACCACTCATAAAAGCTGGAGTCTTGCCCTTTTTGTTTGACATCTTGCCATTGCAATGAAAAGTCCATCAGGTGATCTAACACAACTTCTACCACAACGTGCATTTTTTGCTGGTGCAACTGTCCCACCAATTTTTTTAAAGTTGCTTTCGTCCCAAAAGCCGGATCAACGTTATAAAAATCAAACGAATCGTACTTATGATTGGAAAAAGCCGTAAAAATCGGACTTAAAATCAAACTGTTGACTCCTAAACTGGTAATTTCCGGTAAATGATCGAGGATCCCCTGAAAATCACCCCCAAAAAAGCTAGTTTCCTGCGGTTCTGCACTGGCCCATGGTAGAATAGCTGCGGAATCATTTTGCGTATCCCCGTCGGCAAAACGATCGAGGAACAAATGATACCACACGGCATTTTTCACCCAGTTTTGCTGGGGTAACACATCCGCATTATAAACGTACGGCAAAACAAAAGGAATCACGTGTGTCAAGCTATCAGCGGTATATAATTCGATTTTTTGCTCATCGTATATGTATTCTTCGCCACTGCTAGCAATAATATGAAAAGCATACTGTAAGCGTCGGTTAGTCCCAAGATTGACGGTCACACTAAAATAGTCATCTTCACTACTTTGCATAACTTTTTGCATCGCCGCAATCTCCGGCAACCAGCTATTATTTTTATCTGGTTTAGTGTACAAGTCATCGTACAGCAATTCAACTCTGACTATATCGTTATGTTTGACTTTTAAGCGGAGTTTAACGTTATTCCCTAAAATTTTAGCTGCCATCGCTTGGTTAGGTTCGTGTAGGATAGCGGATTTTTCCATTTTGATCATCCTCATTATAATTACTATACTTAATTTTAATTAATTATAGTCCAAAATGCCAACAAATTCTAAAACAGATTAAGACAAAATACCAAAATAAAATCCATTTTAAAAAAGAGAACATACAAAAAAAGGATACTTCATCAAGAAGTATCCTCTAAATTGCGTGGCGACGACCTACCCTCGCAGGGGGCGATCCCCCAACTACTCTCGGCGTGACGAAGCTTAACTGCTGTGTTCGGCATGGGAACAGGTGTAGCCTTCGTGCCATCATCACCACACGTGAGCTTTGCTCACTCAAAACTAAATCATCTTTATTTCTTCTGTCTTCCGACTTCCACTGCGCTTGCTACTTGGTTAAGTCCTCGACCGATTAGTAATGGTCCGCTCCATACCTCACGGCACTTCCACTTCCATCCTATCTACCTGTTATTCTCTCAGGGGTCTTACTTCATTTCTGAATGGGAAATCTCATCTGGAGGCGAGTTTCGCACTTAGATGCTTTCAGCGTTTATCTCATCCATACTTAGCTACCCAGCGCTGCCTTGGGCAAGACAACTGGTACACCAGCGGTATGTCCATCCCGGTCCTCTCGTACTAAGGACAGATCCTCGCAAATTTCCTACGCCCGCGACGGATAGGGACCGAACTGTCTCACGACGTTCTGAACCCAGCTCGCGTACCGCTTTAATGGGCGAACAGCCCAACCCTTGGGACCGACTACAGCCCCAGGATGCGATGAGCCGACATCGAGGTGCCAAACCTCCCCGTCGATGTGAACTCTTGGGGGAGATAAGCCTGTTATCCCCAGGGTAGCTTTTATCCGTTGAGCGATGGCCCTTCCATACGGAACCACCGGATCACTAAGCCCGACTTTCGTCCCTGCTCGACTTGTAGGTCTCGCAGTCAAGCTCCCTTGTGCCTTTACACTCTGCAAATGATTTCCAACCATTTTGAGGGAACCTTTGGGCGCCTCCGTTACCTTTTAGGAGGCGACCGCCCCAGTCAAACTGCCTACCAGACACTGTCTCCCACCGGGTTAACCGGTGTGGGTTAGAGTGTTCATACAACGAGGGTAGTATCCCACCAACGCCTCGGGCGAAACTGACGTTCCGCCTTCTATGGCTCCTACCTATCCTGTACAAGTTATACGAACACCCAATATCAAGCTACAGTAAAGCTCCATGGGGTCTTTCCGTCCTGTCGCGGGTAACCCGCATCTTCACGGGTATTATAATTTCACCGAGTCTCTCGTTGAGACAGTGCCCAGATCGTTACGCCTTTCGTGCGGGTCGGAACTTACCCGACAAGGAATTTCGCTACCTTAGGACCGTTATAGTTACGGCCGCCGTTTACTGGGGCTTCACTTTTGAGCTTCGCTTGCGCTAACTCATCCGCTTAACCTTCCAGCACCGGGCAGGCGTCAGCCCCTATACTTCATCTTACGATTTTGCAGAAACCTGTGTTTTTGATAAACAGTCGCCTGGGCCTATTCACTGCGGCTGATCGCTAGATCAGCACCCCTTCTCCCGAAGTTACGGGGTCATTTTGCCGAGTTCCTTAACGAGAGTTCTCTCGCTCACCTGAGGATACTCTCCTCGACTACCTGTGTCGGTTTGCGGTACGGGTGACCAGATCCTTACTAGAAGCTTTTCTCGGCAGTGTGACTCGCTTCCCTTCGCTACTTAGATTTCGCTCCCCATCACAGCTCGTGTTGCTTGAATGCAAACATTTAACTCACACTCGCACTCGCTGCTTGGACGTGCATTTCCATTCGCACGCTTCGCTTGCCTCCTGCGTCCCTCCATTGTTCAATCAGATCTGATCAGTACAGGAATCTCCACCTGTTATCCATCGCCTACGCCTTGCGGCCTCAGCTTAGGTCCCGACTTACCCTGGGCGGACGAGCCTTCCCCAGGAAACCTTAGTCTTTCGGTGGGTCAGATTCTCACTGACCTTGCGCTACTCATACCGGCATTCTCACTTCTAAGCGCTCCACTAGTCCTTACGGTCTAGCTTCGCCGCCCTTAGAACGCTCTCCTACCATCCAACCTGCGGTTGGATCCACGATTTCGGTAATGTGTTTAGCCCCGTTACATTTTCGGCGCAGAACCACTCGACTAGTGAGCTATTACGCACTCTTTAAATGGTGGCTGCTTCTGAGCCAACATCCTAGTTGTCTGTGCAATTCCACATCCTTTTCCACTTAACACATATTTTGGGACCTTAATCGGTGATCTGGGCTGTTTCCCTTTCGACTACGGATCTTATCACTCGCAGTCTGACTCCCGGTCATTGATCTGTGGCATTCGGAGTTTATCTGAATTCAGTAACCCAAGACGGACCCCTAGTTCAAACAGTGCTCTACCTCCACGATCATTCATACCGAGGCTAGCCCTAAAGCTATTTCGGAGAGAACCAGCTATCTCCAAGTTCGTTTGGAATTTCACCGCTACCCACACCTCATCCCAGCATTTTTCAACATACACGGGTGCGGTCCTCCGGTGCGTTTTACCGCACTTTCAACCTGGACATGGGTAGGTCACTTGGTTTCGGGTCTACGTCAAACTACTTTGTCGCCCTCTTCAGACTTGCTTTCGCTACGGCTCCAGTCTTTCCACTTTAACCTTGCAGCTTAACGTAACTCGCCGGTTCATTCTACAAAAGGCACGCCATTACCCTTAAATGGGCTTTGACTACTTGTAGGCACATGGTTTCAGGAACTATTTCACTCCCCTTCCGGGGTGCTTTTCACCTTTCCCTCACGGTACTGGTTCACTATCGGTCACTAGGTAGTATTTAGCCTTGGGAGATGGTCCTCCCAGCTTCCGACGGGATTTCACGTGTCCCGCCGTACTCAGGATCCCGATTCTCGGTTCGTCGTGTTTCACTTACAGGGCTCTCACCTTCTATGGCTGACCTTCCCAGATCATTCAGCTACATTCCTCACCGTCTATGTTCGGTCCTACAACCCCGAAAGACAAGTCTTTCGGTTTGGGCTGTTCCCCGTTCGCTCGCCGCTACTCAGGGAATCACTGTTGTTTTCTTTTCCTGCAGGTACTGAGATGTTTCAGTTCCCCACGTCTGTCTTCAACTGACCTTAACGGTCAGCGATAATAACCTCACGGTTATTGGGTTTTCCCATTCGGAGATCTGCGGGTCATTGCTTACTTACAGCTGACCGCAGCATTTCGCTGTTAGTTGCGTCCTTCTTCGACTCCTAGTGCCAAGGCATCCACCATGCGCCCTTCCTAACTTAACCTTTAATTTATCTGACGATAAATTGGTTATGAGTTGACGTTGTTCTCGTCAATTTTTACGCAATGTTTTTCTCGGTTGATTATTAAGAAATAAAAATGATTCAGTTTTCAATGAACAATGCTTTGACAGTTGCCTGTCAATGGAGCTTAACGGGATCGAACCGTTGACCTCCTGCTTGCAAAGCAGGTGCTCTCCCAGCTGAGCTAAAGCCCCCAAGTAGAGCTTTCAAAACCAAACAAAGTTTCGTTGTGTGAGTTTCCGTTATTTTCCTTAGAAAGGAGGTGATCCAGCCGCAGGTTCTCCTACGGCTACCTTGTTACGACTTCACCCCAATCATCTGTCCCACCTTAGACGGCTGGTTCCTTACGGTTACCCCACCGGCTTTGGGTGTTACAAACTCTCATGGTGTGACGGGCGGTGTGTACAAGGCCCGGGAACGTATTCACCGCGGCATGCTGATCCGCGATTACTAGCGATTCCGACTTCATGCAGGCGGGTTGCAGCCTGCAATCCGAACTGAGAACGGCTTTTAGAGATTAGCTTGACCTCGCGGTCTCGCAACTCGTTGTACCGTCCATTGTAGCACGTGTGTAGCCCAGGTCATAAGGGGCATGATGACTTGACGTCATCCCCACCTTCCTCCGGTTTGTCACCGGCAGTCTCGCCAGAGTGCCCAACTGAATGCTGGCAACTGGCAACAAGGGTTGCGCTCGTTGCGGGACTTAACCCAACATCTCACGACACGAGCTGACGACAGCCATGCACCACCTGTCTTAGTGTTCCCGAAGGAAACACCTAATCTCTTAGGTTAGCACTAGATGTCAAGACCTGGTAAGGTTCTTCGCGTTGCTTCGAATTAAACCACATGCTCCACCGCTTGTGCGGGCCCCCGTCAATTCCTTTGAGTTTCAACCTTGCGGTCGTACTCCCCAGGCGGAATGCTTAATGCGTTTGCTGCGGCACTGAAGGGCGGAAACCCTCCAACACCTAGCATTCATCGTTTACAGCGTGGACTACCAGGGTATCTAATCCTGTTCGCTCCCCACGCTTTCGAACCTCAGCGTCAGTTACAGACCAGAGAGCCGCTTTCGCCACTGGTGTTCTTCCATATATCTACGCATTTCACCGCTACACATGGAGTTCCACTCTCCTCTTCTGCACTCAAGTTCTCCAGTTTCCAATGCACGACTCCGGTTAAGCCGAAGGCTTTCACATCAGACTTAAAAAACCGCCTGCGTTCCCTTTACGCCCAATAAATCCGGACAACGCTTGCCACCTACGTATTACCGCGGCTGCTGGCACGTAGTTAGCCGTGACTTCCTCGTCAGATACCGTCATGGCTCTAGCAGTTACTCTAGAACTCGTTTTTCTCTGACAACAGTGTTTTACGATCCGAAGACCTTCTTCACACACGCGGCGTTGCTCCATCAGACTTGCGTCCATTGTGGAAGATTCCCTACTGCTGCCTCCCGTAGGAGTTTGGGCCGTGTCTCAGTCCCAATGTGGCCGATCAACCTCTCAGTTCGGCTACGTATCATCACCTTGGTAGGCCGTTACCCTACCAACTAGTTAATACGCCGCGGGCCCATCCTCAAGCAATAGCTGACGCCATCTTTTCCCCATAAAGCATGTGCTTTATGGGCTCATTCGGTATTAGCACCTGTTTCCAAGTGTTATCCCCAACTTAAGGGCAGGTTGCCCACGTGTTACTCACCCGTTCGCCACTTTCCTGTCTTGTTCGTGATACAAGTACCACTCCCAACACATTCTCGTTCGACTTGCATGTATTAGGCACGCCGCCAGCGTTCGTCCTGAGCCAGGATCAAACTCTCAGTTTGTTTAGCTCATTTTTGATTACTAGCGAAATTGACTTCGCAAATGTTTGCACCCGGATTGCTCCGAGCGACCTCACACATTTTTACGAAACTTTGTTCAGTTTTCAAAGTTCTACTCTGTTGATTCGTTCAAGTTGTTGACCAGCAACAACGTTATTAAATATAACACACAATCAATCTTTTGTCAATTAATATTTTCTTTGAAAAATAAATAATTACTAATAAATTAATAATGTGCTTCACCACAGCTTTTCTAAATCTCAAAAGCAATTGCGGTGACAACGTTTATTACTATACCTTCAATCCCTTTAAAAGTCAACCACTTTATTCATATTTTTTCGTTTTAATCATGAAAACGCTCAATTTCAATAAATATTTTTTACTTAATTCATTATATATAGTTATCGTTAAAAAAATAACTTGTTAAAGCCTTCTATATATAACTAAGCAACTCACGGTTTAACGCGCACGCCAGCTTTAGCTATCTCACTAACACGTGCAGCAATCTCGCGCACACCACTTAATTCCATTCGTGCAGCATAAGCCTCAAGTACCATTGGCAAATTCATTCCCGCAACTATCGCCCAGCCACCTTGATCTTGGTGTTCTTGCAATAAAATATCCGCCTGTTTAAAGGGAGTACCATCCCACAGATCGACTAAAAATAATACCTGCTCTTGCTGTGAAAATGATGCTACGGCTCGGCGCATTTTATTTTGCATAGCACTACCAGTTTCATTAGACGCTAACGTTACCGGCACAGCATCATCTTGTTTACCAAAAATCATCCCGGCAGCTTGATAAATTCCCTGCGCTAGTTCACCATGACTCGCGAGTACAATTCCTACCATTTCTTTCCTCCTATTTTTAACTTTCTACTATATAAAAGCAGTCCCGCAAACATAAAAATAGGCATCCGCCGTGCACGCAGATGCCTGACCGTATAATAGAATCTTAAGTATAACAAACCTCGCTAAGTATTGTCAAAAATACTTTTAAATTTTGTCATTCTTTGTCATTCACATCTGATAATGTCTTAAGTAATCACACGAGAAAATGTCTCAAATAACTAGAAAAATTCCTCCGCTTCTGCCAAAATAATCAGCCACAAATCATACATTAGATGTGAATAACAAAAAATATGCAATTTTTTACCTCTTTCTATAAAAATGGTATTATATGTTTAAATATAGATTGGAGGCTGCTGTATGAATACAAATAAAAAATTTTTTCTTTACATGTTAGTTATGGTTTTGGCTACTAGCGCAGCACTTTCAGCTGGCATCATTACAATGGCAATGTTTAACTTTGATAATCTTTTTCTACGAGGTCTAACAGCACTGATTGTGATTATTGTTGTTGACCTTTTAATAGCTTTTATTGGAAAAAGATTAATCTATGGCAAAAGTAGACACAACGAAAATTGGTAAATTCTTTCTTTAAATTATACCCCATGAATAATATAAAAGTCCCCCTAGCCCAACCACTTAGATCAAAATTGGTCTAGGTGGTTTGTTATTTTTAAGTCGTTTTTGGTTTTGAATTGATTTTTAAGAAGTCATCTTATACTTCTTCATCTCCTCACTTGCAAATCAAACTATACTCTTTGACATAACGTTAAGGTCAAATAAAAAATTTTTATCCAAATTACCAATGATGTACTACAATTTTTTAAGCAGCTACCAAAATCAGGCAAATTAACCTTGATATAACGAAACAAAATTTAGAAAATGATTGACAAACTGTTTTCAAATTTTCGTCTGTAGATCCGCTGCTATGGTCCATTCAAAATCAATTTGACCTTTTTTGACCTTTTTGAGTGTTTTTGATTGCAATTTGGGCTAAAAGAACTAAGATTGAAACTGTAAGAAACACCAAATAGTTTAGAAGGGAAGTTTTATCATGGCAAATGACATTGCTAATCGTTTCAATGATTTTGTTAATTCCGGTGACGAATTCTTCAAGAATTTTGGACGCTCATTTCCAAGTATGGGCATCAAAGAATTACGCAGCGACATTCAAGAAACTAAGCATGACTACGTAGTATCCGTTGATATTCCGGGCGTTGCCAAAAAAGACATCTCGCTAGATTTTAAAGATAATACCCTGACAGTTTCTGTCAAACGGGATTCGTTCAGTGATACCGCCGACAGCGAAGGCAACATGATCGCTAACGAACGCAGCTACGGGCGTTTCACTCGTCAATACAGTTTCCCCGATGTCGCCCAAGAAGACATTAGCGCTAAGTACAAAGATGGCGTCTTAAAAATCACTTTGCCTAAAACTAAAGACGGTCAAGAAAAGAGCCATCAAATTACTATTGACTAAAATTGACTAATTAACAATTTTTTCACTTTTCACTAAAAAAATAGGGCCAGCAGCAAACAATATTTTGCCGCTGGTCTTTTTTGTTCTCATCAGACTAGCTGAAACTCGCCAAACCCATAGCCGCTGAGCAAACCGCGCAGCTTGCTTTTATTATTGGATGAGTGATAATGGAATTATCCTAATTTTAAAGAAGTGAAACATCATAATGAAGCAAACCTCCCTTTTTGCAACACCGCAAAATGAACCCTTAGCTTACCGGGTCCGGCCCCACAACTTAGCCGAATTTTGCGGGCAAAAACATTTGTTGGGTAAAGGAAAGATCCTTTCCGAGCTGATCACTCACGACCAAGTCACTTCGATGATCCTCTGGGGACCACCGGGAGTTGGTAAAACTACTCTGGCACAAATTGTCGCTCACCAAACTAAAGCCCGCTTTTTAACTTTCAGCGCCGTAACTAGCAGCATTAAAGACCTGAAAAAAATCATGGCAGACGCCCAGGCCAACCAAGACCTCGGGCAAAAAACGATCGTCTTTGTCGATGAGATCCACCGTTTCAACAAGGCGCAACAAGACGCATTTTTACCCTACGTGGAAGCCGGCAGCATCACCCTGATCGGAGCGACCACCGAAAATCCCTCTTTCGAACTGAATTCAGCGTTGCTCTCCCGTTGCAAAGTATTCGTCTTGCACAAATTAACCCAAAACGAACTCGTTGAATTACTACAACACGCACTCTCATCTCCGCAGGGATTTCCCAACTTAAAAGTCAACGCGACACCCGCAATTTTAACTCAGATCGCTGCTTTTGCTAACGGCGACGGCCGTTTTGCGTTAAACACGTTAGAGATGGCCGTTTTAAATAGTCCCCAAACTAACGGTGCAGTCACACTGACGCCCGAATTGCTAAAGCAACTGAGTGGCACTAAAACCCTGCGCTACGATAAAAACGGCGACCAACACTATGACTTGATCTCCGCCTTGCATAAATCAATGCGCAACAGCGACGCCGATTCCGCCGTGTACTGGCTAGCGCGCATGCTGGCTGGCGGCGAAGATCCGCTTTACATCGCCCGTAGATTGGTGCAATTTGCCAGTGAAGATATCGGCATGGCAGATACCAACGCGTTAAACATCGCCATCAATGTCTTTCAGGCCTGTCAGTTTCTGGGCATGCCCGAATGCGACGTCAATTTGACCCAAGCCGTTATCTATCTGGCACTGGCTCCTAAATCTAATGCCGTGTACCAAGCACTCAATTCAGCCAAAGCCGACGTGCAAAAATACGGTAACTTAGCGGTCCCCCTTCAGATCAGAAATGCTCCGACCAAACTAATGAAGGACTTAGATTACGGCAAAGGCTACCAGTACGCACACGACAACCCAGATAAATTGACTACAATGAAAACTCTTCCCCCTGAGATCGTGCAGCACCATTACTACCACCCGACTACTCAGGGCCACGAGATTCGTTTTAAAAACCGGTTAGCCGCCCTCCAAGAATGGCACAGAAAACACGATCCTCGTTAAGCCGAAGTATGATTAGCCAACGTTACCTGACTGACACTAGTCAAGCGGTCGTTATTTTTAACGGTGACCTCAAAAGTCTGCAAGGTCCGCCCCACGTGTAAGGGACGCGCACAAGCGATCAGCGTTCCTTGGCTAACTGCTCTGAGGTGCTGGGTCGTCAGGTTGACACCCACGGCATGACTTCCCGCTGGCAAATTTTGGTTGGCGGCCAAACTCGCCACACTTTCGGCCAATACCGCGTTGATGCCACCGTGAACGATGCCGTAAGGCTGTTTGATTTTATCTGTGACCTCAAGTGTTATAATAGATTCGTTTGCGTCTTGTTTGACGACGCGAATTCCTAAATTTTGCATTAGATCAGACATTTACTCACTTCTTTTCGAAAGGATTTGACTTATTTGACAACCAAGTGGACTAAAATCAAGGACTACCAGGAGATTTTATTTGAGCGCAACGACAAGATCGCTAAAATCACGATCAACCGTCCGGAAAAACGCAATGCCTTTACCCCGTTGACCGTTAGTGAAATGATCGCAGCTTTTACTATCTGTCGTGATGATAGCACGATCGGCGTGATCATTCTAACCGGAGCGGGCGACCTCGCCTTTTCTTCCGGCGGAGATCAAAGCATTCGCGGCAATGGCGGTTACGTCGGCGCCGATAAGATCGCGCGCCTCAACGTTTTGGACCTGCAGCATTTGATCCGGATCATTCCTAAACCGGTGATCGCCATGGTTAAAGGCTGGTCAGTCGGCGGCGGTAATATCTTACAACTCGTCTGTGATCTGACCATTGCTGCCGATAACGCCAAATTTGGTCAGACCGGTCCGAAAGTCGGCAGTTTCGATGCCGGTTACGGCTCCGGTTACTTAGCACGCGTGATCGGCCATAAACGGGCGAAGGAAGTCTGGTTTTTAAACCATTTTTATTCCGCTCAAGAAGCACTGGCGATGAACTGGATCAACCGCGTCGTTCCATTAGAGCAAGTTGAAGATGCCACTTTAGAATGGTGCCACGAAATTTTAACCAAATCACCAACGGCACTGCGCTTTATTAAAGCAGCGATGAACGCCGACACCGACGGGCTAGCGGGGATCCAACAATTGGCCGGCGATGCTACGATGTTATTTTACCAGACTGACGAAGGTAAAGAAGGACGCGACGCATTTAACGAAAAACGTCAACCCGACTTCGACCAGTTCCCTAAATTTCCGTAAAAAGCGATGGATAACTGGATATTAAAACAAGCCCGCATCAATCCCACCAAATTGGCGGTGACTGACGGACACACGCAATTAAATTTTAAACAGTTAGCGACTAAAGTTAACCGGCTGGACGGCAAATTAACAGCACTGCACGTTTTGGACGCCGAGCGAATCGCCTTATTAAGTGATAATTCTTTGACCGGCTACCTCCTGGCCTTAGCATTGTTAAACGCCGGCAAAACGATCGTCTGGCTCAATATCAGGCTGGCAGCTGCCGAATTAAACCGGCAAGTAGCAGATAGCGGCGTGACAGTTTGTTTATGCGCCGATCACTTGGTCACTAAAAAACTAGCCTGTCGCCAACTGACTTTTAGTCAAATCAATGCTGCTAGTGGCCCAAAATTTACCCCCGTCGCTGAATGGAACTTACAACAAGTCGCCAGTATTATGTACACTTCCGGGACGACTGGGCAAGCCAAAGGAGTCTTACAAACTTTAGGCAATCACCTCGCATCCGCCACGGCTTCTGCTTTCAATCTCGGTTTAAGTGCTCAAGAAGAATGGTTATGCGTGGTCCCGATTTTTCACATCAGTGGCTTTTCGATCATCATGAGGGGGCTGATCTACGGCATGACGGTGCGTTTGGTAGCTCACTTTGACGCCGCTAAAATTCATCACGTGCTAGTTAGCGAACCCATTACCATGATCTCGGTCGTTCCCGTAATGCTCACAAAATTGCTCGCAGTTAAAAATGACGTGGCCTATAACCCGAAATTTAAAGCAATGCTACTCGGAGGCGGCCCGATCGCCGCAACGACTTTAGCCCAATGTCAAGCAGCCGCCATTGCGGTCATTCAATCTTACGGCATGACCGAAACCTGTTCGCAAATCGTTGCTTTATCCTTTGCGGACGCGCAAGATCACCTAGGTGCAGCCGGCAAGCCGTTATTTTTGACGCAACTGCGTGTCGAGCACCAAACACAAGAAATTCAGCTCAAGACCCCGGCGTTGGCTCAGGGTTATTTAAACCAGCCAGCCAAATTTGCGGCCAAGTTCACACCAGATCACTGGTTCAAAACTGGCGACCGCGGTCATTTTGACCGGGAAGGCTTCCTTTATGTCGACGGGCGCGCCGATGAAATGCTGATCTCCGGCGGCGAGAATATTTTTCCCGCCGAAATCGAGAGCGCCTACGCCGGCTGCCCGCTGATCACAGACATCGGCGTTTGCGGCACGGACGACCCGACGTGGGGCCAAGTTCCGGTAGCCTACGTGATTGCTGCTGACTCACAGCAGGTAACTGCCGCCCAGTTGACGGCATACGGGCGCCAACATTTGGCTCACTACAAGGTACCGCACCACTTTTACCTCGTAGAGCATCTACCCTATAATGCCAGCGGTAAATTACAGCACTACAAGCTAGCACAATTACCACACACTGAACTGAAATCAACAAATTAATATTCAAGAGGACCTGAGACAAGTTCGATTTGTCTCAGGTCCTTCTTAGTATTTCCACTATAATTTACATTACATTCCAACTAACGAGTAGCTGCCAGCCGACTCACCCGCCATGCCAGTAACGCGGTAGTTACCGCACCGACTCCGCCTGGAACCGGCGTGAGCAATGTTACTTTATCCTGAACGGCAGCAAAATCGACGTCCCCGCACAAGTGTCCCGCCTGATCGTAGTTAGTGCCGACATCGACGACCACCGCGTGAGCAGCTACCATTTCACTAGTCAACAGCTGCGGAACTCCTGCCGCAGTGATCACCACGTCGGCGTGTCTCGTATAGTGAACCAAATCGCGCGTCTGGCGGCTACAAACTGTGACCGTCGCTCCCATATTTAGCAACAACTCAGCTAGTGGCCGCCCGACCGTCAGGCTGGCTCCGACCACCGTCACTGACTTGCCCGCCACATCAACGTGATAATAAGCAAGTAACTCCAATACCGCAGCGGCCGTTAACGGCACCAACTGTCCCTGATCAAAATGAAAAACACCGCTAAGATTGGCCGGATGACTGCCGTCGATGTCTTTATCGACCGCCACCAGCTCCGCCGTTTTACCCTGCAACTGAGGTGGCAACGGATTTAACACTAAAATCGCGTGCACCTCGTCATCTTGGTTGAGTTTACTTAACTTTTCTTGCAGTTGCGTTAGTGTCGTTGTCACCGGTAAATTAACGTTTCTGACGGTGATACCAACCGTCGTCATCACTTTTTGGGCGTTACGCTGATAGCCCAGCGCAGCAGGAGCCGTTCCCACTCTGACTAAGGCAACTACCGGGTACACCGCCTGATTTAGCCGTTTAGCTTGCACTAATAAACGCTCAGCTACCGGCTTACCTAACATTAATTTAGCCACAGTCTCACTCCCGCACCACTTTGATTACCGTCGCGTAAAGCTGTTCGCTATCTTTGGTACACTGCTCGACGGCCTGCGCTGCAGTAGCATTATATTTTTGCGCTAGATCCTGGTCTTTTAGCAAACGGGTATTTTCATAAACGTTTAAGACCGCCGTCCGGGCCGTTGCCTGCGCCAATAGCGCTCCACTACCCAAATCACTCAGTAAAGACTTGGACGAATACTGTTGCATCTGTGCTAACTGAGATACGATCTGCGCAGACAGCTGAACGATCCGCAACGGTGTCTTAGTCGCCGCAACCAATTCCCGTTGCACCTGTGTCGTGCGCGTATTTTGCTGCTCAGTAGTTTTCTTAGGCAAACGCAAAGCCCGTAACAACGCGTTAAAAGCCCGTTCGTCGTCTTCCATTAACTGCAACATTTTAGCCCTACTCTGGCTTAAATCGCGTGTTACGTCAAGTGCGTCAGGTGCTTTTTTTCGCCTGATCTGACCGACCATTTCGCCCAAAGCCGCACTCAAAGCCCCGACCAGTGCTGCTGCCGCACCTCCTCCGGGAGCAGGTGTTGCACTAGCTAGTTGAGCCGCAAAATTCGTTAGTGTTTCATTTTTCACCGGTCATTTCTCCCATCAACTTACTTTTCTTTAAATAACTTAGGACCATAAAAGGCTAAACCGATAGCCAATACCATAATAGCTATTGGGAACGCCAAGCTCTTTAAGTCCAAATCGGGTGACATTTCGACTAGCGGATGCGAACGTGGCTTTTGTAGCGGCAAACGTGGTTGCAGTTTAAACGGCTGGCGCTGACGCGGAACAGCATTCGCAATACTATTATTGCCATTAATGCTATTGTCGGTCCCATTTGCTTCGTTGGGCAAATTGCCATTAGCCGGTTGCCAAAAATTCTGCCCACTTTGCGGCTGCAAGAAAGCTTGCAAATTAGACCAGTTGTTAGCCAATGGTAACTCCGGCGTTTGCTGGATCACGGAGATTTGCCCACTAGGAGGCGTTGGTTTTTGCTCGTTAGTAGTAGCCGGGATCCCGATCGCTCCAGAACTAGCCTGGGCACTGCTGAGCACACTCGTATCCGATCCCGTCCCGGGAATAATCGTTCCTTCCACAGGATTTTGCAGCGCACTATCCGCTACTGTAAAGTGGGCCGTAAACAAATTCTCATCCACCCCACTAACAACTATCTGCCACCTTAAACCAGATTCCAGTAATTCAGCAGTTGCTTTGGGCTTTAATTTAGCCTGCCATACCCACGAGTTTAGGGTCCCCGGTAGCAAAGAGCGCGTCATAAAAATACTTTTTTTGTTGCCTAAAATTAACGTGATCCCCGTCGCTTGCGCCAATTTAGGATTATCACCAAAGGTCAGGACAGAACTACCATCAGCAGCGACATCCAAGTTCCACACACCCCACATATCGAGCTCGTTGTGCGTGAAAGTAATATCTAATTTATGTAAGCCGGGATCTGGGCGCTTTTGTTGCCAGTCTTGTACCAGCACACTCTTCCCCGAATTACGCGTACTAGTAGCCGTAGTCTTAGCCACGACTTGCAGACTACTACCCAAACATAATAATAACCCTGCCGCAAACGTCAGCATCCGAATCTTTTTCATCAACTATCCCCCCTGAACTAAACTCATTTAATACTTACGGATCGCCGGTCTTGTCTAACCGCAAACGTCAACAAGTATGATACCGCTAAGAAAAACGCGACGATCGTGTACGGATAATTTGGATTTAAATCTAACAGCGCTCCCGACATCAACGGGCCGACCACGTTACCAACACTGGTCAGTGACATGTTCAAGCCGTTTAACAGTCCCTGGTTATCCGGACTGAGTTTGGTCAGTAGCGTAGTGATCGCCGGTCTGATCAGATCAAAGGCACAAAAGACGATCAACGTTGCGATCACAACTTCGGTCTTCGTGCGTGCCAATAAGATCCAGACTGTGCCTAAAAGAGAAAGTAAAAAACAATAGCGCATCAACTTGCGTTCCGTGAACTTGGCGACCATCCAGTCGAACAACACGACCTGAAAGAATAAAGAGAACACCCCATTTAATGTTAACACTAATGCGATGTCACCTAAACTAAAATCAAAAACTTGATTGACAAATAAACTAAAAACACTTTCAAAACCTTGAAGGCCAAACGAAGAAATAAAGATCAACCCAAATAAAATGATACCCGAAGTTCCCAAAACTTTCCAGAGATTTTCCGTTTTCTTTTGCTGTTCAACTTCGTTGGCTTCGACCACACGCTTCATTCCCCGCGGTAAGATCATGATCATCGCCACCATACTGATGATCCCCAAAATACCGGCAGTCCAAAAGGGTAACTTATAATCAATCTTGGCTAGTAGTCCGCCTAAGCCCGGTCCTAAAATCAGCCCGCCCGAAAAAGCAGCGGATAACCAACCGACAACGCGCGCCCGGTATTTTTTAGTGGTAATGTCTGCCGCCAGCGCCATTTCAGTCGGCACCGTCATTGCAGCTGCGATCCCCCCGATCACCCGCGAAACATTAAATAGTAACAATTTATTAGTAATGGCAAACAGAAATTCTGAAAAGGCAAATAAAAAAAGACCACTCACTAAGATATTTTTCCGGTCACCGCGATCGGAAATTTTACCGATCAAAGGAGAAGCAATGAACTGTGCCAATGCGAATAATGAGTTCATCGTTCCCATTTCAAAAGCCGATAAGTGTAATTCATTACGCAAAAAAGGCATGACTGGAATAACGATACTGATTCCTAAACAAACTAAAAATTCGCTAAAGATCAAAATAAAGATTACCCGTTTAATCGTCTTAGTCATTGCCTGACCTCCTAATAATAAAAGAGCCCGTTTAATTAAGAAATTAAACAGAACCCTTAATTAATTTAGTATAGCAGTTTTGATTTCTCCTTGTCTATTATCCGCAACTATTTTTATCAGTAACTAAAATTTCACTTTAACATTGGCGCCCCGTTTGAATTCGGTATATGATAAAGTTGTAAGTAAAATTTAATCAAAGGAGTAAAGCAAATGAAAATTGGATTGATCGGAACGGGTATGATGGGCGCAGCGATTGGTAGTAACTTAATAGATGCCGGTTATCAACTCAGTGTTTATAATCGTACCAAGGCTAAAGCCAACGCCCTGATTGGCCGGGGAGCTATCTGGGAAGACTCGCCTAAAGCCATTGCTAAGAAATGTAAGGTCGTCTTCACCATGGTTGGTACTCCTAACGACGTCAAAGACGTTTACTTTGGCAAAAACAGTCTCTTTTCCGGTGCTCATTCGGGAATGTACATCGTTGACATGACTTCCAGCCAGCCCTCATTAGCTCGCGGAATCGCTACTTTTGGCGCTAAATATGACGTGCACACCTTAGACGCACCGGTTTCCGGCGGTGATATCGGCGCTAAAAATGGTACTTTAACCATCATGGTCGGTGGTGAACGCAAAGTTTACGACCGCATGAAAAACATTTTCAACGTCATCGGTGATAAGGTTCATTATTTTGGTGGCCCTGGTGCAGGACAAAACGCCAAGATCGCTAACCAAATCATGATTGCCGGCACGATGACCGGGATGACCGAAGCGTTACTTTATGCTAAATCTACCAATTTAGACCTGGGAAAAATTATCAGCACCCTCAATTCCGGTGCCGCAGCTAATTGGAGTTTAGCTAACCTAGGACCCCGAATTTTAAAAGAAGACTACAGTCCTGGATTTCAAACCCGGCATTTCGTCAAGGACTTACGGATCGCTTTGCAAGAAGCCAGCAACATTGGTTTGACTTTACCGGCAACGGCTCAGGCCGAAAAGCTTTACCAAAAAATGAACGATGATTATCATATGGCTGATAAGGGAACCCAAGGACTGATCAACACTTACCGCCAGGAGCAAAAGAAGTGAGCCTGCTAGCCGCCATTACTACCAGTGATTTTATTTTTGCCATCGTTTTATTAATTTTAGTATTAGATGGAATATGGCAAATCATCCGGGGAGCCCGGCACTTATTGCACCAAAAAATAGCCGTATTGAGTTGGCTCCAAATTTTATTAGGCGTAGTGATGGTTGCAGTCGGCTTTTTAGTAGTGCGGGGATATTATATTCACTTACATTAACCAGCAAAACCAAAATAGGCCAAGACAATATAATAATTACAAACACGTGCACCGCGCTAGAGCAAAACCGACTGGTTTTAAAATCCAAAAGGGCACCGAAACAAAAGTAATTTCTTATTTCGGTACCCCTTTGGATTAAATTTTTGCTGCACAGTGTTGTTTATCACACGTTTCTAACTGCACCGTAACGTGATTGATCGCAAATTGCTGCCGGATCCCGGCCGTAATTTGAGCGACCATCGCTAAATAATTACTGTTATCATCAACTTCCAAATGCGCCGATAACGCCGTTTCCGTCGTCGATAACGGCCAAATATGCAAGTCGTTGATCGCTTCTACTTGCGGCAAGTTCAATAAATACTGCTCCACTTTTTCTCCTTGAATCTTGCGTGGGACCGCATTAGTCGACATTTCAAACGACTCTTGCAACACGTCCCATGATTCGTACAAAATAAAGAGCGCCCCGCCGATCGAAACCACCGGGTCAAGCCAATTCCAGCCCGTAAAACTCATTACTATTCCGGCAACAAAAACCGCCAAGCTCAACAGTGCATCCCCGAAGAAATGCCAGAAATTAGCTTCCTTATTCAACTCGCCGCTGTTATCATGCATCAACAACGCCGTGATCCCGTTGATCACCACTCCGCTTAAAGCCACGACCGCTACGATCCAACCGACCGGTGCGACCGTAGTTTTGCTAGTTAGTCGGATAACTGACTGCCAAATAACCAGCGCCAAACTAACAAACAAGATCACGGAATTCAACAACGCCGACATAATAGTCGTGTTATAAAAACCGTAAGTGTGTTTTTTAGTCGGCTTTTGACGCATCAGGTAAACGGCTCCTAACGAAATCAAAAGTGATAATACATCCGTCATGTTATGAACCGCGTCGGTCACTAAAGACATCGAATTAGCAAACAACCCTAAGCCAAATTCCGTAACGATAAAAGCCGCGTTTAACAAGATACCCAACTTATACGCTAAACCATTTTTCATTCATCTCACCTCCCTACCGGTGTGTGATGTGCTCGGCGTGCTCAAAAGCAGCGGTCAAAACGCTTAAAACGTGGGAATCGTCCAGGCGATAAAAAATCTGCTTGCCGTAACGCTTGCAGGCTACCAGGTGATTTTGGCGCAACAAGGCCAAGTGATGCGACACTACCGATTGTTCGACGTCCAAAGTTGCAGCCAGCGTCGTCACGTTCATCTCACCGCGTTCCAGTAAGTACAGTACTTGCATTCTCACCGGATTACTGAGCATTTTGAAGATTCGTTGAACTTCCGCTATCGTTTGTTCGTCAATTCCCGTTTTGGCACCCACCATTGATTATTTATTCTCCCACCAGTTATATGATATATGTTGCATACATCATATATTCTCCAACAAATTTTGTCAACCCTAAAAAAACGTTTCCATTTATTGGGATAGCCAATATTAGCTTATTGGCCAGTAATACTATTTAATATGTTGTGCTAAGTAATCATACTGCATGCCGGCACGCACGGCACTAATGTCACAACCTAAGGCCTGTCCAATCGCAAACCCATACGCAAAAGCCGTCGCTGGTCCCCTGCTAGTGATCAAATGGGCGGCTTGGTCAACCACTACCAGCGCATCTCGGTGTTTAGCCGTCGGAGTTTCCGGCGCAATTTGCTCTTCCATTCCGGGAAAGCAAGTATACTCGTGGCCATCGAGCAGGCCAAAATGAGACAATGCGTACGGTGCGGCACACATCGCCGCGTTCCACTTACCTTGCTGCGCGCGTCGTTGCATGATCTTCATTAATTTTTCACTGTTACGTAAGTTGTTGGCTCCCACCGACCCGCCAGGAAAAATCACGATGTCAGCGGCTAGTAATTCATCATCTACCACCCGTTCACAACGTAAGGGGATCTGGTGTGCACCCGTGACCTCCAGTTTGTCTAAACCAACCATTTCAGTTTTTAATTCATTAGTAGCACCCAACCGCCGTAAAATATCTACCGGGATCAGCGCCTCGATCTCTTCACAACCATCCGCGAGGATCACCGCTGCTGTTTTCATCTTATCCCACCCTTTCACCGCCATTTTAGCATGTTTTGGGGGCAAAGACATTTTTATTAGCCAAAAAAGAGTTGGGACAAAAAGCGCTTTCGAGCACTAGCCTAGTTTCAAAGTAAAACCCGCACTTAGTTTTTATTTTGAAACGTAGCTAGGCGCAAACTGCTGCTTTTTGGAGCACGATCAAACAAGTTGTGAGTCAAGCAGGTTAAGTCGTGGACTAAGTGGCACTGACAAGCAAATCCTGTACTTAGATTTGTTTGTCAGTGTCCTTAGTACCTAGACTGCTGGCTTGAAAAACGCGATTAAGTCTATTACTTACGGAAAATAAAAATAGGGCTGGAACAAAACGAAGTTTTATCCCAGTCCTCTCCTTTTTAGCTAGCTTGTTCTTAATTGCGCTCCAGCTGGCAATTTCCGCAGCTTGTCTTTAATTGCGCTCCAAGCGGCAACAGTCTGTGTCTAGCTACGGTCAACAACAAGTCTCAAACCGACTTATTGCTGACCTAGGCTAGTCCTCGACTGTTAAGCGCCGCTTTTCGCAGCTTGTTAGTCTAACAGCGAAAATTTTAGCTTCATTCGAGCCGATCCTGCCACTACCATCTTGCCTAACAGTTCCAAACTATTCTTAATATACAAATCAGCCATTTCCTGATTGGCTTTCATCAATAATTCTTCGACGTTGTTCGTCTGCGTGACCTCTTGTTCCACCCGTAAAATTACGGCCCGGCATGCAGCCTGCGTATTTTGCTCAAAGTGTGCTCCCAAATCACTGTACAAATCGTAATTGGTGTCGCCCAAAGTGCCCAACGTCCGCGACAACCAGTACGCATTTTGCGGATCATACTCAGCAGTCGTGTCCTTGAATGCAGCCGGCGTGTCGTTTACGTTGACCAAAAACGGCACAAACGAGTTAAAGGTATTCGGACCAAAACCAAGCCAGTGCAAGCCAGCAACTTCTGGCGCCACGCCATTTCTAATCTGTAAAATATGACTTTCTTCGTTACGGTTAATACCCACCGGACGCAATTTGCCCCCAGCAGTGCTCATTTTATCATACGGATCAAATTCGGTATTTTGGTAATGTGAGCTTAACGCCCATTTAAAATCTTCGACGCTTAACTTGCGGTTAGCCCGACATATAAACGGCAGATCTTGATCATAGGGATCTTGCTTAACGTTCGGGGTAAAATAAGACTGAATGTACCATGCACGCGGGTCGTTATAGCGTGTATCTTTGACCGACGATGAGCCAAAAATATGGCGCATGTTGTAGCCTTTCTTATCCGGATTAAGGTGATAAATCCCGATCATTTCTTTAAGATCAGCCGAGCAGAGCGTGTTCGTCGTATCGGAAAAATCAAAATCGGTGATATTCAAACGATTAGGTGCTACTACGTAAGCGTCGTCCGGAATCTTGACCGCAGCAAAATGATGACCACCGTAAGTTTCTAAGTACCAAACTTCATCTTGATCAGCAAAAGCAATCCCGTTAGACTCGTAAGTCCCGTACTTGGTCAGCAATTCACCCAAACGTTTAACACCCGCACGCGCCGAAGTGATGTAAGGCAAAACGATCGTCGGAATATCCTCTTCACCAAAACCATCTTCGACGAGCGGATCAACGGCTAGTACCCGGGCATTTGTCGTGATCGTTTCGGTGGCAGACATCGCCACATTTTGACTGTTGATCCCGGCTCCCGCCCAGATCCCGTGATCGTGCACGGCGTCTGGCGTTGCGGTGTAACGTAACGGGTCGTCCGGTAGATCAATGTTAAATTTAGATAATTTTGCTTGGTAATGACGGGGTTGTTGGCTCGGTGTCACTACGACAAATTGTTGCGGTTCAGCTTTGTCGCTGTGATCTTCAGTGCGCGCGATCATCGTCGAACCGTCTAACGTCGCTTTTTTCCCTGCTAAAATCGTCGTACATGACGAAACAATATTTTTCATCGCAATTCTCCTTTTACTAATTTATTACTATCTATCATATTATCATAGCAAACCGTTCCCTAAATTAACAGCAAACAAATTATTTGCATCTAACTTCTTTTTGAGTAAAATATTCGTGTTAATCATTTGAGAAAGAAGGTCCACACATGCAGCTTCGTAAGGCAACGATGAAAGATTTAGAACAACTGATCACCATCCTTGCGGATGGTCGCGACCAACTCGCCGAAAAAGGTGTTAATCAGTGGCAGGGAAACTACCCGTCACGAGAGCACGTCCAGTTTGATATCGAACACGGCTATGCGTTTTTAGCAGAAGCAGACGATCACCAAACCGTTGGGGCAATTTCGCTGATCCCCGCGCCAGATAACTCGTATGATCAGCTGGATGGTCACTGGTTAGTAGACGCCAGCGATTACGTGGTGATCCACCGCGTCGCTATTCATTCGAATCACGGTGGCAAGGGATACGCCACACAATTATTTGAAAAAGTTATTGCCCAGATCATCAGCGATTACCCGCAAATCCAAAGTATTAGAGTCGATACCCACGAACGCAATTTTGCAATGCAGCATGTTATCGAAAAAATGGGCTTTGAAAAAGTTGGAGTTTTGCAGGGGGACTTCGCGTTAGACGACGATGGTTCGAGTAATTACTTTGTGTATGAAAAAGATTTGAGAAAAGCTGCGCAGCACGCTTAAAACGCTGTAAGTCAAGCCGGTTAGGATCGGCTGGCGCGTAATCAAGACTATATAAAAGAGTTGTGACAAAAAGAGGTTAGCAGTCGAGCACTAGCCTAGTTTCAAAGTAAAACCCGCACTTTGGTTTTATTTTGAAACGTAGCTAGGCACAAACTGCTGCTTTTTGGAGCACGATCAGTCTATTACTTACGAAAACCAAAAAGTGGACTAAGACGAAATTACTTTCGTCTTAGTCCACTTTTTGTCCCAACTCCCTCTTTTTATCTGCGTCTACTATTGTTATCAGTACTACTCAAAGACTTTTGGGGCATCCGCGAAAAATTAGAACGCCGGTAGTGTTTCGTGTGGTACAATACCCCGTTTTTTAACACCCCGTGGGCAGTATCATCACGCTTGACCTGACGTGCCCGCGCAGAATTTTTATTCTTGTCACCATTATTAGTACGCTGTTTTTGCTTACCACGCTGTTTGGGCCGCGCTGTTTGTTGGCGTTGCTTGCCCGTTTGCGGTGTGGTTTTCTTTTGTCCCTTACTGCTAAAAACCATTTCTAAACACACATAAAGAAAAACTAAAAAAACTACGGTCCAAAAAACCATCGCGGCCACCTTCTTTACTTATTATTTACCCGCAACATCATTCTTGCCCTCAGCCACAGCAGCTGCTAGTAACGCCGTTTGGCCGAACTGGCTGCTGTCATCGTTAGGAACAACGATCATATTGGCAGGTGATTGAGCTAAATTGCTATAAGCGTTGATCGATTGGTTTTTAAAATATTTCTCATCGGCATTAGCCAGCCCGGCTTGAACCGTGTCGATCCGGTAACGTTCGGCATCGGCACGGGTCCGCGTAGCATCGGCTTGGGCCTTAGCCGTCGCCATCAGCGCGTTGTTTTGTGCCTCATTAGTCAAACGGATCGATTCAGCCTCACCTTCGGCCTTAGCGATCGCAGCGATTCGCTCCCGGTCGGCGGTCAACTGTTTATCCATCGCCGTTTGGATCTCGTCTGACGGCAATAATTCATCAATATTGATCCGGTCAACATTGATACCGTATGTATTAGTCAAATCCCCGATTGCTTGTGCTAGATCAGCGTTGATCCGCGCCGTCGAACCGAGTGCGTCATTCAATTCCATCCTGCCAATAATATCCCGCAAATGACCACGGACTAACTGCGCCATCGACTCCACGGAATCCGTGTTATTGTACTCGTATTTAACGGCGTCCGTTACGTGATAATTAAGCGTGACCGAAGTTGAGACCTCGGCGTTATCTTTAGTGATGATCGAGTAATGTGGTAATTCGATCGGCTGCATTGCCAGCGGAACTGTGCGGATCTTTTGGACCAACGGAATGTAAAAATGCAATCCCGATTCGACCGTGTGCTGGTACTTACCAAAAGTTTCAACTAATCCCTGATAGTTTTGGGACACAACCTTAATTCCTAACATTTTACTTCCTCCTATTATTGAATGGCTTTGATAGTTAAAATATTGCCATTAGTAGCAACTACTACGTAATCAGTAGCGGCAATGATCGGCTGATTATCAACGGTCAAATACCGGTAGTAGATACCATTGACCTGCACCAAACCACTTTGTTCCAAGATATTGGCAGGCGGGATGACCTGATTTAACGCCAACTGATTTTCGATCTGCGAGTTGTTGGATTGCAACATTTTTTCAACACTTTGTACTACCAACTGGTTAATACTCAAATGGCTCGTTGCCGCTTTTTTCTTCAACGCAGCATAGGTATGATCCGGAAAACGAACAGTTGTCATCTGCACCGATATCTCACCCCCTAGTAATAGCAACTTAATATCACATTGATATTATAAAATAATTTAACTTTTTTGTAAACTTAATTTAATAAAATCCGCATAACTACCATTTTTGCCGGCTAAATAAAAACCGAGACTATGGCTACTCGTCTCGGTTTCACTTGAGTTATTCAGTTTCTTCAGTTCGTTTTTGGCGCAAATAATTAGCTAAACTTTGCACCAGCTTGACTTTTGCCCACTGCTGCTCTTCTGTGATCGTGTTTCCCGTAACGGTCGAAGCAAAACCACACTGGGGGCTGACCGCTAAATTAGCTGCTGGCACCAATTTCAGCGCTTGGTCTAACAACTCTTCTAACTGGGATAAGTCTTCTAACTCACCTTTCTTAGAAGAAATCAGGCCCAACACAAAAACTGCCTGCGGTTGTTTAGCGTGCACTTCCGTCAAAAAATTAAAGTCGCCAGCTGTTTTGAAGTCGTCGTATTCCAGCAAAAAAGCATCGTATGGCAGCTGCGCTAGCAGAGAACTAATTTGATTGTAAGTCCCACCACCTAAAGAATGCGAGTGAAAATTGCCGCGACAAATATGAGTAGCCACTATCATGTCGTCTGGCACGACCGCCAAAATTTGTTGTAACACCGTAACGATTTCCGCTTCGCTTTCGCCTTTTTCCTGCGGTGCATCCGGTAGCGTCAGTCCCAGTAGCCACGGATCGTCTAGTTGCAAGTAACGCAACCCCAACTGGTAAAATTGTTGGATCGTCTGCTGGTAAGTTTGCACGATATCGGCTAAGTAATCCTGTCGGTTATCGTAAATTTCATCCACGTTTTTGATGACGGCTAACTGCCCTGCCAACAGCAAGGGTGTCGGGGCGGGGATCGTCACCTTATTATGGATCCCTTGGGGCGAGATTTGCTGCAAAAATTGATAGTCGGTCAAAAACGGGTGCTGCAGGTTGGCTTGCAACCTGCCAGTCAGTTGCAACCCGTCACCGTGAAGAGTCTCACCGCTAAAATTCAACTCAAACCCGTTGGGAATGCTTTTTATCCCATTTAGTCCTGCCAAAAAATCGATAAAGAAGTTCTGGCGGTTGTATTCGCCGTCGGAAACGATCAGCATTCCCCGAGAAATTTCCTTTTCCACCAAGCTCTTAGTAGCCGCTTTTCTGATTTCGGTAAACTCAGCCGCAGACATCTTGTCCCGATTAGCGTAGGCTGCCTTGAGGTTTTCCGGCCGCAAAAAACTCCCCACCGTATCGGCTGCCAGCTGATATTTGATTTTAGTCATGATTTTCCCACCTATTCTTGAGCACAGTTATTTTTAATATTAACAATAAATAAATTTTCCCACTTCGATTTTAGCACAAATCCCGAAAACTAGGGAGAAAGCAGATTAGTCAAACTCTCCTGAAGCACTAAAAAAGCGGCTAGGACCATTTTGATCCCGACCGCTTTTAAGCTACCTTAACCGCGCTTCGCAAGGCAACACACTACTAACCGCCTTGCCTCGCAAATTGCTATTTATATCTATCCAAAATATTTTGCGCCTGTGACAGTGACTGTGCATTTTGCAATTGCGAAACCGTGTCTTGCAACTTATCTAACCTACTATTAAAAATACTATACAGCCAGCCATTTTGCTGCGTTTGGCTGTCCAACTGGGCCTTAAGAGTCGCTAAACTATCCGAAACTTGATCAATTTTCTCTTTGTATCCTTGTTCACTCTTCATAGCACCTTTCAAGGTATTATAGTTATCCTTTAAGCCACTCATCTGCGTCTTTAACGTGTCGATGTCATCGCCCATCGAATTATTTTGCCGCTGCAATTCACCGATCTTAGCTCCCTGATCAGCTACCTGCTTACGAGTATTATGGTAGCTCAACATGATCCATAACAGATAAATCGCCAGCAGCGCTACGACTACTAAACACACATTTCTGATAATTTTTTTACGTTTGGACTTCTTATCTGCCGGCTGTTTTTCATTCGGCGTCGTCGGTCCTTGTGGCTGTTCTTGTTGCCTAGTTACCGGCTGCTGTTGTTCACCTGGACCTTCCGTCGTGATCTTGATCGTGATCCGGCGTAATAATTGCAACGTATTTGCTTCATTTAACACCGACACCCCGGCTTCATACATCCCCGGCTGCCCTAACTTGACGTCCGCTAAATTGACCAGCAGCTTATTAGTAATATCCGCGCCAGTCTGTTCGTCAACCGCCCGCGCGCCGATGATCCGTAAAATATCTTCACCGGTCAACGCAGTTTTAGTGTCAATTGCGATCACATCTTTTGTCACTGTTAAGTTTGGTTTCATTTTCACACCTCGTTTACGTGTTTAATTTTAGTATATAAAATTTAAAAACACAACTTGTCGTCCCGCCTAGTAGTTACTTCGCCCTAACAATTTGCTATAATAAATTTACTAATTAGCAGAAAGAAGAGACATTATGCCAGCAGTTAAACCAGTTAATTTCAGAGACCTCGGCGACGTGTCGTTGCCTCACGGTCGCCTAAAAAAAGGTGTCTTCTTGCGCAGCGGTCAGCTAGTCGACCTTTCTTCAAAAACCATTTCTTTTCTCACCGATACTTGTCGCTTAAAAACCGTTTATGATTTCAGAAGCGACCAGGAAAAAAACGAAATGCCGGACATGCCGCTTGCGGGTGTGACTTTTAAACACCTCGATATCCTAGCCAGCGTGCAGGTCAACTACGCTTCGGCGGGAGAAATGACCCAAGGAGCACGCGATACCTACGATAACATGCTGACGACTTACGAACAAATGGTGACGTGTGACTCGGCCAAAGCCGGCTACCACACCTTTTTAAGCGACTTAATCACCGATGAACCGACGCCGATTTTGTTTCACTGTTTTGCTGGTAAGGACCGCACCGGATTTGGTGCCGCACTGATTCTCAAGATCGCCGGTGCCAGCGACCAAGCCATCATGGACGACTACTTATTAACCAACGAACTGCGTAAAGAAGCTAATGACCAGATCATCGCGGGGTTAAAAGACGTGCCCGCCGACCAAGTCGCAGCGATCAAAGTGGCGCTGACGGTCAACCCCGACTACCTAAAACACGCATTTGCGACGATCACCAAGGAGTTTGGCACCTTTGATAATTACTTGCAAGCAGGATTAAAACTACCGGCGGACTATCCGCAAAAATTTCGCGAGAAATACGTTAGCTAAGCTACAAAAACACTTAAAACAGTTACGTAAAAAGAAACGCGGGCAAAACAACTGCCGCGTTTCTTTTTGTGCCTACGCAATTTTTTATTTTCTCCGATGCTTAACAAACGTCATGAAATGTAAGATACAGCCTAATAAAATAAAGAAGATCACCACAAAAGTTGCGTAACTCACCCAAAAATGAGCTGTTGGGATCAAGCCAACTGCCACTTGAATTTCCATCGTGGCTAAGGCCATCACCGCCACCATCACAAACAATTCAAAATATCTTTTCACCGTACTGTCGTCTCTTTTCTGTAATGAATTTAACCGCTGCCCTAACTTGTGACACTCGACTTTTTTAGCGTGCGGTAATGCGGTCAGGTGTTGCGTGTTCGTTAAAACCAGCTCGCCGACCTTGATCACGCCGGCGGCCGTCATCACCCGGTCAATCGTACGCAAAGTTTGGTCGGTAATGCCCGTTACCAAATTTTCAAACGTGCCCATGTAACAACTGGTGATACTGAGATAGTGCTTATTTTTAAAACGTGCGGGGTGCGTTTGTCCCGTGGCATCGAAGCGCACCAAACGATGGCGCATGCAATCCCAAAAATCTTTCATTTTGCCCGCCATCGTTCCCCAATAAGTCGGCGTCGCTAACACCCAGACGTCACTTGCCAGTAGTTTATCTTCTAATTCATCCAAAACTGGATCACTGGCCGTTTTAGTATCCGGTTTAAACTGGTAGTCCGCTAAGTTGACAATTTCGGTCTCGTTAGGGGCTGCTACTTGGCTGAGCACCTCTATCAACATTTGGGCCGTCAGACCGTGCGGATCATGGGCACTTAATAATCCTAATACTTTGACCATTCCTATGCTTCCCTCCATCGCTTTTAAATCTCATTATGAAACTCATAACGACTAGAAACAATAGGGTTTTTGACTGTAATTTTATTTCTAGCTATTTTTACTTTGCATTTGTTAGGAATTCGTGTAAAATACCCTTCAATGTGGCAAATTTGATTTTACTTAGGAGGGATCATGATGAGAGACAAACAGTCGCCTGAAATTCAGGCGATCTCTATGGAACAGCGTCATCAGACGTACTGGGACATGTTTGCAACTTGGGTCGGCGCCAACGCCAATAACGGCACGTGGTACGTCGGCGGAGTCATTGCCGCTTGCGGTTTCGCAACGGCTTCAACTACATTAGTGCTCGTCGGAGTCGCTTCTTACTTGTTACTCAGCCTGGCAGGTTACATGGGGTATAAAACAGGGTTGCCCGCCATGTCGTTGACACGTGCTTCTTTCGGGGTGCGAGGGAGCTTTTTACCCTCGGTCATCAATCTCGTGCAGTTTATCGGCTGGGCCGCCGTCAACACCTTTATTGCCGCCACCTCGATCAGCTACATCTTACATGATCTGTTAGGTTGGCCGGTCTATGGTAAACCCGGTGGGACCAAAGGTTTGATCTGTGGCATTTTAGTAATGAGCGTCTTACATTTGCTCAGCACTTCAGTCGGTGAACGTTCGGTACAACTGATCGAACGTTGCGGGATTATCCTAGTTTTTGCGTTAGTGATCTGGGAGTCGGCGATCGTTTTCCAGCACGTTTCACTAGCACAGATCATTGCTTGGCGTCCCCCAGCCGCGGCTAAAATGAACAGCGGCCAGGCCATCGACACGCTAGCCGCTTTCAACCTCGCTTGGGTCACCGCGGGCAGTGATTTTACCCGTTTCACTAAGAAAAAAAGCAGTGCGACTAGCGCACCGTTTTTAGGAGCAACACTAGGCTTATTATGGTTTGCCATGATTGGGATCGTCTCGACGATCGCCACAGCCATCACGTTAAATCATTTCGATGCCAACAATTCTGATCCTTCAACGATCGCCAGCAAATTAGGCTTGGGTGTCCTGGCGATGTTAGTGATCGTGATTACCAGTACCACCGCCAACGCCGTCAACTTGATGTCCGCTGGCTCCGCTTTAACCAATATCACCCGCAAATTTTCGTTACGTGTCAGTTTAATTTTAGTTACAGTGATAGCTGTTTTCGTCACCTTCATTCCGTTGTTATATTCCACTTTCTTAGACGTGTTCACCGTCTTTTTAGATGGGATCGGGATGTTTTTAGGTCCGGAAATAGCTATTTTTCTAGTCGATTTTTACCTCATCCAACACCAAAACTACCGGTTAGAAAGTTTTACTAATGCCAAATACTGGTATCATGGCGGTGTCAACTGGAAAGCCATCTGCTCGTGGGGCATAGCAGTTATTTCTTATTTGTTACTAAAACATGTCACCTTAGTCAACGCAACGTGTGGCGCAACGCCACTAGCGATGATCATAGCAGGAACTTGCTATTATCTTAGTTGTAAAACAACGCAACTAACAGACGGAGACTGACTTAAATTCCGGAAAAATTCGCCTAGCAAGCGTGGACTAAGTAGTACCGAATGATAATTTGTTGTTCAGTGTCCTTAAAGCCTAGAATGCTGGCTTGACGAACGCGATCAGACTAACTAGAAAGTAAAAAAGAGGGTGCTTGAGACAAAAAAATTTTGTCTCAGACATCCTCTTTTTGTTCCAACTCCTTTTTACGTCTTTAAAATTGACCACTTAGTACCCCAAAATCGACCACTTAGTCAAAATGACTAGATTTTAAGCAAAAATAAGCGTTTAATTAAAAAATAAATTAATGAAGGGCAGGTGAGAAGCGTGAAAATAAAAATAGAAGTGGATCCAGATATGAGTGAGGAACCGGCCGTAACGATTCAGACGCAGGCTGTAACACCAGAGATCGAACAAATTTATCGGCAACTGCAAAGCATCAATGAACACTCTGATCAAGTTGAAGGCAAGAAAGATAATGTATCTTATTACTTAAGCTTAAATGAAATTTTATTTTTTGAAACTGAAGAAAAGCAGGTTATTGCTCATACAGCGCGGGATGCATTTACCGTTAACTATAAGCTTTATGAATTGGAAAAATTATTGAATAGCCAATTTATGCGGGTGTCGAAATCAACGATTTTGAATTTGAATCAAGTTTATGCGTTGACGCGGTCAATTTCTAATTGCAAGATCAATTTTCGCGATTCTTACAAAACTGTCTATGTTTCGCGGCATTACTATCATAATTTGAACGATAGATTAACTGAGAGAAGGTCATCATAATGAAAAAGTATAAGATTAAAGAAATACTTTGGGGTATCGCATTAGTTTCTGCCGCCGTCTTTTTAGTGCTTGACCAATTGCATTTATTTACGTTTCATTTAGGATTTGGCACGATCTGTTGGACAATTATTTTTGGTGCCTCTTTGATTGAAGGAATAGTTAATAAAAGCTTGTGTACTAGTGTTTATTCAATTGCATTTCTATTGATTATTTATGCTAGACCGCTTCACATCACTAAATTGGTTCCATGGACGCTTTTGCTTGCAGCAACGTTGCTTTGGCTCGGTTTGAAACTGATTTTTAGGAAAAATTGGAGACCAAAAGTTTACAGCAATAATCATAAAAACGGTCCTGATTGCTCTGACATTAAATCTAATATTAAGTCAGGTACTAATTCAAACATTAATAATGGTCATGATTTCCACGATGGTCATGTCATTATTAACCAATCCGAATCATCAGATGAAGCTAATATTTTTATTGATCAACACCTGTCATCAGTTTCACGGTACGTACGTTCACAAAACTTGCAGAGTATAACGATCAATTCATCTTTAGGCGAAGCTGATGTATACCTTGATGAAGCCAAACCAGCTGGCAATACTATTACAATTGACTTGAATATGTCTGCTAGTGAAGTTAATCTTTATATACCACTATCTTGGAAGGTCGATAATGAACATTTGAAAATTAACTTAGCTGATATGGAAATTTACGGTGAGCCACGTAATGCAAATACTACAATGATTTTGACTGGACATTGTAGTATGGGAGAACTGGAAATACATTATGTGTAAAAATCAAATATTAACTAGTAAAATTGGTTTGATTTTGGAAAGTCGCTAAAGTACAAACTGTCACTTATGGAAATATAACTAGAAAGCGCGTTTATCAGCGGACACGATGCCCAAAATTTCTAGGGCACCGTTGGCTTCGCGTTTAGGTTCGTTAGGTTACGGGATGTGTTTTGAACGACGGCAATGATTGAATTACTAAATTGTTGATCGTGACGTGGGTTACTAAGTCGCCCGCATAAAAAGTGCTTAGTAGCAATTTTGACATAAATTAAGGAGAAAAAAACAAATGTTTAGTGAACTGCATGATTACGTAAAACAAAATTATGAGGCTGGTAACTACGATAATGCTAAAAAGGTTTACACGTGCTGGCAAGAACAAAGAAGACACCACTCTGGATTAACAGATTTTGAGCTGGGAGTTAAACAAGCTCAAGCTGATTACCGCGAAAAAGGAAGCTTTGCCGTTTATCCGGAATTCGTGATCGACATCTTGAATCGGCTATTTAAGAACAAAGCAATTGAAATCTCTGAGTTCATTCGCGGGTATAACTCCTACAAAAAGGATAAAAGTTAGGACAAAAATGGTCAGTAGTCGTAGACTAAGTGTTACCAACAGATAAATCCTGTACTTGGATTTATTTGTTGGTTGAGCAACGTGATTAAGGCTAACATTTGTGGATACCCAAAAAGTGGTTGAAGCAAAATAGTTTGAAGTGTTCCATAATAGTTAGTTTCGATGTCTAACTATTATGGAACACTTCAATTTTGTGCAAAATTAGCATATTTAATATAATGAAAGTAAGGGGGGACCAACCATGCTAGTAATCGAACACCTTGCTAAAAATTTTGGCACAGTTCACGCATTGAATGACGTTTCATTTTGCGCTCCTAGCGGCCAGATCACCGGTCTGATCGGACAAAATGGTGCTGGCAAAACAACTACCTTTCACAGTATTCTTCGCTTTTTGGATTACGATGGTACTATTTTGTGGGACGACCAGCCGCTCACACCCAAACGCTTAGACCAGCTCGGCTACTTACCGGAAGAACGCAGCTTACTACCTTACTTAACGATCGAACAGCACATTTTATACTTAGCTCGGTTGAAAAATCAAAAAAGTACGGCAATCAAACCCCAAATTCCCCAGTGGCTGACTAAATTTGCGGTTACAGGCACACCGCGCACTAAAATCAAAGATCTTTCCAAGGGTAATCAGCAAAAAGTACAACTGATCTGTACCTTAATTACACAGCCACAGTTATTAATTTTAGACGAGCCGTTCAGCGGACTCGATCCGGTCAACGCCGACTTATTGAAAAAAGCGATCTTACAACTCAAAGACAACGGCACCACCATTATTTTTTCTAGTCACAACATGGAAAACGTGCAGGAACTCTGCGACCAACTGGTAATGCTCAAAAACGGCCAGGTGGTCTTAAACGGTCCGGTCGATCAGGTACGTGCGCAATTTGGTAATACCGAATTATTCGTGACTACCACTTGGAGTAAAGAAGAACTGGAGCGTCTACCCGAAGTCAGTGAAGTTAAACAGTTACACCCACAAAATCGCTACTTACTACACCTCACTTGCCCGCAAGACGGTCCCAAGGTTTTTAACGTCTTGACTAACGGTAATTACATCCAAGAGTTTAGCCAACAACCACCTACCCTGAGCGCTATTTTTAAAATGAAAGCAGGTGAAACCGATGAATAAATTCTGGACGATCTGTTGCCAAACCTATCTGCGCCAGGTCAAGAACTGGTCGTTTTTAGTACTGGTGCTCTCGCCTTTCATCGTTTTGGCCATTTCCGCGGGTGTGGGCTATTTCAGTGGCAAAAATGCCAGTAACAGCGACCGAATCGCCGTCATCGCCGAACCTAACCAGTTACGCCAGGCTTACCTTAAGCAAAATGCTGGCAGCGTTAATCCGCACTTCAAGACCAGCGCCAGTGTCAAACGTGCGTTACACCAAGAAAAGATCTCGGGCTACTTAGACTTACGGGTAACTGGGAAACATTTGCATGCCACTTACCACGGAAAAGAAACCATGGAAGAAGGAATCCAAGCTAAAACTACGACTTTTTTGGCCGGCTACCAACAAGCATTAAACCAACAAAACGCGCGGCTGAGCGTTAACCAGCAAAAAGTATTACAGACCCAACCCGTGCTGACCCAAAAAATTACTGATTCCACAGCCGCCACGATCCAAATGGCACGCATCCTGTCGTTTTTCATCCTAGTTTTTGTTGCTTACATGATCATCGCGACCTACTCCGCAGTCACCGCCCAAGAAATTGCTACCGACAAGGGAACTAAAATCATGGAGATCATTTTTTCTAGTACCTCTGCCAGTACTTATTTTTGCGGTAAGATCATCGGTGTAATAGCTGTGATCTGCACCCAAATATTGATTTATTTAGTCGGAGGCGTGGCAATCTGGCAGATCACCGACCACATTGCTGCTGGTCATTCATTTTTGCTCCAGCATCATAACTTACTTTTGCCAATCATTCATAATTTAAGTAACATCAACTTGCTTTTCTTATTGCTAGGCGTAGTCGGCTACACGATCCTCGCAGCATTTTGCGGGGCGCTCGTAGCACAAGCACAGGATTCTGCCAAAGCTGCTAGCCCGGTGATGTATTTATTGGTACTCGTATTTTTCCTCACCTTTCCGTTCATTTCAAACTCAGAGGCACTACTGGTAAAAATCTGCTCGTTTATCCCGTTTTTCTCCAGTTTCTTTATGCCGCTACGCATCATTTATCAAACAACGACGGGCTGGCAGATCGCCTGTTCGTTGCTCATCTTGGTCGTGACGCTGGGTGCGTTGAGTTGGTACATCAGCAAAATTTACGGTGGACTAATGTTACAGACAGACGATAACAATTTTATTAAAAGACTGAAAAAGGGAATTAGCTACCATTAATAAAACACAGAAGTATTACAAAATAAAAAACGGAGAAGTTAAGACAAAATAGTCTTTTGCCTCAACTTCTCCGTTTTAGTATTCCCGTCAATAATAAACTTAATCGCGTTCGCCCAACCAACGGTCTCGGTCCTAAGGAGACCAACAGACAAATCCAAGCACATGATTTGTATGTTGGTGCCACTTAGTCCACGACCGCTAACCGGTTTGGCTCACAGCTCGTTTGTTCGTGCTACTTTTTTGCCGATGAAATAACTAGCAAAGCCGATCACGATCCACGCACCTAAAATGACGTATTCATACGGCCACACTAGTGAAACCGCCGTACCCGGAATGACCGTAATTAATGCTACTCCTAACGCGAAGATGCCTCCAACTAACGGTAAAAACAAACTCCGATTACGAAAACCACCCCGTAATTCCGGATGTTTATGCCGAATACGTACAAGGTTAAAGGCATTGAAACTCCACGCAAGTGAGGTCAATAAACCACCGGTATCCAAAAAATACGTTAACCCGCCCTTACCGAGCCAACCAATGCTTAATACTAGTACCAACGTCAAACAAATTGCTCGGTATGGCGTTTTGAATCTTGGATGAATCTTAGCAAAGTAACGGGGCAAAATATCCTTTTCCGCCAACGAAAAAACTAAGCGCGGTGCCGCCGAAAACAGCGCTAAAGAACCGGTCCCTAAGCCGACAAAAGAGATCGTGAAGGCCAGGTTTCCTAATAGAGGATAGCCCGCTGCCTTGAACGCGTCGATCGTTCCCATCTGCATCTGCGCCGTTTTGTGCCACGGGTAAATCCAAGCAGAAGAAAGCAACACGCCAATGTAATAGGTAGCAGCAATCGCGATCGCTAACACCACGATCCAACCGATCTTGCGGGGCGGTGTCTTAGCTTCCCCAGCTAGGATACCGATCGACTCCCAGCCGGTCAAAAAGGTCATCGCTGGTAAAATAAAGCGAAAAATCTGTGGCCAGCCACTTTGATTGGGATAAAAAGACGGCCAAAAATTATGAACGCTGCCATGCGAAAAACCAACGACTGCTAAAATCAATCCTAAAATCACGAGTAACGAAAATAAAATAGTCTGCACGTTACTGGTCAGTTTTGCTCCTAAATAGTTTAGCGCAAAAACTACCACCATGATCCCCACGCCGATCGCTAGTTCCAAATAATGGACCCGCACGCCCGCAAAAGTATAATACGGTCCCGTCGCTATCTGGGGGAAAACGCGAGCTAATAACAAACTAGAAGCCGTCACAAAAAAGCCCAAGGCACTTAGATAAGCACCAAATAATGCCCAACCGGCAAATAGCGCCCCCTTATTACCAAATGCTTCGTAACCATAAACAACTTCTCCTCCTGATTCCGGATAAATCGTTGATAATTCCGCAAACGACAGTGAAACAAAAATCGCCAAAACCGCCGCTGCCAACAGGCCGAATATCTCCCCGCCCGCACCGTACTGGTGAAAAAACTGACTGTTAGTATAGATCCAGCTACTGCCGATCACCCCGCCGGAGCCAATCGAAATTAGCCCCACCGTACTAACGTTGTGTTTTAATTTTGCCATCTTTAATTAATTCCTTTACTTTTTAATCTACTTAATTTTATTGCGAACGTAAGGCGATCGCCGCGTCCTTTTTAGCCGCCATCCGCGCTGGAATGTGGCCACCTAAAACCGTCAATATCGTACTAATAATAACTAACAACAGCGCGTGTCCCGGATTTAACTGGGCAACGTGGCTCAAGTCGGTCATCTTTTCTAACAATACGTTGGCCGGAAAAGTTAACAGCCATGCGATCACTACGCCCAAAATTCCTGAACCTAAACCTAAGATCGTAGTCTCCGCGTCAAACACCCTAATGATGTCTTTTTTACGCGCACCTAAAGCCTTGAGCACCCCGATCTCTTTGGTCCGTTCCAGCACCGAAGTGTAGGTAATGATCGCGATCATGATCATCGACGTCACTAACGAAATGGCCGCAAAACCGATCAAAACGTAGGTGATCGCGTCCATCAAGCCCCCCGTCAGCGAACTAATGTTGCCCGCCAAATCGTTATAGATGATCTTATTTCCCGCTTTATGTTTGTGATTATAACGGTCCAAGTAATCGGTTACCCGGTCTTTTTGTGCGAAACTGTGCGGATAGATCTGAATCATATTGGGCACTTGTGCAGCACCCAAATAAGCTAAGACTTGCTCTTTAGTCCCGGGCTGCAGCGGCGTTTTAGTCAGCACATTTTGCGTACTATTTTTTTGCGCGCTGACGATTTGAGAATGCTGGTTTTGTTCCACTGCCCGCTTAGTCAAGCGGTCGTTTAACGCGATACCAGCCGGTAATAAGCCATCTGAATCCTGCGCTTTAGTCCGCACGACCGCGGTGACCGTCAATGTTTTGGTGCGCGGGGACTCCGCCATTTGGTCGTAATCAGTTCCCGGCACAAACGTCTGTGGCCCTAACTGCTGGTAGTAATCATCGTTAGCGATCAACTTAAACTGCGTTCCCACTAAATCCTTCAGCTTAAGGTGCTGGCCGTCTTTGACCTGATAACCAAGATTTTTGAGCGCCGTTAAATTGATATTGTTATCCTTATCGGTGACTAAGACCACGTCAGTCACTTTGACCGGTAACTTACCGGCTAAAACTTGGTAGTTACGCTGTAAAAAACTCATCTTGTGCTGCCGGTCGGTCGGAAAGATCCGGTCGACGGGAAAAGAATCGCTGCCAGTAGGACTCGCTGCACTTTGTTGGGTCGCATCCTTACTGGAAAAAGTCACCGGCTGGTACTTGCCGTTGACTTGCCGCACTAAATTAAAATTAGCGGTGTAGTAGTTGAACGCCAAGTCTTTAGCCGCACTAGGCTTAATTTTCTGGACGTAATTAACGTACTTAGCATCGATGTGATTAATATGCTGCGCGGCATCTAACATACTTTTTTTAGCCACAACCGTGTGTTTGTTAGTCGCTACTTTTTGCGTCGACGTCACAGCAGCTTGTTGGTCCAAACCAACTTGCGTGATCGTCACCGGAAATTGCGCCAACGTGTCGGCTTGCGTGCGATCGATCTGCTTTTGAAAGCCGTTTGATAGTGCCAAAACGACCCCGATCCCGATGATCCCGATACTAGAAGCGAACATCGTCAAAAACGTGCGCGCCTTTTTAGTCCTGATGTTGGTAAACGACAATTTTAGTGCTGTCGCAAAACTCATCTTAGTGTGGTTGAGTGCGAATTTTTCTTCCGTCTGCCCGTTTTCGTAAGGATGGGAATCGCTGTTGATCTGCCCGTCGCTAAAATCAATGATCCTGTCCGAATACTCACGCGCGAGTTCGGGATTGTGTGTCACCATGATCACCAGTCGTTCTTGAGCCAGATCTTGGATCAGGTCCATGATCTCGTGACTAGTTTGCGTGTCTAACGCTCCGGTCGGCTCGTCGGCTAGTAAGATCTGCGGATCGTTAGCTAGTGCCCGCGCAATCGCCACGCGCTGCAACTGCCCGCCTGAAAGCTGAGTCGGCTTTTTATCGAGATGCTCACCTAACCCCACGCGCTGTAAAGCCGCCCGCGCTTTTTGCGCTTTGACGGCATTGGAAACGCCGCTTAAAGTCATCCCTAACGAAACGTTATCAACGATACTTAAATGACTGATAATATTATAATCCTGAAAAATAAACCCGATCGAGTTATTGCGGTAAGCATCCCAGTCACTATCGCTAAAAGTTTTAGTCGACTGGCCGTTTAGCACCAAATCACCGCTATCATAACGATCTAACCCACCGATCACGTTTAACAGCGTCGTTTTTCCCGAACCGCTGGGACCTAAGATCGAGACGAATTCTTGCTTACGAAATGCGACCGAAACGCCGTCCAACGCCTTGGTGACCGTGTCACCCACGTGATAATGTTTTTTAATGTTAGTTAAAGTTAACACCGGCTCGCCTCCTATTTGTCAGCTGAAGCGTGCTTATTTCCAGCCGCTACCAAATAATCGAGTAACGTGAACAAGGCCTGTTGGTTAAGCGCCGGGATCTCGTGTGCCAAAATCTGGGCGCTCGTTTGGTGTAACTGGGAACCGACTAAATAGTCGCCGTCGTTAACTAGCATTGTCCGTACATTTTGTGCCAGTGGTTCTAAGTGAAATTGCAAGCCGATCGCCTGGTCTTTAACAACGAAGCCTTGATTTTCCAGTAGTTCACCCGCAAACAGTAATTCAGCTGCCGCCGGAAGTTCAAACATGTCTTGGTGCCAGTGCAACGGCGTTAACTGGTCGGGCAAACCGGAGATCAGCTGACTGCGTAACTCAACGGGAGCATAGCCAACTTCTTTGACGGGAGCAGCGTGGACTTTAGCTCCCATAGTCAGTGCGATCTGCTGGGCGCCCAAACACGCACCAAAAAGAGGGACCCGCGCCTGCAAAGCGGCTGCAATCAATTTTCTTTCGTCTTTGAGCCATGCATAATCGTCGTGCGGGTTCATCGGCCCACCCAAAAAGACTAGCATGTCACTGTCTTTTAACTCCGGTAATTTACCAGCAAAAAAGTACGGGTGATACACATTCATCTCATAACCCCGAGCCTTGACCCAAGAAGCAATAGCACCTGGGCCTTCGCTTGGCGTGTGCTGAATTACGTTAATGCGCATTTAGTTTCCTCCTATCTTTAAACTACTGTAAACAATTTACCATTTTTAGCGTAAAAAAGCAGTAATTAACGAGCAAAGAATAAATTTCCTAATAGTGGTATGATATACGAATAAGTAATTAAGGAGTGAGTTTCATCAAACGTGTAATTACCTACGGCACCTTTGACCTACTGCATTACGGTCATATCAATTTGTTAAAACGTGCCAAAGCATACGGCGATTATCTGATCGTCGCCTTGTCAACAGACGAATTTAATTTCGAAAAAAAGCACCACCGGCCCTACTTCAATTACGAACAACGTAAACAGTTACTCGAAGCTATTCGCTACGTCGACCTCGTGATCCCCGAAAAAAATTGGGCACAAAAAAAAGCCGACGTTCAAAAATATCAGATCGATACTTTCGTGATCGGCGCGGATTGGCGCGGCAAATTCGATTTTCTGCAAGAACAAGGTGTCAAAGTCGTTTACTTACCCCGAACCCCCGAAGTCAGTACCAGTCAGATCAAGCAAGACTTAGGGCTTCATACGCAAAAGTAGGTGGCCCATGCTTAAAAGATTATGGCGCGACCACCGCACTTTTTTAGTTTACCTTTTTTGGGGCGGGGTCACTACAGTCGTGAACATCGGTACCTTCGAATTGTGTTTACTGGTAGGCTGGCATTACCAGATCAGCAATATCTTAGCCTGGTTTTTAGCCGTCCTAACCACCTATTTTTCCAACAAACTCTTTGTTTTCAAAACGCCTTTTATCGACCTAAGCGAATTTTTACGGGAACTGGTCGCTTTTTTTGGTGCGCGTTTGTTAGCATTATTGCTGGATACTTTGATCATTTGGCTGGGAATCAAAATTTTGCATTACCCGTCGTTTTGGGTCAAACTTTTTGATAATACCGTCGTTGGAATCATCAATTATCTGATCAGCAAATGGCTGATTTTTAAAAACACGCTGGAAGCCAAAAGAGAGTCGCGGACTAAATAATAGTCGTGGCTCTTTTTACCTGTGTAACAGTAACGATAACACATGAGCCAGCACCGGGATCGTTTGCAACCAATGGTAGATCTTAGCTGCCACATTAACATGACTCTTACCATTTCGTTTGACCAGCAAATTTTGCACCGTTTCCTCTGATAACGGCGGCACTTGAGGGTTAAAAGTCTGGAACGGCGCCGTATACTCTTGCATCTTCGCGACGTAATCGCCGACCATCTCCCGTAAAATATGACTAGAACGCTTAAAGTCATCTTCCTCCGGTATTTTTTGCGCTAATGTCAGTAACAACTGCGCGTCTTGCTGGAGGTCTTTTTGTAACCAACTGATTGCTGGCAACAGGTGAAGATTTTCATAAACGACTTGATCGTCTCCTTGGTAAACCGCCACATAATGCCCGTCCGCTATTGCTTCAACGATCGAATAGCCGAGAGTTTCGACCTTAGCCGATGATAATCCCAGATAATCCGCGGGAACTTCTTGGTTGACCAGCACGTTTTCTTGCAGTCCTAATTGTTTGATCTGGCGGCGGTACTGGTATTCGTCGGGACCGGTACCGTTTAAATAGAGGACAAATTGCTGCTGTTCTTGCTGGTTGACTAGTTCATCCAGCAGCTGAATGGCATAGCTAATGTCTTTTTGCTCATCGACAAAGCGCGCGTGTAACAGTAAATTGCTCGTAGCACCAGTCTGTGGTGTACTAAAATGTAAGTGTGCCATGCTAACAGTTTGGACGTAAATGCGATGAAAGTTGTATTTTTTAGCAAACGCCAGCTTGATCGAAGGCGTCGCTACCCGGACACATGATAGGTACTCTAAGCCCGGTAAACGTGACGGCAATAAGCTCAGCGGTGTGTGGATCTCACCGATCAAACAACTATGCGGACATTTTTGCCGCAATAAAGAAGCGACCGGCAATAAACTTTCCCTGGTGATCAAAATGTAGTCGTACTGGGGAAGTTCAGGCGCAAACAAGCGTTCAAACTGCTCGAACTTGACTTCTCGCGCCGCACTGTGTTCTTGGCGTAATTTATGTAAGTCGGTAACACTAAATTCACGGTAATTATAGTATGTAATAACGCTGTGACGCGCACCAAATTCTTCCATTAAATTTAAATTACTGCGCGTCGTGCCCCCCGGTGCAAAAATATTAGAACCAATTAGTGCAATTGTCAGCATTAACCCACCTCCATTAATTCAATTTACCATATCTACCCGCAATAAAAAAGAAGAAAGCCGTTTTGCCCCGACTCCCACTAAATAATACCGAATAATTTTTAACTACCACCTGAGTCGGTTTTACTTCGTCTTTTATTTCGCTATTACCTAGTCGCTACAACATTTGCTTCAGATTCGTCCAGTAGCTTATTACCCTTTTAAAATCGCCATACTTGCTATATTCATAGGCACCTAACAGCCACTTTTCACTACTAATTTTAGCATTCGGCGTTGCCGGTGGCATACTGTTGTAATTTGAAATTCCATTGAGCATTTTAGTCAACTTCCTTTCATACATACTATCGGCTGATGTAAGCGGATTTTTAAGCATAAAAAAGACCTGAAACAAAACGTCGTTTGCCTCAGGTACTCTTAAATTACATAATAATAATAGTTTGAAACTAAACCAGTGTTCAACTACCAAACACTTTTATCACAACTGCCTTTTTACTTTGCTTAAACTTCTTCAGGCGCTTTGGCTTTTTTCCACAAACCTAACACTAAACCAGCAACGATCGCACCGACGATCACTGCCAAGAAATAACCCCAAATGTTAGTAGCCAACGGTGAAACCCAAAAGCCGCCATGAGGAGCAGGAACGCCGATCTTCAACCAACCAACGATTGCGCCGGCTACCGCAGACCCCAGCACGCAAGAAGGGATCACGTGTCCTGGATCAGCCGTAGCAAACGGGATCGCGCCTTCGGTAATAAAGGAGAAGCCTAAAATCCAGTTCGTTACTCCGGCTTGGCGTTCTGCTTGGGTAAACTTATTCTTAAAGAAAGCAGTAGCGATCGCCGTTGCAAATGGTGGTACCATACCACCAACCATCACGGCAGCCATCAACATCGCTGCTTGTGCCGATTTTGGATCGTTAGCAAACGCACCGGCCGCAAAGACATAAGCGGCTTTGTTGAACGGGCCACCCATATCGATCGACATCATGCCAGCTAACACTAAGCAAAGTAACACGGCGTTGCCGGTACCCATCGTGTTTAAGAAACGGGTGATCCAGACGTTGATCACCGAGAAGATCGGGTTGACGATAAAGAACATGATCAGTGCCATGAATAGCAAACCTAAAATTGGGAAGATCAGCATTGACTTCATCCCACTAACAGATTTTGGCAAGTTAGCACATAATTTTTTCAGTCCGAGCATCAAATAACCGGCGATAAAACCAGCGGCTAAACCACCCAAAAAACCAGCCGGTGACTTAGCGTTCATCATCACGTTCGCCGTATACGTGCCACCGTAAGAACCGGTATAGACCGTCGCCATAAAGCCACCGACAAACCCGGGCATCAGCGCCGGTTGATCGGCGATCGCCTCTGCAATATAAGCAGCCAAGATCGGCACCATAAACGCAAACGCCATGTTGCCCGCATTATTTAAAAAGATAAATGCTAGTGACTTAGGACCGCCGGCATAATTTTCTACGATAAACGAAATCGCCATTAAGATCCCGCCGCCAATGACAAACGGTAACATGTGTGAGATCCCGTTCATTAACTGGCGGTAAATATTACTCCAAACCGAACCGCCTGAAGACGAACTCGCACTAGCACCGGCTTCATCACCAGTTGCATGGTAAGTCTGCGCTTCTCCCTTTAAAATAGCCTGCAATAAGTTTTCCGGTTCTTTGATGGCGGCGATCACGGCCTTGTTAACCAACGGCTTACCGTCAAAACGTCCCATTTCAACTTTTTTATCGGCCGCGATCACGACACCTGCAGCCCGGTCAATTTCGTCAGCCGTCAGCCGGTGTTTCGTGCCTTCTGAGCCGTTAGTTTCGACTTTGATATTGATCCCCAACTTAGCCGCCGTCGATTTCAAATTATCTTCGGCCATGTAAGTATGAGCGATCCCGTTAGGACAGGCTGTTACCGCTACGATATACGGTTTATCGCTGGCAGCGGCGGCTTTTTCCTGCTCTTTTTCTTGCTGTTCTTGTTTTTGATTTTCTTCTTGTTTTTTGGTAACCGCCACCGCAAAAATATCTTGCACTTGTTGCGGCGTTTCGGCCTTTTTCAAATCAGTAACTACTTTAGGGTCTAATAATACCTGCGATAATGCTGCCAGTGCCTGTAAGTGAGTGTTGTCCCCACCTTCGGGAGCTGCGATCATAAAAAAGAGATGCGCAGGTTGGCCGTCTAGCGAATCGTAATCGACGCCCTTCACGCTGCGGGCAAACATCACCGCTGCTTTTTTAACTGCCTTATCGTGGGCGTGGGGAATCGCGATCCCATCACCCATTCCGGTCGAAGTTTCGGCTTCACGTGCTAAAATATCTTTTTTGTATAACTGTTCGTCATCAATAATACCTTTTTCGTAATAATGATGAACCATCTCATCGATCACTTCGGCTTTAGTAGTTGCCTGCAGATCCATGATCATAATATCTTTGAGTAATAACTCGCGAATATCCATTTTTTATTCCTCCTTTACAACTCAGTAATTTCAATTTGGGGCAATAAAGAATCGATCTGTTCTTTAGTAGCTAGGTCTTCGCTAAAGGCCGTCGCCGACCCGCACGCTAACCCGTAGCGAAATGCCTCTAACGCATTTTTGGTGTGTGCGTATGTGCCAGTAAAACCGGCCAACATGGAATCACCAGCACCAACGGAATTGATCACCGTGCCCTTAGGCGCTTGGGAACGGTAAACTTTGTCGGCGGTAACTAACAATCCGCCGTCACCCGCCATGGAAACTAAAACGTGCTGTGCACCTAAAGCCAATACCTTTTTGGCGTAAGTCACAATCTCAGCCAAACTGTTCAACTGAACGCCAAACAACTCTGCTAGTTCATGGTTATTGGGTTTGACCACCAAAGGATGTTGGGGAAGCGTTTGGCGTAAACTATCGCCGGTCGTGTCAATCACAAATTGTGCTCCCTTGGCACGAATAATTTGAATCAAATTAGCATAAAAATCCGTCCCCATTCCCGGAACTAAACTTCCCGCAAAAATCACGGTATCTGCCGCCGTCAATTTTTCAAACTGCGCGGTAAAAGCCGCCAATTCTGCCGCTGTGATCCGGGGGCCTTGTCCGTTGATTTCTGTTTCTTCCTGTGCTTTGATCTTGACGTTGATCCGGGTATTGGCAGCAATTTTAGTAAAATTAGTGCGCAAGCCCTTTTCTTGCAGGGCTTGTTCCACAAAATCACCGGTAAATCCTCCTAAAAATCCCCAGGCAGTACTTTGATAACCGAGTTCTTGTAAAATGCGGGCAACGTTGATCCCTTTTCCTCCCGGTAAAAAATTGTCGTATTGCATGCGGTTAACTTGTCCCAGTGTTAGCTCGGACAAACGCACGATATAATCGATCGCAGGATTAACTGTGACTGTGTAGATCATTACAGCTTTCCTCCCTGATATTAGTTTGCGCGCTGTACTTCTCGTAGATAGTGCGCGGTAAATGATCCGTTAGGATGGTAGCCTGTGCTAGCTGAGCAACTTTAACAAATGAGACGGTTTCAAATTTAGTCGCATCGGCTAAGATAAAGGACTGCTCGCCTTGTTCTAGCGCCGTTTTTTTGAGCACCGCTTCCTGCGGATCAGGGGTCGTTAACCCATAACTGACATGAATGCCGTTGATCCCCAAAAAAACCTTATTAAAACGATACTGCCGCAAAGTTTGCACTGCCTTAGCGCCCACGATCGCCTTAGTAGTATTTTTTAAAATGCCACCCAATAAAATCGTTTTGATATTGCGGTCGGCTAGACGTGAAGCGTGCAAAACGCCATTGGTAACAACTGTGAGATTTTGTTGCGGGGTCAAATTAGAAATAAGTGCCAAAGTCGTAGTTCCCGCATCTAAAAATAACACGTCGTGTGCACTGATCTGGCGGGCCGCTAACTTAGCGATTGCTTCTTTAGCCGCCACATTTTGCGCACTTTTACCCTGCATATCTAACTCGCGTTGCAGCGCGTATTTGATCTTTGCACCTCCATGAACGCGCAGCAAGACTCCCTGCCGTTCTAATTCCACTAAATCACGTCGTGCAGATGAGGTCGAACAATGGGTCTGCTTGCAAATATCGGCCAGCTTGACCACGTCGTTTTCCTTCAACATCGCTAAAATCACTTGTCGCCTTTTTTCTGCTAGCATTTCACCTACCTCCCAGCTCCTATCCTAGCAAATCAGCGCTTACAAATCAATCAAAAACGTGCAAAATAGTTCAATTAATTCCAAAAAATCGTGCATAAAACTTCATTTAATCTTAAATGATAAAATAATTAAAATTAACCATTGACTGCTTAATTTTATTTTTGTATACTAATTTTAATTTAACAAAACGTGTTAATTACATGCTAAGTAAACGTTAGCGAATTTTTGAGCGAGCAGCGGTTGATGAAAGTCTGCATTTTCCTAACATCCAAAACACATGTAAACGAAGTCTTTTGCGAGAGACTTGAGAGTGGCTTCTCTTATCCTAGCCTAAGTCTTACTGATTCATCAGTAGTACTTACAAAGGCAGTTCGTGTGAACGAGCTGCGAATTAAAGGTGGTACCGCGCATCAGCGTCCTTCTGATAAACTAATCGTTTTATCAGCAGGACGCTTTTTTTATTGTATTAATTTTAATAGTTTAAGGAGGAATTTTTTGATGAAAAAACAGATCACAGTTCTAGCCGGTGATTACATCGGCCCGGAGATCATGCAAGCAGGGTTAGCCGTTTTGCAAGCCGTCAGTCAGGGGCAATTTGAATACGAATTGAATCCCCAACCTTTCGGGGGCGCAGCGATCGATCAGGCGGACGACCCACTCCCCCAAGCAACCTTAACGGCCGCCCAAAACAGCGATGCTATTTTACTAGCTGCGATCGGTGGACCGAAGTGGGATGACGCACCTAAACGTCCCGAAAAAGGCCTGCTGGAACTGCGGCAGAAATTGAACTTATTTGCTAACATTCGTCCCACCAGTATCAGCCCAGCGATGCAAAAGTACTCCCCGTTAAAAAAGATGAACGCCGTCGATTTCGTGATCGTGCGCGAACTAACTAGTGGAATTTATTTTGGCACTCCCCGAAAGCTAAACGCCGATGACGCCGTCGACACGATGTCTTACACGACAACAGAAATCAAACGCATCGCTAAAATTGCCTTTGAGCTGGCACAAAAAAGGAAAAAACACGTGACCTTAGTCGACAAGGCCAACGTCCTTGCCACCAGCAACCTCTGGCGTAAAGTTTGCGGGCAACTCGCACAACAATACCCACAAGTTACTTACGACACCAGTTACGTCGATGCCACCGCAATGAAGATCATCAGTGATCCGAGCCAGTTTGACGTTATTTTGACCGAAAACATGTTCGGCGACATCCTCAGTGACGAAGCCGCTCAGATCACCGGTTCGCTGGGAACGATCCCGTCGATGAGTTGCGGCACCACCGGCCCGGCTTTATACGAACCGATCCACGGCTCAGCACCGGACATCGCGGGCCAAGGGATCGCCGACCCGCTGTCAATGATCAGTTCGGTCGCCATGATGTTACGCAATTCATTTGACCAAGAGCAACTGGCACAACAGATCGAACAGGCGATCGATGCGGTCACCCAAAAGCAAATCATGACTCCCGATCTAGGCGGACACGCAACTACTAAAGAAGTGACTGCTGCGATCATCGCTTCAATTAATGAAAGAAGGACAAAATAATGGCACAGACAATGTTTGATAAAATTTGGCAAAAACACGTGATCACGGGAGAACCCGGCGAACCTCAGTTACTATACGTCGACTTACACTTACTGCACGAAGTAACTTCGCCACAGGCTTTCGCGGGACTGCGGGAAAATCACCGTCAGGTTCGGCGCACGGATAAAACCTTCGCTACTTTGGATCACAATATTCCAACGACCGACATTTTCAACATCAAAGACGAAATTTCGCGCAAGCAAATCGAAACCCTGCAAAAAAATGCTAAAGAATTTGGTGTGCGACTAGCCGATATGGGCAGTGAAGACCAGGGGATCGTCCACGTTATCGGACCTCAATTAGGCCTAACTCAACCTGCAATGGTGATCGTGTGCGGCGACTCGCACACCGCCACTCACGGCGCTTTCGGTGCTATTTCATTTGGGATCGGCACTAGCGAAGTCGAGCACGTTTTAGCTACACAGACTATCTGGCAATCTAAACCTAAGACCATGGGGATCCACGTCAGCGGCAAACTTCCTCACGGCGTTTATGCTAAAGACATCATCATGGCCCTGATCGCGCAAAACGGCGTTGCTTTTGGCAATGGCTACGCCACGGAATTTTACGGCGACACGATCTCGGCGCTGAGCATGGAAGAACGCATGACTTTATGTAACATGGTGATCGAAGGCGGCGCTAAGATGGGGAGTGTGGCCCCCGACGAAAAGACCTTCGACTACATTGCTGGGCGGAAATACGCTCCCCGCCAGATGGATAAAGCAATTGCTTACTGGCAGCAATTTTACACCGACAGTCCGGAAGCCTTCGATCAGGTCATCGAACTGGATGCCAGCACCCTCGTTCCTTACGTGACTTGGGGGACCAACCCGGGAATGGCCGTACCGGTCGACCAGCAACTACCTGAAATTCATAACAGCGACGAACAAAAAGCTTACGATTACGTCAACTTAAAACCCGGGACCGCCGCTACCGAGATCCCGATCCGCTGGGCCTTTTTCGGCTCGTGTACCAACGGCAGATTATCAGACCTAAAAATCGCCGCCCGCGTGTTGCAAGGACACCACATCGCAAGTCAAGTCACCGCTTGGGTCGTTCCGGGATCGCGCACGATCAAAAAGCAAGCTGAAAAACTCGGCCTCGACCGGGTCTTTAAAGACGCAGGTTGCGAATGGCGGGAACCCGGCTGCTCGGCTTGTTTGGGAATGAATCCCGACCACGTGCCGGCGGGTGTTCACTGTGCTTCGACTTCTAACCGAAACTTTGAAGGACGCCAAGGTCCCGGCTCGATCACACATTTAGCCAGTCCTGCCATGGTAGCCGCGGCAGCCATTCACGGTCACTTCGTCGACGTACGAAAGGAGAATTACTAATGGAAAAAATCAAGCAGATCACAAGTACCACCATTCCGTTGATGCGCGACAATATCGATACGGACCAGATCATTCCCAAACAATTTTTGAAAAATATTTTAAAAACGGGTTACGGTAAAAATCTTTTTTATAACTGGCGTTACGATGAGAACCACCAACCCCGCCAGGATTTTATCCTAAATCAGCCGGAAAGAAGTCAATCGCAGATCCTAATTGCCGGTGATAATTTTGGGTGCGGTTCTTCGCGTGAACACGCCGTGTGGGCCCTCAAAGATTGGGGCTTTCGCGCGGTGATCGCTGGCGGCTACAGCAGTATTTTTTACATGAACAGTACTAAAAATGGCTTCTTGCCAATCGTTTTACCGCAAGAACAACGCGAGATCCTCGCCGCCCTACCCGCCGACCAAGAAATTACGATCGACTTGCCTGCCCAGCAAGTACGAGTAGCGCAAGACATTTTTTCGTTTGACATCGACCCGTTATGGAAAAATAAACTGGTCAACGGACTAGATGACATTATGATCACGCTGCAACACGAACAAGAAATCGCAGCTTTTGAGCGCCAGATCCCCGATTTTAATTAAACTAATTTACTTATAGGAGGTAAATATCTATGGAACAATCTACCAGCTTGCAAGAAAGAATCGATCGTACCAAAGAATCACCGTTATTTTACAAAATTTTCGCCTTAGTCTCGGGCGGCATGTTCTTAGATGCCGTAGATGTTTACCTCGCCAGCGCCGTAACCACCACCGTCTTAAAAAGCGGGTGGTCAACTTTGCAACAGAGTTCATACTTTCTTTCCAGCGGCTTTTTGGGTTTGTTTTTAGGCTCGATCATCTCCGGTTTTATCGGTGATCTTAAAGGGCGCCGGGTCGCTTACCAAATCAACTTGCTACTTTTTGGAGGGTTCACCTTTTTAGGAGCATTTGCCCCCAACATGCCATTTTTGATTTTTTGTCGGCTGATGTCTAGCATTGGCCTAGGCTCCGAAATCGTGACCGGCTATTCGATGGTCAACGAGTTCGCGCCGATCCGTAACCGGGGAAAATGGTGCGCCAACACCTCGCTAGTCGCTAACTGCGGCGCTCCTGTCACCATGGTGATCGCCAGTGCGGTGATCCCACGTTTTGGCTGGCGGGTAATGTTCATGGGCGTCGGGATCTTCGCTGCGATCCTTTGGTTTTTGCGCCGCGACATCCCAGAATCTCCGCGCTGGTTGCTCCAACACGACCAACCCCAAAGGGCGGAAAAAATTATTGAACAACTCGAAGTTAATGGTAGTCACGCTCACAGTGCTGCTCCTAAAGCTAAAAAGATCAACGCCACTCACCGACCATTGTGGCTAAGCTTGATCGTCGCTACCGTAGCGGCATCGGCCACGATTATTTGTCAGTATACCTTCACTTCATGGGTTCCGACGCTGTTAAGTAAACGCGGGATCAACATTTCAGGTTCGTTGTGGATGTCAGCTTTCATGATGTTTGGCGCTCCTGTGGGCTGTGCCATCGGTGCAATTTTGATCGACAAAATCGGTCGCAAAAAGACGATCGTGCCCGCCTTTTTCCTGACCTTTATTTTCGGGATGATGTACGCTAAACAAGCGAACGTTACCGGCGTAATGATTATCGGCTTTTTGTTGGAAGTTTGTTTCTATATCTTGATGGCTTCGGTGATCGCAGTTTACATCGCAGAACTCTTCCCTACCAAATTCCGTTTTCGGGGATCGGGCTTTGCTAACGGGATCGCTAAACTCTTCACCGTTGCTATGCCGATAGTAGTAGCATGGATGCTCAAGGTCACCAGTGCTAACATGATCTTCTGGGCGATTGGTGGCATTGCACTATTTGCGGGTATCATCGTCTGGCTGTTCGGCACGGAAACGAACCAAAAGGAACTAGGCTAAACAAGCTGCGGAAGCTGGCGGTTAGTCGCTGAGAATTAACCTAGCTAGAAAGTAAAGCCTGAACTTGGATTTGCTTTTTAGCGTAGTTAAACGTAAGCGGCTGCCAGCTGGAGCGCAATTAAAACAAGCTGCGGAAGCTGGCGGTTAGTCGCTGAGGATTAACCTAGCTAGAAAGCAAAGCTTAAACTTGGATTTGCTTTTTAGCGTAGTTAAACGTAAGCGGCTGCCAGCTGGAGCGCAATTAAAACAAGCTGCGAGTAAGGCGCTTAACAGGTGAGGACTAGCCTAGACCGGCAATAAGTCGGTCTGGGACTTGTTCTAGCCACAGCCTGTTGCCTTGCGCAACGCAATTAAACAAGCTGCATAGTCAGCCCGCTAGTTGTAGCTTAACAAATGAAAAAACGGAGCCCCAGGCAAAATTTACTTTTGTCTGGGACACCGTTTTATTTTGCAAACTATAGACTTGAACGTGTCTTAGTTTTTATTTTTAATATACCCTAGCGTTCAGATACTGATTGAATTTATCCTTGGTTGCTTGCACCATGCGTACATAACCAATGCCTTCGCACTTACACAATGCTGCATTTCCCCAAGTCTGTGGCTGTTGCAAGTCAACTTGATTAAACGTTGGCAGGTCACCAAAACGTTTGGCAAACATATCCTGCGAAATACCTAACCTATTAACTACCTCCGAGATCGGCCGAAACGATTTTTCCAATACCGTTTGTCCGATATCGCAACAACCATCCATTAATTTCGCATACTCCCCCATCAAAATTTTCCTCCTTCATTGAGTCAATGAATTTGTAATCTACACTTTTCTCAAGGTTTGAAGCTACTAACTATTCAATTTTCTACAAAGTAACCCCGCGACTAGCGCATTACCAACACAGCGATCGGTGCATTCTTTGCCATGTAAGCCGCCTGACTACCAAAACGCTTCTTTAAGCCCGGCTTATCATACGAGCCGATCACTAACAAGTCTGGCTTCACTTCCGGGATCACGTCATTGACGATCGCATGTCCGGCATCTCCTTGTGCGAGCACTACTTGCGTTCTTTTCGCTCCAGCATCCAAGGCTGTGCGCTTATAGTCGGCTAATTTGCTTTCTAATTCTTCTTTTTTCTTTGCCAAATAATCATCGTCTAAAGACTGATAAACGTTAATTTCATGGTCTTCCAACACCGAAACAATAAAGAGTTCAGAATCGTTTTCTGCAGCATAACGCACGGCATAATCGAATGCTAGTTGCGCGTCATGCGAGTCATCCGTTCCTACTAATAAACGGCGAAACTTAATTGATTTTTCTTCCCCCATTAAATTACCTCCTATTGTGCAGAACCGGTGTCGGCAGCATTATTGGCCTCGCTTATCCGTTTATCACCGCGGTACAAATCAACGATCGTCCATAATAACAGTGCTAAGATCAACACGATGATCACGTAAGCCAGATGGTCGGCAGTTGCAGCCTGCGCAGCAGTGATATTTTCGCCGTAAAATGATTTGATCGAATCCGGCAAACCTTTCATGTTCAAGAAGGTCAAAGCAATTACCGAGATCCAGCCTAAAATTTTGACCCACAGAGTATTTTTAAAACGTGCACCCATTTCTACTTTACTGTTAGTCAGCATCAGCAACGGTAACATTGAAAATGGTAAGGCAAACGCCAAGAAGACCTGCGAATTATTCATCAAATTATTGATGGCTTCGTGTTGCCGTACTGGTGATTCCCCACTGGTCGTTAACACAGCAATCAAAACCGGAATCACGGAAATCACACGCGTTACCAAACGACGAGCCCATAGCGGCATCTTCATGTGCACGAAACCTTCCATAATAACTTGTCCGGTCAAGGTACCAGTAATAGTCGAATTTTGCCCAGAAGCTAACAAAGCAACGGCAAAGAGGACCGACAAAATTCCTGATTTAGCAACTTTGATCAAAATTCCGTTACTCAAAGCCGAAGTGTTGGACAAAGCATCATACAGACCGAAGAATGACGGATCTTGAACAGCACCGGTCTTGAAAACAGCAACACCCATGATCAGCAATAGTGAGTTGATCACGAAAGCTAACGATAACTGGATGTTAGAATCCCAGGTAGAAAACTTGACCGTCCGGGCCACGTCTTCTTCATCATTATGATCGATCTTACGCGTCTGCGAAATTGCAGAATGCAAGTACAAGTTATGCGGCATTACGGTAGCACCAATGATTCCCAGTGCCCCTTGGATCGGGGTATTGCCACCGATATTAGGTGTGCTGGCAAAAGTTTTATTGGTTGGAATAAAGCCTTTCATCATCGCACCCCAATCTGGGTCGGATAACGCAACTTGGTAAACAAAAACTGCTAAGATTACAAAAATCAAACAAACAACGATGGCTTCGATCTTTCGAAAACCAATTTTAGTCAATAAAAGCAATAACAAAACGTCAAATACGGTCAAAAATACCGCAATAACTAACGGAATATTGAATAATAGATACAACGCGATCGCCGCACCGATAACTTCCGCGATATCGGTCGCCATAATCGCTAATTCGGTTAAGATCCACAAAATAATACCAAGTGACTTACCAGTTCTTGCACGAATTGCCTGGGCCAAATCCATTTGCCCCACGATTCCCAGTTTAGCCGCCATATATTGTAACAACATGGCAATTAAACTCGAAAGTAAGATCACAGAAATTAACAGATATGAGAAATCTTGCCCGCCAGTGATCGACGTTGACCAGTTACCTGGATCCATATAACCCACGGCCACCAAAGCACCCGGTCCTGAATACATGAACAAGGTCTTCCAAAAGCCCTTGCCCTTAGGAACTTCAATCGTGCCGTTGATCTCTTCTAGTGAAGGGCCATTGGCATATTGAATCAAACGATGTTTCTTGTGAGTCGTCGTCTCGTTATTACTCACCATTAAAACCACCTTTCTTTTTGCAAAACCTATTGTACACCATATTTTTTTATAGTAAAATATTTTTTTAGGATACCCCAATTAAAAAAGAAGGTACATAGAATGAAAATGTCCACTAGTAATTACCTCAAAGCAATTTTTGAATGTGGTTACATCACAGGTAACACAACTAATAAGCAACTCGCTGCTTATTTAAAAGTTTCTCCTGCCTCAGCTTCAGAATTCGTCAAAAAATTACAAAAAGAAAATTTAGTAATTGCCAAAAAATACGGTCGGATCTCTTTAAGCGAAAATGGATTAACCCAGGCCACTCAAATCATTCAAAAATACCGCTTATGCGAAACTTGGCTGGTCCGGGACTTGGATCTTAATTTAGTAGACATCCCCGAACAAGCTTGGCACGTCTCGTCGTTTAATAGCGGTGACATGTTGACTGCACTGCAAGAATACCTCGGTCACCCGGCTAAAAGTCCGTTTGGCGGCGAGATCCAACATCCTCGGTTACATCCGCTAGAAAATATCAAAAAACTAGCAGACCTAAAGGAAACTACCGGCACTATCAGTAGCTACTTAGAATCACCTCAAATCATCGAATACATGACGGCATTGGGTCTAACAGTTAACGATCAGATTAAAATCGGAACTTACGACCCCAGTTTAGACATGTTATCCGTCTACAAGGAACAAAAGAAGATCTTATTCAATCAGCGTGTCGCACAGTACGTCTACATCCTACCACAAGAAGAAAACGAGCAGGTGACAGAAGGTAATTAAAAAAGTTGTAACCCCAAGCTCAGACTACTGATTTTTGCTAGTTTACACAAAAACGAGACTAGGACAAACTCATTTTGTCTCAGTCTCGCTTTTTTATTATTTTATAGCAAACAGCATTTTCAAAACTGAATGCCATTTCCCGCAATAAAACTCATAAAAGAAAATACTAACAATAGTAATACTAACAACAAATGCGCTTTTTTATGATTCGCTAGTAACGCAACGTATTCCCGAATAAACGCGTTTGGAATAAAAAAGCGACTCGTCTTCGCTCCCAGTCCATCGATTTTCAAGCCCACATAACGCGCGTATCCCGCGGCACGAAACGTATGGTAGTCGCTCGTCGCAAACAAACCGTGGTTTAAAGCGACATTTTGTTTTTCCAATAAACGTTTGGAAAACAGCATATTTTCGTAGGTGTTAGTCGACTTATCTTCCACTAGCGTTCGGTCAGCCGGAGCCCCGTGCGCACAAGCATACTCGCGCATCGCCACTGCCTCGGGAACCTTTTCGTCTTGTCCTTGCCCGCCAGAAAAAACTAGCAGCGGGTACTTGCCAGTTTTGTTAGCCTGAATTCGCGCAAAAGTCAACGCCCGTTCGATCCGACTGGCTAGTAGTGGCGAAACCTGCGTGCCATGCAACAGCCCCGCCCCCAACACGATCAGGTAATCTTGATCATAATGTGGGCGATACAGACGCGTCAGGATAAACGATGAGATAAACGCCAGAAACCAAAAGGCCAGGTAAGATAGTAACGGGACAACAAACGTTTGGTACAAAGTCACACCAAATTGCGGAAACAAGTTTCGGTCTAGTAGCCGAACTACCGGCAATAAAAGCAGTAACAGCCCTAAAAACAGTGTCAGTAAATTTCCTAAGTTGTGACTTTCTTTACGCCAGACTGTCGCTGCGTTCCACAGCAATAAAATTCCTAACAGTGAATATAGCACCACAAACGGCAAGCCGACTACCGCTAACACCACGTACAGTAAAACATTTAGCCATTTGACTTTCGTTGCTTGGATCAAGCCAATCAGTGAGATTCCGCCAAACAAGAGCACAAAGTTAACCAACACCCCATTTAGCAAACGAAACTTATTTTGATGCAAACTCACAGCTAAGCCACACAAACACAACACCGTCATTGCCAATAACAAATAGATCCAGTTTGCCTGCATTACTATCACCTCCTGTGGTTTTAACTCCGCCAGCCACGCTGCGCTCTGTTTTATAGTCGAGCTCCTCGTGACAGAGGCTGTGCCCTAGCTCATGACAAGCCCAGTTGCTTAAAATCGCAACTTGGCTTGTCTTTTCGCTACTGCGCGCCTCTAAACGCCACGCTGCGCTCTGTTTTAGTGGATCCACGCCGCTATTACGTACAGTAACGCAATGTGTACCGGGTAAAAAATATAGAAGAAATATTTCATCCCCGGTCCCTTATTTCCATTGTAAAACCAAATCGGGATCACCGAAAAGATCATCAACCACTGATCAGACCCCATGATACCGTAAATCAACGCGGTCACCGCGATCGCCGCACACTGCCAGCCCCGTTTTTTGCGCAAAATATACAAGAAAAAGATCAGCAGCACCATGAAATTATTTTCTGCCATCAAAATTGCCGGTACAAACGCCAGTAATAGCTGCAAAATCAGCCGGCTCGCCGGAGTTGGTGCACTCGTAAACGGAATAAAGACCAACGACAGCACAAACGGTAACAGAAATAAACCGAGTCCCCATGCGATATTAGTCCATTTGCGTTCCTGACGCGCCGCCGCAAACCGGTCAGCCGCACACATGAAGATCGTCCCGATAAACAAATCACGGAAAATATTATTGATCAACTGCACTTGGTCGTAACCGACGTATTTTTGCAATAAGTTCATCAGTAAGCTCATGATGACCATACTGATATACAAACGCAACATGTAAACTTTCTTACTGTGCGTGTGGCTAAAACCAACCACACTGGTAAAAAAGAACAGCGTGGCGACAGGACGACCAAACCAATCCACCCAACCGGGAACTCCCATCGGCGCAAACATCTGGTGAAAATGGTCGACTACCATTAACACCATGCCGAGAATTTTCAGGTCGAAAGTAGTCAAACCTGGTTTGTTTTTACTCATCACTTGTTGCATAATTTCCTCCAACTTAACTCAAGTGTCGTACAGTTTCTCTAAGATAACATATTAATATCAAAAACAAAAGCTGTGAAAGCTAGCGGTTAGCCGCTGAGGATTAACCTAGCAAGACAAGCAAGTTGAACTTGACTTAGTTGTCTTGCGTAGTTAAACGTAAGCGGCTGCTAGCTGAAGCGCAATTAAGCAAGCTGCGGAGTCAAGTGCTTAGCAGGTGAGCACTACACAAAAAGACCCGAGACAAAGTGCATTGCCTCGGGTCCCAGTATTTCTGTAAACAATAATCGTGTTATTTAATATTTCTTAATCAACTCTACAAATGCATCCACGATCGACTGGATGAATTTTTCCGTACCTTCGTTAGTGATCTGACCTTGCTCATCCAAAAAGTTGCCTGCATTTCCTAAATAAGCTTCAGGCTGCTGTAACGTCGGCATGTTTAAAAAGACCAACGACTGGCGCAAATGATGGTTAGCACCAAAAGCACCCATGCCACTCGGCGAAACGCTGACAATTGCTGCGGGCTTGCCGTCCCACACACTAGCGCCGTATGGCCGGGAGCCGACGTCGAGTGCGTTTTTCAAAACAGCTGGCACGCTGCGATTATATTCCGGTGTCACAAATAAAACGGCATCAACGGCTTTGACTGCCTGCCGAAATGGTGCATAAACTTCAGGTTCGCTCAAACCGCCATCTTCAAAGTCCTGATTGAAAAACGGTAAGTTGCCGATCTCGATCATTTCAGTTTCATAATCTGCCGGAAACATCTTAGCCATCGCTTGTGCTACAGACTTGCTGTAAGATTTCTGCCGTAAACTACCTACAATGATCCCAATTTTTTTAGTCATAATCGTTCCCCCTATATTAGTTGATAACTTAATTATAGGAGCAATTGTGAATAATTTCCATTATTTTGCTTACAAAAAATAAGAAAATTACGGACGCTGAACTTCACTGCGTTCCAGCCACTGACCAAATAACTTGCTGACCGGCAACCAGCTTCCAGCTAATACTAACGCAACTATCAGGCTCAACCACCATAATTGGAGCAATCCCGCCAACACGTTAGCCATTAACACGACCAAAATCACGCTGACAACGATTGCTTTAAGCGCCGAGTCCCAGTAGATCCCTGCCAGATTCGCAACTAAAGTTAACACCACGGTAAAAACAACCGCTACTAGGTCAACCACCAAACTGCCGCCCAGTTGCCAGCTTAAATTTGTCGTAAACAAATGAACCATTTGCGCCGCCACTGCTAATAGTAGATCTGCCACTAACAAACCACTAAATTCTGTACCAGCCAGTAACATTATGAATGCTGCTTCCTTAATACGAAACAAATCAGCCCGCGCGATCGGCAACAAAAACGTATTAGCGCGGCGGCCACCACTGTAGTCACGCACCAAGTAGCGACAGGCAAACACGGTAGCCATGATCGTCACCACACAAATCGTCGCGGTCGTCGCTAAGCCTAACACTCCCGCAAAACGAGTCAAAATACCATCGTCTTCACTGTGATCAAAGTAACCGATCACGGTAAAAAATCCTAAAAAGAAAACCTGTACCAAACTGCTAGTTAAAAATAACGGCCACAGCCAGCCTCGTTGACGCTGAAATTCGAAGTTAAAGTGTGTCATTTGCCGCCTCCGTTGTTTGCACGAATTGATGGTAAAAGCCCAACAGGCCATCGCTAAATTCAGTTTGGATCTCCGTTAATGGTCGTAATTGGCTCGTTTGCCCGTGAGCCAGGACCACAGCGGCGGTAATAATATCGGCCAAATCGGTAAACGAATGACTGGTCACGATCGTGATCGTTTTCGCCGCTAACGTGGTGATCAGCTTTTTGATCACGGCGACACCGTCGGGATCTAAACCGTTAAACGGCTCGTCTAACAGTAAAATTTTCGGCCGGTGAGCCGTTGCTAGTGCTAGTAATAAGCGCTGGCGCATCCCCAAGGAAAGCTGGCCAACTTTGATAGTCGGCTCCACTTCCAACTCCACTCGCTGCAAAACTTCCTGCCAGTCGGCTGGTTGCTCCAAATTAAAATAATGGTAGTGTTCGGCCAACAATTCAGCGATCGTCTGCTCAAAAGTACTGTCTGATTGAGCAAAAACCGTGCCGGTATTTAACAAGAACGCCGGGAGGGTCTGCGGGGTCAATTTCTGCCCGTCTAACTCAATACTGCCACCAGTAACCTGTAATAACCCACAAAGACACTTTAGTAACGTCGTCTTGCCTGCGCCGTTGGGACCGATCAAGCCGTAGATTCCCGGCTGAGCAAACGTCAGTTGATCGACCCGTAAAATAGTGCGTGTGTCAAACATTTTGACCACGTGCTTAATTGCTAATTTACTCATATTAACTCCTCTTGTTTAACGCCGCTAAAGATAAAATGAAAGCCAACACTCCCCAAAAAATTACCACTGCCAGGTCCACGTAAGAAAAATTGCCGCTGGCAAAAAAAGTTGCTCGCAACAAATTACTACTAGGAACAAACGGCAGGTAATTGTAGATCCACGCCGTCCAAGCCGGCAGTCGACTGGCTGGGTAAGTGATCGGTGAAAACAATAACCCGCCCAGCATAATGAGCTGCGTGAGTAACGCAGTCATATCAGCCGGTAAACAGTAAGCTAACGCAAATCCCAGTAAGATCATCGTGCACTGAACCAAAATCAAAATCAAAAAATTGCCACCCACAAAAATAATGGTGATTTTAAAACGCAAAATTGCTGCACCAAAAGCAGCGATGATTCCCGGTAAAGAAGCCAACCACCAAACCATTACGTCGGCCAAAACGATTGCACTGCGTCCAACTGGCAACGTTCTTTGATAAGCAACTACTCCTTCTTGCTTAGCAGTACTGACAATTTGAGCGGCTAACACACAACCGACCGCAATGACTTCTAAGGTAACTGCCCCAGACGACAGGTACACCGCTGAGCTCGCACTGACACTGGGCAATAGTAATGCCATCCCACACACGATAGCCACCGCTAAGATGACCTGCACGATAGTAAAAACTGGTAGTAAGACCCGTTGCCGAACTAAACTCCACCATATTAGTCCGTTAAATTTTTTAATTTTGAGTGGTAACGAATTAGCTAAATTATTTTCCATCAGTCCACTCCTCATATGAATTAGTCACAGAATAAGGAGTTAATTGATAATCAACAACTAAACTGGTCGTTATCAATCCCCGTAGCCATTTCATCGCAGGTAACAATTGTGCCGCAGTCAAATAAATTTCATAATGGCGCTCATTTAATTGCTCCAGAACTTTTTGCGCAGAAGGGAAATCAGCTTTTTCTAATTGATTTTTAGTAACGACTCGTAATACCAAATCAGCTGAAAAATCCGCCTGTTGTAAGTTAACCATGTGATCTTGCACAATTTGCCCTTGATCAAACAATAAATAGCGATCTGCGTACTGCTCGACTTCCAATAAATTATGGGTCACAATGATTACGATCCGCTTTTGTGCAGCTAAATTACGCAAAATTTGCCACAATAACTTACGTCGTTTGGGATCAACATCATTGGTCGGTTCGTCGAATAGCAAAATTGGCGTTGGTGCCACAACACTCATCGCAAAAGACGTTAATCGCTGCAACCCACCCGATAATTTTTCTCCAGCAACATCAGCCCACTCGGTGATTTCCAGTTCCGCTAAAATATAATTCATTTTTTGCCGCACCAACACCCCGGAATACCCCCTAACGCGCAGAGCAGCCGCAACCGCTTGGCGCAAAGTCACTCCAGTCAAAGGAGCATTGAACTGAGGCATCATAGTAATCACTTGGCGCGCATACGTCGGGTTTGGTACCAAATAATTTCCTGCATAGGTGATAGTACCCGCATCCGGCTTAGTGATTCCAATCAGCTGTTTTAAAAAAGTCGATTTACCCGCACCGTTATGCCCAATCAACGCAACTATTTGTCCCGCCTGAAACTGAATAGTTAATTGCCGATTGGCGACAATCTTCCCCTTCTTAAAAGTCTTAATTAGTGCATGAACATTTAAGTCTGCCTGCATCAAGCTACCTCGATTTCATTTTTAAAATAAACAACTCATTAATAAAATTTTATTTCTAACTTTTCTCTACCTTGAAGGATAACTCACGCTTTGAAAATCACCGCACACTTGTCACCAACAACGCCTCAAATGTAATTTTTAACCTTCAATCACTAAATCAATTTAACCTAATCTTTGATAAGGCCAATTACGCAATGATTCATCAAGTTCACCGTGCTCAAATCAGTTTTAAATTTTATCTTTTCCGTGGCTTAATTATGGTATGAATAGTATAGTAAATATGTATCAAACTAAGTAAAAAGCTAATCGATCAAATTTAGCTGAGTTTGACACACTTTGGTACCTGCCTCTTGCAAGATCAAACTGAATTGGAGACGAAAAGATGGAATTACAAGTTAGAATTGCTTATGAAACTGCTGAAATGTTAGAAGTACTCAAAGAATATTATCAAAAGCAAGAGGGAATCAATTTTACTAAAGGTGAAATATTATCTAAGGCCATTTTAGATACTTATGATGATTGGAAAAAAATTGATTGGCGGCAAACACAGAATTTAACAATCAATATTGAAAAAAAATACGAGATCACCTCAAGTGCACAAAGACCGAAATTTCAATTATCAAATAGTATCAGCACTAAAGTTGATGAGTTAAGGACGATTATTAAACAAAGTATTGATGCTCGATCCGTCACTATTGGTGCGGCAATTAAGTTTGTTTTACGACAAGCAATTTACAAAATTCAACATACAGATGATCCTTCAATCATAAACGTAGTAAATAATACCTTGGATGAATACTTAGCTAAGCAATTACCGACTGAAGCACAAGAAATTTTACAAAAATATACTGAAGATCTCTTAACCAAACTGGAAGTCAACGACCTCTTATAATTATTATTTAGCCCCTTAACGGGGGTTTTATTTTTTGATATTTTTTGAGAATTATAGTTGACATTAATGTTCCACTGCTATATTATAGCATTAGGATGATTAAAGGAGGAAATAAAGTTCCTAATCAATCTTTACCATTTAAATAGTTGCTCGTCGCTAGTACTTGTTAAAATTGGAGGTTTAAACCATGAATAGTTAAGCATTTTTTAAGTAAAAAATAGAAACATATCTGCTACGTAACCAATTTTATTATATGGAGAGGAAAAAATATGGAAAAAGTTGTTAACCTATTGTTTATAGGCTTGTGCACGTTATCATTGTCAGCTTGTGACAAGAATCATTCTGCTGCGCCGAGTAGTAGCTCTAAAACTTCGTCGACAAAATTAATTAAAAAGAAGACACATGCTAAAAAAGGCAGTGAGACAAAAGTAGCTAAAAAATCCAGTACCAACACTGTTAGTTCTAGCAGTTCAAGTGTGCCGGATACAACATCACAAGATACTGCTAATGAGGCTAAAAGTTTATTGATTGGTCATAAGTTACTTGTTGAACCGATATTATATGACGGAACGGATATAAATACAGTCATGGATCGACCTGGTGCCCCGCAAAATTTGCTTCATGATTATTTTTATGAAGTAACTTTTATTAATGACACTGAGTGTACCTATCGTCAAATGGCGACTGATTTCAATGCTTCGTATTCACTAGCAAATGATGAAATCGTTATCAATGTCGATAGTGATATTCACCCACATCCACTTACGTATTCTTTAAATAACGGCACAATCAATTTCAATCAGTTTACCACAACTGAGCAAAGAGACGGAGATACCCACACTATTACTTGGAGAGCCTCACTTGAAAATGATTAAGATTTTAGTACTACTCTAAAGTAATCAAGCACGGACTTGTTTGATTGCCTAACACTTATAACAACATTTTCATAGATATTTAGAGAAAATTTATCTAGTACCTCAAAAAACAACAAATTTGAAATAATTTTAAGGATGTTAACAGAAAAATCATGTCTTCAAATAGGAATTATACCAAGGAGGATGTTTATGAATAAAATTGAAGCCAGAAATGAAATAATTAAGTATTTAGCAAAAAGCAATATACATTTAACTGAAGATTTTACAAACGACTTCGTTTTAGTTTTCTCTGGTTATAACAAGTGTCCTGACAACTGCTTAAAATGTAGATTTTATTTTCACAATTCTTCTATAAGAGTCGAGATTTATTACAACGAGACCGCATCACATTGGATTGCCGAGCGTCCAGAACAAATGTTGAATGTTGGATATATATTATTTGCTTAATTTCATCAATGGTGGATTATGGCTAATTTACAGTGATGGGCATGAAGGGAATCTTTATTCTGATCATCATCTGATTACTCCAAAATTTTATCTCACAGAAGATGGTCATTATGAACTCACAAGTGCCGTGGTCGTAGATTACGATGTCTTTGAAATGGCGCCACTTAAAGTATGCGATGCAATTATGTTAGCAGTCCCTTCTATTATGAATGACTTAAGTGAACCTTTCTTTTATTTATTGACGCAAAAATGGAATATAGCTGAGGCAACTTCTTACATCAAAAGAAAGTTCTTTGGAGGGAAAAGCTAACGATTAATGATTTATGCAGAAAAAATTCAAAGTCAAATTTCTTGCATGAAGCCAACAGGCAAGGAAACGGATTCTTTATTTTCATCAATTTTCCGAAAAATCGATTCTCAAATTCAAAAGCACAACACTGCTTGATTCCCAAACTTATTTAGAACAATATCTATTCCGCTAGAACAATTAACTGACAACACTCGTAATTAAGCTTTTTTAAACATAGGAGGTAACAAACATGGATAATCAAAATTGGGTAAAAGATTTTTTAAATCAATGCGACGAAAACTTCATCAATCCTTGGGAATTTGATTTTAAACAGAGCTATCGAAAAAAAACGATCACAGATACTAAAGATAATAAAAAACTAATACATTTACAGTTAGAATTGGCTTATAAAGCTGGAAGACTTGACCAAAAGCATCCAATTTTTAACGCTACTGGCTCAACCGGTAAGAACGCAGATTGCGACAAAGAAGCATCTCCCATTTATAACGTGTTAGGTTGGACATCAACTGACCAAATACGTGGAGATTCCATGAACTCTTTTGTTACAACATTTAATAGATTAATAACAGTTGGCTCTAAAACACCTTATAGCAAAGAAAACACGGAAACCTTAAAGAAATTATTTACTGGCGAGGTTCCGACAATCAAAGTTCTTAATTCAGAATTAATTAAAGATCCAACTATCCTCACAAATTTCACTTTTGCACAGGAAAATGTTCGGCGTCAAAAAAACAAAGAAACAAACGTGGATGTAATAGCCCAAATTGAACGTTTTGCTAAGTTAACCCATTCTATCGGCAATTTTATAGTTTTACTTTCTTGGATGAACACTGGAAGAGGAAGTGGTTTCTCCTCAGTCAAAGATTATTGGGACCTAACCTTAAATGATCTGCATAGTTGGTTTTTTAGTATTGATACTGAGGCTGGTAAGGTTCTTTGGCAAAAATTTATCGAAAAATACTATTTACAACCTTTTGTACATCAAGATTATCGTGTTGCTGAACTTTGGCAAGATCATTTCAATACCAGAGGTATAGGCTATCCTCGAAAAACGGCAGATTTTGAACAGTTTTTTCAAAATGTCAACTTACTCATTGAAGAACGTGGCAAATGGATCACCAAACAACTTTGCGATCAATTAGGATTACAGGGGTTGAATTTTTATAGCAAACTAATAGATATGAAAAAAATTAAATTCTTTGATGAAATTGACGGAATAATTAATTAAGCAGCCGTAACCGGGCTGAAAAAGACAATCAAAACACATCAAGGAGGACATTGTTAAATGAAAACACTTCTAGTTGGTGACCAGCATTTAAAAGAAGATATCGTTTTACCACTGGTCAACCAAAAAGTTAAAGAATTAGGCGTTGACCGTGTGATCTTATTAGGTGATTACTTAGATGCAGCCGGACAACAAAAAAACATTGAGCTGTACATGCAAGAAATCAATTATTTGTTAGCTTGGAAAGTGTTACTAACTGGCATGGGCGTCGAAGTGGTCAACCTGTTAGGCAACCATGACGTATCTTACCTCACAGTGACTCCTAGTGAATATTCTATTCGCGATGCAGATGGCTTTCTCACAGTACGCAAAAAACTACTAAAGTTAAATTTGCGCATTGCATTTCAACTAGACGACTATTTAGTCAGTCATGCCGGTTACACCCAAGATTTTGATTTACAAAATTGGCACTTAGAACCGTTAAGAGATGATGAACAGATTTTAAAGCGTTTGGAAGATTTAGAAGACCATGCTGGCAAAGCTCGTGGTGGCTCATTTGCGCTAGGTAGCCCATTGTGGGCTGATTTTAACCATGAATTAATTAAGTCACCCAATCCCAAATACCCTAAGCAGATCGTCGGGCACACGCCGCAAACAAAGATTCTTCCTTTCCATAAAGACAATTTTGAACTCGTTGGAATCGATACCTTTACGGTCGTTTCCTGTACAGAAAAAAACCTTTTCATTGAAAATGGCAGTGGCGAAGTCTTACTTGATGACAACGGAACACTCACACCGATTGCCCTTGATTGGAACAATGACGCTGTCTTTGGCAAGTTAAATAAAAACTTTATTTAACATAATCGATGACAAGCGGGCCTAACAAATAAAAAAATTTATTAATTCAATTTTTCAAATTAAGGAGGATATTTATGGATAAAACTAAAGCCATAAACGAGACAATTAGTTATTTAGAAGAACAAGATATAAATTTCCGTATATTTTTTTCCGAGGGTAAGTCAAGTTTAGTTTTAGTTTTACCTGGTTATGATAAATGTCCTGATTCCACCCTAGAATGTAGCATTTATTTTTACGAATCCTACATGGAAGCCCGGATTTATTATACCGAAAGCGCATCACACTGGATCACTAAAAGGTCAAAACGACTGTCAAACATGTATCGTTTACTTAATTTCATCAATGCGAGCGTATGGTTTTACTACTACTACAATGATAATATTGGAGAAAAACTTTATCCTACTAATTGGCTTATTATGCCAAGAATCTATATCACAGAAGATGGACATTACGACCTCACGAGTACCACAATTATAGATTACTATATCTTTGACATGGATACACATTATGTTTGTGCTGCAATCACGGCATCAATTCCAGCACTGATGAATGATTTAAGCCTCCCTTTATTTTTTGTACTATTGGAAAAATGTACTGTAGATGCAGCAATTTCCTATATCAAAGAGGAAATACTGGAAGAGAAAAGCTAACGGTATTTTGGTGCTAGTATGAATTCATGGACAAATTTGGTAGAATTCCATTAATGAAAGGAATGTACCAGACATGAATTCATACTAGCATCAGGCAGTGTAAAACAGATGAACAGCAATAACGGCAAATCAAGCTATCACCCGACTCACCGTTATTTATAAAATTATCAGATTCTTTGACTACATTGACTAACTTTACTATTAAAAATAGTTTTTATTATTTTCTATTCCTTTTTAAAACGACAAAGATAAAAGTCCAAATTATGATAAAAATTAAATAAAAAAACAGTACCCGATACGTAAAAGAAAAGGTATGTTCTGAAATATGTGAACCTATATTAGTGACTATTTTCAAACCTAATCTAGTTATTATTTCACTTGATTTATTAATTTGAAATAATTCAAAAAAAATCACCTACAAAGATAGCTGCATAAACCTCAATACCCATTTTTATTCCTTTAAAAATTTTCGTAAGTTTTACAATTAAGGGGGGATTCTAATGTTAAAAGTTGCTCTGTGTGATGACGTGCCTCAAGTCACCACGACCGTGGAAAATTTACTCTACGCCTACCGGGAAGATTTCTTTTCCCCGGCAGTCTTTTTTAACCCGCAAAAATTGCTCAGTCATCTATCTAGTAATTATGATTTTTTTATCTTAGACATCGAATTCCCTCAGCTTTCGGGGATCGAGCTTGCCCGTCAAATTCGCCAAACCAACGCCCAAGTGCCGATCGTTTTCTTGACTAGCTACAGCAAATACATGGAAGATGTCTTTTCGCTGCAGACTTTTGATTATCTGTTAAAGCCGCTCACTAAAGAAAAGTTTTTCCCCCTCCTCGACAAGGTCGTTAATTACTTAGGAGTCGCCGATGATTACTTCAGCTTTTCGGCACACCACACACTTTACCGGTTAAAATTCAACCAAATTACCTACTTCGAAAAAAAGCTGCGTCAAGTGATCATTCACACTACCCATGGTGAATACTGTACTAACATGACAACGACTGCCTTACTGGAGCAAGTGGGCAAGTATTTCATTCAGATCCATACTTCTTATCTCGTTAACCCGCGCTACATCAGCGCCATCAACCATCACACGGTGTTATTAAATACTGCGCGCGCCGCAGTTGAATTACCGCTCAGCCGAAAGTTTAGTAAAGTGGCATACACGCAAATTCTCCACCAGTTAAGGAGTAGCTTATGATCATCCCAATCGTTTTAGAAGTCGTTGGTTTTATCATCGAGCTGTTCTTATTAAACTTCTTTTTTAGCAGTTGGTCTAACTCACAGCGACTGTCCCGTAAAGTCATTGCTTTTTTAGCGCTACTAACCATCGTCGTGGCACTCACTGCCACCTTATTTTCGCGTGCAATCGCCGCACTCAGTAACCTGATGGTCGCGCTTATCATTTATGTATTATTCGGTAAAATTCATCACGTTCCTACCAGAGATTTCATTTTCTGGTCGTTATTTCTACTGACGACTGATTTTTTGACCGAAGCCGTGCCCCTTTCCTTACTGGAACTTTTCCCGGTATTTCAGCAACACATTCAGTTACGCGACATCACCGTTACAAGCAGCGAAATCTTTTTGGGGATCTTTGTGATCTACGCGCTTAAAATGTTAGTTTTACGTCAACCCAGCGATAGTCACAAATTACCAACTTCTACTATTTTAACTTTGACTTCGATCCCGCTAGTTTCGCTAATGATCCTGGTCACTTTTTTACTGGCTAAAGTAAATTTTCATCTTAGCAATAATTACTTGATGTTAGCTGTGATCTGCGGCGTCTTATACCTTAACTGTTGCATTCTCTACTTATATCACAGTATCACCTACCACCTCCAACAGACTAACCGGCTTCAACTCCAAAACAAAGCGCTACATTTTCAGTTACAAAACGTCGCCGCACTCAAAAAATCACAGCAACACCTGCGGCGGGTGCGCCATGATTTAAAAAATCAATATCTAGTTGTCTTAGGCTTACTCACCGACGGTCAAACTGATGAGGCGATCACCTACTTGCAGCAAGCGGCCAGTCAGTTGGAGCCACAACAAAAATTTTACACGCACGACTTAGTCTTGAACTACTTACTAAACCAAAAAGAACAGCAAGCTAAAAAGCAGCACACAGCCTGTGATTTCCACGTCTTACTCAGCCAAAATACTAAACTAGACTACGACGTCTTAGCCGTTTTGATCGGCAATCTCTGCGATAACGCACTCGAAGCCACTGCCCGGTTACCTCACACTAGCACCAAAGAAATCAACTTAACGATCAAACAACACGGCAACAAATTACTGATCGAAGTCGTTAACACCTTCGAACCGCTAGAAAAAAGCACCCGCAAGCAGCGCCAAATCGACGGCGTCGGCGTTAAAAATATCGAACGGATAGTTGAAAATTACAGCGGACTATGCGAACACTGGACTAAAGGCGACCGTTATTTTGCTAGCATCATCTTGTTTGACATCTTGTAGGTTGCTTAATCCTTGCCCGCTAGCTGATTGTTAGCTACACTAGAGGATGGCGCGCTAAAACGACCGACAGTTTTGCGGTTCTTGCGCCCTAGATTTTTATTTTATTTCAAAGGAGTAGTTTTGTTTTGAAGAAAAGGACTTATTTATGGTTGGGTTTAGGAATTATTTTGATTGCCACTAACTTACGGTTACCAATCACTATGCTACCACCGATCTTACCGTGGCTGCACAGTCAACTTGGTTTAGCCACCAGTTTAAGTGGTTTGCTCACAACTATTCCCTTGTTGATGTTCACGTTGCTGTCACCGCTGATCGCTAAGTGGGGTATTCGTTTTGGCAACGCCCAGGTTTTATGGTGGACTTTACTATTACTAACGATTGGCGGTTACCTACGTGTCATTCCCAGCAGCGCAGTTTTATTATTAGGGACCGTCCTAGTTGGGTGCGGTATTTCTGGAGGAAACGTCTTATTGCCGGCGATCATTCAGGAGTACTTCCCGCAAAAAGCAACCTTACTCACCAGCCTATATACTTTTACAATGGGGCTGGTCGCTTCTTTAGGAACGGGCTTTGCCGCTCCGCTGACCAAACAGTTCAACTTAGCCACGATGATCGCCATCATGGCAACCGTCAGTTTAGCCGCCTTTTTAGTTTGGTGGGTGGTCACGGTGCAACTTCCCCGTAAAAAAAAGCAAGTCAAACAAACTGCCGTACACGTCGCTGCGATCACCAAATACCCGTTAACTTGGTTTGTTACTTTGTTTTTCGGCACCCAGTCGTTACTGTACTATTCAATGTTGACTTGGCTACCAGTTTATTGGAGCAACAACGGCTTTTCCGCCACCAATTCCGGATTGTTGGCAACAGTTTATCAGCTGTGCGGCATGCCGATGTCACTGTTGATCCCTGGGTTAGCCTCTTCTAAAAAAGGAATGTACGCGAGTGTGGGCATCGTCGGTGGCGGCTTTGCAATTGGTAACTTTTGTTTGCTGTTAGGTACGCATAATTTTGTCTGGAACATCATCCTAGCCGTAATTACCGGTCTAGCGTCAGGGTCGGCCTTTAGTTTATGCGTCGTCTTTTTCCAACGCAAAGCAAGCTCGGTCTTTCAAACGGCCAAACTGTCGGGGACCGCGCAGTCTGTCGGTTACTTATTAGCCGCGATCGGCCCTACCCTTAGCGGAGTGGTTGAAGAACAACTTCATTCTTTCGTTCCAATTTTAGTAGTTTACGGCTTATTAGGACTCTTATTACTAGTTAGCGGCATAATCATCACTCACCAAAAACCATTACCTCAAAAATAATCTACCTTAAACATTGAAACCAAAAAATGGGGCTGGGACAAAACTTCGTTTTGTTCCAGCTCCATTGTGGTTTTCCGTAAATAATAGACTGATCGTGCTCCAAAAAGCAGTAGTTTGCGCCTAGCTACGTTTCAAAATAAAACAAAAGTTCAGGTTTTACTTTGAAACTAGGCTAGTGCTCGACTGCTAAACGCTTTTTGTCCCAACTCCTCCATTTTTATGTACTCGTACAAAGCAAAACCAATAGCGCCGTTCTTAACTGCTTCATTTCACTATCTGTCTTAATTTTGGTAACAGCACTAATGCGATCACTAACCCCACCAGTCCTTGTAACAAATTGGTGAAAATTCCGACTACCCCAGCACTCCACGTGTACAATAAGGTGTCGATCGCCGAGTAGCCTACAACCACCATTACCACCCCGGCTAAACCGGCGATCAAGCCGTTAAGCAACAGGTGAGCAGAATGCAGGCGCGGATAAATCAATCCGACCACTAAGCCTTCGAGACCGTGAACGAGTAGCGAAAAAAACATATACTGCCCGAATCCCGAAATTAGGTCTAACAAAAAACCAGACAACCCGCCGACAAGTAGACCAGGACCCGCACCAAAAAGTAACGCGGTCAGTAAAATAATAGCATCACACAAATTAACATTGCCGTGAGTCAACGGAACTGGAATAATAAATAAACGTCCGATGACCACGTTTAACGCCACCAGCAGTGCTAATAATACTACTTTGCGTAAACCAGTCTGTCTGTGCATTATCCCAGCTTCCCTTCAGCTATTTTACAATTTCAGTTAGTAAAAATCTTAAAGCTGCTTGCAAATCGATCCCATATTTATACTCATTTTCTGGTTTTTTACTACTTTCTTGAATCGCGATATAAGTCACATCATATGCCAATTTAATAGCTACTTGCAAGTCAACTTTTAACGCTAGTAATCCCGCCAAAACCGCCGAGAATAAATCACCCGCACCCGAAAAATGCCCCGCAATTTTTTCTTTACCGTGAATCTGAACTTCACCGTTTTCTAACCAACAGCAGTATAAATTGCCGTCTTTTTCCCAGTCGGTTAAAATTACCTGAGCATTTTTAGCGGTGCTGTTAGTTAGTTTGACTAATGCCTGTTTAATGTCAGCCAGCGGCGAAGTCAATGTGAGTTTCATCTCCGTCAGTAAGCTTAACTCTGACAGGTTAGGAGTAGTCACCGTCGCCGTGTCCAACAGCTTTTGAATTGCTGGAACGTAATCGGGGGATAGGCGCGGATACATTTCTCCTTGGTCGGCCATCACCGGGTCGATTATTACCTGAGACGGATTTTTACGCTGCAGCAACGTATAGCACTGATCCACTAACGTAGCCGTCCCCACGTAACCAATCAGCGCGGTATCAAACTTAAAGTCTGTGCCCCACTGATACAAAGTCGCTTGTAGCCACGGAGTCACTTCTTGTTGTGCGGGAAAGCCAAAGCCCTCCGTTTGAGTAGATAGCAATTGAGTTGGCAACAAGCCAGCGCGTAAGTTGAGTGCCGCCATAATCGTGGTAGCCGTGCGCAAAGAAATCCCGCCTAAAGCAGAGAAATCTTCCATTACAAAAATTTTATTTTTCATTTCGTGCTCCTTTTAACACTCACTAATTTTTAACTATTAATAGAATTATATCATGCTGATTACTAGATTTGTATTAAATTTTATTTACTAGTCACCAAAAAAGAGGAGTTGTGACAAAAAGCGTTTAGCAGTCGAGCACTAGCCTAGTTTCAAAGTAAAACCTGAACTAGGGCTTTATTTTGAAACGTAGCTAGGCACAAACTACTGCTTTTTGGAGCACGAGCAGTCTATTACTTATGTAAACCACAAAGCGGAGCCGAGACAAAAATTTCGTTTTGTCTCAGCTCCTCCCTGATAATTCTAAATTAGCGTTTAACCGCGTTTAGCCTGCTTATTTACGCAGTGCTCGCTGCACAAAAGTAATCATCTTGTCCTCTCTAGTCGCTATCTTTCCTCCAATAAAACCCAGCTCGTGTTCCTGCAAAAAATACATCAGCAATTGTCCGAGCATTAATCTAATAACATCACCGCCCGTAACGTCGCTAGCAACAGTATTATCTTCGATCAACAACTCTGCGATCAGTTGTAAGACCTGCAGTAAGTTATCCTTAAGTTGAGTAATTAAAGTTGCCCGCAATTCTTGGTCGACCATTAATTGATTCAGCATAATTAATACTATTTGACTGTTATTTTCGATAAATTCGTAACGATCACGAATGAAAAAAGCTATTAGATCATCAATAGTCGCCGTGTGTTTACTGACGCCTGCCAGAAGTTGATCACTTAATTTAGGACCGATTTGCCTAACAAGTGGAGCAATGATCGAGTTTAAAAGTTCTTCTTTTGATTTAAAATATTTAAATAACGTCGCTTCACTAACCCCTGCTTCAGCTGCCAGTGCCGCGGTCGTCGTTGCCTGATAACCATTTTGCGCGAACAGTTTGATTGCGGCCGTTAACACCTTGCGCTTCCCCGGCGGCATTTTAGCGTTTTGCAGCCAGTCATTAAAATCCGTAAATTCTTGAGACTCATCTTTTTTCATTTTAAACCTTCCTGTAACGTTTTAAGCCCATTATATTACCAATTGTTAAAATTGTAATGAAAATTATTAAAGCAACTAAATTGCCAGCGATCTGTGTGAAACTGGCGCCCTTCATGATCACATCCGTTAAAGCGTTAGCAGCGTATTTCAGCGGCAAAACATCTGCCAGCCACTGCGCCCATTTAGCCATCGCCGTTAACGGGATGATCCCCGAAAAGAAAATCTGCGGGATCACTATAATAGGGATAAACTGGATCATCTGAAACTCGGAACGCGCAAACGTCGACATAAAAATTCCTAACGCTAAAGCAACTAGTGCTAATAAAAGTGTAGTCAGTAACACTAACCAGACCGAGCCGACTAGCTGTACGTGTAAAGCCGTAATCGTAAAAACAACAATCAGCAATGTTTGCACGACCGCCACGATTCCGTAACTCAACATATAACCCCAAACGATCTCTGCGCGCCTAACAGGAGTTGCTAATAAACGGTCTAACGTACCAGAAGTCCGTTCACTCAGTAACGCCATTCCCGAGATCAAAAAGACAAAGAAAAAGACGAAAAAGCCCATCATGATCGGCATTAACTTATCAAAGAAATTTGAATTCTGGTCGCCGTAATTATAGGTATTATGAATGCGTGGTGATTGTGGTGCCGCCGTTTTGTGCGGTAAGTTAGCCTTGATTTGGGGCGGCAAGGCAGCCTGTGCTTTTTTGGTAGCATTTTTCACACTAGCAATTCTTTGCTTGTTCAAAGCAACCTGCAAGGCCTGCTTTGCTAACCGGGTTTTGCCCGAATCAACGTTAGCGTAAGTCACATTCAAGCGATTTTTATTGGCGTTCTTGACTAGGTATTATGAATGCGTGGTGATTGTGGTGCCGCCGTTTTGTGCGGTAAGTTAGCCTTGATTTGGGGCGGCAAGGCAGCCTGTGCTTTTTGGGTAGCATTTTTCACACTAGTAATTCTTTGCTTGTTCAAAGCAACCTGCAAGGCCTGCTTTGCTAACCGGGTTTTGCCCGAATCAACGTTAGCGTAAGTCACATTCAAGCGATTTTTATTGGCGTTCTTGACGATGATGCTATCTACTTTCTCGTCTTTTAACGCTTGTTTTGCCTGACTTTTAGTACTATAAAACTTAACGCTAACGTGTTTAACTTTGTCCATGCTAGTCGTTAATCCTTGAGAAACTCCCACGGTCCCAATCGTCGTATTGCCCGTCATGTTAACGCCAAAAATATAACTCATCAACGCTAACACTACTAACGGTGCGATAAAAATCAATAACAACGTGCGCGGGTCGCGAATCATTTCTTTCAATACTCTTTTAGTGATTGCCCAAGTTCTCATTTTAACTCATCCTCCGCTTGCAAAAAGACCTGTTCGATCGTCTCCACCCCATACTGTGCTTCCAGTGCTTTAGGCTGGTCATTTGCCATCAAGTTGCCTTCTAGTAACAAAGCCACCCGGTCCGTCAGCTCGGCTTCGTCCATCACGTGGGTCGTGATCAGTACAGTGTGCCCTTGATCACGTAAATTTTGTAATTCGTACCAGATCTGGCGGCGTAACGCTGGGTCAATTCCTACCGTTGGTTCATCTAATACTAACAACGGTGGGTTTCCTAGCAAAGCAATTGCTAACGACAAGCGCCGCTGCATTCCTCCCGAATAGCCGGAAACGCGCTGTTTTAACTGGTCGCTCAAATCAACGACTTCACTCACGTGCTTGATCTGTTCTGCCAGTTCACTGCGGACAACGCCTTTCATTTCACCAAAAAATTGCAGGTTTTCATACGCGGACAACGAAGAATACAAAGCATCGGTCTGTGCCATATACCCCACATCTTTTAGCAACTTACGGTCCGGCATCTTAGTAGCAAAAACAGTCGCCTCACCTTGATCGACTTTTTCCATCCCCAAAGTGAGTTTAATGATCGTCGACTTGCCCGCTCCCGAAGGACCGATCAAGCCAACGATTTCTCCTTGATTGACCTGAAACGAGATATCTTTTAACACCACATGCTCGCCAAATTGTTTATGGACGTGTTGTAGTTGAATAATTGCTTTAGCCATGTGCTCACCTCATTGATGTTCTAGTTAGTGATTACTCACTTATTAAAGTAAGTGTACACTCACTTTAAACAAAAAGCAAGCAGCACAGCCAAATATTTACGCCCATATCAAAAAAGGAGTTGGGACAAAAAGCGTTTAGCAGTCGAGCACGATCAAACAAGCTGTGAGTCAAGCCGCTTAGCGGTCGTGGACTAAGTGGCACTGACAAGCAAATCCTGTACTTGGATTTGTTTGTCAGTGTCCTTAGGACCTAGACTGCTGGCTTGAAAAACGCGATTAAGTCTATTGCTTACGGAAAACAAAAAAAGACCGGAGCAAAATTGCTTTTGCCTCGGTCTTTTCAAATAAACATTATTTACAAGACTTGATCCATTTCAAATGGGCTTGCAACTTTTCATCCTCCGCGATTGCCGGATTCTGTGCCCAATTTTCACCGTACTTTTGGTCCAAATACAAAATAATTTGGTGCACTCGTATTCTCATTTCCTCACGCTGCGACATCTTCTTTACCCCTTTACTCAACATGCTAATGCAATAATTGCAGATTCATCTCTCTTATTATCATACCGCTTTTTGATAATTTTTTTACGATAAAAGCTCATAATTGCAACACGTTATGCCAAAAGGTAACATTTAGTGAGTCCTTACTTTAACTCGGCTACCAACTTCTGCTGCTGGTCATATAAAGTCTTAGTGATATAAACGGGATAGTCATCCGGATTTAACAGCCGCTTAGTCGCTACTGGCAGCTCGGCTAACATCTTTTGACTATATTTTTGCAGTGCAAAAACGTCTTGTTGCTTAACATAACTACCATTTTGATCCATCACTTTTTCCTCAAGTGCCACGGCCTTTACGCGGCGCAGCTGGCACAACCTCTTAGTTGCCTCGGGATCCACGTGTAATACGTCCAAACTCTCAATAAATTCACCGATCTGATCGGAACGCAAAGCGACTAAATCAGCAAGCGGATGATCCTGATCATCATACAAACGATAAACTTGTTTGCGGCCCGGTAACGTCAATTTGCCTAAACTAGCGCTGACTTTGACTTTAGGTTGCCACGTTTCGTTGACCTTCACTGCCCCTAATTTATAAACCCCACTTAATACCGGAGAACTTGCACTGGTGATTAAGTTTTCCCCGACACCAAAATTATCGATTGCAGCTCCTTGATCGATCAGTGACTGAATAATATTTTCATCCAAGGCATTGGAAGCCGTGATCGTCGCCTCTTGGTAACCGGCTTGATCTAACAACTGTCGTGCTGCCCGCGAAAGGGCAGTGATGTCGCCAGAATCGATCCTGATACCAAAGTGGTTGTGTCCTTGAGCGGAAAGCTGGTCAAACACTTTGATCGCGTTAGGTACTCCTGATTTTAAGACATCATAAGTATCAACCAGTAACGAGCAATTATCAGGATAAACCTGGGCCCACTTTTCAAAAGCAGTTTGTTCGTCAGGGTAAGCTTCAACCCAACTATGAGCCATCGTCCCGGCTACCGGAATGTTAAATTTCTGCCCGGCCAGCAGGTTGGACGTACTAGTGCAGCCACCGATCACCGCGGCACGAGCACCATAAACGGCACTCGACGGTCCCTGTGCTCTGCGGGCGCCAAATTCCATCACTGCACGCCCCTGAGCGGCAGCAACTACGCGTCTTGCCTTAGTTGCGATCAAAGTTTGGTGGTTGATAATATTTAGTAACAAAGTTTCAAACAACTGGGCTTGAACTAGCGGACCCTCAACAGTCAAGACCGGTTCGCGTGAAAAAATAGGAGTTCCCTCCGGAATTGCGTAGACAGTGCACTCAAACTTAAAATCAGCCAAATAAGTTAAAAACTCTTCTGAAAAAATATTTAGTCCCCGTAAGTACTCGATATCTTCTTGTTCAAAGTGAAAATCAGCTAATTGTTCCAACGCCGTTTGAACACCCGCCAAAATCACGAAGCGACCATTATCCGGCAGCTTGCGGAAAAAAATGTCAAACGAACCCAGTTGGTGCAGCAGTTCTTTGTGAAAGCCATTAGCCATCGTATATTCATACAAATCAGTTAGCAATGCTAAATTGCCTTTTTCCATCATTATTTCCTCCTCAGAGAAATAAAAGTAAAAATTACTTTTAATTAGGTAAAAAACTATCCGCGGTATCGCGTTTCATCATACCCCATTTGCTTACTAAAAACAACGATTAACTCACTGATTAACGGTTTTCTTGTTCTTTACGGTACAGTTGCTGGTCATAGATCTTAAAAAACGGAAAGTAGATCAACCAAGAAACCACGAACAGTAAAACAAATAAGCAAACTCCCTTGATCCCCGTTACTAAATACGTCGAAATTGGAAACGGGATGTACCATAACTGAAATACTTTTGCCGGAATCGGGACTAATCTTAATTTTAATGCGGCTCCTGCTATTAGCGGAATTGCCAGCCCATTTAGCCACATCGGTAACATCAGTATGGGGTTAAACGCGATCGGTGCCCCGAACACCAGTGGCTCGTTAATATTAAAAAGAACCGTCGGCAGGGTCGTTTTCGCAATCGTTTTTAGTTGGCGTGATTTAGCAAAAAACAGCATCATTAAGGCCAACGTAATGGTGAAACCAAAACCACCAGCAGCAATAAAACCGGAATAAAAAATCTCGTAGGTGGTAATATTGCTAGGCGCTAATCCCTTAGCCACTTGTGTTGCGTTTTGTGCAATCCCGCTAAACATGATGGGATAAACGATCGGTGACAACGTCCAAGTGCTGATCCCAAACGAATAAAACAAACTATATAAAAAGACAATCAGTACAAAACCAAAATAACTTTGGCCAATAGTAGATAAGGGTGAAAAAATCCAGGTAACAAATTTGAAAATATCAACGCTTTTAATCGTCAGCCCCAACCAACCAATAAAAATCAACAAAGTGATCGGCAACAGCGAATTAAACCACCCAACGATAAAATCAGGTAAAGTCGTATCCTCACTAAAAAAAGAAAATTTAGCACTAAATAACATGACCGCGGCTACTAATACGCCGACAACGATTGCTAAAAACATCCCCGCCGAGCCTAAACGCGCCGTTTCAAACCTAACTCCATTTGCGGTAAAATGCGGTTTGATCAGCATCAAGTATAAAGACATCCCCGCAAACCCCGCTAAAGTCTGTTGTTCATTGTGATAATTTTTTAAAATCTGATACGGGATCAAAAACGCCAAGAACAATCCCAGTAAACCAAAAGTAAAGGTACTCATCGTACTGAGGTCCGGCAGCAAATTTTGCTTAATGTTATTAAGCAACATGACTAACGTCACCAGTGAACCCACTAAAATAAACGGTAAAATAACAATAATTGCCTGTTGAATGCCCCTGATCCAGGGATTATTAGTGATGCGGTTAATTTTGGGTAATAATTTGGCCTGCATCACCGTTAACATTTTATTTTGCATCGTTGTCCTCCAAACTAGCCACCAGCTCTAAAGCCGCAACACCGTCTAGTGTGCCGTAGATAGCCGCCGGAATCAGCGCCATCTTGACGTGCTGAGCCGCAGCGGTCGCTTGAATTTCTTCTTTTTTATACGCTAAGTGCGGCCCGACCAACAAATAATCGACACCAGTTAGTTGCTCCGCTAACTGTGCGTCACTGCGGGCGTGAATATTGACTTGCAGCCCCGTTTTCTTAGCTGCTTTCCGCATATTAGCGGCCATAAAACTGCTCGAAGCCCCGGTGCCACAAATCAATAAAATATTTTTAACTGCCATTCCAACACTCTCCTCGTGTTTGCTTAATAAAAGTATTTTTTACTTTTATTAGATTAAAAAACAATTACAACGCGTTTAATCATACCCCAATTGTGCGGTAAAAACAATTAGTTATTTTGTTTTTTCAAGCGGTAAAGTTTCGCGGGGCGTCCCCGTCTGTGTGCCGTTGACTGCCCCACTTCTTCGAATAGCCAGCCGTGAGTCTTTTTAAAATTAGAATTATCGATCTTAGCGGGAACGGTTTGTAAAAAAGCCGCATAAACGGCGCGGGCTTCGCGCAAAGTAAAAGTCTGGCCCAAAATCAGCAAAATATTAGGCTGGTAATTTAACTTGTTTTTGATCCGCAAACAAGCAATTTTTAACAGCCACGAATAGTCAAATGCCAGGCTGGTTTCCGCGCTAAAATTAATCGCTTGTTGGTAATATTGCGTTGCGGTTTGTTGCAAAGCAACGGTAAATCTGTGTTGCTCGGCACAAAAACAATAATTACCATGCACGTTTTTTAAAGCGAACCATTTAGCTGCAGTCGCGCCATACCCCGGTTGTAGCGGCGGTTTAGTCGGCAAAAAAGTCAAGTACCCCAGCGAAATGACCCGCTCACCTGCAAAATTACGTTCCGGCGCGGTAAATGTCGCTAATTGCTCGGTATGAAATGCCGCTAGCTTTAACCCAATCTTGTCTTGAACTAAACGTAAAGCAGCTTGATCGGCACTTTCGCTGGCAGCTAAAAAAGTTTCTGGCAACGACCACAGCTTTGGTGCTTGCGCTCGTTTGACCAGTAATAAATTGACACTTTGTTCCTGCCGGTCAAAACTCCAGATCAAATTAACGATATTAATTCTTTGCACGTTAGCCTCTCCTTTCACCTTTTCACATTATACCGTTAATCAACGACTAGACAAAACTATGCCAGCGATTTGTTATGTCTCATATATATTTCAACAAATTTTTGGGGATGATAAATGACCGTATCTTCTTAAAAACAAAAGGATCGTCACCCGTTAAATACCGAGAACGATCCTTAACTAATTAAAATTTGTTGAAATGGCTAATTATTTGTGGGACTTCCACATTTAAGCATAGTGATCAATGACATCTTTTAGCGTTTTAGCTGCACCTTGCTTACCGGTATTTTCTTCGTAATATTTGATAAACCTTGGATCATTAACGTACATGGCAGCTAAGTTCTTATGAGCATTAGCTGAATATTGCCCCTCAGGCCAAGTCAGTAGTAACATTTCTTTATGCAGTTCAAAAAGATGTCTTGCTTGTTTTTGCTGTAAGTTAGATGTTCCAGTTAATTGTTTTAAAATAACTAAAATCTGCTTATTCAGCTCTTGTAAATGTGTCATATCTGTTTTAGACATAGCTTTAATTTTTTGCTTGCTGGTGGCAATAACGGCTTCACTATATTTTTGTCGGAGTTCTGTACCATATTTTAGTTCGTTGTCCCTAATTGATTTTTCTTTAAAAACTGTAAACTTCTCTGCATCACTCATAATTGCGTCTCCTTTCATAGTTGCAAGTGTTTGGTCTAAGCTAACAAGCAAGTTTGCTAAATGTTCCTGTTCTAGCAAAATTTGTTCACGTTGTTTTTTTAAAACTTGATATTGTACGTCTTTAGGATCATCTAGAATTTCCTTAATTTGGTCAAGGGGCAGGGCAAACAATTTAAAGAACATGATTTTTTGTAAGCGATCAACTTCACCTTCTTCATAATAGCGATAATTGTTTTCAGGATTCCGTTTAGCCCTTAATAAGCCTTTTTTATCGTAAAAACGTAACGTGCGCCTTGAAACCCCTGCTAATTTTGCTAATGCAGTGATTGAATAAGAAGTCATCTGATCCTTCATCTCCTTGCTTGCAAATCAAACTATACTCTTTGACGTAACGTTAAGGTCAACTCCTAATTTTTCTTGAGACAATCCTGATAATACTTCTTTTTAGGCTTGTTTGCCCCACTAAATTATTATAAAGTACTATTATTGTTGCATTTAAGTTAAAATTTCGCCTTTATGTATTGAAGTTAGTTTTAATAGCTTTTAAGATATAAGTAGTTTTTGCCAGGGAGGATCAACTGCATGACCAGAATAGGAGTTATTGGGGCAACCGGGATGGCAGGATCGGCCATTTTCAAGGAAGCACAAAGCCAAGACTTAGATGTGACTGCTATTATTAGAAGCTGTCACCGTGCCCAAGAAATACTTAAAGACAGTTTTCACGTCTTAAAAAAAGACGCTTTTGACCTTACTAAAAAAGACATCACCAAGTTTGATATTGTCGTCGATGCTTTTTCTACCTCACCGGAAAAAGCCTACTTACACGTAGACCTAGCTACGCGACTGGTTTCGTTTGCCCGCGAAAACCCACACTTGTACCTGATATTTATCCTAGGAGCTGGCAGCTTAAAGACCGGTGAGGACCACCACTTAGTTATTGAAGATTTAAAAAAAGACGATAACGCTAAAGACCAAGTCGCCACCGTTAAAAATCAGCTGATCGAACTCCAGTTTTTACAAGAAGCTACCAATACCTCTTGGACTGCTATTTCCCCGGGAGAAACTTTCGTTGCGGGAAAACCCGCGGCTAATATCGTCTATGGCGAAGACACGTTGCTGACAAACGAGCAGGGAGAATCAACAACTACTTCGGGGACACTCGCCCAAGTAATTATAAAAGAGGCCCTTAATCCTCAGCACACCCAAAAACATTTTACCGCTATTGATGGCTAATGAAACTTTACTAAAAATAAAAAAGAGTTGGGACAAAAAGAGGTTAAGTCGAGCACTAGCCTAGTTTCAAAGTAAAACCCGCACTTGGGTTTTATTTTGAAACGTAGCTAGGCATAAACTGCTGCTTTTTGGAGCACGATCACATAAGTTGTGCAGTAAGGCGTTTAGCTATCCTGAGCTAACCTAGGCCAGCAATAAGTCGGTTTAAGACTTTTGCTGGACGTAGTTAGATTAGAGTAGCTGACTTACGGAGCACGATTAATCAAGTTGTAAGCTAGACTGCTGGTTTGAAAAACGCGATTAAGTCTGTTACTTACGGAAACCAAAAAAAGGGGACTGGAACAAAACAAGGTTTTGTCTCAGTCCCCCACTTGTATATTAACCAACTTACACGAAAGAAGTTATTGACATGCAACTACCACGCAAAAAAACATTGCTATTACTTACTACTTTAATCTGGATCATTACCTGCTGTTTATGGTTAGTGACCGTTGTGAGCTGGGATCCCCATAGGTGGACTTTTTACTTACTACTCGTGTGCGACTTCGTGGCCACTAGCGCTACGATCAGTACCCTCACTGTCTTTGTTATTTTAATATGGCACAAACTACACCCACAAGATAAAAAGGACTAACTAGAAGTTAATAATAAACACAAAAAGCCGCCACAGCCTAACAGTAACAACAGTAATAAATTAATCATACTAAATTGCAATAAGTAACACCCAGTGCGTCGCCGGGAAAAATGTAGCAGGTACTGTTTAAACGCCAATAAGTTAGCTAAAGATGCCAATAAAGTTCCTAATCCTCCGATATTACTTCCCAAAAACAAGGCGTAAAAATGGGTGGTAAATGGCGCCCATAAAATAGTGGTAGGCACGTTACTCAAAATTTGACTGAGCAAAATACTACTTAAGTAAACACTCAAACTACTGGTACCAGTCCGGTGTAAAAAAGCTACTAAAAAAGAAGCGTGGCTAATATCGCTAACGGCAATAAAAAAGCATAAAAAAGTCAGTAACAAGGCATAATCAACTCGGGTCAAAATCCGCGGCGCAAGTAGCAAAGCGCCTATGATAGCAATTAAAATCCCTATAGCTAAGGGTAGTAATTTGGCGATACTTAATAGTACTAATAACGTACATAAAACTGCTAATAGGACTTGTTTGCGCTGCAAAACTGGCACTTCAGCTTTAGGGACACGTATCTGAGTAGCTGGAAAAATTAAACTAAAACCTGCTAGTAACACTAAACTACAAACCGCTAACGGTAAGCCCATTATGATAAAGTGAACAAACTTAAGATGATAATGTACAAATAAAAATAAGTTTTGCGGGTTACCCAAAGGAGTTAGCGCGCTACCTAAATTAGCAGCTAAGCACAGTAAGATCACCGGCAACTCGGGCTTAATCTGTAAATTTTTAATGCTCAATGCCAGCAACGGAATCAACGTTAATAACGCTACATCATTGGTCAGTAACATTGAGCTCACAAATGCTAATGCCATTAAAATCTGCAACAATTGCCTGGTATTACGGACTTTTTGCACTAAAAATACCGTTACTGCTTGAAAGAATCCTAGGTACTGCCAAAGCTGAACTACCGTCATCAGGGCAAATAAAGAACCGATGGTGCGCCAATCAATGTCTGCAACGTGTGGCCGCCCAATAGCTAACGTCGCCAGTGCTACCACTAAACTTAACAAAAAAATTTTATCATTAACAATTCGTTTGATCATCAACTTCTCCTACAGCTATTAAGATTATGATTCACGAAAATGCAAAAAGGCCTGAGACAAAACTCTGTTTTGTCCCAGCCCCTGTTATTTTTAAGTGCTAACCAACTTGTTGTATCACTCGGTTATTGCCGCCATTTTTCCCTAATAAACTCGGGACGCCCGCTCATTTCTTCAAAGTCTGGGTGCTTTTGGTAGTAATTTTGGTGGTAATCTTCCGCCGGGTAAAACGGTTGTGCGTCTTCTATCTGCGTGACGATCGGTTCGTCAAACCGCCCGCTATGCGCTAATTTGGCACGCGAAGCCTCCGCGATCCGCCGTTCCTCTTCGTTATTAACGAAAATCACCGGCCGGTAGTTATCGCCTCGATCTTCAAATTGACCCATCGCGTCTGTCGGATCGGTTTGCTGCCAGTAAATTTCCACCAACTGTGCGTATGAAATTATCTCCGGGTCATAATGGATCTCAACCGCTTCGGTATGACCCGTAGTATGACTGCAAACTTGCTCGTAAGTCGGGTTAGGCACATGTCCGCCAGTATAACCAGAAACTACCCGGTTGATCCCCGGTAACGTATCAAACGGCTGGACCATACACCAAAAACAACCGCCGGCAAAAATCGCGGTCTTTTCCATAACTCCCCCTCCTTTACGACTTTTATAGGTACTTTTGTAAGATTGCTTTTAATTTTTCTTTAGGATGATAACCGACCAAAGTATCAACTACCTTGCCGTCTTTTTTGATCATTAAAGTTGGAATGCTCATAATGCCAAATTCCTGAGCAGTCTTGGGATTTTGATCGACGTCCATCTTAGTAAATTGAACTTGATCGCCCATTTCCTCGGCTAACTGCTCAACAGCTGGCGATTGCATCCGGCACGGGCCACACCAAGTTGCCCAAAAATCAGTTAGCGTTAATCCCTTATCAGTTACTGTGGTAAAATCTTGATCCGTGATCTCCTTAACTGCCATTATTCATTCCTCCTATATCAGTAATTAGGCAATGACACTCGCTACCTAATGTTACCATATTATAGTATCAATTTAGCACAAAATTAAATTGCTTACAATCAAAATAGCTTACAAAAAGATAGTAAAATTTTCGTTAGCCCTCATTTTGCGCTAAGATAAAGTTAAGTAATTAAGGAGGTTCATTATGGAATTAACATTACAAGCCAAAAATCAGGAGCATCCTGCACGTTTCGTTTATCTGCAGGCAGGAAAAGTATTAGCGGAAATCGACTTTACCGTAGCCGCTAATGTTTTAACCGTCACTTCCACTAAAGTCACACCCCAGCTGCAAAATCGGGGCATCGCCGGCAAATTAATGTTGCGTGTCATCGAACACGTGCGTGCCAATCACTGGTCGATTTCCAGTCAATGTTCATTTGCCACCGCCTTTTTACAACGCCATGAGCAAGAGTATTCGGATATTTTGGCAAAAAAACCGTTTTCCAACTAAAAAGTTCACTTTTTAGCCTCATAATATTTTCCCTCACTAGCAATCTATGGTATTCTTATTATTAGTAAATTATGAGAACAGTTTTAGGACAATTGGGTTTCAAGAAACACAAGGGAGAAGAGATAGCATGAAAAAACTTAAATTAATATTATTTGCTGTATGTGCGGCGTTTGCGCTGGTCATCATTTCCCCACAAACTGCTAATGCCGCCAAAACTTACACGATCGGCACCGACGTTACATATCCGCCGTTCGAATTTGCTAACAAGCAAAATAAATACATCGGCATCGACATCGATTTGATCAACGCCATCGCTAAAAAAGAAGGCTTCAAGGTCCAAACTAAGCAGTTGGGCTTTAACGCTGCGGTCCAAGCACTGGAAGGTAACCAGATCGACGGCGTGATCGCTGGGATGTCGATCACCCCCGAACGAAAAGCCAAGTTTGATTTTTCGGACCCGTACTATAAAACCGGCGTGGTCATGGCCGTTGCTCAAAAAAGCAACATCAAGAGTTTCAAACAGCTCAAGGGCAAACGAGTTGCTTTAAAGACGGGGACTGCTGCTGCCAGTTATGCCCAGTCCATCCAAAAAAAGTACGGCTTTAAGACCGTTACTTTCGATGACTCTAACAACATGTATAATGACGTCACTAACGGCAATTCCGTGGCCTGTTTCGAAGATATTCCGGTCATGCAATACGCCATCAAGACGGGAACTAAATTGAAGATCGTCACTAAGCCGGCCAACAACGGCTATTACGGTTTTGCAGTTCTAAAAGGACAAAATCCAGAACTGATCCAAAAATTCAACACCGGCCTACGCGCCATTAAAAAAGACGGCGAATACAAAAAAATCGTCAACCACTATCTAAGTACCAGCACGGTCGACGAACAAAAAAATAAAAGTGACGAACACAGTTTTGCTGGCTTACTGAAACAAAACAGCGGCGTCTTGCTCAAAGGTTTAGGTCAAACGTTGTATCTGACCGTGATCGGCATTATCGCCGCCACAATTTTTGGCATCATCTTCGGTTTACTAGGCGTTATACCTAACAAATTTTCCCAAGGACTTTCCACTACTGTCATTTACATTTTCCGCGGGATGCCGTTGTTAGTCCTCGCACTCTTTATCTACAATGGCTTACCCAGTCTGACGGGAGTTAAAATTCCTGCCTTTATCGCTGGGACGGTGACTTTAATGCTCAACGAAGGGGCTTACACCGCCGCTTTCGTCAAGGGCGGGATCCAAGCAGTCGATAGTGGACAAATGGAAGCTGCGCGGAGTTTAGGGCTGCCGTTTGGCAAAGCAATGCGTTACGTGATCTTACCGCAAGGAATTAAGATCATGGTGCCGTCGTTTATCAACCAGTTTATCATCACGCTCAAGGATACTTCGATCTTATCGATCATTGGTATTTTGGAACTGACGCAAACGGGGAAGATCATCATCGCGCGTAACCTGGAAGGATTTAAGGTTTGGACAATCGTCGCCGTCATGTACCTGATCATCATCACGTTACTAACCTGGTTATCTAAATATATAGAAAAAAGACTAAATCAAAACTAGAAGCTGCGAAAGTTGGTGGTTAGCAGGCGAGCACTAACCTAGGCTGACAATAAGTCGGGTTAAGATTTGTTGCCAGATGTAGTTAGGCACAACCTGCTGCCAGCTGGAGCGCAATTAAGATAAGCTGCGAAAAGCGGCACTGATATCAATACATCAATAATAGATGGAGCTGGGACAAAAAATTCGTTTTGTTCCAGCTCCATTTTAATTTTTCGTAAGTAATAGACTGATCGTGCTCCTCTTTTATTTTTTCTCGACTTTTACTACCGCTCCGCCGCTTTCATTCAAATATTCGCCCTTGCTCAGTTGTCAAGTCTTTATTTTTTAAAATATTACGTGTATGCTGGTAAAAGCAAATGTCTTTTTTAACTCAAGGAAAGGATGCTTCAATCATTTTGATTACATTATCTGGTATTATTGGTTCGGGCAAATCTAGCTTGACCGAAATCTTGGCCCAAGAACTCCACACCAAAGCCTATTACGAACCCGTGAAAGACAACCCTGTACTGCCAATTTTTTATAAGGGCAACGAAATTGCCGCCCAAAAACGTGCAAATGGCGACAAAGATGCTACCAATCCCTACGCTTATTTATTACAGACCTTCTTTTTAAACCGGCGTTTTGCCATGATCAAAGAAGCGATGCGCGAAGACAACAATATCTTAGACCGTTCGATCTATGAAGACGAGATCTTCATGAAGATCAACACGCAAATGGGTAACGCCACGCAAGTTGAATACGACATCTACAAAAGTCTGCTCAACAATATGATGGAAGAGCTCCCCTATGCCGCGCATAAAAAATCACCCGACTTGATGATCACCATCAAAGTTTCTTACGAAACGATGTTGCGCCGGATCGAAAAACGGGGACGGGAATATGAGTTGGTCGAAAAGGATCCTTCTTTGGTCGGTTACTATCACCGTTTACTGGACTGTTACGACGTGTGGATGAAAGAATACGATTCTTCCCCGTTGCTGATCATCGACGGCGATAAGTACGATTTCATCGACAGTTTAGCGGACCGAGTTTTTATTTTCGAGGAAATCGAACAGCGTTTATGCGAATTAGGCAACCTAACTAAGCAGCAAGTTGAACAATTACACCAACAGCATCTGAAATTATTAGAAAATAACGCCAAATAAAAAGGAAACGGGGACATAAAACACTTTGTCTTCGTTTCCTTTTTTGCTAACTATAACTGCAGCTTGTCTAATTGCGCTCCAGCTGGCAGCAGGTTGTGCCTAACTACGGCTAACAACAAGTCTTAACCCGACTTATTGCCAGCCTAGGTTAGTACTCGCCTGCTAACCGCCAGCTTCCGCAGCTTGTTATTTCCAAATTTCCTTTGCCGTTTTGACCACCAGTTTGATTTTATCCCACTGCTGTTGTTCCGTTAACTTATTTCCTTCTTCCGTCGACGCAAACCCGCACTGGGTACTCAACTCCAAGTTTTCCAGATCTACGTACTGCGCCGCTTGTGCTACCCGCTTCTTTAACACCTGTGGGTCTTCTAATTCCGGTTTTTTGCTGGTGACCAATCCTAGTACAACTTGCTTACCCGCCGGGACTTCTGCTAGCGGTGCAAAATCTCCTGAACGCTCGTCATCAAACTCTAAATAAAAAGCAGCTACATTTTCACGGGCAAATAAATGCTTTGCGACCGGCGCGTAACCTCCCTTAGCGGCCCAAGTCGAATGGTAATTACCGCGACAAATGTGGGTGCTGACGCGCAAGTCTGCGGGCAGATCAGTTAACGCCGCGTTGTTTAAGCGTAAATATAAATCCTGCAACTGCTCACGGTTAAAGGCCCCGTTAGTCATTTCCCGCCAAAAATCATCATCGATCACCATGCCCCAAGTACAATCGTCAAATTTCACGTCGCGACAGCCTTCGTCATATAAGGCCATGAGCAAGTCGTGGTAAGCTTGACCGATATCTGCGACTAATTCATCCTGATCGGGATAAAACTGCTTCAGTGCGGCTTCATTTTCCTCTCCACGGGCTAATTCAGCGTAAAACTGAGCCGGTGCCGGAATGCTTTGCCGTGCCGTCACGTCCGGTCGATCCTTTACCAAATCAGCTAAAAAGCGATAGGCCAAAACGTCAGGATGTTGCGGGGCAAAAGCAATTTTCCCCGTAATCTGGGCGGAATCCGCCCGTGTTTCTTCGTCGTGAAACAAATAACCATGATCGGGCTTAGTATGTTTGATCCCCGCAAAGCCCCAAAAAGTATCTAAATGCCAGTAACTACGGCGAAATTCACCGTCGGTCACCACTCGTAGCCCGGCCGCGATTTCTTTAGCTACCAGATCCTTGATCTCTTGGTTTTCGATTGCGGTTAATTGTTCGCGGTCGATTTTACCTGCCGCTAAGTCTGTTCTTGCCTGTTTTAATGCTTGTGGCCGTAAAAAACTGCCAACAATATCATAATGTAATTGTGTTGTCATTGTACATTCTCCTCAATTAAAATTGCTGCAACTAAAAAACGTCCCTTAAAGACAAATTAATTGCCTTTAAGGGACGTGTCATTGACTTATTCACGTGGTACCACCCAACTTTAGCGCTGGCCCTAGAAACCAACACCCTCAGGTACACTCTACTAGCTATACCCTTACGCGTTAACGAGCGCACCCGCCAAGGACTCACTTTTGCTCGTCCTCAGTTTGCATCCCAGACCATTCTTCATTACTACTTAACTATCGCTTCTCAGCTTACCGCGACTCTCTGTTACGTCAGCCAGCAACTACTCATCTGTTCTCAGCAAAATATCATTTAAACTTGTAATGATTCTAATGCATTTAGCTGACCCTGTCAAGAAGTATTTTACCCAGCCTTAACAAAAACCCTCAGATCGTTTTTCCCGCCTTAAATTCGATTGGAAAACGATAAACTGAATCGACCGGCTTGTCGTCGATTCGTTGTAAGAGGGTCTCAACAGCCTGCTCGGCCATCTTTTCGATCGGTTGCACGACCGTCGCCAACTGCGGCAATATCTCTTGTAGCGTTGCGGTACCGTCATAACCCACCAGTTTTAATTTTTCGGGGATCGGGTAATTCAGCTCAGCGGCAATGTTCATGATCAAAGCCGCATCCATGTCATTCGCCGCAAAAATACCGTCGACTTCTGGATGCTCCCTAAAGATCCGCAAGAAAACATCGCGTTTAGCCTGCGCCGTAATGTTAAAATCTAGCGTGTAAACCAACGGCTCCAATCCATTTTGTTGCATTACGTCTTCGTAACCGATCCGGCGATACTGGTCAGGTGTTTCCAAATTTTTCGGACCGTTGGTGTGAATGATGTGCGTCGCCCCACTGTCGATCAAAGCCTGCGTCGCTAATACCCCACCGCGGTAATTATCGGATTCGATGATCGGCACGGACTCACTGACCTCCCGTTCGATTGCCACCACCGGTAGTTGCATGTCTTGATATTCAGGGATCCCTTGATTGTGCGTCCCGACGATCAAGCCGTCGACTTGGTGTTCTAACAATTGCTGTAAGTACTGGCGCTCTTTGTCTACGTCATTCATCGCGTTGCCGACTAACACTTTGAATCCACGGTCAAATAACTTGGTTTCCAGATAATAAGTCAGCTCACCAAAAAATGGGTTACCGACCGTGGGCATCAAAATCCCGATCAGCCCCGTCTTATTGGTAAAAAGCTGGCGCGCGATCGCGTTAGGATGATAATTCAGGTCGCGGATCGCCTGTTCCACCTTATCGATCGTCTTTTGACTCAAATAACCGCGCCGGTTGATCACCCGGGATACAGTCGTCTTGGAAACCCCAGCGGCTTTAGCAACATCTTCTAATTTTTTAACCATCTCAACACCATCTTTACTTCAATTTTGTCTTTCATATATAACTATCGGTTGACATAGCCAAACATTAAATCGTTAATAAAAAAAGTTACAGCGGTTAACAAAAAAATCACCATTTGTTAACTTGTAGCCTTTATCATTTACTAATAATAAATCTACAAAACCTAACCATTACTACGCCTGACCGCCTGTGCCAATCGTTCCAGCAAATAAACAACCGGTACTTGGCTAGTTAAGTTGATCGACTCGCCGATGATCCGTTCGTCGATGCGGTAAGAAAAATTTAAATCAGCTAACTGCGCCAGCGAATTATGTTCATTGTTAGTAATGCTGACTAAAGTAGCCTTTTGGTCCTGAAAACTCATCGCCTGCTCCAAAGTTTGCTCGGTTTCGCCACTCACGGACAGTACGATCAAAATATGATTTTTTAACGAATTATGTTCTAATTGGATCGGGTAAAACGGGTCGGCGATCACAAAGGCTTCGCGTCCGTTATTGACAAACTGGCGGGCTCCGTAACCAGCCAAGTAGCTAGAAGTTCCCACACCTAAAAACACAAAAATCGTATCCGGACCGATCAAGTCTAAAAAACGGGCAATTTTTTGGTCGTAATCTTCAATATTAGAAAAATAGTTACGCACCTGGTAGGTAATATCATCAACGCGCCCGTGGTCTGCCACTTCTTGTTGCAGTTGGTGGCAAAATTCATAATAATGCTGGTAACCCAAACGGTTGATCGTTCGTAAGACTGAAGCAGGGGCCACGTTTAGTTTTCCCGCCAGTTGCCGTAAACTAAAATCCTTGACCTGTTCTTTATGAACTTGAATGTACTGGTAAATTTTTTGCTGTGTTGGTGTCAATTGTTCCACTAGCTTACTCAACTCTTCTCGCAAAATTAGTCGTATTAAGCAGACCGCTAAGTTAGCGCGGCTATTTTTCCCGCAACTTGCGTGGCAATGCTCAAGGAATATTTTACCATGATTATTCGGCCGATTGTGCGGCTATTTCTGCTTTCAGTTTTTGTCCATCCATACTCTTGAAAAAGAAGTAATAAATCAAGGTATCTAACGCAATATTAACGATTTGTAAGACCGCACCGGAAATGTGTCCGGTAGCTAAATAGCCTGACATGATCGGCGGCGTAGTCCACGGCACCATCACGCCCATCGTCTTAGCGACCCAACCCCATTTCATCGTTAAGTAAGTGACCGTCACGTTAGTCAACGGAGCGGCGATAAAAGGAATCACCATCTTGTAATTCATCACGATCGGCAGGCCAAAGATGATCGGTTCGTTAACGTTAAAGATGGCAGGCCCTATGACTAATTCACCTAACGTTTTATACTCCTTACTCTTGGACAAAAAGGCGATCATAATAGCCAGGCCTAAAGTAGCGCCCGAACCTCCCATGTGGACAAAATTATCGAAAAATTGCTCGGTAACGATATTAGGTAACGGATGTCCCATTTTCAAAGCGGTCGCATTTTGTGCCATCGCAGCCAACCAAACGGGCTGTAAGACGCCGGCAACCGTGTTCGAGCCGTGAATCCCGAAGATCCACAAGATACAGATCATCGCCTCGGTGACTAATGCCCCCGGCAACGTATTGTTCAAATGACTTAACGGGTCTTGCAAGAAAAATGTGATCACGTTCGGGATGCTCTTCATCGGCGTGGCTTCGACTCCTAGCCGGATCAACCAAACTACAAATAACGAGATCGCCCCTGGGATCAGTGAAGAAAACGAATTGCTAATAGCCGGCGGCACACTGGCAGGCATTTTGATCGTCCAGTTTTTGTGTACGATCCAAACGTATAAGTCAGTGATAAATAACCCGACTAAAATAGCAATAAACAGGCCAGATGAATCTAATTCTTTTAACGGGACCCAGAGATTTCCCGCCTTATCCGTTTTCAGCGGGATCGTTAAGAAATAGGCGCCGATGGCCACGATCATCGCCGAAAAAGAATCGACTTTATAACTGCGCGCTAAGTTGTAAGAGATCCCTGCAACTGCGATCAGCCCCATGATATGAAACGAAGCATTCGTAATGTACTGCACAATATTAGCCCAGTTCGGCCCAAAAGTCTTCGTCATGAAATCTAGGTAGCTTTGAATTGGAAAATTACCAATGATCATAAAAATAGAACCGATAATGATCAGCGGGATCGCCGCAGCCATCCCATCACGCAAAGCAATCATGTGTCTAGAAGCCGCTATTTTTTGGAAAAATGGAATCAATTTGGTCGTTAAAAAGCTATCCTTGGAATTTCCATCAGCCATTTTTCTTACCTCCTAATCTAAATCTTCTCCGTTAGAAGCAATCACCTTTTGGTACCACGCAAAAGAATCTTTTTTGGAACGAGCTAAACTGCCGTGTCCCTGATCATCTTGATCAACGTAAATGAAGCCGTAGCGTTTGGACATCTGCCCCGTTCCCGCAGAAATCAAGTCGATGCACCCCCACGGAGTATAACCCATCAGGTCAACGCCGTCTTCGGTGACCGCTAATTTCATTTGCTCGATGTGTGCCCGTAAATAATCGATCCGGTATTGGTCGTGAACGGTGCCGTCTGCTTCTTTTTGGTCGACCGCACCGAAACCATTTTCAACGATAAACTGCGGCTTATGGTAACGCTCGGCTAACCAGTTCATCGCGTACCGCAAACCCTCGGGATCGATCTGCCAGCCCCATTCGGATTCTTTGAGGTACGGGTTGGGCGTTGCGTCTTGGTCTTCGTCGTAGTGATAATTTAACGGCTCATTTTCTTTGGCCTGCACGGTGCGCGACATGTAGTAGCTAAAGCCAAGATAATCAACGGTTCCTGCCGCTAAAGTTTTTAAATCTTCGGCTGTAATATCCAACTGCCAGCCCTGATTGTCCTGGTAAGTCACCAACCATTGCGGGTAACGGCCGTTGACTTGAACGTCGGCGAACCAATAGCGAGTCTCGTTAGCGCGCTGGGCTTTAAAAATATCGGCCGGCTTCGGACTTGCCGGATATAACGGCACCATCGCGATCATCGCCCCAATTTGAAAATCAGGATTGATCCGGTGACCAATTTCTACGGCCTTGGCACTAGCGACCAATTCATAATGAGCCGCTTGGTACATCGTTTTTTCCATATTCTCTCCGGGGCGTTGGCGTAACCCAGAGTTAGTCATCATGGAAAAATCATTGCGGTAATCGGTCTGATTGTTGATCTCGTTAAACGTCATCCAGTACTTGACCTTATTTTGATAGCGTTTAAAAACCACTTCGGCAAAACGAACAAAGAAGTCAACTACCTTACGACTACGCCAACCACCATATTTGGTCACCAAGTGATACGGCATTTCGAAGTGAGACAAGGTGATCACCGGCTCGATCTGATATTTCAAACACTCGTCAAACAAGTCGTCGTAAAATTTTAGTCCGGCTTCGTTAGGCTGCTCTTCATCGCCGTTAGGAAAGATCCGGGTCCAAGCGATCGACGTGCGGAAACACTTGAAGCCCATTTCCGCAAATAACTTAATGTCTTCTCGATACCGGTGATAAAAATCGATCGCCTCGTGATTGGGATAGTAAAGACCGGGCTGAACTCCATCCGTGATCTGGCGTGGCACTCCGTTAGCACCAGCGGTCATCACGTCGGCGACACTGACACCTTTATTGCCTTCCTGCCAGCCCCCCTCTAACTGATGCGCGGCGACGGCTCCACCCCATAAAAAATCTGCACGTAATTGCTTTTTGTGTGTCATTTGTTTGCCCCTTCCTGTATCAAGCGTTTTCTAATAGCGGTTACAAGAAACATTATACTTTTTTGTTTCTAAAAAACAAGTATTATTGGTAAATATGCAGAAACATGTTTCTTAAATGTAGGCAATTTAGGAGATTGGGGTAAATAAAAAGACTATTGAGAGCAACCGAAGCTCATTGCTAAATTCCAGGCTTATTGATGAAAAAAACTAAACATAAAAGCATTAGATTCCATGAATTGTATCTATGGGAACAGTTATTTTTGCTTTAGCAACAACAGTTTTGTATGTTTTACCTTTGCCAGCATCATTGCTAAGAACTGCATAACATTCTACATAATGTCTACCAGAAAAATTTGTATGTTCATATTTTTCTTTTTTACCAGCATCCTTTATAATTTCCCCTCGTTCACAATGCCGCTTTTTCGCCTCTTGACCTACATTCCTAACTTTCCAATACCATACAATATCTTTTTTTATACTTTCAGGTATATCATCTTTTTCAATATAAAATTTTAATTCTTTATTAGCTTTTAACCACCTATTATTTTTTATAAAATTACTTAATTTAGATGTTCTAAAGCCATTTTGTGTGACATCACAATTTATTTTAAGATTATACCTAATATCAACATTTTGAAATTTATCAAAAATAAATTCTTCCGACTCGGATTTCTTATTTTCATTTTTTTGTTTTGCAAATTTCTCTCCAAAAAACTCCTTCAATATATCAATTATTTCATCAGAATTCTCATCTAAATCTTTGATTTCATTGAATGCTTGTTTAGCTTTTCCTATAAAAACACCATAATCATCGTTTGTAATTTCCTGATTACTACCTAATGCATACCAGTATTTAACTTTTTTATCCTTTTCTGATAAATATTTCCAAAATGTTTTTAACATCGTATAAAAGTCATTATCATTAAAATTTATTGATGGATCATCAATAAATTCTTTAACAAAAGTATCGATCAATAATCCTTTAAACTTAAAACCAATATTGTTTTTCCACACCCTCATCAAATGAGTTAGGTGTACGTAATTACTATTAGCCTTCATCTTTTTTTTTGATTCTTCTATTTCTCGAATTGGTTTAGTGAATTTCCAACACCCACCATTATTTGAATCTGGGTATTTAAAAGAATCATCAGATTGCTTGCATGCTGGTACAAGTTCAATATTACCGTCTTTAAATGAAATAACTACTACCTGCCCATCCCCTTTTATCTCCGTTTTCGAATAAGTTTTTTGTACTTCTTTTTTTATTTCCTGCAATAAATCAGATTGTCCATTTCCCTGATGCTTATCAAATTGCTCAAAAATCTTATTAGGTAGTTTAAATATACAGTCATAGTCACTTATGCTGCGTAAAGCTGTTCCTCTACCTACACTTCCAACAGTTAAAAAATGATCAGTATATATATCATTAGTAGCAGGATAATATTTTTCATTTAATTTTCTTGTTATTCTACGTACTCTTTTATTCCATTTTTCTTTTTCATCTTCACTTATAAATAAAGTTAAACAAAAATTTTTAAATTCTTTATTTAATCCCATATATTTTACTTCCTTTTTAAATTCAATAATTCTTTAGGTATAAATTTAGCATAGTCGTTTTCATAAACATTATCATCACGTTTTTTAATTTTTTTTGAAGCTTTATCCACTGTTTTTTTAGGAATATCATTTGGTAATTGTCTATTATATTCATATCTTCTATTTTCAAGTACTTGAAATTTAGATTCAATAAGATTAATATCACTGGTTTCATAAAAAACTTCATACAATAAAGATAATGCGTCCTCTCTTAGTCTCCAGAAATTATTGGCAACTATTTTTTCCTGTTTAGCTTTATTTTCATTATTATTACCTTTATTAAGAGTATTTGCTATAAAAACAAAAAAAGAAACAAAAGCAGTAATTAATTTCAACCAATATAAATTTTTATTAAATAAAATGCCTATCAATCCTGATGAAGTAATTCCTGACAGAAAAATAACCAAGTATCTAAAAAATTTTGACATACTTACTAATTCATCTGCTCTAGTAATGTGTATTTTATGTGTCCATCCTACGTTCACTATAAAGTCTTTTAATTGACTATAGAGTTTTATTTTACGTAAATAATTTTTATTACTTCTATCTAAAATAGTCCTCACCTCATCACTCAAACTCAATATCTTCATCCATCTTCTGATACAAAGCCAATTGTTGTTCAACCTGTAACTGATCGACTAGCCAACCACGCAGTTGAGCTTGATCAATAAAATCTTGAATCAAATTTTGACCATGAAGCTCCTTTAAAGTAACCACTACTCCAAAACGAATACCTTTTCCTTCATGCTTATTTAAGCGTTCCACCGTTTTAACACTCATCCCCCACTGTGGATTAGTTGGATTTTTAATTTTTTTATCCTGTTTATGTTGAGAACACTTTTCACCCAAATGCTTAACATTATTCCATTTATCATAAATATTACGAGCAGTTTTTTCTCTAATATAGCTAGGAGCCCCTTCCATATTTTGTTTATCATTATTGATAGAATCGATTGCATCACCCTTCTGACCATTTAAGCGCCCAAACTTTAGGTTAAATTCCGTATCCGTGTAATCAACACCTTGATTACGGGAACACTTAGGAAAATAGCACATTGTTGCTTTAGCAATATAAGGATATCTGTCCTTAACAATAGGTACTGGAAAATTATAGTTATAGGAATCATATTCTTGCGATATGTCAGAAACGATAAATTTGATTTCATCGCTAGGAGTATTGAGAATATCAGTAATTCTGATTGGTACTACCCCATATCCAAGCAGTTCACGTTTTTTAAAAGATTTATTATCATTCCATCCAATAGCTGAATCCAACAATAATGCTTTTGCTTCTTCTCTATTCAATCCCATGATATATATCAAATATGCTAATTTGCGAGCAATCAATGGTGCTGCATAGCTAGTTCCCGCAACTTGTGCTAATCCAAATGGTTCGCATACGTTAATAAAATTATCAGCAGTTCCACCATAGTACGATACATCAGGTTTAATGAAAAACGAAAGTGCAAGACCTCGGCGCGCATAGTCAACCGGCTGGTCATTATCGTCCACAGCATTAACAACTACTGAATTAAGTGAATCAGCAGGTGCACCGATCTTTTTTTGCAAAGTTTTATCTTTATCGTTAGTTCCTGCAATTACAAAAAGTACATCATACTGAAACTGAATATCATCTAACACAGCGGCTTCAGCAGAAATAAAATTATTACTAGTCTCTGCATTGGAACCCAGAGATAAATTCCAAACTTTAATATCAGTATTTTGAGCAACAATTTGTTTGATTTGCTTGATGATGGTAAATGAACTAAAACCGCTATGTAACGCAACACCAAAGTGTTTGACTCGAAAACGTCCACAGCCATCATTTAGTCTAGGATTCAGGTTAGGTGCATCAACAATCAGCGACGTCACAGCGGTTCCGTGTTCATAATCAGCGGTTTCCTTACTGATCTGCGAGGAAACCAAGTCATGATAATCTACCCATTCACTAAAATAAACGTTCTCTTCAAAAAGAGTATCAATCACTCCAATTACCGGCTCATTAGTTGGGGCGGGAATTTTAGTATTCACCGAATTTGTCACAGCTTTTGGATAATCGCTAGCTAATTGAGAAAAATCAGCAACAGTCATAGCAACTAAATATGGTGCTTGAGCAAGCAATAAATCAATTTGGTTTTTATCTAACAAAGCAGTATGATTATCTAAGATATTAGAGCTTAAAATACTGATTTTGATTCTTTGCAATAGATCAGTAAGCTGCTCATTAACATCATAGAAAGTAACTATCGATGTAGGCAAATCATCTTGATCAATTTGCTCAATTCCAAAATGCTCTACGTAATAAGAATCTCGTAAATATTTTCTAAATTTACTTTTAGATAAGTTACAGTTACTATAATCAATAGTAGAAAAAGTCACATCATTAAAATCCTTAGCGGCTAACCTTCCTGTAGGAAAGTTAGCCGTAAACAATTTAATAACAAACGTTAAATCTTCCAGTGTTTGTTTCAACATATCTTGAGAAATATAGTATGTGATAATATGCTTGGTTTGCTCAGGATTAAGTTTAGCACCAACCACTAATTCGTTAGGTTGTTTCCCACCATTACTAAAGAATCCCTGAATTCGGTTGCTTTTTGCAATGATTTGACGATAATAAACGCTAACCAACGCTCCTTCAATCACGTCATTATTAATCCAAAAATCTTGAAGTTGAGTTAAGTCCGTATATAAAGAATTTAACTTATTTAACGTGATAAACGTGCCTGTTGGAATCTTAGGCGCTCCACCACCTGATTTTCGCTTTTTTTGGGTAAAGTGATTCCCCCGTAGTCTTAGCAGATGATTCATAATTCTATCCCCTCAACTCTCGTGCAACACTACTTTTAGAATTTCCTGTTAAAACTCCAATTTCTCGGATCGTAAATCCCAATTTTGATAATTGCGTTACTGTCAAATTTTTACCACTATGCATGTTTTTTAATAAACGCTTAAAATAGTCATTCGGGTCATTCGGGTCACTAAATGCAATTGCCGTCCTAATAATATTTTTTAAATCACCGGGATTGGGAATCTGAGGGCTACTACGAATAATTTTCTTAAATAGTTTTAAGTCATGATTGACATTCTTGAATTGCTTTAAAACCTCATTAAGAAGTACCACTGCAACTTGAACCTTATCTTCGTCAGAGTAACGATTAAAATCGATAGTAGCATCGAAACGCCGTACTAAAGCCTTATCCAATTCAGCGAATAAATTGGTGGTTGCAACTAACATTACCTCTGAATTTAAATTATCCAACTCCTTCAAAAAAGTAGAAGTGACTCGTCCCATTTCTCTAATATCATTACGGTTAATACGGTCTAACGCAATCGCATCGATTTCATCGAACAAAATAATATAATTTTTGACTAACGGTAGAGAATTGATTTCCTTAAATACCTGAGTTAGGTTTTTAGCAGTTTGACCTAATTTACTATCAACTAAACTACTGATATCAACCATTAATAATTGTCGTTGTAATAATTTAGCTAATTGTTTAACACTTGCAGTCTTACCCGTTCCTGGTGCTCCCACAAACAAAAATTTATTAATTCCAATATTATGATTAACTGCATTCATAACTCCTTGAAGATCATTAATAATTGTGGTTGGCAATGGTAATGGTTCTGATGAAATTTCAATAGAAATTAAATTTTCATTTTGCATATTTTGTTGAGGGACAAATTGATCAGCTTGCGACAACAATCCTAAAATATATTGTGCGAGTTGCGCATCTCCATCATGATCAAAATCATGAGCAATAGCAATAGCCTGTTTATGAAACAATAAGTCCTGGTCCTCAACATGATATTTAATTAGATTCAAAATATCTGATTTTTTCATGGTCTCACCTCTTAAATATAATTATACACTATTTGGGACAAAATTAACAATTTTGGGACAAAAATAGACGTAGTCTGACTAACTACGCCCATACTCAAGCATTCAACTGTTAGCTTAAAACTCCCTATCTGTCTCAAACATGGTAATCTTTTTTGCTCGAAATTCTTCCAACGGAATTCCTTCACCAATAGCGCATTTAGCATTATTTAATTCCGTCAATAACTGAATCTCTGACTGAAATTTTTTCCACTCTTTTGAATCAATCAATGTACCAACGTCAGTACCATTCTCAGTAAAGGTAATATGCGTTCCTTCTTTAAGCCTAGCAAAAACACCGGTGTATTGCCGTAAAGCAGGTAACGGTAAATTTTTTCCCATGAATAATTCCCTATTCACGAATACTTCATCTGAATTGAACTATTTACTTATAAATACGTCTAGGAGGTTCAATTTATTCTAACTATGATCACGTCAAAAAACACGTATTAGTCCTAAACTTACCGTAAAATCAAAACAAGCAGTTGCACAACTGAATTTAACAGATATCTATTTTTGATTACTGTGCTTGGTTTGAAATTAGGTATATTTAAAACTAATACGTGCATAGTTACCATTAACCTTTATTGTAAGGAGAAATCACCTCCCTTAGAAAAAATAAATTAATTTCTTTCGTCTATCGACCCATCGGGATAAACTACGATACTTTTAGCAGTTTTAGTCATAGTCTGTGAACTTTTAGAAATTGCTTTAACAAAATAACCGCCACTTTCAGTCATATCCATAAATTCCCAGTCCCAATCACCATTATTATCACCGTAGTGTTGCTTAGCATATGCTACCGCTTGAGCCGGACTATTGATCACGTCTCCATCGGCACTACTTGAGTCGGCCGAAAATAATAATAAAAATTTTTCTTACTTAATCATCCTCATCTGCATCAAGTATTCTAAAATCTCTAGTATTATCAATATCGTTCATATACCACCAAATATTTGATTCAATATCATTACGCCCAGACCCTACTGGATTTTTACCGTCAAGTAATTTTTTATATTTATGCATATTAGTACCAATATATACATAAATTAAACTACTACCTTTATAAACAAGTAGGGCCGGAACATTATCTACATTGTGTTCCTTTAACCAATGTTTACCATAATCAGTGTTTCCATTTTCAAAGTTATTTATATCAATTGTAGTCACTTCAGGCCCCATGCTATTTAACAATTTAGGTAATCCATCTTTAGCCAGACTATTTGCTCTGTCACTATTTGATTTATATAAAAATTCAAAAGACAAGTCATTAGCACCCGAAGCATCACTAATTTCATCCACCTTAGTTGCTTGGTTAATACCAGCAAAACCATTTCTAACTTTTTGAATATGATGATGTACACCATTCACAACTAAAAAACATAAAACTACCACAATTAAAAAATTAAATATTTTTTTCATAATTAATTATCCCCTTAGATTTTTTTGCCTCTCTTTTTAAATCACCGCTTTGCATACTACTTCTCCTTTCCCATTGCACCAAAAATAGACGTAGTTGCACCAACTACGCCTACCTGCAAATATTCAACTATTGAATTAAAAAAACTACCTATCTGTTCTGTTCTGTTCTGTTCTGTTCTGTTCTGTTCTGTTCCATAATAATTGCCCTTCTTACTTTGTCAAGTCCTTTTATACCTTACCTTAAATCACTCATAGTAACATTGTAACCTATTACTTTGTAAATTCATATAGCATGTTTTTGATTGCGCTTTCGTTAGATAAAAATTAAATTTCCGTGGCTTAATATTAGTTTAACATTTATCCCCGCGTTCTTGTGCTAAATTCCCCCACAATAACGAGTTAATTTCCTAATGACTATGTAGTTGATTTCACGACTAATACCTAACTAACTGCCAGTTTAAACCTAGTAAACCGTTAATTTAACAATAACTAGCACATTATATTATTGATTAGCAAATAAATTCAAACTAATAAAACAAGTACCATTAGTACAAAGACCTGCAAGCATCATAGAGCACACTACACAGTAGCCGTGCTAAGCTTACCGTACAAAATATTTTCTTAAGGAGAGATTTTTATGAAAATCAAAGCAGCTGTACTAAACGGTCGCAACCAAGAATTGACAGTCTCAGACGTTGAACTCGACCAACCCAAAAGCAATGAGGTCCTAGTTAAAATGGTGGCCTCTGGCGTGTGCCATACCGACGCAACTGTCATTGATGGCTCAATCGAATTGGAACTACCAGCAGTTTTAGGACACGAAGGCTCCGGAATCGTGGAAGAAGTTGGAGCAGACGTTCAGGGCTTTCAAAAAGGCGACCACGTTGTGATCGGTTTTGCAGCCTGTGGCGAATGCAAGTACTGCAAAGCGGGACACCCGGGTTCTTGCTTACGCTTTAGTGAATTGAACATGGGCGGAGCAATGAAAGATCATACCCACCGTTTGCACACAGAAGATGGCCGTGACGTTTCCGTCTTCTTTGGTCAGTCTTCGCTAGCTACTTACGCCGTAACCGACGCTAATAATTTGGTCAAAGTTCCTGACAGTGCAGACTTGCGTTACCTCGGACCATTGGGCTGTGGTTTCATGACTGGTAGTGGCAGTGTCTTAAACTCATTAGATCCCGAAGCCGGTTCAACTTTGGCAGTTTTTGGTACGGGAGCCGTTGGTTTAGCCGGGATTATGGCCGGTAAGATCGCCAACTGTGCCCACGTTATCGCCGTGGATATCAACGACGAACGTCTCGCATTAGCCAAAACATTAGGGGCAACCGAAACGATCAACAGCATGAAAAATGAAAATGTGATCGAACAGATTCAAGAAATTACTGGTGGCGAAGGCGTCAACTACGCATTTGATACCACTGGTGTTCCGGTAGTCTTGACCAACGCGCTGCGTTCTTTGGCCATTTCCGGTGAATTAGCCACCGTCGCAGTTTCCGTTAAGGACCTAACGATCAACCCAATGAACGACTTAGTAACTCCTTCACGCACCATCAAAGGTGTCATCGAAGGCGATGCCGTTCCGCAAAACTTCATTCCTAAGCTGGTTTCATTCTACGAAAACGGCCAGTTCCCGATCGACAAGTTAACTAAATTTTATTCAATTGACAATATCAACCAAGCTTTCGCAGATTCCAAAAATGGTAAGACCGTTAAACCGATCATCATTTTAGACCCGAGCTACAAAGCTTAAACACCAACCGCATAATACTAAAAACGCGTGGCCTCCCTCACAGGAAGTCACGCGTTTTATGCTTTATTATTTATTATTCCAAAGGCTGGCCATCGACTTGCTGGTCGTCTTTTTTCACTACGAAAAGCGCATAGATTCCCGCAATCACTACGATGCCTGCGATAGCTAAGAAAGTATGGCTGTAACCGATCTTGTCGCGTAGCGCACCCAGTGGCGTGGAAAAGACGATCTGTCCAACTTGCGCCGCGATCTGGAAGCCGACCATGTAGATCGTCGACGAGATCCGGGTGTCAAAATGCAACGTGAAGTAACGAAACATTGCCAAGGTGAAGAAAGCTGTTTCCGGAGCGTGCAATAATTTGACCAGTGAAATGCCAACTGGGTTAGTGACTAACCCACAGCCGCCGATCCGGATGACCATGATGATGATCCCGGCAAACAGGGTATTTCTCACGCCGATCTTCTTCATGACCCACGGCGCACACCCCATCATGATCGATTCCAAGAAGACTTCGATCGAATTTAGGATGCCGTAAGCATGATTACCAGCGGCCGCAGTGGAGAAGAATTGCGTGAAAAACTGCGGGAACATCTGCTGGTCAAACAAGGTGTAAAACGTCCAGCTCAAAACGATGAAAAAGACGATCTTCCACAGATCTGCGATCCCGAAAACGCTGAAGATATCCTTCATCGAAGGCGTTGTTTTCTCCTTGTCTTCTTCGACGCTGTTACCAAATTTAGCGATCTGTTCTTCTTTAGGTTTAACCAATAATAATACCAATAACAAAATTACCCCTAAAGCTGATGCGACCCAAAAGATCAAGTACGGGTTCATCGTAAACAAGTAGCCGGCTAGTAATGCCGCTACCGCGTAGCCAAACGACCCCCACGCGCGGGCTTGCCCGTATTCAAAACTGTAACGCCGACTCATCCGTTCAATAAAAGCTTCGAAGGTCGGAGATGCAGATAGAAACGCAGCCGACAAGTAAATCGAACCCAACAGCGCACCAACGTAAAAATTACTCTTTAACATCGGGGCGTAAACCCACTGGAAGAAAGGCCCTAGTAAAATTTCTAACACTGCGCACAAAACTAATAAGTGCTTTTTGATCCCTAACTTATCTTGCAACGTGCCGTAAACTAACATTAAAATCATCGTCACCGCTGAATCAAACGAATAGATCTTACCGACTTGAACGCCGGAAAATCCCAATTTATTGGTCAGCCAAATTTGGAAAAATGACCACCAAATTCCCCACGCCGTAAAAAACAGCAAGATAACTGCCGAATTTTGCAGGTAAAAGGGATTTTTTAATGAACTTTGTTTTTCTTTAGCCATTATTATCACTTACTCCTCGAGTTAGGACTACCCTAAAGTGTAGCCCACCATTTTAATTTGCACTGCTTGGTCCGCCGTTAATACTAATTCCGGCACCTCTGTCGTATAGTAGCGTTCCGAAAAGACCGTCTCGCCGTCGTTGACGAAAAATTCTACCGAACTGGTATCGATAAAAAGCCGTAATTTTAGCGTAGAACTAGGTGTGACCCGACCAAAACGTTTGGCATCACCTTTGCGATCCGGACGCTCAGCTACCAATTCGCCAGTTTCTTTGGCAAACGACAGCGAAACCAATTTTTGTCCCGCAGCAGTCATACTAAACGTTAGTTCCTTGCCGCTCCAAGCATTAAGGTCAGCCGTTAGCTCCAATTCCAAGTGTTGCGGATCCGGGACTGCGATCTTCTGATTGGTAGTCGTTACCGTTTGGTCGACTACCTTCTCACCTCGCAAACCAGTTAATTCAGCGGCTGGCGTCATGTAGACGTGGTCGTTTTTCAGAGTTAGTTCACGCGGGACTGTCAGTGCACCGGCCCAACCATCTTCTTGTTCCGGCATTTCAGTTTCCCACATGTCTAGCCAACCGAATACCAAACGTCGGCCGTCCGGTGCCAGCAAGGTTTGGGTCGCGTAAAAATCATGACCGTAGTCTAATTCGGTAAAATCACCGTGCGTGAACTGATTGTTGGCGTAGTCCATTTGCCCCACAAAATAACCCGTTTGGTGCAGGTTGAGGTATTTTTTCCCGGCGGGTGCAATTCCTTGCGGCGAGCATAATAAAATATCTTTACCATTTAAGTTAAAGAAATCGGGGCATTCCCACATATAGCCCTCTTTATCCGCTGCCGTAGAATGTGCGATCGGTCCTAAATACTCCCAGTGCAACAGGTCATCTGAACGGTATGTAATGACCCGACCGACCCCTTGCTTGTTTTGGCTTCCCAAGATCACGTAGTACTTACCATCGCGTTCCCAAACCTTAGGGTCACGAAAATGTTGCGTGTTATCTGTGGGCGGCAATTTCAGCACGGGATTTCCTGCGTACTTAGTGAAATTAATGCCGTCATCACTGTAAGCAATATTTTGTGTTTGCCAGAAATGATCAGGATCGTTTTCCCCTTCGTAATAATGGTGTCCCGTGTACATCAAATACAAGCGACCGTCCTTAACGACTGCGCTGCCGGAAAAACACCCGTCCTTATCTTCGTCATCGCCGGGTACTAACGCTACCGGAAGTTGCTCCCAGTGGATCAAATCTCGGCTACGATAGTGACCCCAATGCATCGGTCCCCACTGTGCCGAATACGGGTGATACTGGTAAAAGACATGGAAGTAGCCCTGAAAATAAGAAAAACCGTTAGGATCGTTCATCCAGCCAAAAGGGGTACTAACATGATATTTTAGCCGGTAACGGTCGTTAGTGACTTTAGTCAACCGGCTTTCATCAAGTGCTCTCATTACTATTCTTCTTTCTGCTTTAAAATAATCAAAAACGTTTGCACTAAATAATATAACTTGAATGCGGATACATGTCAACCGGTTGCCATTAATTTAAAGTAAACTCAACGAGAGTTGTTGGCGTGCCATAATTAGTAGGCAAAATAAAAAAACTAGGACAAATTTATCCCAGTTTTTATTTTTTATGGGTGATTAATTACGCTCCAGCTGGCAGCAGTCTGTGCCTAACTACGTCTGGCAACAAGTCTTAACCCGATTTATTACCAGCCTAGATTAGTGCTCACCTGCTAACCACCAGCTTTTGCAGCTTGTTTAATTGCGCTCGGCAAGCCAGCAGTCTAGGTCCTAAGGACACCGAACAACAAATCCAAATGCAGGATTTGCCGTTCAGTGCCACTTAGTCCACGACTGCTGACCGGCTTGCCTCACAACTTGTTTAATAAAACGTATCCCTTACTGCGTTCGTGACCGCGATCTTGACGTGCGCGTACGACAATCCGCCCTGAATGTACAGCGAGTATGGCGGTCGCAGCGGACCATCCGATGATAATTCAACCGTCGAGCCCTCGACAAAACTTCCCGATGCCATGATAATTTCGTCTTCATAGCCGTCTTGATGATACGGGATCGGGTCGACAAACGAATTCAACGGCGAGTAATGCTGAATAGCTGCACAAAACTTCGTCATCGGCTCCGGCTTGCCAAAAGTAACCGTCTGCACGATATCCGTACGCGGGTCATCCCATTTAGGTGCTACTTTCATGCCCATTTTTTCCAGCAATGCCGCCGTAAAGACCGCCCCTTTTTGTGCTTCACCGGTCACGTGGGGAGCCATGAAAAATGCCTGATAAAAATCACGCAGGTAAGCGTAAGTCGCACCCTCGTGTTTTCCCGCACCCGGAACGATCAAGCGCGCGCCAACATTATCGATCAAATCTTGGCGCCCCACAATGTACGCACCGGATTTAGCGATCCCCGCACCCGCATTTTTATACAGCGATCCTGCCATCAAGTCGGCACCAAAAAACGTCGCTTCCTCAGTTTCAGAAAACTCGCCGTAACAGTTATCGATAAAAATAATCGCCTGGGGCGCTAATTTTTTAGCGACTGCGATCATTTTTTTGATCTTCTCGAGGGTAAAACTCGCACGCGTCGCGTAACCAAGCGAACGCTGGATCGCCACGACCTTGATCGTCGGGTCACCAGCTAGGTCACGTTCAACGCCCTCATAGTCGACTTCGCCGTTATCCAACAGCGGGGTCGTTTTAAATTTAATGCCATGTTTGAGCATAGTACCCGGATGATCACCCGCGATCCCGATCACTTCTTGGATCGTGTCGTATGGCTTACCAGTCATGTAATACAACGTGTCTCCGTAATACAACTGAGCAAACAGCGCAGTAGTGATCGCATGAGTGCCAGATACAAGTTGTGGGCGCACGATCGCATCGTCAACGTGAAAATAGTCAGCATAAATTTCTTCTAACTTATCACGCCCCGTGTCGGTGTAGCCGTAGCCAGTCGAGCCGTTGAGGTCCTCTTCGGCTACGTGGTGTTTGGCAAATAAGCGCAGTACTCGTTGTTCGTTATATAACACTTGCTCGTCGATTTCTTTAAGACGCGGTGCGATCTGAGCATCGACTTCTTTGATTTTCGTTTGCAAATCCTGTGGTAATTCTGCTGTCCAATTCATTTGTTAAATTCCTTTTCATTGATTTTCATTTTTATTATATTAGTTTTCAGTTATTCGGGCAAAACAGCCGCGCTAACGTGAAAATGTCCCTGAGGATCTTGCTGGTAATATACCCCTTGGATCTCCGGCACAAATCCCGGAAAACGTTCCATCACCCCGACTAAAACTTGAAAATAACGTTGCGCTTCTTTGGTCCAACGCTCCCCGGGCGAAACGATGAAGACCCCCGGCGGGTACGGCAGCGCGCCTTCCAGCGCCACGCGCCCAACGATGTCATTCAAATCACACAACTCGCTGTGACCGCGTTTGAATTCCTGTTCCGCTGCAAAGGGCATCAACTCGCTAGTCGGTATCGTACTAAATAGCTGCTGTTGCAGACTAAAAGTCCGGTGTTGCCGGTAATAATCGTGCATTTCCTGACAAAGTTGCTTGATCGTATAATTACGGTAACGCTTCTGGTGCTGCGCAAAGATGGTTGGTAAAACCTCAGCCAGTGGTGCATCCGCTCGATAGGCTGCTTCAAAGCCCAGTAAGACTTGCAACAGTTGTTCCAAATCGGCTTCAGTATCCCCCGGCGTCAGTAAAAACAGCAACGAATTCAAGTCATCTTTTCCGCGGATGATATTATGCTCTAATAAATATTCAGCAACGATCGCACCGGGAATTCCCGTTGACGTGTACTCTTGTCGTGCAATATCTATCCCCGGAGTAGTGACAGTTAACTTAAAAGGATCTAGTAACGCCTGACCGCGCGCCATTTTGGTAAAACCATGCCAGTTATCATTGCCGACTAACTGCCAGTATTTAGGCTGCGTCGCCAACTCGGCCGTAGCGATTTCTTGCCAGGGTTTGCCAGCAACTGTAGCTGGCACCAGCGGTTTAAATAATTGCGAACGTTGCAATAACTTTTTACGCCACTCAATGCTTGTCACCAGTAATTCTTGCCACCACTGTTTGACCCCCGAACTTCGGGCTAATGCCGTGTTGGTTACCAACGACGCGTACAGCGGATACGAATAACTAGACGTCACGTATTTTAAGTAGGCGTGGTTAAAATGCTTGTGGTCCACGTAACGATCCTGACCTTTTAAGTGACTGTCTTTTTTCAAGATCTGAGAGGTCTGCCCCATTCCTGCCTGCTGTTTGTGCACCGACTGAGTCACCAAGATCCCCGGATCAGCGGGACCATACTGACCAGCAAGCGGCGACAGGTCGTTTAACAACGGGACAAATTGCTCGTAGCCGCCCCACGCACAGTCAAATAAGATATAATCACACAAATGCCCGATTTTATCCACTAACCAACGTGCATTGTAAAAAACACCATCATAGGTCTCAGACTGTACTACTGCCAATCTAAACGGCCGTTTGGCTTGCACTTTATCCGGTGCAACTTGCGCGATCTGTGCGCGCAACACGTCTTCGTCAAGTGCGTGCGGGTCCATTCCCCCAATCAATCCCAACGCATTCCTATCTGTGGGCACATAGACTGGCAGTGCCCCGTTTAGCAGCAACGCGCTATTATAAAGCGACTTATGATTGTTGCGGTCAAACAATACCAGATCGCCCGCCGTCAGCAACGCACTAGCACAGATCGAATTGGCGCTAGTCGTCCCGTTCGTACAAAAATACACTTTATCGGCATGGTAAACTGCCGCTGCCTGCTGTTGAGCCGTCAACGGTGTTCCTTGGTGTGTCATCGTGTCGCCTAAATACGCTACTGTATCACTGGTATCCGCGTTGAGCAGATTATCACCAAAAAATTGATTAAAAACGTAGCCTGCTGGGTGTTTGGCATAATATTTGCCGTTATGGTGTCCCGGGGTGGTAAAGCTTAAAGGACGGCGCTGCGCAAACTCTATTAAATCCATTAAAAACGGCGGCACTACCCGTTGTTGGTAATCACCAGCAGCCGTTGCGATCTGAGCGCGCAACTGATTTACGTCTCCAGTAGCAGTGCACTCCACTGTGGGAAAATCCAACCCACTGTTTTGCCGTAACTGTTCAACTACCTGTTTTTGCCGTTCATCAGTAGCATCGTAGACAACCGCCGCTAGTTGGGCAGCATCCAGTTTAGCACTTAAAGCCACTTGCGGCCAGCCAGCTGGTAAGTACTTTATCAACTCCGGGGCAACAGCAATTTTTAAATAATTCATCTTTTATTTTCCTTTTTTTCAAATTGACCTGTGCAAATTAACCGATTTGGCTTACAATAATAAATTGGTATCTCAATTATTTATGCTAGTCTCACCTTAAATGATAGTCAACCTCTGCTAGTAAAGATCGTGAGGAACAACATGTCACTTCTATTTTCAACTTTACATAAGCCACCAGAGCATTCCTTGGATAACAAACGCAAAATTTAATATACGAGGAGTGTTATTTGACATGTCGTTAGAACCTGATAAACACTACATGAAATGGCAAGTTATTGCGTTATTGGACTTTGTCACTATCATCAGTTTTGAAAATATCTTTTATCCCTTCCAAAATCAAGGATTATCCGTCGTTATTTCCTGGATATTTTTACTATTTACTTACGTCATTCCTTACGAACTGATCGCCAGCCAGCTGAGTTTGACCTTCGACAATCAAGAAGGCGGGCTGGCTTCGTGGGTCAGACGCTCGAGTAACAACACGTTGGGCTACTGGACTTCTTGGATGTACTGGGTCCAAAGTGTTCCTTACATCGTGGACGTTTCTAATTCGGTGATCGTTTCTTTTAGCTGGATGATCTTAGGCAACAACACCTTAGGAGACAAGATGTCCCCGTTTTGGTTTGGTCTTTTGACTTTCACTTTGATTTTGCTGTTCATCCTATTAGAAAATGTCATTAAAAATTCGCTGGAGTTGCTTTCACTACTCGGCGGCGGTGCGATGTTTATCATGTCGGTCCTGTTTGTTTTACTCGCAGCCGTTTCCGTCATGAGCGGGGCCCATATTGCCACCCAGCCATTTAACTTACACGCATTTTTACCTAATTTTTCGTTGAAATATTTCTCCACCACCGGACTACTGATCTTTGCCATGTCCGGTGCGGAATTAGCCGCCCCTTACGTCGTGCGGATGCGTGATCCTAAGCATGAATTTCCTAAAGCGATGTGGCTATTGGCATTGATGACTGCCTTTTTAACGATTTTTGGCACACTATCGTTAGCTATCTTTTTCAATGCCCACCACATTCCCCACGACTTCAAGATGAACGGCCCTTACTACGCGTTTGCACTGTTAGGACACCAACTCGGCTGTGGTAAATTGTTGATGTACACTTTCGCCGTCGTTCAAGCACTCTTCATGATGGCTCAACTGGCCGTCTTGCTCGACGCCACCAGCCGGGTATTTGCCGGAGATGTTGCCGACCAGTTCATGCCTAAGTGGCTGACCAAGAAAAATAAAAACGGCCGCCCCGTTAATTCGTATCTCTTAACGACCGGTCTCAGTTTATTTTTACTTTTGCTGACGGGTACTTTACCCGACATCAACTCGATCTATAACTGGCTGTTAAATATCAACGGGATCGTTTCCCCGTACAAGACTTGTTGGGTCTTTTTCGCTTTTATCGCCGTGCGCTGGCAGGAAAAGAAATTTTCTTCCGACTACGTCTTTATCAAAAATCAAAAAGGAGCCTTGCTAGTCGGTGGCTGGTGTTTAGCATTTACCTTTGTCTGCGCCACGTTAGGCTTTATTCCCCAAGACGCGGCGGTAGGCACGCACGCGTTTAACCACCAATTGCTGATGAATTTCGTCACGGTCTTTATTTTATTTGGACTAGGATTGTTGATGCCGTGGCTGCGGAAAAGAGAACTGCGCAAGGAAAATTTGAATTAAAATAAGTTGCAAAAAACTGGATCTGGGACAAACAACGTTTTGTCTCAGACCCAGTTTTGTTTTCCGTAAGTAATAGCCTTAATCGCGTTTTTCAAGCCAGCAGTCTAGCTTACAACTTGATTAATCGTGCTCCGTAAGCGAGCTATTCTAATCTAACTACGTTTCAAAATAAAACCCAAGTGCGGGTTTTACTTTGAAACTAGGCTAGTGCTCGACTTAACCTCTTTTTGTCCCAACTCCGTTAGTATAAATTTGAAGAACAAAATGCTATAATTTATGAATGACAAACTGGAAATTCAGCCAGTTTGTATTTTACTTTGACTATAGTTTTTGAGATAGGAGTATCATTAGTGAAATCCATTAAGCCAACAAAAGATGCTAAAAAAGAAAACAAGTCCCGAATTCCGGTGCGGCTTAACATTTTATTTTCCGTTGCTTTTATATTATTTGCGTTGTTGATCGGCCGCCTCGTTCAACTCCAAATCATCAATGGTAAAAAATTTGAGGGTGAGATCAACAGTGGCAATATCAAAACAGAGACCCGTAACGTGCAACGCGGAATGATCTACGACCAGTCCGGTAAGCCGTTGATCGCCAACAACACGGCACGAGCGATCAGTTATTCTAAACCACTAACCGTTTATCCAGCAACGATGTATTCGATCGCTAATGACCTAGTTAAATACATTAATTTTAGTGATGACGAGCTAACCGCAACGATGAAGGCTAATTATTACCTAGCCCTTCCCAGCAACGAAAACAACGTCAAAAAACATATTCCTAACGCCCAAGCAATTACCAGCGAGAAAAGGCTGACCCAACTAGAAGTGGCTTACGTTAAAAAACACCATTTAGTCAGCCACCTAAGTCCTAACCAGCAAAAAGCCGCGCAGGTCTACAATAAGATGAATAACGCCTACTCTTTGTCTACGGTCTATTTAAAAACCAAAGACGTTACCGACTCGGAAATGGCTCGTGTAGGAGAGCACCAGTCCAATTTGCCGGGAATCAAGATCACGACCGACTGGACTCGCAGTTATCCCAACGGTGACTCGATCAAAAGTATCGCCGGTACCGTCACGTCCGAAAAACAGGGGCTGCCTAACGACATGATCAACCAGTTATTGGCCCAGGGTTATTCGCGTGACGATAGCGTTGGCTCGAGTTACATCGAATCCCAATACGAAAACGTGCTGAAGGGGACGAAGGAAGCCATCAACGTCGAAACCCAAAACGGCAAGATCGTTAAGCAGGTCAAACAGTACGGCGGTAAAGCTGGGGATGATGTCCAATTAACGATCAACTCCCAATTTCAAAACGACGTGCAAAACATCATTAAAAGTACGGTCAGTGGTGCCGCTGGTAGTAACCCGCACCTGCGTGGCGGCTACGCGGTCGTTATGAATCCTAATACCGGTGCGATCTATTCGCTCAGCGGCGTTAACCGTTCGGCTGGTGGACATGTTACCGAAAATTCACTAGGGCCACTCAATCAAACCTTAGTCATGGGTTCCGTAGTCAAGGCCGCGCAAGTCATGGGTGGGTTGCGTGCGGGAGTGATCACCCCCGATAACAACACTTTGACCGACCAACCGATCAAGTTAAAAGGGACAGCACCTAAGGCCTCGATTTTTAATAAGACCGGTAATAACAACATGTCCTTGTCGGCTTCGGATGCCCTAGAAGTTTCCTCTAACTCGTACATGATGCAGTTAACCATGAAAGAAGCGGGCTTCACCTATTCACCGGGTTCGGCGTTAGACATGCCGACTTCGATCTTTAGCACCTTGCGTAGTAATTTCAACCAGTACGGCTTAGGCGTCAAGACCGGTATCGATATTCCCGGAGAGTCGCCCGGTTTTACCGGCCCCGCCTCCCAAGCAGATATTGGTAAAGCGCTAGACTTGTCCTTTGGTAACTACGACTCATACACCACGTTGCAGTTGGCTCAATATATCGCCACCGTCGCTACTGACGGTTACCGCGTGCAACCCCACGTGCTACAGGCTATTAGAGCCCCGCGTAAAGACGGCAAAATGGGAGCGGTCCGCACGGAATTTCAACCAAACGTGTTAAATATCGTTCCCGGTACCACCGACCAGTGGGCAGTCGTACACTCCGGGCTATGGAAAGTAGTTCACGGTACCAGTGAATGGCGGACCGGCGCGCGGCTGGAAGACTTAAAGCCTGCGGTAGCGGCGAAAAGTGGGACGGCGCAGACATTTACCGACGGAGCAGAGACTACGACGTTAAGTGCTGTTAGTTACGCGCCGACGACTGACCCGCAAGTAGTAATTGCGGTTGCATTTCCCGGATCGGGCACGAGCGAACAGGGATTTAACATGCAAGCAGTCAAAGAAATATATGAAGCATACTGGAAAGACGTGCAGTCAAGTGATGGATTAGAATAAGCTGTGGAACAGACCGGTTAGTAACCGAGGACTAGCCTAGTCTGGCAATAAGTCGGTCTAGGACTTGTTGTCAGACGTAGCTAGACACAGGTTGCTGGTCTGGGGAGCGCGATTATGAAAGCTGTGGAAGCTGACGCTTAGCCGGTAAGCACTATAATCTAGCTACAGATAAGGGATTGGGGCAAAAATGTGATTTTGTCTCAGCCCCTTTTTTATTTTCCGTAAGTAATAGACTGATCGTGCTCCAAAAAGCAGCAGTCTGCGGCTAACTACGTCGCTGTTAAATTGCCAAGAGCGCAATTTAGCACCGTATAGGCTAATCCTCAACTACTAACCGGCTTTTGTCCCAGCCTCTTCTTTTTTTATGGTATAATTACCCCCAATCAACGCAATGTAGGGTAACTCAGGTTTTAAGAAAGTGGTGAGTTAATGAAAAAAGTTTTAATAGCTAACCGCGGGGAAATCGCCATCCGGATCATCCGTGCGTGTCACGAACTAAATTTGCAAACAGTCGCAATCTATACCAAAGAAGATGAATACGGGGTCCACCGTTTTAAAGCCGACGAGGCCTACCTGATCGGCAAGGGACAAAAACCGATTGCCGCGTACTTAAACGGCGCCGAAATTATTCGCGTCGCCCACATGACCGGCGCCGATGCGATCCACCCCGGTTATGGTTTCCTAGCCGAAAACGCGCAGTTCGCTCAGGATTGTCAGGACGCAGGCATTACTTTTATCGGCCCGACAACTAAGCAACTTGAAATTTTTGGCGACAAGATCACCGCTAAAACCGTTGCTCACGCCGCCGGATTACACACCATTCCCGGCACGAAGCATCCGGTAACTTCACTGACTGAAGTTCAAGAGTTCGGTCACCAGCACGGCTACCCGTTAATGTTAAAGGCAGCGTTGGGCGGCGGCGGGCGTGGTATGCGTATCGTTGAAAAGGAAGCGGACTTACCAGACAATTTTAACCGGGCACAAAGCGAAGCACAGCAATCGTTTGGCAGCAAGGAATTATACGTAGAAAAATACCTAGCTGATCCCAAACACATCGAAGTGCAGATCTTAGGCGACCAGCACGGGCATATCTTGCACCTATTTGAGCGGGACTGTTCGGTCCAACGGCGTCACCAAAAAGTGATCGAATTTGCCCCTAGCTTGACGTTAAGTGCGGCTAAACGCACCGCTATTTGTGATGCGGCGGTCAAATTAATGAGCAGCGTGCACTACCAAAACGCCGGGACCGTTGAATTTTTAGTGACCACCGATGATTTTTACTTTATCGAAGTCAACCCCCGCGTTCAAGTCGAACACACAGTCAGCGAAATGATCACGGACATCGACATCGTGCAGGCTCAATTACAGATTGCGGCCGGTGCCGACCTGTTCACGGACATCCACTTGCCACAACAAGACCAACTACGCCACCACGGTTACGCTATTCAGTGTCGGATCACGACCGAAGACCCGGCGAATAATTTCTCACCCGATACCGGCAAAATAGAAACTTACCGCTCCCCTGGTGGCTTAGGCGTCCGTTTAGACGGCGGCAACACTTACGCCGGTGCGACAGTTACGCCTTTTTTTGACTCGCTGTTAGTTAAAGCCTGCGTTCAAGCCCATACTTTTAATGCTGCCGTGGCCAAAATGATCAGGGTCTTACGGGAATTTCAAATTCGCGGCGTCAAAACGAACATCGCCTTTTTGCTACGTGTTTTGCAGCACCCCGTCTTTAGTTCCGGCAAAGCAACTACTGCTTTTATCGACGAAACCCCAGAACTACTCTCCTTGCCTCCAGAAAACAGCAGTAACTTACTACTCAGATACATCGGTGACGTGACTGTCAACGGTTTTCCCGGCATCAATCACCACACTAAAAATTACTACCCAAAACCACAACTCCAACCCGTTCATCCCGCTACTCACACCCAACCAAACGCCAAACAAATTTTACAAGAACAAGGTGGCCCCGCGCTGTTGGACTGGATCAAGCACCAGCCGCGACTATTATTGACCGACACGACGATGCGTGACGCCCATCAAAGTTTATTTGCGACACGCATGAGGACTAAGGACATGGAGCCCGTGATCAACGTTTACGACCAAGCACTACCCAGCGTTTTTTCCGCCGAAGTCTGGGGAGGTGCGACCTTTGACACTGCCTACCGCTTCTTACACGAAGACCCGTGGCAACGACTCCAATTGATGCACGCCAAAATGCCACACACTTTGTTACAGATGCTTTTTCGCGGTTCTAACGCCGTTGGCTACAAGAATTACCCGGACAATTTATTACGCGAATTTATCAGGGAAAGTGCTGCCCAAGGCGTCGACGTCTTTCGGATCTTCGATAGCTTAAACTGGGTCAAACAAATGGAAAAAAGTATTCAATACGCCAGAGATACCGGCAAAATCGTCGAAGGCACGATGTGTTATACCGGCGACTTGCTCGACCCTAACGAACACCAGTACGATCTAAAATATTTCGTTTCGTTAGCCAAAGACCTCGTATCTGCCGGTGCACAGATCATCGCGATCAAAGATATGGCTGGAGTCTTAAAACCTAACGCCGCTTACGCCCTAGTGTCCGCACTCAAAGACGCCGTGGACGTACCGCTTCATTTGCACACTCACGACACGACCGGCAATGGGATCGCAACGTACTTACAAGCTGCTAAGGCCGGGGTGGACATCGTCGACGTCGCCACCAGTTCGCTAGCCGGGGCAACCAGTCAGCCATCAATGACGGGATTGTATTACGCCATGAGTGCGGATCACAGGCAACCGGATTTAAACGTGCAAAATGCCGAGACTCTCGACCATTACTGGTCCCAGGTCAAACCATTTTACCGCGATTTCATGAAGGGCAATAACAACATCCAAACCGATATTTACCAAACGCAAATGCCCGGGGGACAATATTCCAACCTACAACAGCAGGCTCAAGCCTTGGGGATCAACGATTTCGAACAGGTCAAAGCAATGTATCGCACGGTCAATCACCTGCTCGGCAACATCGTCAAGGTCACCCCGAGTTCTAAAGTCGTCGGGGACCTCGCCTTGTTCATGTTACAAAACAATTTGACCGCTGATAATATCTTAGAACGGGGCAAACAACTCGACTTTCCCCAATCCGTAGTCGACTTTTTCGCCGGTAACTTAGGACAACCCAGCGGCGGTTTTCCCCCGGACCTGCAGTGCGTCGTTTTAAAAGGACAAAAGCCGATCACCGTGCGGCCGGGAAGTTTAGCCCCAGCGGTCGATTTTACCGCAGTTAAAGAAAAATTGGCTCAGCTGATCGAGCGTCAACCAACTACCACAGAAGTTTTAAGCTACATTTTATACCCCGAAGTTTTCGTTAAGTACGACACCGCTGCCAAACAATTCGGTGCGGTCAACTACCTAGATACGGGCACTTACTATCAGGGGATGCGTCCCGGCGAAACCATTACGATCACGTTTAGTCCCGGCAAAAGTATCCTCGTCAGGCTAGAGTCGATCTCCCATGCAAACGAACAGGGCCAGCGCACGTTATTTTTCGCAGTCAACGGTGAAACTTCACGGATCACGATCACCGACCGGGCGCACACCCAAGCTACGACCACAGTACCTAAAGCAGAGCCTACCAACCCCGAGCAGATCGGTGCCACGCTCAGCGGTTCGGTACTCGAAGTCTTAGTACAGCCCGGACAAAAAGTCAGTCAGGGAACAGATCTGCTGGTGACCGAAGCCATGAAAATGGAAACGACGATCAAAGCGCCGTTTGCTGGCACGGTCAAACACATTTACGTGCAAAAAGACGCCGTGGTGACGACCGGTGATCTACTAATAGAACTACAAGCTGGAACGCCAAACGAACAGTAACTATCAGTTTATACAAAAGGAGTTGTGACAAAAAGCGCTTTCGAGCACTAGCCTAGTTTCAAAGTAAAACCCGCACTTGGGTTTTATTTTGAAAAGTAGCTAGGCGCAAACTGCTGTTTTTTGGAGCACGATCAAACAAGTTGTGAGTCAAGCCGGTTAGCGGTCGTGGACTAAGTGGCACTGACAAACAAATCTTGTACTTAGATTTGTTTGTCAGTGTCCTTAGTACCTAGACTGCTGGCTTAAAAAACGCGATTAAGTCTATTACTTACGGAAAACAATCATAACCACCCGTAAAACGGGTGGTTTGCTCTAGGGCTATAAGCCCTATGTACTAGCCAGCGTCTCAAGGCGCTGGCTTTTCCTTTGTCAAAGCCAAAATGCTTTCAATTCTTCGCTGGGGCTGGGACAAAACGTTTCAGTCCAAGAAAAAATAACACGATAATTTTCCATTTTAGGAAAATTATCGTGTTATTTTTTTGTTGTTCTTTTTTATGCAACAGTTGACTGGCTATTGCTTTGCCCATCTTGGTCAAATTCAATGCCATTAATACTAATCCTAGCTCATTAGAAACTGCCTTTTTGCCACGCACATGAACTCGGCGAAACGCAAAATTACCCTTCAAATTACCAAAAACAGATTCGACTTCGATTTTACGTCGGCCATAAATCTCTTGTAATTTTGGATTCGAAAGTTTTTCTCTAGTATAGTTTTTAAAATATTCCCAAGTTGGATTGTAGTAGATCTTCCTTTGCCGTCCCTTTGGGGTTTTAGCTAATTTGTCTAATTCAGCTGTTGGCTGGTGTTTATCTGCTTCATAAATTTTGAACTGACGTTCAAAACCATATTTATCATGACGAGTACTGTAAGACTTGAAACTAAAGTAAATGCCCTGATGGTCGACGTAAAAATCATCCTTTTCATCGTAATCCCAATTAGCTGACTTAGTTAGATCATTTTTAAATTTTCTTTTTTGTTCAGCCAGCATCATCCCATAAGGAATCAACGGCACTTTTTCTAGGTCATCAATAATTGAACTATAATTGCTTTCACTACCATAGCCGGCATCTGCCACAATATATTTAAATTCAGGCAATTTGGTAGTCGAATTTAAAAAGGGCAATAAAGTACGAGTATCTGTTGGATTAGGAAATACTTGGTAGTTTAATACGTACTGATTATTAGTGGCGATCTGTAGGTTATATCCGGGTTTTAACTGCCCGTTTTTCATTGGATCTTCTTTCATCCGCATAAAAGTTGCGTCGTGATCAGTCTTAGAAAAACTATTACGGCCAGCGAAAATCTGGTTATATGCGGTGTATTTAGTTTTACGTGGCAGGTAATCTTTTTCAATGAGATGATGGTATTTTTTTAATAAGCGGCGGCGTCTTTTATTAGGTGAGCCCCCAGGCTGCGGCTGCGTTTCAGCGGCAATCTTTTGTGTAGCTTCTTCAATTTCAGTAGTTAATTGAGAATCAACTTCCTGCAATTGTGCAACCGTTAAACCTTCGTCGGCTTGAATACTCAAATCAACCTTTTGTTGAATCAATTCGTCATACAATTGACTAGTCTTCTGATCTAACTTAGCCTCATTTTTAATAATCGCCTTACGCCAAACAAAAGAGTACTTATTGGCATCAGCACAAATTTTAGTGCCATCAATAAACAAGGCATCATCTGTCAGTAAATGTTGTTGCTTTAGTTGTTGATTAAACGTTAGGTACATTTCTTTGATCAGTTCTTGTGTCATTGGAGCCACACGAAAGCGATTGATCGTGCGATAACTAACCATTGTATTTTGAGTCAGCCATTTCATTGGTAGATTTTCTTCGTTCATTTCCTGAATTTTACGTCCTGAAAACTTACCTTGTGAATATGCATAAAGAGTCATTTTTAGCAACATAGCCGGATTGAACGCTTTGCGTCCAGTAGTTGCCTGATGATTAGTAAATTTTTCAAATGGAATATTATCGACAAATTCGCTAATTAAGCGAGCTAAATGATTTTTACGTAATTTAAAAGTATAAGGAATTTCTATTTCCAGAGTTTGTTGATTCATGTTATAATTTTGGTACACAAGTGCCACGCTCCTTTCCAAGGGTGTCGTTACTTAAAGAATAGCAGAGTTTGGCACTCTGTGCTACATAAAACTAAAAAAGCAACCAAGACCATTGTTCGGTTTTGGCTGCTTTTTTAGTTAGGAGGCTGAGTTTTGTCCCAGCCCCATTCGTATTATCTGCTACCCTTAAAAGGGTCCTGGTATTCTACTTTTGTTAATTTATCTTTTACCATATCATGCTTTTCTTGGTCTCTAATGTATTTTTGAATGGTTGCTTCGTTCAGTCCAACCGTACTCACATAATAACCCTCTGCCCCAAAATGACGATTGCCAAATTTATATTTTAAATTTGCGTGACGCTCAAACATCATTAATGCACTTTTTCCTTTTAAATATCCCATAAATGCCGACACACTTTGCTTGGGCGGAATACTTAACAATAAATGCACATGGTCTGGCATCATATGACCTTCTATTATTTCAACAACCTTATATTTGCATAGTAATTTGATATATTCTTGCAAATCTTTTCGGTATTGATTATAGATTATTTTTCTTCTATACTTTGGTGTAAATACGATATGATACTTACATAACCATTTGGTATGAGCTAAACTATTTAGTTTTTGTGCCATTTTGTTTCCTCTCTCTGTTAGCATATGACCTTGACAATCATATTCTAAAATGAAAGAGGTTTTTTGTGGTAACTTTTTTACTATCCACCCGCATAGCAGGTGGTTTATTGTTTCGCACGCTACGCGAGCTCAACTAGGTCTAAAGACGTAAAAAAAGCTGGGACAAAACCAAGTTTTGTCCCAGCCCCCTTTTTGTATCCTACTTATCTTTCTGTAACTTCAATGCTCTTGCTATCGTCTGATCCACTAACACCGACTGCGCGTCTGTCACCACGTATTTTTCATACGGTTCGCGCTGTTGTGCTAGCGAAAGTTCCGTGCACCCTAACACGACAGTATCGCAGTGGCGGTCCTCAAACATCTGGCGTAAGATCTCGTGATAAAGCCGCCGGTCGACATAATTTTGCTGCTTAATGTCATCGTAGATCAACTGCATCGTTTGTTTTTGCACGTGCTCATCGGGCAATACCAGCTGGTAGCCAGCGTTGGCGATCTCCGTGTCGTAAATGTGATCCGCAACCGTGCCCTGCGTGGCGATAAAGCCAACCCGCTTAGCCTGTGGTAACTTACGCCCGATCCAGGCCACCGCTTCTTTTGGCATGTGCAGGATCGGGATATCCGTGACTGCAGTCAGTTGTTCGTAAAAATAATGCGCGGTATTACACGGCAGCGTAAAAAAGTCAGGATGTAATGCGGCTTGTTGGGCGAAATCTTGGCGTAACGCCACCGCTGGGTCGGGCTGAGTATGATCTAAAATGTAAGCCGTGCGGTCGGGGATCGTCGCGTGATTGACCAAAATGTAATTCAAGTATTCCTGGTCACTTTTAGCCGGCGTCCGCAAGTTTAGTTGGTGAATGTAACTTTCAGTCGCCATCGTGCCCATGCCACCGATGATCGTAAAAAAGTGTTCCATTGCTATCACCCCTTATTTTCTGCAAAAAAGCGCGCGAAATTTTTCGTATAGTTATGATTCATCCACTTGATCAACGCCCAGCGTTTCGGGTTCATATCCTGCGCGTACTCGTAAGTCGTCGCCACCCGTTTTCGTTTGATCAAATCTAACGCCTGTTGCTTTTGGTGGTTGGTCCGGGCGTATTTCTTAAAGACTTTGACCGGCACCCCTAACCATAAGCAGTGTTTGTTGGTATCGGAATTACCGTAAACGCACGGCTGCCCTGCTAATTCGTGTGTCACATAGTCTTTTACAACGTACGAAGCCAAATTATAGCCGTTCAGCGTCACAAAAAAGCTACTGCGTCCTTGACGTAAGTTGATTTCGAACAATTTATAAGTCGAATCACGCTCATCAAATTTCATATCAAAATTAGCGTAGCCGGTAAACTTGATCTCTTCCAAAAAACGCTTGATCGTGTCGTACAATTTTTTATTGTATTCGGGTAAAATCGCCACGTAATTGCCGATCGCGCTGGGAGCCGGGTCCTCTAACAACGGGTGACCCAAACACATCATTTTGACTTGGTGGTGAGAATCGACGTAGGCATTCAATACCCGCATATGGCTGTCATCGCCGGGAATAAAATCTTGTAAAATAAAATCATACTCGTAACCATTTTGGTAGGATAATTTTAACACGCGGTCCAATTCGGCCTGGTCTTTGATCCGAAAGGCCTTCTTGCGCCCCTCGAAATGAACGTCAAGCCACGCCACGCTATTAGCTGCCTTGAGCGCTACCGGATAAGCAAACGGCTGCTCGACTTTTCCTTGCTGCCACTGCTCCTTAGTGATGATCTGCGTTTTAGGATAAGGGAGGTCATATTTCTCACAGATCTGATAGAAACTTTCCTTATTATTTAACTGCTTCAACAAGTCGTAATCAATATATGGGCAGATAAAGGTGTCTTCTAACTGGTCTTTGTGCTTGGCGATCAGCTCGGCGTACCCGTCGCCACACCCAATTAGGATCACGGGCTCTTGGTGATCACGGTACTCCTCTTTTAATTTTAGCATCGTGTTGATCCAGACCGGGTCCTTGTCAAATCCCGCCACTAGTTGTAAGTCAACGATCTTAGTAAAACGGGTTGGTGCTAGTTGGATAGCGGCCAGCGCTTTGACCGGTTGGTGATATAGTTGATAAAATGAGCGCGCCATCCCGTAAACGTTAAAATCACTTCCCAGTAAAATGGGAGTAAATTGCACCTCTGTATTAGTCATCGCTCGTCGCTCTCCTTTAATATTCTCTGTGTGGCCCGAACGTCATCTTCGTAAGGAACGTCTTTACCCGCGATCTTTTGCGTGGCATCACGTCCCTTGCCCGCTAACACGATAATTTCGTCGGAGCGTCCCATGTTGATGGCAGCTTTAATGGCCTGTGTCCTGTCTAAAATCAGCTGGACGTGCACGGTAGCATCCAAGTGGCTCTGGATCTCACGAGCAATTGCTTGCGGGTCTTCGAACCCCGGATCATCACTAGTCAAGATCACTTCACTGACCCCTTCTTCGTTGATTGCCTGGGCCAACCCCTTACGCCGCGAGATCCCCTTATCGCCGGCACTACCGGTCACGACGATCAACCGCTGGTCTTGCGTCTGTTGCCGCAAAAAATGCAATAACGATTTTAAACTAGCGTAATTATGGGCGTAATCAATGTAAATCGTACCGTGTTTTTTAGTAGGGATAACTTCCATGCGTCCCGGAATCTGCACCTGTCGTAACGGCTCGTACATCGTATCACGCTTCGCTCCTACCATCTTAGTTGCCAAAATAGCGGCCACGGCATTTCCCTGGTTGTAATCTCCGGGAATTTGGATCTGATAAGAGCCTGCTGCTCCCAATTTTTCAGCCTTCGCAGAAGTTGGCGTTAATTCAAACGTACTTTGTGTTAGGTCCTGAGAAACCGCCTGATATTCAAAATCGAGTTGCGTTTCAAACTTAATATCCGCGTCTTTTCTGGCGTATAAGTAAATTTGTTCGTCTAACACCGCACCTAAAGCAGCACCATAAATTTCTTTAAAATTGCTACTTTGGGCGTTGATGATCAACTTTTTAGAGTGACGCAACAACTGTTCTTTACAAAATAAGTAGTCGGCAAAAGTCGGATGCTCGTTTCTACCGATATGATCGGGCGAAATATTTAAAAAGACCCCCACGTCGTAGGTGAGACCGTAGACCCGATTTTTCTTGAAGGCCTGCGAGGAAACTTCCATGATCAGGTATTTCATCCCGTTTGTTACGGCCTGCGCCATTTCTGCAAATAAATCTAGTGATTCCGGCGTAGTCAGATCAGATTTGAAGCGTTGGTCGGGGTGCGGGCCTAAGATCCGGTCGATCGTGGAAAATAACGCCGTTTTTTGCTGCGTATATTCTTGTAAAATGCTGTGAGCAAAATAAGCGGTCGTCGTCTTGCCTTTCGTTCCCGTGATCCCGATGATCGTCAGTTTATTTTGCGGATAATCATAAAATGCCGCACTCAGTAACGCCAGCGCTTTTTGAACGTCGCTGACGATGATGCCACATAACCGATCATCTAAAACCTCTTGTGCAACGTAAGTAATCGCCCCGTTTTTTTGAGCGGCGGTTAAGTATGCTGGTAAAAAATTGCCCTTACAAAAAAATAAGGTCTGCTCTTGGACCTTGCGTGAATCGTAGGCGATCTGAGCAAATTCTGTAGTTAGTGATAAAGCATTGTCAATTTTAATTAATAAATGATGTTCAGCTAGTAAAGTTTTGATCTGCAGCATTGATAACGCCATGTATTTTCTCTCCTTTTAAGTGGAACACCCATATTGTACCATTGCAGAAATTGCTTGTCAGCTGCGAGTCAAACGGCATTTAGTGAAACAAAAACGGAGCCGAGACAAAATAATTTTGTCCCAACTCCGTTTTTACTTTTCGTAAGTAATAGACTTAATCGCGTTTTTCAAGTTAACAGTCTAACTTACAACTTGATTAATCGTGCTCCAAAAAGCAGCAGTTTGTGCCTAGCTACGTTTCAAAATAAAACCCAAGTTCAGGTTTTACTTTGAAACTAGGCTAGTGCTCGAAACGCTTTTTGTCACAACTCCATTTAAAACTACCAACTCTTTAAACGTTATATTTCTTGGTACCACTGATTATGGAAAGTTCCTGCTTGGTCTACTCGTTGATAAGTGTGGGCGCCAAAATAATCTCGCTGTGCTTGGATCATGTTAGCTGGTAAATCTTTGCTAGCCAAAGAATCAACAAAACTCAACGTATCCAACATCACCGGTAACGGCAAATGAGCTTTGACTGCGGTAATAACTACATCCCTCAAAGAAGTAATACATTGAGCAACGACATTCTTAAAATCAGGTGCAGTCAGCAGGTTCTCTAATTGGGGCTGTTTTTGGTAGGCTTCTTTGATAGGACGCAAAACCCGCGCTTGAATGATACAACCAGCTTCAAAAATCTGCGCGATCTGCGCTAACTCCAAGTTCCAGTCATACGCATCACTAGCTTTTTTCAACTGCTCGAACCCCTGCGCGTAACTGACTACTTCCGCTAAATACAAACTTTTTTCGATTTTTACCAGTAGTTTATCGTCAGTCTGAACGCCACTAGCCGCCGGTAGTTCTACAGTATCTTTTTTAGCTGAAATGAAACGGGCAAAAACTGCGGCTGTTGTTAATGAGATCGGCGCACCGACGGCCATCGCTTCTGCCACCATCCAATTGCCAGTCCCTTTATAACTCGCCTGGTTTAAAATAATATCGATCATATCTTTACCAGTTTGGGCATCTTTAGCAACTAAAATCTCGCTAGTGATCTCAATTAAATAACTCTTCAGCCTCCCTTGGTTCCAACGAGCAAACGTAGCACTCATTTCTTGATTACTCATCTGCAACACGTTTTTCATCAGGTAATACGCCTCTGAAATTGCCTGCATAATGCCATATTCGATCCCATTATGGATCATTTTGACGTAATGACCCGCACCCGCAGGGCCAATATAAGTTACACACGGCTGCCCATCGTCAGTTTTAGCCGCAATTTTTTGTAAAATAGGCGCTACTTGTTGATAGGCCTTTTTATCACCACCTGGCATCAGCGAAGGACCATTCAAGGCACCCAGTTCACCGCCAGAAACCCCCATACCAATGTAATTAATTCCTAAAGAAGCTAAATACTGATGACGGCGTTTGGTATCATGGAAATTAGAATTACCACCATCAATTAAAATATCGCCTTGTTCCAAATAGCCTTTGAGTTGTTCTATTACTTGATCGACTGGCTCTCCCGCCTTGATCATCATAATGATCCTTCGCGGCTTTGCTATGGCAGCCACAAAGTCACTTAAATTATAAGTACCAAGGATCTGGTCGCTACTAAATTGCGCAACTAAATCGTCAGTTTCTTCTCTCGTAATGTTATACACTGCCACCGTATAACCATTTCTATTAATATTAACGGCCAAATTTCTGCCCATCACGGCCATCCCGATCACGCCAACATTTTGCATCATAGATCCTCCCTCAAATTAAAACAGTTTTACAACATACCAGCAAAAGTGCAAGCTCTTCCCATCATCAGGATTGCTTACACTTTTACCTTATTATCAATTACATAAAGAAATTCAGTACCAATACTTCTACCGCACCGATCGCCCAACAAGCGGTAGTTGGAACCGACCAGTTCCAGATCTGTTCTTTGGTAGTTTTAGCGCCGATCGCATCGTTGATCGCCCAGAAATAGCTATCATTAAAATAAGAAAAGACCATCGAACCCACACAAGCAGCAATATTAGCTAGTACCGGACTGATTCCTAAAGTAGCAACCATCGGCGCGGTGATCGATGCCGTAGTAAAGATAGAAACTGCACCCGATCCCTGAATGACTCGTAATAAACTAGCGATGATCAGTGGTACCAAAATTGCAGGCAAACCTGTATGTGCAATTCCTTTAGCGATCACTTCACCAGCGCCACTTTCGTTAACAACATTTCCTAAAGCACCACCGGCGGCGATCAGGACTAACGTTTTACCGCCACCCACGATCCCATCATCTAATGCAGCAGAAACTTTCTTCCTGTCCACTCCGCGCAACAAAGTTAGAACTCCCAGTAATAAACCTAAGCCCAAGGCAACTACCGGCGCACCGATAAATTGGATCGTCGCACTCAATAGTTTACCCATTGCAACGTTTTTCAGGGCGCCGGCCAGTAAAATCAATACCACTGGTAATAAAATTGGCATTACGGATAAGATAAAGGAAGGTTCCTTTTCGTCGCTTTCTTGGGTAAGTGCCCCTTCCTCTTCTTCACGAGCAACTTTATGGTATTTTTTACCCAGCCACTTAGCGTAAAAATTCAAGAAGATCGCCATCGGTATCCCTACGACAAATCCTAAAACCATATTGGCAGCAATGTTGGCGTTGAATAACGCAGCTCCCCCTAACGGCCCGGAAGCTGGCGGCACTAAAGTATGACTCCACAACAAGCCACCGGCTAACGCCACACCAAGAGCGGAAATACTAGTACCCGTTCTTTTAGAAATGTCTTTAGCTAAGGGAAAAAGCATCAGGAACGCTGGCACGCAAAAGATCGCTAACGACGTGACAAACCCCGTAATGATCATCGCTAAAATTTCGTGTCCCTTTCCTAAAACTGCGACAAATTTTTTGCCCATCGCGGCAGTCGCACCAGAAACTTCTAAGACTTTGCCGATCATCACCCCAAAAGCAATTAAGATCCCGAGGTTACCCATCGTGTTACCAAAACCATTTTTTAACGCGTCGACCGTTTTTAACGGACTCATACCGCCTAAGATCCCGGCTAGTAGTCCACCGATAATCAGTGACGTAAAAGCATTCAACTTTGATTTACCAGTAATAGTACTAAAACAACGATGGAAATTACCAGTGCTATTACCATTTGGGTAGTATTGCTCATACTGGTTCCTCCTCAAAAAAAGAATTTGAGATCTTAGTCGACAGGTAATTAGCACACGTTACTAGCGTTGTTTTATCACCGATCAATCCGCCTTTAGTGACGATCGGCATTTCATTTAACGCTCCTCCGATCACCCGCCCGTAAACGGCTAACGGCACGATCTCATCTTTGATCTCGATGCCCTGCGCATTATTTTCCTGCAAAAATGCCTTAGTAATGTCACCGCCGGAAGTATATACGCCACCGATTTGCTTTTCACTTTGCTGAATGATCCTAAAGCCAATCTCTGCCATAGAATTGCAAATTTCCTGTGAAGCCGCAGCAACCGTCAAATTGGCTTTTTGTGCTTCCAACTTCAGGTCCATTTTGTCTTTCATTTCTACCATCGTGGTCACCAAAAAGCGGGAATTTTCGTCCAGATTTTCCACTACAGTAGTGACCGTTTTTTGGATCTCTGCTTCTTGGCGGTCGGGATACAAAAAATTGCGCGCATTAGCTTTAGCGATAAAAGGATTTAGTTCCGCCCGAAACTGTGCGATCTGATCTTCAACTATTCCACTAACACTGCCAATCACATAAAGTGATTTTTTCTTGCTCTTATAGTCATTTTTAGGTGCCAGTTCTTGCAGCAGTGAACTCGTCAACGGCCCGGGATCGACCGCAATAAATTTCTGTCGTGACTGAATGATTGCCTTAGCGATGCTTTCAATATCATGATCAGTACACGAATCGAACATGATGATCCGCGCACCGTTTGCTACTAAATCAGTGATAGTTGTTGCGATCGCGTCAACTCCTTCGAGAATGCTTTCCATTGAAATCACTCCAATGGCTTTATCGGTTTGTTCTTGAATAATAGCGGCTATCCTAGAACTAGTCACTGGGCTCGTCGGATCATTACGCACGTCTGTGTCCTCCAACATTACCCCATTGACCAACATATAATTACCGATCACGATCTTACCCGAGCTGGGAAATGCTGGGACGACCATAGCGGTTATGTCTTCTCCGAGTGCATCTAGCATGCCATCGATCTCGGCTCCGATATTCCCCCTCAAGGTAGAGTCGATTCTCTTGCTATAAAAATCAACCTGATCATTTTTTAAACTTTTTGTATACTTATAAACCTGTTCGTACGCTTCTTCAGGCTGATCTCCCCGGCTATCCGTATGAAAGCCTAATGCGTCATACTTACCAAAATTAGCTAACCCTTCGAGATTATCAATAGTTCCTACCTTCAAACCATTTTTAGCCAACAGTGAATTAGAAACATTCGAGCCTGTTAAATCATCAGCAATTATGATCGATTTCATTAAATTTCCTCCTAATATGAGCTTGTGATTATTTATGCAAACGATTTCATTGGTCGCTAAATAATTAGACATCAAACCCTAGATTGATGTCCAACTATTATTTTCAGTTGATTTCCGACTCAGTTATGCGCACTTTCCCGTGCTTTTCTAAAGTTTCCGGCATAAACTGTCGCTAATCTCAACGCTTCATCTAAACTCTTTTCCCGTGCGATTCCTTTGCCCGCAATATCAAAAGCCGTTCCGTGATCAACAGACGTCCGCAAATAAGGTAAGTTGTGAGTAAATGAAACCGTTAGATCCGGATCTAAAGTCTTCGTCGCAATGTGTCCTTGATCGTGATACAACGAAAGGACAGCATCGTATTTGCCCCGGTTAGCTTGGTAAAAGACAGAATCGGCACCGATCGGACCGGCAACATTAACGCCTTTTTCCTGTAATTCTTGAATAGCTGGAATAATTGAATCGGCTTCTTCGGTACCAAACAACCCGCCATCACTGCAATGAGGATTTAAGCCAGCAACGGCGACGTGCGGATCCTTGATTCCCATCGTTGCTAAAGCATTGATCATCAAATGAACGTATTTAATGATCCCCTCTTTAGTGATCAAGTCACACGCCTTTTTTAACGGCACGTGTTTGGAATAGAAAAATACCCGTAAATTTTGAACTTGGAACATAGTTAATGGATCCGTAATTCCCGTTAACTTGGCTAAAATATCCGTGTGTCCCAGGGTCGTGATCCCAGCTTCTTGTAAAGCTTCTTTATTCAAAGTAGTCGTCACCATTGCGGATACGCCAGCATTCATACACAAATCATTAGCTTTTTCGATGTAATCATAAGCCGCTTGCCCACACTGAGCCTGAACTTTGCCATACTCAAACGTGTTCATATCAACATTATCCAGATCGATCAAGTTGATTATCCCGTCTTGATAATCTCCATCAGCCAATTTTTGAATGGGATTGATCTTCACATCAGACTTAACGATCTTTTTAATATCCGCGAGAACTTTACCATCCCCAACTACTATGATCTTAGCTTTTTCATTTATTCCCGGTTTACTCAGGGTCTTAACTACCTCTTCGGGCCCAATTCCCGCGGGATCTCCCATAGTAATAACTACATACTCTCTACTCATTACGATTTCCCCAATCCTATTTTGCTAATAAAAATTTATTCAGCGTGTTTTGAGGTACCTCACCGGTATAACGAGCAAAATTACTATCAGTTACTACGTAATCAACATCTGCTAACGAAGCAAATTTGAGAAAACTAGTCTTTTTGAACTTAGAACTATCGGTCAGTAACAAACTGAGTGACGCGTTTTTCAGCGCATTTTTTTTGATTTGTGCCTTTTCTTCCGAAGCCGTTTGAAATCCTGCCGCGGAGAAAGCATCGCAACCAATAAACGATAAGTCAAAATTAAATTTGCTAATTTCCATCACAGTATCAACACTACTAGTCGAATACGTCTTGGGTGACAGTTTTCCTCCCACAAAATAGACATTACCAACTCCGATATCTAATAGTTGAACGGCGATGTTTAAATCAACGGTTACTACGAATAACCTTTCGATTGGTTTCAAATAAGGCACTAAACCACTAACGGTAGTACCAGCGTCTAAAAATACGGTCATGTCTGCCGCTAAAAACTGTGCTGCGCGCTGGGAGATCTTTTCCTTTTGCGCGGTTGATTCGCTTTTTTTAACGCTGTATGGCTTATCATTGATGGAGAGAGCCAAGTCGATCGCCCCACCGAAAGTCCTCTTCAATAGACCCTTGTCTTCCATTTCGGAAAGGTCCTTTCTAATAGTAACTTCCGACACATTAAACCTCTGTGCTAAGTCTAAAACTTTGACCTTCTTTTCCTTTTTTATCAGTTCGTTGATCAGGTGTCTGCGTTCTTCACTGTACATAATTTTGCTCACTTTCATCCATGGACGAGTTTAATATAGCATAAGTTTCGAATAGTTTCAATATATTTTTTTTACTTTCGATTAAAACTTAGCATTGACTTCTATCTAATATTGCTTAATTTGCTTATTCCATTCAATTGTAACATTAAAATAAACTACAGCAGCTGGCTCTCAATTAATGATCAAACTTCTTTTCTAAGAAGACAAAAAAGAGGAGTTGGGACAAAAAGCGTTTAGCGGTCGTGGACTAAGTGGCACTGACAAGCAAATCCTGTACTTAGATTTGCTTGTCAGTGTCCTTAGGACCTAGACTGCTGGTTTGACAAACGCGATTAAGTCTATTATTTACGGAAACCAAAAAAGAGACTGGAACAAAACAGAGTTTTGTCCCAGCCTCTTCCTTTTTGTATTTTTAACTCACAATTTATTGACTTACAGCCTTTTTGAGCATTTGTTGTTGAAATTCTTGTCCGTACTGCTTAGTTAATGCAGCTTGTTTAGCCTGATCAGTAGCCAAACTAGGATCTTTTTGCAGCGCAGTCATCATCTTTTGGCGCACAAAATCTTGTGCTTGCGTCTTTAGTTGAGCCTGTGCAGCCGGTGTCTTTAGCGCCGCCATTTTCTTTTGCAGCGTTTTGACTTGTGTCATTGAAAGGTGCAACCAATTTTGCGGCAGGTAAAATGTATTAGCCCGTTTCACTAATTTATTTTGCATACCAGATACTCCAAACCACACTTTGGCCGCATTTGACTTAAAGCGCCAGCGTGTTGTCGTCGTCTTCAACTGTGCCGTCTTATTTGCGGTGCGCTTGATCTTGTTGTGCGCAACCGTCTTATCGTCAACTTGTGTGTGACTAGACTTTTTTTGGTTCGCCGTCTTCTTGTAAATTTGGACCGTTTCACTACCATCAGTACCAATATTTTTATATAACATCAGGTTCATGCCATTGACCGATTTAACCGGAGAAATCTGCATAGTCTTGGTAGTAGCTACTTGCTTCATACCATAATGATGGTAGTCATTTAACACTAAGAAAACTAGCGAAGCGATAAAAATCACCAGCGCAATCGCTGTCGTCCCAAAGCGCACTACGGGCCGGCGTAAATAAACAAAACCGATAAACGTTCCTAACGCCCCGATCACTAATGTTGCTAAGATCACTGCGCATCACCACCCTTTAAGTGTTTAACGTCATTGTCATCACGCATTTTTTCTTTTAAGAAGAACGCCAAAATAATTCCCAGTACCGAAAAGACTAGTGAAAAAATAAAGGATGCATGGTAACCAGAAAGTGTTGCATTTAAAAAGTCATGCTTATAACTAAACGGTGCTGCGTGCAACAGGTGTTTAGCCGGTTGATGATTAGTCGTAATATTGGTCAACAAAGTCATCATGATCGCAGAACCGATCGAAGAAGCGATCTGACGCGCCGTATTATTAGCCGCCGTCCCGTTAGCAATCATATCGTCAGGCAAGGCATTCATTCCCGAAGTCGTTACCGGCATTAATACCATTGAAATTCCTAACGTCCGTACCGCCTGCAAGAAAACAATATAAATCGTTGGGGTATCAACGGTCAGCCATAGGAACGGTGCGGTTGCCAAAGTTAAAATCGTCAAGCCGATCACTGCTAATCTTTTACCACCAAAGGCATCGAATGTCCGTCCAGTCACAGGACTCATCGCCGCCATAATCAAGGCTGCTGGTAACAAGACCAAGCCCGATTTAAGAGCACTCATACCGTGAACGATCTGTAAATACAGCGGTAAAACGGTCGAAACTCCCATCATCGCGATCATTACGATCGAAGATAAGAACGCAGCTAACGTAAAATCGCGGGTCTTAAATACCCGTAATTCCAAAAATGGCTTAGGGATCACGAGTTGCCGCCAAACAAAGAGCGCTACGCCGATCACACCGATGATCAAAGTACTAATAACATTGGTAGAAGTCCAACCGTCGTTACCGGCAGCGGAAAAACCGTATAGTAAAGAACCGAAGCCAACAGTTGATAGTACTAGGGATAACCAATCCAATTTTTGTTTCGTAGTTTTCAAAACTGGTTTCATGAAAATCAGTGCTAAGATAACCACCACAATCATGATAGGGATCATCATGCCAAATAAATCACGCCACGAAAAATTATCGATGATCCAACCGGATAGAGTCGGCCCGATCGCCGGTGCAAAGCCAACCACGATCCCGACCAATCCCAACGCTGTTCCCCGTGATTCAACGGGAAAAAGTGATAGCATGATAGTTTGTAATAGCGGCATCGAAATTCCCACTCCGGCGGCTTGAATCAAGCGGGCTGCCAGTAAAACACCGAAACTAGGAGCAACAAAAGCCAAAACCGTTCCTGCTAAAAAGACGATCATAGCCGAAACATACAGCCATTTAGTATTAATCGTTGTTGCTAAATAAGCGGAAAAGGGAATCATAATTCCATTTACCATTAAAAATCCCGTCGTTAGCCACTGAACCGTAGCCGTTGAAACGTCAAAAGTCGACATTAACTTCGGGAGAGCCGTTGCCAGCAAAGTTTGGTTTAAAACCGTACAAAACGTGCCAACTAGCAAAACGATCACTAACATCATTTTGCCAAAAGAACCATTGTCTTTAACACTCTTTGACAAAGTAAATTCCTTCTTTCATTCATTTTGTCAATTTTTTCAATTGATTTTCATTAAAATTGACAATAATGAATATAAAACATTTCAAACTAAATGTCAATTAATTGACATTGATGTCTAAAAACAAATAAGTTTGCAATTTATTTTTAAAAAAGTATACTATAAATAATAGTTCTTAAACTTAGTCAACACTCAATTAAGCAGGTGAAACACTATGCCAGAAACTCGTAGCTATGCCTCATGGCTGCATAATATTCTGAAAACAGATAATCTCTGTCTCAGTATTCGCGACACCGCCCGTGCGTGTGAATTAACTCCCACCCAGATTCGCTACTGGATCAAAAACGGCTACTTAAAAACCGCACAGGCAGAAAATGGCGCGGTCAAATTACCCTATACCCAAATCACGAAGGCCCGCATGATCAAAACTTTCTTAGACGACGGCTATACCCTGCATACTGCAGTCCAAAAATCTCAGGCTAATTTCGATTTTGCTAGTTCCTTACACCACCTCCTTGATGGCATTCAAAACATTAAAATTCATGAAAATCAAACCGTGTTTGACTTCGGAACATTAACCGAAGATCCCCACGAGCACGTTTACTGCATTGAAGACAAAGACGGACTACAGTTTACGTTAAAGGATCCATGCAAAAATCAAGCTGCAAAGCCAAGCGATTGACAGTCGTGGACTAAGGAGCACCGAACGGCAAAGCCAAGCGACTAGCAGCGCCCAAACCATACCATTTACACAAACACAAATAGGACCGAAACGAATTTAGTGCTCGTTTCGGTCCTATTAAAATATTCATAAACTTAGACTTGTGTGTCACAAAAATAGCAATCTAAATTTAATTCCAATTGGAATTAAAACCAAATTCAGGTAAACCTGTATAAAACTATTAATTGACTACAACTTTATCTTTATTAGTCGTTTAATTACAGTTCTGGTGAGATCATGACTTTCATTTGTGATTTATCCGTCGCTAATGATTTAATGCCATCCTCAGCCTCAGCCAATGGGATCCGTTTTGTCACCAATTTCTGGAAAACGTCCCGGTGTTCGTTAACGATCCCGATCGTTTGTGGGAAGCCGTTAGCGTAGCCCATTACCGTGTGCATGTCAGCACCCTTATTTTGCAGAGTAGTCAAATCTACCGTGTGTTTACCGTTGAACAAAGCAACGATTTCTACCACACCAGCGGGTGCTACTAATTGAACGGCTTGATTAAGTGTCGGCTGGGCGCCAGCACATTCAAAGACTACGTCTACTCCTTGGGGAAAGTCTTTATGCACATATTCGATAAAGTCCACTTCACCGGAATTAACAACGTCTTTTAAGCCAAGTTCTTTAGCCTTGTCCAAACGATTTTGGGCTAGATCAGCAACGTAAACTTTTACGGCTCCAGCATATTTAGCCATTAAAGCCGTCATCAAACCGATCGGGCCGGCACCAAATACTACAACGGACTGACCGGCGATCAAACCGCTATCCCGCACTGCTTGGTACGTTACAGTAGCTGGTTCTACCAAAGCACCGACTTCGTAGTTCATTCCTTCCGGCAATTTAAAAGTATAAATGTCTTTAACGTTGACGTAATCAGCCATCGCACCGTCAGCAGAAAAGCCTAAGAATTGTAGACTGCCATCGGGACCAACGCCTTTAGTACAATAATTGTAGAGTCCCTTGCGGCAAAATTCACACCGACCACAGGAAAGGACCGGTTCAACGCAGACCGGATCACCGACAGCAACATTGGTAACATCCTTACCCACTTTGACAACTTGACCAGAAAATTCGTGACCTTCGGTGATCGGCACGGTTTTGCCAGTCAACGGATGCTTCTTGTAAGGGATCCCCGTTCCTTCTTGGTACATATGAATATCGCTGCCGCAAATTCCGATATCCTTAACTTTGATTTGTACCTCATCATCTTTAGGATCTGGAAGTTCAACGTCTTCGATCCGTAGATCCTGTTTGCCATAAATTCTTGCTGCTTTCATCATAAAAATCCCCTTTAAATTAATATAGTATTACTTAATCGGTCAAAATCACTCAGATAAATAATGTTACGCTCATCTAATAACTAGCAAAAAATATTTGCATTTCAGTATGAAGCGTTTTTATTATTCGGTATGACAAGACCTCTCCATCTATTTTTGATTATAAACCTTGTTAAAATATTTCGAAAGTAATTTTTAGTGTATTTTATCACGAATTAGTTAATTTTAACTACGGTATAATTATTTTATCATTTTTCCAATATGCTAGTATTTGCTGTTGACAGCTTTTCCAACTCGGAATATACTAACGATAAATTCAAACGGAAAGGATGAAAAGTATGTGCCAATCAATGAACATTAACTTGAACACCACTTGGCAAAGCCAGCACAGTTGATCGTACCCACATGACACACTAGCGGATACGATTGGGCAAAGTATCCGTGCTGACTACTTTTCATCTGCCAAAGTCTGCATGGTCACAACAGCAGGCTTTGGTTTAAGGGCAAACCGGAGTATGCTGGTTTGCCCTTTTTGTTATCCTAATTTTTAACGAGGTGAATCAATATGAAAAGAATGATTGCTTTTATCAGTGCCATTATTGTTTTTTTAGGTTTTGCTTTCTTCATGTCACCGTCTGCTAACCAACAACAGGCTAAAAAAGAAAAGGTCGTCCACGTCGGCATCTTGCAAATGATCACCCACCCGGCACTCGATCAGATCCATTACGGGATCGTCGACGGGCTAAAGGAAAAAGGTTATCTCGCCGGTAAAAACGTTAAGATCGATTACTTAAACGCGCAAGGTGATCAGAGTAACTTAAAAACGATGGCCCAACAATTAGCCAACAAAGACGATATTTTATTTGGGATCGCTACTCCGGCAGCACAAGCTCTCGCTAACAGCGCTAAGGGCAAAACGCCGGTGATCTTAGCCGGGATTTCTAGTCCCGCTACCAGCGGCTTAGTTAATTCCGAAAAACGCCCGGGCAAAAACGTCACCGGTTCTTCCGGGATCAATCCGGTCAAGCAACAGTTCAAACTGATCCACGAAGTCATGCCTCAAGCTAAAAACATCGGGATCATCTATACTTCTTCGGATCACGGCGGTCAAACTAACGCCCGGGCTTTCGAACAAGTCGTCAAAAAAGCGGGACTGACTCCTAAGATGTACACGATCGCCAATACCAATGACTTACAACAAGTCGCAAATACCATGGCTAGTCAGGTCGACGTAGTTTATGCCCCTCAAGATAACGGGATCGCTTCGGCCATGAAAACTCTGGTCAACGTCACCAATAACGCAGGAATTCCCGTCTTTCCTTGTGCCGAAACGATGGTGCCAGACGGTGGCGTCGCCTCCTATGCCATCAAACAACGCGACATGGGTAAGTTAGCCGGGCAAATGGCAGCCAAGGTCTTACGTGGTAAAGATCCAGCTACTTATCCCGTCCAAGCCGTTACCAAAGGACGTTACATCATCAACCAAAAAGAAGTTGCTAAACTGCATATCAAGATCCCAGCACATATCATGCAGCAGGCACAAAAAACCGGGGAGGTCATCAAATGAGTTTAATCACATCTAGTATCGGCCAAGGATTATTATGGGCTATCTTAGGAGTTGCTTTATTTTTAACGTTTCGGATCCTCAATTTTCCTGATATGACGGTCGAAGGAACTTTTCCACTAGGAGCCGCCGTCACAGTAGCCGCGATCACTAAAGGGGCATCTCCTCTAGGGGCCACGTGTCTCGGGTTTCTCGCGGGTGCAGCTGGCGGGCTTGTCACTGGTTTACTTTACACTAAAGGTAAAATTCCGATCCTGTTAGCCGGGATCTTGGTAATGACCGGCTGTTTGTCAGTCAACTTACACGTTATGGGCGGTTCTAACATTTCGCTGTTGGGCCAGAAGACCTTTTTTTCCGCTCACTTCTTGCAAACCCTCCCGCGTTACTTTGACAGCGTACTGATCGGTGGCGTGACTATCATCTTTATCACGATCTTAGTGGTCTTATTTTTAGCGACTGACCTCGGACAAGCCTTCATCGTGACCGGTGACAATCCGATCATGGCCCGTTCTTTAGGGATCAGCACGGACAACATGACGATCTTAGGCCTGACGATCTCAAACGGACTCGTTGGCCTAGGTGGCGCGCTGATCGCCCAAAACAACGGTTACGCCGACGCTAACATGGGCATCGGCATCATCGTCATCGCGCTAGCTTCGATCATCATCGGCGAAGTCGTCTTCGGTGAGCTGACCTTAAACCAACGCTTAGTCGCCGTGACTTTGGGGAGTATCATTTACCGTTTCATCTTGTTGATCGTGTTACAACTCGGTTTTTCGACCAACGACTTGAACCTGATCTCAGCCATCGTCTTAGCACTGTGTTTGATGTTGCCCAACCTGCGCCATTTGCTAAAACTCGATCGTATTGTTAGTAAAGGAGTGACTAGCCATGAATAATCCCGTCTTAGAATTATCTAATATCACTACCCTCGTCAACGCCCACACGCCAAACGAGACCCAGATCTTAAGTAAGCTAAACTTAACTATTAACGCCGGTGATTTTATCACCGTCATTGGAACCAACGGTGCGGGCAAATCGACGCTTTTTAACACGATCGCGGGCACGATTCGCCCGAATAGTGGTCAGATCTTACACCACGGTAAAGACATTACCAATACCTCTATCGCTAAACGAACGCGCTTTTTAAGCCGGGTATTTCAGGACCCTAAAAGCGGTACCTCCCCGCGAATGACGGTAGCTGAAAACATTTTACTAGCACAAAAAAGAGGACAGCAACGGGGCTTGCGTTTTCGCCACCTCAAGGCTGCTAAAAAAGACCTCGCGCAACTGGCGCAAAAGGTCGGTAATCACCTAGCGGAAAAACTCGACACCCCGACAGAACACTTGTCAGGTGGACAGCGCCAAACCCTCAGTTTTTTAATGGCAACACTCAACCAACCGGAAATTTTGCTATTAGACGAACACACAGCCGCGCTCGATCCCAAAAGTAGTGTATCGCTGATGGAGCTCACCAATCAGATCGTCACGGCCCAACAATTGACCTGCTTGATGATCACGCACCATATCCAAGATGCGCTCAAATACGGCAACCGTTTGTTAGTATTACAAGACGGCCAGGTCAAAGCGGACCTAGATACCCAACAAAAACAGCAATTAACGGAAGAAGAACTAACGAAACTATACCTGACAACGGAAGTCACAGAATAAAAATTCTAATATCAAAAAACAAAGGAGTTGGGACAAAAAACGATTAGCAGTCGAGCACTAGCCTAGTTTCAAAGTAAAACCCGCACTTGGGTTTTATTTTGAAACGTAGCTAGGCGCAAACTGCTGCTTTTTGGAGCACGATCAAACAAGCTGTGAGTCAAGCAGGTTAAGTCGCGGACTAAGTGGAACTGACTGCTGGCTTGAAAAACGCGATTAAGTCTATTGCTTACGGAAAATAAAAATAGGGCACTGGGACAAAACAATGAGTTTTGCCTCAGCGCCTTATTTGAATATCCATGAGTGATAGTTTGATCGTGCCCCAAAAAGCAGCTTATTTTGCTTACAGCTCACCTAATAATAACGCACAAAAAATCGTTAAGATCAGCAAGTCGGCACAGCCCCCTAAACTCAAATTGCGCTCCAGCAATTCTTCGTTAAGTTGCCCCAGTAATTTTTGCCCAGCCGCAGTCTTGCTGCCACCTAGCTGCAAATATTTTCGTGCCTGTGCTTGCATCCAGTCAACCGCCGTCATATCACCCGCGCGTTTTAACAAATTACTGTCGGTCGTGCACGCGGCGATCTTCATCAGCGTGTCTAACAAGCGCTGGTTGATCGTTCCCGTCGTTCGGCGTAAAAACGGCAGTGCTTGTTTGAAAACCACCGGGTAGCCCGCCTGTGCCTGTCCGCGGATCCCCGTCTCACCGTATTTTAAATACTGCTGCTCGCCCGCCGTCAGCTTAGTTTTTTGTCGCACTCCCGCAAAATCTCGTTTTACCAAACCAACTAACATCTTCTTCACCAGTTGGGGCAATCGTTCCACGTGTAACTCCTGTTTGCTAGTTTGCACTCCCACAGCGGCCACCAAAATCCCCAACGAAAAAATCGCGCCCTTATGAGTATTGACTCCACCGGTTGCTTGTAACATCGCCCGTTCGGCCTGAATTCCCGCCGGACGCAAACTCGCAAATAGTGCGACAAGCTCTTCATGTTCAACTTCCCAGCCGCTGGTAAAACACGTTTGCAGGTATGGTCGTAAACTCAGTGAGCTGCGCACAAAAGTAAAAACATCCATATCGGTATGTGGGCCCGAACTAACAGGGTCGACTAAGCCGGGTTTAGGATTAACACTTACTTCGTATAATAAAGCCGTGAGCGCCGTATCGACGACTCGCTGGCACCACTGTTGTTCGTTCATATCACGTCACCATTTACTTATATGTAACAAAGGAGACCAAGACAAGTGATCCATCCTGATCCCCAGTGTAGAGTTAGTTATTTATTCCGTCTTTCATTGTTGCTACAACTTGAATTTGTTCTTGTAACTGTGCCACTGAATGTCTCCGTGAACGCGCGCATTCCTTAGCCGGACGCTCACATAACAAGCATTTTCTGACGGGCAGACCCAAGCTAGTCCGTGTCACCGGCTTAAAATTGGTCGCAGTGCTCAACACGTCGGCATCAAACAACCGCCCCACGGCAAACTGGTCTTCAAACGCGACCGTTAACTTTTTAACGTCCAGCGGAAAAGCGGCATAAACGCCAAACCATTCGCTGCCCGTGTCCGCATTATAGGCGACTTGTTTTTGTACCAGCACACCGGTTTTTTCCAGTTGTGCAGCCAATTTTCTTTGCCCTTGCCAAAATAATTCTTGCAACGCCGCGTTATTTTTGATGGGGCCCGGAACGTTGAGCTTCAACGCAATGACCGTGTCCCCACGAAATTGCGAGCACAGATCACGCTGCAATAAAGCTCGGTGTTCCTTATTTTGCAATACCGCATCGATTCCTTGAGGGATCCCCGTCGCAAACAGTGCTAAACTCATTCAACTGCTTTAATGGTATCGATCAAAGTACCATCACGATACTCGATCAACGCCACGGTCTTGTCCGTAAATTCGATTGGATCCGGCACACCAACGATCTTTTGTGCCATTTGCTGCAACTCTGCAATCGAATAGACCGGAACACCCGGTAAGTTCTTAAATGCTGCTTGTAAGTCCTTGCGGGCCGGATTAATAGCGATCCCTACTTCGGTGACCAACACGTCGATCGATTCGCCCGGAGTAACGACCGTCGTTACGTCCGGCACTACGGTAGCTAAGCGACCACGAGTCAGCGGCGCACTGATGATCGTTAATTTAGCCTTAGCTGCGTCTTGGTGACCACCGATTGCACCCCGGATCACGCCATCGGACCCAGACATGACGTTGACGTTAAACTTGGTATCGATCTCTAAGGCACTTAAGATTGCAACGTCTAATTGATCGACCATCGCACCCTTATTGTCGGGATCGGCGTACCAAGAAGCATCGATCTCTTGTTGCAGCTGATTTTCGTGCATCGAATTAGCAGCGTTTTTATCGAAATCTTGGACGTCCATGATCTTATTAACTAAGCCTTCGTTCAATAAATCGACCGTCGGCTTGGTGATCCCACCCAACGCAAACGAAGCCTTGATCTGATTATCAAGCATCGCCTGGCGTAAGTAACGAGTCACGGCTAAAGCAGCGCCACCCGAACCAGTTTGGAAGGAAAAGCCATCTTTAAAGTACGGAGAATTAACGATCACTTGGTTGACCATTTGGGCGATCTTCAATTCCTTAGGGTCCTTGGTGAAACGAGTTGCCCCGGAACCGATCTTGTCGGGATCGCCCACTTGAGGTACCTTGACCACGTAGTCGACTTGCGTTTGTTTGATCGAAGCCGGCGTGTTCGGGTAATCTACCACGTTATCGGTCAGCAAGACGACTTGTTTGGCGTACTGAGCGTCCATCAAAGCGTATCCCAGCGAACCAAAGACCGCCTTGCCGTTCATACCGTTAGCGTTACCGAGTTTATCGGCATTCGGCACTCCCAAAAAGGCCACGTCAATCTTGATCTTGCCTTCCTCGATCGCACGTGCCCGGTCGCCGTGAGACCTGAAGATCACCGGATTTTTTAAGTTGCCGTGAGAAACAAATTCGCCCAACGAACCACGCATCCCGGAGCTGGTAATATTAGTAACCGTTCCTTTTTGAATGGCTTCGATAATGATATCGTTCATCGCACCGGTCAAAGAAGAAGGTGCTAAAGTCAGGTCCTTGACACCATTATCGATCAAAATACGCATGACTTGGCTAACGACGAAGTCCCCGTTTCTGAAATGATGGTGAAACGAGATCGTCATTCCGTCTGTGACCGTCTTTTTGACCACGTCTGTCAACGATTCACTGTACTTATCGTCACCCGTTGAAACGTGAACTGCTGGCGCCGTCCGTTGTACGACTGGCGAACCGATCTCGCTTGTTTCGTAAGGCTGGTAATCATATTTTTGCATTAAATCCTGTGGTAATTCGCGCTCAACCTTATTTTTCAATGTATTCACCCTCCTCGTTGACCAAATGTGCTGCCTGTGCTAATTTCATTACTCGTTGGGCCCGCATTACGACCGGCCGATCGACCATCTGACCGTCCATCGAAATGACACCCGAACCCTTCTTTTTAGCCTCAGCGATCGCATGGATCACGTTCAACGCGTTTTCGATCTCCGCTTTAGTCGGTTCGTAAACCTTATTGACCATTTCGATCTGGCGCGGGTTGACTAACGATTTGCCGTCAAAGCCCAGCTGGTGAATGTAACGAGTTTCACGGTAAAATCCTTCGGTATCGTCCATGTTACTAAAGACCGTATCAAACGCAGCGATCCCGGCAGCACGTGCAGCATGTAAGACCATGTTACGGGCAAACTGCAATTCTGCGCCATCAGGGTAGCGGTGCGTCTTCATGTCCGTCGTATAATCTTCGGCGGATAATGCGATCCCGATCATCCGGTCGGAAGCAGCGGCGATCTGCGGTGCGTTTAACACACCCTTGGCACTTTCGATCGCACCCATCAGACGAATAGAGCCGGCTGGCACGTTAAATTCTTTTTCGGCAGCAGCCACTTTTTGCTCCAGGTCCTTGATCATGTCTGCCGATTCGGTCTTAGGCAAACGGATCACGTCGACTTGGGCTTTGACCATCGCCTTAACGTCGTTTTCGTAATACGGCGTGTCGATCCCATTGACCCGGACAACTAATTCGGCATCACCATAATCAACGGTCTTTAACGCCTGGTAAACTAAGGCCCGAGCGGCATCCTTTTCGTTCATCGAAACGGCATCTTCTAAGTCAAACATGATCGAGTCGGCACCGTAGATCCCGGCGTCTTTGACCATTGCGGGGTTATTGCCCGGCACAAACATCATCGTCCGGCGTAAACGTTCTGTTGTTTCTTCACTCACTTTAATACACCTCCCAAGCTGGTTTGTCTGCAGTTCCTAATGCGCGCTGTGCTGCGGCGATCGTGCGGGCCTTGATGACACAATCTAAGGCACCCTGATCGACTGCTTTGACCTTCACGTTATCTAAGTCAAATTGTTTTAATGTTGCGGTAATCACTTTTTTGATCTGCTTGCCAAATTTAGCTGCCACTTCCGACTCCAATTCGATCTCAATGCCGTGGTCACCCTGGCTTAACATGATCTGAATATCGGAAGATTCAAGTGTTCCTGCTAAAGCCGTTTGTTTAATCTCCACTATTTTTCATTCCTTTCTGTTGTCAAACTAAATAAGTACATCTCATTTTTACTGTTTAATTAGCGCAAACGTCGTTTCTGGTACCAAATCACGCACCTGCTGCCACTGTTTTTTCGCCAGTTTTTGCCGTACCACAGACGCACTCAGTGGCTGACCAGCCACCTCTTTACGCTTAACGATCACCGGCTCAACTACGGGCGGTAATTCTCGTTGCAGCGTTTCGTTATAGATCCGCGTCTTAGTAGAAAATGGCTCGGTACCCAAATATCGTTTAGTGATGAACAACGGCGGTGCGATCCGAGTGCGAAAAAGGCGGGCGTCTAAAGTCGTTTGGTAGCGGGTGATCTCTTCTTTGGTCGGAATAAAGTACGCCGGAAAAGTGGCGTAACTCACTAAATAATCACCGCCAGAAACGACCACCACGTTTGCCCACTGGCGCGTACCGGCTTTGACCATTTCCAGACGTTGCGCGGTACTGAACCGTGCCCGCTCATCTGCCACCACAAAAACGTACACCAAATCATTTTCACTAGCCGCACGCTGGACTAAAAACTGGTGGCCCTTGGTAAAAGGATTGGCGTGCATCACGATCGCCGCCACTTTTTGGTGTGCCTGCGTAGGACTTTGCACGAGTGCTCGGGTATAATCCGCCACCGTTTGGTCGCCTTTTTCCAACAGAGCACCCCAATGACTGGCTGCCAACAGCGAAAAGCCAACGTGAGTAAAACTCTCAACGTACTGTGGTTTAGTAAAAACCAACCAGTGAAAGAGCCCTTGTTGAGCCAACACGTCAGTCAGCTGCGTGACCACTTGATTGAACAAAGCACCACCTGAATCGGGTTGGACCGCAATGTACTTGAGCACTTTTCCCGCCACAGAGCCAGTCGCGATCATTTGCTGGTGTTCGTCAAATGCCGCAAGCGTGGTGTCTAACTGGTCAACTTCACCGGCCGTAAAATTGGTAATGCCCCGCGACCGTAAAAAGTCCTGCCAAGTGGTCAAAACGGACTGGCGGTTTAAGTCGAGCGCTGTAAATTTAATCATTTATTTCGTACTTTGACCGTAGTCAATGACGGCGGCAGCTACTTTTTCGACGACTCCTTGATCAAAGACGCTCGGAATAATTTTGGCGGCCGTCGGTTCCGTGACCATCGCAGCCAGTGCTTTAGCCACCTTAGCCTGTAAGTCATAACCGACATGGTTAATTTTAGCCTGCAACAAGCCCCTAAATAATCCCGGAAAGACCAAGATATTATTGACCTGGTTTTCAAATTCGCTAGACCCGGTAGCGATCACGGCAGCGCCCGCTTCCTTAGCAGCCGCCGGGGCAATTTCGGGATTCGGGTTAGCCAGTGCTAAGATCAAGGGGTGGTCGTTCATCTGTGAAACGTCCTCCTTAGTCAAAACGTCTCCTTGCGATAAGCCAACAAATGCGTCTTGCCCGGCGATCACGGCGGATAACGGTTGTTCTTTCAAACTTGCCGGCGTGCCCACTTCCTGAGCCAACTGCCGCTGATAAGAATTGTAGCGTCGGTTATCGGCAGTCACTACTCCGTACTGATCAACTAATGTCAAGTTTTTAACACCTGCTTTTAACAGTAACCGAGCCGTAGCGTAACCAGCAGCACCAACACCGTTGATCACAACTTTCAGTGATCCTAACTGCTTGCCCACGACCTTACTACCGTTGATCAGCGCGGCTAAAACTACGATCGCAGTTCCTTCCTGGTCGTCGTGATAGACCGGGATGTCCAAGTCAGCGGCTAACTTTTCTTCGATCTCAAAGCACCGCGGAGCTGCAATGTCTTCTAAATGGATTCCCGCAAATGAAGGCGCAATGTTTTCGACCGTTTTGACAAATTCAGCCACATCGACTTGGTTGATCGCCAACGGTAACACGTTATTGCCTGCCAGATCTTTGTGCAATAACGCCTTACCTTCGACTACCGGTAACCCGGCTGCCGGACCGATATTTCCCAGCCCCAAAACAGCCGAACCGTCGGTGATCAACGCCACTAACTTACCGCTCATCGTGTAGCGCTTTTTCAGCTCAGGGTTTTTAGCAATCATTTTAGATAAGATCGCCACTCCCGGCGTATAAGCCTTAGCCAAACTCTGACGGTTAGTCACGTCTAGGTCGGATTTAATATCCAACACTCCGGTGTGCAGTGCGTGTAATCTTAAAATGTCATCTTGATCAATCATTGTGATCAGCTCCTTAGTTTTTCGTTACCCCTAGTGTACTGTTATTTTTTAATTTTATCAAATTAAATAATATTTTTTTATTTTTTAAAAAACATTGGCGGTGAAATTAGCATTTTGACAAATATTTAAGCATTTATCAATTCGTATGCTATAATTAACTATTACCGTTAGGAGGGCTTTCATGAAGCTGGAAAAACAAGAATTATTAACCAATTTGGCGCGGGACTATTACCTTTCCCAGATGACCATCTCTGATCTATCCGTTAAGTATAATTTAAGCCGCTACCTGATCACCAAATCACTGACAGAAGCCCGGGAAACCGGACTGGTCAAAATCAACATCGCCGCACCACTGACACGTAACTTAGAATTAGAAACTACCTTTAAGAAAAAGTTCAACATTAAGGACGCTTTTATCATCAAAGATTCCGACACCCCTAACGAAGATAACGAAAATATCGTTCGTTATGCCGCCGAGATCATTCAGTCACTGATCCGTTCCAGCCGTTATGTCGGCATGACTTGGGGCGATACCGTTTTGAGCGTGATCGCTCATTTTCAAACCGACCTGCAAGACGACTTGACGTTCACTCAATTTTTAGGCAATAACTTAAAATACAATTCACTTTCCGGCGCAACCCCGATCGTCAACAAGGCCGCCACTAAATTTGGCGCTTCTTACGTCACTTTACCGGGACCGTTGTACATCCTAGACGATGATGCCCGCGAAAAATTGAAACGAGAGCCAGCTATTTTCCCGGCACTTAATACCGCCGCTAAAATGGACCTCTTGTTTACTGGCGTCGGCACGCTTTCTTCGATCGACACCATTCCGATTTGGAAACAGCACCGCACGGAAATTTTTGCCGGCGTCGATTTAAATCAAGTCGCAGGCATGATCTACGGTCGCCCTTACGACGTCTTTGGTCACATCCTGAACAGTAGCAGCGATAAGACGTTCGGAATTTCTTTAGATACTATCCTGACTACGCCCCACCGGATCGGGATCGTCAAGAGTAAATTCAAGGCTCGCTCACTGCTAGGCGCTTTACGTGGTAATTTATTAACGGAATTCATTACTAACGAAGCCGTCGCTAACCGCGTTTTACTGGAAATGACTAATTCGCCGCAAACAAGTGAGAAGTAGTAATGATGGTTTAGTTTTAATTGCGCTCCAAGCAGCAACAGTCTGTGTCTAGCTACGGTCAACAATAAGTCCTGAATCGACTTATTGCTAACCTAGGCTAGTCCTCGACTGATAAGCGCTGCTTTCCGCAGCTTGTTTTAATTGCGCTCCAGTTGGCAGCCCCCTTACGTTTAACTACGCTAGAAAGCAAAGCCTAAATTCAGACTTTTCTTTCTAGCTAGGTTAATCCTCAGTGGCTAATCGCCAACTTCCGCAGCTTACCAAATTCCAATTACCTTCATCCACAACAGGCCAATGCCTACCCAGACTACTAAGTAAAATAGTCCTAATACTACGTTCATCTTCCACCAGTCCGATTGCTTCACGTAACCCGAACCAAAAAGGACTGACGCCGGACCGTTGGCATAGTGTGTCGTTGAACCAAAGATCGCACTGACAAAGCCTAAGATGATCGCTGCTAATTTGGCAGGCGCACCTGCAGCAATAGCAACACCTAGCAAAGCCGCATACATTGCGGAAACGTGCGCGGTCCCACTAGCAAACAAATAATGCGAATAGAAATAAACTAACGATAAGACTAGCAAAACTAACATCCAGCTAACTCCGTGTAAGGCACCGGCAACTGTCTTAGAGAACCACGAAATCACGCCTAACTTGTTCAGTTCGTTAGCCATGAAGATCAAAATTGAAAACCAAAGTAATGTATTCCAAGCGCCCTTTTCCTTCAAAACGTCGTCGATCGTCAAAACGCCCGATAACAACAATAATGAAACCGACAGGAAAGCAACCGTAGTAGCGTCCAGTCCGATAAAGCTAGATAACATCCACAAAACTAGCGAAAGGATAAAGACGATACACATGATCGTTTCAGGCTTAGAAATTTTACCCATCTTGGATAATTCTTCGTCGGCCCATTCCTTGGCGTTAGGGGTTTCCTTAATTTCCGGCGGGTACATTTTATAAATCAGCCACGGAACGACTAACAAGGAAATCACGCCGGGAACTACCGCTGCCAAAAACCAGGTGAACCACGGGATCGTGACGTTCAAACTCTTAGCTAACGAAGCCGTTAACAAGTTAGGCGCCATCGCGGTCAAAAACATCCCACTGGTGATAATATCGCCGTGATATTCAGCAAAAACTAAAAACGACCCGATTTTTCTGCTGGACTTATCGTTGGGCTTCGAATTATACGTCTGTGCCAAAGAGTCGATGATCGGATAAACGATCCCACCGGCACGAGCCGTATTACTTGGCGTTGCTGGCGAAGTTACCAGGTCGACGCCAATCAACGAGTAAGCTAACCCCAGTGTTTTTTTACCGAACAAACGAATGAACATCATCGCTACCCTGCGGCCAAAACCGGTCTTAATGAACCCACGCGATAAGAAATAAGCCATCGCGATCATCCAGACCGTTTTATTACCAAAACCAACGGCTGCGTCATCGATCGACACCACTCCCAGCAAAATACTGATCGTGACCCCAATGATCGCCACGGCACCGATCGGTAGCGGCTGCGTGATACAGCCAATGATCGTACCGACAAAGATCGCTAAAATATGCCACCCAGCCAGTGGGATCCCCGCTGGTTTAAGCGGCGAGCAAAACCAAATCATCGCCGCTACTACCACGGGCCAAAAGAATTTTTTATAATTGACCTTACTGAGCTCCATTTGATTATCTCCTTTAGAAAAGGGAACAAAACTAAGTACAAGCCGACTAGCCTAGTACTCAAGATCGTATTGTTCCAAACTCTACTATCTAGTTATTTTTAATGTATTTGAACGCTTGTTTCCCTGCTTGACGCCCAAAGATCACGGTTTCGGCGATCGAATTACCGCCGATCCGGTTATTGCCGTGTAGCCCGCCGACGATCTCGCCGCCAGCAAATAAACCCTTGATAAAGTGATCATTTTGATCTAAAACCTGCGTTTGCGTGTTGATCTTAATACCGCCCATCGTGTAGTGAACGGCCGGAGCAATATGGATCGCTTCGTACGGTTCGGCGGCTAAAGCGCGTTCCATCCCGGACGAACGGCCAAATTTAGCGTCCTTCCCACTGGCAACTGCCTGATTCCACTCCGCAATCGTGTCCTTGAGGTTGGCCTCATCGACGTGCATGTTAGCGGCCAATTCACTGACCGTCCCGCCATGGATCACTAAGCCGACGTGATCGTAAAAATCAATGGCCTTAAAATTCTGGCGCACGTTAGCGTCAATGATCAAATACGCACTCTTTTCGGGTAACGCGTCGATCGCAGCCGTCACGTTTTTACGGGTATCTAACTCGTTGACGAACCGTTGTCCTTGAGCATTGACCAAAATCGCGCCTTCGCCCCGGGTTCCTTCACCGATCAAATAAACGTGTGGGGTATCCTGTTGCACCGTCGGGTGGACTTGGATCTGGTCCATATCGACCAGTACGGCACCTGCTTCTTGGGCCAATTTGATCCCATCGCCGGTCGCACCGGGTTGGTTAGTCGTCTTATAACCAGCTAGGTCCGGCCGGTACTTTGCGATGATCTCTTGACTAGCGCCAAAACCACCGGTGGCCAAAATTACGGCCTTACCCTTGATGTGGCGTTTGGTCTGGTCGGGCAACTGGACCGTGACACCGACGACCGTTTCGCCTTGCTTATCCAACTGCGTTACTTTGATGTTATTAAACAGCGGAATGTTTTGTTTTTCGACTCTTTTAAGCAGTTCGGTAACTAGAAATTGCCCGATCGCAGCCTTACTAGCCGGCCGGTGGGTCCGTTTGGTATGCATCCCGCCGGTGATCGTGATGTCTGACAGTTCAATGCCTTGATCTGCCAGCCAGTCGATTGCTAGTGCACTGTGCGACACAAAATAATTCAGTAATTCCTTGTCGTTTTGCTTGCCGCCGCCTACGTAAGTATCGTCATAAAAATCTTCATAGCTATCGACGATCTGGTGATCCAACTGAAAATTAGTTTCCGCAGCGTTCATGCCCGAAGAAGCACGGTTCGTGTTTCCTCCCAAACTCTTCATTTTTTCTAAAATCACGGGCTTTAACCCCAGCTGATGTGCTTGCAGTGCAGCCACCATCCCGGTAGCGCCCGAACCAACGATCACTAAATCATAAGCATCCTGTAATTCATTTAAATTATTAGGCTTAAAAACGTATTTTTGTGCCATTTAAACTCACCTTTCGTTAGCAAGAACTACTTATCAATATTGGTCATCTTTAACGGATCGACCCACTCGTCAAACTCGGCTTCAGTAACTTTACCCGAGGCAAGTGCAGCTTCTTTCAAAGTTGTGCCGTTCTTATCGGCAGTCTGGGCGATCTTAGCACTATCATGATAACCAATATGTGGTGATAACGCAGTCACGGTCATCAAAGAATTATCGACTAATTCCTTCATCCGGGTACTATTGACCGTTAAACCGTGGATCATCTTATCGGCAAATCCTTGAATCGTTCCCCGCAATAATTCAGCAGATTCCAAGAAGGCTTCGATCAAAACTGGTTTATAGACGTTCATTTCAAAATTACCCTGAGAAGCTGCTAGATCGACTACCACGTCGTTACCCATGACCCGAACTGCAGCCATCGTAATAGCTTCTGCTTGTGTTGGGTTGACCTTGCCGGGCATGATCGAAGAGCCGGGTTCGTTAGCCGGAATATTTAATTCTGCATAGCCGGCACGCGGACCGCTAGCCAAGAAACGAACATCGTTTGCGATCTTCATCAGATCCGCAGCCAGCGTCTTCATTGCACCGTGAACAACGTTTAGTCCCGAATGAGCGGCCAAGCCATCGAATTTATTGGTGTCGGCATCGAATTGTAAGTGATATTCGGTACTGATCTTGCTGGCGATCTCTTCGGCAAAATGAGGTGCTGCGTTCAAGCCGGTCCCCACGGCAGTTCCGCCCATTGGAAATTCTAAGATCGTTTTGCTCAATTCTTGTAAGTAAGATAGGTCGTGACGTAACATGCTGACCCAGCCACTGACTTCTTGGCCAAATGTCAAAGGAGTAGCATCTTGCAAATGAGTCCGGCCAACTTTAACTGTCCGCCAGTACTTGTCTTGTTTGACTTCTAACTCGGAGATCAAATGTTTAACGGCATCCATCAATTTTTTAACGGCTACACTAGCGGTAATGTTCATCGCCGTCGGGAAAATGTCGTTAGAACTTTGGCCGTGGTTAACGTCATCGTTAGGTAAAACTTCCACGCCGTTACCCAACTGAGTTGCTAAACGTGCAACTACTTCGTTGACGTTCATGTTAGTTTGAGTCCCCGAGCCAGTTTGATAAACTCGCAGCGGAAAGTCTGCCCGTAATTTTTCGTCGCTCAAATCCAATAACTGGTCGATTGCTTTGACGATCAAGTCGGCCTTTTCACTCGTCACTACTCCGGCATCATTATTAGCTTGAGCAGCAGCCTTTTTGATCTGCAGTAACGCCCTGATAATTTCTAGTGGCATGTAGCTGCCGGTAGGAAAATTATTACGGCTGCGTTCCGTTTGTGGACCCCATAAGGCGTCTGCGGGAATCTTAACTGGACCTAATGTATCTTCTTCTGTTCTATATTCTGTCATGCTGATTGTCCTTTCTGTTTAAAACTAATTGTCATACTTATTATTACTTAGCAACTAAAGTGTGATTTGGTCCAATACTGATTGCATCTTGTGCGCCGAATCTTGCAGTGCCGCTAATTCGGTAGCCGTCAGTGATTTTTCAACTACCTGACTGATGCCGCTCGCATTGATCACTGCTGGCGTTCCCAGATACAAACCGGAAACCCCGTATTGCCCAGTCAACGGTGCACTGACCGGAACTGTCAGGTCCTCGTTGTTTAAAATCGCCTTAGTCAAACGCATCAAACTAACGGCCACGCCATAAAAAGTGGCTCCCTTGCCCTCGATGATCCGTTTGCCTTTACTATGGACCGCAGCGACGATCTCGTCTAGGTCATGGTCCGTGAGTTGCTTTTGTTTAGCAACCTGTTTAAGCGGCTGCCCGGCGATCTGCGCTTCGTCATACGGTGCAAACGAACTATCGCCGTGCTCGCCTAAGATCATGGCGTCAACTTGCTGGGTGCTGACCGCTAAACGTTGGGCCAATGCCACCTGCAAGCGAGCAGAATCCAACATCGTGCCGGTCCCGATCACTTTTTGCTGCGGGTAATCAGCGATTTTTTGGGTCAAAGTAGTCAAAATGTCAACCGGATTGCTGGAAACCAAAAAGACTCCCTTGAACCCGCTTTCAATAATTGGCCCTACGATCCCTTTTAAAATTTGCACATTCTTACCCACCAGGTCCAAACGCGATTCGCCCCCTTTTCGCGGTACGCCCGCGGTGATCACGACGACGTCTGCATCGTGGGCATCTTGATACGAACCCGCATGCAAGTTTATCGGACTGGTCAGCGGCAATAAGTCTTCCAGATCCAAAACATCGCCATTTGTATGCTGCTCTTTAGCCGGGATATCGACGAGCACCAACTCATCTGCAACTCGATTTTGTACCAACGAAAACGCGTAGGAAGAACCAACTGCTCCATCTCCGACTAAAACGACCTTCTTATGCCTCCTATTCACCAACACAACACCCCTTTCGTTTTCCCACAGTCTAAACAGATTGTGAATTCATGCTCATTGTATAACATTAATGTCAAAAATTCAAATTTATTCTTAATATTTGATTAATTTAAAAAATATCATCTTAATTTTACTGCTAACAGAACTTTATTTTTCAAATATTAAAAAATATTAATTCGAATCAACTGTAAATCATGCTAAGTATTTAAAAATCATGGTCTTTATCGCCGCCAAATTACATTTATCACAACTTGCTATTTTACCCGAATCCTCCTATATTTTAGAAAGCAGGAAAAATTAGGAGGAATAACTATGATACCATGGGATTTGCGCCGGGTCCTAGCCGAAATCAAAGACGACCCAGCTAACTATCACGAAACCGACGTCGCAGTCGACCCCGCCGCACAATTAGCAGGTGCCTACCGCTACATCGGTGCGGGTGGGACTGTTAAACGACCGACACAAAAAGGACCGGCAATGATGTTCAACAACGTTACCGGCTTTCCTGACACCCGGGTACTGATCGGGTTGATGGCCAGCCGCGAGCGGGTCGGTAAGATGTTACACCACGATCCCCACACGTTAGGTCAATTTTTTAACGAAGCCGTCGCCCAACCGCTAGCACCAGTCACGGTTGCAGAAGATCAGGCCCCGGTCCACGAAGTGATCCATCAAGATAGCGACCCGGATTTTGACATTCGCAAATTAGTAGCCGCGCCCACCAACACCCCTAACGATGCCGGACCTTATATCACAGTCGGTGTCGTTTTAGGTTCTAATTTAGCGCACACTAAAAGCGACGTCACGATCCACCGCATGGTCATAGAAGACAAAAACACCTTAGGAATTTACATTATGCCCGGCGGCCGCCACATCGGCGCGTTTGCCGCAGAATACGAAAAAGAAAACAAGCCGATGCCCGTGACCATCAGCATCGGTTTAGATCCGGCGATCACGATCGGCACCACGTTTGAACCGCCTACCACTCCGCTAGGCTATAACGAATTAGGCGTTGCCGGCAGCATTCGCCAACAACCGGTCGAATTAGTACAAGCGGCCACCGTCGACGAAAAAGCGATCGCTCGCGCCGAATACACGCTAGAAGGCTACATCATGCCTAACCAGCGGATCCAAGAAGACATCAACACTCACACCGGCAAAGCAATGCCCGAATTTCCCGGTTACGACGGCGACGCTAACCCGGCGGTCCAAGTTATTAAAGTCACTGCTGTCACCCACCGCAGGCAACGTCCCATCATGCAAAGCGTGATCGGTCCCAGCGAAGAACACGTCAGCATGGCGGGCATCCCGACGGAAGCTAGCATTTTACAACTGACGCAAAAAGCACTGCCGGGCAAGGTATTAAACGTTTATAATCCCCCGGCTGGTGGCGGCAAACTGATGACTATCATGCAGATCCATAAGGAAAACGAGGCAGACGAAGGGATCCAACGTCAAGCCGCTTTACTAGCATTTGCTTCCTTTAAAGAACTCAAAACCGTGATTTTAGTCGACGAAGACGTTGATATTTTTGACATGAACGACGTCATCTGGACGATCAACACCCGTTTTCAAGCGGACCAAGACATCATCGTTTTGCCGGGAATGCGCAATCACCCCCTCGATCCTTCGGAACGCCCGCAATACGACCCGCGTTCGATCAGATTTCAGGGAATGAGTTCCAAGCTGATTTTAGATGGCACCGTTCCGTTTGACATGAAAAAACAGTTTCGGCGCGCTCAGTTCATGGAAGTGCCGGACTGGCAAAAATACCTGCAATGACTGAGGAGAAATTAAGATGAAAAAAGTGATCGTTGCTGTTAGCGGCGCTTCAGGTACGATCTACGCCGTCGACCTATTACAGCAGTTAGCCAAGCTACCGGTAGAAACCCACCTGGTATTATCACAGTGGGCCAAACAAAATTTAGCACTAGAAACCGACTACTCGTTGGCACAAGTTAAGCAACTAGCTACTTACACTTACGATAACCGTGATCTCGGGGCTCGGATCGCCAGCGGCTCATTTCAAACCGATAGCATGGTCGTCGTTCCCGCTAGTATGAAAACCATCGCGGGGATCACTTACGGTTTCGCGGAAAACTTGATCGGTAGAGCGGCTGACGTCAGCATCAAAGAACACCGCCAACTGATAGTCGTACCGCGCGAAACACCCTTAAGCGTGATCCACCTCGAAAATTTAACCAAACTGGCTAAAATGGGGGTGCAGATCATCCCGCCGATCCCGGCCTTTTATAATCATCCCCAAACGATCGCCGACCTGATCACGCACCAAACGATGAAAACGTTGGATGCCTTGGGAATAAAAAACGAGATTGGCAAAAGATGGCAAGCTGAGGATTAACCTAGCTAGAAAATAAAGCCTGAACTTGAGGCTTTGCTTTCTAGCGTAGTTAAACGTAAGCTGCTGCCAGCTGGAGCGCAATTATGGCAAGCTGCGGAGCAAAGCGATTAACAGGCGAGGACTAGCCTAGACTGGCAAAAAGTCGAGTTAAGACTTGTTGTTAGTCGTAGCTAGACACAGACTGTTGCTTTGCGCAGCGCAATTATGGCAAGCTGAGGAAGCTGACGATTAGGCCTATTGCCTTACGAAAACCAAAAAGAGGAGCTGGAACAAAACACAAAATTTTGTTCCAGCTCCTCTATTGTGCACCCGCAAATGATAGTCTAAGCGTGCTATTCAATTATTCAGGTCGTTCATCCTTGCTGTAATACACGGGCTGGCTGGTCTGAAGGTCCGCCGTTGCTAGCCACGCAACTAATTTGGCCGTCACTTGCGCGGTTAACGGTCCGGTTTGTGCCAGTTGCTTTTTAGTGATGTGATCGACGTGCACCCCGGAGGTGATCACCGTCGTTCCTGCAACTACTGGCAATAACGCCTGCGCCACCTGCTGTCCTAAAACTCCGTCTTTATGTAAACGACCATCGTGGCTAGGAAAAGCAACGGTCTGCACTTGACCGTGACTCACAGTCGTGACCGCCCCGATATGAGGATGATCGCCACCGCACAAAGTCACCAGCAAGTCGTTGCCAATAACCTCAGCCGTTAATTCTAAAGTCACACCCAGTTGTGTCACTTGTGTACTAAATTTCTGTCCCATTATTCCTCACAGCACCCATTAACGTTGTATTTCATCTAGTAAATGTTCTTCGATATATAATTTGACCGCACGGGCTTTTTTAGGTGCACTATTCTGATACAACTTGACCTGCGCCAGTAACTGCGTCATTTCTTGGTCGCTAAACGAAAAGGGCAAGTCAAATTCAGTCCAATCATTGGCGATTCCTTCATTAAAGCGTTGAATGACTTGATTGTGCTCGTTGGCATACAAATCATAATCTGAAAATTCGGCTAACAGGTGATACCCCTGTAGATCGTCATAATCTTGTTTCATTGGTTGGTTTTCCTTCCTGCACCTCTTAAAATCACTACCAGTTTACCAGATTACTCCTCATAATACATCTTTATTTTACCACAAACACTGCTCGTTAATTGCAACTCGGTGACTTGCGAGAGTCGCGGTAAACTCTTAGCGGTTACTGTCCCCCATTTCAGCGCAGTCTGTCCCGGTACCAGTTCGGTCACACTCAACCACAACAGCGACTGAACTATCGTTGCCACGAAAGCCTCGACCTGCGAGCCAACCTGCTGATCAGAAACGTGGTACTCAGCGATCACGTAACGGTAAATCGCGGGATACACGTGATAGTTGCAGATCAAATCACCTTCGCTAGGAGTTAATACCAAGTCATCCACGTGCAATAGCTGCTGGTATAAGGCCATCAGTTCCAACTCAAATGTTTTTTGCGCTAACTTATCAGTCGCCAGTTTTCTCAAACGTAACAATTGCCGTTTGGTTAGTGGCTGGGATAAATTTTCATTTTGCTGCAAGTTATTGGGATTGGGTTGGTTGATACGCACCAACAGCTCGTCTTGTTGCAGCGTAAACGGCACCTGGCGCAGCGCTAACTCGTCGGTCGCAGTCAGGATCAGGATGAAACTATCCGCGTAGGTTAGCTGCTGGTGCTGCAAAAATTGAAACAACGCCTGATTATCGTATTTTTGCAGGCGACGTTGCGCACGGATCAGTCCACTCAAAAAGTCAGATTCGCAAACGCGGGGCAGCCAGTTAGTTTTAGCAAATAAATCTAGCGGCACAAAATCACTCCTATTCTAGTAAATAATCGCTAAGTGACAACAATTGCAAGTTACGCGGTGCCCGGTGGAGCAACCGTTGCACGGCCGGTAACTGATTTTGGTATTTAGTATGTAGCTGTTGGTCATAGATGCTGATAAAAACCACCTTGCACTGCGTCAACTGGCGGCTAAATTTAGTCAGGTCGGTTAACTCGAAGCAAAAATCGCTGATGAGCACGTGTAAGGACTGCGGCGTTTGCACTACGTCTTGAAAAACCGGCTGTAAATTCGTCCCGCTGTCCGGAAAAGCCGTCAGTTGCTGTTTTAATTCGGCAAAATCTGCAGCAAAATGATTCCTTCCGGCCGCAAAGTGTACGCTTTTTCCCAGTGAACTCGCAAACAACTTAACGTCAAAGGATTGCTTTTTAGCTAACGTTGCCTTGAGGACCGCCAAGATCTGCTCTAACTGCTCACTTGCAACTGAGCCAGAAACATCGAGGTAACAAATAATTTGACTGCCGTGCACGTTTTTTCTTTCGATGTGTGCCAGATCCAACCGCTCCGGAAAAGCATAGTGCCGTCTTTGCCATTGCACCTGATTTTGCCGCTGCAAGTCGTGGGCGATCTTCAATAACTTAACGTGCAGTGGGGGCAACGGACGGGCCTTAACCGTGCTGAGTTGTAACTGGCGCAACGGACCGCCGTACTTAGAATAATCGACCTCGGGAAACTCGACGTGTGCCTGGCGCAACGCCTCTTGTCTTTGCCCCAACAGTTTTTGGATGAGCTCTTTTTGCTGGCGGTGCAACTCGGGCCGCGTGCTATTTGCCAACTGCGCGTAAAAGCGTTCGTTACGCTCGACCACCCCGCCGCCGTTTAGCTGTAACGAGCCGCCACCGCCACCCGCAGTCGCGTTACTTCCGGACTGTAATTGTGCCCTAGTGGTTTTAGTAGCGTGCTTTGTAGTTGCACTACGGTTATTCTTAGCGGTTTCGTCTGCGGCCTTCACCGGTAAATGCGGTGCGTATTGCGGGCCGTAAATTTTAGGTAAAACACTGAGCAAGAATTCTTTTTGGTGTAACAATAACTCGTCGCCCGCGCCCAAAAACGTCTGCACTCGCTGGTAACCCTTGGCGTGTAATTGCACGGCTTCTTCTTTTAGCGCTGGGGTCTTTAACTGACTCGTCAAAATTGCCAAATCTGCTTTAGTTTGTAAGTTAGGCACCCCCACTTGCTCGCTCCATAAAGCCTGTGAGCCGCCAAATACCACCTTGTCACCTAGATCTTGTTGGAGCGAAACGTCAATACTAAAATCCGTCAAATTACGGTCGAGCGCCCCGCTACTAGTAACGGGAAAACCCACGACCGTCGCTTGGGGATGGTCCTCAAAAAAACGAGCCGCTTGTTGCTGGCGGTTAGGAGAATTGGGATAATAGCCCGGTCGGTTCAACAAGTCGCCGCGCAAAATACGACGCGCCTCACGCAATAGGTATGTTAATAACGCGTGTTCAATTTGTTCTTGCTGGCTAGAAACGTCGCCTGCAAAGTAGCCGACACACATTTCTAATAACAAACTAGGCACGTAAAACAAGTAGTTGTCGCCCACGGTTTTTTCCGTTAGTTTTTCCGGTGCGGTAAATAACGCAGCCGGCCCCAATAAAGAAGCCGTGAGTGGAGTCAACAACTGCGCAGACTCCGCGTACACTAATTTGACTGCTGCAAGCAAATTTAATTCGGGTGCGATTCGTGACACGTTGAGTTGCGGGTCCCGTTTAACCAGCAGCGGCAAGGCGCGCAAGTAAGATTCCCAGACCACCGGCTCAAACGGATCGGCCAATACATCGCTGAAAGTCGCAAGTGCCGCACTTTTTTTGATCGTCTGCGTGGAAGCGACTGGGTCCAGCGAGGCCTGCACTACTTTGACGTAAGCTTGGGCGTCGGTTTGACGCGTGAGTTGGAGGCGCGTTGTAGCGGTCTGCTGGCGAAAATCTGCAAATTTAGCGCGCAGGTCGCTGCTTTCAACGTAATGAGTGACGTCGATCTTTAAAACGCGTGGGTCCAATAAGTTTAATCCGTAAGCAAATTTTAGTTCCTGCAGATCACGCGTGGTAAAGATCCGCTGCGCGCACTGCGTTGCTGCTTGCTGATACAACGCTAGTTTGACGCGTGCCGGAAAACGCGTACTAAAATTAGCCACCGCCTGTTGTTTAGTCCGTAGCTGCATCAAATCTCCCCACCTCGATCACTTATTTGTTCTTAAAAAATTGTACACAGTAATCGCGTCCCGTCACATAATTGCGTTCCGCAAGGCAATGATCTAGCTATGAACAACAAAAAGTCTAAAACCGACTTATTGTTGTTCTAGGCTAGTCCTCGGTTGCTAATCGGCTTGCTACACAGCTTGGTTAATTGCGCTTCGCAAGCCAACAGTTTTGATCTAGCTACGTCCAGCAAAAGTCTCAAACCGACTTATCGCTGGACTAGGCTAGCTCGCAACTGTTAACCACCTTGCTACGCAGCTTGGTTAATTACGCTCGTCAAGTCAGCAGTCTAGGTCCTAAGGCCGCTGAACAACAAAACCAAGTTCAGTTTTTGCTGTTCAGTGCCACTTAGTCCATGACTGCTAATCGGCTTGACTCGCAGCTTGTTTAAATATTATTCACCGACAACGCCATCAATTTGACCATGAATTCCGGTTGCCTACGCAAATATTCGTTAGTCTGCGGGTACTTTTGCTCCAATACCCCCGTTTCCACCTGCGTGTGCACGAAACGCGCGAACGCCGTCTGGTCTTTAGTCTGCAAGTACGCAAAATAGTGCTGGGCGTACTGGCGTTTCTGTCCAGCAGATAAGTCCTCTTCTACCAAATTCAACGCCGCCCCGAAAAATGCCATCTTGGTCCCGGAAGCCAACTCATCAAATGCCGCTATGTCTTCTTTATTGAGCCACGCACTCACGTTTAGCGCCGCACCAGTCGCCAAATAAGTCAAGAACCGATTACCACAATCGTTACCGATCATCGAAAAAACAGCAGCCTGCAACAAGGCACGGTCGTTTCTGATCGCAGGGTTAGTCAAAAAACTACTCAAGCGTGCCCACGAACGCGGCGTCGCTCCCGTTCCATCAGCACTTTTAGCGGGACGATACAGCAGTTCTTTTTGCTCGTTGTACGGGCGACTACCGATAAAATCGACGATCTCGGCCGCGACGTTATTCGTATAAGCCCAGTCGAGCCATTCGTTAGGCTCCAACTGAATAAATAGCGGATTGATCCGGTCGCGCGTGGCAATGTCCAGCTCATTGACGTCGTTTTCGAGCACCATTTCATCGGCAAAAATATTCTCCGCCGTGTTCCCCGCTCCGACCACAAACACATTAGCGGGTAGGTCGTTTCCGGGCAACCGATTTTCCAACAACAGCTGCATGATCGTTTGTTTCATAAACTCATCGCCGCGGTTAAATTCGTCCAAAAACAAAAAATGAACGTGCTGCGGGTCGGCCAATGCGTGCTCTTTCAACGCCTTAATGTCAGCGTTTAGGGCGTGTAAAACCTGCGCCGAATCACCGTCACGATCCACGTGAGAGATGGGCATCGCTAGTGAGCCGCCGAATTCCGCGTTGATGTCGATGATACACAAACACTGCGGGTCGGTGACTAGCGAACGGATCCCCTGAGTTTTACCGATCCCGGGCAGCGAATATAAGACAAAAGTATGTTTTTGCGCGGCGCTGGGTGGTAACTGCAACTGGTAGCTGGTGTCGGCTTGAATCAACCGCAGAGCCGTTTGCAGCGAAATAAAATGTTGCTGAGCAGTCGTCATGCAACCCCTTCTTTACTGTATTTGCAATTATTTTAACACTTTAATAAGAGTTGCGTAAAAAAGCGGGTAGCAGTCGAGCACTAGCCTAGGCTGGCAATAAGTCGGGCTGGGACTTGTTGCCAGACGTAGCTAGGCGCAAACTGCTGCTTTTCGGAGCACGATCAAACTATCGTTAGTGGAGCACCGAGTAAAACCTGCATTTGATTTTACTCACCGGCGTAGTTAAACGTAAACTGTTGCCTTTTGAAGCACTATTGATCGGAGTTGCGTAAAAAAGCAGGTAGCAGTTTCCGCAACTACTTGTTAATTAAGTCGAGCGGCAGCTTCCGCAGCTTGAAATTCTTTTTCGATCCGCTGCAACCCAACCGCCATTTCTCGGGCCAATCTCGTTCCCAAAATTTGCTCCATTTTCTGTTCGGCTTCGTCCAAAATACCCGTGATCTGGAGCGCCAACTGTTGTGCTTTAGGAGTTAACCGCAATTCTTTTAACCGCGCATCGGTCGGGTGCGGCCTTTTTTGCAGCAGCTGTTTTTTTTCCATTAATTTTAAAATATTGGTTGCCGTCGGTTTACGGATATTAAATTCCGCTTCGATGTCTTTTTGGTACAGGGGCTGCCCGTGACTGTTCATAAAATCGATAATGCTGAGTTGCGTGCCCGTCAGTCCTAATTCTCGTGCTTGGCGAGCCGTATTTCGCACCAATACATTTTGGACCCGTTGCAAGCTAACGCCTAAACGCTGTTTTCCCATTTTACCCTCCTACTGATCGTCTTTAGTCGCCTGTCTCAACAAATAGACCGCCACTAAGCCAACTACTACTAAGAAAAATAACGCCGCCTGTGCTCCAACCGCCGTTTTCTGTTGGTAAGTTGCGGCGTGACTGAGTTGTTGCACACTTTGCATTAAAACGGACACTACCGAGGTCCCAACGGCTCCGGCAAATTGTTGCACCATGTTAAAAAAACCGTTACCATCCGCATTTTCTTGCGCGGTGATCTTATTCAAAGCATTGGTCATCGAATTGCCCATCGCTAATCCCATGCCGATCATGATCAGTAAATAAAAGCCGACGATCTGTAGCGGGATCAGCTTTTTGCCTAACAAGGCGAATAATACCAAGCCCAAAATTTCACACGCAGCACCCGCCATGATCGGCTTACTGGCTCCGTACTTGTCCAACAAACGCCCACCGATCGGCGAGAGCACCGCACCCAACGCAGCACCCGGCAAGACCAACAAACCCGCGGTAAACGCCGATTTGCCATTCACGATTTGAATGTAATTAGGCAAAATAAAAGACATTCCTAACGCGATGATTTGAAACAAAAAATAGCCGCTCAGCCCCTGCGTAAAACGCACGTTGCGCAACAAGCGAAAGTTTAACAAGGGGATCTTGCTATTCAAAGAATGACGGACGAAATAGATACCGCCGCAGATCCCTAACACTAGCGGACCGATAAATTTTAGCGGAGAAACGGCCACGGTCGCTAACCCGTTAAACGCCAAGATCACACCACCCAAGAAAAGCGCGACACTCACCAATCCCCGCCAGTCCAAGCGTGAAGGTTGCAACTCTTGTTGCCGGATCGAAAATATTCCTACGACCAAAGCTAAGATCACGACCGGTAAAACTAAGATAAAGATAAAACGCCAGCCCCAAGTATCGAGGACGATCCCGCCAAAAGTCGGTCCCAAAGCAGGAGCCACGGCGGTTACCATCGTGCCGATCCCCATCAGCAAACCCAGTTGGTCGAGCGGGCTTTGCTCTAAAATAATGTTAAACATCAAAGGCAAAGCGATCCCGGCGGCGATCCCTTGAATCACCCGCCCACAGATCAGCATGCCAAAAAACTGTGCACTAGCATCCAAGATCAGTCCGCAGCTAAACAATAATGCGGCTGTGATAAATAATTTCTGCGCAGCAAAATTGCGTTTGAGATAAACCGACAGCGGCATCATGATCGCAGCCACCAACAAATAGCCGGTCGTCAGCCACTGTACTATCGTTAAGTTGACGTTAAATTCTTTCATCAGTACCGGAAACGCTACGTTGGTCGCAGTTTCGATCAACACCCCGCAAAAAGACATCAAACCCGTTGCCACCACTGCTCCCAGTAGTTTAGCATCTAATTTTCGTTCCACTCAAACCCCTCCCGCAATTTAGTTAGCAAGCTAACTATTTTTCTGATAAATTATAGAACTTTAGTTATTAGCTTTCAAGGTAATTATCGGGATAAATGGTTAAAACAGATTGACAAAGCGACTTTTATTCCACTATAATTTCGATAATTATCGAAATATGATTGGAGTTCATCAGATGACAGACGACAAGGTCTTAGTTAAAATTCTCAAAGCCCTCGCGGATCCGGGACGTTTAAGTATCGTGCGCACTTTGGCCACTAACCAACGTGAAATGACTTGTGGTGAAATCTGTTCTCACTTACAACTCAGCAATTCCACCATCTCGTATCACCTCAAGGCTTTACGACAAGCAGGTCTTACCAGCACTAGAAAAAACGGGCAAAATCATTACATTTCTTTGCAAGTAGCTCCATTTGACCAGTACTTACCCGGTTTTTTAGCAACACTTGTCAACTAAATTTTTTAACTGTTATTTCGATATTCATCGAAATATATTGATAACAAGGGAGAATTTTTAAATGCAAATCAAAACATTACCACTTGAACTACCAAATAGTACCGCAACTTTAACGGCTTACCTATTGGACAACACCAGCAATCGTCCCGCGCTGATCATTTGTCCGGGCGGTGGCTTTTTACATATCGCGGCCAACGAAGCTCAGCCAGTCGCACTTTACTTCGCTGCTCAAGGATATCACGCCTTCGTATTAAATTACACCACGCCTAGTAAAAAAACGGAAAAAGTGCTTTTTCCCCAACAATTACGTGAATTAGGTCAATCTATGCTGTTACTCAAAAAACACGCCGCGGCCTGGCACATTGAGCACCAAAAAATCGGTATCTGCGGCTTTTCTGCCGGCGGTAACATCGCCGCCCTTTACGCTACCCGTTACGACGAACCACTTTTAACCGACTACCTGCACGCCAGCGCTGCACAATTGCGTCCCGCCTGCGCCATCGTTGGTTATCCGCTGATAGATTATCACTTGCTGATCAAACAGGCTGCGCATTTTTCACCCCAAATGCAAACAAGCGTCGCCAAGATGAACTTGAGCTACCTCGGGACTAAAACACCAAGCCCCGACTTGCTTAGTGCCGTCAGTCCCACCGATCACATCGATGCGCAGACTCCCCCGTTTTTCATCTGGACGACTGCCACCGATCAACTAGTCGACGCGCAACATTCACTCAATTTAGCCACGGCCCTAGCACGGCAAAAGATTGCTTACGAACTGCATATTTTCGCCAACGGTCCTCATGCTTTGAGTTTAGCCACGGCGGCTTCTGCCATCACGCCGGAACAAATTCGTCCCGATGTTGCTCAGTGGACTAAACTCTGTGCCACTTGGCTAGAGCACCATTTAATGTAAGCTTCAAGCATAATTGGTATCAGCTTCATTGGTATTAGTGCCGTTCAATTTCTGCATTTCAACTGTGCTATAATGAAAAATGTTGAAATTAATTATCCAATGGAGGAATGCAGGCAATGACTGCCCCAAATAAAGCTCATTTTTTTAGTGAAAATCATATGAAAATACCGTGGCACCAAGTTGTCGGTGACACTCCCGACCTGCCGGCTAACCAAGCGACCCTGATGGAAAAAGCCACGATCGTCGGGCGGATTGGCTTGATCATGCTATCGTGTGGGACCGGAGCGTGGCGAGTCCGTGATTCGATGAATTCGATTGCCAGCATCCTAGGCATCACTTGTTCGGCCGACATCGGACTGACGACGATCGAATATAGCTGTTTTACCAAACACCATAGCGTCACCCATTCGGTCGCCTTGGCCAGTAGCGGCGTTAATACCGCCAAACTAGCTGATATGGAATTTTTTGTCGCTGCATTTGAAAAGGAAGGCGCGTTTTTAAGCGTCACTCAGATCCACCAGATCCTAGATAATATCGTCAAAACCCCGGGAAACTACACCCCGGCATTTTTAGGGTTAGCCGCGGCCTTCGCTTGCAGCGCCTTCGTTTTTCTGTTAGGGGGTGGCCCCGTAGAAATGTTGTGCTCCTTTGTCGGGGCGGGGTTAGGCAACTTGGTGCGCGCCCAAATGAATCGGCGCCACCTGACGATGTTTGCCGGACTTTCCGTGGGCGTCGCCGTCGCGTGTTTGACTTATTTATTGGTCTCGCGCGGACTAGAACTGAGTTTTAACATCAACATTCACCACGAAGCCGGCTATATCGGCTCGATGTTGTTCGCGATCCCGGGATTTCCGTTCATCACCAGCGGACTTGATATCGCCAAATCGGACATGCGTTCTGGGATCGAACGCGCGTTTCACGCCATCATTATCATTACCGTAGCGACGATGGTCGGCTGGCTAGTAGCACTGGCCAGCGATTTACAGCCCGCGAAATTTATCCCGTTGAACTTAACCGACCTGCAGATCATGTTGCTGCGCTTACCGGCCAGTTTCGTAGGGGTATTCGGCTTTTCTATCATGTTTAACAGCCCTTATAAAATGGCCGCTAACGCCGCGTGGATCGGCGCAATTGCTAATACCTTACGTTTGGAGCTCGTCGATCTAACCCCAGTACCCCCTGCGGCCGCTGCTTTTTGCGGCGCACTGACGGCGGGGCTACTCGCTTCTTTGATCCATCACAAAATCGGCTACCCGCGCATTTCGCTGACGGTCCCGGCAATCGTCATCATGGTGCCGGGATTATACATGTACCGGGCGATGTATTACATTGGCAGTGGCGCGATCGGAGTAGGAGCACAATGGGCAACCAACGCGCTGATGATCGTATTGTGCTTGCCGATGGGATTGGTAGCGGCCCGGATCTTGTTAGACAAGGACTGGAGACACTCGAATTAGACAAGCTGCGGAAGCTGGCGCTTAGCCGCTGAGGATTAACCTAGCTAGAAAATAAAGCCTGCACTTAGGCTTTGTTTTTTAGCGTAGTTAAACGTAGGCGGCTGCCAGCTGGAGCGCAATTAAAACAAGCTGTGGAACAGACCGCTTAGCAACCGAGGACTAGCCTAGGCTAACAATAAGTCGGTCTCGGACTTGTTGTTAGCTGTAGCTAGACACAGCCTGTTGCCTTGCGGAGCGTAATTATGAAAGCTGCGCAACAAATCGGTTAGTAACAAAAGGAACCTGAGAACTGCACTTTGTCTCAGGTTCCTTTTTGGTTTCCGTAAATAATAGACTTAATCGGCTTGTCTCACAGCTAGTTTGATCGTGCTCAACTGCTAACCGCTTTTTTCCGCAACTCCTTTTATCATTAAATATTTTTCACCATTATTCCTGTTCTGACGCAGTTTTTTAACTTAAATAACATTTTTTAATGATTGGACTACACCACAGCCAGTAAAATTTAATACTCCTAAAATTAATTTTAAAAGTAATTTAGTGGATAAACCCCGACATGTTCCTTTTTAGCTTTTAATATGAATATATTAATATTGTTTATCGTTTGCAATCAAGATTAAGGCAGGTTAGTATAACTATTAAAATATTATATTATTTCATCTTAAGTCATAAAATTGCATTTTACTGGAGGAAGTTATCATGGAAAATATTTTAGTGATCATTCGCAACGCCGAAAAAAACGTCAGCGAAAAAGAAAAACTTCTCTGTGACTATATCCTTGCCAACCCACAACAGGTTACCACTCTGTCCGTTCAGACATTCGCTGCCCGCTGTCACGTTAGTACAGCAACTATAGTTCGTTTTTGCAGACGATTACACCTAAAAGGATATTCTGATTTAAAATTGCGTCTATCCGCTGCACTGCAACAAGTTAAGGGTGAAGAATACCTGGAGATCCAACCCGACGAAGCAGCCCGCGACATCGTTTCTAAACTAGCATTAGATTTCGAAAGTGCATTAAAATTAACCGCTAATAACCTTAACAACGAAATCATCGAGCAGGTCGTCACCGCACTCCACGAAGCCGATGTCGTTCAATTATTTGGCGTTAATTCGTCTTACCCCGTTGTTCAAGACATGTACCAAAAATTTACCCACCTGGGACTCAAAGCCACTGCTACCGATAGCTTACAAATGGCGGCTAGTACGTTAGCAGCCGGTCCGCAAAATGCGGTGTTACTCATCACCGCTAACACCGGCACCAGCCCCGAGGTCATCAAGTTGTTGCAATTTGCCCAGCAAAAAGGAGTAACTTCCGTTTTGATCACCGCAATTCGCAACTCTTTGGGAACCAACCTAGCTACTTTTACCCTGGACAGTCCCGCAGCGGGCGAATCAGCGATCCGGCCGGGAGACGCTTGCTCCGTGGTAACTAAGTTTTTTATCGGCAGTGTCTTATTGTTCCGCTATGTTGCCAAGTATTATCACGAAACTAGTGGCCCTATTGCTGATACTCGTAATTATTTAGAAAAATTAAAAGTTTAATAATTTAATTATTATTAAATTTAGTTCATTCAGCCTAATTTTTATTACGACTATAACCAATATAACCGTTTTGTATTAAATATTTGTTCACGTTAAAGTTCTTGCTAATTAGCCACTAAAAAACGCGAGTCCCTCGCACTTCATTGTGCTTTTGGGACCGCGTTTTTTCACTTACCAGTATTGACGCTCACAAATAATATTTCACCGCGCCACTTTTCAGGTTAGCCCAAAACATAAATTGAGTTAACATCATTAATTTACCAAGCGAAACTTCGTCCACGGCTGGATGAAATCTAGTAAGAATAATTCGTTAGCAGCGATGCGGCCCACTTTATTCTTGCGGGGATCGCTGTGCGGCTGTAACACCACTTGTAATTCGTTTTTATAAACGCCAAAGTCATCGTTGCCGATCACGACATCGCCGCGCACAAACTGCTGGTGATTATCGTGCGGCAGATTAGCTTCTTCGCGGTAAGTAACACGCGGCATCGTCGAACGGATCACGCGGTCGTTGATGTCGCCGCGCCGAAAATGCTGCGTCGTTAACACGATTTTGCGTTCCAGTTGGCTAGTTTGGTCTTCAAATTCAACGGTCAACTCCAGCTGATAACGGTCAACTTGCGCCACCGCCGCCAATTCCGCCTCACTGGCGTAAGCATTGCCGATTATTACGTCATCGATCAAGTTGCTAGCAAACAGGTGTTTAACCTGCACCGCTACCGGTAAATGACGGTCCATTTCCAAGGTAGGTAAGCCATCGTTAACGTCCCACGGGCCCGTTTTTCCCACCTGACTGGCGATAAAAGCTGCGGTCCGGATCCCAAAACGTTTGAAACGAGTGCTGCACTTGACGAAATAATCGTAAGGCAATCCCGTCCCTTCTTGGGGATAGAAATTGTGACAGCCATAAATAAACGGCACGTTGGCCTGATAACTAATGATGTTATTCAGATAATCGACGTCGTTACTGGCATTTAATTCAATGATCAACCGCTGCGGATTATAGGACAACAACGCCTCCGTCGCCCCGTCAAAGGCCTCGTCTAGCCGAATACCAGCAACGTGCAGGTCGGCAAAAAAACTCAGGTCCTGATAAGAGATCCCTAACTGCGTGAAAATACGCGGCGCCACGTCTAAAATCGTTTCGTAGCCCAACTCGTTTGCCACAGCAATGATCCGCTGAAATTTTTGTTTAGTCACTGCCGGCGAGTCGTGAACTTCCAGCATGCTCATAAATAGCCGGGTAAAGCCGTACTTTTGTCCTAGTTTTAGGTACTGCTGGTCGCGCTCAAAATCACTGTGATCCGGGTAAAGCGACAGTCCTAATCGTCGTTTAGTCATCTTTTCTCCTCATTATCATTACTGCTTTAAAACTTAGGATTGATCTTAAAGTTAAATTCAATATCATGCGCACTGGAAATATGATATTCCGGCTGCACGTCGGCGCCCCAACTATCGAAGCCGCCAACTCCACGTACTGCGCCCAGGATAGACAATACCGTTCTGTGCGGCGCCGGCAATTCTTCGCTGTGCGTGGCGTTTTCTAATTCCTCTGGCGTGTAAGGTAAGCAGCTAAAGGCAAAGGGCTGCTTTTCTTGGGCAAACTCCAAACTAAACGGCTGCCAACTATGGTCGGCGTTATTTAACGTCGTTTGTCGGGTCACAGTGACCCTTTCGGTCTGCATATGGACCTGACAATCCTGAGGTACCATATACTTAGTCACAGGCATTCCTTTTACACTAAAGGTCCCGTGGGTGGCACCCGCCATGCGATCGGGGTAAGTTTCGCCGGACAAACCAGTGTATTCATAGCCACTAGCCGCAGTCGGCATTACAAATTGTAAACCAAACACCGGCAACTCAGGTAAGCCTGTAATTTCAGGCATTGGGCCGGTCCCATCACCATGAAACTTAACCGCCACCGTGATCTGTCCATCGCAGGCTACTTGATAAGTAATATCAACGTCAGTCGTCGGAGTCGTAGCCGTTTGGTAGGTGTATTTGACCGTCACATCCTGGGCCGTTAACGGATAATCACTGAATTTTCCGGTCAGCGGCACGGGGATCGTATTTTCTCCGACCGTCACCTCGCACTGGCGACACAAGCTAAACATATCCGCGCCCAGCCACACAGCAGATTTGGCCGAAAAGCCATTACCGCGGTCATTGTCGGTCGTAGCACGCCAAAAAAGCGGCTTGGGGATCCGGTACAACCATTCTTTGCCAGCGATCACCAGCGAATCCGGACCACCCTTTTGCAAGTTAAACAGGTATGAAAAACCCGAACCGTTCACTCCTAGATGAACGGCTGAATAAACTACCTGTAATTCCTTAGTATTTTCCATAAAAATATCTGACCTCCTGCACTGCTGGTTTAGGCGTCTTATCGGCAAAGAATAACCCGTCACCGCTAAATTCATAGTCGGACGGCCGGTCGTCAAAATCGCCGCCGTAGCGCATTACTTTTTGTCCCGTGACTTCATCTTGAACTTCCAAAGCCTGATCGGCAAAATCCCAGATAAAGCCCCCCTGAAATAGCGGGTAATCTTTGATCAATTGGAAATAAGCCTGCATGTCGCCGACCGAATTGCCCATCGAATGCAGGTACTCACACAAAATATACGGCTTAGCCGGATCGTTATCCAAATATTCCTTGATCTCCGTCGGAGTAATGTACATCCCACTTTCCATGTCGGAAACACGAGGTTTGTCTTGCGGTGCGTGGTAAACACCTTCATAGTGAGTTAGTCTAGTTGGATCGACTTTCTTAAAGTATTCGTTCATCGCTACCAGATTGGTGCCACCGTGTGACTCATTGCCTAGCGACCAAAAGAGGATGCTTGGATGATTTTTCAGTAGTTCATAGTTATTTTGCGCCCGGTCTAAACACATATCGTGCCATTTTTGCTGGGAACCCGGAACCACGTATTGACCGTCTTCGTTCCACGCCCAAGTGCCGTGAGACTCCATGTTAGTTTCGGCCATCACGTAGATCCCTTTTTGGTCACAAAGCTGATACCAATAAACCTGGTCGGGATAATGACAAGTCCGCACGGCATTGATATTATTGGCTAAAATCAAGCTCATATCCTGATCCATATCCTGTTTGGTGATCGCCCGACCGCGCTGACAACTCCACTCGTGCCGGTTGACGCCCATCAATACCAAGCGCTGGTTATTCAAGCACATGACCTTAGCGCGTTTTTCGATGCGCCGAAAACCAAAGTCAACGGGCACCACTTCTAGTATGTTCTTTTCTGGAGTCTGAATTTCTAATAGCAGCCGGTATAATTGGGGATGCCGGTGATCCCACAAAGCTACGTCTTTAAGCGTCGGTGTGCTAAACGACACGGTCGCCGCACTTTTTTCAGTGGCACTAAAAATTTCTTGTCCTCGTGGGGAAATGATGCTGCACTTCACGTTAGCGGCAACGTCTCCTTCCAACTGCACGTCGACTGTGACCGTGCCGTTTTGTAGCTGCTCGTCTACTCGCGGCTGAACGTGAACATCTCGCACGCTGACCTGTGGCCGGTAAAGTAGTTCCACGTCACGGTAAATACCAAAGAAGCGAAAGAAATCCTGGTCCTCTAAATAAGAGGCCGTGCTGAATTTAAAGACCTCGACCGCTAATACATTATCTTTTTCTTTGACGTACGGCGTTAAATCAAATTCCGCCGGCGTACAGCTGTCTTCCGAATAACCTAAAAAATGCCCGTTAAGCCAAACGTACATCGCCGTCGCCACTCCCGCAAAGCGGACGTGGACGTCTTGGTCGCGGTGATCAGCGCGTAAATCAAACTTTTTGATATAGGTACCCACTTCATTTAACTGCGACTCGCTGAAACTAACACCCGACTGTTGCAAAGTCGTATCGTCGTATTGCGGCAAGCGGTTTTCCCTGCCCTCCCACGGATACGACATGTTCGTATAATGGATCTGACTGTAACCAGCCAGTTCGATGTGTTGCGGTACTTGGATCGTATCAAAATCACTAGCATCAAAATCCGTCCGGTAAAAATCGTGTGGTCGTTGCATTGGATTTTTAGCATAATGAAACTGCCACGTACCATTCAAACTCTGTACTAAAGAACTTTTTTGTGCCTTCATTTCCGCTTGATTGCGGTATTCTTGATGGTCACTGTGTGCCGGTAACTTGCCCATCCGAAAAACCGTGGGGTCATCTAACCATGCTAAGTTCGCTTCCACTTAAACGTCTCCTTTAATTGCAAAATATGGTATCCGTTTTCATTAAAGAACAAATTACCTTGTTAGTCAACTTTCAGCGATCATCAAAAATGAAGTTTAAAACAAAAGCAAGCTGTGAGTCAGGACGGTTAGCGGTCATGGACTAAGTAACACAGAAACCATATACTTAAATTTGTTCGTTGATGTCTCTAGTACACTGCTGACTTGAAAAACGCGATTAAGTCTATTACTTACGAAAATCAAAAAGGAGGACTGGAACAAAATAGAATTTTTGTCCCAGTTCCCCCTGAGCTTAACTCACTACTAAAACTGATCCGAAATATAATTAACTATCCAACTCAATAATTGCATTTGCATACCCCAGTAGCTTTTTCAAATATGATCTTTTAACCCGATTTATTACTTTCCCACGTCGTGTTATAAAATCAAAGTTTTGTAATTGCCACAGGCAAACAAAACCTTTTACCCCATTTTCTGACCCCATTAATAATATTGGTTGGTAATGTTGATTGCCCTGATATTTTATCGCCGTTGTAATTGGCATTCCAATAAACATTCCTGTTTTATAATTATAGGCTGTATTACTTATCACCACCATGTGTCTTCGAATATTATTCGTCCTTGAATCATGTCCACCATATTCTCTTCCTGAATGTGGTTCAGAATCAACAATTACGATATCTCCTTGTTTAGGATAAATTACATCAGCCATTACATTACCTCTTTACAAATCATCTTCCCAACCTTCATTGCCTTGGAGAGATTCAGGAACTGCAAGCTCTGGATCAGATTTTAAATCAGATTGAAAATCATAATCTCCAAAATTTGTATCATAAAGATTTACCTTTTTAGAAATAGAAATACCAGCATCCCCTTGATTTTTACGAAAAATCAATACACTACCTATATCCCAACTTTCTTCCTTGCGCAATTCTGCGGGTAAAGTCACCTGTCCTTTTTGAGTGACTTTAGCACTATATATTTTTGTCATATCACATGATCTCCAAACTTTTATTAAAAACATAGTGTGCCTTACTCCTTACAGTATACCATAAACCAAGAAGCATGATAAACAGATCAAATTGCCAGTTACCACGTCATTTTATTTTTTAATTGCCGGTGTAATCATTTTTTCAATGGCAGTAATTGTAAAAATTCACGCAAACTTTGATCCCAGAAAACCCAATCATGCTTCCCGTGAAATTGGTGATACTGATAATTGATTTCGGAGTAATTTTCAACAACTTGTTTAAATTGTCGGTTAAATTGTAAGATCCAGTCTTCGCTACCACAAGTTTGAAATAGGGCAGGCAATTGTTTCTTATCGGCTTTTTCGACCAACATCTGTAAATCATTATTTGTCCCCGCAATATTGACTGCACCAAAATCGGCTTGCGGAATCGTTCTGTGTTGCTCATCGTAAACCCAATTATTTAACCGCTCCTGTAAATCCAATACTCCAGAAAAACTACCGGCATAACTAAACTTTTCCGGTTGATTCAACGCCCATTTAAATGCACCAAAGCCCCCCATCGACAGTCCGGCTACGAAATGATCTTCCCTTTTAGCAGAAATTGGAAATAGCTGTTCAACCATTTGGGGTAATTCCTGCGTCAAAAAATTCCAATAATTTTCACCGTAGACCATATTAGTATAAAAGCTCTTTTCAAACTGTGCGCTGATCACCACGATTCGGTAGTTCCTCACGTATTGTTCTATATTACTTCTTCTGATCCACTTGGTATGATCATCACCTACTCCATGTAGCAAATATAATACCTGCAAGTTATCCCATTTCTCAGTCGGCTCCGGACAAATAGCATATAAGGAACTCGATTTTTGGAGGACTTTCGACTTGAAATCTAAATGCATTAACGCCATTTTATCTTCTCCTTACTAAAAATGAGGCCAAGACCAATTAAATGTCTCGCGCCCCACTTGTTAAATCACTTCTTTAACGGCAACAATCCTAAGAATTCTTTTAGGCTTTGATTCCAAAATACCCAATCGTGTTTTCCCGCAAATTCATGGTACTTATACTTGATTTCCGGATAACTGCTGACTAATTTTTTAAATCCCGTATTGTATCGCATGATGGGGTCTTCTGTCCCACAGGTTTGAAATAAACTCGGTAATTCCCCTCTTTTACCATTTTTAACTAAATATGGTAAGTCATTATTAGTATCAGTAACCTTTCCATCAGGACCTAAAATAGAACACACAAGTGATTTAAACTTTTCTACTCCTCCCCCAACGTTGATCTGCTCAAGTAATTTTGAATCATTGATATCAAAAAATTCCTGTAAATTTAACACCCCTGAAAAACTACCCGCATAACTAAACATCTCAGGTTGATTTAACGCCCATTTAAACGCACCAAAACCGCCCATCGACAATCCAGCTACAAAATGATCTTCTCTCTTAGGAGAAATCGGAAATATTTGACCAACTATTTGCGGTAATTCCGCCGTCAAAAAATCCCAGTAATTTTCACCGTAGACCATATTAGTATAAAAACTCTTTTCAAACTGCGCACTGATCACTACAATTTGATAATCTCTCACATATTGCTCTACGTTGGTCCTTCTGATCCATTTAGTATGGTCATCACCCATGCCGTGTAACAAATACAAAACTTGCAAGTCTTGCCAACCAAAACTTGGCTCGGGGCAAATAGCATACAAGGAACTCGATTTTTGCAATGCTTTTGATTTAAAATCCAAATGCATTAACGCCACTTTGACTTCCCCCTATTTCAAAATTCCAAAGCCACCTAATACTAAACACAATGCGATCAGCACTAACATGACCCTAGTATAATTCTTATCGATTTTTTCCAAATAAAAGTAAACACCTATTACTACTAATAGCGGTAAAATCCCAGGAGCAATGGCATCAAAAATATCTTTTTGCAGGCTTAAATTTTTAACACCCGTAACGATCTTGATTGGAGTCGTAACTTTAACGTAAGATGCAGCTAAACCACCCATCATAAATAATCCCATCACACTTGCCCCGGTGATCAGTTTATCTACCGCACCACCAGAGAGAATTTTCTCGACTGAAGCTTCACCAGACTTATAACCCAAATGAAAAAGAAAGTAACTTTCTACTAACGTAATCACTGCAAAAATCAGCCATGGCAAAATTCCGGCTAAACCGTTACCTTTTTTAGCAAGCGGAATAAACAAACTAATGATGATCGGCAACCACATTCCCCAGTCGACCGTATCACCAACACCCGCAATAGCACCCATCAGTCCCGTCTTAGTACCGATAATGGCTTCGTCGGGCATATCTTCACCCTTTGCTCGCTGCTCTTCCATCGCAATCACCATTCCGGGGATCAAAGAACCCCAGTTACCACTGGTATTAAAAAATTGCGTATTCCTTTTAAGGGCTTCACTTAATTTATCCTTACTTTTACCATATAATTTCTTTAATGACGGAGCAACGGAAATCCCAAACGAAACCCCCATCATTCTTTCAAACGAATGACTTGATTCGGCAAACAGCCACCATAAGAACCATGATTTATTTAAATCTTTTTTGGTTAATTTATTAGTTTGTTTTTCCTCCACTTTTTCCACTTCATTATTCATTTAACTATTCCTCCTTAGCTTTAGCCGTAAACATAATATGCAAATAAGCGAAGAACAAACCGATCATTGCAATTGCTAGTGTTGGAGTTTTTGTATATTCTTCTAAGAAGAAAGCTGCCAAAAAATATGGAAGAAGACTCTTCTTACCGATTTGTTGCACAATAATAACAAAACCAACTGCTGGTAAAACGGAACCCGATAACGTTAACCCGTTTAAAATGGTCTGTGGGATCATGTTGATCCAAGTTCCCACCTGAGCAGCACCAAAGTATAAAACTAATGCCATTGGAACCGCGTAAAGGAAGAATTTATAAATAGTAGGATACACGATAGAGGTAATTATCATATCTTTAGTAGTCCCGCCCTTATCTATCTTTTTATCCGTCATGTGCGCAAAAAAGCCGTTAATAATGTATTCCAAATTAGCAATTTGCAGTCCTAATAGTCCAATTGGAACAGCCAAAGCAACGGCTGCATTCACATCTATTTTTGACACTACGGCAACCGTACAAGAAACTAGTGAAGCAATCGTTGGATCCGACGGTGCAGCCCCACCTGGAGCTAATAATCCTAAGTAAATCAATTGCAAAGCAGCGCCAACTACCATCGCGGTCGGAATATCGTGCAAGACTAATCCCACCCATAAAGCGGCAGGAAGTGGCGAAAAGACTGTTACAACACCGAAAGTATAACCTAAACGACAACCTCTGAACCAATAAAAGCACCCGATCAATAGTGCCTGTAAGATCGTTATCTGACCCACTTAAGGTTCCCCCAATCTATTTCAGATTTTTAAAGTTCTTTTTAACTACCGTACTTAAATCCGCTTTTTTCTCGTCAGGAACTCGTTGGAAAAAGATTTCCACGCCTGTATCCTGAATCTCCAATAGCATCTTAGCTTCATCTTCAGACATCGCAACACTTTGATAAACTAATTTTCTGTCCGAATTAGCCCCGATACCGCCTACTTGGATCTGAGAAAATGTAAAGCCTAGGTCAAAGACCTTTTTCACGTTGTCAACGGCTTTAAATAAAACTAACAGCGGTGTTTCACCAAAAGCACCCTCTTGATCCCTAGTGACAAAGTCTTTTGTCGAATAAGTTTCTACATCTATTCCGTGCGGAGCAGCCATTTTAAATACCTTACTTAAATAGGAATTAGTTGCTAAATAATCATCTACAATTACTATTTTTTCTGCCTTGGATTCGTGGATCCATTTAGTAACAACTTGCCCGTGCACCAACCGATCATCAATCCGTAATAAAGATATTTTTGTCATATAAAAAACCTCCCTGATTAGTTATTAAGTAACTAGCAAAAACCGTGCCACTTTTCGCCATTTTGCTTTGTCAAAATAGTCAGATCATCTGTATCGAATCTGTATCAATAATAATGACTACGCTTCATTTTTTTGATACTATAAAGATAAAAGCGCTTTATTAAAGGAGTAAAAAGTAATGCCCAGCAAATTTTCCAGGAAAGATCGCGTCGAAATGTTTCTCAAAGAAGAATCGAACCTCAAATCTGCCGCGCTGGCAGAACTAGGGATCAGTACCTCTTACATTGCGGACAAACTCAACCTTACCCGTTCGAACGTTAGCAAGGAACTCAACCGTCTCTTTCGCGAAAACAAAGTCATTAAAATCAGCGGTAAACCCGTGTTATATCTCGATGCCAACGTCGTCTCTAATAGTACAAGACAACAAAAAGTCTTTACCAAAAAAGAGCTGCAAGCCTTGCTGACCAAACAGACCGTCCACGCGCAACAAGACGATCCATTTGCCAGCATGATCGGTGCTCAGGGGAGTCTGAAAAACATCGTGGAACAACTCAAAGCCGCTATTCTTTACCCACCCCACGGCATGAATATCCTGCTGTCGGGGTCTACCGGCGTCGGCAAAACGACGATGGTCAATTACTTATATCACTTCGCGCTCAACCAAGGCACACTCAAAAAAGATGCCCCCTTGATCTCATTTAACTGTGCCGATTACGTCGATAATCCTCAGTTATTGATGTCGCTGCTTTTCGGTTACGACAAGGGAGCCTTCACCGGAGCCAACGCCACCCAAAAAGGGATCATTAACCAAGCGGAAAACGGCATTTTATTCCTAGACGAAGTGCACCGCCTCCCCCCGCAAGCCCAAGAAATGTTGTTTCAGGTCATGGACCAGCATACATACCGGCGACTCGGCCAAGTCACCACCAACTCGATCGGCAACATTTTATTCGTGATGGCCACCACCGAAGATACCTCGTCTACGCTGCTACGCACGTTTACCCGGCGGATCCCCGTGGCGGTCAAACTGCCCGACTTAAACGACCGTTTCCCGACCGAAAAACTGGATTACGTCTATTTATTTTTACAAGAAGAAGCCAAACGCATTGCCCGACCCCTGACGGTCGAAAAAGCGGTGATCGAAGCCTTGCTAACCTACGACACTCCTAATAACTTGGGACAACTAAAAGTCGACATCGAACTGACCTGTGCCAAAGCCTACATGAAAAATAAAAACATGATCAAATTGACCTTTAACGACCTCCCAGAAAATGTCATTAAGTCCTTTTTTGCCGCTAAAAAAAAGCAAGACACGTTAGTTCAAGACCTAATTTCGCGCATCGAACCCACCGTTCAGATCGAAAAGGATACTAGCTTGCAATACGAACCCCAAGTTACTTACTTGAATGCTAACGATCAGCAAAATTTGACTAAAAATTACTCACACAGCGGTGGCCTAAACGAAGCCTACGAAGAAGTCAAAGGCATCTACCACCAGATCGACGCTTTTGACGAGCTCGATCACTCGCAGGCGATCACCAAGATCATCAACTATTCCGTTTACACGGCGGTCAAGACTACTCTGACAGAGATGCAACTAAATTTAGAAAAAAACACGATTTTAGGCTTAATGCTTCATATCAATACGTTAAAGGGGAAGGTTTTCGCTAATCAGATTCCCAAATACTCGGACCCTAACGAAACCCAGCGCAAATATCCTGCCGAATACGAACAAGCCCTACAAATCAGAAAGCGCCTCAACCAACTGATCGATTTCTACATTCCCGTGGGCGAACTGAATTTCTTAACGATGCTGCTGCACATGTCAAAAGAAGACACTCAAAAAAGTATCGGCATCCTTGCACTTTGCCACGGCAGTAACGTCGCCTCCAGCATGTGTACCGTCGTCAATTCGTTTTTGAACTCCAGCCACGCGCACGGCATCGATTTACCCTTAGACGAAAGCATCGACAAAATTTTCACCCAGGTTTCGCAAACGATCACGGACATCGACACCAGCGGAGGCGTTTTGATCCTGTCGGATATGGGGTCACTTTCGCTTTTCGCCAACCTGATCCAGGAAAAAACGCAACATCAGGTAATGAACATTTCCCCGATCAGCACCCCAATGTTGCTGGAAGCTACGAGAAAATCTGTCTTACCCAACGCGACGCTCAAGGGCCTCGCACAGTCGTTGGAAAATGATTTTGCAACGGAAAACAACGAACACGCCGATTTTTCGTTTACTAACCAGAAAATGATCGACTCGCTGCAACAATTTTTATTATTTATCGACCCCCAAAAAGTGATCGCCACGCTGCAAAAAGTATTGAATCAGATCATCGCCGGTCACCAAGTCAACGACATTGATAATTTAAAGATCAAGTTCATCTTTCACTGTTCCAGCATGATCGAACGAGTGATGTTAAAAGAGCCGCTGCCATATAAAAATATCGCTGGCTTTAAAAAAGAACACCTGCGCCTGTTTACCACCGTTACGGACGCGTTTAAACTGGTGGAAAAAAGTTATTTTATTACTATTCCTGATACAGAGTTCGCATACATTATAGAAATTTTTGATACACATTTTTCTTTGAATCAATAAAGTCTCACTCAGATTTATTGGCATGCATTTTGCTTGTTTAACGATGACAGAAGAAAGGATCGATTAAACATGATTAGTCTAATTATTGTTACTCACGGACAGCTTTCGACGGGATTGGTCAGTGCTGCGACCGTTATTTCAGGTAAACCGACGAATGTCACTACCTTTTCACTCAATCCCGGCAATAATATTGGAGATTTCGAACAGGAAGTCCGCCAGGCGATCACCACTCAGGCCCAAAAAGGACACGTCTTAGTATTGACGGACATTCCGGGAGGCAGCCCAACTAACGTCAGCGCCGCGGCACTGCAGGATTTAGATTTTGCCTGTCTGACGGGGGTGAATTTAGGAATGGTCTTGGAAGCGATCGTATCAAAGGAAAATGCGACGGACTTTTCTACTTATGTAGATGGAGTTTTACAAGCAGGAATGAGTAGTATCCATGATTTGGGAAAGGAATTTAAATAACAAGCTGCAAAAGCTGGTGTTTAGCAGGTGAGCACTAACCTAGGCTGGTAATAAGTCGGGTTGAGACTTATTGGCAGACGTAGTTAGGCACAACCTGCTGCCAGCTGGAGCGCGATTAAAACAAGCTGCGAGACAAGCCGGTCAGCATTCGTGGACTAAGTGGCACTGAACGGCAAATCCTGTATTTGGATTTGTTGTTCAGTGTCCTTAGGGCCTAGACTGTTGGCTTGACGAGCGCAATTAATACAAGCTGCAAAGTCAGCCGCTTAGCAACTGAGGACTAGCCTAGACCAGCGAAAAAGCCTGAACTTGGATTTTTTGTTGGGCGTAGCTAGACACAAGTTGCTGGCTGACGGAGCGCAATTAAAACAAGCTGCGTAGCTGATGAATTTTGTCAGAAAAACAAAAAAAGAGGTTAGAAAAACAATGAAAGCAGTTCATTTTGGCGCGGGTAATATTGGCCGGGGATTTATCGGCGAGACCTTGGCCGCCAACGATTTTAGTATTGATTTTGTCGACGTCAACGAAACGATCATTGACGAGTTAAACAAGCGCCACGAATACGAGATCGAACTCGCCGCCGCGGGGCAAGAAAAGATCCAGGTGCATAACGTCGCCGGCATCAACAACGCCAAGGAGCCGGCAAAAGTGGTCGCAGCGATTGCGCAGGCCGATTTGGTAACCACCGCGATCGGTCCTAAGATCTTGAAGCTAATCGCACCGTTGATCGCGCAGGGTTTGGTTGCCCGCAAAGAAGCCGGTAACCAACAAAAGATCGACGTGATCGCCTGTGAAAACATGATCGGCGGCTCGCAGAGTTTGAAAAAATCGGTTTATGAACATTTAGATGCCGCAGCCAAAGTTTACGTCGATGAATTTGTCGGCTTCCCGAACGCCGCCGTCGACCGGATCGTGCCGCTACAAAAGCACGACGACCCGTTGATGGTCGCCGTCGAACCGTTCAAGGAATGGATCGTAGACGAATCGCAGATGGCCCGGCCAGAACTGAAACTCAAGGGTGTGGACTACGCCCCGGATTTGGAACCATACATCGAACGCAAGCTGTTTTCCGTTAACACGGGCCACGCCACCGTCGCTTACACCGGCAAAACATTAGGTTACGACAGCATCGGTGATGCCATCAAAGACGAAAAGGTGCTCGCCCAACTCAAGGGCGTCCTTAAAGAAACGGGCGACCTACTGATTGACAAATGGCATTTCAAACGGGCCGACCACGAAGCTTACCAGCAAAAGATCATCAGCCGCTTTGAAAATACCTATATCTCAGACACGATCGCCCGCGTCGGCCGGACACCGATCCGCAAATTGGGCTTCGACGAACGTTTCATTCGCCCGATCCGCGAGGCTAAGGAGCGGGGATTGAGCTACGAGAAGCTGCTGGAAACAGCCGCTAAGATTTATCAATTTGACGTGCCGACGGACGACGAAAGCGTCAAGTTACAGCAGATGATCCAAGCTAAGTTCGCGGAAGTCGTGCAGGAAACGACGGGACTCAAAGACGAAGATTTAGTAACACAATTAGCCGGACAGATCAGTAAGGAATTTAAGAAATAAATTTAACTGACGTTCAATACTATTCGGTATAAGTGAAAAAAGTAGCTGGGACAAAACTCCGTTTTGTCCCAGCTACTTTTTTTATTTTCCGTAAGTAATAGACTTAATCGCGTTCGTCAAGCCAGCAGTCTAGGTCCTAAGGACACTGACAAACAAATCCAAGTACAGGATTTGCTTGTCAGTGCCACTTAGTCTACGACCGCTAACCGGCTTGACTCACAACTTGTTTGATCGTGCTCCAAAAAGCAGCAGTTTGCGCCTAGCTACGTTTCAAAATAAAACCCAAGTTCGGGTTTTACTTTGAAACTAGGCTAGTGCTCGACTGCTAAACGCTTTTTGTCCCAACTCCTTTTTGGTGATTATTTTTTCAAACATCAATTATGTAAGTAACAGTAATTCATATATTAAAAATCACAATTTTAGTTATTATCCAACCCATTATCATTAATTTTAAAAACTTAACGCCTTAACTAAAGCTTAAATTAGCGTATTGCAACCCTAAAATTAATGTTATAATAATCACATACATTATTGTTAACTTATTATTCATATAGGGGGAGTATCGTATGACTACTGAATTACCAACAACCACCAAGAGTGCCGTTTTAAATAAAGTTTTTGACCTAGAGATCAAGGAAACTCCGGTGCAAAAAATGAAGCCTACCGATGTCTTAGTCAAAGTGATGGCCGTCGGCATTTGCGGTTCCGACGTGCATTATTACGATTCCGGCCGGATCGGTGATTTCGTCGTCAAAAAGCCACTGATCTTAGGACACGAAAGTACCGGTAAAATTATCGCTGTGGGCGACCAAGTCACAGACTTCAAAGTCAACGATCGCGTCGCACTAGAACCCGGAGTTCCTTGTGGCAAGTGTGAATTTTGTCGTACTGGGCGCTATAATTTATGCCCCGATATTCAGTTTATGGCCACCCCGCCGGTCGACGGTGATTTGACCGAATACATCACGTGGCCAGCAGATTTCACTTACCATATTCCAGACGATATGTCATATGAAGTCGGTTCTCTAAGCGAACCATTCTCTGTTTCGGTCAATGCCGCACGTCTGGTGAATCTGCGGCCCAATGCAACCGTCTTTATTTCCGGGGCCGGCCCCGTCGGTCTCCTAGCGATCTTAACGGCGCGGTCATATAACGTCGGCACGATCATCGTCAGTGACGCGGAACCAAGTCGCTTAGAAATGGCGCAAAAATTTGGTGCTGACTATACCGTTAACATCACCAAAGACGATATCAAAGAAAAAATTGCTTCCTTAACTAATGGTCAAGGAGTTGATTTTGCATTCGAAGCTTCCGGAAATAATCACGCGGAAAGTGATGCCTTGTTAACCTTAAAATCCGGCGGCAAAATCGCATATATCGGTATGCCAACCCATGATACGGCGCCGCTCGACATTATGTTTATGACCACTCACGAACCGCAGATCTTCGGCGTTTTCCGTTATGCTAATACTTATCCGGCAGCCATTAAAATTTTGCACGAAAATATGGCTACGGCCCAAAAATTGCTGACCGATTTTTACGATTTAGATCATGCCAAAGACGCATTCGAAAGAAACCGGACTGCTAAGGGAGATTCCTTAAAAATCATCATCTATCCTAACGGCAAGCCAGCTAAATAACAATAAATAACCCGAACTCAAAGGAGGCGTGCACTATGCACGGATTTTTAGGTGAATTTTTGGGAACGATGATCATGATCTTACTTGGCACTGGGACCGGTGCGGGTATTAATTTAAATAAATCCCTAGCTAAGGGCGCGAATTGGTTATTTGTCTGTGTTTCTTGGGGATTAGCCGTTACGATGGGTGTTTATGTAGCCGGTGCTCTTGGTTCTCAAGGACACTTAAATCCGGCGGTCACGATCCCTTACGCAATTTTTGGTTATTTTCCGTGGAGCCAAGTTGTCCCTTACCTAGCTGGACAGTTCTTAGGAGCCTTCGTCGGCGCAACACTCGTCATCTGCCACTTTTATCCTCATTTCAAAGCTAGTGAAAATGAAGAAGCTGGCAATCACGTGGGGATCTTTGCGACTAGACCGGCGATCAAAGCGCCAGTCTTTAACTTTCTTTCCGAAACGATCGCAACGTTTGGCTTTGTCTTTATCCTGCTCAACTTAGGCGATTTCACTCAGGGACTAAAGCCCTTCATCGTCGGCATGGTAATTTTAGTGACCGGTACTAGTTTAGGTACGACCACTGGTTTCGCCCTCAACCCAGCACGTGATTGGGGTCCGCGTTTGGCATACACGATCTTACCCGTGCCACACCGCGGCAATCCCGAATGGTGGTACGCTTGGGTCCCGATGTGTGGCCCAATCGTTGGCGGTTGTTTAGCCACGGCATTGAAGTTTATCTGTTCTTAAAAAAATTGTGACAAAAAGCGCTTAGCAGTCGAGCACTAGCCTAGTTTCAAAGTAAAACCCGCACTTGGGTTTTATTTTGAAACGTAGCTAGGCACAAACTGCTGCTTTTGGGAGCACGATCAAACTAGCTGTGAGTCAAGCCGGTTAGCAGTCGGTGTCCTTAGGACCTAGACTGCTGGTTTGACAAACGCGATTAAGTCTATTATTTACGGAAACCAAAAAAGAGACTGGAACAAAACAGAATTTTGTTCCAGCCTCTTTTTTGGTCCCAATTTCTTTTAAACTATTTCTCCACTACATCGCCGATCGCCTGTAAGGCCGCCGTCAAATAAGAGCGCCCAGTTGCTAAGTTGATCCTCGTGTAATTTTCGTAATTCGCGCCGTACTCATCGCCCAGATCTAAAGCGACGTCAGCTCGTTCAAGTAGATCATCGACCACAACTCCCGCAGGTAAAACAGCCGACCAGTCGATCCATAAATAAAAACCTCCTTGTCCCCCGTAAACTTTAATTTGGGGGGCAATTTGTTTTAACATCTTGCGGGTAACATCCATGTTTGCTGCCACATAAGTATTCATCTGTTGCATCCATTCACGCCCCGCCGAGCTGTACCCGCGAGTCACCGCCAAGTACGCCAGCGGATCCAAGCTGCCGAAATGTTTGGCGTTTCTTTTGGCGATAAAGCGCGCACGCAACTGCTTGTCCGGGATAAAAATATTGGCGTGATTGATGCCAGTTAATCCCAAGCATTTCCCTAACGATGTGGCTACGATCGTCTTTTCCTTGGTGGGAGCGGCTGCTAAGTAACTCGTGAACGCAGCGTCGTGGTAAATATTTTCCGCATAAATTTCGTCGCTGAAAACATAAACTCCATAACGCTGAGTAAGTTGGGCGAGCCGGCACAGATCTTCTTTAGCCCAGACTTGTCCGGTCGGGCTGTGGGGATTACATAATACCAGCAATTTAGTCTGCGGCAACTTTAGCGCGTCTTCTAAGCGTGCAAAATCGAGCTCGTAATTTTCATGCACCGCGTCTTCTAGCAGCGGCACTTGCAGCACCTTTCTGTTCAAACGATCCGCAGCTTGATCGTAACGTCCATATCCCGGAACCAAAGTCACCAACTGTTCGTTTTGCTTGACTAACAATTCGATACACGTCGCTAACGAATGGATCGTGCCGGCAGTAACTACCAGCCACTCTTTAGGAATCGTCAGCCCGTGCTGGTTTTTCATCCATTGTAGTACGGCATTTTCGTACGGCTGATCGGGCAGTGTATAACCGAAAAGACCGTTTTGGGCCAACTCGATCACCGCATCCGTAAAAACTGGTGCCGTGGCAAAATCAAATTCCGTTCCGATCAAATTGTACCGCCGCGTCGTCAACTCTTTTTTCATATTCCCCCAGCCCGCGCGCTGGACTCGTCGCTCAAAATTCATGATCTTCTCTCCTATATTAATTGATATTGACAAACCAAAATCGTTTTAATACTATTAGTATATCATTAAATTTTAGATAGCATTTATTAATTTAGCGTTTCATTTAGTAAATAATTTTTCAGTAGGAGGCTGATTTCTTGCAACAAATGCAAATCGAGTTACGGCCATGCTGGCAAGACGATACCGTCAGCGAAATGTTCGTTCACATCCAGATCCCCGTAACTCAAAATGAAGCACCCTTTTTACACTATCCCGACGATGCTTACGGTGGTGCCGTTCCCTTCGCGGATTACGATCAACTCACCATTACCGACGATGCGGGCCCGGTCCCATTTGAAATCAAAGAGGCCCCGTCACGCAGCACGGACATGCTCTACCGCGGTATTTATTTCCAACGCTCTGTTGCAGGGCAACTCTCTTGGAAGTACCGACTGACTCCCCGGGTCTTACCCGCCAATTATCGCAGCAGCCCTTACTACGATTTTAGAAATGAACCTTTCGGCCTTAACGGCTGTGCACTATTTGCCTTCATCATGCCTAATACGGAGCAAAAATACGAAGTTCACCTGCACTGGGACATGACTGAGATGCCGGCTAACGCGCGGGCACTCTGGTCTTACGGCGAAGGCGACGTCACTAAAGAACTGACCCCATACGAAACGGCTTTTTCTCTTTTTAACGTCGGAGTTATGAACTGTCAGGAAAACGATTCTTTCGGTATCTATTGGTTCGGCGATATCCCGACCGACATCCCGACGGCCTTTAGTCAGTTAAGTCAGATCTTTACCTACATGAAAAATTACTTCCACGATTCAGACAGCGTCTTTCGGGTCTTTTTAAGACGGGATCCCTTCGAACACAGCGGCGGCGGCTCCGCGTGCAAGTATGCCTTCATCTCAGGATACAGCGCACAAAAGCCGATCGACCTTAACGAATGGATCCGGGTTTTGATCCACGAGATCACGCATACGTGGCCGACCATGGATGACACTCAAGTCGGCCAGGGGACTTGGTTTGAAGAAGGCTGCACCGAATATTACTGCACGGTCTTACCGTTTCGCGGTGGCTTCGTTTCTCCGGAATTTACCGTGGGCCAAATCAACGAGATCACCGGGCAAAATTACTACCAAAACGTTTATCGCAATTTACCAGCAGCGAAAATTGCTAAAATTCAGTGGCAAGACCGCCGCGCCCAGCCAGTTCCTTACGGGCGGGGAATGGTTTATTTAGCCAACACCAACCAAGAATTACAACAAGCTGGTAAAGGCAGCATCGACGATTTTGTTTTACACTACCTCAACCACCCAGCACCCACCCTTGAAGACTGGGAGCGATTTATTACCGCGCGGTTGGGACAAACCGGCAAACAAGAACTCGCAGACATGATGGCTGGCAAGACCGTCATCCCCCGTCCAGGGATCTTTGGTCCCCGTTTTAAGGCTATCAGCCAACAATTTACCAACGACGATCACCAAAAAGTCACTGTCTATCATTGGATAGTCAATCAGTAAGGAGTCTAATATGAAAATCACAAATTTGCTTAAAACAAGCGTCGTGTTAGCCGTCGGCGCGTTAATGCTCAGCGGCTGTGGCACCAAAAAAGGCACTGCTCAGGCCAACAAGCAGGTATTAAACTGGAGTTCGGGCTTTGAATTAGCGACACTCGATCCCGCCAAAGCTAGCGATGCTTTTAGTTTCGACATGATCGGCAATTCGATGGAAGGCCTCTACCGGCTAGGGAAAAATGCTCAGGCCGAACCGGGACTCGCCAAAAAGACGACCGTTTCCGCTGATGGCAAGGACTACACGATCACTTTGCGCCGAAATTCCACTTGGTCCAACGGTCAAAAAGTGACTGCCGCCGATTTCGTTTACGGCTGGCGCAGAACCGTTGCTCCTAAGACCGGCGCGCAGTACTCCTACCTTTATGATGGTATCCAAAATGCCAACGACATCATCGATGGCAAAAAGGACAGTCAAACTTTGGGGATCAAAGCAGTAGGTAAATACCAATTAAACATTCAACTGGATAAAAAAATCCCCTACTTTAAGGTCTTGATGAGTTGTCCGGCCTTTTTCCCGCAAAATAAAACCGCCGTTGACAAGTACGGCAGCAAATACGGCACCACCGCAAAAACGATGGTTTACAACGGGCCGTTTACAGTCCAGGGATGGAACGGTTCTAACCTCAGTTGGTCGCTAACCAAAAATCCGCATTACTGGGATAAAACGGCCGTTAAATTGAGTAAGATCAATTTTAAAGTAACCAAAAGCAACACGACCGCATACAACTTATACCAAACGAATAAATTAGACATGGCTGCTTTAGACAGCCAGCAGGCTAAAAATTTGAAAAATAAAAATGGTTACCAGATCATTGCGGGCTCTAACATCCGCTACCTGGAATTTAACCAGCAAAAGCCCGTCTTCAAAAACGCTAAGGTCAGAAAAGCAATCTCCATGGCGATCGACCGCAAGCAGCTAGTCACCGACGTCATGGCAGACGGTAGCCATTTAGTCAACGGCGTCGTGCCGCCTAAGCTGGCAGAATATCACGGACAAGATTTCACCAAAGCCGTCGATTCCAGCACAACGCCTAAATACGACAAGAAAAATGCGCGCACGTTGCTGAAAGCCGGTCTGGCCGAAAGCGGACAAAAGGACTTATCCTTAACCCTCTTAGGCGACGATTCCGAGCAGTCCAAGAAAAATACCGAATTCGTCCAAAGCCAACTGGAAAACAACCTCGGCATCAAGGTCAAAATCGAAAACATTCCGTTCAAAAACAGACTCGCTCGTTGTGGCGCCGGCAATTTTGACCTCGCAATCGGAACTTGGGGCGCCGATTTCGCCGATCCGATCAGCATTTTAACCACGTTTGTTTCCGACTCGCCTTACAATTTCGGCAAGTGGCATAACGAACAATACGATCAACTAGTTTCCCGGGCAGAAAACGAAGACGCCAATTCACCGCAGAAACGCTGGGACGACATGGTCCAAGCAACCAATGTCCTTAATCAGGATACCGGCGTAGCTGTTTTGTACCAGCCAAATACCGCGGTAATGTTACGCCCGAGCGTCAAAAACGTCATCATGAATTCCGCCGGGTTGGAATATAACTGGAAAGAAGCGTATATATCTAAGTAAAAAATAGGGAGTTGGGACAAAAAGCGGTTAGCAGTCGCGGACTAAGTAACACCAACAGACAAATCCTGTGCTTGGATTTGTTTGTTGGTGTCCTTAGGACCTAGACTGCTGGTTTGACAAACGCGATTAAGTCTATCATTTATGAAAAACAAATAGGGAGCTGAGACAAAACAATAAGTTTTGCCTCAGCCCCCTATTTTATATCTTCGTAAATATAACTAGATCACCCGTTTTATTTTTGAAGATAAATTGACATTTTGATAAATAAGACGCTAACCAAAATAAAGTATGGATCTTTAAGCGACAGTATATTCCCATTTCGCATTTTTAAAATAATCGGATCGATAAAAATATTTTTATTACTCAAACGTGAGATTGGATTATCCACCCGTTCTACTATCGAAATAAACGGAATCCCGTTCAGTTTAAGCCTTTTGGCAAATAAAAGAGCATTGTCCGACGTCCCCTTTAAAGTAATTAAAATCACCACATCGTCTTGTGTCAAAGAATTAGTCAGTGCACTTAACTCATCTACACCTTCAATAAAAAAGATGGTGATATTAATAGTTAAAAATAAACGCCGAATTTCTTGTGCGATATTTCTTTGCAACGTTCCTGTCCCGTAAACAAATATTTTTTTACTATTGATCAATATCTGACAAATATCCGACAAATCTTTTCTAGTTATATTATCAATAAATTCATTTAAGCCAGTGGTATATCGTTGAAAAATATCTTCATCAAGAGTTCCGGAATTTTCTTCTTGTTTGATCAAGTATTTAAGTTCCGAAAAGCCCTGCAAGGAAATCCTTTTAGAAAAACGAACTATTGCCGAAGAAGAAACGTTACATCTATGCGCTAAATCACTGAGATTCAAAGTTAAGATCCGCTTTTTATTTGCTTTAATAAACTTCCAAATGTGTTGATCTGTTGGTGTTAATAAGTCAAAATGTTTAATTACTAAATCATCTAACAAAATACGTTTCCCCCCAACTTAACTAACACAAAAGGGGCTGGGACAAAACTCCGTTTTGTTCCAGTCCCCCTTTTGCTTTCCGTAAGTAATAGACTGATCGTGATCCAAAAAGCAGCAGTTTGTGCCTAGCTACGTTTCAAAATAAAACCCAAGTTCGGGTTTTACTTTGAAACTAGGCTAGTGCTCGACTGCTAACCACTTTTTGTCCCAACTCCCTTAAATTAAACGCTCAATTTTTTACTTATAGTCATTATAACATGAAAAAATGTTCTTAATTCTCAGCAGCAAGGCGTGCGAACTGCTCATCAACTTGTGGCTGAAAACCACTTGAATTAGTAACTATCATAATAACCACTGGATCGTAATTACTCTTCTTGATCTGAGACAGATCCATCTGCATGATCAACTGATCTTGTTGTACAGTATCTCCTGATTTTACCTGTGGTAAAAAGCCCGCCCCATTCAGTTTAACAGTATCGATGCCAAAATGAAGCAAAACCTCGATGCCGGATTCTTCATTTTTAATTCCAATAGCGTGCTTGGTTTTAGCTATCATCTCTATTTTACCGCTTAGTGGCGCATGAATTTCTCCATTTGCTGGCTCAATAGCAATTGTTTTCCCTAAGATCTCATTAGCAAAAGTTGCATCACTAAGATCACTATTATTGATTACTTTTCCCGCTACTGGTAAATGAAAATCTTCTGTTAAATTGATATCTCGTTGCTGTTCTGCGCTTTCACCATCAGTTGCTTCATTTTCCTTGACTACTGCTCGTTGCTTATCATTAGGATCGAAAAAGAAATATACTAAACCGCCAGAAACGATCATCGCCGTTAAATGAATAATAAAATAATTTAAGATTGCTTTTTTACTATAAAGATAAGTAACTAATCCGGGGATAGCAGCTACTCCCATTCCAGTACTAGCGGCGTGTAACAATCCTGCAACCATCCCTGAAGCTGCACCACCACATAACGCAAAAATAAACGGGCGGCCAAATTGTAAGTTAACACCAAAAATAGCTGGTTCAGTGATCCCTAAAAATGCTGGTAACGACGACGAGGTATATAAACTACGCTTTTTAGGATCCTTTACTTTCAACCCCGTTACGAATGCAGCAGTTGCTTGAGCAATAATTCCTCCTGTGATCATCGCGTTAAATGGATTATAGCCAGTGGTAGCTAGTAAACTAGTCTCCAATGCTAAGAAGATATGGTGCATTCCCGTCACCACGATTGCTTGCTGTGTGCCACCAATAATTAAACCACCAATTCCAAACGGCAAACCGATCACGGCTTTAGCGACAAATAAAATTCCATGTTCAATTTGCTGGCAAACGGGACCGATTATTAATAATCCTAATAAACCAGAGATCAGCAGCGTTACAAACGGGGTAATGATCAAGTCTAAACTATCCGGAACTACTTTTTTCAACTTCTTTTCAATGTAGGCTGCAAGCATCACGACTACAAGTGCAGGCAATACCGAGCCCGAATAACTAACCACGTTGACGTGGATCCCAAACAAATTGATCGTCAACGCCTTAACGGTTCCCTTGATAACATCGCTTGGATTAGGCAACAGCGGGTTTACCAACATCAACCCCAAAATCAGTCCCAAAACAGGGGAGCCACCAAACTGACGCATCCCCGACCAAGCAATTAAAACTGGCAGAAAGGTAAACGCTGTTTTCATTAAAACAGTCGCGATAGTTAGTGCACCAGGACTCATATGAACGTTAAATGCCGTTAAACAATTAATGATTCCACTAAAAAGCCCCGTCGCAACTAAGGCAGGAATGACAGGAATAAAAATATCCCCTAGTATTCGTGATGCTTTTTTAGGTAATGACATTCCGGCATATTGGTTTTGCGTATTTTCAGGGGTAGATCCCGCCGTTATTAAATTATATATTCTATCTACCAATCCTGTTCCTAAAATAATTTGGTATTGGTCTCCCGCATAAAATTGTCCCTTTACCCCGGTTATCTCACCAATCGCATCTTCATTGATTTTTTCCTTATCTTTAGGTGTGATCCGTAATCTAGTGGAGCAATGAGAAATACTTACAATGTTTTTTTGACCACCAATGTTAGCTAAAATGGATTTTTTGATGTTGGTATCATCAGTTTTCACAATGGTTCCTCCTTTACCTTTTAAGGCCTAACTGCCGTGCCGTCAGGCAACCTGCTAATCGTCCAGTCGCTGGTCCAATCATCAGCAAAAGAAATTTCCGGAAATTCTTTCAGAGCCTCTTCGTCAATATCTACTCCTATACCAGGATTATCATTCAAATATATATAGCCGTTTTTTACTTTAGGTGTACCGGGAAAAACGGCATAGGTATTTTCACCGATACTATTGCTCCATTCCTGAACACCGCAGTTATGAGCGGCCAAACTCAGCTGGGCGTTGACCGCGTGTCCGATCCCCGATAGATCTCCAGGGCCATGCCAAGCAGTTTGAACACCGAAAATATCTGCAACAGCAATTAATTTACGAAGCGGCGTGATCCCGCCTATTTGACTAATATGACACCTAATATAATCAATATCCCTGTTTTGAATAACTTGCATCCATTCGTGTGGATTATTAAATAGTTCCCCCAGCGCTAACGGAGTACTACTTTGTTCCCTAATTCGTTTTAGCCATCCCATTTGTTCGGGAGAAACTACATCTTCGAGAAAAAGCAATGAATACTTCTCCATTTTTTTAGTAAAAGTAACCGCTTGGTGAGGAGCCAGTCGTTCATGAACATCGTGAATTAAGTTAATACTGTTACCAAATTCCTCTCTTAATCGGGTAAATGTCCTCAGCACCGTATCCATATATGCCTGGGGATCAAAATAATTGCCGTAATTAGGCCCGCTTATTTCCCCTTGATCACTGCCGCCATAACCATTGACTTGCACCCGAATATTTTTCCATCCCTGTGCTACCTTGATTTTGACTTGCTCAACTGCATCATCTATCGAGGCAGAATCAACGTGGGTATACGCGGGAACTGCATCGCGGCATTTACCACCTAAAAGTTCATATAAGGGCATCCCGGCTAATTTCCCCTTAATATCCCACAAAGCCATGTCAATTCCCGCAATTGCATTATTTAAAACCGGTCCGTTTCTCCAATATGCATTAGACGTACAAGTTTGCCAAATATCTTCAACATTATTAGCAACTTTTCCTACTACCATTGGTTTTAAGTAATCATCAATGACTTCTTTTACTGCTTTGATCCTCTGAGTAAAAGTCGCACACCCTACCCCATAAATCGCCGGGTCTTGGGTTTTTACTTTAACCACCAACAAGTTGATCCCTTCGGGGGAGGTAATGAAGGTCTCAACGTCTTTAATCTCTACATTTTTCGCCAAAATTGACTCACTCCTTTTTCTGTTACAATTGTAATCGATTTCAAAGCGATAATGTAGTTGTTTGGGACAAACAAGTTGATACTTTAAAAATTAAAATATGTTTTAGCCGTTAAAATAAATTTTAGCCAGTTCTAAAGCCAAAAAGAGGACCGAAACAAAAGCAATTTTTGTCCCGGTCCTTTTTTCTTTTGCCATTTTAAAGCAAAATTTTGTATTCATTTTTCTACCTCCACATAAAAAAAGGCCAGATCCTAAAACCCAGCAAAACCACTTAGGCCAAATCAGGCCTAAGTGGCAGGAAAAACACCTTACCAATGTTATTTAATTAGTAACACCAACTTTACTGTGCCACGATGTAGCAGTCGTCGCCAAAACATCATTAAGTTCCTCAATATTTTTACGCCCAGTCGTTTTTAGCCAGTCACGCCCGGCTCCTTCACCCTGTCTGGCAAAGGGTTCTATCGCATGCCGCCACGTCGCGCGCCCGCAAAGTACACCGTTAAAAGTCGACCCCGCCTGGTGCGCCAACTTTAAAGTCCGCTGAAAAAGTGTTGCGGAAACTCCCGCGCTCAAAAAGATGAACGGCACATTATTCGTTGCTTGATCCTGTTCTTTAAAAAAATCAGTTGCTTCATCCAGGGTGTAAACAACTTCCCGATCATCAGCCGCATAACCTTCCACATAGTCCATATTCACCGGCACTTCAACTTTTAACACATCAACGTTGTAGCGTTTTTGGGCAAATTCATTGACCATTTCATTTACCTTATGTGGCTTAACTTTAGCGTATTTTCTTCCCTTAGTATCACCGATTTTTTCATCGTAAGACATCAACTCCAAAAAGAAGGGCAAGTCTTCAGCCTCGCATTCATCGCCGACCCGTTCAACAAACGCTTGCTTTTTTTCATTGATCTTATCATCCTCATCTACATCGTAATAAAGCATAAATTTGACCGAATCGACTCCGTTTTCTTTTAGTCTTTTCACCGACCAATCCGGCAACAGATCCGGCATCCGTCCCGGTGCAGTCGTATCATAGCCGGTTTTTTCGTAGGCCATTAGTAAACCACAGCCTGCTGCTCGTTTTTTAGCAGCCGAGAGCCCGTATTCCGGATCGAGTAAAATAGCTGACGAGTATTTAGTTAATTCTGCGGAAACTACTTCTTTGAAGTCAACAAGATCTTCATCGCTCGCCTCTTTGCCACCAGCTGCGGCCAACATTTTTTTTAAAGACCCCCGCTGATCAAGTGCCAACGCAGCGATAACGCCATTATCATTAGACATTTTTTCTAATACATTAATTTTATTTGACATACGAATCCCCCATTTTCTGAGTAACAGACGATGTAAGTCAGTAACTATCCCCTGCTCTTACCACCAGAAACGTTGACTGTTTGTCCGGTCATATAGCTAGATCTGTCTGATAAGAAAAATACTACCAAATTAGCTACTTCACTTAATTTACCGCTACGCTGCAACGGAATTGAGGAATTGTCGTTGTATCCTGCGCGTAATTCTTCGACTGTCTTATGCCGAGAATAAGCTAATCCTTCCTCGTATTCGAGCGTTCTTAACGCAGTAGCTTCCAAAACGCCAGGCGCTACGCCGATACAGCGCACGTTATATTGCCCCAATTCTTTAGCCCAAGCGCGGGTAAAACCATTGATTGCCCCCTTGGTTCCGGAATACATTCCCGCACCTTGAGATCCTTCTAGTCCCGATTCAGAAGACATATTAACAATTACACCGTGTTTATTTTGAACTAAGACCTTAGCAACGGCGGAGGAAACTAAGAAAACACTTTTGACATTAACGGCAAACATCTTATCGTATGTCTTTTCATCGATCACGTGTTTTCCCGTAGGATCTGCTGGGTCCACTAAAATTCCCGTAATATTGATCCCCGCATTATTTACAACACCATCGATAGTCTTGAAACGCTCCATTGTTTGCTTTACCATATTTTGAACATCTGCATTTTTAGTCACATCTGTCTTTACGTACAGTAAATTAGGATCTGTCAGCTGGCTTTCATTGATATCAGCATTGACTACTTTGGCACCGTCTTTTAACAGTTCCCGTACAATAGCATCTCCTATACCAGACGAGCCTCCCGTGACAATATAGACCTTGTCCTTACAACCTAACCAATCGTTATCCATCGTAAATACCTCCTAAAATATTTTTAATTGTTATTAAAAGTAATAACCAAGTTTATTAAACGTACCGGGATCAATCGTCTTTTTTCTCCTCTTTTTTCCAAAGAGTACCACGTTTGTAACAAACGTACGTGTAAATAAAGGCTCCGACCCAAAGAACCAAAACTACCAAAAATCCTAATGACACTTTGCCGGTAATGATACTGTTAATTAAATAGGTAACCTGATTACCGCCTTGATCTAAAGAGGCAACCGTCTTGCCTGAAGCTAACAAATGTGTCGTTCTTCCTAATTTATCCAGCAAAGGATAGGTTTGATTAGCGATCCAAATCGTCATTGACATAAAGACCGAGCCCGAAATGATCGTCCTAAACAAATTACCCCTATGAACACCAACAGCCAAAGCAACAAAGTAACCGATAGTAGCTAAATCGCCGAAAGGTAAAACCTTATTTCCGGGAACAATAATTGCTAATAACAAAGTGATCGGCACGAATAATAAACTAGCCGAAATAACGTCTGAATTACCTAACAGTAAGGCTGGATCCATCCCAATCGTAAAGGTGGCACCCTTGAAATACTTATTCAGTACCTTTTGTGCCGCCTCCGAAATCGGCATTAATCCCTGCATAATATATTTAACGACTACTGGCATTAATTCCATCACGGCAGCCATCTGAATGGCTAATTGTAACGACTTACCGATGGGAAACTTCGCTAGTAAACCAATTATTAGTCCTAAAATTGCCCCAATGATCGATGGCTGCCCGAAAATACCAAATCTCTTTTGAATACTTTCGGTACTTAAGTTGATGTTTCTGATCCCAGGGATCAATTCGATCAAATCATCAATCGGTTTAGCAAAGACACCGTTGATCCCGGTGTCGCCGTGCGGAATAGAAACCCCTTCCATTTCAAAGAACTCGTTAGTGACGGGGGTAAACATATCCCCTAACTTGAAGGCAATCATACTGTGAATCGCGATCGCTATTATTGCCCAGGTATAACTTCCCGTTGCCATTAAAACGATTGCACCAGTAAACGCAAAGTGCCACACATTCCAGATATCGACGTTGATCACTCTAGTACTTTTAGTTAATAGCATTGCTAAATTAACCAAAATAGAAATCGGGATCGCGATCAACCCCACAGTCGAAGCCCACGCCATCGGCGATGTCCCGGGCCACCCGATATCAACAATACTTAATCCCAAGTGAAAGTTTTGGGCCATCGCCTTGGCAGCCTTGCCCAAGTTGTCGGTCAACAACCCGACTACCAAATTGATCCCCACAAAACCAATACCGACGGAGATCCCGGCACGAAGTGATTTTCCCACTCCTGCACGCAAACACAGACCTAAGATGAAAATAATAATGGGAATCATTACAGATGCACCTAAATTAACGATATACTGAATAACTTGCATACCATTCACCTCAATTTCATAAATTTTTATGGTTCAGTAAAAATCAAATTAGTTTTATTGCGAATTTTTTGAATAAGTTCATGGTCGGTAATATGATCGGTGATCAACGTATCTATTTGATCAATATCAATGATCTTATTCAAAAACGCGCTGCCAAATTTGTCGTGATCAACTCCCACAAAAACCTGCTGACACTGCTCAATAGCGGCACGGGTCACGTTAGCTTCTGCGGTATGATGGTTTGATAATCCTGCCGAATCGGTAATACCACTGCCAGAAATAAAGCCAATACTAATATTTATTTTGTGCAAAATTTGAATCGCTTGCTGGCCGTACATCGATCCTTCATTAGAGCGAACATTACCGCCCAAAACTACCAACTCGATTCCCGGAGCCTTGTACAATTCATTGATGATCGGGATCGAATTAGTAACGATCGTTAGTTCCTCTTTATTTTTCAACTGCTTGGCCACTTCTAAGCAAGTTGTTCCGTAATCCAGATAAACAACATCGCCGTTCTCAACAAACTCGCTAAATTTTTGCGCGATCGCCTGTTTGATTTGATGGCTTTTATGCAGGCGCCCACTATAGCTGGTTTCGTTAACGGCAACGTCAAGGACAGCACCTCCCCTTACTTTTTTAATTAAGCCCTTGTCCTCTAAATCGTACAAATCATGTCTGATAGTTTCCCGCGAAACTTTTAACCGCTTACTTAATTCCAAAATTTTAATCGAATTATCTTCTTTTAAAATTTTAATGATCTCATTCCGTCGTGAAGTTCCATCCATGGTGATTGATCCTCCTTACCAAATTTACACCTACTAAGATAACACTATTTGGCAAAAATGCAAATTATTTTTTGCTTTATTGCCAAATTATGATTGAAAAAAGCGCTTAAATAGTTTATATTTGATTTGCAAAAGATTTGTTAATTGGCAATTAGCAAAATTAATTTTGCATAAATCAAGATAGAAATGGAAGCGATTTTTTGCCTATTATCAAAAAGGAGCTAGTATTTGCCCACCAATATTTTACTTCACAAAAAGCGGCTATTTCTTTTTTAGCTAATAAATTATTAGCTAACGGTTTTGTTAAGCCGACTTATGAAGGCGCTTTATTGCAGAGAGAAGCGGAATTTCCTACGGGACTACCCACGGGTGAAATAGCCGTTGCCATCCCCCACGCCGACTCTCAATACGTCAACGAATCAGTTTTAGCCGTTACCACGCTCACTCATCCCGTTGCTTTTAATAACATGGGTGACCCAGAAAATGAATTACCAGTTTCGTTGATCGTTATGTTAGCCATCGCGCAACCCCGGGCTCAAATTACGATGCTTCAAAACTTAATGTCCATTTTTCAAAACCAAGAGCACTTGCAAAAATTAGTTTCATACACCGACACAACTGCTCTGTACCAAGACCTAGCCGCAACTTTTGCAGAAGTTAAGCTTTAAAACTTATTAGAGGAGAGATTATTATGAAAAAAATCATTATTGCTTGTGGATCAGGGATCGCAACTTCAACCGTCGCTAGAAATTCTTTGGAAAACAAATTAACAGAAAAAGGCGTTGATATGAGTAAACTGTCTTTTGACCAAACTTCCATTTCACAATTACCCGTCAAAGCCGAAAATTCTGATTTAGTTATCACTACCGCCAAATATACCAAGGATATCGGTGTTCCAGTCTTAAACGGCTTGCCCTTTCTCACCGGCATTGGTACAGATAAATTGGTTGACCAAGTAATTGCAGCGTTAGACTTGTAATAATGTAATTAGGGGGAATAGAGAAATGATTTTAACCGTGACGATGAATCCGTCCATAGACATGTCCTATCCTATCGTACACTTAAAGATCGACGACGTTAACCGTGTCACTGAGGTCAGTAAAACCGCTGGTGGCAAAGGGTTAAACGTAGCACGAGTCGTTAAATTAATGAATTATCCTGTGTTAACGACTGGTATTTTAGGCGGGCATTTTGGCAAATACATCGAAGAACAACTAGATAAAGATCAAATTGACCACGATTTTGTGCATTCCAAACAAGAAACTAGAAATTCACTCGCCCTGTTACACGACAACGGCAAGCAAACCGAGGTACTGGAACCCGGACCCGTAATTTCTGCCAGTGAAAGTCAGCTGTTCATCACCAATTTCACCAAATTATTGGTTCAAAGTGAGATCGTCACCATTTCAGGCAGTATGCCTAGAGGGATCGCCCCCGATTTTTACTCCCAACTGGTAACGATCGCTCACCAGAAGCATAAAAAAGTGCTCCTGGACAGTTCCGGCAATGCGCTTAAAACAGCCTTAGCCGCTGACGACAAACCCGACCTGATCAAACCTAACGAAACAGAAATCAGTGCGATCATCGGAACCAAATTAAATACTACTGACCCTCAGATCTTAGTCGAGCAGCTAAATGCTCCCGAACTAAAAGAAATTCCTTGGGTCGTAGTTTCTTTAGGAGCCAAGGGGGCGGTTGCTAAGCACGAAAACACTATTTACAAAGTAACCATCCCTAAAATCACAGCAGTCAACCCCGTCGGTTCCGGAGACTCTACGTTAGCCGGGCTCGCAATTTCTTTAGCGGATCACGCTACTGATGACACTGTTTTAAAAACCGGAATGGCTACGGGCATCCTAAATACCCTCGAAGCCCAAACGGGTTACGTAAATCCCGCCAATTTTAAGCGGTACTTCGAGCAGGTCACAGTTACCAAATTAGCATAAGCACATAAAAAAACAGCAGCAGTTCCCCTAGGAAACGACTACTGTTTTTTTATTACTGCAAATTGTTATCCGCTATATAGTTACGAACTGCCCCCAGATCCGGTAATACTGCCAGCGCATTTTGGCGATCCGCCGCCGTTGGCTCTACCATATCGGGCACCATGATGACTGGCAGCTGGGCGTGTTTGGCGGCTAGCACGCCGTTATGTGAATCTTCAATCACCACCGCCGCTGTTTTGGGCGGCTTATCTCCCTTGACCCAGGCTTGCTCGAAGATATCGGGTGCGGGTTTGGCGCGGGTCACGTCGTCGGCGGTGATGATCTCGGCAAATCCGAGGTCCTCCGGCGTATTTTTCAAATAAAACTCGATCTGCGGCCGACTATTACTTGAAGCCAGCACGTATTTGATCCCTCGTTGACGCAAAAAACCAGCTAACTCTAAAAATCCCGGTTTTAATTCCAATTTCCCTTGCCGCACAAACTCATTGATCTTTTGCAGGTTCAGCTGGGAAAAACGCGCGATCAAACTTTTGCTGCCAAAGTCCTGCTCCATTTGCGCAAACATGTGTTCCACGCTAGTTCCCAAAAACTGGCGGTAATAGGCAAAAGAATACTTCATCTGTAATTCATCCGCGGCCGCTTGATTAGCCGCATAATAAATCTTTTCCGAGTCAAACACGACCCCGTCCATGTCAAAAATCACTAATTTTAATTGCATAACTTCCCCCTCATTTTCATTACTGCTAACTAGTATAACAAAAAAGAGTTGGGGCAAAAAGAACCGTCATAATACTTAAATGAAATTCCAAAAATCAATTTTCATCAGTTGGTAATTTATGTGCTTTTTTATAAGCATCAATAAAATTTAAAGAAGGTAGTACCGTAGTATCAGAACCATCCAACGATGTAAGTACTGATAAAATCGCTCTTACATAAGGATATAACATGGCCGAACCATTTTGTGCCAATAACTTTCTAGCTTCCTCATCCGAATCAACACTTGAACTGATAGAAAATGTAGCGTAAACAGTTAAAGTACCTACGCATAACTTTTTATTATTAGCAAATTTTACCGTTTGTTCAACAATACCAGAACTTCTATCCTCTTTAACCCCAAATTTACCAGTAAAGTCTAAATTTTTCCTATTCTTACTATTAAATTCTTCTTCGTCCAAATGTTGATAATTAAATTGATTAATTCTGTATCCATCAAAATTAATTAACGCTTCATCAGTGTTGTCAGTCATATTTTCACCCCTATGCCGCGCCCTGAGATCGAACATCATCAACCGATATATCATCAAAAAAATGATAATTTTTTAAAATTGAATTATCATTTAGCTGATTTACTTCTTTTAATTCAAATTTTTCCTCTAATACTGGTTGAGATGGTGAAAAAAGAGCATCTGCCAGTTTATCAAATATATCCTGATTCACCAATTCATCAATAATTTTGTCTGTATCTTCCATATCAAAACCATCAGTTGCCATCGATCCAATCACTCCTCAATCAATACTTCTTTATAACTGTCATTTTCAATAATTGCTACATCTTTTACACAACACTCAATTCCGTTAGGTATTCCCCAAAAACTCCCTCCAGGATAAATACCAGTTTCCGTTGCCATTTTAACAATTTTAATATTACTAAAATTGTTTTTATTATTAATTAGTTGAACATAAAGCTCAATCAAAGCTCCTTGACGACTCTTTTGAAATCTACCATCACTATAGTATTTTTTAATCTTTTGTTGCACTTTACTATGCTCCAAAAATTTTCTAAAAATTTGTAAATCTCGAGTATTTGAGCTTAAATCAAGAATAGCTTCTTTTTTATATTTTAGCTTAAATGAAATAACTCTCGGCTCGCTAGAAAATTTTTGTGCAAATTGTTGTGCTAAACTTGCATCATCAATAAACGCATATATACCGTAGCCCAAAGTTCCTGGATTTTTCCCCACTTTCCCCGTAATTATATCATTTACATTGGGGTACCTCTTATTCGAAAATCCTGATTTAATAATTCTTTTGCTATTTTCTAAATTTGTGCCGTGATAAACTCTTTCTTCCACAAAAGAAAAATCCTGATTACTTTCCATATGATACTCCTATATAAGGCAATAAAATTCTACTCACATTCAATGTAAACTATTACATAAAAATTATAACAAAAAAATTTCATTCAAAAAAGCAAACTGACAACAATTAACTCCAATATTCAAAACGAGCCTAGGCCCCCAATCGTCCTAAGCTCGTTTCTATTGTTCACATCATTTTCCTAATTCTCAGTAACGCCGTTGGCAACTTCATTTCCTAACGTCCACGTCAACTCCGTCGCAAACGACTTTTTCATCGCACCAACGCCACCAGGAATATCAAGTTCTACACCACGTGCAGTATTCTTACCTAACTTACCGAAGTAAACCTGCCAAGTTCCGGAGCCACTCGAATCAACATTACCTAGAACAGTCCTATCTTCATCTGATGGCAGCACCTCAGATTCTAGTCTTGCGATATCAAAGGTTCCACCAGAAGAGTTAGCTCCTTCATTGTGCAACTTGATCCGCGCACCGTGCAGGTAACGCGTCCCAGCAACCTCTTTGAACTGCTCGTCTTGCTTCACTGATAGCGTCCAATTCTTGGCCTGCCCGCTATCATCAGAAAACTGTACGAAGTTCGGTGACTTAACGTCCTTGCCTTGCGCGTTAGTCCCCGTCAAATCCCCAGTAGCAGTCAGAGTGTTCCCTTTTTCCATTGGCACATAAAGCTTCTGCGACAACGCTCCTAATAGTGCATTTTTCTTAAAGTCAAACGGAGAAACATAATCGAACTGCATCCTGCCGTCCGCTTGTATCTTATGATCATCGCTATTATCATTACCGCCTAACAACGAATTCGCATCGCCAGGAATAAACGGCTGGTCCGCATTACCGTTTCCTTTTGAACTATCGGGGTTGATAATCAAACGCCGTTTTAGTTCCAAATCTCCAGCCGTTGTCGCCTTAGGAGACTCTTGACCACCACTATTAGTGATTTTTAGAGAACCCGTACCAACCGCAATATCGTCTGTCAGCAGCTGACTACCGTCCATTCCAGTTCCGTTATATAACGTGACCGAACTATCAAAATCGATTTCTTTGACCTGGGAGAAGTCGGCGAGTCCAAAGTTTTGCGGACAATATTTTTTCTCACTAGTTTGTCCCGTGACCGTATTGCCAACTTGGCGACCGTTAGCATCAAACAACTTCACTGTGTACACATCGTTATACTTAGCGAGTTTGCTATTAGCAATGATACTTCCGGCGCTATTTTTCTTACCGATCTTACCACGAATATACGTGTAACCTTGATCAGTAGTAGGCACATCGGAGTTGATGTAGCGCTCATGCACCTGATAAGTTCCAGGATAAACAGTGTCTTTTTGCCACTCAACCGTATCATCACTAGTGTACAAATTGAATTCACCATGATATCCTGGCCCGTAACTTAAGTCCAGGTCGAGGGTAATCGAATTAGAAACGTTGCCCTGCGTATCCCTAGCGTAGATCTCGTAACTATGTTTGCCACCGCGATCGACTAGGTCTTTGGTTAATGCCACGTTGGTCGCAACCGGTGTATTACCGCCATTAATGTGGTGGCGCCCACTACCAACTAAGTTAAAGTCCGTTAACTTATGGGCAGATCCACCATCCCTTTTGACGTACAAAGTGGCCTTCATGTTACGATTAGTTCTGTCAAATGCAGCATCTGCCACTTCGATTTGGGGCAAGAGGTAATTTTGCTCACGCTTCGAAGTATCTGCATGATTATACTTCTGATCGTCACTATCTGAAGAAGATACATTCCACTGTAACCCAAACGGCCGCACTGGGACCGACACAGAATTAGTATCTAGGTAGTCGTGGTAACCAGTTATTATCGCATGATTGACTCCACCATCGGGATCGCTAAAGAGAGTTAGATCGCTATTACTCAAATTTTTCTTGAAAGCACCCTGACCGTCGTCGCCGTCGTTGACCCGGTCAAAATAAGTACTGTGTCCCGGAATATCTTCGGGATAGAAGTAACTAGTAGTCGTGGTATCGACACCGTATCCATCGTCATCATGATACTTGCTTAAATCTGGTGCCCCAGGTAATTTATTCTGAGAAACGTCTATATAAAGCCTTCCCGGTTGGAACGGAACAAAGTCATACAGTAAACCACCACCGGTTCCGTCTTTTTTTACCTCCTGTTGAAACCCGTTATACATCAGCGGCGTCCCGTCATTAGTTACATTATTCATAATCAGCTTTCCCGCCAGCCGATTGACTAACGCATACATTACCGGAAAACCCTTGTTGGGTACCCCCACACCGATACTTCCGTACTTTTGATTTTCATTGGGATCGATGGCAGGAATCTTATTGACGCCTTCCTTAATAGGATCGGTGCTCCCTGGATTATCGCCAGAAACATCAACTATGGAACTGTGATCCGTTACTCCGCCATTTTCATCTTCATCATAAATCTGTCCCTTTAATTGTGGATTCAACGGCGTAACGTCTTCTTGGTTTTGGTCTAACTTCAAAGTGCCGGGATGATTGCCCTCGAAGGTCATGTGCTTAAACTCGATCGCGTTACGAGTAGAATTTTCATTACTGGAACCTAAAACATCAGCAGTTGGATTAGGCACCATCTTAATGATCTGCCCAACGATTTCCTGAATTCCTTCGTGTGCCGTATGCAGATTAGTATGGGTAGTGTAAATCGTCCCGTTAGTGGTAAAACCAATATCTACTAACTTAACTGTATCCGGATGCCCGTCAGAAGTTCCATCAGGTTTAGGGAATCTGCCGACAGCAACTGGCTTCGTTTTATCTTCTCGATCCACTCCCCAACCACCAGAAGAATCAGTAGTAGGCTTAGCACCAAAACCTTCGGCGTTGATCCCAATTCTAATACCACGCACACCACCTGCAGTACCAGAAACGATACTGCCCTGTGCGTACGGATCGTTCGAACCATCGGTAGGCGTATCTGGTGTATTGGCGGCAGCAATCTCATCATCTACATCTTGAGGTCCTGGACTACTATAATTTTGTGCTTGCGCCGGATCGTTACCAAAATCGGCGGGATTATTATACTGACTAATATCTGCATTCTTAGTCAAATTCAGCTCAACCAACTTACAGTTATCCAGAATAATATTGGGTAAACTACTAGTCGTAGCTGCCACATCATCCCCGTTAAACTTAGTAGCATACGTCCCCGCGATATGCAGCAAACTCTTAGCTGGGTTAGTACCGTCACCAGAAATCCGGAAGACCCCCTCCCGGTTATCTGCTGTTTTATCAATTTGCTCTCCGTTATCTGTATCTGCCATATCGTCCTTAGCGGTATTCATGTCTTTACCGACTTCAATCAGCCCTTTTGAACCTAAGTCCATTAAATTGCCACTATAGTCGCCTAAATCTTGAGCATGAACCTCAAAATTATTATCACCTAAATAAGCTTCAGCATCATCAATATCAACTAAAGGTTGATTTCCATCTATCCCTCCACCTTTACTTTCAATTTTAAAAGTTGACTTATGTGATGATTTACCATTACTATCTTTCTTTACATTCAAGGTAGCTCCACCAGCAGCATATAAGCCAACAGTTGGTCGTATCAGTCCCCAATCCTTACAGACATAATTTGTTGTATTAGCTGTATATTGATTAGTCCACCAGCCATTGTCCCTCATGTTTCCCTGCCATTCCGGCTGAATTGCAAACTTATCCCTTTGAAAACCTGTGCCATCGTCTCCACCCCTAGGAATAAAATCAAAATTAGCAGGTTCTCCCTTATGTGCACCAGTGGTATTATTTCCTTCATAATTCACCCACTCACTAGGTTTACCCGAAGCAGGGTTGGCACCATAGTCAAGCTTAATTTTATCATTTAATGTAACCGGATCTGTATCAGACAAAACCGTAACATGTGTATTACTGCCTACGTTAATTTCAGCATTTTTTACACCCATACAAATTCCATCTGACACATATCCCGGACTATGAGCCTGGTAAGCCTCAGACTGATCTCCATGTGCACGAATTAATGCGGTGGCATTATCTTCAAAATTAACATTACCAAATAATTTCAGACAGTCACCATCCCAATTTTCCAAACTGGTAGTCGATCCTACTCTAAAGTTACAATCACCAACTTCCATTAACTCTTGTCCATAAATTCCTGCACCTGTAAATCCCTGTGTCATATCAGTTTCACCAGTACCCCAAGTCCAATGCATATCAAATGGCTGTCCCGAACCATAATCTTTATTACTCAACGCAGTATCATCATAGATAATATAAGGAACACCGTGAATATTATTTTCACCATAAAAATTAACAACAGCATTATTATCAGGCTTGGTATAAATAAACTGTGGGCCCCAATAATCTACATCTTGATACGTAAGGGCTAACCCTGTATTTACACTAGAATCAGATATTCCAACAGGAGCCCCATACCAATTAGTACCCCATATTTTCAATCCAACCACTGTCCATTTATCACCTACATTATAATCATTAACAGTTAAAGCACCCATATTCAAAATATGCTTTTGCACTTTTCCACCGTCATCTTGATATCGACCATCAATCACTAAACTATTATCTCTATGAGTAATCATCATTTGATAGCGTGCAAAGGGACTTTCTCCTCCGGGATACCACATTGGTCCTGTATCACCATGACCATTTCCATATTTTCCAAGTCCTGTCATGACCTCATTAATATCTGTTGTTTTAATATCATTAGTCAAAACAATCTTTTTAACACTAGAAGACTGGCCTTCCTTCCCAATAGATCCGGTATTTCCCGAAGCTTTATCATTATCATTAGTTGATCCTAATGGCAATGTTATATTATTTTTATGATCACCAGGATTTGCAGTGTTCCAATTTTGTACCGCTTGATCTGACTGATAAATTGCATTAATAAAATGATCATAGCTTCCGACATAAGCAACATATCCATCAATACCTGTATCCCAAGTCATATCACCATCTTTATGTCCAGCAGAGCCAATATTAGCATCTACTTCGCCTATACCTGGAGCCTGCTCCACTCCATCTGCATTTAGGCTACCACCGCCCTTTAAAAGTCTTGATACAGAATTTTCTGTAGTAATCCGTGGATTTTCTTTAGCTTCAATTGGCGGTGGTGAATCCAACGGATTAGTGGGAGCCGTCCTAGGCCGAATTTCATTTTTCTTACTGGACGCACTGCTACTCAGCTTACTCGAACTTGTAACCAAGTCACTCCTCTTATTAGCGTCGGCTTGACTCGAAACGCTGCCCGCAACAAATAACAGGCACGCAGCACCGACCGTGGCAATCACACCTAATTTACGTCCTAACTTCGTTTTCATTACAAGTCACCTCGTCTGATCCTATTGCTGATTAACATATTTCTCCTCCAAAAATAATCACTGAGCAACTTCCCCAACAAATCCGTAGCAGCCAGCGTCCTTTAATCCCCAGTTAACTTGATAAGTGCAGATACGACAAAGTAGTTAAGGCGGTAACATGCGCCCTAACTCTGACTTTAATAAATAAAATTCTCTGCGATTGTAATTAATTGAGACATTTTTAGTCCATTAACACTGTTACAATAACATTAATAAATTTAATGTTCAACTATCCTAATATTAAATTAACATAATTAATGAATAAAAATAGATACTAAAGTTAACTTTATTTATTAACTAGGTAAACAAAATATAATAAAAAATAAACAGTCATAATTACTCCCAAACTGCTATCAGCAAAAATAGAATTAGAATTAAAATTACAGTCATCTCAAAAAGACCCGAGGCAAAATATTTTGCCCCGGGCTTTTGTTATCTTATCAATAGTGATTTTTACGAGCTACATACTCGTCTCACACTTCAGCTAAAACTCAACTGATTGCATTTATTGCTCCTCGTTTTCCAGTAGCTGATGAGAATGAACACCCTGATTACTAGCTACCTTTTTGAAACGACGCTCAAGCTCTTTTTGATTGCTTCTGCTATAAAAAGGATCTGCTACCCTAAATGGCAGCCCTCCTTCGGCAATACTTTTTTTAATAAAAATATTAATTGCAGTGGACAAATTAAGGCCTAGACTATCAAATAATTCTGCAGCTCGTTTCTTATCTGCAGCGCTAGTTTTAACAGAAATTGAAACTTTCTTTTTTTCAGTATCTATCATTATTTTCACCTCATATACATGGTAATATTTTAGTAAATGCCAAATATATCACGAAGCGCATTAAGTGCTTGTAATTTCGCAGCGTCATCTAAGTGTGCCACTATTTTGCCATTATGTGCAGCATAATCATACCCTAAGAGATTACTAAAAATAGCATAACCGTGAATCTTATCATTCGTAATTTTCAGACTGGCAGGAAAATGCCGTGGCACTTTGGATGTAATCGGAAAGCCAACGACCATTCCCGTTTTTTGGTTATATAAATCTGAACTAATTACTAACATCGGCCGTCTAATATTCTTCGGGCTATGCCCACCGTATTCATGACCAGCATGCGGTTCGGCATCGATCCAAATCAAATCTCCCTGTTGTGGGGCCTGCTTATTATTAATCCCACACATCTTCTTTCCCTAACAAATTCCCGTTATCTGCCAAATTCATTTCCGCTAACGCCGCTTTAAAATCATAATCCGCAGCAAACATATTATGGTGTACGGGGACAAACGAAATTACCCCATTATCACTTAAAATCGGTTGATACTCCGCATTTTCTTTAATTTTAAATTTAGCAGGAACTGTGATCATTAGTGAATTTCCCTGCTTTCTAACCTTAACTGTCATCAGCAGCACTCCCTTTTACTGTAATTATAATTGTAATTACTTAATAAAGCAAAAAAGGGACTGGGACAACTCCGTTTTGTCCCAGTCCCTTTTTTATTTTTCGTAAGCAATAGCCTTAATCGCGTTCGTCAAGCCAGCAGTCTAGGTTTTACTTTGAGACTAGGCTAGTGCTCGAAGCGCTTTTTGTCCCAACTCTCTTAATTCACTGACGACTTAAGGCGTATTCGACAACGTCCACGTCATCTCGGCTTCAAACTTATGATGAGTAGCGCCAACTCCACCGGGAACATTGAGTTCAACGGCTTTATTAGTACTATTGCCTAACTTACCGAAGTAAACCTGCCACGTACCAGAGCCATCGGAAGTAAGCTCTCCTAATGCAGCGGCCTCGCCTATATTTAAATCATGTTCTGTCCCACTATCGACATTAAACTGACTACCAGGACCATCGCCTGACGAGTTAGCATCTTCATTATGCAGCTGCAACTGGGCACCGCTCAGTTCGCGAACGCCAGCGACTTCTTTAAATTGACTGTTTTGCGTCACTTCTAGCTTCCACGTCTTAGCTATTCCGCTATCATCGGAGAACTGCACGAAGTTCGGTGCTTTTACCTGATGTTGACTAGTTTTTCCTCCCAGATAACCATTCGTAGACGATAGTGTATGGTCATCGCCTAAGATCGTTTGCCCCGACTGCATCGGAGCGTACATCTTCTGGGACAACATGCTTAGAGTAGGTTTTTCGAAATCAAACGGTGAAGCGTAATCGAAATGCATCGCACCGTCTAAGTTAATTTTATGATCGGTATTATTGCCGCTAGCGTTACCTAATAGCGAGTTAGCGTCGCTCGGGATAAACGGCATTCCAGCATTATGGTTAGTTGCGGAAGTATCCGGGTTGGTAATCAAGCGCCGGTGTAACGTACGATCAGTACCGCTACCATTAAATTCTTGATTCCCACTATCCGTGATTTTCAAATCACCATGACCAATCGTGATATCATCGGCGTTTAACTTAGTAGCAGTATCCGGACCCGGGTACAAATCAACGTAACCTACAACATCGACATACTTAACGCCTGAGAAATTAGCGTGACCATCGGCATTAAGATTGCCACTTAGGCCAAAGTTACCCGGCGTGTAAGTACCCCCCCCGTCGGCTGTATTCACTGGTCGTCCCAGCGGATTGTGGTTAGCATCGAATAACTCGATTTTGTAACTCGTATTCCACGTTGGGTCAATCTCCTGATATTTGGCCAGATCTTCATTTTCGCTGATCGTACCGGCACTCTTCTTGCCGATCTTACCACGAGCATAGGTGAAGCTCTCATCGGTGTTATTGCCGGTTGCCCCGTCGGTGAATTCCTCTACTATCTGATACTTCCCGGGATAAACCGAATCACTCTTCCAATCGTTACCCGGTGTTGTTCCATCCTTTAATGGCATCAAATGAATATCACTAGTATAACCGCCAGTATACTTAATATCTAATTTTAGGTAAATCGAGTTCGAAACATTACCGAAGTAATCTTTAGCATATATCTCGTAGTTATGCGTACCACCCTGATTAACCAATTCATCAGTTAACGCCACGTCGTTTGCCACGGAGTTAGCATTACCGGGCATATTGATGTGCCGCAGATTCCCCGTATTACCGGTACTGAAGGTAGTTAATTTCTTCGGAGTACCTCCGTCTTTTTTAACGTACAACGTTGCCTGCGTATGAGCCCTATCGGCGTCAGGATCAGCATAAGCGCCATCGGCAAAGTCGATCGTCGGGAGCGTAAATGGGATTTCCCTGTTCGAAGTGCCGTCACGATCATACTTATCTGTTTCGTTACCACTAGGACGCCATTGCATCCCAAACGGACGTACGTTAACGGAAACGGGTTGGGTATCTAAGAAATCATGATAACCCGTTACGTTGACCTTATTGGCGCCACCACTCGTATCGGCGAAAAGATACAATTCATTTTTAAGATCCCTGTTAAAGGAACCAGCAGGAGCGCTCGCATCATCGTTAACACGGTCATAGTAAGTTTTATGTCCCGGAATATTTTCGGGATAGAAATAACTAGTCGTGGTGGTATCAACTCCAACCCTGTTTCCCGCACTATCGGTACCGTGATACTTGCTCAAATTAGGCGCTCCCGGTAAGTCAGCAGGCGTCAACGAATCAATGAAAACATTACCTGGTTTAAAGGGAACGAAATCATAAATCAAACCGCCCCCAGTAGGGTCAGTATCATGATGAAAACCGTTATACATCAGCGGAGTCCCCCTACCACCTAAGACAGAATCTACTGTATTGTTAATTAACATTGCATTATTAAGTCTGTGGACCAACGCATACATGGTCGGAAAACCACCCTTGACACCATTGACCGGCACCTTGTTTTCCGTGCTATCCACCGCGGGAATAGTATTAATAGCCTTTTTAATTTTTTTGTCCTTAGTAGGATCTCCGGTATCAGCCGACAGGTCAACTACTGAACTGTGATCCGTGACACCCTGGGAATTACTATCTACAAGCTTACCCTTTAACATCGGATTCAGTGGGGTAATGTCACGAACCGTGTCATCGCTAGAATCATTATCTAATTTTACTGACCCAGACTGATTCCCTTCAAAAGTCAGGTGCTTGAATTCGATCGCGTTACGTGTAGAGTCCTCTGAACCCGTCCCACCAGTACCGTCGGTTGGATTCGGCACCATCTTAACGATCTGACCAACGATCTCTTGAATTCCTTCGTGCGAAGTATGCAGGTTAGTATGCGTCGTGTAAATCGTCCCGTACTGAGTAAAACCAATATCCACTAACTTAACCGCATCCGAGTGTCCGTCACCGTTGAAACGACCAACCGCAATCTTTTTCTTAGTATCTTCAGTACCAGCACCATTTTTCCCCCACTTACTTTCACCAGAAGGCTTAGCACCGAATCCTTCGGCGTTGATCCCGATTTTGATTCCCCGCACACCGCCAGCAGTACCAGAAACGATATGCCCTTGAGCATAAGGATTACCTCTCCCATTCCCATCAGGCGTGTTAGCAGCAGTAATCTCATCATCTATTCCCTGAGGCCCTGAGACACTATAATTTTGCGCTTCTGCCGGGTCGTTACCAAAATCAGCCGGATTATTATACTGACTAATAGCGGCCTTCTTAGTTAAGTTCAGCTCAACTAACTTAGAATTATTCAAAATAATGTTCGGTAAAGTCGTTGTTGTAGCTGCCTTATCATCAGTCTGGAAATTGGTAGTGTAGTTACCAGAAATATGCAGTAAAGACTTAGCCGGGTTAGTACCGTCACCGGAAATGCGGAAGACACCCTCCCGGTTATCTTTTTTCTTATTGATACCACTTGCCATATCATCTTTAGCAGCGTTCATTTCCTTACCCACTTCAATTATACCGTTACCACCCATATCCATCAGGTTACCGGCATAATCTCCTAAGTCCTGAGCGTGAACCTCAAAATTATTATCACCTAAGTAAGCACTAGCCACCTCACCAGAACTACTACCAAAACTGACTAATGAATTATTATTGTTGATCGGTCCGCCCTTGCTTTCAAACTTAGCAAACGAATTATGGGAAGGCTTACCGTTGATACCCGTTCTGAATTGGAACGTGGAGCCATTAACGGCATATAGCGCCATGCTTGGGCGCACCAACGTCCAGTCATGATAAGATATCCGGTTAATGCCATACCACTTATTACTATTACTACCAAGCGAATAAAAATTATTACCATTCTTACTAGCGTGAATATTACTGCTAGTGATCTTATTGTCATCATTGGTCCATTCGGGCTGAATCGCAAATTTATTGGTTTCCAGAGTACCGCTACTATCCCGGGGGATAAAATCAAAATTAGCTGCCTGCCCCTGCTTAGGACCTTCGGTGTTGTTAACTTCAAAATCAGCCCACTGACCCGGTTGTCCCGATACTGGGTTAGCGGTTAGTGTCGTATCAATATGATCATTTAAGGTAACCGGATCAGTATCATCCAAAATAGTCAGATGGGTATTACTGCCCATGGTCAGCTGGGGTTTAGCACTAGCTGTACCTTCATTATTTAAATCTATGCCAATCGCCGTCCGGTCATCATTGTTATGCGGATGCCAAATTTCAGACTGATCACCGTGTGGTCGTAATACCGTGGTAGAATTGTCTGCAAAATTGGCATTACCAAACAAATTCAAACAGTCGCCACAAAAGTTCTCCATCTTGTTAACCGAACCAGAGTTGAAGTTAACGTCGCCAACTTCCATCAATTCTTGCCCGTAACCAAGTGTATTCCCCCAGCCTTGAGTGGCATCGGTCTGACCGGTTCCCCACGTCCAGTGCATATCAAACGGCTGGCCCGCGTAAGGATAGCTGCTATGGCCATGTTGAGGATTAGGATATTTACCATCCACGTGATCGGGATAGATAACATACGGCACCCCATGAATATTATTTTCGCCATAGAAATTAGCAGTCGCATGGTTGTCAGGCTTAGTATAAAGTATCTGTGAACCAAAATAATTAATGTCTTGGTAGTCCACTCGCAAATTAGTGGCTGTACCAGCGTCAGATATTCCTACTGGAGCGCCATACCAGTTAGTGCTCCATAACTCTACTCCGACCACAGTCCAATGGTCGGTTTGATAGTCGTTGATGGTCAGGGCACCCATGTTTAAAACGTGTCTTTTTTCTTCACTGCTGCCCGGTTGGGTATAGCGCCCGTCAATTGTTAATTCGTTATTCTGATGAGTGACTAGCATCACGTCTCTAATAAAAGCTTTCTCATTATCATACTCCCACAAGGGGCTTACATCCCCGTGACCGTTACCATCAGCCTGAGTCATCACCAAATCATCAGCAGTTTGCTTAATATCAGCAGTCAGGACGATCCGATTTATTTTTGAATGCTGACCGGTTTTACCAATATTTGGAGTATTCTCGTCTTTTTTTTCAGGAGCACTATACTTAGTACCGTCATAAACAGGATTTTTGTCAGTAGGATATTGCTTACCTAAGTCTAACGTTACGTTGTTTTTTTTGTCATGGGGATACTTACTATTCCAATCAGCAACAGCTTCATCGCACTGATATACGGCGTTAATGAAATGATCATAGGTGCCAACATAAGCAGTATAGCCCCCCTGATTATTAGCAACCACATCCCCATCCTTATGTCCGGGGGTGCCAACACTAGTATCCATTTCTCCCGCATTAGGAGCATAGGTAACTCCACCTGCACCACGCATCATATCCCCATTAAAAGTACTCAGACTTTGTTGAGCCGACGTCGTATCAACATCGGGGTTTCCCTTAGCCGCAATCGGCGGTGGCGAATCCAGCGGGTTAGCCGGAGCCGTTCTTTGCCGCACCGCATTTTTCTGATTAACTACACTGCTGCTTGACTGACTCGAACTAGCCGCCTTATTAGCATCGGCTTGGCTCGAAACACTGCCCGCGGCAAACAGCAAGCACGCGGCACAGACCGTCGTAATTACTCCTAACTTGCGTCCTAATTTATTTTTCATTACAGGTCACCTCGACTAATTTCATTGCTGATAAACATATTTCTCCTCCTAAAATAAAACCGATCAACATTTAACCGCCCCTGTACTGTCATCTCTTTAAACATTAGTTAATTTCATAAAAAAACTGCCATCACTGACAGGTATTTTTTCGCTATTATCAAATAAGATTTGATTCTGGTGAAAATAGGTACACTCATGCCAGCATATTACACTGTTAAGATAGCATTAATGTCGCTAATCTTCAACACTACCAAATGATATTTTTCTCATTATTTAAATATTTTTTACAACAATAAAAAATTATTTAATCACGTAAACAATAAAATTAGCCATAGTTAACAAAAGCAATGATAGTTATTTATGGATTTGATTTAAGGTATAGAAACATCTAGTTAATTTTAAATATGTACTTTTCTAATTGATTTTTATCAAATAGCAAAATCATCGTTGATTAATTTGAATTAATTAGTTTTGTGTTTTAAAATGGCCACGAAACATTGTTACTCAACTCACAATAATCTAGGGGGAATCAACTTTGAACAAGAAACATCGAGGTTTTACAACGGCAGCGACACTGTTAGGTGTAGTCTGTGGCATGGCACTGGCACAACAAACCGTGCACGCCGATGAAACTAGCGGACAACCTAGCACCAACGTGAAGGTCACGGCGACGCAAGCTGAGCAGACACAAGCGACGAATGATAACACTAACTCGCTGAGAACAGCTGAGCAAGATAATACGGCTGATGTGGGAAACGAGCAGGTTGCAGAAACAAATGACGGAAACGACGGTAATACAAATAACGCCGCAGCAAATCAACCTGCAGACGTGACGGGAGACACTGCAAATGCACAGAATAATGATAGTACGACTACAACAAATACTGCCTCAGGTGAGCAGACACCACCTACATATACTCCGGCGCCAACACCCACTCCCACACCGCAGCCGCAGGATAACGAAGTGATTGCCAGCGGCACGTGGGGAACAAGCAAATGGGAATTCATTCATGAAGGTGACGACTATGATCTGCATTTTCACGCGGGAACATTGGGAGTTGGCGGAGCTGAAAGTGCACTTTATGATACGGATACGCCAGCACCAACTAAAATTACAATCGATAAAGGCGTTATTGCCAATGAAGATTCAAGTGGGTTATTTTCTTTAGGCAATCTAAAAAGTATTCAAGGTTTAGATAATCTTGATACCTCTAATGTTACAAATATGTATGGTATGTTTGCCGGTTCTAACAACTTAACTAACCTTGATTTACACAATTTTAACACTTCTAAAGTAACTAATATGATGTACATGTTCGCTTCATCTCAAAATTTAAAAGAATTGGATTTAAGTAGCTTTGATTTCTCTAATATTAATACTGGCAGCAATGTCGGAGGAATGTCACTGATGTTTGCGGAATGTTTTTCTTTGACCACCGTAAATTTAAGTAGCTTTGACACCACTCATATTAATTATATAGATACTGATATGTTCCATTATACCGGAAATATCCGTAAGATTATTCTAGGATCTCATACCCTATTTAATTCAATTCCATCCGGCTATGTGGATGGCTTCTTTTATATACCATCTACCGGCACTAAAATTCCTGGTACCGATCGAATGGTAGCCTCAGAACATTGGGTTGCAATGGACGGTGTCAATAAGGGTAAAAAGTATACTCCTGAAGAATTAATGGCTATGACTAGTCGTCCCGAAACTACCACCTACGAGTGGGACAGCACGCCGATCGTCACCAACACGGTTCAGCGTAAATCCGTGACCCGTTCCATCAACGTTTATCTGCCGGACGGCCAGGTCAAAACCGAATTACAGACCGCCACGATCCAACGTGATGTTACCAATAATGACAATGGCACCGTGACTTACGGCGAATGGTCACCAGCCAACTGGGATGCTTATGACGTTCCGGAATTTGCCGGCTATCAAGCTAGCCAAAGTTCCGTCCCTGCTCAAGCAATCACGGCGGACACGCAGGATCAAACAGTTGACATTTTCTATACGCCCGTTGAACAAATGGTCACGATCCAATACATGGATGGCGATCAGGTTGTCGGCACGCAACAAGTGAACGGCTACGTCGGCGACGTTTTACACCTTAATTACCACGCACCTGCCGGCTACGAAGCCATCGATCAGCCCGATCCGACGGTGACCATTGACGGCTCCGGTAACCAAGTTGTACAAGTCGCAGTCGGTCATCAAGTCCGTACCAGTTTTGAGACTAAGTCGATCACCCGGACGATCAACTTTCATTATCCGAGCGGCAAGATCAAGAGCCAAGACCAAGTCGCACTCCTGCAACGCACGGTTTATTGGGACTTAGCCACCGGTGCTAAGGTTTTCGGCACGTGGCACACCGATACTTGGGACGCAGTCATGGTACCGCAGCTAAGCGGGTACACCGCCAGCCAAGACATGGTCGCAGAACAAACTGTCACTATTAACGACGACGATCAGGTTGTCGATGTCTTTTACCAACAAAATTAACCCTAGCAATATCAGATATAACTTTATACACAAAACCCTGAAGCTCGAATTCTAAGCTTCAGGGGTTTTTATTACCGTCATTTCTTAAGATAAAACTTCAACTTCTTCTATTTAGTTCGTTATGATCTACCACTTCAACAAATATGATCGTGGTATTCTGGAGGCAAAACACCATCATAAGCTAAGATCATAATAGATTCCCTGATCTCAGTAATAATTTCACCATACTCATCATTCGTATATTTATCTTTTAGCAGCTGCGGACTTTTCCAAAACTTGGTTGAAAATGAAATTTTATACTTCATGCATTAACCTAGTTTTTCATCCAGTGCTTGTCGTAACTTGTTTTCATCCGTATAAATTGTCGCATCATCAGGTAAAATTCCCAAAAATTTAAGTTCCTCTTCCTGTAAATCCACTTTAAGCTATCGATTAGTTTCATTTAAAATAGCTCTCGTCAGCAGCGCGGAAAAATTTAATTTCTGTTTCTTAGCTTTTTCATCTGCCCACTGTGGAATGAACAAAGTCTTTTTTACTAGAAGATCATTTTTTAAATACTTGGCTACATCAGTCTTTACCAAGGTCACAAACGCTCCATCCGTACATTTCACTTTATTCAACGGAGTCGGAGCTGAAAACTGATCGTTATTTTCAATGTAATCAGCCAAAACTACCCCCAATACTTCTTCAGCCATCTCAATTCCGTAGGCAACATCATCGTTATTAATACCAGTATAAGCCCTTGAATATCCAGTATAAGCCCTTGAATATCTGGAAAATCAATTAAATAGCCGCCATTTCCTTCTGGAGTAAAAACTGCGGGGTATGCTAGTAATATTTTTTGTTGCGTTGCCATTAACTATTCCTCCTTTAAATAAAAAAGGCCAATTCCCGCTATATCTTGATTTTTATCCAAAAAACAAGCGTCAATTTATCATCAACACTTGTTCGTATAGAAGCATTTTTCATTATTTATATCAACTTATTTTTTCCTAGACGAGCCCAAAAATAATCCTACTAAACTAACAATAGGACCACCAGCAAAAATACTACCAGCCAGATAATGATTTTTATATATTAACCAAAATCCCCCTATGATAGCAATGATCCCAATAATAAACGCCATCCAATCCCGCCGTTTATTCTGAGCAATGGCACCATCTAAATTTTTATGATTAAATTTTCGTCTGCTATTAGACTCTTCCAAACCGCTATCAATTATTTTTTCAGCCGATCCTGGGACCACTTTGTCATACTCCTTTAACTCACTAGAGCTAGGAAGTGGGCCACTAAATATTTCCGTTCTTTTAATTTCCATTAAAATTTTTTCCTTTTCGGTTTCGGAAACATTTAGGTTAGTCAATTGTTTGTTGATTTCTGCTAAATCATCATCAGAATTTTTATCCATCAATAAAATCCCGCGCGGAAGCCTGAATATCCTTGCCAATTAACCGAAAATCATTGTTAATATTACGGTAATCTGTGGAATAATCTTGGTAATCAACGTAACTATTAAAATCTGCAACCGATGTAATTTTACCGTGTAAAATATTATTCCAACTGTAAACAATGTTGATCAATGGTCGAATTAAAGCCGTAAAAATAATATTCATATAGCACCTCCATCCCTTCCAATTTATTTTATCAATAAAAATCATTATTAACAATCTTTTGTATCCGAATTCATATTCAAAAACAAGCGTCAATTTATCATCAACACTTGTTCGTATAGAATTTTAAAATCAGGAAAAAACTTTCTTTACTTTTGCTGATAAACATCGTTACGTTTGGCGGCTTTAATGATTAAAACGACGAATTCGTTATCAATAATATCGACGATTAGGCGAAAGGCCCCAACGCGATAACGCCACAAAGTTTTCTTGTCTCCTACCAATGCTTTACCCCATTTACGGGGATTTTGTGTTCCTTCGATGTGTTCATCTAACCATTTAACTAGCCTTTTTTGAACAGTTTTGTCAAGCTTTTTAAATCTTTTAAATGCCTTATCATCGAACTTCCAAGTATACACTAGTCAAAGACCTCTCGTAAAACGTCCTCCCTAGAAATGCGCTTGTTGTGTTCCCGCAATACCTGGATGCCTTCATGGTAGTCTTTAGCATCTGCAACTCGTTCCAGAATTGTTTTACTCATAAAATCAGAAACACTGAGCCCTTCGAGGGCCGCCAAAGACTGAACTTCTTGATACTGTTCTTCTGGTATATGAATTGTGGTAGTTGTCACACTATCGTCCCCTTTTAATTGTTATCAATACTGCAACATCAACGGAAATGGGCTACTAAATATTTCCGTCTGTCTATTTTTATCAACACTTGTTATTACCACAACTGAATCATTTTACAGTAGTCGCTGAGTCCCGTACTCTTCTTTAGGTTCCTCATCTTGCGGCTTAGTATCTAAGTCCAGCTGCTCTTCTTTGGTTTCTTTTTTACCCTTTTTCTTACTCGAATCTGCCTTTTGGTCTTTATCTTGCTTAGCATCCTTGTCTTCTTTTTGCGGCTCTTCCGTACGCGGTGGCATGCCGGCCTCTTCGCGCACCTGATTTTCGATCTTCAACGACAAGTCCGGGTGTTCATCCAGGTATTTTTCGGCGTTGCTGACACCTTGCCCCAGCCTTTCACCCTGGTAAGAATACCACGAGCCACTCTTTTTGATCACATCGTCAAAAATCGCGTCCTTCTCGGTCGTCATCGCGATCAAATCGGCATTTTTACGAATTCCATGGCCAAAACTCATCACCGTGTGCGCGAATTTAAATGGCGGCGCCACCTTATTTTTAGTGACCTTGATATTGACTTCACTGCCGATGATCTCCGAGCCATCCTTGACTTTTCCTTTACGCCGCACGTCTAAACGCACCGACGCGTAAAATTTCAAGGCACGCCCGCCCGGCGTCGTTTCGGGACTGCCGAACATCACGCCGACTTTTTCACGCAGCTGATTAATAAAGATCAGTAGCGTGTTATTTTTATGCGCAGCTCCGGCCAATTTACGCAGCGCCTGCGACATCAACCGTGCCTGCAAGCCAACGGTACTATCGCCGATCTCGCCGTCAATTTCTTTTTGCGGAACCAAAGCGGCCACCGAGTCGATCACGATCACTTCGACCGCACTACTATTGACCAGCGTGTCCACGATCTGTAACCCTTGTTCACCGGTGTCAGGCTGCGATAAAAATAATTCGTTAGTATCCACGCCTAAAGCCTGAGCGTAAACGGGATCCATCGCGTTTTCGGCATCGATATAAGCGGCGGTGCCCCCGCGTTTTTGCACCTGAGCGACCACTTGCATCGCGATCGTTGACTTACCGGAACTTTCAGGGCCATAGATCTCAACGATCCGGCCACGTGGTAGTCCACCGATACCTAAAGCGACGTCGAGTGAGATGATCCCGGTAGAATAGGAATCGATGTCAAGGTTGGGCTTGTCACCCATTTTCATGATCGCACCGGAACCGAAATCTTTATTAATTTTTTTCAAGGCTTTTTCTAAGGACTCTTCGCGACTTAGATTTTCATTTTTTTTGGTTACTTTTTTAGCCATTTTAAATCCCCCTACATGAGCCATTATTTACTATTATTAGCAGTCTATAACATTATACACTATCAAAAGACAAGCTGTGAAACAAGAAAGCTGCGGAAAGCGGCGCTTAACAGTCGAGGACTAGCCTAGGTCAGCAATAAGTCGGTTTGAGACTTGTTGTTGACCGTAGCTAGACACAGACTGTTGCCGCTTGGAGCGCAATTAAACAAGCTGCCCAGCCGCAATTATGAACCCTTCTTTAATACATACGAAAAACACCAGCCCTTTTATCGCCGGACTGGTGTTTTAAAACGAATTTACTAAATTAAACTCGGCGCGCCAACTCACCAAAGGCACTCAACGCCGCCGTAGCACCCGTGCCACTGGCGATCATGATCTGCTTATACGGGCTAGCGGTACAATCGCCAGCTGCATAAACGTGAGGCAGATTGGTTTTTTGCATTTCATCTGTTACTATTTCTTGGCGCTTGTTCAACTCAACACTGTCTTTTAGCCACTGCGTGTTAGGCAACAGACCGATCTGGACAAACACACCGTCCAAATCGAGTTGATGTTCTTCCTGAGTCTTTCTGTCTAAGTACTTGAGTCCCGTCACGTGTTCCGTGCCTAAGATCTCTTGAGTCTGGGCGTTGGTAAACAACTCAACGTTATTCAAACTGCGGGCCTTTTCTTGTAAGACCGCGTCGGCATTGATCGTATCGCCAAATTCTAAAACAGTTACGTGACTAGCGATCCCTGCGAGGTCGATCGCAGCTTCGATCCCGGAGTTGCCCCCGCCAACGACTGCTACTCGTTTGCCTTGATACAGCGGGCCGTCGCAGTGTGGACAATAAGCAACACCCTTATTTTGCAACTGATCTTCACCCGGAGCACCGATCTTACGCCAGTGAGCGCCGGTCGCAATGATTGCCGTTTTAGCACGCAACGTGCCGCCCGCTTCCAAAGTAACAGTCACTTCAGCGGCAGAACTGATTTGACTGGCAACTTGACTTTCAATCACCTGTACCCGATATTTAGTCAGTTGAGCCTGCGCATTTTGCATGAACTGTTCGCCTTGGATCTGATCAGTTCCCAAAATATTCTCGACTCCGGCAGTTTCTAGCGGCTGGCCGCCAAAATGGTCGCACACGACCGCCGTTGCCAAACCTTTACGTGCGGCGTACAACGCAGCGGAACTCGCAGCCGGGCCACCGCCGATCACTAAAACGTCGAACAGTTTATTTTGGATATCATCACTGACTTGTTGTGCCTTTTGGTCGGTAGCTTTAGCGAGTAATTCCGCTAAGGTTGCCCGGCCCGTGTGCCATTCTTTCCCGTTCAAAAAGACCGTCGGTACGGCCAACACGTTTTTCGCGGTGGCTTCATCTTGGTACATCCCGCCTTCGACCATCGTGTGGCTGACGTGCGGATTTAGCACACTCATGATGTTGAGCGCCTGTACGACGTCGGGGCAGTTATGACAACTCAAACTGGCAAACGTCTCGAAGTGGAGGTCTTGGTCGATACTTTCAATCTGCACTTTTTGTTCCGTCGTGATCTTAGGTGCGTGACCCGAAACCTGCAAGATCGCTAAGACAAAGGAAGCAAATTCGTGTCCTAACGGTACCCCTGCAAACTGGATCCCACTTGCGGGTTGGTTGAGCGCGTCGATCGCAAAACTCGGCGTCCGGTCCAACTGACCTTTTTGTAACGATAACTTAGCCGATAACGCGGTGACTTCCGTTAAAAAGTCCGTCACTTGTTGACCGTGGTCGTCATTGGTCGCACACAAAGTGAAAACGACCGGCTCGTCTAGGAGTTTGAAATACGCTTTTAATTGTTGTTTTAATTCTGCTGTCAGTGCTGCCATTAGATCTTACCTACCAAATCTAAACCCGGAGTTAACGTTTCTTCTCCTTCTTTCCATTTAGCAGGACAAACTTCGCCCGGGTGCGCAGCCACATACTGACCCGCTTTGATCCGGTCGATATATTCGCTAGCGTTGCGGCCGATCCCATCGGCATTGATTTCTAAGGATTGCACTACGCCTTCTTTGTCCAAGATGAAAGTTCCACGTTGAGCCAAGCCGGCTTCTTCGTCAAAAACATCAAACATCCGGGCTAACTGGTGCGACGGGTCGCCGATCATCGGGTATTCGATCGTCCCTACGGCGTCTGAATCATCGTGCCAAGCCTTGTGTACGTAATGAGTATCTTCTGAAACGGAGTAGACCTCCACGCCCAATTTCTTTAAAGCGGCGTACTGGTCTTGTAAGTCCTGCAATTCCGTCGGACACACAAATGAAAAGTCAGCTGGGTAAAACATTACTACGCTCCAGTGACCTAATAAATCAGCCTGAGTAACTGTGATAAATTTTCCTTGATGATATGCTTGAGCAGAGAAATCCTCGATCTTTTTTCCAACTAATGACATCTAACATCATCCTTTCACTTTAATTTAATTATACATTAGAATTTTTATAAAATAAACCCAAAAACAGCTAAATAATAGTTACACAGAAGTTAGTTTAAATTAATTATCGTTCACGAAAGCCGACGTCATCTGCGTTTTTAGCAAAATAGGTTGTGTGAAACATTTTTTTAGTAAGTCGACTTCGCCGTGCCGCAGATCATCAAGCATACATTACCTCCGGCTATTTATTAATTTATTTGACTTTTTCCGGTTAAACGAGTAAAATTTCGGTGTTTGTGTGTTGCTAGTTGCAAGAAAAACGAACATTAATAGTCAATGAGTAATCAGAATGTGAGGAATTAATATGCCAGTATTTGATTATGAAGATATTCAGCTTGTTCCTAATAAATGTATTGTCAAGAGTCGTTCCGAAATAGACACCAGAGTTGAGTTTGGGCCAATGACCTTTAAGATCCCGGTCGTGCCCGCTAACATGCAAACGATCATCGACGAAAAACTAGCAATTTGGTTGGCGCAAAACGGTTACTTCTATATTATGCACCGTTTCGAACCGCAAAATCGCCTCCCATTTGTCAAAAAAATGCATTCGATGGGACTATTTTCTTCGATTTCCGTCGGAGTTAAAAAAGAAGAATACGAACTGATCGACCAGTTAGCTTTACTGGACTTTTACCCAGAATATATCACGATCGACATCGCGCACGGTCATGCCGATACGGTTATTAGCATGATCCGTTATATCAAGAAAAACCTCCCCGGAACTTTCGTAATTGCCGGAAACGTCGGCACCCCCGAAGGTGTCAGGGAACTCGAAAACGCCGGTGCGGATGCCACTAAAGTTGGGATCGGACCGGGAAAAGCCTGCATCACCAAACTAAAGACCGGCTTCGGGACCGGCGGCTGGCAGTTAGCCGCCGTTCGCGGATGTGCTAAGGCTGCTAGCAAGCCAATCATCGCAGACGGGGGGATCAGAAACAACGGTGACATCGCTAAGTCGGTCCGTTTCGGAGCTTCGATGGTCATGATCGGTTCGTTATTTGCCGGACACGATGAAACGCCAGGAGAGATCATCACCAAGGATGGCGAGAAGTACAAGACTTACTTCGGCTCGGCTTCGCAATACCAAAAGGGCGAATACAAAAACGTTGAAGGTAAAAAACTGTTGGTGCCATATCGCGGCAGTATTCAAAGTACTTTAAAAGAAATGCACGAAGACTTGCAGTCGGCGATATCGTATGCGGGTGGCAAACGACTGAACGCTTTACGCAAGGTTGATTATGTAGTAGTTAAAAATTCGATCTATAACGGAGATATGATGTAACAAGCTGCGAGGCAAGCCGGTTAGCAGTCGTGGACTAAGGACACGGCGGAATAAAGCCTGCACTTGGATTTGTTTTGCCGGGTGCTTAGGACCCTAGACTGCTGGCTTGCTGAGCGCAATTAAAACAAGCTGCGAAGCAAAGCGCATAACAGTTGCGAGCTAGCCTAGGCCAACGAAAAAGTCTGAACTTGACTTTTCGTTGGACGTAGCTAGATCAAAACTGTTGCTTTGCGGAGCGCAATTAGACAAGCTGCGGAAACTGGCGCTTAGTCGCCGAGGATTAACCTAGCTGGAAAATAAAGCCTGGACTTGGCTTTGCTTTTTAGCGTAGTTAAACGTAAGCGGCTGCCAGCTGGAGCGCAATTAAAACAAGCTGCGCAACCAAGCGATTAGCAGGTGAGCACTAACCTAGCTGGGAAGTAAAGCCGAACTTGGGCTTTGCTTAGCAGCGTAATTAAGACAAGCTATTTAGACCACAATAGGGTTTGAGACAAAATTTTTATTTTGTCTCAAACCCTATTTGCGCTCCATATAATGGAATGCCCAAGTGCATTACAAAAAGCAACAATATTTCAACTTCTTTTAGGATATTATTCATCCGTTTAATAAATGTTTTTTCTAAATTTACCTGATATTTCACTCATGCCACCTTTTGCGCAGGCTTTCAGTATCAGTCACCCTTTCGCTAGTATCTTCGATCAAACCATACTCCTCTGCTTTAGCTATAATTAAAGCTTTTTCAACTTGCTCTGGTAATTTTTGAAAATCATCTAGTGAATCTTTACGGTTAATGGGATAACTAAACCCCTTATCGTGATTAAACTTAGTAATCATCACTTTAATTGCGGCTGACGGACTAAGCCCAATAGCTCTAGCATTTTGTTCAAATTCTTTTTTTTCTTGATCTTCCAACCTAATTCCAATTTGTGTTGTAGCCATTATTATCGCCTTCATTATATTAGCATTTATTAACTATCTGCTGTCATTTTACAGTTAAATAATAGTAAATAGCAGGCTATAATAGCAAAAATCACCATTAAAATGACCGGAAGAAAACCATAACTACCCCCGTCATTTTTTCTATTCTTAAATAATAACTTGTCTGTAGTTAACCACTTATTAAGCCGACGCGTTGATGGCTTTTAGTAACGCTGCCCGAAAACCATTTTCTTCCAACGCAGCCACCCCTCTGATAGTCGAGCCCCCCGGCGTTGCCACGTAGTCTTTGACCGCCGGAAAACTCATTTCGTCTTGCCGTGCTAATTTAGCCGTGCCAACTACCATCTGTTTAATGATTTCATTAGCGTCTTCGCGAGGCATCCCATGAAGGACCGCCGCGTCACTAAGCGCGTCCATCATCACAGCTAAATAGGCCGGGGTACAACCACCAACCGTGCCGTAGATCCCCTGTTTGTCCTCACTCACGACGTAAACTTTACCCACACGTTCAAACAATTCTACTACCGTCTTTTGGACGTCCGGGTCGTTTTGCATAAATGATAGCGGGATCACGCCTTCGTTGATCTCAACTGCAATGTTAGGAGTCGCTTTAGCAAAACTGATCTCTGCAGTAGTTTCATGGGGCAGGTCTCCGCCAGCAAATGACACCACGATTCCTTCATAGGTACCGTTGAGTTGTGCTAAAACTTCTTGCACGGCCGCACCCGGCACCGCCAAGATCACAACTGCACACGCACTGAGCGCCTGATAATCCGGAGCCAAAGTTAACTGATACTGTTGTGCCAAGCGTTGCGCACTTCGATGTTTCGTTTGCTCAACAACAATGTCACTGGAAGCAACTCCCGCGTGCAATAGTCCTTTGATCGTTGCTGTACTGATCCGTCCCGCACCGATAAATCCGATTTTCATTTGCTCACCTCATTAATTTTCTTATCGCCTATCATACCACAAAAAAATATCCGTCGGTCTAGGGGGAGTTCGACCGACGGATATTAACCAGACTAAGAAACACAACTGAATGACAATTCATTTCCTGATCTTCATTAAGATTTTAACAAAATTTTGGCATTTTTTCGTGTCAATTATGTACGAAAAGCACCATTTTTGTAATTTATCGGCATTTATTTTCGGCTTTTAAGCCGCTAAACTAGCAGTCGCGACTTAAATTACTGTTTTTTCTGCAATTTTACGGTATGCTGATTACAAAGGAGGAGCCCTTATGTTGCTGACCCGTCATTTTCAGATCAAACACTTACACCAACCGCTAAGCGTGCGCGCCGTCCTGCAAGAATGGCGCATTCCCCGCAAGTGGCAGCATGAATTACGCAGCAAACGCCAGATTTTAGTCAACGGACGTTACTTGTCATTTAACCAGCTGGTCACAAACGGAGACCTGATCGACCTCAAACTGGAAATTCCGGAACCGACCCAGCATTATTTACCCGCCGACCGCCAGACTTTTAGCGTGCAATACGAAGACGACGACTTGCTCGTAGTCGCCAAGCCCGCGGGTATCAAAACTCACCCTAACCAACCAACGGAAAACGACACCCTCTTTAATCAGCTAGCCGCCTACCTGCCAACGACTCCATTGATGTTGCACCGTTTGGACATGCTGACTAGCGGCCTGTTAATGGTAGGAAAAAATCCGCTGGTGATCCCGCCACTAGAACGACAGTTAGCGCAAAAAGTGCTGCAACGCTCCTACGTCGCCGTTACCCGGTTCAATCCCCAAATGCCACTAACAGGCACTATCTCCGGGGCTATCGGATACGACCCGACGGACCAGCGTAAACGAATGATCACGCCGAGCGGCAGACCAGCCACTACTTATTATTCAGTAGTAGCCCATAACTCCACATACGCGCTAGTTTCCTTAAAATTAGCGACCGGCCGGACTCATCAGTTGCGCGTTCATCTTGCTAGTTTGAAAATGCCGATCGTCGGTGACCCGCTATATGGCGGACGACCAGCCGCTCGTTTGTACTTACACGCCGCTAAGTTAGAATACCAAATACCGTTTGACTGGCAGTACCGCAGCGTTTATTCCCCGGTTCCGCACGAGTTTTACACCATTACCGACTGGCCCCACACATAAAAATTTCCCCTGAACAGTAGATTTCGCTATAATTAAAATACGTAGTAATTTTACTTCTAGGAGAAATTTAACATGGCGCGTAAAAATTCAAGTAAACTCATGCTAGCTATCATTTCACTGGCACTCGTAGCCGATTTAACGGCAACTCTCTCACCAGCGATCGCAGCAGTCGGCAAGGCTTTCCCGCACGCTGACCCGACCGCGGTCGAATCATTGGCCACGATTTCCGACTTAGCGGCGGCATTTTCGGGCATCGTTTTTGGCAAATTACTGGACCATTTTACCTTAAAACAAATCGCACTCACTAGCCTGACCATCTTGACTTGTGGCGGCTTACTACCATTTGCCTGGCACAATTCCGTCACCGTTTTACTATTACTAGGCTTTTTAGCAGGCTTAGGCAAAGGCGGCGTCACCACCACCCTGCCCAGCCTGGAATCATACACCTATAGCGGGGAAAAATTAGCGATCATCTTGGGCTTTGTCGTCGCGCTTGAAAATGGTTCTTCGATGGTGATGAATTTTTTGAGCGGGCTGCTTGCCAGTCACAACTGGCTATTTACTTACTTGATCTTCTTGCTGGCGCCACTGTGTTTAGTCATTGCTTTGTTCACGATCCCTAATAAAAGGCCCGCACAACCAGCCGACGAAACTCCCGTGCAAGTTCGGGAACACTGTGACGTCCGCGCGATCGTCGGCTATTTACTGACAGCGTGTGTGATGGTCGCATTAGAAGCCGTCTTATACAACAAAAATGCCATTTACATCCAGCACTTTCACCTCGGCTCCCCGGCCGTAACCGGCAGAGTCATGATGCTCGATGGCTTCGCTGCGATCGTGATCGGTATTAGTATTAAATGGATCCGGCGCGTATTTCGAAATTACATCTTAGTCTTTAGCTACGGCTTAGTCGTACTCGGCGGCTTTTTGTTACTGACGTGGCACAACTTATACAGCATTTCGTGCGCCACTTTTTTGATTGGGGCCGCCAGCGCCACCACCCTGATGACCGTGCCATACCTACTGTCAACGTTAGCGACGCCGCAACGCTATCCGTTAGTCATGGGCTTTTTTTCGGGATTGACCAGCCTCGGATTTTCCAGCTCGGCGCTAGTTTTCAACTGGATCGTACCCCACTTTTCCAGTGACCTATTGCACGGCACGTACTTAATGCAACTCAGCATCGCGCTGGTGATGGCCTGCATTTTAACAGCAGTACAACTAAAAAGGACCGTCAGTCAAACTAAGTAGGGGGAATTATCATCAAAAAATCAGTATTTGTATTGATCAGCTTAGCGACAGCCATGCTAACTGTTGGACTGACCAACGTGAAAGTAACAGGGAAAGATCGGACCAAAAAAGGAGCCATGACAAAATAATTTTGTCATGGCTCCTTTTTGCGACAGCTAAATAATTTACTTTTCAGTTTGTTTGTAGGCTTCCGTCGCCTTCAGCAATTTTTCGTTTTCATTTTCCTGATAATTGCCTAAGTAGTTGTTGCGCACTTCATCATATAGCCCGCTAAAATCAAACTTAGCCCGTGGCGCTCCTTTAGCAGCTACCCGGTGACTCGAATCTCCTTCTGGGTGATGCTTGTGATACATTGCTTCTAAGCCATCTAATTGCTTTTGAAAATCACTGGCGATCTTCGTGTAGAAAAACCCAGAATTATTATACATGTCGATATCTTGTTGGTAATAATCGACAAAATTAACTTTGTCGTAAACACTATTACCATCACCTAACGAATCAACTATCTCATCCCCCCGAGTGGAATCTTCCACCTCGCCTGTCGTGGCATAATAATCAATCATCGCATCCATCTCCACCGGAGTGGCATTGCTGGGGTCGACGTCATTGATGTGAATAGAAAATTTATCTGTAACTTTTAAGTTATCATCTATAATATAGGCTTGAACTACCGGATCATCCTTCGTGGAATTTTTCGCAATTGTCAATTGATAGGCATTACCATACTTATCTCCTGATGCTCCAATCAATTCATGATTATCTCTAGCGTCAGTAAATCTTTCTAAAGGGGTCTTGTCTATCCATTTTTTCGGTTGTCTAGGCACCGGCGTGAGTGTAGTACTACTAACACTATTGACTGCCATTAAATTTTCCTCCTCCTAATCATTTACTTTCGAAATTAAGGACGCTGTTTCTGGAACCTCAGGTAGATTATATTTTTCTCCATAAAAACTTGTAGCACCGTCCCAAAGCTTATGAGGCCATGGACCCATTTCATAAAAATAATATTGTAATGTATGTTGCCCATCAGATAATTTTGTTGGGTCGCCTAAATCAACATTGTAAATATTGCCTATTACTTCACCAATCCCACCTACACCTGAAGGAGTAATTCCAATATTTCCTTCATCCGCAGGATCAGCAGGATATCCCATAAAATACTTAACTTCCTTTCCATCTAACTTATAACTTCCACTTGAATTTCCCATCACTGTAATTTTAATTCCTAAATGTCGATTTCCCCATTTATCAGCAAATATGCGTGGAGTTCCGACATTTACCCTAGTAATTGGCTCAGGTCTTCTAGCAAAAACATCAACTTTAGTAGTAGTAATCGTAAATAAAATAGTTGCTAAGCTTAACAAAACAAGTGACAAAATATGTTTCTTTTTCATTGTGAGCGCCTCCTTTGAAAATTCAATTAATATTAATTACACTAATTCAATCAACTTTTTATTTATTTCTATTACCTATCAAAAAACACTACCCCATAGAAACGTTAAATTCCAAATAATTTTATTGATTAGTTATTATCAGACCCATCAGTTTTTTTGTAGGCTTCTGTCGCCTTCATTAATTTTTCGTTTTCATTTTCTTGGTAATTGCCTAAGTAATTGTTACGCACTTCATCGTATAGCCCGCTAAAATCAAACTTAACACGGAGTGCTCCTTTAGTAGCCACCCGATGACTCGGATCGCCTTCTGGGTGATATTTGTGATACATCGCTTCTAAGTCATCCAGCTGCTTTTGAAAATCGTTAGTAATCTTCGTATAGAAAAACCCCGAATTGTTATACATACCAATATCTTGTTGGTAATAATCAACAAAATTTACTTTATCATAAACACTACTACCGAAATGCAAAGCATTACAAACTTCTGCCCCTTGAGTACGGTCCTGTATTTCACCTGTCGTAGCGTAATAATTGACCATTGCGTCCATCTCCACCGGTGTCGCATTACTAGGATCAACGTCGTTGATGTGAATGGAGAATTTGCTTTTTAACTGACCATTATTATATATATAGGCTTGAATTATCGGATCATCTTTGGTTGATTTTTTATCAATACCTAACTTGTAATTATTACCGTAATGATCTTCCGATGCCCCAATTAGTTCATTATTATCTCTGGCATCAGTAAATCTTTCTAACGGGGTTTTATCAACCCACGCCTTAGGCTTAGTTGGCTGTACAACTGAATTACTGCCGCTAACATTATTAATTGCCATTAAAATCTCCCCTTAATTGCCTACATCTGGGACAGGTAATGTATTATACTTTTCACCATAAAAGCTAGTCGCACCATCCCATTTTTGCATAGGCCACCCGCCTCCTACATTAACTAAATAATACTGAAAGGTATGTTGTCCGTCAGATATTTTAGTTGGATTACCCAAATCAACATTATAAATATTGCCAACTAACTGTCCAGTACCATCAATTCCAGTACCTCCAATACCTCCTGTAGCAGCAATAGCTATATTTCCCCTGTCCATAGGATCAGCAGGTTCTCTCTGAAATATATCTACCTTTTTCCCATCTAATTTATAACTTCCACCTGAACTTCCCTTTACCCAAATTTTAATTCCCAAATGATGATTACCATAGATATCATCAAATAGATGTGGGTCTTCAACATATACCTTAGTAATAGGATCAGCTCTACTAGCCAACACATCAATTTTAGTAGCTACAACTGTAAACATAATTGTTGCTAAGCTCAACAAAACAAGTGATAAAATATGTTTCTTTTTCATTGTAATCGCCTCCTATATAAATTAAATTACCATTAATGTTTCTGAAATTCAATCAATCATTGACTGCGCTTTCATTAGTGGATAGAAAAAAGCACCACCAACGCGTGTTCACGTCAGCGGTGCTTTCACTTGAGTTTAAAGCTTTTCTTTTTTCACAACGTTTAACTTATCGTCCAAATCGTAAACGACCGGCTGGCCTGTTGCCATTTCCAAGTTGATGATGTCATCGTCGGAAATACCTTCCAGGTACTTAGTCAAAGCGCGCAATGAGTTACCATGAGCGGCGATGATCACGTTCTTGCCGGCTAACAAGTCGGGTGCGATATGATCTTCCCAAAACGGCATTACCCGTTCCAAAGTAACTTTCAAGTTTTCACCACCAGGAACTACGTGCGGATCCAAGTTAGCGTAACGACGGTCGTTGATTGCAGAGCCTTCGTCGTCGGCTTTCAACAACGGCGGCAATACGTCATACGAACGGCGCCAGATGTGCACTTGTTCGTCGCCGAATTTTTCAGCAGCTTCAGCCTTGTTTTGGCCTTGTAATGCGCCGTAATGACGTTCGTTCAAACGCCAAGTTTTCGTTTCTGGGATCCATAATTGGTCACATTGTTCCAAAGCCAAGTGCAAAGTCTTGATAGCACGAGTCAACACGGAAGTATAAGCTTGGTCGAACTGAATACCAGCTTCCTTTAACTTCTTGCCCGCTGTTGTAGCTTCTTGAACTCCTTGGTCGCTTAAGTCAACATCGACCCAGCCGGTAAACAAGTTCTTTAAGTTCCACTGACTTTGACCATGACGAATAAATACTAATTTAGACATGATAGGCTAAACCTCTTTCTTTTATAGTTTACACCATTTATTTTACAATGAATCTAGCTAAATTGAAAGCAACGGCGAACTAAATTGTGAAAAAAAGGAATTGCGTCAAAAAGTAGTTAAGTCTAGCATTAGCCTAGTTTCAAAGTAAATTACCACTCGCTTATCTCTATAGTTTTTCTTAATCGCGTTCCAGCTAGCAGCAGTCTAGGTCCTAAGGACATTGAACAACAAATCCAGGTTCTTGATTTGCCGTTCAATGCCACTTAGTCCACGACTGCTAAACGCTAGCTTTCGCAGCTTTTAGTACGATGCTCCCGTCGTCGTGTCTTGCTTCGGCTCTTCTTTTGGTTCTTCTTTTGCCGGCGCCGTCGATGCGCTGCTCAGTGCGTCCACCTTCGCGTTTGGATCTTTTACCAATTTTTGCCCCGTTTTAGCCAAGTACCACTTAATTAGCGGCATCATATCAAAAATCTGTTCGTTAACGCCGCGGTAAGTTCCCTGCTCATCGCGCATGCCGTAATAAAAATGCACGACATATTGCTCGTCATTGTTACCCGGAATCGGTGTTTTAACGGAAGCTTGCGGATCGGCACGTAGTTTTTTAACCACGGCAGCCGCACCTTTACGCGCACGCGGCGGGTGGCAGTCGGCCATCGGATTTCCGATCTGCTCCGGCTTTCTTCCCGCCAACATGTCCTTAGCCGGCGTGTTGTGATTGAAATACAAAAACTGGTCGTTTTCATCCACGAAAGTCAACTCAACGGGCAAAGCCTTCAAAAATTGATTCAGTTGGTTGACCGTCATCAAGCCGTGGTCGAGTTCCACGTAAGTATCACCCTTAACGGCGTTTACTTTTTCGGACGCTTTTTCTACCCAGTGTTCATCGTCCATGTCAACGCCACGAACCGTCGTTGGCGTCGGGTTTTGGCCGTACAATTCTGCGATTTGCGGATCTATTTTTTCAGTCATTTTAACAGCTCCTTAAAATTAAAATATTATGTGCTAATAGTAACAAAAATAATGCTGATATTCACTTATTTTTATCATTAAATTAGTTGAAATTTCTCATTTTACATACTGACGCCACAGCTGGTCATCAAAATGACCCAGCGAATTGACGATCAGTGTCTGTAAGTAACCTAAAACTTGTAGTGCTTGACTAGGGCTGATCGTCCCCAGCGTGTTGAGCCCCATGCCGAGCGGCACTGCGTGTGACATCGCCGTGATCTCGTGTTGCCTTTCGACTTTAGCCTGCACGCAATTCGCGAGCCAAACTCCCTTTTCGTTAGGACTAAACAGCAAAAATAAGTTTAAGTCGTCCGCCAGATAACACGGCAACAGCCAGGTGTCCGGGGCAATCTGTTCAGGATAGACGTCACCTTGAAACGCAAAATCAGTCACATTGTCAACGGTCAGTGCGTGGTCTAACACGAAAAAAGTGCGTTCAAATTCTGGGGTCCCCATTTTCTGTCCTAAATCCAACTCTGATCATTCCCTTGCAAAATTTTCCCGGTAAAACTGGTACTTGCGGGCAATCTCTTCTAGGCGCTGATCCATGACGTGATCTTTTCCCTGCGAATCAACCTTAAATTCTTGGTGAACTAGCTGCTTCAGTCGCACCACCAATTTCGGGTGTGTCTTTAATACCGGGCGCAAGTCCGTTTGTAACAGAGAAAGTGTGTCCAAGTACGTGGGCACCAACCAAGCTGTCAGCTCGCGGTAAATGTCACCTAAGACCTCATAATAACTTTGTTGCGCATAATTTTCTTCGATTCGTTGTAATTTAGTCAGGTACTGTTCATCCGTCAAGGAGCGCTCGTTTTTCACGTTGTTTTGTTCGTCGTATTCGTGAGTCAGATACGCGTCCCAATCCCGACCGGCGTAACTTTGTAATTGCGTGAAAACTTTTTTGCGTCCCTCAACGTCACCAGCAGGTAAAAAGTCGCCCAAAAGCGTAGCGATCACGGCGTAAAAGCTGCCGGAAATTAATTTGGGTGCAGGTGCCGGTGCGTACAACAGCCCATCACCCGTACTGTGTGCGAGACTTTGTAGGCTAGTCGCCGTTTGTTTGAGCGCAGTTACCATATCCTGCTCACCCGCACGCATGCCACCAACTATTAGCTGATGGTAGAGTGCTAACAAATCCTGTAACTCCGCTTGCTGATTATCGTAGACTGTGTTTTGGCGCTGGTACTTACGCGTTTCAATTTCCAATTGCTTTTCTAAATTCATGCTTTCCTTAGCTCGCTCAGTTTGCGTAGTAACACGTTTAGCCGCTATATCCTGAATCGTTTTTCTTAACACCGAGCGAAATTCTGCGAAATTAACGGAGTCAAACAAGTTTTGAAACGGCACCTGCGAGTTAGTCACTAGGTGTTTAGCTACTTTGACCTTAGTCGGTCGCATATGAAAATAGGCCATCGTCTCTCTCACCCCTTTTTGCGGTAAACGATGTAGCGCCGCTTAAAGTACTGCAACGGGATCGCCAGCGCATGGATCAAACGAGTGTACGGCAAGAAGCCAAAAATCGCCAGACCACAGATCACGTGTATTTGATAAACTAACGGCACCGCGGTCATTAAATGCCAGTCGGGGTGCAGGATAAATAACTGCCGCGCCCACACCGACAACGTCGTCCGGTAATCAAAATTGGGGTGCAACGGGCTCGAAAGCGTGGCGGACAGTCCCAAAATGATCGTCACTAGCAACGCCAAGTCAACGATCAGATCACTCCACGAACTGGTAAAAAAGACACGTGGGCTACTAAAACGCCGGTAGGTCAACACCAAGATCCCAGCTAAGGCCAACACCCCCGCGCCGGTCCCCATGATCAGCGAACCAAATAAATGGTACAAGTGATCTGAGATCCCCAAAAAGTCCGTCACTGCTTTAGGAATTAAGATCCCTAACACGTGGCCAAAAAAGACCAGGATGATCCCGACGTGAAAGACGATACTACCGACTACTAATTTCTTTTTTTCCAGCATCTCACTCGATTTAGCGGTCACGCCGCCCCGAAACCAAGTCAGTCGCACCACCGTACCGATGATAAAAGACAAGATCATCACGTACGGGTAGACGACCCATAACAAAAACGGTCCGATTTCATTCATCAACTTTCAACTCCATTTTGACACAACTTCTAACTTCTTTACGGATCACAGCAATCAGTCGCAAGTACGGGTCGTCGGGCTGCTCGATGATATTTTGCAACAAATTGTAAGTCCCATCTTCGAGGACTTCGAACAGCAATTTGATATCCGAGTTAGCCACCGTAAAATCGCCCACACTTAAAAAATCCAACATTGCAGGCAAATAATCGGCCAGCTCCCCGCTTTTAAAGGAGACCCCAAACATTTCGTATAGCATCGCTAGTTTCGCCAAGACCGTCCCGCGTTTACGCGAATCTTTAAACTGGTAAAAAGTCAGGTACAACGTAAAACGAAGGTTCATTTCAAATAAGTTGCTATAATGCAACTGCACCGCGACTAACGATTCTCGTCGCAGCTCAGCAAAAATCGCCTGGACTTTCTGTTTGTTAGCCGTATTGGGATACTGCTCTTGTAAAAACTTTTCGTTTTGCCGAGAAAAAGTCGTCGCCGTCGGGTAATCTATCAGCACCGACAGCAGTTGGTACGCATTTTTCAACGCGCGGATCTGTGCAAAATCAATCACGCCAAATTCCCCCATAAAAACTCTCGGCATAAATTTCATCCGGAGAAGCCCCACTTTGTGCCTGTGCGAAAATTCCTTCATGACTCGGTGCTAACGCGCAGCCATCACATTCGTCATAGCCCAACATTCCTTGCTTAGCTGCTGCTGAATCCATTTTATTTTGCTGATTTTGTGGGATCACGAAACGGTCTTCGTACTTGGCGATCGCCAGTAACCGGTACAAAGAAACCGCACTTTTTTCGGTCAATCCGACTTGCTCTAATTTATCTACTGCAAAATCCTTGCCAGCTACCTTAGCTCTCATGTACAAACGCATCATCGCTAACTTACACAAAGCCTGTTTGATAACTGCGGTGTTGCCACCCGTCAACAAACTGGCCAAATAATCCACGGGAATGCGCATTTCGTCGATGCCCGGAAAGATCATTTCCGGATGCTTGAGTGAGTCGCGGCCCTCAAAGTAACTCATGATCGGAGATAACGGCGGCACGTACCACACCATCGGCATCGTCCGGTATTCAGGATGCAACGGAAAAGCAATCTTTTCTTTAACTGCCATCTGGTAGATCGGCGATTTCTGTGCAGCCTCCAACATTTCTTCTGAAATGCCGTCGGCTAAAGCTTGCTCAATGATCCCGGGATCGTTAGGATCCAAAAATAACTTGAGTTGTTCTTCATAAAGTTGCTTTTCGTCCACCGTTTCAGCGGCTTGTTCCACCCGGTCTGCGTCATACAAGATCACGCCAATGTAGCGGATCCGGCCCACGCAAGTTTCCGCACAAACGGTCGGCTGACCTTCTTCGATCCGCGGGTAACAAAAAGTACACTTCTCGGCCTTATTAGTTTTCCAGTTAAAATAAACCTTCTTGTACGGGCAACCCGTCATGCATAAACGCCAGCCACGACAACGTTTCTGGTCTACCAACACGATGCCGTCCTCGTCTCTTTTGTACATTGCACCCGAAGGACACGAAGCGACACACGCCGGGTTCAAGCAGTGCTCGCATAGCCGTGGTAGGTACATCATGAAGGCCTGTTCGAAGTTGTCCTTAATATCGGTTTCTATCTTTTCGATGTTAGGGTCCTGTTTTAAGTACTCGGCAGAGCCGGCCAAGTCATCGTCCCAATTAGGTCCCCACTTTAGATCCATCGTGCGTCCTGTGATCTGGGATTTAGCTCTAGCCACTGGCTGGTGTTTTTTACTAGTGCCAAAAAGCGTTTGGTAATCGTAAGTCCACGGCTCGTAGTAATCGTCTAACTGGGGCATGTCGGGATTATTAAAAATTTTGCCCAAGCCTAGTTTTTCAACCTTGTTGCCTGCTTTTAAAGTTAGCTTGCCTTTTTTATTCAATTGCCAACCACCGTGATAGTGTTCTTGGTCTTCCCAGCGTTTAGGGTAACCGACCCCCGGCTTAGTTTCCACGTTGTTAAACCACATGTATTCGGTCCCCGGATGGTTAGTCCAAGTATTCTTGCACGTGACCGAGCAGGTATGACAACCAATACACTTATCTAAATTCAACACCATGCCGATCTGGGCTTTAATCTTCATTCCAGTTCACCTTCTTTAATTTATGCACGTTGACGTACAGATCCCGTTGGTTACCGATCGGTCCGTAATAGTTAAAGGCATAACTCAACTGTGCGTACCCGCCCACCATTTGCGTCGGCTTGATGTGGATCTGTGTCGGCGCGTTGTGCGAACCACCCCGGTTACCCGTGATGTTAGACAACGGTTCTTGAATTTCCATGTCTTGGGCGTGATACATGTACATCGTTCCTTCCGGGATCCGGTGAGAAACTACGGCTCTGGCTGTCACCACACCGTTTCTGTTGTACAATTCCAACCAATCATTATCTTTGACATTGATTTTCGCCGCGTCTACCGTGCTCAACCAAACGTTTGGTCCGCCTCTAAACAGTGTTAGCATCTCCAAGTTATCGTAATAAGTAGTGTGAATGTTCCACTTACCGTGCGGTGTCATGTAACGCAACGTTAATTCGGGTTGACCCGTTGTTACCTTACGATCCTTAGGCCCCATTACCTGCGGCGGTAGCGTTGGTTTGTAACTGGCCAGCATTTCCCCGTATTCACCAAAGATCTCGTGGTCGACGTAAAATTGCTGGCGGCCCGTCAATGTCCTGAATGGTACTAATCTTTCAACGTTAACCGTAAACGGCGAGTAGCGCTGGCCGTCGTGTTTAGCCGAGGTAAAGATTGGCGTCGGAATCGCCTCTGCCGGTTGTGCCGTGATCGAACGTAAGTCTAATTGCTTTTCTTTTTGGCCATTGCTGATATCGGTGAGTGCAACACCAGTTTTATCTTCGGCATCCTGCCATGCGCGGCTAGCGACGTGGCCGTTAGACGTACTTGAAAGGTGTAAGATCGCATTAACGACGTTGGCATCAGCCGCTAAACTCGGGCACCCGGCACCAATTCCATCTTCTACTACACCCAATTTGGTTTTAAGTTCATCGTATTCCTGACTGACGTCGTAAGAATAACCCAAGCCGCCGACTTTGCCTCGAGCTTTTGGCCCCAGTGCGATAAATTTCTGGTAGACTTGCGTGTAATCTCTTTTGATCAGTGACAAAGACGGCATCGTTTTACCTGGAATGCAATCAACTTCTCCATTTTTCCAGTCCTTGATCTGGCCTAACGGCTGCGCGATCTCGCCGGCAGTATCGTGTCCTAATGGCTGTGTCTTCAAGTCATATTGCGGCTCGGAGAAGTACTTTTGGGCCATTTGTGAAAAAGTCTGCGCAAGCAACTCGAATTGTTGCCAGTCACTTTTGGCTTCCCACATCGGACTGATTGCAGCGTTAAAAGGATGGATGAACGGGTGCATGTCGGTCGACGACAAATCGACTTTTTCATACCACGTAGCCGCTGGTAAGATCACGTCGGAATACATCGGCGTCGAGACCATCCGAAAATCTAAGTCGACTACTAAGTCCAGTTTGCCGGTAACATCTGCTTGGTTCCACACCATTTCTTGTGGACGGTTTTCGTCGTTGCGACTGGCCAGTAAGCCATTTTCCGTCCCAAGCAAATGTTTCATGAAATACTCCTGGCCCTTACCCGACGAGGTAAACAAGTTAGAACGCCAGACAAATAGCCCCTTAGGTTGATTGCAATTTTTATCTGGATCTTCCACCGCGAAATGTAACGTCCCTTGTTTGAGTTCCTTAACAACTTGCGGGGCGATCTCTTTAATTTGGTCGGTGCCATACTGACGGGCAAACGCTAACGAGTTCCGGTCAAATTGCGGGTAAGATGGCAACCAGCCCAAGCGCACGGCTAGTTGATTGTAATCAGCCGCGTGTTGGTAAGAATGTTTTTTATTTGCCTTGAAAACGGGCGACTTTAGTGCTTGGTTATCGATCTCATCATAGCGCCACTGGTCGGAAGCAAAATAGAAAAACGATGTCCCGTTTTGCTGGCGCGCACCACCTTTTTGCCAGTCATTAGCAAAGGCAATCGTGCTCCAACCCTCTTGGGGCCGCAGCTTTTCTTGACCAACGTAATGAGCCCAGCCGCCGCCAGTAACTCCCTCACAACCACATAAAACTAAATTATTGATAATTGCGCGGTAGATCATGTCGCTGTTGTACCAGTGATTAATGCCAGCACCCATGATCACCATCGTCTTGCCCCCGGTTTCTAACGCGTTTTGCGCAAACTCACGGGCGATCTGCAATGCTAAACTACTTTTGACGCCGGTGATTTTTTCTTGCCAAGCAGGAGTATACGGACTGGAGGCATCATCGTAACCGCTAGCTGCCAACTGGTCTCCCGCAAAACGAGCGATCCCGTACTGACTGAGCATTAGATCGTAAACCGTCGTCACTTTACGTTTAGTCCCGTCGGCAAGCGTGACTTCTATCACGGGCACGTTGCGGGTCAAAACGCCACTACCTTCTTGGTCAAAAAGAGGAAAATCAAGCTCAACGAACTGCTCACTATCAACAGACAATTGCGGGTCTAGTGGCTTACCGTTTTCATCGGTTAACTTTAAGTTCCATTTTTGCTGGGGATCGTGGCGCTGTCCCATCGTGCCGTTGGGAACTACGAATTGATGCGTCTGTGCGTCTTGGAACACGGGTTTCCATTGCGCGTTAGTAATCTCAGCCGTGCTCAAATCGGCGATCCGCAAAAAACGGCCCGACGTGTAGTGCTCGACGTTAGCAGCACTTTGATCCAGTAATACCAAAAACGGCAGATCCGTGTATTGCTTAGCGTACTTAATAAATTGTTCTTCGTGTCTGTCAACGTAAAATTCATTTAAGATCACGTGGGTCATCGCCTGTGCCAACGCTGCATCTGTCCCCGGGTGAGGAGCCAGCCAGTTATCGGCAAATTTGACGTTTTCGGCGTAATCCGGGCTGACCGCCACTATTTTAGCGCCATGATAGCGGGCTTCCGTCATAAAATGGGCGTCCGGAGTACGCGTCAGCGGAATATTAGAACCCCACATCATGATGTAGCGGCTGTTGTACCAATCGGCAGACTCCGGCACGTCGGTTTGTTCTCCCCAAACTTGCGGAGATGCCGGCGGCAAGTCGGCGTACCAGTCGTAAAAACTCAACATTTCGCCACCTAACAGGGACAAAAAACGCGCTCCCGAGGCGTAACTGACCATCGACATCGCGGGGATCGGCGTGAATCCCGCCAACCGATCCGGCCCATAGGTTTTGATCGTATACAACAACATGGCCGAAATCAGTTCAAAAGCCTCTTGCCTGTGAACCCTGATCATCCCGCCATGTCCTCTAGCAGATTTATATTCCTGCGCTTTTTGCGGGTCCTCAACGATACTCCTCCACGCTTCTAGCGGGTTATCAAACCGCTTTTTAGCCGCTTGCCACAGCTGCCATAATTTCCCGCGCACGTACGGGTACTTGATACGCACCGGACTGTATTCGTACCACGAAAAACTAGCGCCCCGCGGACAACCCCGCGGTTCGTAATCGGGCATATCTGGTGCACACTGTGGGTAATCTGTCGCTTGGTGTTCCCAAGTGATAATTCCTTGTTTAACGTAAACGTTCCAACTGCAAGAACCAGTACAATTAACGCCGTGTGTGGTGCGCACTACTTTGTCATGAGCCCAGCGTTGCCGGTATAAACTTTCCCAGCGGCGCTGATTATCTTCTAGTTGCGAAAAGCTACCATTAAATTTAGTAACTTTTTTGAAAAAACGTGACTTTACCACTTCTATTCACCCCACATGATTCCTCTAAAGTAGGTCTTTTCCCTAATGTTAGGTTAGCATTTCATTTGCTATACTGCGACTAGGGAAATGCCTATGTTTTAAGTTGATGAGGTGAAAATAATGGGACGTTACGACCGGCAAGAACGAGTCCTCGGTAAAAAGGGCCAACAAAAAATTCAACAAGCAACCGTTTTGATCGCAGGTGTTGGCGCCCTAGGAAGTAGCGCGGCCGAACAACTCGTCCGCAGCGGTGTCGGTCATTTGATCTTAGTCGATCCCGACATCGTTGAACTGACCAACTTGCAGCGCCAAAACCTTTTTACCGAAGAAGATGCACACCAAAAACAACTGAAAGTCCAAGCGGCTAAAAAGCGGCTGCACCAAATCAATTCAGCCGTCACCATCACCATTTACCCGACGACGTTAAGCGCGCAGTTACTGGCAAACGAGCACTTCGACCTCGCCTTAGACTGCCTGGATAATTTCGCCGCCCGCAACTTGCTAAACGAAGCCGCCGTGCGCCATCATTTTACTTATATCTTCGCCAGCTGTGCGGCCAACACCGGTTACGTCATGGCACTTGATCCTGCGCGTTACGCCTGTTTACGCTGTGTTTTTCCCCAGCTTACCACGCATCAAGAAAATGGCTGTGACATCACGGGCGTCAATACCCCGCTAGTCTCGCTAGTTGCCAGCCTGCAAGTCTCACTGGCGCTCCATTATTTAGTAGCTCCCACGGAAATCGATTTTTCGCAGCTACTGACCGTCAACAACTGGCAGTTACAACAGAATACCTTTAGCGTCACTAAAAATCCCAACTGTCCGTTTTGTCACCGACTACAGCCACCTAAGCAACCAGCAGTCGGCTTGCAGAAATTATGTGGTAGCGGTGTTTATACGGTTTCTTTAGGCAAAAAAGTCTGCTTGCGCCCGCTGATCCAAAAGTTAACTGCCCAAAAAATTGCCTATCAGGGCAACTCACAGTTTATTCATTTTCAGTTCAACGAACGTGCAGTCAGTATTTTTAGCAACGGCAAATTACTGTTTTACAACTTCGCCGACATGCAAAGTACGCAAGCATTTTTACAACAACTACAAACCACTTTATGAGGTGAACAAAATGACAACAGCGGCGATCTTGACCATTAGCGATACCCGTCATTTAGATAACGACGAGTCCGGTAACTACCTAACAAAAGCCTTAGCAGACAAACTCGTCACCGTCTGTGCCCGTAAGCTCGTTAAAGACGATGTCGTCGATATTCAAAGCGCCTTTTTGGTGTTAGAACAACAAGCCCCGGACCTGATCATCACCAACGGTGGGACCGGGATCTCGTTACGCGACGTGACGATTGCCGCACTGACTCCACTACTGCCGGAAATTCTGCCGGGATTCGGCGAAGCTTTTCGCAGTTTATCGTTGGCACAGGTTGGGACCCACGCGCTAGCGTCGAAGGCCGTGGCTGGGTTCAATTACCGCAACCAGTTGTGCTACTGTTTGCCCGGAGCGACTGCCGCGTGTCAGTTAGCTTTTAGCGAGCTGATCGTCCCCGAATACGAGCACTTACTTTACGAAAGGAATAAACAAACATCACATGCTAACTAAAAGAAATGAAATCACGATTGCTAGTGCACAGGATAAACTAGCTCAACTCAGTATCACTACTAAACAGGAAACGCTGCCGCTAAGTCAGGCCCACGGGCGCGTCTTAGCAGCCGATATCACCGTTCCCTTCGACTACCCACATTTTCGCAGGTCAGGCTATGACGGGTACGCGATCAAAGAAAGTCACGACCAATCTTACCCCGCAACTTTTACGGTGATCGGCAACATTCCCGCCGGCTCTACTTTCAGCGATGAAGTTGCTTTAGGTCAGGCCGTGCGGATCATGACAGGAGCATTTGTTCCCCGCGGCGCCACCAAAGTTATCAAACTCGAACAAACTAAACAGCTGACAGCAGACACGATCACGATCTTAGCCGGCAATAAAAATACTAATATCTCAGAGATTGGCTCAGAAATGCGTCAAGGTGAGGTTTTATTACCGGCTAAAACTCAGTTAAATGCTGGCGGGATCGCCATGTTGACCAATTTTGGGATCCAAAAAGTTACCGTCTTTTGCCAACCAAAAGTCGCCTTGATCACGACCGGCTCCGAACTGCTCGCGCCCCAAGAAAAACTCGTTGCCGGTAAAATTTTTAACAGTAACGCGGTTTTGTTGCACCACCTCGTATTAGAAAATGGCGGTCAGATTGTCTACGAAAAGCAGCTCCAAGATAATGACCAGCTGCTCAAAACTACCTTGCAAGAAGCCTTGACCTTAAGTGACATCGTGATCACCGATGGCGGCGTGTCTGTCGGCGATTATGATTTTGTCGGTGACCTAGCGCGCGACTCGCAGCAATTACTATTTAACAAGATCAAAATGCGGCCTGGTAGTGTAACGACGGCGTTTATCTACCAAGACACCATTATCATGGCACTCTCGGGGAATCCCGGCGCTTGTTTTACCGGTTTTTACCTCTATGTCGAGCCCTTATTACGCCGTTTTTGCGGTCAAAATTCCCACCTGCGCAAACTAAATGCCATCCTCGGAGCACCGTATCGCAAGATCAATAATTTCGATCGCATTTTGCGCGGAACCTGCTCTTACAAACAAGGGCGCTATTACGTTTATCCCAACGGACCGGATCAGTCTGGGGCGTTGAAAAATTTACAGTCTACCACCTGTTTATTTAAGATCCCTCACAGTACAGAACCGCTCACGGAAAATTCCGAGGTAATGACATGGCTGTTACCTTACAAGTAGTCGGTTTTAAAAAAAGCGGTAAGACGACAGTCATCAACGCTTGGCTTCAACTGTTAGTGCAACACCAGCAAACGGTCAGCGTCATCAAACACGACGTTCACCAAGCGACCATGGACTTGGTCGGAAGCGACACCGCTAGTTTTAGTCAAGAAGGCGCACAAAAAGTAGTTCTAATGTCGCCACACGGACTTTTTTACCACCAATTACCACCCGTCAGTTCTTCATTAACTCAAACTATTGCACAACTAAACACACAATTCGTTTTAGTGGAAGGCTGTAAGCAAAAAAATTATCCCAAAATCGTTTTGTTAAGACCAAACGACCGCCTGACAGATCTCGCACACGTCAACAACGTACTTACGACGGCTAGTTTGACCGCACATCCCGCTGCTAAACTGATCGGACTGTCGGCGATCACCAGCTGGTTTGAATCTAATTATTTAAAGGAAGGACACCAATGAGCACAGAATTTACCCATTTTAACCACCAGCAACGACCACGAATGGTCGACGTTTCGGCCAAAGCAGTTACTGTGCGCACCGCCAGCGCATGTGGTGCGATCACCATGTTGCCAGCAACGCTCCAACAGATCCACGCAGGTAAAATGAAAAAAGGCGATGTCTTACAAACCGCGCAGATTGCCGGGATCATGGGTGCTAAACAAACTAGCAGTTTGATCCCGATGTGTCACATCATTCCCTTGACTGGCGTCGACCTGAATTTTACGGACAACGGCCACAATACCATCAACGTTACGGCCACGGTAAAAGCTAAACACGTGACTGGCGTGGAGATCGAAGCGCTCAACGCCGTGCAGATCGCACTGCTAACTATTTACGACATGTGTAAGGCGATCGATCGGGCGATGGAGATCAACCACGTTCACCTCGTCCACAAAAGTGGGGGTAAAAGTGGCGACTTTAACTACCAAAAAAATTCCAGCACTAAAGGAGAGTAACGATGATCGGAATCGTACTAGCCGGCGGCAACTCGACCCGTTTTCACCAAGACAAAGCCTTGTATCATAAAAACAGTTCAACGCCCAATAACGTCGCGTTAGCAGTCAACAAATTGCTTTGTTTGTGTCAGCAAGTAGTCGTTAGTGCCAATCCGCAAAATTTCCAATCACTGCAACAACAATTTGCCGCGAAAAAACACGTCTTATTAGTCCTTGACCAACCACCTTTCGTGGCTTTAGGACCATTAGCGGGGATCAACGCCGTTGTCCAGCAATTTAGCCAGCAACAAGACTACTTGATGCTCGCCGTCGACTACCCCAACGTGACATTTAGTTCATTGCAACGGCTGGCCGAACACGTGAATAGTTTTGCGGTGACGCCGCGACACGAACACCCGGCAGTTTGTCATTTCAGAGTTGAGGCGCGCACTGTGACAGAATACTTAAGGTTAGGAAACTTACGCCTGCAAGATTTTATCAAGGACAAATTAGGGTGCGCACCATTTTACTTCGCGAGCGAAAAGGAATTTGAAAATACTAATTATCAAGCTGCGGAGCAAAGCGATTAACAGTCGAGTACTAGCCTAGGCTGGCGATAAGGCGATTGGGACTTGTTGTCAGACGTAGCTAGACACAGACTGTTGCTTTGCGCAGCACAATTAAGATCAAGCTGCGTAAGCTGACGATTAGTCGCCGAGGATCGACCTAGTTAGGCAGCGCCCTTACAAAACTACCAACCAACAGAAAGGAACTCCCTGCATGCTCACAAAAGAAACGATGGCCCCCAAAGATTTTCAACGGTTGCTGGCACTCGCCTTAGAAAGCCTGACTATCAAACAAACGCTACTAGAAAATGAATTTAGCCAGGTCAGTAGCGAGATGCGTTCGTTAGAAAAAGACCATCACCTAGAAAAAATCGATGCCCAACTCCAAGGTACTAAAGAACTACGCCTGCACTACCAAAAATTTGTGGACCTTTCCCTAGATATTCCATTATAGAATATTTTTTTATTTATAATATTTACTTTTGTAATTTAAAGATTTAAAATATTAGAATTAATGTTATTATTAATGGCGAACATATCGATATGCTAAATATTTTTTAACACAATACTCACTTTTTGCTTAGTCTTGTGATAATATTTCAATCTAATTATGGGGGTAAACCCAATGGAGGTAGCAATTAGTTGGCTACGTCAATATCTAAAACTTGCCGCAGACGCCATTTTTATTTTTAATGATGCCGATTTGTTATACTGTAATGACCGGGCTGCTGATCTTTTGACCCAATTAAAACTCGATCCCGACTACCTAGTCCAACTAGTAGACACCAATATTCAAGAACGTTTCTCTCAAAGTGACAGTTGCTTTAATTGTGCCATCAAAGAACAGATGCACGAGATCTCAGTTCCCATTACATTAGGTACTGAATTTGCTCATCCGTTGAAGTTTTTTTTGGTGTTCAACCTCTTGGATCCCACGGAAAAAATTTTCTCACTAACCCTGAAAAGTCGGGATACCATCGAGCGCATGAATGAACTCTCACGCCAAAAGCAGCTGAATCAATACGTTAACCGCGCCCACGAAGAGGAGCGCAAAAAAATTTCACAAAACTTACACGACAGTATTGCCCAAAAACTGTACTCCGCGCTAATGGGATTACGTCGGATCCAAAAAATGGTAACCCCCACCGTCAAACAGACACTCGTTGACATTGAAAACGAGATCAACGCCACTTTAGCAGAAACCAAGGAATTGGCCTTAGATATTAGGCCTTCTGTCCTAGACAACATTGGTTTACCTGCCGCGTTAAACGTGCTGGCTCGAAGGTTACAGTCAACTTCGGGGATTCCGATCACGGTCACCAACCGGGCTGATACTACACACCTGACCCCCGACGTCAAGATCGTTTTGTATCGTATCGCTCAAGAAGCTATCAATAACGCACTGAAACACGCTAATGCCAGTGAGATCAACTTGCTATTAGTCGAACACTGCCATTACGTTACCTTAGAAGTGATCGACGACGGCCAGGGCTTCGACCCACAAAAACAGCATTTTAACGGTAAGTCATTGGGATTAATGAACATGAACGAACGCGTCAAAATGCTGAACGGTTACTTTGAAATCAACTCTCATCAAGACAGTGGTACTACCGTGATCACTAAGTTTCCGGAACAACAAGCACTGGGGGAATAACAATATGTACCGAGTTTTAATTGCCGATGACCACGCGATCGTGCGGTCCGGTTTAGCTTACATCATTGAAAATCTTCCTAACTTTACCGTAGCCGGACAGGCGACTAACGGGACCGAAACTTATTTGCGCGTCGAGCAGGGTGACATTCATATTTTGATCTTAGACCTTAACATGCCGCCGGGAGAAAACGGCCTGATCACAACCAAAAGGATCCACGAAAATTTCCCGCAAGTCCGCATTTTGATCCTGTCCATGCACGAACAACAAGAATACATCAACCAGGCCCTACATAACGGCGCAATGGGCTACGTGTTGAAAAGTTCTCCTGACGAACAGCTAATAGCGGCGGTCAAATCGTTAGCTAACAATCAAGAATACGTCGACTGCAATATCCAATTGTCACAAAAAGACCTCAAAGACACTAAAATGGATGCTAATCTTTGTAGTTACAAAGATCTTTCCAAACGCGAAAAAGAAGTCATCCCGTTAGTGGCAATCGGATATTCCAACAAGGAAATTGCGGCTAAACTTTTCATTTCGACCAAAACCGTAGAAGCTCATAAGGCTAATATCATGCGTAAGTTACACCTCACTTCGCGCCCACAACTGGTGCGTTACGCTGTCCACCACCATTTGATCGATTTTTAATGACAGCGGGAGGAAATATAATGAATAAAAACGTGACACCAACAGAAGAACTACGGGGAATTTTAAGTGATGTTGCCGCCCACAAATTCACTACAGGCCGCCAAATCAATCCAAATTCGCTGTTGTTCATCACCGTTAAACAAGCGCTCGCCAACAACTACCTGCTCAACGCACAACTCACGGAAAAAGGTGCCACACACCTTGCCAGTTTTGACCTGAGTCAGGCCAGTTTAACACCAACAGGCCAGCAAAAACTACAAGAATTACAACAAACAAAGGATGAGTAATTGCATGCCAACTAACGAGCACCCGCAAATTTATACTTCCAGTTTCTACGCCGTGCCCCAAAACGACGAGCAAACTCTGCAAGAAGTGCAAGAAACACTGAGCGCACTGGTTATTAACCACCACAGCCCAGTGCCTTTTTCTTTGCAGGTCATGGCAACGGACAGCGAGATCACACTACTAAGCACTGACTTACTGCCTAAAAACGCCACGGCCGTACTGCAACGGCAACAAGGAAAACAACTAGCACAGCTCACAGAAACGGATACTGCTTTAGTGATTCAGTTTATTTCCCACCAGCAAAAAAATAGTGACCGCTACTTCGTCGTCGGCTCAACACAAGAATTTTTTGCCACTCATGATTTCAGCGCCATTACTCAAACTGTGAAACACTGCTTACAACAAAACGAGCAATTTTTAACTCAAGTAGAACAAGCACTCAGTCAAGAAGCACACCACCAAAAGCAGCAATTACTAACAATGCTGCAACAATTAACGCCGAAACAAGTGCAACAAAAAAGCGGGCGCGCGTTAACAACCGCACAACTCCCGCAATTTGCCACGTACCTGGCACACCTCACAACTTGTGAAAATCTGCTCCTCAGCAGCGCGGCTTTCGTGAAAAATGAAGTACTCCAACAACAAACGCTGGAACAGATCACCACCAATAAGATCAAGCAACGAACTTTCTTTTGGGTCTTAGACAATACTTTTTACCACCTCTTCTTTTATTTCATTACTATTTTACAGTCCGATACCAAAACCCGGCCCTTATTTGAACAGCAAAACGACTGGGTCGAACAAATGCGTCTGCGAGCATTTGAACAATTTAAAAATAGCCTCAGTCAAGATACTTTTGCTAGCGACGCTTATTTCAATACCGTCTTCACGCCCACGGTCGAACAACTACTGGCAAGTAGCAACATAACGATCACAAAGGATTAACAATAACTGGTGTATAGCAGCTTTTATTTGAATTTAACTTCATATTACAATACACTGAATGTAAACCGATTTACTTGGGAGGGGATCGAATGAAAACACTGACAGGATACGTATCACAAAAAGGACAAATCGTGATCCCGGAAACAATTAGGGAAGCTTTAGGCTTAAAGAAGGGAAGCGAAGTTTCTTTTGCAGTTCACAATAATCAAATAACGATCAAAAAAGTACCGACTGCACAGGACTGGTCTAACTTAATTACTAAATTACCAATGGAAGATGTTGAGCTTGACCAAAACGGACACTATGACCCACAAAAATCTCCTGATTTTCACGATTGGATGGTCAACGGATAAATGCAGCCTCTGGAAATTTATCTGGCTAATGTGCCATTCGATGAACAAAACAAGTATAAAAGACGCCCTGCGTTGGTGGTTCAAGTTACGGAAACACGAGTTATAGTTTTCAAAATCACCAGCCAGTACACAAAAAAATCTGCCCAAATAAAAAAATTGTATTACCCAATCAGTGAATGGCAAGCTGCTGGCTTATTAAAAAAATCATACGTTGATACTCACAAAGTATATCGTTTAGCAAAAAATCAAGTATTTGCGCGCCCACCATTAGGAAAATTAACTAAAAAAGATCAATTAGGATTATTCGAATTTATTAGTAGGTCTGGGAATTATTAGAATGAATTTTTTTAAGCTAAGTTTTCTTTCAATATATGCCAAAAACAAGTGCTGATTTTTCGTCATCAGCACTTGTTTTTTAATAACTACTTGTTTGGTGTTTCTTAGCCTGTTTAATTGCGCTCCAGCTGGCAGCCGCCTATCATCCGTGGATCCCCAACGCTACCTTAGCAAAGCGACTCATCTTACTCATGTCCCAGGCCGGTTCCCAAACTAAATCGATATCACAATCATTAACCCCTACTACCGACGTGACAGCCTGCAAAATTTGCCTAGCCAACAAGTCGCCTAACGGACAACCCATCGTCGTTAAGGTCATCGTTACTACGCAGTGACCTTGATCAACGTGCACGTCATAGATCAAGCCGAGATTAACCAAATCGATCCCCAATTCGGGGTCGATCACGTCTTCTAGGGCCGTCATCACTTCATTTTCGATGGGAGAAAATTCCTCCCCCGTATTATCTGTTAACACTTAACGTGCACTCCTTTATTATTTGACGATATGAACACCGCCGCGGACAAAATGCCGCCACAGTGCAAACCAGCAGATCAAGCCGAATAATGCTAAACAAAAAATACCACTGCGATAACTCCCTGTCAGATTATAGACCCAGCCGAGTACTAACGGTGGGAAAAAGCCGCCTAAGCCGCCGACCGCACCAACAAATCCCGTGACAGCGCCCGTGCTTTCACTGGAAACGTATGGCACCATTTTAAAGATGATCCCGTTGCCTAAACCCGCGAAGAGTCCTAATACAATGATCCCGAGGACAAATAACGGCATCGAACGGTAAACGACCATGATAAATAGGGCCAAAACAGTAATGGCAATAAAGATCCACTGGAGCATCGCCAGCGGTCGTTTGTGATCCGCTAATGCCCCACCGATTGGGCGCACAATAGTACATAACGCCGCAAATAGTGCGGAATATAACCCAGCCACTATTGGTGACTGGTCAAAAAGCGTTTCTAAGAAAGTCGGTAATAGGTTAGTGAACGAAACAAACAGTCCGAAAGTTAAGAAATAAAACAAAGACAGGTACCACGTACTGCTTTCTTTAGTAACTTTAAGTGCCGAAGCGATGGTTTTATTTTTATCCACGGGCATTTCCTGGGCAAAAATAGCAAATAACACCGCTAAAATAACCGTGATAGCCATCAACGTGTAATAAACTGCACTAAAACCGTACGACTGTGAGATAGACGGCAACGTCAAGGCCGCAACAGCATTTCCGATGTTACCCATACCGACGATTCCCAATGCTAGTCCCTGTTTTTCGGGCGGAAACCACGCAGATGCATACGAAACTCCGACTGCAAACGAAGTTCCGGCCATCCCGACGAACAATGCAGCGACTAACAACATACCAAAACTATGAACTTTCGTGATCGCAAACAACGGGATCAACGTAAAGGCCATTAAACATAGGTAAACTTTTTTGCCACCATACTTATCGCTTAAAATTCCCATTGGGATCCGTAAGATCGAACCGAACAACACGGGTGTTGCGATCAGTAACGTTCTTTGAACTACGGATAAATGAAACATCGTAGTCAACTGACTAGCTAGTGGTGCCAAGTTAGACCATGACATAAAACAAACGATCATCGCTACCGTAGCGAAAGTCAGTGCAATGTATGCACTTCTTTGCTGCTTTTTTTGCATAATTTTATCCCCCAATTTGACTCATATGACGCCACGTCGGCGCTTGCTCGATGATCCTTTCAGGTTGCGCTAATGCCATTTCATGATTTAACGGCTTATTGTTTAACGCCCGCTGAATCAATTTCCTAAACTGTTTTTGGTCGTCGAGTACGTCTCTAATATAAATTTCTTCGTTCCAATACAAACAAGCTTTAATGTAACCATCCGCCGTGATCCGCAGCCTGTTACACTGCGTGCAAAATCTCTTGCTGATCGGGTGGATCAACCCAAAACTACCCTCAAAACCCGCGATCTGATAATTATCCGCGGGGCCATTTCCCGGCAACACGTAAGGATGATAACTCAAACCATGTTGCTGACAAGTCGCTAATACCTCTTCTAAACTGACATAGCCGCGCTGCCACGTCCGTTTGGCGTTACCGATCGGCATGTATTCAATAAACCGAATGTTAACGTGATGGTCTTTAGTGTAACGTAGAAAATCCCAGATCTCATCGTCATTTTGTCCCTTCATCAACACCGTGTTGATCTTGATGTTGTCAAATCCAGCCTGAGCGGCAGCTTCGATTCCGGCCAACAGCTGCTCTAAATGCCCACCCCGGGTGATCTGGTGGTATTTTTCGGGAACAAAGGTATCTAAGCTAATATTTAACCGATTCAGTCCCGCTTGTTTGAGTGCGACTGCCTTTTTCTTTAAATATAAACCGTTGGTCGTCGCCGCAATGTCTGTGATCCCAGGGATCTGCGCGATGTCGGCGATGATTTCCACAATATCCGTGCGGGCTAACGGTTCGCCGCCCGTGATCCGCACCTTAGAAACTCCTAAGGCAGCAAAATTTCTGACCAACGTGGTAATTTCAGCACGCGTCAACACTTTTTCGGTGGGTAAAAACGGTAACCCTTCCTCGGGCATACAATAAACACAGCGTAAATTACAGCGGTCCGTCACCGAGATCCGCACATAATCGTGTAGCCGGTCGTACTGATCAAATAGTCTTTCCATCTTTAGCCCCCACTGACCGGCGGGATCAAGGCAACTTCGTCAGCAGCACTAACTATGATAGATTCATCGTTGACAAATTTACGGTTGACGGCGATGCTGACTTGCAGTAATTGGTCTGCTAGTGCGGGCCATTGTTTAATTAATAACTGCTTTAATTCTTTGATAGTCAGTGCCGCCGTGCTCTCTAGCGCAAGCTCACTGCCGAATTGTTCTTGTAAATTGGCAAAAAGTTTAACTTTGATCACCATTTCCCCACCTAACCTTGTCCGTATCAAATTCTTTTTTCCAAATCGGTACTTGTTGTTTTAAATTATCGATCAAATACTGACACCATTGAAAAGCTTCCTTGCGGTGCGGAGTAGCTACGCCGATAAACACGGCCTCATCGGTCAGCTGCAATAAACCAACGCGATGGGCAATCACAATGCGCGCACCCTTATCACTGATCGGTAACGCTAAACGCTTTAACTGTTCGAGTGCCATTGGTTGATAAGCACTGTATTCGATCGTTTTAGTTTCGATGGGGCCACTCCACTGTCGGACTGTCCCCACAAAAGTCACGATGCCGCCCACCTGCGGAGCCTTTAATTTAGCGTAAAGAGCGGCGATGTCCAACGGCTCCTTGGAGATCTTGATGTCTAACATGTCTGCCTCCCTTCGTTTTTATCCTAACAACGATAGAATTTGAATAAAATTAGTCATTTCCCTAATAATCCGGTCAGAACAAAAAAGATACACTTAATCTAATAAGCACGGAGGTACTTAGACACGTATGGCTAACAAAACACGACTAAAAATTACGCTAACTTTTAGCTTAATGACGATCTTATTATTACTACTACTGATAATTTCGCTATTGTCCGGACGCTACCACATCCCCGGGACCACGCTACTTACTTTCTTCATTACTCCCAACAGTCACCCGCTTGAACGCCACATTATTTTAGACCTGCGTTTGCCCCGCACCTGTGCGGCTGCCGTCACCGGGTGCGCATTAGGTGTCGCCGGGTTGACCTACCAGAGCATTTTTCAAAATCCGTTGGTTTCCCCTGACTTACTAGGCGTTTCAAACGGTGCGGCGATCGGTGCTTCTTTAGCGATCCTATTAGGACTAGCCACTTACTGGATCCAAATCGCCGCTTTTTTGTGCGGCTTAGCGGCCGTGGGTTTAACGCTAGCGATCCCGCAGCTGATGCACAAGTCCACCAATCTCAACCTCGTCTTGTCCGGCATCGTAGTCAGTGGCTTAATGCAGGCCATCTTGGGTTTGCTTAAATACGTCGCGGACCCTGAATCCCAACTCCAAAGTATCGTTTACTGGCAGTTAGGAAGCTTAGCCAAAGTCACACCTACTAACTTAACCGTCGTACTGCCGCTGATCGGCGTTTCTTTGCTGATGCTGTTATTATTACGCTGGCGTTTGACCTTATTATCGTTAAATCATGCTCAGTCCCAGGGAGTCAACGTTTACTGGGAACGCTTATTGCTTATCATCTGTGCGACCATCCTAACCAGTGCGACCGTTTGTTTGAGTGGCACGATCAGTTGGGTAGGACTGGTGATCCCCCACATCGCCCGCTTACTCGTAGGCGCAAACACCCGTTATTCACTGCCACTCAGCGGCCTGACCGGAGCAATTTTTTTAATCTTTGCGGACACCTTAGCGCGCAGTATCTCCAATGCAGAAATTCCGTTGACCATCATCACCGGTTTTGTCGGTGCCCCGATTTTTATCTACCTATTGATTCGAGGAGCGAAATCCAATGACTGAAATTTTAAGCGTCACAGACCTTAGTTTTCATTACCGCCACTGTCTGGATGTCTTTAGCGCACTTTCTTTTGACCTCCAGGCCGGAGAAATCTTGACCATCCTTGGGCCCAACGGCTGCGGTAAATCGACGTTGATCTCCTGTTTGTTAGGACTTTTACGCCCGCACAGCGGCAACATTTTCGTTTGCGGCCAGGACCTCGCGCACCTAAATTACCAACAACGTGCGCGTCTACTGGCCTACGTCCCACAAAATATCCACAGTGATTCTACGTTAAGCGTCCTAGATTACGTCGTCACCGGGCGCACACCCTACTTAACAAACCTGGCTGCTGTCCCGCATAAAAGCGACTACCAATTGGCCGAACAACAATTAGCCCGCTTAAATTTAACTTTTCTGCGCGAACGAGTACTCAACACCTTGAGTATCGGCCAACTGCAACTGGTCAATATCGCTAAGGCACTAGTCCAGCAGCCCGCTATTTTAGTGATGGATGAACCAACTTCCGCCCTCGACTTTGGCAGGCAGGCCCAAGTCATCAAACTGTTACAACAACTGGCACAAAAAAAGATTGGGATCATTTTCACTACTCATGACCCCAATCACGCCCTTATTATTAACCAAAAAACTGGTTTATTTGATACCGCTGGTCACTTGACCGTCGGACCTACCGCCAGCTTATTGACCGCACACAACCTGCAGGCAACTTACAACTGTCCGGTAAAACTGGTCTCACTAAACCAGCACTTATACTGCATCGCTGCTACTTAACGCTGATTCGTTAAGATCTGTTTAGCTTCTTTGGTACTTAAATGATAGTGATAGTAGCGTTGATAAAATCTCTGCACCTTAGTTGTCATATTTAAGTCCTTAAATTGTTGCGGATGTAGTAATTTAGCCGCCCATAGTACCTGCAAGGCCTCTTCTGTACTGTAACGATCCCACGGAAACGTTCCTTCGGGATTGCCGTAGACTTTACCCTGTTTGACCGCCCGTAAATTCTTCAGGCCCGGCGTCTTTTTTAACTGCGCTAGGGCTTTTTTGCTGGTCGTTTTGCCGACAATGATGACGTCGGGATCTGAATGCAAAATACTTTCAGTTGCAACGGTGATCATATTACCCTTTTGGCGAATCGCATTCTTACCGCCCGCGTTTTTGATCCATTCATCAATGATCGAATGTGTTCCATCTACCTTGTTTAAATTCGTCGAGTCTACGATGTGCAGTACCTTAGGCTTCTTTTTTTGAGCACCAACCCTTTTATGAACTAAGTTGATATTGCCGTTCAGTTCTTTCACGTACTGGCGGCTGATCGCAGGAGCCTTGCCGCCTAACACCTGAGCAGTCAGCTTCACCGAGCGCGTCAGGCCGGAAAAGTCTTGGTACATCGCGTTAACGACGGGCAGACCGGCATTTTTAACTTCGGCGACTTGACTGGGATCAGCAGAGATCACCACGTCCGGTTTTTGTTGCAACAACGTTTCTACTTGCAAGTCCTGTTCCCCACCGAAAGGAGCAGTTACGTTTTTGATCGCGGGGTCGACTTGGTTAAACCAAAAAGAATTTTTGATCATGTCGGTAGTTGCCACCAACTTTTTTTGGCCTCCCAACAACAAAACGACCTGATTATTGGCGTGCCAAAGGTCGGCTACCCGGTCAACGTGTTGGGGCAACTCCACTTTTTGCCCGCTCATATCGGTCACTACCCTAGCGTCAGCCCTAGTGGTACCGCCAACCAAAACGATAGTCACAAAAGCTACCACCGCTATCAATAACTGCCATCTGCTTTTTTTCATAAGTGATCCTCCTCGTATTTTTCCATGATTCTCGTTAATTTTCCTTTTGTATAAGCAAAATCCGTTCCTAAAATCTGTTGCACTGCCGCCCGATCATGTGGTAAATCCAACTGTTGCGCGCCACTGAGCTTGATCTGCGCGTGCTCAGCCGCAAGGACTCGTCGTAATACTTGGGGCTGCACATCTTTTTGCTTACCTGCCAATTGCACGGTAATTTCTTTTCGACGCTTCGTCAGCCCCAGCGCCAGTATTTTTAACTGTGCTTGGCTGTGGGCGCCCGCGACGTTTAAGTTCAACGTGGTATTTTCCGTTCCCTGATTTAACGAAGCTACCTGCCAATTTAAACTAGCATTTTGCTGCAACCCGACTTGTTCTATCATTTTGACTTGGCTGTTTTCAGCTAAAGTATTAATAGTAGTAAAATCGACTTGACTGTTCGACTTAGCCACTAATTCGACGACTTGGTCAAAACTCGTAGCTTTTTGCGTACCTGGATTTCCCACGATCTCTTGTTCAACGTTCAAACTGCTGCCGCGCTCCACCACTATTAACGTATGAAAATTGACGGGCAATTCCCCGCTACACTTGATATTGAGTCGCACCGACTGTGCAACTTGCACGTTACGCGGCACGTATAAAAATAGGCCCGCGTTAAAAAAGGCGCTATGAAAAGCCGATGCCGGCGCATTTTTCATCAGGTAACGCGTCACTAAGTTTGGGTGTTCGCGCAGCGCCGTAAAAATGTCGGCCAGAATCACGCCTTGATCGTACAACTCGTCGGGCAAGTTGACCGCTATTGTGAGGTCGTCGACTTGCAAGCTACCGACTGGCGCCGTTAGCGTAACGTCAATTCGGCTGGGGCGCTGCTTGGTAAAAACTAGCTGCGCGTTAGCCGGTAACTGGTCAGACGTAGTTAGTAGTTGAGTTAGTGCTTGTTGGCGCTGTTCTACTAGCCAGTGTGGTTCTGCGTGTCTATTTGCTCGTGTTATTAAATCTTGAATTAAGTCTGTTTTCTTCATTTAAAAACCCCTTTAACTTGATCATGTTCAGTATAAACGCTAGTTCGTAGTAAAAATATTAGGATTTTTACTAAACTGCACTCTAACTCCTAGTCAAAGTGTGGTAACCTTGGCAGTAGGAATTAAAATTTAGCACTGCTTACTTAAAAATTGAGTTAAAGAAGGTCGTTACCATCAATATCAACATTGATAAATTCATCCGTACTCGTAAAAAGCTCGGACTCTCGCAAGCCGAGCTATGTCGCGGGATTTGTACCCAAGCAACTATCAGTAAATTTGAACATTCCGGCAAGATCCCAGCGATCCGCGTCCTGACCAAACTTTGCACACGCCTAGACTTGAGTTTAGACGAAGTTTTTCCGACTAATGTTACCGCTAGGTCTGAAACCGACAAACTCTTAGATCAAGCCGAATTTAAAATCATCACTAGTGAGTACCAAGAAGCTCAAAAAGACCTCACGCAACTCGATTTTTCCCAACTAGAACGGAAACAAAAGATGCAATTTTGTTTTATTCAAGGCTACACCTTAACTTTAAGTCACGATGCCACCGAAGACCCGCTTTATTACTTTAATTTAATACTGAGTGAACTGGACAATAAACACCAAACGATCTTCTCTTTGCTCGCCTATACTGGCAACGGGATCGTTTATCATCAGCGTAGTGAACACGACAAGGCCGAGTATTTTTTCCAAAAAGTACTCTCCCAGTTACAACAAGTGACGCTCAGTGACAATAAAAGTATCTGGCGCGTCCTTAACATGGTCTTTCACACCGCCGATTACTTCGGCGAGATCGGCGATTATTCCGTCAGCAATTCGCTGTTAGATTACGGTTACGATGTCTGTGCCCAAAATCACCTAACCTATTACATCGCTAAAATTTTGTACCGGCGGGCACTAAATGAACTGCAGCTACACGGCAATCCACAAGATATTTTAATTTTGCTCAACGATTCGATGGCCTTTTCACGCCTCAACGGTAACCAGATCTTACTGGATCAGGCACAAGAATTAGCACAAAAACTGGTAGCACAACAAGTGGACACAACTACCGATGATTAACGGTTTCATTTAAAATTTAATTTCAGTGATGAACAACAAATGAATAAATTTACTTGACTTTTTAATTTTGCCAGTCAAAATTAGGATGGTAACTGATAAGGAGGGTTTCACTATTAAATCGCACAAAATTGGCCTGACCTCACTTACCTTACTGTCCCTAGGATCGATCGTCGGGTCCGGGTGGCTGTTTGGTGCCGGTCAAGGGGCGCATTTAGCCGGACCGGCCGCTATTTTTTCGTGGATCATCGGGGCTGTCATTATGGGGATCACCGCTATTATCTACACCGAAATGGGTACGATGTTTCCCCAAAGCGGTGGTATGAGCCGTTTTGCCCAGTACACTCACGGCTCGTTGCTCGGTTTTATTGCGGCATGGGCTAATTGGGTCTCATTAGAAACTATCATTCCGATCGAAGCCGTAGCTGCCGTCCAGTACCTCAGTTCGTGGCCCTGGAAGTGGGCCGCGCCATTGCACCACCTGATGGGCAACCAAAAGATCACGTGGCAGGGATTGTTAGTTGTTTATTTTTTTATCACTATTTTTACTCTGATCAACTATTTTTCGGTCAATTTCATGACTAAGTTTTCCAACACGATCACCTGGTTTAAAATCATCATTCCGACTTTGACCCTGATCTTGCTGCTGTGTTCTGGCTTTGATGCCCGCAACTTTACCTTGACTACCGCTAACTGGCTACCTCACGGGACCGCAGCGATTTTCACGGCAACTACCAGCGCGGGGATCATTTTTTCTTACGATGCCTTTCAAACCGTGATCAACATGGGCAGTGAGATCGAAAACCCGCAAAAAAACATGAGCCGTGCTATTATTTTGTCACTGACGATCAGTGCCATTCTATACACGGTATTACAATTTACCTTTATCGGTAGCATGCCGCACCATTTGGTAGCCGCCAGCGGTTGGCAAGGGATCAACTTCAATTCTCCTTTCGCCGACCTTGCTATCCTGTTAGGCTTGCAGTGGCTGTCTATCATCTTGTACATCGATGCTTTCGTTTCACCGTTTGGCACGGGTGTAGCCTTCGTCGCTACCACTAGCCGCACGCTGTCGTCGATGGCGTACAACCGTCACCTCCCAGCCTTTTTAACACAACTGGATGATAAATACCATACGCCCCATAAAGCGATGATAACCAGCACGATCGTCAGCATTATTCTAGTCACGATCTTTCCTAACTGGGGGCAGTTAGCCAGTGTGATCGCGACTTCGACTCTGATCGCCTACCTGACAGGACCAACATCAACGGTAGCGTTACGCAGGTTGGCGCCGCAAATGAAACGCCCGATCACGCTCAAACACCTTAACTGGTGGGCACCGCTAACCTTTGTTTTGTTGAGCCTTGCCATTTACTGGGGACAATTTCCAACTACCTGGCAGGTAATGCTGGTGATCCTAGCCGGAATGCCGCTTTACGCTTATTACGAATGGAAAAATCACAGTGGTCAGTTCAAAGCCGCACTCAAGGGAAGCTGCTGGCTGATTTGTTACCTATTAATAATGGCCGTGATGTCGGCGATCGGCTCTAAGCAATTTGGGGGAGCAAATTTGATCCGCTACCCGTTTGACTTTATCGTGATCGCAGTGATCGGGTTAGTCTTTTACTACTGGGGAGTCGCCAGCGCATATAACGGCGACGATCTGACCGCAGCGTGGCAGATCAACCGCCAAGTTACGGACAAGTAACTTGCAATAACTGTGCTAATCCAGGGTAAAATTGTTATAATAGATTGGTTAGACACTTTGATAGCAATTTTTTAGATAGGAGTTTTTACTTTGGGTTCACAAAAAACTAATACCGGACTCGTCACGTTAGCACTTTTCATCGCTACTTTCTTAAGTGCGGTGGAAGGGACGATCGTCTCGACCGCAATGCCTACAATTGTCGGTGAATTAAAAGGGATCGCGCTGATGAACTGGGTCTTTTCGATTTTTTTACTAACTAATACTCTGGCCACTCCGATCTACGGCAAACTAGTCGATCAAATCGGCCGTAAACCCGTCTTTATCGTGGGATTGCTGATCTTTTTAGGCGGATCGATGTTAAGCGGCTTGTCGGCTAACATGCCGATCCTGATTTTTTGGCGCGCCGTCCAAGGGATCGGTGCCGGCGCTATTTTACCGATCTCTAACACGATCATCGCCGACATTTATCCGCCGGACAAACGCGCACAGATCATGGGGATCAACAACTCTGCGTGGGGCATCGCCTCGGTGATCGCACCGTTGTTGGGCGGACTGATCGTCGACCACTTTAGTTGGCGCTGGGTCTTTTTCATCAACGTGCCGATCGGGATCATCTCAATTACGCTGATCTTTTTCTTTTTAAAAGAAGAAAAGCACGAACGCCACGGCAAGATCGACTTTCAGGGCATCATTTGGTTGTCACTGACTCTCGCCTGCATTTTATTTGCCGTCGAATTACTGAGCGCCACTAAAATTCAGCTCTTAGCGCTAGCAATCATTGTCATCGTCGCTGTGATCAGCTTGTCATTATTTATCCGGCGAGAAAAACACGCTCCCGACCCGTTGATGCTACTCGATCTATTTAAAAACCGGACTTTTGTCATTCAAAACCTTGGCACCGCCATGGTCGCCATCTTTTTAATGGCCTTTGACGTTTATATCCCGTCGTGGACTCAAGGATTACTAGGACTGCCGGCTTCAATCGCTGGTTTTGCGGTCACGCCCAGCTCCGTAATGTGGATCTTCGGTTCATTTGTAGCCGGAATTTTACTGAGCAAGATCCCGCCGCAATGGATCCTCGCTTTAAGTACTTCGATTTTGATCATCGCCGGTGGCGTTATCGCATTTTTGCCCACCAACACGCCATTTTACGTTTTCCTGATCGTCTCGGCCTTTTTGGGTACTGGCTTTGGGATCACCATGACTAGCGGAACGATCATCTCTCAAAGTACCGTTAAGCCGGAAAACGTCGGGATGGCAACGTCTTTTAACACGCTAGCCCGCTCGCTTCCACAAAGTATCGGGATCTCATTTTTCGGGACGGTGATGAACCGCTCACTGATGGCGGGGATCGCTGACCACCGCGAAGCTCACTTGACGATGGATATGTTCAACAAAATGATCAACCCGCAAACGATCGACCAGCTACCGACTAAACTGATCCCGTTGATGCGCCACATTTATCACAATGGCTTACACAACATCTTCTTGATCGCGGTCGGCTGTATTTTGTTTGCCTTTCTCGTTAATTTGACTAAGCAAAAACCTCTAACTAATACCAAGCAAAATTAAGGAGTCTGCAATGAAAAAACTATGGCAAAAGCTACTGTGTGTGCTGGTATTTGCCAGTGCACTGTTGGCGGGCGGCGGAGGCGGACAACAGGTCAATGCGTTAGCGATCGCACACCCGCACTACCATCACGTAGCTAAGCTCCACATGTTACACCAGTTACACAAGCACATTAACCAGCCGACTAAGCCACAAGCACCGCAACAAAGCAGTAATGTTGCGGCTAACGTTAACAGTTTGGCGGCTAAAAATTACCAACCGAGCAAATCCCCCGTCTTGGTATTAAATAACGATCAACCTAATAACCTGCCCGCCTTCGATCGCAATGCAGGCCATATCTCCTTTAGTTCCTTAGATAAATTGAACCGGGTAGGTAGCGCGACAGCTTACTTAACTAAGGACAATTTAGGCAAGTCGGCTGGCAGAGACGCCCAGACTTTCAAGCCCACGGGCTGGCATAATCAGCCTAAAAGAATCCGCGGCCAACGAATTTACCCGCAAAATCGGGGACACCTGATCGCCTACACGCTGAGTTTTAACATCAACAATAACGGTCAGGCACAAACTGGTGCGAGTGGTAGTGAAAATAACCCGCAAAACCTCTTCACCCAGTCCGCGTACAGCAATCAAAAATTGATGCAAGAAACCGAAGACATGGTGCGCACTTCACTGGAAAATGGTCACCGTGTCCTCTACCAGGTAACGCCGGTTTTTCGCAATAACGAACTGATGGCTCGCGGAGTGTGGGTACAAGCGAAAGCAGACGATAATTCGATGCACTTTAATCGTTACATCTATAACGTCCAACCCAACCTCGCATTCAATTACGCAACGGGCGCCAGCAAGATCGACAATAGCATGCGCGTGCCTAATTGAGAAAAGGCGTGAATCAAACTGGCTAGCAGTCAAGTGCTAGTCTAGTTTTGTAGTTTATGCAAACACGAAAAAAGGTACCTGAGACAAAACATTTTGTCCTAGGTACCTTTTTTTATATGGTTAAAATCTGAATCGCGCTACGCAGCTGGTAGCAGCTTACGTTTTAACCCATAGCTTGTCTAATTACGCTGTGTAGACCAGCAGTCTAGGCCCTCGAACAATAAATCCAAATTCAGGATTTGCGTTCGATGCCGCTTAGTCTGCGACTGCTAACCGACTTGTTTCGCAGCTTATTTTTTAATTGCGCTCAACAAATCAGCAACCTAGATCCTAAGGACAACGACTGCTAAGCGTCTTTACTTCCCAGCTAGGTTAATCCTCAGCGATTAACCGCCAGCTTCCGTAGCTTGATCTTAATTGCGCTCCAAGCGGCAACAGTCTGTGTCTAGCTACGGTCAACAACAAGTCCTAAACCGACTTATTGCTGACCTAGGCTAGTCCTCGACTGCTAAGCGTCGCTTTTCGCAGCTTATTTTAAATCCTCTATCGAATTAATATTCTTCATGTACTTCGGTACCGCCAAACCAACCCGTGCACCCTTCAGGTTCGTGCGCACTAGATCAAACTTACCCCGGTATTTTTTAGCAAACACCGCGTGTGTCGCCGGTAATTCCGCCGTCACCGAAGCATCCGCCTTATCGGACACGATCGCCTGCCACATGATCTCCACGTCTAGCTGTTGGATCGTCGGGTCATAACCCTTCTTTTCTAGCAACTGCTTAACGACGTTGTTGACCGCGATTTCGTAATCATACGGCATGTAAACCAACTTGATCTTTTTACCGTGTCCCGCCGGCACGTTTTGCAAGAGCTGTTGTACTTGTTGCGGGTGCGTTTTGATAAATTTACGAGCCGCCTGCTGTGGCGAAGTCCCGTTATGAATGCTCATCATCACCGGCTGAGCTTCCTTTAGCGTCCAGTGAAAATTCTGCAAGAACTGGTAGGCTCCCGGGTTATCTTTTTTCAGACCCGGACGCGCGATCGTTGCTTCGTGTTCATTTTTGCCAAAAACATTCTTCGGATCCTTGAGCCATTTTAACGAATACTCGGAAAACATCCAGTGAGGTTGGTAAGCAGTCACGACGATCGGCTCATGATACTTCAGCGCTTTTTTTAGCGTACTGGTCATCGCCGCCGTTGAACTAGGCATCAACTGCCACTTATCTTGCTTCAAACCGTAAACTGTCAAAACCTTATTAGCCTTATCCATTTCGCCGGACGAAGCGTCGATACCGGTGATCGTATAGTTGAGCTGCTTACCTAGCGGCTCGTGTGCGTTATACGCCTGAGGCTGTACCCCACACCCGCTTAAAAAGACACTCAAACCTAAAACTGCCATGCAACTCAAGATCAAGGTCAGTCTGCGTTTCACAAATACCGCCCCCTTAAGCATGATTTTCCTTGTTGAAGGCCTGTGTGATCCGGTCCAAAATAATAGCGACGATCACGACCGACAAACCGGCGGTAAAACCAGAGCCCGCATCATTACGACCAACGGCAAAGTAAACCTGAGTCCCCAGACCCAAAGCACCGATCATCGAAGCAATTACGACCATCGACAAGGCTAACATCATCGTTTGGTTGATCCCTGCCATGATCGTTGATTTAGCCAGTGGTAATTGCAGTTTGACCAATTTTTGCCAGCTGGTCGAACCAAACGAATCCGCCGCTTCGATCAAATCAACGGGTACTTGGCTGATCCCTAAATTAGTCATACGCACTGTCGGCGGCATCGCAAAGATCACCGAAGCTAACACCCCGGGGACCATGCCGATCCCAAACAATGCAACTGCGGGGATCAGGTAAACAAAGGCCGGCAACGTCTGCATAAAATCTAGCAGCGGTTTGATCACTAACGCCGCTTTCTTGCTCTTAGCCATTAAAATTCCCAACGGCACGCCAATAATAATTGCGATCAAACTCGAAGAGATCACTAACGTCAGCGTTTGCGTCATGTCACGCCAGTAACCCAAGTTCCAGATCAGCAATAACCCCAGCAATTCAAAGGACATAAAGCCCCATTTTTTATCATTACGTTTTAGCCAGTAGGTAAACGCTAAAATCAAAATAATAAAAAGCCACGCAGGTAACAGGTCAAACACCCACTGAAAAGCGTTGATGATCGCCTGGAAAAAAGCAGTGATACTATTAAAAAAGCCCGTAAACTGGCTTAACCAATCGACCCCGCGATTGACCCAGTCGGCTAATGGAATTTGTCCCATTATTCAGTCACCTCTTCTCCAGAAATAGCGGCCAGTACCGAACCACGTAAAATGATCCCTAATAAATGATTATCGTCATCTAACACACAAAACGGGATCGGTGTTTTAGAGATCTCGTTGATCAGATCGGTAATCGGCACGTCGGGCTTGGTAGTCGGCACGTCCGTTTTTAAAATCGACTTCAAGTTACGTTTCCCGTGAGCGATCAAACGGGCCACGTCGTGCGCATCGGCAAAACCAACGAAACGATTTTCGTTATCGACCACGTAAATCGAAGAAATATCATTGTCACGCATCCGGCGCAAGGCCACTCGCGGCCCGGCTTTCGTAATGTTGACCACGTGTGCCTTCGTCATTACGGTGCTAGTAGTTAAGACTTTCGTCCGGTCCACTCCTTCGATAAAGTGGGTCACGTAATCGTTAGCCGGGTGCGTTAGGATCTCCTCGGGTTCGCCAATCTGTTCGACATTACCATTTCTCATGATCAAGATCCGGTCACCTAATTTCAGCGCCTCATTTAAGTCATGGCCGATAAAGATGATCGTTTTATGCATTTTTTCTTGGATATCTAATAACAGATCCTGCATTCCCTTACGATAAAGCGGATCCAACGCAGAAAATGCCTCGTCCATCAGTAAAATTTCCGCATCGTTAGCCAGCGCCCGGGCCAAACCGACCCGCTGTTGCATCCCGCCGGAAAGCTGGCTAGGGTACTGGTTGTCGTAACCTTCTAATCCAACTAACTTGAGAGCTTCTTTGGCTTTTTGTTCTCGTTTTTCAACGGCCACTTTTTTCAACTCCAGCCCGTAAGCCGCGTTTTGTAACACCGTTTTGTGGGGAAACAGGGCAAAATTTTGAAACACCATCCCAATTTTTTGCTGCCGTAACTCCCGTAGTTGTTCTTTGTCCATGGTCGTCACGTTTTGCCCGTCGATCTCAACGGTCCCGCTAGTCGGGTCGATCAAGCGGTTGATCATGCGGATGATCGTCGACTTACCACTGCCGGAAAGCCCCATGATCACGAATAATTCACCGTCTTTAACGTCAAAATTAGCGCGATTCACCCCGACAGTACAGCCCGTCTGTGCTAAAATTTCTTCCTTGGATTTGCCTTCCTTTAGTAATTGTTTAGCTTGGGGAATTTGTTTGCCAAAAATCTTAGTTAAGTCTTTAACTTGCACTTTAATTTTTGCGTCCATTACTATATTCCCTCCATTTCTGTGAAATATATACACGACCATTATTTCAAAAAAATACGATATTAGTCAAGAAAAGCGAGTTAAAGCGCTATCATCAACCGTTCAATTTTAACTTTATCAGCCCCGTCATTACGCTATTGAGCGGCGAAATAACGCTGCGCCCACCGTAAAACGCGTTGCTGGTATTGGTGTGGCTTTTGGTGATATGACTCAGCGTGAGTCGCTTTCTTGACTAGCCAGATTTTTTTAGGCCCGTGAGTATTGTGATAGTTGATACGAGCATTTTTAGTAGGAACAAACCGGTCCTGTGTGCCGTGAATGATAAATAACGGCACCTTGTTATGCCGCAAAGTTTGCGCGGTATCTGCGGCGTACAGATCGTAGTGGGCAAAAAGCCGCACGTAAAGAGCCGCCGTCGGTAATAACGGAAAGCTCGGGAGGCCAAACAGCGACTGCATTTGGTGGGTCAATTCTCCTTTGATCGTCGCGTAGCCACAGTCAGCGACCGCAAATTTGACTTGGTGTGGCACTTGTAGGCCCAGATAATACATCACAGTCGAAGCACCCATGCTGACGCCAAATAAGCCCAGCTTAGTACGCGTACCATTTTTGCGTAAAATCTGGGTGACCCATCCCTGAATGTCAATTCGATCCGGCCAGCCAAAACCTAAATACTGTCCCTGACTGCGCCCAGCCGCGCGGTCGTCTGGCGCCAACACGTTGTAGCCAGCTTGGTGAAACATCTTAATATACGGTCCCATCGTTAAACTATTATCACCATAGCCATGAGCCACTAAAATCGTTTGCTTCGTTTTAGTTACCGCCGGATAATAACGAGCCGTAAGCCGTAAATGGTCCTTAGTGGTCTGGTGCCACTCTTGTTGAGGCGCATTTTTAGCCCAACGCTCGGCGGTCGTCAGTGTTGGTGCTTGATTACGAGCGCTAAAACCATTTTTACTAAAACCATACTTAAACAAGTAGTAAGCGCCACCAAAATCGGCTAGCAAAACAATGGCAACTATTACCACCACCAAAATTTTGATGACACTTTGCCACTTCTTTTTTGCTCGTTTCATCAACCAACCTCTGCCAGCAATTCTTGCGGGGTAGAGATCAACGCAATCACACCAGCTCGCTGTAGTTCTTCTCGACTACCATAGCCGTATAAAACACCGATCGTTGGGATCTGGTTAGCTTTTGCACCGAGCACGTCCGTATCGCGGTCCCCGACCATCACCGTTTCTTGTGCAGCCAACTGATCGTGAGCTAACGCCTGCGCGATCACGTCTTTTTTAGCCATTTTTTCACTAAAATCCGCGCCGTAGATCCCCTGAAACTGGCCCGTTAGCTTCAAGTAGTCAATAATTTTACGCGCGTGCTCTTCTGGCTTAGCCGTCGTGACGTACAATTTCTTGCCAGCCTGATTTAATTTAACCAACGTTTCTGTCAACTGCGGGTAAACATTCATCTCCTGCCAGCCGGTTTGTCCGTAATAATCCTGAAATGCCGTGATCATCTTGTGTGCCAAATCGCTAGTACCGTCGATCTGGCTGTACTTTTCCAGACTTTCTATCATCGGCGGCCCGATAAATTTTTGCAGCGTCGCCGTCGAGGGCACGGGTAACCCCGCTTGTTGGTACGCGTATTTCAACGAATGCATGATGCCCGGCCCGCTTTCAATGATTGTTCCGTCTAAATCAAAAAAGATATTTTGTACCATATTTTCCTCCATCGGGTGCGCTGTAATTGAGTCACTTTAATACCATATTAATACTAATCCAAGTGGCAAGCAATGTGAAAGAAAAGACAGATAGATAAAATGATCCTTACTTAACCGTCCATGAATACAAAAATATCCGCAGCGAAATTCAGTATTTGCAAGGAGAGAAAACATCCGGAGGTAAAATTTCGTTGAAACACTTTTTTGACGGCCTCGTCCAAGAAGCCACTAAAAACGACAACTAAAATTTCAACTTACCCTTGGCAACACCTAGTTAAAGCGTATAATTTAATCAAAAACTAAGGAGTTTAGCTATGACGCAAAATCTGACTTATATGAGCGACCCGCAGGTGCAAAAACGTCGCTGGTGGATCCTAGTCGCCGTTGGGCTATTTACTTTTATGACCACGCTGGATGGAACTATCGTTAACATTGCTTTACCCGTGATTAGTCACGACCTTCATATTCCGATGAACCAAGCCGAATGGGTGCCTTCACTTTACCTGATCGTGATTTGTACCTTGATCTTATTTTTTGGCAAACTCAGCGACATTTACGGTAAGATCAAAGTCTTTCGTTTCGGAGCACTCTTTTTTATCTGCGGTTCACTACTCTCAGGGATCAGGGTCAACCTGCTATTTTTACTGTGTGCCCGCGCACTACAAGCTTTTGGTGCTTCCATGACGATGTCGACTAACAACGGGATCATCACCGAAATTTTCCCCAGCAAACAACGCGGTCAGGCGTTGGGCATGATCGGCTCATTTGTCGCTCTTGGTTCGCTGGCGGGGCCCGGGATCGGTGGGGTCATTTTAACGCACCTTTCTTGGAGTTATATTTTTTGGCTAAACGTTCCAGTCGGAATCTTTGCTGTCATCGTCGGCGCGCTCGTCTTGCCTAAAGACATTACTTTCACCAAAGCCCCACTCGATAAAAAAGGAACTGCCAGTCTAGCTTGCGGCATGCTGGGCATTTTTGGCGAGATCTTTTTGGGACAGCAGTTAGGTTTTGACGCACCGCTAGTCCTCGGGCTATTGCTTGTCGGCATCTGCGGTTTTATCTGGTTTGGCTACACTGAACAACACCAAGTCGCACCATTGCTACAATTCACACTCTTTAAAAATCCGGACTTTTCGGTCAGTCTTTTGTGTGCGTTACTGATTTTCGTCACTAACTTTTTCTTTAATGTCGTTTCACCTTTTTACCTCGAAAATGCGTTACAGCTGGCGCCCAATAAAACCGGCTATATCCTGATGGTATTGCCAGTCATGCAGCTATTCGTCGCGCCACTTGCCGGCGGTCTTTCCGACAAGATTGGTGCTAAACTAATTACTTTTATCGGTTTGGTGCTACTACTGATCAGTCAGATCGGCTATTTCCTGTGCGACCTTCATTCTTCGCTGGCGCTTTTTATCGGCAGTATCGCCGTCATGGGCTTAGGCAGTGCCGTTTTCAGTTCTCCTAACAACTCCTTGATCATGGGCTCCGTTGCCCCAAAAGACCTGGGAATCGCTGGTAGCATCAATTCGCTGTCACGTAACTTGGGGATGGTGATCGGCATTTCGAGTGCGACTACGATTTTGTTTACGGCCATGAGTCACGCTAAGGGGGCGCACGTCACGACTTACTTACCCGCGCAACCAGAAATCTTCATTTATGGCATGCACGTAGTCTTTTTCATTTCGCTGTTGCTGTGTTTAGTTACCGCGGTGTTGAGCGGTTGGCGACTGGTGAAAAAATAGGAGTTACGAAAAAATGGAACCGCGGCAGAATTTTTGTCCCAGTTCCATTTTTATATATTTAACTATTATCGCTAACCTTTTTTTCTGCGCAAGCGCTGCAGTATCCGCCGCAAAATTGGCTCCAGTACTAGGTAAAAAATACCATTGCCTAGGGCATGCAATGCATCATAAGGAACTCCCGCCAGATAATACGGCCAGAAAGTTTTCATTCCAAAAATTAGGTACGAAAGAAACGAGATCACCCAACCGTAAAGAAAGCCGGCCACCGCGCTGTAACCCACCTGCAAGACCTTATGTCGCCGAAAGTAAGAAAAACGCGCCAGTATTCCTTCCAGTAAAATCACCACGCCAAAAGCCGCGATCTGTGTAATGGTCCATGACCCCATCCCCATGTACATATTAGTGACCAGCAGCGCTAACACGTTCACGAGTAGCCCGCGCACGACGCCCAGTTGCATGGTGATGATCAAAAAAATGGCCGTCATCGGTTGAAAATTAGGGATAAATTGAAATAATATTCTTCCTACTACGCACGCAGCGACCGTCATCGCTAGGTAAGCAATTTCGGCGGTGGAAAAGATTTGACTGTGAGTTTGCTTGTTTTTTGTCATTGTTTTATTTGCAGTATATTGACTACTTAAAAACGCCAATTCTCTTGAGTTGCGGGTAACGACTACCAAATTCAGCCGCCCCCTGCGCGGTCACCGCCACTAACACAACGGTTGCCGGGCCAGCAGATTTGTTGACGTCCGGCACATCCGTTAACTCAATTTTCAGCTGGTTTAACGCGGCCATCAAGTTAGCTTCATAGCCGATCCCCTTTGAGCCCACAGGAAGCATATCCAACACTTCTGGCTGCCGGCGCAGTTCCTTAACTACCGGGTAAGAAAAAATCGTCGCACTTTGTTGCACGACTTCATCGCCTACCAATGGTCTACCTAACTGAAATAACACCGCACCTTTTTGTACGGTGGGCAAAGTTAACTCTCCCGCAAGCATGCCGATCACCGTCACCCCGATATTAGTAACGTCGGTAGTCATATTTTCTTCGGTACTGCCGTTTAAAATTATGTCCGACAATTCGGCCGCCTGTAATTCTTCCTTGATCCCCGCCAGCATAATTTTACCCGTTGGCTCGTATTCATTGCCAATTAGATCTACCGCACTAAATGGCTGCGCCCCAAAGCAAAATAATTCAAGCAGAGGTACGCGTAAACAATATTTAGCAGTTAACTCGGGGCGATCAACTACCTGGTCATATTTTTTAGCACCGATCGCCGCACTCGAATCACACGCGACTACCAGCCACTGTTGTGGCGCTAATTCAATCAGCGATAAATCCCTAAAACTTTTACTAAAAATGACTGCTCACTTCTTTCATCACCGCAATATTTTCTTATACTTAGCCGGGATCGCCAACAAAACGACTTCGGCAAGCGCGATATTAGCAATCGTCGCTACCGTGAGCGGAATAAATAAAGCCCAAATCGCCTTGCCCAAAATCGGGTACAAACAAATCGATTCGATCGGCACGTTGATCAGATAACCAGCAATATCGGCTAACACTGCGCTTAAGACCTTATGATTTTCAAAAAGATTATGTAAATAGCCGTAAACAGCCATACAAACTGCCATGAATACCCCGATGATCAAATGGATCGGCAAGGTTTGGGGAAAACCCGCTAGCAACGCCGAGATCATGTGCCCAAAAAATCCTAAAACGGCACCGGCTAAGGGTCCTAACAGCGCTGCGCCCGCAAATGCAGGAAAAGAATCGAATGCAATCGAACCTAAAATTTTCACATTCGCACCGACTACACACAAAGCCATCAACAATGCCAGCATGATCAATTTTCTAGTTCTTTTCATCATAATCCCTCCATTGAGTTGCTTTTAACTATGTAATTACTGGTCCCAGGCGACCTTACTAAACGTATGGTCAACGTAAGAAAGGCACGTATAATTTCCCTGTTTGATATTAATATCCCAAAAATCACTTTGCGGATAAATATGGCGCAAAATAATCCGAATCACCCCCAAATGAGCTACGACCGCCACGTCGCTGGAACCGAGCACCGTCGTTTCAAAGTGCCGAATAACGTTGGCAGCAAACTGCTGAAATGGTTGAGCTCCCGGCGGCGTATAACCCAAAGGATCATCTAACCACCGCTGCCATTCAAGGGGAAAAGCGGCTTGAATTTCATCGGCATCTAACCCTTCCCACTTGCCAAAGCCCCACTCATTTAAAAAGCTGCACGCAATTAATTCATGGCCAGGAAAAATAATTTTAGCCGACTGGCACGTACGAATACAAGTGCTCGTGTAAACCCGGGCGACTGGCACTTGCTGCATTTTTTCCTTAACGAGTAAACATTGCTGTCTTCCCGTTTCATTGATCGGCACATCCGTGGTCCCGTAAAACTTTCTTTGTCTGTTATAATCAGTTTCACCGTGGCGGATAAAATAAATTTTCATCAAATCGACTCCAATGCACAGGTGGCTAGTAAAAAGACGACGTTACTCAGCATCGCACTAGCGCCAAAAGAATCACCACTAAAACCATTAACTTTATGATACACAAAGTAGCGGTATAAAATCATGAGTCCCACACCTAACACATAAACTATCATGCCCTTCCAACTATAAAAAATAGTCAACAGGATCAACGCAATGATTTGGGCGATGGCAATATCGGGCGTCGGCGTGTCTGACCACGCGTTTCCCAGGCCATTTTTATTAGCTCCCCGGTATTGTAAGTGGTAAAAAGTCAGCGTCATGTTGCTTTTTCCTACCATATTCATCAACATGATCAAGATAAAACCATTTAACTTGGTAAACATTCCCGGATAACTAAAGAAGATCCCCATCGTCAACAAATAATAAAAGAGCAAAGCGAGCACACCCATCGTACCTAACCGACTGTCCTTCATGATCTCTAGCATTCGTTCCGGTTTTCTCGACGAAAACAACCCATCGGAAGTGTCCGCCAGTCCGTCTTGATGCATCGCTCCCGTCAAAGTCACGTCGGCAAATAAGGCTAGAATAAAGCCTAACAGTTTAGTAAAAAGAAGGGAGCCTACTACAAAAACGACTCCCTCTAACGCACCAACCAACAAGCCAAAAAGGGGCAGTACTTTACTTCCGTGCTTTAGGTAGTAGATAAAATCATCAATTTCAACGGGGAGCGGGATCCGCGTAAAAAATTGAAAATTCACGATCATACATTTAATAAAGAACAAAACTAGTCCCCCCCATTTAAGTAGTCTTCAGCCGCCGTTAAGTAATCGGTTTCACTAATGCTTGAGCAAAATTAATCTTCGTTTAGCGACAAAAACAATTTTTCTAACGCGTCCATTCCCTGCCCCGAATAAGCGGATACCTCTAAAATCTGAGCGACACCAGAATCTACTAAACACCGCCGCGCATAATCATTTTGCGTTTTAACGGAGCTATCGATTTTGGTAATTACCCCAATTTTGGCCGCTCCCGTGGGAAACATCGTCGCAAAACCCGGTGGAAAAGTTTGACGTTTTTCTAATGCACTTTGTAAAAACAAAATACACCTAGAATCGATCGCAGTGGTCATCAACGAAGAATACTGCCTGTGTTCCAAAAATTCCCCCGGCGTGTCAATTGCATTATCGTAAAATTCAACCGCCTGAGTTTTATTATAATCAAGAGCAAGGTGATGGATTTTTTGGATCAGTGTCGTTTTACCACAACCAACGGCGCCAATCAGCATCACTCGTTTCATCATTAAATTAACCTTCTCCGCCTTAGTAAAGTATTAATTTCCTAGGACATTCAAACTAAAGACGACTTTATCCTTATTTTTAACCGGTTGTTCGGTAACACCTTTTTTAGCTTGCTTGCCGTTTACCGTATACATCCAATACTTATTGGCATTGGCGTCTTGTGCGTGACCATCGATCTCAGTTACCATTCCCTTATGCATTTTTACCTGCCAGGCTTTTTTCAGCCCAGTAACGACCTTAGCCTTTTTTTGCGGAACGGTGATCTTTTTAGTAGCCAAGGTCTTATGATCTTCCTTGATTTGATATGTAACTTTGATAGTTGGCACACTTTTAGTGGTTTTATTCCCCTGCGAGCACCCTACTGTCACCAACATCAACGTCCCCACAAAGGCCAGTAAAACGACTAACTTCTTATTCCATTTTTTAATCACTCAAATTCTCCTAACACATTTACATTTATTAATTTATTCTAAATAATTCGCTTTCAACCTGTCAAGGTCTTTTGCTGACAAATTCACAAAATTTAGCAAATAATTAGTGACCCCACCAAAAAACCCGTTAATGATCGTCAACGATTCGTCGATGTAATCAACATTTACCGTTGATAATGCGGTTAACGAACGTAAAAAATTATGATTCATGTGTTTTGCCTGCGCTTCTTGGAGCCGCTTGGTCAAGCGGGAAAAAATTAGTGAGTTACTTAGCAAATAGTCCTGCCTGATCATTTCATCGGTAACCCCCAATGCTCCTAACAAAAGCAACGAACACAATCCAGTGCGGTCTTTTCCTGCTGAACAGTGAAACAAAATGCCCTGCTGCTGGTTTTGTAATAATATCCTAAAAAAACGTAAGTAGCCTGCCCTGGGTTGCTCGTTAATCACCAACCGGCGGTAAATATACAGCATCCGGCGATAACCACTAACGGGAGATTGCGCGTAGTACCGATTTAATTGGTCGATACTGATTTGACTTTCAGTCTCATCGTCATCAAATAAGGGTAACTGAATATATTTGATTTGTGCTGGAATCTTATCGGGTCGTTGTATGACTTCCGCTTGTGAACGCAGATCGATCACACAGGTAACGTGTTGCTCTAGCAATTGCTGCGCCCCCGTAGCAGTCAGGTCTGCCAAATCACCAGAGCGAAATAAACACTGTTTTTTAACTTTTTCCCCGGTAGCAGTAGTAATTTCGCCCAGATCACGGACGTTTAACACCCCATCGATTTGTATTATCCTTGCTATGATAACTCACCACCTATCAGGTCTTAGTGATATGAGTAACATCGAAATCGAGCATATCCCTTAATTTGTCAACAACCGCTTGTAATGCAGATTGAACCTCTGACACCTCGCCCACGATCACGACGGAACCGCTGAAACGGTCGATAAAGCCTAACTGGACGTTACTAGCTTTAGTCGCAATATCACCAGCAATGATTGAAGTTTCGCTAGGAGTGATAGTTAAAATCCCCAAGGCATTTTTGTGCACTTGAATTCCTAATTTTTCATAAATATCTTCCGTCGGGTTCGCAATAATATGGGCTAGCGTCACCTGTTTACCCGGAACGTACTCTTGAATAGAGCGTTGCACATTTCTGCTCATCTTTTTTCACCTTACTTATCAACTAAAGTAGCAGTTTGCCTTGCTATGATCAATTCTTCGTTGGTTGGGATCACCAGCACTTTTACCCGACTATCAGCCGCCGAAATCTCTGTGGCATTTGCTTCATTTTTAGCCTGATCGATCTTAATTCCCAGACATTCTAAGCCCGCGCAGATCCTCTTTCTGATCGGCGCCGAGTTTTCACCCACACCGGCCGTAAAAACTAAGGTATCTAAGCCACCTAGATCTACGAAATAACTGCCAATGTACGACTTGATCCGCTGAACATATACCGCCAAAGCTAATTTAGCTCGGTCATTGTGCTCTTGTGCCTGTAACAGATCCCGGACGTCGTTAGAAATGGTCGATAGTCCTAATAAACCCGATTTATTGTTGATCTGTTCTCGTAACTGCGCGGCACTCAAACCTTCTTTTTCCATAATAAAAGATAAGACATTTGGATCCACGTCCCCCGGACGAGTGCCCATCACCAAACCGGCAGCCGGACTGAATCCCATCGAAGTATTCACAGAATGCCCGTCTTTGATCGCGCAAATACTAGCTCCGTTACCTAAGTGACAAGAAATCACCCTGCCAGCCGCACTGTGCCCGTATTTTTGTAAAACAGCACTATAAATAAACTGATGCGACTGACCGTGAAACCCATATTTACGGATCCCGTATTTTTGGTAGTATTGATACGGCAAGGCATACATGTAATTTTGTGGCGGCAACGTACTGTGAAAAGAAGTGTCAAAAACTGCCACCTGAGTAGCAGTTGGCAGAATTTTTTGACAGGCTTCGATCCCCTTCAAATTCGCCGGATTATGCAGAGGTGAGACGTCCGTGAGTTCCGCGATCCTTTTTTTGACGTCGTCATCAACAACGACGGAACTATGGTAGTAATTACCACCATGAGCCACCCGGTGACCTACTCCCACAATTTCTTGCGGATCAGTGATCACGTGAGTCGCTAACAAGGTTTCAATAATTTTTTGGACACCTTGGACATAATCGGTAATTTTTTGCGCGCTTTTGTGAACACCCTGATAATCATACGAAAAAGTACAGCCTTCTTGGCCCAAACGATCAACATTGCCACTCACTAAAATATTTTCAGCAGGCATCTCATATAGTTTAAACTTCAAAGATGAACTTCCAGCATTAATAGCCAAAATTTTGGTCATATCATTTTCCTTCCCTGTACCTGCTCTACCATACTTATTTTAACCTACGACTTGACGATAAATACTTAATAGCTCGTCATCTGTAGGAGGAACTGGAGTAGTGGCAAACGTACTGTCCTTTTTAGCAGCAGCAATGACAACATCTGCTTTTGCTAGCGCCTGATTGGCAGAAACACCAAAACTCTTCAAACTCCGGGGACAATTCATCTGCAACATCATCCGTTTAATTTTTTCAATTAATCTTTTGACAGCTAGTTTATCGGTCAACCCTGGACTGGCGATCCGCGCTTTTACCGCAGCTGCAGCATATTTATGCAGTGCCACCTGACAGTGTTGTGCGTTATATTCGACAACGAAAGGCAAACACATTCCGCAAGCCAAACCATGGGGCACGTGAAAATTAGCTCCCAGTTGATGAGCTAGTGCATGGCAAAAGCCCAAGCCCGCATTGGTAAACGAGATCCCTGCGGCACATGAAGCTTCATGAACCGTTTTGCGTACTTCCAGATCAGTACCATCCTGATAACACGAAACTAAATTGTTAGTGATCACGTCTACACCTTTTTCCGCCAGCGCATCCGTAATCGTATTGGCATCGCTAGAAACTAATGCCTCCAGCGAATGAGTCAAAACGTCCATTCCAGAAAAAGCCGTGACACTTTTAGGAGCCGTCAACACCAGTTCCGGGTCGAGTAAAGCAACGTTAGGCGTGATCTGATCATCAACGATAGGAACCTTAGTCCCCCGCTCTTTATCAGACAAAACAGCAAAACTCGTCACTTCCGAACCAGTCCCGCTGGTAGTCGGGATCGCTACAAATTCGCTCAACTGAGCATGGGCAATCTTCTCTCCGAAAAAGCGGATCAGTTTTCCCGTGTCAATCGCAGATCCCCCACCGACTGCTACTAAAACACTCGGTAAAAAGCTGACGAACTTTTCAACTCCTAGACTGACTTTAGTCAAAGGCGGATCCGGCTGCACGTCAGCAAAGATCAGCAACGAATTCGAACTGGCAATTTGTGTGGTAATAGATTTCAAAGCCTCACTATTAGGTAGGAAAGAATCACAAACTAACATGATTTTCTCCTGCTCAAATTTTTTCAGATAGGCTAACGAATCGCTCCCCGAGTAAATTTTAGTAGGGATCTTAATTTCATCCATATTAATCCTCCCATTTCTTTAAAGCAAAACCTTCGGGACAGGTAAATCTCCGCCGTCTGGTAAACGTCTTCGTGGTAGTAGTCCCCTCGCCTGTCGGAGTAGCAATTGTAAATGCAGCGGCATCGGTGTAATAACCGTTATCGCCCACACCGGTTGCGGCAAAAGTAGGACCATTAGCTACAAAAATGGAGGTATTCATCCGGTGAGCTGCCTGGTTAATGTGTTTAACATTTTCGGAATGGATAGAGGCAGTGTGGTGTAAACCGCCTTCAACTTCTAGAGCGGTTGCTAAGACCCGCTCGAAGTTAGCACATTCTACGATCGGCAAAATCGGCATTAACATTTCGGTTGTTACTAACGGATCATCTTTTTTAGCTTCCATAATGATCACAGTTGGATCGCCGCTATAGGCTACTCCAGCCTGATCAAGGATATAAGTAGCATCCTTACCCACAAACTTGCGGTCCGGGGTCCCGTTATCTTGGATCGTCATCGCTGCGATCTGTTTGATCTTAGCCTCATCCGTCAGTAAAAATGCTCCTTCGTTTTGCATTTTTTGGATGAGTTCATCTTTAACGGATGATTCCACTATTACTTCTTTTTCTGCAGTACACAAAATGTTATTATCAAACGCACACGAGGTGATAATGTTATGTGCGGCTAAATCAATATCAGCAGTTGCGTCGACCATTGCCGGAGGATTACCTGCCCCGGCACCAACGGCTTTTTTACCACTGATCAGTGCCTGGTGCACGACGGCTGGTCCACCTGTTACGGCTAGCATTGCGACGTCTGGGTGTTTCATCACCTGTTGTACCGATTCGATCGAAGGAACGTCCAACGAGACTACCAAATTTTTTAAACCCGTTGCGGCAAAAACGGCTTTATTCAAGTGTTCGATCATCCACCTAGTGATTTTTTTAGCACCCGGGTGAGCCCCAAAGAAGAGCGTATTACCCGCGGAAAGCATCATGATCGAATTATTGATCACCGTTTCGGCTGGGTTAGTACTTGGACCTACCGCACCGATCACGCCGTACGGAGTATATTCATACATCGTCATCCCGCCATCATCGGTAGTCACTTCCGGTTTTAAAGTCTCGACTCCCGGGGTGTTTTCTAAGGCATTTTTGATCTTAATGACCTTAGCAGCGACCGTGCCCATGCCCGTTTCATCCTTGGTAGCCTGCGCGATTTTTTCTACTTGGGGACCAAATTCATCGCGAATAGCTTGGACTACTTTTTTTCGCTGTGCTAATGGTTGATCAACGTAAATTTCTTGGGCCTGTTTAGCGGCTGCTATCGCTTCATCAACGGTATGAAAGATCCCGTTGCCTAAGCCATCGACTTGTTCGTGGCTAGTAGCAGTTCCCCCTTCTTGTTTTTTAAGTTCACTACTTAAAATTTTTCGTATTTCTTCTTCTAAGTTTGCTACTTCCATCTTAAACATTCTCCTTTAAAAACTCCGCAACAGCGGCCTCACAAATTTTTTGATCTTCTATAACTGTTCCGCCGCTGATCCCAATGGCACCCACGATCTGCGTGCCAATATTCACCGGGATCCCGCCTGCAAAAGATACCAGTTGGCCGTCTAACATACTTTCCAACTGATAAAATTGCTCGTGCGGTTGAACTAAATTGCTCAAATCTTTGGTGGGCATCTTCATCGCTACCGCCGACCAGGCCTTCTTTTTTGCCAGCTGCGAACTGGCTAAAAGCGCATTTGGCATGTGATAAAATAGTTGGACCGCACCTGCCTGATCAACAATACATAAAGAAACTGGCACCTTTAATTCTTCAGCCTTGGAAATAGCAGCATTTACTACCCGAATCAGTTTATCTCCCGCAAAAATGTTTTCCTTTAATTGCTGTGCTAATTCAACAGCAACATGTTCTACTTGCTTTTCCATCCTTCTACCTTCCTACACGTTTTCGGTATCTTTTTACGACTTCTGCAACGATTTGTTGTTCATGAAAAGCATAGTCTTCCGCACGGGCTAAAATATAGAGAAAATCCGATAACCGATTAACGTATTGCTCAATTTCCGGACGAAACTCAGCAGTCTTCATCAAACCCGTCAATTTTCTTTCGGCCCGCCGGCAAACAGTCCGACAAACGTGTAACTGTGCCCCTGCCTTAGAAGCTCCTGGCAGGATAAAACTTTTAAGCGGTGGCAACTGCTGAGTATAGTCATCGATCACTTTTTCCATAAATAAAATATCGGCATTTTGAATGACATCACTATGTTTTTTAAAATTAGCAAAATTTTCGGTAGCGATCTCGCCTTGTAATAAGAACATTTTGCGCTGTATTCGCTGTAAAAACTGGATATTTTGTGATACCTGACAAAATTGAACGGCTAAACTGATATTGGCATTTAATTCGTCAAAAGTGCCGTAAGTATCAACACGTAACGAATTTTTAGCCACCCGCCGACCGTCATAAAGACTGGTCGTTCCTTTGTCTCCACCTTTTGTATAGATAGCCATTTGAAACCCAACTTTCTACATATCAAAACTATCAATAATACCTACGATCGCGCAATCGGTCACATCATTTTGGCTAGCGGAACCTGTTGCTCTTCTAGCCCCCGCACCGCGGACCAGCAAGATATACTCGCCAACTCCCGCACCGACCGTATCGACAGCAACTTCTTCGCTTCTAGTTTTATTGCCGTCGGTATCAACAGGTTGCACGATCATTAGTTTACGTCCGACTAATGACTTGTCTTTTTGAGTAGCGACTACACTTCCCATTACTTTTGCCATATACAATCACGATCAGTCCTAACTTTTTTACTAATATTTTTTTGCTGGATCATTAATTGCGCTTCCGCAGTCACTTTTTGCTTCACCGTGGTCAAAAGTAGCGAGCCAGCAATAAGTGGAGCCACTTCATTTTTGCCAATGATTTTAGTGGGAATTGCCGTCACTTTAGCTCCATCATTTAGTTCAAACGAAATTGGCCAGTCTAACAACATCGTCACCGGAATGAAATTCACAGCTTGGTGATTGATCCGCAACGTAAAAGCAACATCATAACCAATTCCCGTTAAGATCCATGAGACCCAGCTAAAATCAAGCTCTCCGCGATACAACCGCACAAGTAAGTTAGGAGTTACCCCCTGCAAAATAATATGATCTGCATCAACAAACTCTTTAGTAGTCGGCGCCGGCTTTTCTGCACTAAAAATAAAAGTTTGGCTGCAATTGTGCCGCTCTTGAATTTTTTGTAAAACTGCTGTAATTAAGTGATCCATTTAGCAGCCAACTCCTTTTACTTTTTCTTAAAAAGAATTTTAGCAGTTGTCTTCGGACCAACGTTTGCCGCACTAGCTTCATCGGTATCCAAATGCAACTCCAAAGCAAATCTGTCGCCCGGACGAGCGATCACATCGTCATAGATGGTCTTTCTTTCCGGTGCGTTGATTTCAACCGCTAAAACGTCGCCTTTTTTCAAATTAAAACGTTGCGCGTCTTGTAGGCTCATGTGAATATGCCGTTTAGCAATGATCACGCCTTGAACTTCGATCTCAGCAAAAGGAGATCTCAACTTAACGCTCGGTGTGCCAGCTAAATTTCCAGACAACCTAATCGGGGGATTAACTCCTAAAATATAAGTGTCCGTGTGCGAAATCTCGATCTGCGAATGCGTCCGAAACGGCCCCAAGATCCGCACATTTTTCAATTCACCACTGGGTCCGATGACATCACAGGTTTGTTCACCAGCAAATTCTCCTGGCTGACTGAGGTCCTTAAATCGCTCCAACTTTTGTCCCGGAAACAGCTTGTCAAAATCTGCTTGCGTTAAGTGAATGTGATGGTTAGAAATGCCGATGGGGATCCGATTAGGGTCCCGCAGTCCCGTGTTGCTACCGGCAACTTCTTTAACAACTTGACGAATTATTAGCCGTAGGTTTTCTTCAGTTAATTCCATAATAAAAATCCCAACTCCTCAATTATTTAATAGTTGGTAAAATGTTTTCTACTTCGGCATGTGGACGTGGAATTACGTAAGATGAAACGACCTCACCGACATTTTCTCCAGCTTGAACTCCAGCTTCAACAGAAGCCTTAACGGCACCGACATCTCCGCGGACCATTACTGTTACTAAGCCACTACCAATTTTTTCTTGCCCGATCATTACCACGTTAGCGGCCTTGACCATCGCATCAGCTGCTTCAATAGAAGCTACCAAACCTCTAGTTTCGATCATTCCAAGTGCATTATTCATAACAAATTCCTCCATTTTTATTTTTTCTTCTTTTTATTTTTAGGTGCTACTGCTTTTTTACTTTCCGGTACCTTTTTGGGCGCTGGGGCCTTTTTAGGCGCCGGTGCTTTTTTAGTCTCAATTGTAACTTCGTCTTTTGGTTCTTGTTTAACTGGGGCTGAGGCGGGCTTTACTTCTGTCGTAAAAATATCATTTTGGTCTAAGTCCGCTACACCCTCGCCGGGATTAGCGATCACCACCGCGCTGACTACCTTAACTGCGGTCGTTTCATTTTTTCCGGCAGCAATCGCTGCTTCTACAGCCGAAACGTCGCCTTGAATTACAACGGTAATATACCCGCCACCCTTGGTATTTTCGATGCTTTTAAGGGTAACGGCAGCAGTTTTGAGCATTTTATCGCAAACGACGATTGCAGTCGGTAACCCTACAACCTCAATATACCCAATTGCTGACATGTTCAAACACTCCTTTATAGTTTAAAAGGGATCCTTTTAACCAACCTAGCGGCGTTAACGCCCACATTTCTCACTTGGTCTGAATGCCTGTCAGTGACAAATAGCGGTTGATCAGGCGCTAAATTTTTGAAATGAGTCACGATTCGAGACTTATCAAAAGAGATCCCAACGGATAGCCGCGAAGCTACAGCAGCCGAATACGCGCGCGCAACCGTTTCTGGAATATCACTTTTTTTGACCTCATAGGGGATCTGCTCTTCTTCTATTCCGTATAACAGCGGCTTTAAGTCGTCAGGGAGCTCTTCTTGTTTTTGTTCCAGGTAGATCAATACCGTTGGCCGCGCAAATCTATTAGTTGCCAAGATCACCACGTCCTTTATCACACGACAGTATCAAGCCCGTTGCAACCGCATTACGAGGCCCTTCACTTCCACGGATGTTTCCTCTTCCCGCTACTAAATTGTAGTGAGACAACTCATCTGTCACCAATTGGGGAATTTCAAAGTCCAGCGCCGAACCACCAACGATCACAACAAAGGGAATATCCCTAATATTTCCAGTAGGACTCACGATAGACAAGGCACGCATTGCGTTAGTCACAAAAACCCGTTTTTTGGCACTCCGCCGAATAGTCCGGATTTTTTCTACGTTTAACTTACCGGGGATCGGCTCGTAACCATTTTCCGTGATCACTACGACCCGAGCAAAAAGTTCGGAAGGCAACGGATCTTCGAAAAATTGAACTGAGCCGTCTTCGTGTCTTAGCTGAAACAGATTTTCAACTTTAGCTAGCGGATATTTTTTAATATCTTCCGCTAAAAATAGATCGTCTAATCCCAGTTCCGTGTTGATAATCATCGTGACCATGTCACCGGCACCCGCCAAATGGATCGCAACTTTTTCATCTTGCTTGTTAATAATAGACGCATCGGTAGAACCCGCTCCTAGATCCAAGATAGCGATCGGTTTTTCCGTTCCTGGCGTCGTTAACGCCCCTAAAATTGCCGACTCAGCTTCAGCACCGCCGATTTCCACGGGAACATTAAGTTCGTCTTGGATCAGATCCGCCACTTGTTGCATTTGTAAATGGTCGGATTTGACCATGGCCGCGATCCCGACCGCTTGTTCCATCGAATATTCACCGGCTAAACCACCACGCACCTTGATGGGAACGGAAGTATCGACCGCCAAAATATCCGTGATCGCAATCTCTTTGTTGGTCTTATCGGTTAAATTAGCCATCGTCTGACGCACATTTTCCAACATCCCACCAACGTTAGTCCCCGGTTCCCCGGAAATGTTATTGATTTTTTTCAAAGAATTAACTGTCTTCATAATGGCCTGTGCACCAGCACCGATCCCGATTTTTTTAGTTTCGCTATCTCCTTCGATGATCAAAGAACCCGCAGGAATAGTTTTTTCTTTGACGTCTCCTTTAGGAGTCCGGATAATGACCGCGGAACGGTTGCCGATCAACGCCCTTGAGATCGGCACTATTTTTTTAGTATCTGCTGAACTCAAGTTAAATAACGTCGCGATCCCGTAAGGATTGGATAACTGCGAAACAACTTGACCTTGAGCCGCAACTTCGACGGCTGCTAACATGTTGCGGGGAACTTTTTCAATATAACCAACTTCATCAACGATCGGGATCGAATGATTCAAACGGTTATTGACTAAAACACCATCATCACCCTGTAAGATAGCGGCAGTGATCTGATAGCCCGCCGCAGTATAGGCGTTTATCAACTGAGCTATATCCGCAAAATCGATTTCCTTAGCAGCGATCACTATATATTCCCGCGTTTTATCCGTCTGTTCCATCAACTGCAACAAATCAACGGTGATCCCGGTACCGATTCCTTTTCCTCCGGGAGTCTCGGGGTTATGCCCGATCATCGTGGATTCCGTAATCACGGTCTCAGTAATAGTTTCCATCGCAACATCGCCGATCACGGGTGTTGCTTCGTTGATCCGGATCAAATCAATATCCGTGATCTCGTATCCTGTTTTTTGCAAAACCTGTCTGATAGCATCTTTGATCCCTACTAAGTTCTTCTTGGTACCTTTGATGCCCGTAGTTGCGGCAATCCCGGACCCAATGAATTCGGGTTGAGTATCAGCAGTAATATTAGCCAAAGCTACTTCCGTTGACGAATTTCCGATGTCTACACTAATTACTTTTGCCATCTAAATTCCCTCACTAACGCTAATTGTCCCCTTTGAGCTTTTTATATCTTTCATAATTTTCTGCAGCTTCTTCGAACCAATGGGAACAAACAGGGGCGTCGTATTTGTCTTTCAATTCAGCCGCAATATCCAGTAAGTCTTGCTTACTTGAACGGTAAGGACGTAACGCGCCATACATTTCCAGTAACCTGTCATCTGGCACCCGCGTTAATTCCGAAGCCCGGATAAAGTTTTGCTGGATCTGTGCCCGCCCCGCTTCGGCTGCAATCTGCCCTTGCATCTTCAATGTTTCCGGGGTGATCCGTAATTCTGTTGCTTTCACTTTTCCGTTCACGACGTCTTCAAAGCTAATGTCGTTAAGCTTTTTACCGGAAGGTGACTTCACCAACTCAGGATGTTTTTTGTATAGTGGAAAATCTTTAGCCGTCAAGGTAACGTCTGACCCTTGAGAACCACTTTTATTCGCCTGTGTCGTCGTTTGTGCGCCTAATTGTTCCGTTATTTTTTTTACTAGGTCTTCTACTTCACTCATAACTTGGACCCTCCACTTTTAATCAAAATTCAGCTCCACTTCCTCAGCTGGCTTACCAACAACCACCTTTTTAGTTTCTTCAATATGTTCCAGTGCGGCTAACGCTTGGTAACTCGGGCGTGACATTTGATCGTTGATCGTTGGTACCGGATCAGGTGACATTCCCTTAGCGTACTGGGCCGCATTCTTACCGATCTTACGGTAAGTTTCAAGCGTCAAAACCGGGGCCTGCGGGAACAACTCCAAATTGTTCAACGGATCTTGGTCTTTTTGGTGAATGATCGTCGTACCCTTAGACTGGATCCCAATTGAAATTCCCGAACCCGACAATTGATCACCTTCACTAGCCATGAAGGAGACGTCGGAAGTCCGGTAAACTTTTACTACCCTAGCAGTTAAACCTTCTTCTTCTACTCCAGCGATTATTTGCCGTAAAACATCCTTATGTTCTAGTTTAAGCAGGGTCCTTTCCAAAGATTCTGCAAATGCCGGACCAACGGCGATCACGATCTCATCTTGAGAATGTCCCGGTTTAGCCACTCCTACTCGCTTGAACCAACCAACATCTTTGATCGGCAATCCCGCTTTATTCGAACCACTGGTAGTGGTCGTTTTCTTGGCTGCATCGTCTTTAAAAGAAATCGGGCTGTCAGCACTCGCACCCATTTCTTGTAAAACTTCTTGAATAATATTTCTCAGCAGTCCTTCATCAATTTCTTGACTCATTAACTGTCCCTCCTTTCCTCAAAATTAAAATTCTACTTTTTGCGGATCGATAGCCCAAGGAATATCCTTGATCTTGTCCCACATTTCTTTGTCTTCCCATACACGATAGCCCGTTCCCGGTCCTTGATAATCGTTCTTATCGTTAACGGCCGAAATACAGGTCCAATCCTTATCAAAGACCGCAGATGTTTGCAGGTAATCGCCACATAATTTTTGTTTAGCTAAGGTAAAGACAGCCTGAGCAATGTCGTCTAAATTGTGATCATCTAATGCCTTGATGATATCGATCACGGTCGTACCCCGTTCCATTAGGTCTTCTCCGGCCTTCATATCCTGCGCTAAATTACGCTTAGGCATATCTTCCGAAGTACTACCATACGTCGCCGCTTCAACTTCTTCATCGGTGATCGTTGGTAAACCTAGTCCTTCAAAGACAGCTTGTACGGCCTGCGCGCCTTTCTTGCGGGCTACGATCGCTTGTTCTTCTGTGATCGGTAAAATACCGCCGTTGATAGCTAGATCACGTTCCATCGTTGTGTAATCGTCGTAATCCAATACATCCGTGTTAGAACCCGCAAACGTATTATCGGAATTTTCCTCAGCTGCATAGCCGGAAGAAATGTAGTCAGTACCAGCGATAAACTGCCCTAACAACCTTTCAGTCCGCCGCATATCCGAATGAGAGAAAGTCTGGTCATTACCAGAAGCACATTCCAAATCCATCATCATGCACAACAGGTTTTCGCCCAAAACTTCACGGATCCCACTCGGAACGGCACCTGGGATCCCGATACAACTGATACTACCATTTTGCAATCCCTGTACCCCGGAGGCTTTAGTGATATAAATACAACGCGCCTCCAAATACAGCATTGATTTACCTTCCGTGTAGCCCATCAAAACTTCGGAACCCGAACCAGAACTAAAACGCATCTTCAGTCCTCGTGAGGCATAGCAAGACGCGAGAAATCCTTTAGACCACGGCGTATCATCGCCATCAGTAAAGACCTTATCTGTCCCATAAACGGAGATCGTTTCCGCATATGCCGTAAAGCCACGCATCCCCAGCTGTAATTCCACCGCTTCTTCTGAAGAACACTGAGTAATTACCCCGGGACGTCCAGCTTGCGAACCGACCATCAGTGCAATCGCATTTAACGGAGCATAACGGGCAACGGCCATGGTAGTTTCCAGCTCTGGAAAACCACGCAACGCACCTTCTGCGGCATCCGCACCAATTTCTACCGGGTTATCTAAGGTGTTAGTAATATGAGCCTGCGTGAACGGCGTCCTACGGGAACGCATCTTTTGGACCGCCATGATCATTTCACCAAAATTCAACTCGTTGATCACTTCGACCGCTTTAGCCGGTGTTAAAGCAGTTACGACTTTAACGACTTCGGAACGAGAAACATTGGGGTCCACCAGCATTTTAGCGATCTTTGTGCTAGACATCTGGTTAGCTTGCTGTGCGTTTTCCAAATTGATCCCGTATTCCGCGATGTACTTATCGATCAAGTCAAATTCTTCTTTACTTTTGCCATCCAACTCGACCACTTCACCGTTTTCCATTTTAAAACTAGGCTCAGGGTCGTTTTTACTGTGCATGGCTACAAAGCCTTCATCGTCCCATTCCTTAACAAATCCATCTTGATGGACTGGACGCTTCTCTAATTTTTCAAACCGTTTTTGTCTCTTCAATTTAAAACCTCCTTCCGCTTACTTAATGTATGACGGAAAATCATTGATCGGTTGCACGCCAAATTCGCCTAACAGCTTCAAGCCAACTTCTCTGCCGGCTAAAACTGCTTGACGTACGGCGCCTGATTCACCACTGATATGGACCATTCCTTCATTAGAATAACTGGTGCCATAACTGGGAGACGCAAATGATAACACGTCGACTCCAGCAGTTTTAACGGCAGTATCAGCCATTACGACACCGATCCCAGCGGGCGCACCACAAATCAACCCGTAAGCCTTGCCTACGGGCGCACCAAAGGCAGTCTGACAAGCCCCAGCAGCCCTAGCAGTAAACTGGCATTCGATATGACCATAAGGTGAGTTATAAACATCACCAAAAGTCCGTGTCAGTTCCTTCAAAGCGACGTTGATCGCTTGCCGAGCATCAGACGGATCTTGACCGCCGATAATGATTAACGAACCGTGGCCGGCTCCGCCCTTAGTATCTCTCGCCAATTGAACAGAAACGACTTCCGTATTCGTTTGCTTAACGGCTTCGTCGATCGCCATAATATGAGGACCGGCTCCCGTCCGAGAGCTTAAAATCCCCAAAACTGGATACTGTTTTTTGAGGTGTAAGTTATCCCTTAAAGTAGGCTCAACACTAGGGATCACCATCCCGATCGTGTTACCGATCTCCATCGAACCAACGAATTCAGGAACTACACTGCTTTCGTTAATTTCACTTAGTTTATTCGTACTTGTGGCTTGCTGTTCGTTAGTTACAGGATCTAAGCCATTTTTGAGTAATTTTTCAACAACATTTTGAATGATAGCTTCCTGATTTTTTTCTCCCATATCTATCTATCCTTTATTTTTTCTTAGCCGTATCATTTTTATGAGGCAACAACTTCTCAACGTCTGTATGAGGACGTGGGATTACGTAACTAGACAACACTTCACCGATATTTTCTGCAGCCGTAACTCCGGCGTCAACAGAAGCCTTGACAGCACCAACATCGCCGCGCACCATCACCGTTACCAACCCGTGACCGATCTTTTCTTGTCCGATCAAGTTTACGTTAGCAGCCTTGACCATCGCATCGGCCGCCTCAATCGAAGCTACTAGCCCCTGCGTTTCGATCATCCCTAATGCTTCTTGTTCCATAATGTAATAACCTCCAGTATGAGTACTATTTTTGCTACTATTTCACACCTTCATTTTAGCGAATTTAGTTAACATAATTTTGACAATTTTCACATGTTCTCACAATGTGAGGTTAAATTACGACAAATTTGTACAAATACAGCAAATTTTTGACTAAATAACAGCGCTTTCTTGAACTTTTGTGGTTTTTTTATTAAAATAATTTTATGTATATGTTCACACATGTTCTTTGATGGGGGTCATTAACATGCAGCAAATTTCCGTACAAACTAGTAAAACGATCACTACCGCATTAACCAATTTTTCTTCTTTAAGCCATATTTCAGTTTATTTTGCTTACCCGAGTTCTTTATTCTCACGGGAAAGCATTGCTTCTTTTAAATTTGCACAAAAAAAATCCCAAACAACTGTTACTCGTAACTTGATTCATTTTCCGGTCATCATGAATACTGAGCTATTGGGGATCCTTTATTGCTCTTTACCACCAATTTCACCGGATAAACTAGAATTGTTACGCAATTATTTGGAATTGATCTTAAATGATTGTTTAAAAGATACGCCTCTACTAGAAATCAAGGTACTAAAGGCGATCAAAGAACAGGATTTTTTACAACTTAAAAAAATTGAAGATTCATTGACGCAAAAACAGGTGCAAGACATTGCCGTCAACAGCGACGGCCCCCTGGAAGAGGCGCTTAAGATCATCAACAAAAACATCCGCGGTCAACTATCCCTAGAATACGTTTCGCAAAAAGTTTTCGTCTCCTCTTCGTACTTAAGCCGCCTATTTAAACAAAGGCTGCACGTCGAATTCACTAAATACATTAACAACTTAAAAATCGCTTTGGCCTGTCAGAAATTAACACAAACGCAAGATAAGGTCAGCAGTATCTGTGCTCAAGTCGGCTACTCGCAAACGAGCTATTTTTCCAAAGTTTTTAAAAACATTACCGGACTGACCCCCAACTCTTTTCGTAAGAAAAACCGTGCACTAAAAAAAATCATCACTATCTCACGTAATTTGTCGTGGAATACTACCGACTCGATCGCCGACATTTCCATCAACTTTTTCCAACAAAACAACATCCCTTATTCGCTTAAAAACGCTAACGACTTAACGTACCTTAACCAGATCGCTAATTTAACCGACGATCATAGTAATTTTAACGGTTGGATATATTTCATCAACGGCAGATCGCCGATGAGTTCGATGAACAGTAAAATCCCCCTAAACGCTGCCGTCATACAATGGGGGTATATCGCACAATAGTAGTATTCCGGACTGGGCATTTACGAAAAACTCAGCGGGGCAATTCCAGCCGGTCTTGTTCGGTAATTTGCCGGCTCACCCGACACGGATTACCAAAAGCCAACACACCAGCAGGAATGTCTCTAGTCACCACGCTGCCAGCCCCGATCACACTTCCCGCTCCGATCGTGACGCCCCCGATCACCGTGACGTTGCCCGCCAGCCAACAATCAGCACCGATCGTGATCGGTTTAGCATACTCGTAATTAAATAAATGCCCGTCCGGCGCGCGGCGCAAATTTCTCTGCGTAAAACAAAGCGGGTGGACCGGTGCCAACAAAGACACGTTAGGCCCCAACATCGTGTGCTCCCCGATCGTCACCGGCGCCGAATCTAAAACCGTTAAGTTATAGTTGATAAAAACCTGTTCGCCGATCGTCGTGAACTGACCGTAATCGAAAAAAACCGGTCCCTGAACGTCAACGTCCGCCCCTAAGTGGGGTACCAATTTTTGCAGCACTTCTTTTCTTTGCGGGTCATCTTCCGCTAAGTTACCATATTTTTGCGACAACAAGTGAGCGGTGTGGCGTAACTCGGTCAGATGCGCATCACTCGGATCATAGATTTGACCACTTAACATTTTTGCTTGTTCATTCATTCAATTACCCCTAACTTTATTTATGGTACGGACTGCCACTATTGATCATAAACGCCCGGTAAATTTGTTCGCTTAACACCAATCTCATCAACTGGTGGGGCAAAGTCAACTTTCCAAAAGACATCTGGGTATCAGCACGTTTTAATACCTGAGGACTCAATCCCAACGACCCGCCGATCACAAAAGTCAAATCGCTTTTGCCATAAGTCAGCAACGAGTTGATTTCCTGCGCAAATTCTTCCGACGAACGCTGTTTTCCTGCAATTGCCAGCGCAAAAACGTACTCTCGTTCCTTGATCTTGGCTAAAATTCGTTCGCCTTCGCGCCGTTTAACGTCTTCCATCTGGGCGCTACTGAGTTTTTCAGGCGCTTTTTCATCGGGAACCTCAACGATCACCAGCTTACAAAATTTTTGCAGCCTTTTGGCGTATTCCGCGATCCCCGCTTTCAGATATTTTTCTTTTAGTTTTCCCACACCGATTATCTTAACATTCACACTAAATCACATCCTAAGAACATTTTATCCACAAAGTTATCCACAGTTTCCACAGATTTAGTACCAGATATTGCGTCAAATTTTATGCCACCACAAGATTTATTGCTAAAACGCTTTTGCGACTTATCCACAATTATCAACAATTATTTTTACTTTATAACAATTAAAAATATTTTAATTAAACAGCTAAATATCAACGTTTTTATTCAAGGATACTGCCTTAAAATCGCAAATAATCCACAGATATCACCAACCCTGTTGATAACTTGTCGACAAATTTTACGTAAATTCAGCACTACTTTTTCACTTTTTCCGTTACATTTTAACTTAGTTGCGGCTAAGTTATCAACAGGTATATTGTTACTTATCCTCATTTTCTCACTTCGTTACCGTTTCCGTCAAAATTGGTCCAAATTTAGCATAGTTATCCGGCTAAAATTCGGCTTCCAAAAAAGACGAATATTTCTCCTCTCACAACAAATAATTTATGACAAAAAGGAGTTGGGACAAAAAGCGCTTAGCAGTCGAGCACTAGCCTAGTTTCAAAGTAAAACCCGCACTTGGGTTTTATTTTGAAACGTAGCTAGGCGCAAACTGCTGCTTTTGGGAGCACGATCAGTCTTATTATTTACGAAATGCAAAAGGCCTGAGACAAATGTGTTTGTCCCAGGCCCATCTAATCGCGCTCCGCAAGGCAACAACCTGTGTCTAGCTACGAACAACAACAAGTCCTAAACCGACTTATTATTGTTCTAGGCTAGTACTCGGTTGCTGAACGCCTTGCTTCGCAGCTTGCTTATTCCGGTTCGTTTCCGTTCGTCGTGTTCTCATCACTTGCTTCCAGTGATAATTTAACGTTAGCTGTCTTTTGCTGCCCGTCATGATAGTACTTCAACGTTACACTATCGCCGATCTTATGGTCATATAGCGCATCCCGCAAGGACACGATGTCACTGACCTTCTTATCATCAAGTCCCGTGATCACATCATACTTACCGATGCTGCCACGCAATGGTGAGTTCGCGTTGACTTTCATCACAACGATCCCGCCCGTCACGCTATCCGGTAACTTCAAAGTTTCCTTACGTGCGTCTTGCGAAACGTCATCCAAATTGACCAACGCGATTCCCAGTGCCGGACGCTTAACTTTGCCGTTAGCGGCCAACTGGTTGACAATTGCAACTACCTCGTTACTTGGGATCGCAAAACCCATGCCTTCAACTGCCGTACCGCCGTCTGGACTAGAGCCCGTATTAGATAATTTCATCGAATTGATCCCAATGATCTGTCCGGCCACGTTGACTAACGGACCACCAGAATTTCCCGGGTTGATCGCAGCGTCGGTTTGGATAACCGTTGCTTGTCCAGTCGCTACACCAGAACTATCCGTCACATCCAAAGTCCGTTTTTTAGCCGAAATGATCCCTTGTGTCAACGATGTAGCGTAATCAGAACCCAAAGGAGACCCGATCGCCAACGCCGTTTCCCCGACTTGGATCTTGTCGGAATTACCAAAACTTCCTACTTGCTTAACGTATTTAGCGTCGATTTTTAATACGGCCAAATCGCTGACTGCATCGTGCCCGACCACCGTGGCGTTAAGCTTATGACCGTCGTTCATCAAAATTTCTACCCTGTTAGAACCAGAAATGACGTGGTTATTCGTGACGATAAAAGCAGTCTTACCTTCCTTTTTATAAATCACTCCTGAACCCTCATCCGTTGCTTGCGCCTGTTGCTTTGGCGTCGCACCAAACAACTTAGCGAGCGAATCGGAGCCACTGTCTTGAGAATAGGCCTTGACCGAAACTACTGCCCCTTTAATTTGATTAAAAGCCCGCGTCGCACTGCTGTTGACCTTGACGTTAACGTTGCTGACTTTAGTTTGGGCCTGCGAGTTAAGCGCATTTTCTGCATGATGCTGGTACCAAGAATATCCGCCAACTACGATCCCGCCACCGATCAGGCCAGCGACTAACGCAATTATAAAAGTTTTCCACCAGCTATTCTGGTGTTGCGGTTCAAACCCGCGATCGTTATCATTGTTCACCCCAAAAACTCCTCTACTTTTTTATCTTAAATTATAGCCCCTTGTCCGCTAAAACGAGAAGTAGCAAGCCCGGTATTTTATGATAACTTAAACAATGAAACGCCCCCAACGTGCTCAATTGCACTTCACAGCCTACACTTCCACCAACGGCGTTGCCTTATCAGGCGCCGTGTCCAGCAATTTGAAATCATGATCTACCGCAAAGTCTTGTTGTTGCATCATCGTTTGCACGGTCAGGTGCGCCAATTCCCTAACGTTATTTTCCTGACTACGATGTCCTAGGTATATTTTTTTAGTATGATTACCCAACGTCTGCATCAGCGCGTTTGCACTATCTTCATTGGACAAATGACCCGTATCGCTTAAGATGCGCTGTTTTAACTCCCACGGATAACTACCCATCCGCAACATCTCGACGTCATGATTGCATTCAAATAAATACCCATTCGCATCGGCGATCGTCTTGCTGATCCGCTGCGAAACGTAACCTGTATCCGTCAAAATCGCAAATGACTTGCCGTGATAGTGAACATTGTAAAATTGCGGGTCGACCGCGTCGTGTGATACCTTAAAACTCTCGACGTCTAAGCCGCCTAACGTTTGTACCTTCCCCGCCGCTAACACGTGTTTTTGTCCCAACGCAATTTTACCGACCTTGGCGGCCATCGCATCCCACGTTTTTTGGTTCGCATAAACATCCATGCCGTAGCGGCGCGCTAGCACTCCCGCACCCTTACAATGATCGGTATGTTCGTGAGTGATAAATAAACTGTCAACGTCTTTTAACGTTCGCCCGATCGAGTTCATTAGTTCTTCGATTTTTTTCCCGGACAAACCGGTATCGATCAAAATTTTATGGTGGGGCGTTTCAAAGTAAGTCGCATTGCCCGTACTACCACTCGCCAGCACGCTGACTTTTAATACATCATCATTTTCACGTGGTTCCATCTAGTAAAGTTCCTCCCTCAATCCAGTACCGCGCCGTTAAAAGCATTGATCCGGCGGTAAGAAGTCACCCCGGCGTTATTTTTAATAATAAAATTCCAACTGGGGATGTAAACCGTGCTGCCATTGACGCTCAGCAATTTAGTATAGCCTAACTCACTAGATTTGACGTTAGTATTAGGTGCTAATTTATTGTACTGATACAGCCAGATCAACGCCCGCCTTTGACTGATCGTCGCCTTTTTTTCCCGCAGGATCTGGGGGGAAAACAAGTAAGTTTGCGTGTAGCCAGTCACCACACCGTTTCTGATCCTAAAAACGATCCGTCCTTGTTTGGAGCACACCGGCCGGTTAAATACTATTTGGGTGTACACGACCTTTTTAGCGGTAGTTAAGTAAGGATCATAGCGGTAGTGCTTGCCGGCGATCACCTGCGTTTTGTCGGCCAGCAAGCGGTCTAGCGTTTTTTTGGCACTCGTTTTAACTTTGATCCTAGGTAAAAACTGGACCGTTAATTCTTGGTCGGCCTTCGCGTAATCGACGTCACTGTCTTTTAACTGTGTTATTTTAGACGCTAAATAATCGCCATCCTTGCTGGCAATGTAATACCCGGCCGCTTTTTTAGCCGACAATTTTCCCTGATACGTGATCTGGTCGTCTTTTAAACTATTAAGCACCGCGGTGATCGTATCATTGGTCGAATTCTGCTCAGTCTTCACACTGTTTTGCGTAAATAAAGCCACCAGCAAAAATACGTCTAACGCGATAAAAGCAATCAAAAAGATGCGTTCGATCTGTTTAAAATTCACTTACCTGCACCCCTATCTGCCACTGAGTAGATCTGCGTAATCGATCCACACTCCATTATACTGAACAAAGTAAGTCGGGATCAGGTCGATCACCTTGGTGGACGAAGAATTTTTGTCCACCTTATAACCGATCCTGATATTAGTCATTTTACTGCGATCATTTCCCTGCGACTCCAATTGCTTTAACACTTGTAACATCGGGGGCAAGGTGATTTTTTGTTGGTTGGACGGCACCGGCACCTGCAACGAGTACAGCGAAAAGATCAATTTTTGGCCGTTTAAGCTGTTGACCTGATACGTGCCGTAATCGTTCGCGGCAATCACCGGAAAATCGTTGATGTAACTACGATAGATCACCATTTTCGTGTTGTTATCATATTCATCATAGCGCACATCGTCTAGTGAACGCCCGATATTTTCCAACTTAGAAAAATCCGCCAACACCTGACGACCCATCGACTTGAACGTCTTTAAATTCGTTTCGTAATTGACGTATTCAACTACCCCGGTTTTATTTTGGACGGTCAAGCGCTGATTTTGCCCGTCGGAATAAATCAAGCGGTCGTTTTGTTTTCTAGTCGTGACCGCCGCCGTACTATTGTTTTTACTCATCAAATGATTGGCAAAAACGCTGGCGTTGTCCTTAGTTAATAGGTAACTATACTGCTGCACACTGACCGGACTGCTAAAGGCGTCCAAATACTGGTCGTGCAAACGAACAAACTGCAGCGGTGTTTTCTGGATCTTTTTATTAACGGCGATCCGCCGCAGGTGACGATAAGAAACTTTAGGGCCCAGCTTGACGTGCCAAACCGTTAGATTGCGGTCATCTGCCAGGTAGACCTGTGGCTTTTTTTGCAGACAAACGATGATCCGGTCAAAATTTTTGTGGCGCAGCTGCCGTTTTTTATCCGGCATGATCTTATGCAACAGCCAAATCGACAACCGATCGGGAAAACGAAAGATCATGTTGTGATCCCGCTGCAAAAAAGCCGTGTACTGATCATCCGTCAGTTTGCGCGCCGGTAACAGCTGCTTGACCCGCCACGTTTTCAAGTCCTTTTGTACCTGCCCCATTAAGTCTTCTTTAGCACTGGACATTTTAACGGTTTGCCCGTTTTGATTAAGCGTGATACTAATAGGACGATAAATGTCGGAATCGTTGACCTTAGCGTTAGTCTGCTGGTTCAAGTTGCCCTTTTTTTGCGAGGTGACCCGGTTATTTTGCAAGTAAGTCGGATTGATCCACAAAAAAGCCGAAAGGAGCAAACTCAACGCCACGACGCTGGCCAAGGCAATGTGAATTAGATTATCCTTCAGCTTCATTCCACAGATCTCCTTCTTCATATTCTTGATAAGGAAGCGCAATGTAAAATGTCGAACCCGCGCCTTCCGTCGATTCGACCCAGATCTTGCCGTGGTGCATCTCGATCACTTCACGCGCGATCGCTAGTCCCAACCCGGTACCACCTTGAGCCCGCGAACGTGCTTTGTCCACCCGGAAGAAACGCTCGAAGATATGTTTCAAATCTTTTTGCGGGATCCCCAAGCCCTGATCGCTGATACTTAAGATCACCTCATGGTGCGTTTTTTGCAGCCGACAGGTGATCACGCCCCCGTCGGGAGAGTATTTGATCGCATTGTTCATAATATTATCGATCACCTGCATAAATTTATCAGTATCGATTTCTACCCACAGATCCTGCTTAGTGAATTCTCGTTTGATCGAATAATGTTTAACGGGATGATCTTCTTGCCCGCTTTTTAGCATCATGTCAAACCGATTGAGGATGTAGGCGACCAGCTCGTTTAAGTTTACCAGTTCCAAATCTAAATTAGCCGTGCCCGCATCGATCCGCGATAAGCTTAACAAATCGTTGATCATCCGGATCATCCGCTCCGTTTCTTCTTGTGTCACCTTTAAAAATTGCGGCGCTACTTCGGGATCCTTCCACGCGCCGTCGTTTAACGCCTCGATGTAGCTGCGCAAACTCGTCAGCGGCGTGCGTAACTCATGGGAGACGTTAGAAACGAACTGCTTACGCTCGCTGTCGATTTTTTGTTGCTCAGTAATGTCATGCAACACGCAGACTAGGCCAGAAATAAACCCAGATTCACGTTGGATCAACGAAAAATAAGCGTTGATGATCTGCGCGTGATCTTTAGTCGATAAATCCAACACTAATGTGTCTTGATTTTCCAACAGATCGCGCAACGTATACCGTTCACGGATATGTAGCACGTCGAGGATCGAACGGCCTTCGATATTTTTGTCCGTTAATAAGTCGCGTGCCATATCATTAGCAATAGTAACGTGACCGCGCCGGTCGGTCGCCAACACTCCATCTGACATGTGAGTCAAGATCGAATTCAACCGCCGCCGTTCCGCGTCAGACGCCAGGCGGGATTCTTCAACTTTGACGGACAGATCGTTGACCGCTTGTGCCAGTTCACCTAACTCATCGTTACCGTAAATATGCACGTGGCCCGAATAATCTTCGGCCGCGATCTGAACAGTTTGTTTCCGCATTTCATCGATCGGTCTAGTGATCGCCCGCGACAAAACGATTGCCAGTCCGATCCCGATCACCGTAGCCACGATCGCAGCCGTGGCAAAAATCAGCGTCACGCTATCGATCGAATTATAAACCGACTCCAAATTAGCGCGCAAATAAACGACCCCGACGATATTGTTGGTGTTACCGCTCGTACTAAAAAGGGGCACGATCGAAACGTAGTAATGTTTGTCATCCAAACGGTTAAAAATCGTCTCGTTATACGCACGTCCGGAATATAATACCCGTTTAACGTTGGTATCGGTGGTCTTTTGCCCGACACTCGCTCTCCCGTTAATATTACTTTCACCACGAATATTGTCCTTAGCATCGATCACTTGCACGTCGGAAATATTTTGGTTATTGATCCCCGTCAAAATCGAATTGATCCGGCGATTAGCACTAGCAGGGTCGCTTAGATTCAAGGCATTGATCAACGAATTGTCGACGTATGGTGCCAATTCCACCCGCTGCTTAAAGGTCTTCAAGTTTTCGCTTTTTAACCGTTGGACAAAAACCGCGCCAACGATTTGGAAGACTAATAGCAACAGTAATACCAATACCAATGCAATTTTAAAATGGATCGAACGAAAGATCCGCAATTTCTTTTGCAACTTCTTCTCCTTTAAAAAAACACTCCATAATAATTAGATTAGCCCTTCCAATTACCATGGAGCACTTTTACAATTTCTTGACCTGGATAGTGAATTACTGACTGATCTTGATCGCGCCAGCTTCCACAACTTGTCTAATTGCGCTCCCCAGACCAGTAACCTGTGTCTAGCTACGTCTGACAACAAGTCCAAGCCCGACTTATTGCCAGCCTAGGCTAGTCCTCGGTTACTAACCGGTCTGGTCTGCAGCTTGATTTAATTGCGCTCGGCAAGCCAGCAGTCTAGGGCCCTAAGCACCCGGCAAAACAAATCCAAGTACCTGATTTGTCCTGCCGCGCCCTTAGTCCACGACTGCTAACCGGCTTACATCACAGCTTGAGTTAATCATTTTCCGGGTTACGCAAATAATAGCCCACGCCACGCCGGGTCACTAACCACACCGGGCGACTGGGATTATCTTCAACTTTTTCCCGTAAACGCCTCATCGTCACGTCGACCGTCCGCACATCGCCAAAATAATCATAGCCCCACACCGTTTGCAACAAGTGCTCGCGTGTCATGATCTGACCAGTATGCTGAGCTAGATAATACAACAGTTCAAATTCACGGTGCGTCAGTTCAATTTCTTCACCGCGCCGCGAAACCGTGTAAGATTCCGGATGGATCACCAAATCACCGATCACGATATCGCGATTCTGCTCCTCATCGGCGTCTTTAGTAGCCTTAGCCACACTATTTTGCCGCCGCAAGTTAGCCTTGACGCGCGCCACTAATTCACGGTTGGAAAACGGCTTAGTTACGTAGTCATCGGCACCCATCTCTAAGCCTAAGACCTTATCGATCTCAGCATCTTTAGCGGTCACCATAATGATCGGCATTTCGTGGGTCTTGCGGACTTCGCGGGCAACTTCTAGCCCATCGATCTTGGGTAACATTAAATCTAAAATGATGAGGTCCGGCGCTACTTCTTCGACTTTTTTAAGCGCTTCTTCGCCGTCGTAGGCGACTTCAACTTGATATCCTTCTTTATTTAGGTTGAATTTAATGATATCGGAAATTGGTTTTTCATCATCAACCACTAAAATTTTTTTCATGGATCCTCCTTGTACGACCAAGCGTAAAATTCAGTTCGTTCTTATTTAAAACAACTAAATCCACTAATAACTCATTTTCATTATAGACCAGCGAAGAACAGAAGAAAAGCAAGCTGCGGAGCTAAGTGTTTAGCAGTCGTGGGCTAAGTGGCACTGAACAGCAAATCCTGCACTTAAATTTGTTGTGAAGTGTCCTTAGAACCTAGACTGCTGCTTTTTAAAAAGCTGTGGAAGCTGGCGCTGAGCCACTGAGGATTAACCTAGCTAGAAAGAAAAGCCTGAACTTAGGCTTTGCTTTTTAGCGTAGTTAAACGTAAGGGGCTGCCAGCTGGAGCGCAATTATGAAAAGCTGTGGAAGCTGGCGCTGAGCCGCTGAGGATTAACCTAGCTAGAAAGAAAAGCCTGAACTTAGGCTTTGCTTTTTAGCGTAGTTAAACGTAAGGGGCTGCCAGCTGGAGCGTAATTATGAAAAGCTGTGGAAGCTGGCGCTTAGCCGCCGCGAATTAATACCACGGCAAAATCATTAGTGCTTAGTCAGATCCAGCTTCGTTCGAAAAACGTAATGTTCGGCCGTGCTGACACTCGGGTCGTACTGATAAGAATAGTCGTTAAATTCCTGCAATTGTGTCGGCGCGCTCAGCTGCTTTTCCGCAATAAAACGAACCATCGATCCGCGCGCCATCTTCGCGTGAGTCGCGCTGGTTTTCCACTTGCCATTTTTGCATTCCTGAAATCCGATCGTCACCAATTGCCGGGGCCCAGTTACCCAAGGACTAATTGCTTTAGCGTACTCTTGCGACGCTAAATTGATCACAACTCGGTCCGTACTAAATAATTTTTCGGCTAGCGAGTCGCCCCAGAATTGGTATAAATTGGGCTGCTCAAAGTCGCTCAACTTATTTTGCATTTCCAAGCGGTACGGACAAATGCCATCAAAAGGCCGCAGTATTCCGTAAAAACCAGAAAGAATGCGTAAATTATTCTGAATATATTCCAGCGCTGGGACCGTGAATAAGTCAGGCGCCATGTACTGATACTGAATGCCACTAAATGCGCTGATCGCCGGAGTCAGCTTTCTTTCTAAATCCAAATCGGCTAACTGCTGCTGTCCTTTTGCTACCACCCGGTCGCTAGCCTGCCAGATCTGTTTTAACTGCGCGGTGGAGCGGCTCTGCAAAAAAGCAGCGAGCTGCTTAGTTTTAGCCAAAAAGACTGGCGTTGTTTGCGGCAAGATAAAATCACGGTCCACTTGCATTTTTTTAGCCGGAGAAATTATGATCTTCATTTTTTCTTTCCTCTAAAATTTCTGTGATATCTATTATCAAGTTACTACTTTTAATATCTGGCAGCAATAAAAAGGAAATCGAGCCCACACCGTTGTTTTAAAAAAAACGATTTCAGCCACCAAAGACACAAAAAGGAGCCTAGGACAAAAACGCACCGTCCTAGACTCTTCGTTACAACCCAACGTTAACCATGATTTACTTCAAAAAGCCCAGCCAATAACCTAAAATTCCTAAACCGAACAGGCCAAAGATCAAAATGATTGGGTTGACTTTCTTCTTTAACAAATACATCATCAACAGCGTCAAGCCTAACGCCGGTAGACTCGGGCAGAGTTGGTCTAAGATATTTTGTAACGTAGTAACAGTCGTTTTACCATTGGTAGTCGTCTTAGAGATCACCAGCGGAATGTTGATCGTCGTCCATTTGGGGATCAAAACTCCCATCACAAACAGGCCTAAAACCGTCGCTCCCTCGGTTAATTTCGGCAACAAATTGCCAGAAATATCCTTGATCAAAGCGATCCCGCGATTGTAACCCATCGTCAGTCCGAACCACTTGAGCGCTAAGCGACAGCCGTTGAACGCTAAGAAAAAGATGATTGGTCCCAACCACGAGCCGGAAAGTGCTAACGACGCACCTAAGGCCGCTAAAATTGGGCGTAAAGTCCCCCACATTACGGGGTCACCGACACCGGCCAGCGGACCCATCAGCCCCACTTTCAAACTCTGGATCGTTCCTTCATCGACGTCTTCTCCGTTAGCGCGGGCTTCTTCCATCGCCATCGTTAATCCGACGACCGGGCCACAAAATCCCGGTGTAACGTTAAAAAACGTGATGTGGCGTTTCAAGGCTGCCACTTGTTCTTTTTTATCATGATATAAGCGGCGGATCGTCGGGATCATATCGACACAAAAGGCTAGCCCGTGGATCGTTTCGTAGTTAAAAGACGCTTGTTGAAAGTTTTCAAAGATAAAAGTCCACAACATATCTTTTTTAGTAACTTTTTTCAGCTGCTTTTCTGGCGTTTCCGTCATTATTTTTCCCTCCTTCAATCATCCAACTCATCTTCAGGCAATTGATCATCAGCGGTTAATTGAGGTTGCGTGACCGCCTCCGTTTTAGCGAATTTAGGATTCAATTGAACGTAAACGATGGCTAAAATTACACCCACGGCACCAAAGGCCAGTAAACTCAGTTTCAAATATGCACCTAAGACAAATCCCAAGTAGAAAAATGGCATTAAGTACTTGACGCTCATCATGTTCAAAACCATCGCGTAACCGACAACGGTGATCATGCCACCGGCTACGTTCAAACCTCCTGTAACGACATCGGGGATCGCATCCAACAAAGTTTTGACCATCGTCGGACTGACGAACACGGCAACTAACGTCGTCGGCAACGAAACTCTCAGTGCCTGCATGAATAGTGCGGAAAAATGCAGCCACTCGATCGTCTTAAATTTGGCATTAGCGGCGGCTTTTTCAGCAGCGTGTTGGAAAAAGACCGTGATCGAACGCACGATAACCGTTAATACCTGGCCGGCTGCTGCGACTGGCAGTGCGATCGCGATCCCCTTAGCGATACTTTGATTGCCGATACAAACTAAAATCGTCGAGATCGTACTGGCCAACGCCGAATCCGGGGACTGCGCGGCACCGATGTTCATCCAACCTAAAGCGATCAATTCTAGCGTTCCGCCTAAGATGATCCCTTTGACCGGGTTGCCCAAGATCAGACCCATCACACTACAAGCGATCAGGGGACGGTGTGTTTGAAATTCGTCCAATACACTGCCCATCCCGGTAATAGACGACCAGATAAAAACTAAAATAATTTGAAACACAGACATCGCTATCACTCCTTATATTTGGCTTTTAACTTATCCATCAAGTCAACGTGCGGGTCGGTTTTTACGGTTTGAATATCCAAATTGACTCCCAGTTCGTGCAACTTGTTAAACGCGTCAACGTCTTGTTGGTTCACCGAAATTGCTTTGGTGATCTGCGTTTTACCGTTCTTAAATTGCATCCCGCCAATATTTAGCGTCTTGATCGCCACTCCTTGTTCGATGATCCGCAACGCTTCTGTCGGGTTAGTGAACAGGTAAAAAACCTTGGTGTCTTGGTATTTAGGATTATTGTAAACGGCGACGGCTTTTTGGGCGTCGACGATATTGACCTTCATTCCCGGAGGACACGCTTGTTTCAGCAAAGTTTTCCTGATCTCATCGTGATAAACTTCTTCGTCTACGATGATCATCCGTTCGGCCTTAGACTCTTTGGACCACACCGTCGTTACCTGGCCGTGGATCAAACGATCATCGATTCGTGCTAACGTAATTTTCACTCTAGGTCATCTTCTTTCTGTTCTTGTAGCTCTACGCTCAATGCCTTAGTGTATGACGGGCTATTTGTCATGATGTTGGTCACTACTTGTGCGACCGATTGCGACTGACACAAATTAGCCACTTCCAAACAAATCGGTAAAGACATCCCGGCTAAAACGTCCGTGACTTTGCCTTGCATGCTCAGAGTTGCGGCCGCATTGTAGGGCGTTCCGGAAAATAAATCACTAATGACCAAAATTTCTTGCTGGTCGTCAAAGCCATTAATAACCGCTTGCATTTTAGTCGTTAAGCTCTCCAAGCCTTCGCCCGTTAAAAAAGGAACTGGCGTAAAATTATTCACCTGACCAAAAATCATCTCGACCGCATTTTTCATTGCGATCGCTGTTCTATCATGTCCCGTTAAAATAATATGCATAATTTAACTCCTATCTTCTATCCACGAGATTTACCACCAGCCACGTTCGTAGTTACACCGGTAATATAGCTGGCACGCTCCGACAAGTAATAAGCCACTAGATCGGCCACTTCTGCCAACCGCCCACTGCGGCCCAACGGCGTAGTAGTTTTACTCTTATAGCCCGCCCGGATATCGGCGACCGTTTTATGCCGGGTGTACGCCAACGCTTGCTCGTAATCCAACGTGCGCAGTCCCGTAGCTTCCATGATCCCGGGAGCGACCCCGACTACCCGCACGTTATATTCGCCTAATTCCTTGCCCCACGAACGGGTAAAACCGTTAATTGCACCTTTGGTAGCGGAGTAAACACTTTGTCCGACAGAGCCCTCTAGCCCGGCTTCCGAAGACATATTGACGATCACCCCGTGGCGCTGTTTTACCAACTGGCGTGCCACTGCTTGCCCCATTAAAAAGACACTTTTAACGTTGACGCTAAACATCTTAGTAAAATCTGCCGCCGTAAATTCGTATTTACCTTGTGGGTCTTTGTCGTCGACCAGTAAACGCGGTAAGTTGATCCCGGCGTTATTGACCAAGCCATCCAACTGACCACGCTGTTGTTGCACCTGCTCAACTAATGCGTTCACATCCGTGGCAGACGTCACGTCGGTTTTAACGTAGGTGTACTTGGCATTATTTTGCTGCCCGGATTGGAGGTCTGCGTTATAAACGTAGGCCCCATCAGCCAGTAACTCACTGACGATCGCGGCGCCGATCCCCGAAGAACCCCCGGTGACGATGAATACTTTATCCGTTAAGTTTAACCAATCTGCTGTCATTTTAATTTCCTCCGTTAGTTAGCTATATTTGTTAGTACCCAATAATTTCACATTCGTGATTTTTATCAACTAGCTATTGTTAATCTATTCACATCGAATAATATGACAACATCATCTTAATGTAAACGCTTTTTGAAATAAACTCACAAATGTGCTATGTTAAGGGCAACTCAAATAAAGGGGAAAACCACACATGACACTTTCAAATTCTGAACAAATGTACCGCCTGATAGAGATCTCCAAACTATATTACGAAAAAAATCTTTCTCAACAACAAATCGCTAACATCGTCCACATCCACCGGACCGAAATCAGTCGTTTGCTCAAGCTCGCCAAAAAAATGGGGATCGTCCAAACCGTCGTTCGGGCGCCTATCAACTCACAAACCCAAGAGTTAGCCGCTTTTTTATGTCGCAATTTCGCGTTAAAACAAGCCGTAGTCGTGCCCACGGACACCAGAGAAACTTACCAAAACACCTTGGATTCGATGGCGCTTTACGCTAACGAAGTCATCAACAACTACTTACAAAACGACACGGTCGTCGGACTATCGTGGGGTAAAACCTTAGCAGCCGTCATCGCTTCTTTTTACCCGCAAGAAACCTACGAACGCGTTAAAGTCGTACCTTTGATCGGCGGGCCCCTCGGCCAACTGGAGATCGCCTGCCAAGCCAATTCATTAGTTTCCAGTCTAAGTGACAAAATTCCTAATTCTACCATTGGGACGTTAAATTCACCGGCTTTCATCAGTTCGTTTGCAGCTAAAAAAGAGATCCTCGCAACTAAAAATAACCTCGATACCGTTAATTCATGGAAACACGTCAACTTGGCGATCATCGGTATCGGCAGCGCTAAAGACGTTAATACCGAAAATTGGCGGGAATTTTATAAGCAAAAAGGAGTAGGAGAGATCTATCACCAATCGATGGTCGGCGATATTTTGTCACAGGCATATTCCATCAGCGGCAACGAATATCAGGAAAATTACCCGAACTTAGTCGGAATGGAGTTAAAAACACTAAAACAAGTGGAAACAACGATCGCGATCGCTGCCGGTGAGAAAAAAATAGACGCCATTATCGGCGGCCTGCGAGCCAAGATCTTCAACGTTTTGATCACCACGGACAACGTGGTCGAACAAATCAAATCACAAATGTGAATAATATCTGAATATGATTGCAAGTGATTTCGTAAGTGTTATATTAAGCCATATCAAGCAATTGTTAATCTATTCAAAATAAATAACATTTGTGAAAGGCTCTGATAATATGCAAAGTACCGGAATTAGGATCCACGGTAAAGAGGACCTCCGTTTAGAAAGTTTCACTCTCCCAGAAATCAAAGACGATGAAATCTTAGCGACCGTCGTTGCAGATACAATGTGCATGTCCTCGTGGAAACTCGCTAAAGAAGGCGAAGACCATAAAAAAACGCCTGCTGACCTGGAACAAAATCCAGCCGTGACTGGCCACGAATTTTGCGGCAAGATCATTAAGGTCGGCAAGAAATGGCAAGGACAGTTTAAAGAAAATCAAGATTATGTAATTCAGCCTAATTTAGCTAGGGACGACACTCCTTTCGTTCCCGGATATTCTTATCCTTACGTGGGCGGCAACGCTACTTACGTCATCATTCCTAACGAAGTCATGGAATTGGGTTGTCTGATCCCCTTTCACGGCCAGGCCTATTACGAAGGCGCTCTGTGCGAGCCTCTCAGTTGCGTGATTGCCGCTTTCGAATCTCAGTTTCACCTGATCCCGCACACCTACGAACATCAAATGGGAATCAAGGCAAGCGGCAACACGTTGATCCTCGGCGGAACCGGCCCAATGGGATTGCTAGCGATCGACTACGCTTTGCACGCCGACAACAAGCCCAAGAACTTAGTGGTAACTGATTTAGATGCCGCCAAATTAAAACGCGCAAAAAAACTCTACCCTTCAGATGAAGTCCAAATCAAATTCGTTAATGTCAACGGGCTGTCCATCGCGGAACAAAAACAAGCATTACTAGCAGCAGTTGACCAGCAAGGTTACGACGACATCTTTAGCATGATCAGCGTCAGTTCACTGGTCACCATGGCCGGTGAGTTATTACGAGCAGACGGCTGTCTCAATCAATTTGCCGGGCCAATCAAAAAAGACTTCAGTGCGACGGTCAATTTCTACGACGTCCACTATAACTTTACCCACGTCGCCGGTACTTCCGGGGGAAACGCTCATAACGAAGAACAGGCCGCCCAAATGATCGCCGCACGCAAGGTCAACGTCGCTAAGGTGATCACCCACGTTTTAGGCTTAAACGCCACTCCCGCAACTATTTTAGCTCAACCGCAAATCGGTGGCGGTAAAAAACTAACTTACGTCAGCAAGAAATTCGACCGCCTAGAATTAGCACAGGTAGACCCCACGTCAGCTCTCGGCAAAATTCTAGCCGCCCACGACGGCTTATGGTCGCCGGAAGCTGAGCAGTGGGTCCTGGCACAGATGCCAGACATCGACACGAAATAAAAAAGCGTGGCGAGCCGCTCTTAGGAGCACGATCGGACTATAAAAAGAGACCAAAAAGAGGCTGGGGCAAAACTTTGTTTTGTTCCAGCCTCTCTTTGGTTTTCCCTAAATAATAGACTTAATCGCATTCGTCAAACCAGCAGTCTAGGTCCTAAGGACACCGCCAACTGGCTTGACTCATAGCTTGTTTGATCGTGCTCCAAAAAGCAGCAGTTTGTGCCTAGCTACGTTTCAAAATAAAACCAAAGTGCGGGTTTTACTTTGAAACTAGGCTAGTGCTCGACTGCTAATCGCTTTTTTCCACAACTCCTTTTTTGTCTCTTTTTATATTTGTTCTACCGCCACTTCGTCAAGCAAACTGGTAAACTTATCAGCGACCAAATAACCCGTTTTGGTCTCTAACGCGTTAGCAGTCCCCGCCGACAAAGCATACTTGATCTCTTGCATAAAAGATAGTTTTTTACTGAACGCGGCCAAGATCCCACCGACAAACGAGTCACCGGAACCCTCAGTATTGATTATTCGTTGGTGCGGAACAGTGGCGCGATAAAAATGGTCCTCATTTTTAATCACGGCTCCCGCTTCCCCCAAAGAAACGAAGATCTGCGGAACCCGGTGCAACAAATCGTTATGCAACAACAACTGTTTGATTTGTTCCGGCTTAGTAGTCACAGGAACTTGAGCAAAATTCGCCAGTTCCTGTTCGTTGGGCTTGATCACGTCGGGGAGTGCGGTCAAACTCAACGTATTTGTCAATGCCTGTTCGGAAGTATCGAGGACTATTTTAGTTTGGGGACTGAACTTTCTGATCAGAGTGATCAAATTAGCGTAACTATTCGTTGCCATTTCAGGATACAAACTGCCGTTCAAAGATAGTGCGGTGATCTGATTAGTTGTTAACAACGTTTTTAACTGCGACTCCAATTGTTGCTCATTTTGCGCAGTCGGCGCGATCCCTAACTCATTGACTTCGGTTTTTTGCCCGTTATCTTGGATAATAGTGTAGCAATTCCTCGTTTCTTTTTGAGTTTGGATAAAATGTGCCCGGTAACGATCGCCTAGCGCCTGTTCCACGATAAACTTACCATTTTCCCCGCCAATAAATCCCGTCGCAATCGTCGGTTCCCCCAGCAATGACGCCACCCTGGCTGCGTTGATCCCTTTTCCGCCCACCATTTTTTGGACGCGGGTCACGCGATTTAAATTCCCGACTTCTAGTTCGTCTACGCGATAAAGGTAGTCTACGGATGGATTTATCGTCACGGTTAAAATCATAAAGATCCCTTCTTAATAAATAATTTTAGTATATTTCGAATAGGTCTTTAATGTTTGTTGATCAATTCCGGAATCAGTTACTAAATAGTCAAAGTCAGATAAATTGCGAAAAGTGATCACGTCGGAACGCCCTAGTTTGGTATGATCAGCCGCGATCACCGTTTTTTTAGCACGTTGAAACGCCACGTTTTGGATCGTACCCTCACTAGAAATGTTAGTAGTCACGTTATTGGCCGTGATACCGTTAGTCGAACCAATCGCAAAGTCAAAATTAAGTCCGGCAAAGATCAGCTCGGCAAAATCACCTAAAAACTCGCCGGTGTTTTTATGTAACTCCCCACCCGTCAAAAACAAGCGACAATTACTTTTAGTCAGCTCCACAAAGGCCGGAAAGCTATTAGTGACTACCGTGAGTTGCCTTTTTTTCAGCAAAGAAGCGGTCGTTAATAACGTCGTCCCCGCACCCAAAAAAATCGTTGCGTTGTCCGGGATCAGCTGTGCGATATTAGCAGCAATTTCTCTTTTTTCAGCAATATTTTTCTTCATCTTTTCGTCGGTCGTAAACTCCGGCAAGCCATTAACCGGTTTAGCGCCGCCGTATGTTTTTTTGATCCTATCTGTTGTGGCTAATTCATTCAGATCCCGCCGAATTGTCATAGTTGAAACATTAAAATTCTGAGCAATCATTTTTGTTGTTTGATAGCCAGTTTGATTTACCAGGTCAACAATTGCTTCCAAACGTTTTTTCTTATCCCTCATTAATTAGCATCCCCTTTAAAACGTTTGTATTTAGTCAACCTAGTATACCAAAAATTCCCTACACCTACACTATAAATGTTTAGCACTTAATGTTCAACTATAAACAATTAAAAAGATTATTCGAACATAAAATGCAATAAATTTGATTTTTTATTGACATAAGCAATTTAAGAGTTATAATGAAAACGATTTATAGTTTAACTTTAAACATCAGGGGGGGTGATGAAATGATTCAAGAAATGTTCCATTCAGAACTGATCGCACTCGATTTACAGTGCGAAAGTGAACAACAATTATTCGATTTGATTGGAGGTGAACTGATCAAGCATAATTTTGCTAAATTAGGTTACATTACGGGTTTGGCTCAAAGAGAAATTCAGTATCCTACCGGACTAATGTTTCCCAGTATTGCCGTAGCCCTCCCCCACGTTGACAGTGAGTACATCGAACGGCCGTTTATCTACATCGCCAAAAACTGTCAGTCACTGGCCGTCAAACAAATGGGAGATTCTCAAGATATGCAAGCTGCTTATTTTTTATTCTTAGGGATCAAAGACGGACGCAAACAGCCCGATCTTTTAGCTAAGCTGATGGAACTCTTCCAAGACGACGCTTTTGTGAGCGAGTTTAGCAAAATGACGAGTCCCACACAGATGTACCACCTTTTTACCAACCGACTAACTGTAAAACAACACTGATCTATTAGGAGGAGAAACCATGAAAACAATTCTTGTTTGTTGTGGCTCAGGAGTAGCCACCAGCCCACAGATCGCCAATAAAATCAACGAGTACTTAGAAAGTGTTGGCCTAGAAAATAACGCTAAAGCAACTCCTAAGCCAATTGAAACCGCCAAGTCTACGATCGAAAGCGACCCCAGTATCATCGCCTACGTCGGAATTGCCCCTGCCGATGCCGAATTACAAGAAGTACTTGATGAACAACACGTTTTTGGCACGGTCGGCTTACCTTGGCTAACTGGCATGGGTGAAGATGATGCCAACGCTAAATTAAAAGAGGTCGTAGAAAATAGTGGCCACTAAGAGCAAAACTGTAAGGAGTGAACTTTACCATGGATGCTAATTCAGTAGTTCAAGCAATTTTAAACGTTGGCGCTCAAGTTTTAGTCCCTATCCTGATCATTATTTTAGGGTTGATCTTTGGGATGAAGCCATCCAAAGCCTTTCTTTCCGGCCTCTATCTCGGCACTGGTTTTATCGGGATGTCGATGGCGATCAATTACTTAACGACTGCCGTCAGTCCAGCGGCTAAAGCACTGGCAAAATACACGGGGATCAATTTACCCGCCGTCGATTTTGGCTGGACCGGTGCGGCTGCCATTACCTGGGCGTGGCCGTTAGCCTTTACTTTTTTCATCGTCGAAATTGCAATTAACCTGATCATGATCCTCGCTAACTGGTCCAAGACAATGAACGCCGACATGTGGAATATTTGGGGGATCGCTTTAACGGCATACATCGTCTATCAGGGTTCTGGTAGTTTGATCTGGGCTTATGTGTGTGCTGGGATCACGGTCGTTATTATGTTAAAAATGGGTGACATGTGGTCGACAGAAATCAAAGACATGCTCGGTTACGAAGGTGTCACCGTCACGCATATCGAAGCCTTTACTGCTGCCATCATGTTTCCGGTCAACAAAATCATGGACTACATCCCAGTCTTCAACAAACGCTGGGATGCCACCGCTTTAAAACGGCGGATCGGGGTTTTAAGTGAACCCGTTGTAATGGGCGCAATTATTGGTTTGATTTTAGCTTTAGCCGGACGCTACAGTATCGGCGACGCGCTCAACTTATCCATCTCGATCGGTGCAGTAATGGCGATCTTTCCTGTTATGGCCAAATTCTTCATGGATGCCCTGACCCCATTTGGAACCACGATGAGTAATTTCATGAAAAAACATATCAAAGGCCGTGAATTCGTGATCGGATTAGACTGGCCGATCCTCGGACAAAGTACGGAACTCTGGGTCACGATGGTCTTACTGATCCCCGTTTCTATCGTTTTCGCTGCTATTTTACCTGGTAATACCATCTTACCGATCGCCGGTGTCATCAATTACTGTTTAGGTGTTGGCGGCTTGCTTTTGACCGGCGGTAACCTCTTACGCATGATCGTTTTAGGCGTGATCTACGAACCTTTATTCTTATACGGCTCTAGTTATTTCGCTAACGTCTTCACCAAATTAGCTAAAAGTACCCACGCGATCCACGTTCCTCACGGTTCTCAGGTTTCATGGAGCTCAATGGAAGCACCTGATCTGCGTTTCTTAATGGCTTGGGCAGGCAAAGGAAATATCTGGGCAATTATCGGACTGGTCGCATTACTTGGATTATTCGTCTTACTATATCTCTATTTCAAAAAACACCCACTGCCAGGCAAAAACTACGAAATGCCAGCTAAAAAAGAAGCAGCTAAGTAGTCAAAGGATAGGTGCACGCTAATGAAAAAAGAACATCATTTTTTCTGGACACTGCTCTCATTTATCGCTTTTCTTCTCTTTTTAGTTGCCATGATCAGTCAGCAATACTGGCTAAATATCTTTGTCATCATCTTAGGACTAACCATCAAAAAATTTGGTTTTGCCCCTAAACAACATAATTAAACATAGTGAAAGGAAGTTTTATCATGAATTTTCCAGCAGGACGGATCCCCTTTGAATTTGAACGCGAAGACCTTGCTAAAGTCGTCAGAGAAACTATGGAACGCAGGGACACTAATATCGTCGGCGGTAATATCAGTATTCGGGTCACCGACGAAAAAGGCAATCAGTATTACGTCATGACACCGACGATGATGTCTGAAGCCTACCTCGGCCACTTAACTGCCGACCAAATCTTAGTGATCGAGCCTCACAGTCGTAAGGTGCTTTCTGGCAACGGCAAAGTTACCCGGGAGATCAACATGCACGAAGCTATCTATGACGTTAACCCGGACATCAAGTGTGTCTTTCATTCCCACGCCGATAAAGCGATGTTTTGGGCTACGACGGGACTAAATATGCCTAACCTAACCGAAGCAACGCAAAAACTCAAAGAGATCCGCACATTAGACTGGCACCCGATGTGCACGGAAGAATTAGCACAGTACGTTTCTGCCGAAGTTAAAAAATTAGGAGATAAGGCTTTGCGCAACGGCTTCTTGTTAAATTCACACGGTACGTTGTTCACCTCCGGAGGTAAGGACATGGACCCATTAACCGCGCTGCATAAGTCGTTAGCCGACGTCGATATTACTGAATGGAACGCACAGGTTGCTTACAAACAAACCGTATTACAAAAGATCGGTGTGTTGGATGGCTACTATTCTGAAGGTAGCAAGATCGGTACGTGGGAAGACGTAGTTGCAGGAAAAGCATTATACAATAAGTAAGCTGTGAAAGCTGGCGCTTAGCAGTCGAGCACAACCTGCTGCCAGCTGAAGCGCAATTAAACAAGCTGTAAGTCAAGCCGATTAGCAGTCGCGGACTAAAAAACGGGGCTTGGGACAAAACAATGAGTTTTGTCTCAGGCTCCGCTTTGCGTATTCGTAAATGATAGTCTTAATCGCGTTTGCCAAACCAGCAATCTAACTTACAGGTGATTAATCGTGCTCCGTAAGACAGCTATCTTGATCTAACTTACTTCACAACTTATTTGATCGTGCTCCAAAAAGCAGCAGTTTGCGCCTAGCTACGTTTCAAAATAAAACCCAAGTGCGGGTTTTACTTTGAAACTAGGCTAGTGCTCGACTGCTAACCGCTTTTTTCCACAACTCCTTTTACCTGATCAGATCAATGATATTTTGGCGCGCTGCCCGTTTAGCCGGCGCGTAACTGAAAATCAGCCCAACGATAAAGACGACTACTAATACAAATAAGTAATTGACCGGCGTGATCAGCACCCGAAAGCCATGCAACGATAATGAATTGACCAATCCTTGGATCCCCAAAGTCAGCGCGACGGAAATCACACCGCCACTCAACGTCAACAGGGTTCCTTCCATTAAAAACTCCAGCGTAATATCGAATTTGCTAGCACCAATCGAACGACGTAACCCGATCTCTTGTGTGCGTTCCGCAATGTTAGCCGTCATCGTCGTCATGATCCCCATGCCAGCCGTGATCAATGAGATACCAGCGATCACTGCGATCACCGCCGCGACCATACCGATCATTTGTTCTAACTGTTTCTTAGCCGTACTTGGATCGGGGCAAGCATAACTGCCAAACAAATGGCTACTTCCCTGTTCTTCTAGGGTAGTGATGATCTGACTTTTTACCTTTTTAGCTTGTTGATCGGATAATCCCTTCGTCAACTTAACTTGCATCTCATAATTATTACGCGTTCTTCCCTTGAGTGCCCGGTAATCGTGCCGGGAAATCTGTGCCCCGGCCGGGTTAGTCATCAGTCCCACCGGATCGTTATAGATCTTTTGCACCTTTAACGGGATGTTGTTGATAAAAACGTAGTCGCCGACAGAGACTCCGGCTAAACTCGTTCCCCGTAAAAAATACCGGTTTAACTTGATCGTATTAGGGTCAACGTTTCCTTGCGGGGAAACTTCTAGCGACTTACTTTTACCCTTGGCATTTACAGTATAGAAATTCGCATCGGCTGCCATCAACTTGACCGCACGCACATGGGCGATGTTGCGCACCAACCGCACGTCTGTCTGGCGAAAACTCCCCGTATCTTCGTTAGGAGAATACTCGATCGTCAGTTTGTCACCGCCAAAGCCCTGAAACATCTGGGTAGAGATCATGTGGCCTAAGCCATTGCCCAATCCCAACACTAACAACACACTCAAAGTCCCAACGATAATCCCAATAATTGACACTAGGTTACGCACAAAACGTTTGCGCACACTAACCATTGCGATTCGCAAATTATTTAGTAATTTTTTCATGATAACAACCGCCCATCTTGAATTTTGATCGTTCGGTCGGCAAATTCCGCCACCACGTCACTGTGTGTCACCATAATAATCGTTTTATGCCGCTGTTCGTGCAGATATTGGATCAGCTTCATGATTTTGATCGAAGTCGTCGAGTCTAGCGCGCCGGTCGGTTCGTCCGCGATGATCACTGCGGGGTCATTGACTAACGCCCGTGCGATCGACACGCGCTGTTGTTGCCCACCTGAAAGCTGCGTCGGATATTGATCAGCCTTGTCCTTTAAGCCGACTTGTTCCAGTAATTCCATGATTTTTTCTTTGTTGGAATTAAACGGACGATTACCATACAGCGCCGGCAAGTTGATGTTATCCATGACGGTGTAGTTGCGCAGCAACTTAAAATTCTGAAAAATAAACCCAATGTACTGATTGCGCAGTCGTGATAAACGCCGGTCACTTTTGACTTGCTTAACGTTTTTGCCATTCAATTGGTATGTGCCCGTGTAGCTGGTGTCTAATAACCCTAAAATGTTAATAAAAGTCGACTTTCCCGAACCCGACGGCCCCATGATCGCCAGAAATTCACCGTCTTCGATCGCCAAGCTAGGAATGTCTAAGGCATAGTTAGAATGGCTGTCATATCTTTTTTCGATTTGTTGTAGTTCAATTAATGCTGCCATTTATTTCTCCTTATATACTAGCTTGGTTCCCGGCGCTAAATACTGCTGGTCAACGTAATCATACTGGTGGTCTTTTTGTTTGATCTGTTCTGGTGCCAACGTTTTAGTAGTGCCGTCTTTGAGTTTGACAATTTGCTTCGTAACCGCCACGCGCGGAACCCGTACTGTTTTAGCAGGAACTGAAACTACCACGTGTTGTCCCAAGCGATAATCTTGCGGCAGCGTGGTCTCAAAGCGGTAATACGATACACCCGCAACTGTCTTGTTAGAGTTCAGTTGTAAATCCGTCACCTGTGCCGGTTGCGCCGTTTCCTGACTGCCGGTCAGTGACTGAACGTTGACTTGGTCGCCTATCGTCATTTTGTCTAAATCATACTCAGAAATTTCACCTTGAGTTTTAAACGGCGTGGTATAAACGTAATTTTGCGTTGTACCGGTCTCAAACACCCCGGTAACTGGCGCAGTTTGTCCCGTCGTTGCTAACTTTTCACCCTTCCAAACATTTTCTCCGTTTTGAACCAATAAATTAGCAGTATTTTCTTTAACTAAGTCATATTTTTGTTGGTAAATAACAGTCGCACTCAACTGTAACGCAGGCGCAGCTTTAACTACATAAGTTTTAGTTTGGGGCTTATTTTGCGCATTCGTTTTTTGCGCGTTGACTTGCCGCCCGTGCCAGAAAATACCCACACCGACTACCAAAATAATCACTGCTAAACTAGTTGCCAAGATCCCTTTTTTCTTCATTATTACTTCCCCCTTTTAATTACTTCTAGTTATGCCAAGTTCCGGTGTACCACTGACCTCCGTAACGCAACATCTTGGTCAGATCAAAACCGAAAATACAAGAAGCTATCAGTACCAAAACTAAACCTACAGCTAACAGGGATAACCCCACTAACAGCACTTTTTTATTAACGTGTAACATTTAATTTTCCCCCTCGCTAAAACTATGAAAGACAAACTGGATCAACGACCATAACCACGGAATGCTGTATAAGAATCCCTGCCATAACACCAAACCAGCACCGCCAAAAAACGCGGCAAGCCCCAGTTGCAAGATAAAATAGGCTAGTCCCCCCTTGACTAACACCACAAAGCTTCCTAATAATAACCAACAACCGGCGAGCAAAAAAGCAACCGTACAGATGAAAAGCGTTACTTCAAGAGCTAACAGGATGATATAACCTGCCAACAATAATGGTCCCCAGACCGGAATCCCCAAAAATAAAAATAAACTTTTTAACTTACTTACCGAAGAAGAAACTTGAACATTTTCATCTGCTAGGATCGCCATCACTACTTTATCTACTCCGCCAACTTTTTGCAGGGCTTGTTGTTCTTGGTAACCGTCTTCTAACAAATCATCCAAGTATTCTTCATAGTAATCGACGTACTGCTTGCCGTTACCAACGCCGTATTTTTTAAGCTTAAGTTGTAACTCGATCAAAAATTCTGCTTTAGTCATTGACTACTTCCCCCTAATAAACGTAATAATTTTCTCGACCTCGGCCCACTCGGCTAAAAACTGTTTGATGGCCGCCTCCCCTACTTCAGTAAGCTGATAATACTTTCTGATCCGATTATTATGGATCCGGCTTTCTTCTTTGATCGCCTTTTGTTTCAATAGCCGTTTTAAAATCGGATACAGCGTTGATTCCGGGATCTCGATGAGCGGTGCCAAGTTTTTAATGATCTCGTAGCCGTAAGATTCGCCTCGCTGCAACTGTGCTAAAACACAGACATCCAGCAAACCTTTTTTTAATTGTAGGTTCATTCAATGCCTCCTTAAACATTATACTATGTAATGCGATGTACTATGTATAAGGTAGTCTATTTAAGTTCAGTTGTCAACCGAAATTTAATAAAAAAGGAGACGTTTTTCGCAACATCTCCTTTATCCTGAATTTTATTACGCATCAACTATCTTACTTATTTTTACTCGTCCATTTAACTGCTAAAAAACTAATCGAAGTTAAAATAAATTCAGTCACTACCGTAGAAATAACGTTGCCTAAACTCGGCGTGAAATCGATCAGCGAATGTTGTTGCACGATCAAGCTTGCCCACGGAAAAAGTAACGAGTATGCAAGAACGATGAGCGCAGCCAGCGCAGATACTAATAAAATATTTACCGCTGAATAACGGCCGGTGCGCGCGTAACTCAGTCGTGCACCCAAAAGAGCCAACAAAACCGACGGCAGCAAAGTCGTTAAAATTACCAACGTTAAGACCGTAAAAGAGTTATACAATAGCAATGTCACTAACATTTCCAGCACTGTAATTACCACAAGAATCCAGTCAAATTTTTTCATTATTTCACCTCAATAAGTCCACTACATTTTTCTGTGACGCCGCCACTGCCGGAAAATACGTAAAAATTAACCCAATGACTGTCGGTAACAAAATCGCCACTATCACGTTTCCTATCGTAAAAATCAACTGAATGCCTAACCACTTACTTAAAAATACGCTCATACTGATTACCAAAATTACCGACAACAACGATGCTAAAAAAATCATCAATCCTCCTTCAAGCATAAATTGATTCCGAATATTTTTTTGCGTGGCGCCAAACGCACGTCTTAACCCAATCTCGTTTCTACGCTCTGCAATCGCAGAATAACTGGAACTCATCACCCCAAATCCTGCTACGATCAGTGAAATTCCCGCCACTCCGGCAATCAAGTTTGTCGCTAATGACGTTGTTTTCTGAATTTGTTCAACGATTTGATGCATGTCTTCTAACACATACGAACCTGAATAATTATTTTCCCCGTAATTGTGCAAATAATGCAATACTTTTCTTTTAGTTTGCGTTTTTTGTGCCGTGTACCAAATTTTCATCCGATTATGCTGCAAAATAAAATTTCTCGTTTGTGAGTTAGCCTGCTGTGATAACAATAAATCCGGTGTTTCTTCTAATCCTTGGTAAACAGCAGTGATGTAATAATTAAAATTGTTTATCCTAACAACTTGATTCAAAACATCCGTAGTGCCATATATTTTTTTGGCTAACGTATTTTTAATTGAAATTTCATTATCATGAGTATTTTTTATCTTACTCAAAGAGTTTCCTTTAAGCACCTTGACATCGGAATTTATATATTTACGTCCAATTCGATCGTAATCTCCGCTTTTTTTTATTCCTATAGCATCACTGTATACGATAACATTATTCAGATTAGAAGTATTCGTTAATTGGACTTTTTGCACGTGTGGTAAACTTTCAATTCCGCGCTGGTCTTTGACCGTAAAACCTGCACCATCACTACTAGTAATACAATTTACCGTAAAAGTTTTTCGCCCACCTGTCACCTCGTATAGCTGTTGTGTGATCGCTTTTTTAACACCATTTCCCAAACTTAAAATCAATAAAATACTCACAATACCGATCATCAGTGACCCCATCGTTAGTAATGTTTGTCGTTTGTTAACATACAAAGATTGCAATAAATTTTTACCTAACATGTTCAATTTCACTTCGTTACCTTCTCACCATCCAATTCATTACTAATAACTTAGCTAACAGCACAATTACTTCATCTTTTTTAGCTGAGAACCCACTGGTACTTCAGTTAATGCTACATAACACTGCTCGTCTTTTTTCGTTACGTTAACTCGTACTGTCTGCCATTTAGAACTTCCTTTTTTCTTGAGTGTGATCCGCCGATTTTTAATGTACTTATTAGGAATCGCCACATCGTGGTACGAAACTAGCAAGTGTAAATGAGTCCCCACCGCGACATTTTGAATCCCCGCCTGTAGATGATAGCGAGAAATTGCAGCGTTCCCGGTCGTTGGCAGCACATCAATTTTACTGATCTGGCTGGCGTAACTATTTTTACCGTCTAAAGTCACGGCCTGCACATTACTTCCGACCTGCAATAAATCCCGATCTAACTCAGAAATAGTAGCATCTACATAGACCTCATCGCTCACAATTTCAAACGTATTGTTATCGTTGACTACAAGTTTTCCTGTAATTGGTGCCATATATTTAGAATCATAAATTACCTCCCCTTGCTCTACGTGATCACCATTACTGACTAGTAGATCCTTATCGTTAGCAGGAGGTAATTTCCTAATTTCTTTAGGCTTAACCACCCCATTTAATACCAAATCTTTTTGCTTAACAACGCGGTAATAACTAGTGTGTGACTTACTAATATTTGTTCGATTGTAATTAGTAATTAAAAAACCTAAACCGACAAAGCCAACGACAATCAAGATTAACAAAATTACCTTATTTTTCATCCACTGTCTTTCCTCCCCTCCACTTTTATTATTGTAAAACAATAAATAATTAATGTAAACAGATAATTTATTGCTGTATTAATTAATAAAATTTGTTTTGTAAAAGCAATTAAAATTTTTACACTTAATATTCTGACAAAAAACGAGATACCAAGTAGTTTTAAAAAAACAACCAGAAATTTTTAGAACAAAAAACAGGCGTTGATTTTTGCTCATCAACGCCTGTTAGTATGAAACCTAAAACCACTTAATTAGCTTTTTTTACGACCATTACTGTAATATGTTACATGATGGTAAGCACCCCAGAACCATGAAACTGATTGTAGTAACTTAAATACTGACATGATAATATCCTCCTTAACACTTGTTTAGTGAAAACCTGAATCACTTAATTAGCTCTTTCTATGACCATTTCTGTCATATGTTACATGATGATAAGCACCCCAGAACCATGAAACCGATTGTAGTAACTTAAATACTGACATGATAATACCTCCCTTCACACAATAAACACATCAAAATTTTCAACATACAATTCAGTAGTATCATTATTCACATTAACAAAACTAAAAAACTTTAGTCGCTAAAATTAAACGATTGGCTATTGAATTATTTTGACACATTCATGTGTATTTTTAGATTTTGAACTTACGTGTACTAAATGTGAATTGCACAGTGCCAATCACTTATTCTTTATTTTTATTACGTACTTTGAGATCAAGTAAAAAAAAGAAGTTATAACTAATTGTTGAACAAAATTAGCTGCATATGTTCCCATATTTATATGGGCATTAAACGTTATGCTTTCAGTAGGACCAAAATGTGTATTATTTTCAATAGTTGTCATAGGAATATATCTCCAAACAACTCCATAAAAAATATAAACAAATAACAAACTTGATAATGTAATTATTATTATTTTTAAAATTTTATTTCTATCCACCAACTCTGTCATCATGTGACCAACTAACCAACTCCAAGTTACAGATAATATCATACTAAAAGCAATAAATTGAATAATATTTATTTTATTTATAATAACTAAACAAAACAAACTAACTAATATCAAAAATGTCAATAAAAATATATCTATCCTTTTTAGCTTCATTATTTTCACCCATCTTCAAAAAATCTAAAAATAAAACCACATTATCAAATCATAAATAGAATGTAAATCCCCTAAAATTACCGTACTTTTAATTTTATAACTTAACAAACCAAATATTAGTCCAAATGGCAAGCGCCAAATAAAATTATCCATGATTGGTAGCCCAAAATGCCCAATAAATGCGAATAACAGAGCTTGTATCATATTTGCTATCCAAAATGTAATACCTACATCAGTAAAAGTTTTAATTAAATATTTCCGATATAAGATTTCTTCTGCAAATCCAGTAATAGTATATGTCATTACTACCACAATGATTTTCCATAATTTTTCAGTTTTCAAATAATTAAATAGTATTATCATCACAATAGTAAAAACCATCACCGAAATAAATTCCAAGGTTAATCGGCTAATAGATGTTAGCATATCCTTATCGTTATATTTATTTAAAAACCAAATACCAACTAAAACAAAGATTAGATAAACAATTTTTGTCCACAACCCCGTCACCAATGCGTCAAGATGCGTTGAAATTAAAAATAATAAAATAGTACCAAACGCCGGAATTGTACCACTCATCACTATAAATAATATATCTTGCAATATTATTAAGCCTTGCTTCTTACTAATAATCATTTAACCCCTCAACAATATTTTGAGTCGCAGCCTTTATTGCTGGAAAATAACTAAAAATCAAACCTATAACAATAGTTGCAACTAAACTTAAAATAATACTAATCAAAGACAAATTCATGGGAACTCCTACAAAATGTGCTATCATACTAATTAAAGACGCAATTAATATTCCAAATATTCCTCCCGCTATAGTTAACAAAGTACCTTCAATTTGAAAAGAAAATTGAATATCAAATTTCGATGCTCCTAAAGACCTACGTATAGCAATTTCTTGACTACGTTCTGAAATTGAAGCATACAAAGAATTCATTACCCCAAAACCAGCAACAAAAAGCGCTACGTAACTAATCATCAAAAACATGAACTTACTTGCTTTAACAGAATCTTTAGATTCCTTTAAAGCTTTATCACGATTTATAACTGCATACCTACCATAATTTTTTGCTATCCCTTTCCGATTTAACTGCCTAGATATTTCATACATCAAATTTTTAGAATATTTTTTGGCAGGGAAAACTATCATACTATCGTAGCTGTTTAAATTGATCTTAGATAAATTTTTACTGCTAATAACTATATCTGGTAATAAAGATGTATCACTCGTAGTATAAAAAATTCCTACAATTTTAAATTTTTGATTCTTAATATACAAATATTTACCTAAAATTTTTGCAGCTTTTTTTCCATTTGATACACTATTTGCCATTTCATCACTAATTACTGCATTGGTTCCGGTCTTCATTTTGTTCAAATTTCCTTTAACAACGGAGAGAGTATTATTCTTATTAACTTCACTTAAAGAACGTATTGTCCGCTGAGAAGTTTGTCCCAACACTTTAACCGCTAATTGTCTTGATAAACCTTGACTTTGTAACTTTACTTTATCAACTCCTTTAATATTTTTTATTAATTTAACGTCATGATATGTAAAACCTGCATTTGAAGTTTTATTACTCGAATCATACATAACAGTAATTGGAGAATTAACACCCAATTGTTTATTTAAATCTTGATTCATATACGAATTGCTGGAAACAACTAATAAAATTGTTAAACTAGCAATTGCAATTGCAATTACTGTCATAAAACTTTTCATTTTATGTCTTGTGATTTGCAAAATAACATCTTTTATAATTTTATTATAAATTTTCATCTTAATACCAATCTTTTATTTATTAATTCATATTTTATTTGTGAATATTCTGCAACATCCCGATCATGAGTAACTAAAACAATTGTTTGCCCATTTTTATTTAACTTTTCTAGTAACTCCACTATCATTACTCCAGTTTCAGCATCCAAAGCACCTGTTGGTTCATCAGCTACTAGCAATTTGGGGCCATTTATTAAAGCACGAGCTATAGCAACTCTTTGTTGCTGACCACCAGACAAATTATTGGGAAATTCATTTATTTTATCAGACAATTCTACCGCTTTAACTACTTCATACAACTTTTCATCAGCAATTTTTGATTCGGAATAAATATTAGAAAGTAATATATTTTCTTTTACGGTGTACTCAGGAAGTAACTTATAATTTTGAAAAATAAATCCAATATTGCGCAATCTTTCTTTAGCAAGATCATCATCTGATAATTTGGATACATCTTTACTATTAAAAAAATATGATCCTTTAAATTTACTATCCAGCAACCCTATAATATTAAGCAAAGTTGACTTACCAGATCCCGACTTACCCATGATAGAAACAAATGAACCCGATGATACTTTAAAATTTAAATTCTCAATTATAAACATATTATCATTATTTGGGTTTTTCTTATTTAAACTGCTAATATTTACTAAAACGTTCATAATTCCTCCCAAATTATTTAAGCTTAAAAAGTTAATAATTAATATTTAAATTGCATTCTTACATAATCACGATATAATGGTAACTTTTTCATAAGCTCTTTATGTTTTCCATTCCCACTAACATGACCATTTTCTATAAAATAAATATTTTCAGCATCCACAACAGTACTGAGTCTATGAGCAATTATCAAAGTCATACGATCCTTCATCAAAATTTTCAAAGCTTTTTGAACCATTGCTTCTGATTCTGAATCTAAACTGGCAGTTGCTTCATCCAACATTAAAATTTTAGGATTTCTTAGAAAAGCTCTAGCAATAGCAATTCGTTGTTGCTGACCACCGCTTAATTTAATACCTCGTGAGCCTACTTCTGTATCTAATCCCTGGTCTAAATCTTTTACAAAACTATCGGCATAAGCTAATTTAAGAACTTGCCATAATTTTTCGTCACTAAATTCAGACTTGCTTAGTCCGTACGTAAGATTATGTCTAATTGAACCAGATATGATCGACGCATCTTGACTAACATATCCTATTTGTGAACGCCAATTATAGAGATTAATATCCTTGATATTTTTATTACCTATTACGATATTACCTTTAGTTGGATTGTAAAGACGTTCAATTAAGCTAAAAACAGTTGACTTTCCTCCACCAGATGGTCCAACAATTGAATCATATATTGCTTCTTTTATACCAATTTTATAAAGATTATCTATATAATTATTACCGTTCTTGCCCTCAAATATTTCTGCTCCAGAGGTTTTTACTAACCGAATTTCGCCTAATGTTTCATTACTAGCTCCACTGAACCTAGCAAGCTCATCTTGTCTTTGCTGTCCAACTTCACTAGACTTTTTCATTATTGGCAACATAATAGCCATAGTTAGCGGTACAGTTACCAACATAATGAGTGTCATTTTCCAATCCATTAAAAACATTATTAAGATCGATCCAAAAAATTGGAGTAATGAACTAACTAATTGAGGAAAAGATATTGTTAATAGATCCTTAATTTGAGTAGTATCACTGATCAGCCGTGATGTTACTTCACCTGACTTTATTTCATCATAATAGCTAATTCTTAAATGAATCAATTTATTCCAAAATAACTTACGTAATTTCGAAACCACATCCTCTCCAAATAGGCTCAAAATAATTCCAGATAATGAACTAAAAATAGCACTAACAATAAACATAATTAAAATAACAGCTACTAACTTCAAACTTACTCCATTCTTTAAATTACTAAGAACCAATTGAACTAATTTAGGAACTATCAGTTGTGTAATACTAGCACCGATACCTAAAAATAAACCCAATAAAAACTTCCAGTACCTTGGATGCGTAATTGTTAGTAAGTTAAAAGTAGTCCTTAGAGCATATTTAGATTTTAAATTTGACTTAACTTTACTCCCCTCCTCCAATCTACTCTTTACTCATAGTTATCTCTATTTAATTTTCCTTTATATAAATCAACTCTCTTCATAAAAAATAAAATGATATATAGTTATATTTTCGCACAACTTATTTACAGTTATCAGTATATCCCTGTCTTTAGTTAATTACTTGAATTTTTGCCAAATGGACTAGTGTAGTGCCAAAAGGCTAAATCGTTAAATATATAATGAATTATAGTTTTTTAATTAAAAAACGGCCAAAAAGTTTTACTGCCCACTTTCTAGCCGTCTTACTGAATTTAGTTTCAGAGAACTAATTCTTTTTCGTCTATTTCTTACTTAGCGGATATTTTTTCAATAATTCTTGCAAATATTTTTCCGTTGCAACTTTTTGCCCCGTTTCGCCCATAAGCTCATAAATTTTGATCACATCTTTGATCTTCCTAACTCCGACTTCATCCTCATAGAGGACTGCCATGATTCCTTCAAAAAAGTTCAATGTTATTTTTTCATACACCATGCTACTTTTAAGCTCGATCCGTTGTAAACTTTTTAAAGTATCTGCAGCTTTAGTGACTTGCCCCGCTATTACATAAAGTTGAAAATAATTTGCTAGCACCCTGAACGCCTCGTTACCATACTTATACATATCACTATAACGTTCAATATGGCGCAAAATTCTCTTTTTTAAAGGTTCTATCTCCGAAAGCTGGTAAACAAACATAACATTACTAAATAGTCTTAATTCATAACGCGTCCATAACTGTGTTTCCTTCAAGTAGTCTAATATCTCAGTCTTAGCCTTTTCATCAAAAGGTTCTTTTTTTATTACATTTTCAAGCAACTGGCAATTATCAACTAAGTGGTGAAATTCAATATTATTCGTTTCAGTTAAAGATACCTTAGCTTTCTTTTTTACTCTCTCAATTTTAGTGACATCGCCAACCGCTCCGGCTTCCTGCAGTTCAGCTAAGTACTGATCGTATTTTCTTCCAGAATAATCATCATCCATATATAACACCTCATCGAAGGTAACGTGTAGCTGATCTAACAGATAGATGAAATTATCAACACTCGTACTTCTTTTCCCGCTTGCAAAACGACTGTACGTTGACATCGTTATCCGCTCTCCAATTAACTGAGTGATCGTCATATTCTTATCTTCTCTAACTTGCGCTATTAATTCACCAATTTCCATTATTAATACCTCCATATATTGTGCAGATTGGCATTACTTTACGCAATTTGGAGAATAAAACCAGAATTACTTTAAATTAATCATATAATTTCTCTTGAAGTAAAACATTTATTTCTACAAGAGGAGTTGATTATAATGATTCTTTGGTTGATTCTATTATCAGCACTTTAGCATTATCTCCGTGAATTGCGTGTGATTAACCGCTAACAAATTAATTATACCAAAAATATTAAGTTACACTGAAATATTTTTTCACGGGAAATGCTAGCTATTCAAATAGCACGAGACTTGTCGTTTACGGCAAGTGCTCGTGCTATTTTTTATTACTGCCCTATTTTGCACCGAAAACAATCGTTCGTGTGAACCGACACGAATACCAATCAGGATCAGGTCATCTTCAGCGTATTTTTGTAACTTAAATCACTGCCGAACAGATCAACTGCAACAAAAACAGCACCGACAAGATCACTAACGTCTTAGACATAGTTTTAGCCTTCCCGACCGCCAATTTAGCGAGCGGATAGGCGACAAAACCAAACGCCAGACCCGTAGCGATCGAACCCGTCAGTGGGATCAGCGCGGTGATCAGAAAAGCAGGAAACCATTCGGAAAAATCCTGCATGTCGATCCCAGCGAGTTGTTCCATCATGACTGCACCCGTGATGATGATCACCGGTGCGATCGCGGCGTTCGGCACGAAGTTTAACAACGGGATCAAGAACAACGAAATGATAAACATCACGCCCGCCGTCAGTGACGTGATTCCTGTTTTACCGCCACTTTCAATGCCCGCCGCGCTTTCAGCCGCAGCGACCGTGGGGCTAGTACCAAAAAAGCTGGAACAAAACGCCGACAAGGCATTGGCCTGGTATGCCCGTTTAAATTTAGGCGAATCCCCCAGTAAGCCCTGCAGCAGTCCGAGCGACTCGAAGGCGAGGATCATCGTCAGCGAGAAAACAGCGATCATAAATTTGATCGTTAACGAGCCGTGAAAGTCATTTTGAAACAGTAGCTGTGGGTATTTTGCCAGTAACGCCAGGTGCGCGTGGCTGCCTTGCCCGCTATTAACGTGAAATAAAATACCCAAGATACTGGTGATGACAATGCCGATCACGAAGCCGCCAAAGGTATTTCGCAGGTACAATATCAAAGTCAAGACTAAGCCAAACAACGCGAGTAAGACTGCCGGACTGCTCAGGTCCCCAACTGCTAGCAGTGAACGCGAACCGCCCGACTGGATCAACTCCGCTTTTTGCAAGCCCAACACTACCAAAAACAAACCGATGCCCGCGGTGATCCCCTGTTTTAAACTCGCTGGGATCGCCTGTGCGAATAATACGCTTAACGGACTAAAGGCAATTATCAAGTACAAAAAACCGCTGACCGCACAGACTGCTAGAGCTTGACGCCACGTAAAATGCATCGCAGCGACTAACGTATAAGTGAAAAAAGCGTTGACACCCATTCCCGGCGTGATCACTACCGGACTATCCGCAATCCAATACATCAAAAAACAACCCAAGGCTGCACTGAAGATCGTGGCGAAAACACTGAGATCAACAGGGATCCCGGCGTCGTGCAGTATCAATGGGTTGACGATGATGATGTAAGAAATTGCAAAAAAGCTCGTGACTCCCGCCATGATTTCGGTTTTCCAACTACTTTTTGCTGCTGATTTCTTATCGTTCAATTCTAATTTACCACCAAACTAAGCTAATTTTACCAAACGAATAATCCCGCCATTGCTCCGGAAAGTAGTGATACTAAGATCCCGGAAAGCAACATGTACCACACGTTGCGCGCGATCAAATCGTTCTTTTCTTTATCTACTAAGCCCTTGAAGGCACCGATGATCATTCCGACGGTTGAGAAGTTCGCAAATGAAGTAACAAACACGGTCAAAGCCACCCGGTAGTGCGGTGAAAAAGCGTTTGTCGCGATCGTCTTAGTCACCTTGCCCATGACGACAAATTCGTTAGTCACTAATTTTTCGCCCATGAACTGCGCAAACTGAAACGCATCGTGCACAGGTAAGCCCATCAACCAAGCAAACGGGAACATCACGATCCCTAAGATATGCTCGAGTGATAACCACGGGTTAAACCAGCCTAAGATCTTATCAACTAAAGCTGCTAAAGCAACAAAGGCGATCACGTTTGCGGCAATGATCAAGATCAAACGGCCAGCGCCCAAGATCGAATCACCCAAAAATGAGAAGAATGGTTCTTTTTTACCATTTTCATCGACTTCGCCACTTTCCTTAGCAGCCGAGCCGCCTAAAGTAGCGATCGTATCTTCTTCTTCAGGAACTACGACCGGGTTAAGCAACGTCGTCACGGTCAAAGCATTGATCACGTTTAACGGTACCGATGTTAGCACGTAAGAAGATGGCATCATTTGCATGTACGAACCTAAGATCGAAGCCGTGATACAACTCATCGACATGAAAGCAATCGTCAAAACACGCTGAGCTTTCATCTGTTTAAGTTGTAGCGAAGAAACTGCGATAGCTTCCGTGTTACCCAAAAACATCATTTCAATGCCGAAAAATGATTCGAATTTCGGCTGACCCGTTAATTTAGATAGCGCCCAACCCAACCATTTAATGATAAAAGGAAGAACACCAATGTAAGTTAAAATATCAAATAATGGCACAATCATTAAAATCGGCAAGAGAACTTGCACGAACCAATCCATTTGCTTAACGTTGACCATACTAGGAATCGCGAAACCAACTCCCACATAGGCAACTTGTACTAAATTATTAAAACCCTTGGCAGCTGCACTAATGATCGTCCGTCCTACTGGGAAACTAATCAAAAACCAGGATAAAAAGATATTGAAGACGACCATAATAGCTACAGCCCGCCAGTTAATATTTTTCCTGTCTTTAGAAAATAACCAACCAATGGCTAGAAAAATTGCGATACCTACAATATTAATCGCTAAGTACAATGTGTTCCTCTCCTTTTTATGTAGCTGTTAGTAGACAATGAACTGCTGCATCACCGGCCAAACTCGAACTATCCTCCTTTTTGGATAACCGGTTTCAATTAGAATAACATATTAACGTTAACTTTTGTAGTAATAAAAAGGAGTAGAGACAAAAAGCGGTCAACAGTTGAGCACTAGAATAGCCCATAACCGTTGACCGACTTATTTTGCAGCTTGGATAATTACGCTCCGCAGGCCAACAATCTGTGTCTAGCTACGTCTGACAACAAGTCCCACTCCGACTTATTGCCAGCCTAGGCTAGTCCTCGATTGCTAAGCGGTCTGGCTCGCAGCTTATTAATTACGCTCCGCCAAGCAGCAGTCTAGGTCCTAAGGACACCTCACAACAAATCCAAGTTCGGGATTTGCTATTCGGTGCCACTTAGTCCACGACTGTTAAGCGCTTGGCTCCGCAGCTTGATCTTAATTACGCTCCAGCTGGCAGCCGCTTACGTTTAACTACGCTAAAAAGCAAAGCCAAGTTCAGGCTTTCCTTCCTAGCTAGATTAATCCTCAGCGGCTAACCGCCAGCTTCCGCAGCTTGTTAATATAGCACCGTCTTAATATTCGCGAACTCGTAGAGCCCCCAGTCACTCAACTCACGACCAAAGCCCGAATCCTTCACTCCACCAAACGGAACTCCCGCTTGCGAACTCAAAATATGATTGATCGCTACTTGCCCCGTTTCGATTCGTGACGCCAATTTCTGTCCGCGCGTCACCGAACCCGTATAGATAGCTCCGCCTAAACCATAGCGCGAGTCATTTGCCAATGCTACCAACTCGTCATCCGACTCCACCCGATATAACTGGGCTACGGGACCAAATAATTCGGTGCCATACAACGGATTATTCGGCTGCATCCCACTGATGATCAGGGGATTAAACCCAGTACCTTTACCTGCCAATTCCGTGAGCTTGCCGTACAGTAACTGCGCTCCACCAGCTAAGGCATCTTGGACCTGCTGTTTCAATGTCTGTTGCGCACCCTTAGATGACAACGGTGCCAACGTCGTGTTTTCGTCCAGCGGGTCGCCTAACTGGTAGTGCGCGAATTCCTTTTTTAACAGCGCTAAAAATTCATCGTACACCTTAGCATCGACCAAGTAACGTTTAGCCGCGGTGCAAACCTGACCGGCATTTGTCAAACGCGCAGCAGCTGCATCGTGAGCAGCCCGGGGTAGATCAGCGTCATCTAATACCGCAAAAATATCCGTGCCGCCTAGTTCCATCGTCGCTTTTTTCAAATATTTACCGGCGCTCGCCGCGATTTTTCTACCAGCACCTTCGGAACCGGTCAACGCCACTCCTTGGACCCGTGGATCGGCGATAATGCGGTCGACCTGTTCGTAATCAGCGAAGACATTGGTAAAAGCACCCAACGGGATCCCCGCTTGGTCACAGGCCTCTTGAAATGCTAGAGCAGCTTGCGGCACGATACTGGCGTGTTTTAAGATCACCGGGTTGCCTAAGATAAAGTTCGGCGCAAACACCCGCATCACCTGCGCGTAAGGAAAGTTCCACGGCTCGACCGCTAACACGATCCCGATACCAGCAAATTCAACGTGTGCCGGACCCGTCGGGATATTAGAGTACGGGCGTTTTTGCAGTAACTGCTTGCCATTTTCCGCGTAGTATTGTGCAAACTCAGCTGTCTTTTGCACCTCGCCACGTGCCTGACCGATCAATTTGCCCATGTTGGTCGTCAAAAAATGTGCGTAGTGCTCCTGGCGGTTGGTGAATTCCTGAGCTAGTTTGGCCAGTAACTCAGCCCGCTCGTCTACCGCTCTTTTTTGTGCTAGTTGGTAAAAGCCCTCGGCCTGATTCAAAACATCGTCCAGTTGCTCGTCTGTGATCATGCTAAATTCCTTGATCAGTTCACCACTATAGGGATTAATTGCTCGATAAGCCATGTTGTCCTCCTTAATTTAAGCTAAATACTGCTTAAAGATCTGCTGGTAAATTGCAATAAAATCAGTATACAACTTAGCGGAAACGTATTCGTTATCTTCGTGGGGATTGTCGTTACCCGGGCCGAACACAACGTAATTGAAATTACGCGGCTGCTTTACTAATAGTTTAGAAGCGTCCGTGCCACCGGAAATCCCAAACTTAACGATCTTATTAGGCTCATACTTGCCACCCATCGCCGTGATCGTTTGTTTTTCCTTTTCTGCTTGTTGGGCGCTCAACTGGCGGGCTTTAACGTACGGCTCGCCTACTTGCTGCACTAAATTGACGATTTTGGCGTCCGGATTACCTAATATCGGAATAATGTTCATTCCCACCGTCACTTCGATCTGGCCGGTCGTTTGTTCGTTATATTTAGCCACCACCGTGTCGATTAGCTGCAAGATCTCGGCGTTAGCGAATTCCGGGATCGTGCGGATATTGATCTGCGCTTGAGCAAAGGCCGGGATCGCGTTGACCTGATTGCCACCACTGATCGTGTCGATGTTAAAAACCGTTTCACCCAAGACGTCGTTTTTCACACCCGTCATCTTGGTCGTAACCGCCGCTTTGATCTGCGCTAATACTGCCAGTAAATGTTCCACCGCGTTATTACCTAACGCCGGCATCGAACTGTGCGCCGCTTTGCCATGAGACGAAACGGTAATGTCCAGTTCGCCTTTATTGGCGTAAACTGCGCGGTACCCGGTCGGCTCTCCGATCAACAGCGCGTCGGCGTCTTGCATATATCCCTGTTCTTCTAATTCCTGTGCGCCGGCCTGACCGACTTCTTCACCCGCCGTCGCTAACAAACGCAACGTGCCGTTGAGCTGAACGCCGTCTTCTTTGAGTTTGAGCATCGCTAACACCATCGCTGCCAAACCGCTTTTCATATCGGTCGTGCCCCGGCCAAACAACTTGTCACCGTCTTGTACCAATTTGAACGGGTCGGTCGCCCATGCCTTCGTGTCCGCCTCTACGACGTCCATGTGTCCTGAAATCACCAAAACTGGCTTACCACTCCCCATTTCAGCAACAAAATTTGCCCGTTGCGGCTGTCCCGAAAGCGGCAAGACCTGATTTTTGATCCCTGCTTGGTCAAATAAAGTTTTCAGATACCGTGCGACTTGTAATTCATGATCATTGACTGATTTAAATTCGACTAGCTTTTGTAATAAAGTAATTGGTTCCATCCTAAGACTTCTTTCCGGTTAACTAAATTAAAGTGCTACCATTATGATATACCAGAAAACGCAATTAGACACGACCTGGGTCTCATCTAATTGCGTTTCAAATATCTTCGCCATGAATCGCGCTTCGCGAGGCAATACTTTGTGTCTAGAATTCAAGTACAGAATTTACTCCGCCGTGAATTTAGTCCACAACTGCTAAGCAGTCTGACTCACAAATTGATAATAATATTCCCCCGGCTGAACCGTCATTTTCACACAACGTTGCTGCTCGTCTACCACTCCAGCATATTTCGCAGTTAAATTTATCTTTTGTTCTTCATTAACGTACGGCAAGCAAATCACTGCTGTTGTTTTCGCTGGAACGCTAACGTGTAATTTCTTTTGCGCTAGCAAGTCTACCCTGATCATTCCACTGCGCGCCGCGTACCTTAAGTGTAACTCGTGGCACACATTGACTTGCGGGTGGATCTCAAATTTTTCAAATCCCGGAACAAGTACTCGCAGGCCAACCACTTTGCGAATAAACCAATCTAGCACACAGCCCATTGCGTAATGGTTAAAGGAAAACTGGCCAACCTTACCGTCAGGCTGAATTCCTGCCCACGATTCCCAGATCGTAGTGGCCCCATGCTCAACTTCATACAGCCACGACGGACATTTCGTTTGCAAAAATAAGCGCGCGGCTAGTTCTTCGTGTTTATTATCAGTTAAAACATCCAGTAAATGTGGCGTGGCTAAAAAACCCGTGTCAAGCCGGTCACCGTTTTCATGGATCAACGTTACCAAACGCGCGACCAATTTTTCTTTAGTCGCCTGCGGCACCATATCAAACGCAATCGCCAATACATAGCAGCCCTGATGATCTTCTTTTAACAACTGCTCATCAGTGACTAGATATTTATTAAACGCAGCCTTCACTTTATGCGCGTAGTCAGCATAGCGAGTCCCGTCTTGACGTAAAATCGTACTGATCTGTGCCAAAATTTCAGCAGAGTGAGCTAAAAAAGCAGTCGCGACGGTATTTTTCGTGGCTGCAGCCGTCTTCATCGGATCCGGTTTCTCCATCATTAGGCTCGGAAACATCCAGTCGCCGTAATGAAACTTAGTATCCCAAAGATACCGGCGATCGTCGGTTTTAGCGGCCGCAGCACTTTTTTGAGAAAACTCAAACCATTTGACCATCGCTTGGTAATTATCTTCCAGCACTTGGCGGTCGTTATAGCGTAAATATAAGGTCCACGGTACCAAAATGATCGCATCGCCCCACCCCGCCGAAGAGTAAGAACCCGTGAATTCAACACTTTTTTGCGCGTCTTTGGGGGCGGGCGAATAATCGATAATCTCGCCGTTAGCACACTGATCGAGCCGCACATTTTTTAGCCAACGACTGATAAACTGATCGGTATCCATAAAAAAAGTCGAGGCCGGAGCAAAAACCTGCATGTCACCGGTCCACCCGACCCGTTCGCGTTGCGGACAATCAGTCGGGACCGAAAGCATATTGCCGCGCTGGCTCCATTTAATATTCTCTAACAGGCGGTTGATCTGTTCGTTATCGGTAGTGATGACTCCAGTTTCCGGCATATTAGAATAAAAGGGAATCGCCTGGATCTCTTTTAGCTCGCTTTTCTTGAGTCCTGAGATCTTAACGTAGCGAAAGCCGTGAAAGGTAAAATCAGGTTGCACCGTCTCTTGCTTACCGTTGCCGATAAAAAAGTCCTGCTGGTCTTTGTTTCGTCCGATAATATTGACTAAAAATCGACCGTTCTCATCCAACGTCTCCGAATGCTGTAATTTAATTGTTTGTCCCAACGGGATCGTCGCCGTCAGCCGCACCACACCCGCAATCACTTGACCAAAATCGCAGATCAGATCCGCACCTTCTTGCCAGCATTTTTGACACGCTAACGGTTCATGCGCATACACTAACGGACCCTGCTGTTCTTGCAGGCGGGCGTAATCGGCGTTGAGCACAAACGTTGGTTGTGGCAACGCTTTTTCATCTGTCAGCCAAGTGCTACTTTTTCTTAGATCCTGCATCTCACCGATCTCGATGTCCGCGTAGACGTGTTTCCCACTACCAGCGGTAAAACTATCGTCCGTCGCAATCGTCATCGCAGTACCATCCGCATATTTAACGGTCAGTTCGGCTAGCAGGGCAAGTTGAGCACCAAACTGTGCACTACCTCCCTGAACGCTGATCCTACCGGCATACCAGCCATCCGCGACTATAACACATAAATTATTATTTCCTTTAGTGATTTGATTGGTCACATCATAAGTCTGATACTGTAAAAATTTATGATAGTTCGTGTAGTCGGGCATGAAACTAGCCTGAGTGACTTTTTTACCATTGACCATCGCCTGATAAATTCCTTGCGCGGTGATCCTTAAAGTTGCACTTTTAACTTGACCGCCGCTAATGAAACTTTTTTTAAAATAAACTGGCGGGTGTAATCGTTCGGTCACCGGCTTTTGCGGCCGACTTTTGCCGGAAAACATTTCCTCCAAGGTAAATTCCGGCTCCGCACTCACCTGACAATTATCCGCGCTGATCCATTGTGCTTGCCAGTTAGCATTATTTTTGGTTTTCACTGGTAAACTCCTTTCTTTAATTTCCTGTTTTTACAGTATCATTTTTTGTTTGTGAATTCAGAGTTTTTTTGCCAATTCTGGTAAATAAACAAATAAGAGCTACAGCAACACTGCAGATTCCACCAAACATAAATGAATCACTCCCAGAATCGATATTAAATAATCTCAAAACTAGCGGTGCGATAGTTCCACCTAGCGAATTAGCAAATTGAAAAATAGCCATTGCCATCGCAATTTCCGTTACTTGAGAAACTAACGAAATTAAAAACGGAATATTAGCCATGATCATAGACATTGCTAACCCTGACAATAAAGCACCGATTACTATCAATATCATATTTTTGAAAAAGTAAATTAAGAAAAATGTCAATGCTAGTGAAATAAAACCAGCGGTTAAAACTTGCTCCTTAAATATTTTATTGAGATATTTCATACTAAACCCAGCAAGAACTCCACCGAGTGTTCCAACCGCGTTAATGATGCCGGTCAGTCCCGTCCCACCTAATTTCTTGCTGCCAATAACAATTGACAAATTAGTTGGAAAAATGTTGTAAATCAATGCTAGTAAAAAGGCAATTATCGCTAAAGCAAAAACATATTTACTCAAATTCATTACTACAAAAATACTTCCACTTTTGTTGGCAGTTTCAGTTACCTTTGTTTGAACCGTATCCTTAGGTAAAAATAACATCACCAATAGGATAATTGGAATCACTAGCAAAAAAATAAAGTAAGTGTTGACCCAACTTTTAGTTCCTAAAAAACCACCACCCAACATTAATACAATTGAACCAAAACTGTTTATAGCCGTAGATTGTCCCATCATTGCAGCACGTTCTTCATCTTCAAAAAATAAAGAGATCAACATTGGAGTCAAGGTATTAATAAAACCGATCCCCACACCTAACAAAAATGCGCAAAATAATAGGTCATTAACACTACCATGTAAAACGAGCGGAACTAGTCCTCCTAATGCTAAAATCACGGTACCTACTAAAGTCAGCATTTTCTTAGAAAAATGACTCGCTAACGCGCCAACAACTAACGTAGAAATTAAGGCACTTAAATTAGGAATAGTTGCAATCATTTGAATTTTAGCGATTGGTTCGTCAGGAAACGCTTTAATAATAGAATTTAATGCACTAGAAATAGCCAGTGCACTCATAGAAAGAGAAGCCGCACTTAAAATACCAATTTTTATTTTTGTATTACTCATCATATTTCTCCCAATACTATATAATTATTTTCAAATATCAACTTTGTTTCACCATTTAAATGGTGTATGCTTTATTTACAAGTAAGATAACATCAGCGTAAGAAAGAAATTTAGGCCCAAACTCTTTTAAACGGAAGCTATAACTGAACATGTTATAATCTTCATTCTTAATTTTCGCTTTTTCGGCAAACGTTTACAATGTAGATTTATGACTACTAACTGCGTTATTTTGACCTTAAGGAGGAAAATCATGACGGTTAATTTGCAAGATGTTCAGTTACCACTTTTGTTAAAAATAGATAAGCAAGCTTTTTTAAACGGTGAAATCCGTTCTAATTACCTTTTTTCTAACGATAAGAAAATTTTTATTGTAGCTCATCGTATGTACGAACCGGCACCGTTACATCAGCATAATTTTTATGAGTTTGCTTTTGTTAGCAATGGTACCGTTATCAACAAAACCAGGGATGATCACATTTATTTATTGGCTGATAGTTTACTAATTATGAATTTAAACAGTAAACACGCGCTAGAAATAGTTGATGAAGAGGCATTAGTAATTAATATTGGGGTCAATCGTTCTTTATTTAAAGAGGGAATGTTTGCTCGCTTTTTACAAGATGCCAATCCCTTAAGCAATTTTTTAAACGGCGTTGGAACCCAAGAATATTTGTATTTTCCCACATTTCATCAATTAGAAATTTGGGATTTTCTAGAACAAATTATCAAAGAATATTGTCAAAGTAATTTTCAAAACACGTTTAGATTATATGGTTATTTTTTACTATTATTAACGGACATTGCTCAGGAAATTCACTACTCTTTTAAGGGAATAGACCAAAGAAGTATGCAAATAATCAACTTCATTGAACAAAATTATGCAACGGTTACTTTAAAAAATATTGCTCAGCATTTTAATTTTAGTGAAAGTTATTTATCTAGGTATATAAAACAACACACTGGTGTTAAAATTTCCGAATTGATCATTAACTCTAAAATAGAACAAGCTAAAATTAAGCTGATTAAAACGAATGATACAATTGATAAAATATCCCTCGACGTTGGTTATCAAAGCGTTAGTTATTTTTACAAAATTTTCAAAAGAAAAGAAGGACATTCACCTGAAGAATATCGTGAAATAAAAAAACAATTACTCAATAAAAAATAAAATAGCTAAAAATGGGTTGGGACAAAAAGCGCTTAGCAGTCGAGCACTAGCCTAGTTTCAAAGTAAAACCTGAACTTCGGTTTTATTTTGAAACGTAGCTAGGCGCAAACTGCTGCTTTTTGGAGCACGATCAGTCTATTGATTACGGAAAACAAAAATGGGTTGGGACAAAAATTTACCCCAGCCCACTTTTATATTATTTGTAAATAATCTTTTCCGCTAGCTATGTACTACTTTTTGGTACAGTGCGCCAGCTAAATACAACCCGGCTTCGATCGTCGTGATAAAAAAGGTCACCGGCAGGTTGGTAAAATAGCCTAAACATAATCCTAACCACGTTCCGACTAATGCCAACACGACACTGATCATCACTAAACTATGGACCGATTTGCCAAAAAACTGTGCGGTCGCAGCCGGCAGCGTCAGCAAAGCAAATACCAACAGGGAACCAACGATCTGTGAAACGATACTGATCGTTAACGACATCATCACCAAAAACACCAAGTTGATCAGGCCGCTATAGCTGACACTATTTTGCGCGCCAATCGGATCAAAAAAGGTAAATTTCAGCCGGCGATAAAGTACTAAAAAGACCACTAATTCGAGCACCGAGATCACCAAGATCTGGTGCACGTCTTGCGTGCTAATGCCAACGATACTGCCAAATAAAATATTAGTCGCATACGAAGAGCTAGCCTTGGACAGCGACAAAAATAACACGCCTAACCCCATAAAAAACGCGGAGATCAAACTGATCACCGTTCCCTTTAACGCCCGCGCCTGGTTAAAGCAACCCGCAAATAACGCACTGAGTACCGTAAAAAACAGCATGCCATTTAACGGACTCCAGCCCAGCCACAAACCAAAGCTAGCCCCAGAAAAACCGATCTCAGACATCGTATGCGTCAGAAACGATAATTTCTTAGCAATCACAAAAACGCCGATCAACCCGCAAAGCAGCGAGATCAGCGTCGCAACGATAAAAGCATTTTGCATAAATACGTATTCAAACAACTAAGTCACTTCCTCACTAAAATTGCGTTTCTAAATCCAAGCGCTGCGCCTGCCCGTAACGGGCGATCAGTTCCTGGTCGTGCGTGATGAATAATACGGTCGTGCCCTGCTCGTTTAATTCCTGAACGACATCCATCACTTCAAATTTGGCCTGCTTATCCAAACTGGCTGTCGGTTCATCCAAGATTAGGAGTTGCGGCGTCGCAACGATCGCTTGCGCTAAATACGCCCGTTGTTTTTCGCCGCCAGACATCCGGCCCAACCGTAAATTTGCTTTGTCCGCTAAATGAACTCGCTGCAACGCCGTTTGCACCTGGCGTTTTTCAGCCGCGGTCAACCACGGCCGCCAACCGTGGCTGAATTTCAAGGCGACAAATGCCGGTGCGGCCAACGGATAGTCATCATCTAAGTTCCGAAACTGAGGAACATAGCCGATCTGACTCAAAGACAAATTTTCCTCCAAGTGCCCGTGTGTAGGCGTCAGCTGTTTTAAAATGACCCGCAGTAACGTCGTCTTGCCGGAACCGTTGGGGCCCGTGATACAAAAAAAATCACCCTGCTTAACGGTAAAAGAAAGGTGGCGAAAGACTACTTTTTGTTCAAATTGGACTTGCAGCTCGGTGGCTGTTAGCAAAGTTTTATTCATAATATTATCCCCGACCATAAACTCGTTTTATCTGGGACTGGGACAAAACTCCGTTTTGTTCCAGTCCCCCTTTTGCTTTCCGTAAGTAATAGACTTAATCGCGTTCGTCAAGCCAACAGTCTAGGTCCTAAAGGCACTGACAAATAAATCCAAGTACAGGATTTGCTTGTCAGTGCCACTTAGTCCACGACTTAACCTGCTTGACTCACAACTTGTTTGATCGTGCTCCAAAAAGCAGCAGTTTGCGCCTAGCTACGTTTCAAAATAAAACCAAAGTTCAAGTTTTACTTTGAAACTAGGCTAGTGCTCGACTGCTAAGCGCTTTTTGTCCCAACTCCCTTAATTGACGAACGTTCACGTTACTTTTATAATTTAGGAACTAGGAGCTCGCTTAGCGTAAGCAAGTATCCTGCTAGCAACTGATCTATCCTTCTAAATAGTAATAATTACTTTTGTGGATTATAGCATACTTGATAGCAATCGTCTAGCTAGCCCAAGGAGTTACCAATGGAGAAACTACAATTAGCTTTTAACATTTTACAAGAGCACCATTTTAAATTAACTAAACAGCGGCGTAATTTACTAGAATACTTAGTACAAAATAATGACTACTACCTGTCTTTGACCCAACTCGACCAACACCTGCGAGCTACTTTCCCCAAGATGAGTCACGAGACCATCTACCGCAACGTTAAAGAAATGCAGGGATTGGGCATCGTGGAAACTAAGATGTTTACCACCGGATTACGCGTCAAATTTCAGTGCGACTTCACGACCAAGCAGCACAGTCATTTTATTTGTCAAAACTGCGGGCGCGCCTACGAAATTCCCCTGCCGGATTTTCGAGAAATTTTAGCACACTTAAAGAAGGCGCAGATCGATTCGTACAACGTAGAAATTTTGGGGATCTGTGCCAAATGCCGTACGGCCAGCCAAGCGTAATTCCAAAACGAATTCTCGGTTGCTAAGCGACTTGCTTCACCACTTTATCTTGAAAGGAGTTTCTTTATGCAAGCCTTAGATGTCGGCGTTTTAGCCGGTAAAATCCTAATCGAAGCCGGCTCCGAAATGTGGCGCGTCGAAGATACCGTCAAACGCATCGTCGGCCACCAGGGTCACCAACAAGTCGAAGCCTTCACCACCCTGACCGGCGTATTGCTCAATTTAAACGAAGATACCCGCTTCGTTCAGGTCGAAAAACGCGGTATTAACCTCGACAAGATCAATACCGTTAACTTTCTTTCCCGGCAATACACCACCGATCAGATCACCCTTAGCGAACTAAACGTGCGCTTGCTGGAACTTAAACAAGCCCCTTTTCAGTACCCGCTTTGGTTACAGACCATCGCCGCCGGTTTCGAAGGCGCCTTTTTAATGATCATCTTCATTCAAAAATACGCCTGGGCCGATTTTTTCTTAGCCTTCTTAGCGGGTGGGATCGGCTACCTTGTTTCTTGGTACGTTAGTGCGCACGTCAAAATTCGTTTTATGAGTGAATTTTTCGGCGCGCTAGCCATCGGGATCGTCGCGGTCGTCGGGGTGTGGCTGCATTTAGGCACCAACATTCATAACATCATCATCGGAGCCGTGATGCCCCTCGTTCCCGGCGTGCCGATGACAAACGCGATGCGCGATATTTTCGAAGGTAATTTGCTATCCGGCTTAGAACGACTGGTAGAATCGCTGATCATTATCTGTGCTACTGCTTTTGGTATCGGCGTGATCTTACGTTACTTCTAATTCAATAAGTGAGGGATCTTATGGCACTTTATCACCTAACTATTCAAATCTTATTCAGCTACCTGGGCACGCTGACTTTCGGCCTGTTTATCAACGTCCCCCAAAGAGCACTACACTGGTCTAGCGTGACTGGTTGTGTCGGCTGGCTGGTGTATTGGATCTTTTTAAAATTACAATGGGGCACTATTTTAGGAAATTTCGTCGCCGCGTTAGTCGTCGGTTTATTAGGAATGCTGCTGTCACTTTCCCAAAAAATGCCCAGTACGATGTTTTGCATTCCCGGGCTCGTGCCGTTAGTTCCCGGCGTGAGCGCCTATCAAGCACTGATGGATTTTATCAACCACCATTCACTGCCCGCGCTGCAACAAACCTTACACGTCGGAATGGTCACCGGCGCGATCGCATTAGGTTACGTGATCTCGCAGTTGATCTCCGAACTCGTTTACCGCAAATTTAACCAGCGTCATAAAACTAACTAAAGGAGCAAAAAATGACTTCATCTTTAACCTGCCAACAAACACTGGCTCTTACCAGCCACCGGGTACTTGCCGGCGACCTTAACGAACACGAAACGGTATATGGCGGCTTATTATTACAAATGCTCGACGGCACGGCTTCGATTTCCGCCAATAAAGTCAGCCGCAAACTCAGCGTGACGGCGGCGCTCGATAACGTGCAGTTCATCGTGCCATTTAAACTGCAAGATTCATTTTGCATCACAACTTTCGTCAGCGGGATCGGCAATCGTTCGTTAGAAGTTTTCGCCAAAATCATCGGCGAGCACCTCGCCAGTGGCGAACGTTTTATCGGCCTGACCGCTTTTTTAACTTTCGTCGTCCCGCACCAGATCATCAGCCCCCAAACGCTCGTCGCTCAAACTACCGAAGAAATGCTGGTATGTAACGGCTACGCCAACCGGCAACAACGACGCACGGAAAAACTGAAACGCCAACCCGACTTTATTGCGGGATTGAACACTACTTTACCGTGGGAAAATTCAACTAAGGAGTGAGCCAAATGCTATTTTTGAACCAAGCGCAGATCGCCCAAGCACTTTCGATGAAAGAAGCTATCGCCGCCGACAAACAGGCCCTAGCCATGTATACCGCCGGACAAGCCACCGTGCCACTGCGGACCAACATCGACATCGCTAAATACGGTGGTCAAAGTCTGTACATGCCCGCTTACGTTAACGGCGAGATCGAAGCTTCCGGCGTCAAGATCATTTCCATTTACCCGCAAAATTCACGCCACGACCTCCCGACTACGACTTCGACGATGATCACGTTAGACCCACAAACCGGCGTCGTCACCGCCTGTTTGGATGGCACCTACCTCACCCAGTTACGCACGGGTGCGGTCCAGGGAGCAGCGACTGACTTACTAGCTAGAAAAGACGCACGCAGCGCAGCTTTGATCGGCACCGGTGGCCAAGCTGCTTCCCAGCTAGCAGCCATGATCACGGTTCGTGATTTGGAAGAAGTCCGAATCTTTGACCTCGATTTTGCCAAAGCAACAGCCTTTGCCCACCGGTTGGCCGCTAAATTTGTAAACACCACCTTACGCCCCGTTCAAACCGTACAAGAATGCGTAACGGACGCCGACATCATCACAACTGTCACTACTTCTACGCAACCAACTTTTGAGGCCCAATGGGTCAAAGCTGACGCCCACATCAACGGTGTCGGTGCGTACACGCCACAGATGTGCGAAATTCCCCGCGAATTATTGCGCACAGCCGCAGTCATTTTTTGTGACACGACGGCCGGAGTACTCGCCGAAGCCGGTGACATTATGGCCCCGCTTCAAGATGGCTATCTCGCAGACGACGCGATCACCGGCGAACTAGGCCAACTGATCAACGGAGAAGTTACGGGCCGCACCAGTGCCGAACAGATCACCGTTTTTAAAACTGTTGGCTCGGCGGTCCTCGATACGGTAGTTGCTGCCAAGATCGTTGCCAACGCCCGAGAAAAACATTTGGGAACAAAAATCAAACAGTAGGGTAAATTTTATTAGGAGAAAATCAGTTGAAAATTAAAGAGATCAACGAAGCGACACAAAAATATAGCCAAAAACAATTACAAAAACTTGTCAAAGAGCTTTACAAAACTATTCCGCCAAAAATTCGTAATGAAAAACACGTCGATGATTTAATTAGCGACATGGAAAAAGCACTCGCTAAAAGCAAAGAAGCTAGGAAAAAACAAAACACGATCACCGATTTTAATGATTTTAAAGCTGAAATTGAAATCTTTATGGAAAATGCACGGCAAGGTTTTTACCTGTACTCCAATCATCATATTCCTATGGAAGAACTTCCTAAGTGGCGTTTTAAAGTTAAACGTTACCTAAAGTTACTAAGAAAGTTGCCTGTTAACGCACCTCATGGTCCACAAGCTACATACATGTTGCAGCAACTATACGAATTAATGTGTTTAGCTTGTACCCACTATATTTTCAGTACCGACGATCCATTTAAATCGATAGAGATCAGTCAAATAGACTTTTTTGATCTCTTAGTTAAACGTTACTTTGAACGGCGAATCGATCGTCCAACTATCGCTACTACAATTAAATTAGTAGTGGATAACGATACCAACGAAAAAACTTCCATGGGTGATCTTCAAACCCAGTTAGTTAATAATTTAAAAGTCATAGACTTAAAAGAAATAGCTCTGTCAGAGATCGAAAAAATACGTGACCAAAATCTTAAACGCAAAGCAGCTGAAGATGAATTATGGTTCTTTGAAGATTCCGATAAATTTACTCTTACAGACCAGATCAACTACAATAATAACTTAGTTGGTTTCAGTTTTATCATTTACCTTTCCCTCAATGAAATCAAAAAAGGGATCCGGTTTGTCAAAAAAAATGCTATGGGACCGGATGACTTACCCACCTTGATATTGCTCAATTTATTGCAGGGAGTCGAGCTCAAAAAGGAATGGTTACATGAATACGAGCAAGCTGTCGCTAAAGGAATCAAACTAAACGATATCATGAAAATTAGATACGAAATTATTAAAGACAGTGGCGACAAACTAATGAGTACTATCCCCGAATTATGGAATTAATAATACATTAATAAAGAGTGGGACCTGAGACGAATTCTACTTTGTCTCAGGTCCCTTTTTAGTATCTGTAAAATCAAGTTTTTGAGTGTTGACCGTTTAGCTTTGCAGCTTGTCTTAATTACGCTTCGCTAAGCAACAGCCTAGGTCCTAAGGACACCGAACAACAAATCCAAGTACAGGATTTGCTGTTCGGTGCCACTTAGTCCACGACTGCTAACCGCTTAGCTTTGCAGCTTGTCTTAATTACGCTTCGCTAAACAGCAGCCTGTGTCTAGCTACGGCCAACAACAAGTCCAAGCCCGACTTATTGCTGACCTAGGCTAGTCCTCGCCTGCTAACCGTTTAGCTTTGCAGCTTGTTATTAATCCACTCTTTTACCTTCCTCCCGGAAAATTTGTGGATTAATTCGTGTAAGCGTTTGTTATATTCTGATTACCAAGGAGGTTATTCATATGACACAAGATTGGTTAGATTTAACAGACAACGTCGTGATCGTTACCGGAGGCTCTTCCGGGATCGGTGCGGCGATCGTTACCGAATTACTCGCAGACGGTGCTTACGTTTACAACGCCGATCTAAAAGCAGGAAAGCAAAATGACACGCACTATTCGTTCGTTCAAACCGACGTCACTGATCCTAACGCCGTGAACGCTTTGGTCCAACAGGTATTAAACGAACACGACCACATCGACGGACTGGTCAACAATGCGGGGATCAATTTGCCCCGACTACTGGTTGACCCGCAAAAAGAACACAGCAAATTCGAATTCACCGTCGCCGATTTCACTAAAATGTTTAGTGTTAACGTCAAAAGTGTCTTCTTGTTAGGCCAGGCTGTCACCCGCCAGATGGTTAAGCAACACCACGGAGTGATCGTCAATATGTCTTCTGAAGCCGGACTAGAAGGTTCCGTCGGCCAAAGCATCTACTCCGCTACTAAAGGCGCCATCAACGGTTTTACCCGCTCATGGGCTAAGGAATTAGGTGAACACAATATCCGCGTAGTCGGTGTCGCTCCCGGTATCATGGAAGCAACCGGGCTGCGAACTCCCGCTTACGAAGAAGCCTTGGCTTACACCCGCCACAAGACGGTTGCCGACGTGCGGGCTGGCTACAAGAGTAAAAGTACCACTCCTTTAGGCAGAAGTGGACGTTTAGCAGAAGTCGCAGACCTCGTTGCCTATTATTTGTCGGAGCGTGCTAGCTACATCACCGGCGTCACGACTAACGTTGCTGGGGGTAAATCGCGCGGCTAAAAATTCAGTTATTAAGGAATGATAAGATGGATGAGCAGGATTATTCATTGCTAAACTGCTTTATCAAAAACGATTCTATTACTTTAGGCGAACTAATAGGAAAGTTCAACGTTACCCAAAAAACAATGTTAAAGCGCATCCATAAGCTCAACGAAGCACTAGCAAATAAAGCCGTGGTCCGCCGCCACGATAATCGTTTTTATTTAGTAGTCCATGACTTTTCGTACCTCAACTTGCTCCAGTCTAACGAGCTCAAAAAATCGTTAAACTTAAACGATCCTTCGAAACGCCGGGCAAGCATTTTGCTGACGTTGATCGGCGCAGACAACTTCATTACCCTAGACGAGTTATGCGACAGACTAAACGTCAGTAAAGGAACACTCAATAGCGATCTAAAAATACTGAAAAAAGCGTTACGCCCCTACTTTACGACGATCCAAGCCGTAACCAATCAGGGCATTCGCTTGCAAGTCACAGCCGACTATACTTACGCGATTTTGCTTAAAAACTTTGTCTGCGACTATTACCCGCTGGCAACTCAACTGCCACCCAAAAATGAAATCTTAGCGTTGATCACTGCGGACATTTCCGCGCCCAACAAAGAGCAGCTCTATCACAATATCGTGATCTTAGCCGCACTGATCTCTCGCCAGATCCGCCTGCGTGCACCCATTGTCGCCTACCAAGATATTTTAGCTTTCGACCAGCTGCAGCCTTTTTTACGCAACTGCGAACAGCTATTAAGGGTCAATTTAACTCAGACGGAAATTATTTTTCTCTGTTACCCGTTAGCGCTGGCCGCTAATCCCCTGATCAACAAAACTAAAATGCAAGCGGTGTTGCCCCAGATCAAAACGCTCTACCATCGCTGTATCGCTAACAAGGAGATCGACGTCCAGCTTGATTTCACCCGGATCTTTGACCAGATCAAATATCACTTGGTATTCATGATCAACCGTTCCTTATTTCACAGTAAAAGTGACGAGTTGCTCAGCGAAAGTGTGGCCGAAAAATACCCGATCGCACTCGAGTTAGCCAACAATACTACCGCATATTTTGCGCGTGAATTAAATCTAAGCATCCCGGAAATTGAAAACGACTACCTAGCGATCTACTATCAAATGGCGTTAAACGAACAAAACCAAGTCGATAACACCAATTCCGTCGCGATCGTCGGCGCGCTGAGTGCCAGTATCAAACATTTTATTTCCCAGCAACTCCGCACTATTTTTTCCGGCAAAATCGAAATCAGTTCGTTTACCACGGCAGCCGAGTTTCAACAAAGCCACCGCCAATTCCTACTGATTTTTGCGGCCGGCCCGCTGGAAACCACCGAACCGATCGTGCGGATCAACAGTATTTTTCGCAAGGACGAATTACTAGGTAAGCTTCAAGTCGCCAAGGTCCAGCGCGAATTAGCGGCGGGCAATTGTCGTTTGCAGGTTGTTTTCCCGGCTGGTGACACGAATTATTTCACGGCCACCGAAAACATGATCCAACAAGAAATCGCAACGAACCAACTACCTGCGAGTTTTTTACAGACTTGGTACCGCAAGGAAGAACAGGGAATGAATATTTTTAAAAATGGGATCGCGATCCCCCATGTCGTCGATACCTCGGGAAAAAAACGAGTATTACTAGACATCGGGATCTTTAAGCACCCAAAAAGCTATCACGGCAAAATGGTCCAGCTGATTTTTCTGATCGGGATCCCCCAAAAACTCGACCGGCAACTCAATAAAACTTTATCCGAGATCTACGATTTCATTTTTACCGTTGCGCAAAATAAAGAGATCTACCACAACTTGTTACACTACGACGACAGCCAACCGCTGACCCAAATCACGGAGGGGATCTAATGTTTATTTTCGGTTTATTTTTTGCAGGAGCCTTTTTGTTACAAGGAGCTCTAGGCTTACTGCAAGTTAAAAATTTTACCCGCAATTTTAGCAGGCTCAAAAAAACCGGCCAGCAAGTCCTGATCGGCAAAAATCCCAAACGTTTTCGCGCCGGCAGCCTAATGTTACTTGCCATCGACGCACAGGGAAATATCAAAGAAGCCCAGTTGATGAAAGGGGTCACCGTGTTTGCCGCATTCAGACCAGTTCCCCGACTGACGGGCAAAAACTTAGCGCTAGTCGCGACCGACTACGACACGCTCCACCAACTCAGCCCGATCACCCGCCAGTGCCTGCAAAACGCCTACCGCAGTTTTGTCGAGTTTCGTAACGGGCAGTTAGCCAGCAGTGAATTTGACACCCGGACTAACGTTTTTAACATGCCATTGTTCGTCCAACTCAAAAACTACAGCTTACAACTGACCCAAAAACTGCGCGCGTTCAAAATCAATCATGAAAGTGAGATGAAGTAGCTATGCATTATGTCACAGCTTTTGCCAAAGGATTCATGCACCTTTTTCAGTTAGGAGGAAAACAGTTTATCTCGTGGGTCGGCTCGATCGTCCCCGTCGTTTTGATGCTGCTGGTTTTGATGAACGCGATCATCGCCATCGTCGGCGAAGAACGCATGAATAAATTTGCCCGCGCCGCCTCCAGCAACGTGTTCATGCGTTACCTGGTTTTGCCATTTTTATCAGCGTTCATGCTGGGCAACCCGATGGCATTTACCATGGCACGCTTCTTGCCTGAATATTACAAACCCAGTTACTACGCATCACAAGCCCAATTCTGTCACACCAGTAACGGCGTATTTCCCCATATCAATCCGGCGGAATTATTTATCTGGTTGGGAATCTCACAGGGGGTGCAAAAACTCGGATTAGACACCATGGACCTGGCGATCCGCTACTTATTAGTCGGTTTAGTGATGAACTTTATCGGCGGCTGGGTCACCGATTTTACCACGGCTTACGTCTGCAAGACTACGGGCATTCAACTGTCCAAACAAGCAGATACCGGTAAGGACTTAACGACTGAATAGGGAGGCTTTTACAATGGCTTATCAAAGTATCGAAATCAAAAAAGGCTCTGGGGGTTACGGTGGGCCGCTGATCATTACCCCGACCGCCGAAAAACACCAATTTATCTACGTCACCGGCGGCAACAAACCCGATATCGTCGACAAGATCGCCCAGTTAACGGGAATGAAGGCCGTCGATGGCTTTAAAACTTCGATCCCAGACGATCAAACGGCACTAGCAATTATCGACTGCGGCGGTACGTTACGCTGCGGCATCTATCCTAAAAAGAAGATCCCGACCGTCAACATTTTAGCGACGGGCAAAAGCGGTCCCCTCGCCGAATACATCACCCCGGAAATCTACGTTTCAGCCGTGGGCGTTAACCAAATTCAGCTCACCGATAAAACGGCGACTGTCAGCGAGACCAAATCACCCGAAGAACCACAGCCTAAATACAACAGCGACCAAACGATCACTCAACAAAAAAGTAACACCAGCGCATTAGCTCGGTTCGGGATCGGCGCCGGCAAGATCATCGCGATCTTTAACCAAGCCGGTAAAAAAGCCGTCCAAACCGTGATCGAAACGATCCTGCCTTTCATGGCTTTCGTTTCCCTGCTGATTGGACTGATCGAAGGTTCTGGGCTCGGTAAATTATTCGCCAAACTGATGGTGCCAATGGCCGGCAATATTTGGGGGTTATTAGCGATCGGCTTTATCTGTTCTTTGCCATTTTTATCACCGATCCTAGGACCAGGCGCCGTGATCGGCCAGATCATCGGAACCTTGATCGGCGTTGAGATCGGTAAAGGCCACATCCCACCCCAGTACGCATTGCCGGCATTATTTGCTATCAACACGCAAAACGCCTGCGACTTTATTCCGGTTGGTTTAGGACTAGAAGAAGCCGAATCAGACACCGTCGAGGTCGGCGTGCCTTCCGTTTTGTATTCCCGTTTCTTAAACGGCGTGCCGCGGGTCTTCGTCGCTTGGTTAGCCAGCTTTGGCCTGTACCCCGGCAAATAGCCGCGCAAATTTAATTTTATTGGAGTGAGTTTAATGAAAGACCCTTTATTCACGACTAAGGTAGTCGCAATCGGTCAAGAAGCAAAACAGTTTAAAGATATCAACATGGTTATTTTATTCGGTGAAAACGCCCCGGAAGCGTTGCGTTCATCGTGTTACATCATCGAGATCGTCCCGGTGCAAGGTACGATCACCCCCGGCATGGACTTACAGATCGCTGACGAGCACTTTGAGATCACCGCCGTTGGTAACGAGGTCCAGCAAAATTTAGCCAACCTCGGGCACATCGCGATCAGTTTTGACGGCAGCACACAAGCCAAATTACCGGGAACACTCTACGCACAAAAAAAGGCTTATCCTGATATTGCGGTCGGCTCGACTATCACCATTACGGCTACTGAAAATTAATTTATCATAGAAAGGTGAGTACAATGGAATTTCTCTTAGATACCAGTGACATTGCCACGATCAAAAAATACGTCGACGTGATCCCTTTGAGCGGCATCACGACCAACCCGACGATTTTAAAGAAAAACAACACGCGCAACTTATTTCAAGATCTAAGTCAGATCAAAGAAATACTGGGAAAGCAGCGAACGTTACACGTACAAGTTGTCGGCACTACTACAGAACAGATCGTTGCCGACGCGCACACCATTTTGCAACGTTTGGGAAAAGACACCTACGTCAAAGTTCCGACCAACGAAGCCGGACTGGCCGCGATGAAAATCTTGCACAACGAAGGCGTCCACCTGACGGCCACGGCGATCTACACGGCATTTCAAGGCTACCTCGCCATCAGCGCGGGGGTCGAGTACATCGCACCTTACTACAACCGCATGGTCAATTTAAACATCGACGCCTCCCAAGTGATCGCTGGCTACGCCCAACAGATCAAACGTTCCCACGCACACACTAAGATCCTAGCAGCTAGTTTTCATACCGTCCAACAGGTTAACGAAGCACTGGAGCACGGCGCACAGGCCGTTACGATGGGACCCGACGTTTTAAAAACGGGATTGACGGCTTCGGTGATCGGTGCGGCGGTCGCAGATTTTACCGCCGACTGGCAAGCTCTTTACGGCCAAACCACGATCGCTGACATCGCTATTAAGTAGTAACTAAATTGTTAAACCAACAAAGGAGGAGTTGGGACAAAAAGTGCTGCTTTTTGGAGCACGATCAGTCTATTACTTACGGAAAACAAAAAGAGTCTAGGACAAAACTTTATTTTGTCCCAGACTCTTTTTTTAGGTTAGCTCCGTCAAAATTTTCACCTAATCGTTTTTAGCGTCTACTATTAAATGATCCACAAAAACCTGCGTATTATCCGTGAGGGACTGCTGCCCGATTTGCATATTTCCCAAATCATATTCGACAACAGAACTACCAAAGTTCATTAAAATTAAATTTAAAACTTCAGCAGAAAGATTCAAATTGGGTTTAATAAGTCCCCTGCGTTGCAATTCTGTAAAAAACTCTAGCAGCAATTGATACCGGGCAGCAAAAAAGTGCTGACTAGCGGCCACCAACTCCGGAAATTCATGTCCCTCCCTAATAGCGATAAGAAATGATTGGCGGTGACTAGCGATAAAATCCTGATATTCTGCCATGATTTGTTGCACATCAGCCCGTACATCACCCGTAATTTTAAATGACTGGGCATTGGTCTGAATTTGAGCAATATAATTATTGACCAAATACTGCAACAGGGCCTTTTTATTAGGAAAATGGCGAAATAAGGTACTTTCATTAATTCCCGCTTCTTGGGCAATTTTACGCGTAGTAGTTCCACGATACCCGTACTTGCTAGCTAATTTAGCAAAGGCACGCATAATTTTTTGCTCCGTATTATCCGACATTGCTTAACACAACTTTCTTAAATCAACAAACGGTTGTTTTTTACGGATAATTATAATAATTAAATTGATAATAATCAAACTAACCAGTAAAGTAACCTGTCCTAACAACGCGGTTTGTAAGCCACGCCCACCGTAAAAATTAATAAAATTAGCACCGATATTGTAATACATCGGTGAAATATAATGCATCAGGCGATAAAAATCATTCATTGAAGCCACTGGCAGCATGCCTGCCCCAGAAACAATTTGAATCATCGTTAAGAAAATATTTATCGTGACTCCAATTTGCCCGGCAATAAAATAAGAAACACTAGTGAAATTAAAAACAGTCCACATAAATAAGCTCTGCGTAAACCACAAAAGTCCTAAGTTTAACTGGCTTAAATTTAACATGGCACTCATAGCCCAAGAAACCAAAAAGCCATTGACAAGCGAAATTATTACATAGGCAATTTCAGTATCTAAAAAGGCTTTAAAGCGGCCAATTTGTGGCACAAATTTAGTATAAGTTCCGTACAGCAGCAAGGAAGCCATCATCGTTCCTAAAAATAATGCAATCGTCGTTAAAAAGGGAGCCATGGTATAGTTTAGCCCCTTATTATTAATGGGATTTTCATTCTTAGTAGTGATCCGAATTACCGGCTGAACTTGTCTTTGTGCTTGTTGATCAGCCTGTTGCAAGATCCCTTTTGTGGTACTTTGAACGCGATGCTTTATTTGTTTTTGCTGCTTCTGTGTTTGTTGCTTCAGTTGCGCGGCTAACTGTGCTTGCTGCTTTGGTGGGGCGGCAGCAATTTGTTGTTGGGCAATTTGCAACTTGGATTGCGCACTTGCTTTTTGTTGGTTCAGCTGCTGTTTCAGAGCAGTTAATTGGGGTTGCGCCAGTTTTACAGTCGTTTGTTTTAGCAGCAGTTGACTAGTTAAAGTCTGACTAATTCGTTGAATAACTTGATTCATAGCGGTATTGACACTAGCCGGATTGGCCTGATTAGTATAAATCTTTATTTGTGGTTGCTGGCCTCTTATCGCTTTAGTAGCAAACTGGGCAGGAATATCGACCACCAAGTATGTTTTCCGTGCATCTAAGTCGCTTTTAGCTTGCTGCAGATCAGTAGTCTGATGAACGTGGTCAAAAGGTAATTTGTGCTTAAGCTGACGCACTAACGTTTTGTTGGTGGTAGAGTTGCTGACCATGGTTACCGGCAGTTTTTCCAAATTATTAGGCATCGCCTGATACCCGGTAAAATAAATCACAAAAATCATAATTCCAAAAATTAGCGTGGCTAAAAAAGCTAAGATAACTCCACGACTAGCTAAAAAATTTTTTAATTTCATACAATAACCCTCCTCTTATGTACTACCTTGATAGTACGCGGTAACTTTTCTAAAAGCAAGTGCTTGCTTGCAAAAAAGTTAAATCATTTCCTCGTTCAAGTAAAACTTCCCCAAACTGAACATAATTAACCTGGTGTTAAATTAAATAAAGCGTTATAATGACGATTGTAATCAAATAAAAAGTCTACGGGGTGCTGGTAACAGCTGAGATGATACTCGTGAACCTGCTCTGGGTAATGCCAGCGAAGGAATAGGCGCTAAACTAAAAAATCACTGCCTATTCGTGCGTATACGAATAGGTTTTTTATTTGCGTTTGTGCTTCACCGCGCTCCGCGACTTAAAAGGGAGTAAAACAATGACTCAACAAAACGTCCGTCTCAAGAAACTAACACTGCTAGCTTTAATGGTCGCACTCGACGTGGTCTTATCGCCTATTTTGCGCATCGAGGGAATGGCGCCGATGTCTAGTGTCGTCAACGTGATCGCCGCCGTCTTATTCAGTCCGCTTTACGCTACGTTAATGGCCTTATTTTGCGGGATTTTAAGAATGCTATTATTGGGGATTCCGCCACTGGCACTGACCGGCGCGGTCTTTGGTGCCTTTTGTGCCGCTTGGGGATACCATATCACGCATAAGACGTGGGCCGCCGCGATCGGTGAGATCTTTGGCACGGGGATCATCGGCTCACTACTCTCATACCCCGTGATGGCCTGGTTTACCGGCACGACTAATGGCCTGTACTGGTTTGTTTACACCCCGCGTTTCTTGGGTGCGGGAGTAATGGGATCCGTAGTAGCGTGCTTATTATTGATTAAACTGGCTAAAACCAAGCCATTTCTTAGAGCGCAGGAGCTATTTCACAAATAAACTACAAAATAATCTGGTCACTTAGTCATTTACAAGACAAAAAAAGAAGTTGCGCTCAACTACCGCGCTAACTTCTTTTTTAGTATTCAAAATATACCGAACATTTACATTAATTATTTTTTATTTGACCTGCTGGCCGCTTTGGAAAACCCGCTTATTAGCAGTTTGGACGGCCTTAATATCTGCCAGTGGATTGGCATCTAGCATTAACATATCGGCGATCTTACCCGCAGCTAAAGTCCCCCGTTCATCATCAATGTGCAATAATTCGGCGGCATTGCGGGTCGCACAAACCAGTGCCTGTGCGTTAGTCGCCCCGATCGTCGTCAGCAATTCGATCTCGCGGGCCGTGCCGTTATCAAAACGGTTAAACGGCGTACCCGCATCGGTACCAACCGCAATTTTAACTCCCTGACGCAGGGCCTTACCCATATTTTCAAAGAAATCCTGCTTGATGCCATCGTTTTTACGCAACATATAATCAGGTAACGTCTCACGCCCATAGTCAGCAATACACTGTGGTGCATTGAGGGTCGGTACCAAAAAAATGTTGTGCTCTTTCATGTACTCACACTGCTTTTCATCGACGTAAATGCCGTGTTCGATCGAATCGACCCCGGCTTCTAGTGACAGCTGAATGCCGCGGTTACCCTGCGCGTGAGAAGCAACCGTCATGTGTTTAGAATGTGCTTCTTCGACCGCCGCTTTTAGTTCCGCACCGCTTAATTCAATATCATCGATCTCGTCGGTCGCGGACATCACGCCGCCTGTCGCCATCACCTTGATATTTTTAGCCCCGTGTTTAAATTGCACCCGCACGGCGTGGCGCATTTCGTCCACCGAATCGGTCAAATGCCCCCACTGTGCATCGCCATCGACCCCTTCGACAAAATCGCCATGGCCCCCGGTCATCGTCATCGGGCGTCCCGACCCCATAATGTGGGGTCCTTGAACTTTTCCCTGTTCCATCAACGCTGCTAATTTAATATCAATATCAAAAATACAACCGCAATCCCTGATATAGGTCACGCCGGAGTCCAGCAACAGCCGTAAGTTGTGAATAGCGTTGACCGTGCCTTCGGTCTCCGAAAAATGATCCTGCCTGCTACCAAACGGATCCATCCAGATATGCGTGTGCGCGTTGATCAGGCCGGGTAACAGGTACTTACCCGTACCGTCAATTACCTGATAATCAGCACTAACTTGAGGCTTTCCTTGCCCCATTTTGTCGATTTTACCGCTTTGGTCATCAAATGCCACCCAGCTATTTTCCTGCAACGTTTCCGTAATTCCGTCGAATAACGCCACGTTTTCAATTACCTTTTTCATCCGCTCAGCTCCTAAAATTTCTTTACACCGTGCTGGTAAACACCCTTATTTTCCTGTTGGACCGCCTTAATATCAGCCAACGGGTCTTCATCTAATACTAAAAAGTCAGCATACTTACCTTTTTCTAAGGTACCATATTCGTCTGCAATCTTCATCAATTCGGCAGCAGATTTACCAGCAGCGACTAACGCTTGGTAATTAGTAGCACCAACACGAGTCATCAACTCTAATTCAAAACCAACATCCTTAAAACCATTAAATGGAGTGCCTGAATCTGTACCAAATGAGATCTTAACCCCAGCTTTAATTGCAGCCCCAATCCGTGCAAAATAAGTTTTCAAAAATGCTTTTGCTTTATCTAGCATGTACTGTGGTAGTTTACCTTCACCATATTCAGGAATTGTGTAACCAGCAATTAACGTTGGAGTTAAGTAGATACCCTTTTCGATCATCAATTTAATATCCTCGTCTGTGATGTAAGAGCCGTGTTCGATCGAATCCACTCCCGCCACGATTGCATTGTGAATTCCGCGAGCTCCTTCAGCATGCGCAGCAACAGTCATATGTTTAGAATGAGCTTCCTCAACAGCGACTCGAATTTCCTCAACACTCAATTCCGTGTCATCAATTTGATCCGTAGCAGACATCACACCGCCTGTCGCCATCAATTTAATATTTTTGGCACCATATTTGAATGCTGTTCGCACTGCTTTACGCATTTGATCTTCGGAATCTGTCAAATAACCCCATACACCCTTACCGTCCCAACCTTCAGTAAAATCACCGTGACCGCCCGTCATTGACATCGGCCGACCGGAAGGCATGATTCGTGGTCCAACAATCGGATACGGACCGTTCTGTGCCATTTTAGCTATTTTAATATCCGCGTCAAAAACACTACCACAATCACGAATATAAGTGACTCCGGCTTTTAGTAATTCTGCCAAATTATGCAGTGAAGCAATCGTTCCTTCTGCTTCCGACAAATATTCTAGTGGCATATTGCCGTAAGGATCCATCCAAACGTGCGTATGAACGTCAATCAAGCCAGGCATTACGTACTTATTACTCAAATCAACGGTTTGTTCTGCAGTGGGAGCATTGCCCGTACCAAGCTGAGTAATTTTTCCTTGCTCATCAACTACAAACCACGCATTATCCTGCATTTTTTCCTGAACACCATCAAATAACTTAAAATTTTTATATAATGTTTCCATGCTTTTCTCCCACCTTTTTAAGTAAGCTCTTAACAAATATGTCAATTTATAATTACATTTAATTTAACATACTATCTTGTTAAAATCACTATTGTAAAATAATATTTTTTTGATATTATTAATTAATGCTAAACTTTATTGCACATTTTTATAATCGTTTTGTCATTTTAAAGGAGAAGGTCTATGAAATTTATTATCGCTTTTGGAGTTGTAATGTTGTTCATGTTTATCGGTGAATGGGTCTCGTCAGCTACCAAAGCTTACATTCCATCCGTCTTTGTCAGTGCTTTGTTATTCGTGATTGGCTACTGGACAATATTACCTAAAGATATCGTTGCTCAAGCTAGTTTCGGTCCTACATTTGCTAATGTGTGTATCTCATTGCTATTAGTTCACCTCGGTACCTTAATGAACTTAAAAGAACTGCTGCAACAATGGAAAGCCGTTTGCATCGCACTACTCGGTATTGCTGGAACTGTCCTGTTAACTCTAACTATTGGTTCGTGGATCTTCGATTGGCATACAGTAGTCGCAGCTATTCCACCGCTAACAGGTGGATTAGTTGCAGCGTTGTTGATGAGTAACGGATTAAAAGCAGCGGGAATCACTTCTTTGATTGCTTTACCCGTAGCAATGTTTGTTTTACACTCCGTGATTGGCTATCCATTAACGGCGATCATGTTAAAAAAAGAAGGGCGCCGCGTCGTAAAAGAATACCGCGCCGGTAATATTAAAGACATCGAGCCAAAACAAAAAACGGCTGCCTCTTCTACGGCAGCAACTCACCAATTTTTAGGACTACCAGCTGAATACCAAACAGCTGCTTTTACTTTATTTAGGGTAGCGTTAATTGCATTATTAGCCAACGGCTGTAGTCTACTGATCCATAATGCGATCAATGCTAACGTAATCTGTTTGATTTTCGGTGTAATTGCTCATCAATTAGGATTCTTAGAAGACAGTGCTTTAAATAAAGCTGGAGTCTTTCAATGGTTGATGTATGGTTTATTAGCTTATATCTTTTCTCAGTTAAATATCACAACTCCAGCAATCATGGGACGAGTAGTAATTCAGATCATAGTATTAATCTTACTCGGATTATTAGGAATGTTTTTAGCATCGTGGATCTTAGCTAAGCCATTTGGTATGAGTGGTGCAATGGCATTTGCCTGTTCTTTAACGGCCTTATTTGGTTTCCCGGCAGACTACGTATTAACTACTGAGGTTTGCCATATTATTGCATCAAATGAAAAAGAAGAAGCCGTTTTAGTAGATCAAATATTACCCAAAATGCTAGTAGGAGGATTTGCGACAGTTTCAGTAGCATCAGTGATAATCGCGTCGGTATTTTTGAAATTACTATAAATCTGAATCTTAATACTATAAACGTGTGTAAAAGAGACTAGGACGAAAAATTTTGTCCTAGTCTCTTTTGTACAGTTTATTTTCGTTCTAATTTCGTCAACCACCAAACAAGCAACGGCAAAACCACGAAGCCAAACACCATCACACCGATGGCAAACCAATTAACGCCTACGACTTGACCATTGATCACAATGCCAAATTGCACTTTCCAGTTATATTCGAGCAGTAATAAAAGCACCAAGACGATCGACAAAACCGGGAAAAACACGTCGGTCACTACATTTTTCGGTGCATCCAACACGGAACCTTTGACCTTGCCCCGATAAAATTGAATTACCGCTAACGGCACCACGATGAATCCTAAGAACCGGACCATCGCGCTTAACGTGATCAAATTTGTTAAGTTATACTGAAATGCCAGCGGGATCAACAACGCTAAGACGATCGAAATCGCAAAAGTTCGGGCAGGAAAATTATTCCGGGTCCTTTTAGTCAGCACCCCAGAAATTTGCCCCTCGCGCGCCATTGCTTCTAGGATCCGGGGCGCATTGAAACTCGAAGCGACGTTGATCCCCAGCATCGAGATCAGCGCTCCCACCAAAATAATATCTCGTAAGATAGGATTGGTAAAAATGGCGGCGATAGCGACAACTTGCTTGGTCGTCATCAGTGTTTTCGGTGCCAAAACTAGCGCCACAGCCACTACTCCGATATAAACGGTGGCGATGATCAAAATTGCTAACGGGATCGCCCGGGGTAAATTCTTCTCCGGTTTTTCCATATCCTCTGCTCCGGAAGCCACGGTTTCAAACCCCGTAAAAGCATAAAATGCCGCGACAATTGCCATCACAAAGCCCTTAGTAGTTAGCGGTGGCACAATTTTGACGCCGTTTCGGGTAACCTGATTGACCGCACTTAAATGATGGACCGTTCCGGTGATCACCAGCAGCACCACGCCTGCGCTAATGATTAGCAAAAGTGCGGCTAATTTACCGATAGTTGCTCCGTTCATCACGTACTTAACGACTTTTTGCCCAAATAAATTGATCAGCGTGATCACGGCCAGCAACACTAAAAAACCCAAAGTTATGCTGACAGGTTTATTAGGATCGCCACCAAATATCGAGAGCGTCGACTTGATCACCCCGACTGCCATCACACCCCACGCTACGCTAGCCGAAAAATAACGTAAAATTCCAATGTAAAAGCCCACTCGATCACCAAAAGCAGCCTTGGAATAGGCGTAAGACGCTCCGGACTCGTTAACATATTTAGCAGCAGAAGCAAATGACACCGCTAAAACCGCGGCGAACAGCGCGGCAATCAGGTACACGAGCAACGATTTACTCCCCGCCTGACTGACCACACTACCCGGTGTTAAGAAAATCCCAGAGCCAATAATAGAATTGATTGCTAGAAAAACGATCGACCAAAAACCTAGTTTATCGCTTTGTTGTTTACCCATTTCTCTATTCCCTCTTTATTTGTAATGCTCTTCTCTCAATGAATGCTTCCAGGAGCTTGTCTAATTGCGCTCGGCAAGCACCTTACTTTGCAGCTTGATCAATCACAAATTTAAATAAATTATTCATAAATGCTACCTCAGAATTGTTGTGCAACATCTCCGGGTGCCACTGCACGCCGATCACCGTTCCTGCCGCATTTTCTATCCCCTCAGTCACGCCATCAGGCGCAGTCGCACTTGCACGCAAATCCGGCGCTACTTTTTTGATCAGTTGGTGATGAAATGAATTGACCATCAAATCTGTTTTTCCCAGCACCCGAGCTAAGTGACTGCCGGCTTTAACGCGCACACTGTGAGTTACCATCTCCGGAACGTGACCTTGATTATGACGGTAGGTCAACTGTTTTCTGTACGAACTGTCCTGATACAAACTACCACCGTGTGCAACGTTGATCAGCTGCACGCCCCGACAAATTCCAAGCACAGGGAGCTGCTTTTCCTCAGCCAACTGCAGTAACTGTAGCTCATAACGATCACGCAACGGCCACGTTTCACCTAACTTAGGCAGCGGTTCTTCATCGTAAAAACGCGGATCGACATCATAGCCCCCGGATAAAATCAGTCCCTGTACCTGTTCCAACTGCACGGCCGCCAGTTGCAGGTCATCGGTTACCGGAATTATTAACGGGATCCCGCCATTTTGGGCAACGGCTGAAATGTAATCCTCGTTAACATAACTACGATAGTAACCAGGAAACATTCCACCCTCATCCCTCAGCCGAGAACCAGTGATCCCAATCAGTGGTTTGTTCATATGTATTCCTTCTCTCCAACAATTGTTTTCGATTTTATGCGTCATTACTTTCAATGTCAAATATTAGTAAGGGGGCGAAACATTTTTTAGTTTCGTCCCCCAAGAATTTTTTAAGTTAAATATTTTAGCCCTTACTATAACAAATTTAACAGCACCGTCAACGTCACCACACTGCACAAAGTCGTCAGTAAAGTACACGACGACACAAATTCGGGATTAGCCTTAAATTGAATTGCATATAGTGTTGTATTAGCTGCGCTGGGCATCGCTGCCATGATAATGATAATTTTGCCCAAAAGCCCACCAATCATAAATAGCTTACAGATTACTACCGCCAACAATGGCGAAATCACCAGTTTCATGACTACTGCTAAACTCAATGTTCCACGTGAAACATTTTGCACGCTAACTGCCGCCAGTTGCATTCCTAGGATCAACATGATCAAGGGAATCGCCATGTTGCCGATCATGTTAACACTCTTCATCAGATTAGCGGGCACCTGAATGCGGTAATAATGTAACAAAATAGCGGGTAAAATTACGTAATTCATCGGCTGTTTGAGCACTGCCAAGCCCGCTTCTTTCATCCCCGCGGCTCCACTTTTAGTCGACGATGCCGCGATATAGACCCCAACGATGCCCATCAAAATATTATGAAAAACCATGATCATCATCGCGTAGCTATTACCTCGACTACCAAACGCAAATAATACTAATGGCACGCCGTAATTTCCGCTATTAGGAAACACCGTCGACAGTAAAAAGCCATTGCGTTGTGCCCGCGTTAACCCCCGTAACTTAGCAATTACTACTCCCAACGCGATTAAAGCTAACATAATCAGCGTTGACGTAATGACCACATTAACGAAACTCCAGTTTAAATCTTGCTGGTAAAAAGTATTAAAAACTAAAAATGGTAATAACAAGTACATCGCTAAAGTCGACAACGGCTGTACGTCTAACTGAAATATTTTTTGAAAAATAAAACCACACAAAAAAATCAATAAAACTGGCAACATCACCGTTTCAAACGCAGTCATCCTAATTCCCTCTTACCTTTTAAGATAATTTTCTGATCACCCGCGCCGGTGAACCTGCCAACACCACGTTATCGCCAAACGATTTGGTGACGGTTGAATTTGCGCCAACGATCACGTTATTTCCCAACGTAACTCCCGGTAAAACCACCGAGCTGCCGCCCAACCACACGCTATTGCCGATGGTGATCGGCTGTCCCAAGCCAATGTATGAGTTACGCCGTTTGGCATCTTTGGGGTGATCAGCCGAATATAGCTGCACTTTGGGTGCCATGAAGCAATTATCACCGATCGTGACCGGAGCGATATCGAGGATCGTGCAGTCATAATTACACAAAAAATTATCACCGACGTGAATATTATAACCAAAATCGCACCTGAAATTCGGCTGCACGTACGGATTTTTACCAGCGGAACCAAAAAGTTGACGAATCACTTTGTCTTTTTGTTCAGTGGCGGCATCATCCAATTCATTTAATTCTTTGCATAGCCGCCGGGCATGAGTTTCATCGGCCGCTAATTCCGGATCAAAAATATAATAAGGTTCTCCTGCTAATAATTTCTGCTTTTCTGTTTTTTCCACTAGATAAACTTCCTCTCAAGTTCAAGCCGCAAGTTTTTTCAATCTCAAGACTGCAAAAAAGGAACTGGGACAAAACTCTGTTTTGTTCCAATCCCATTTTTGGTTTCCGTAAATAATAGATTGATCGTGCTCCAAAAAAGCAGCAGTTTGTGCCTAGCTACGTTTCAAAATAAAACCAAAGTACAGGTTTTTACTTCGAAACTAGGCTAGCGCTCGACTGCTAAGCGCTTTTTGTCGCAACTCTCCCCGTTTTGTTTCTTGTTAATCTAAGAAATCTGGATTGGCCGTTACGTGAAATGATTTTGCCAAATCATGTAACTGTTCATCCGTGATCTCTTGTAAGATCTTGCCGCCTTGTGCACAGATCTGCGAGTAGATCGTAGCTGCTTTTTCTACGGTTTCGATCAAGCCAAAGGCCTCATCCAAGCTTGAACCAGTGCCAAAGATCCCGTGATGGGGCCACATCACTGTCCGGAACTTACTCATTTTCGCTGCAGTTGCTTCGCCAATTTCGTTAGTCCCTGGTGTCATGTACGGAATCACGCCGATCCCTTCCGGAAAGACTACCAATGATTCGGCCTGCATCTTCCACAACAGACGAGAAATGCTTCTCTCATCCAATTCATGTGTGAAGGACAATGCGACCAAATTAGTAGGATGGCAGTGCATTACGACGCGGTGACTCGGGTCTACTTTAAGTCGTTCGATGTGGGACATCAAGTGACTTGGAAATTCCGAAGTCGGCGCAGCGCCATCTTCGTAGCCCCATAACAGATCCGCATGCGTGCCATCGGATGTGATCTTGACTAATCCTAAATCCAAATTTGTCTGATGGATCACATTTCTAAAGTAGCGGCCAGTGGCTGTCACTAAGAAATAAGCACCTTTTAGTGCACTGGCATCAAAACCGAGGTCAAACGTCTTTTTAACAGTACCAATATCGTCAAAACCTGCCACGTCTTCTGCAGTTAAGCGCAACGAAACGTTGCCACCATTACGTTCATCCCAGCCTTCTTGGTAGGAAGCCTGAGTAACCTCTGCTACTTTTTTAACATATTTTGAAGCGCCAAAACTCGTCATTATACATTCTCCTCTATCTCATGCCTTGATTTTAGTTACGTTTAAACTGAACGTCTTTTTCATACTGGCGAATTTCTTTTAACCAATCCATGCCAACCGGAACGTTATTTCTTAAGCAAAATTCGTCCCATACAGCGCCAAATGGGAATGACTTCAATTCTTCGGTTTCAACCAAACGTTGAGTGAAGTCATAGTTTAATTCGTCTTTCTTCAATTGATCCAGTGGAGCTAACATTGCTTGTAAAAGTGCCTTTTGTGTAGCACGAGCTCCGATTACCCAAGCGGCTACCCGGTTGATCGTAGCGTCGAAAAAGTCCAAGCCGATGTTGGTCTTATCTAATTCATCATCACGAACTAACGAACGGGTGATCCGTTGCAAGGCTTCGTCAAAGATTACTACGTGGTCACTATCCCAACGAACAGGACGAGAAACGTGTAGCATCAAGCCGCGACCGAAGAGCAAATGAGCGGAAAACTTATCCGAAACGTCTTCTGTTGGATGCCAGTGACCTGCATCGATCGTCCACAATTTATTTCTTGTCAAAGCATAGTTATTATAAAAGAGGTGAGAACCAACCGTGTAGGATTCTACGCCGGTACCAAATAATTTACCTTCAAATGATTCGAGCGTATTGTTTTCGTCATATTTTTCCTTGATAATTTCGTCCAAGGATTCCATCATCCGCCGGCGTGGAGTAACTTTATCAATTGGGTTATCCTTAAAGCCATCGGGCATCCAGAAGTTATTGATCGATTGTTGGCCTAATTCCTTACCAAAGTAATTAGAAATTGCCCGGGATTGTTTGCCGACTTGGATCCAGAAATCACGAATATCTTTTTCAGGACTAGCTAAGGTGAAGTTATTCTTCATCTTTGGATGGGAGAAAAATGTTGGGTTCATGTCCAGACCAATGCCTTCTTGTTTAGCCCAGTCTACCCAATAGGTGAAATCTTCCGGTCCAATTTCATCAAAATCTTTTTTCTTATCGCTTACGGCATATAAAGTATGCAACTGTACCTTATGCTTGCCCGGAATCAACGATAATGCTTCGTGTAAATCACCCGTCAATTCGTCAGGTGTGCGTGCGATACCAGGGTAGTCACCACTAACACCGATCCCGCCAGTTAATTCTTGTTCCGGGTTAACGAAACCGTGAATATCATCGCCTTGCCAGCAATGAACTGATAACTTAACTTTCTTCAATTGCTCCATTGCCTTTTCGGTATCGACTCCGATTTCGGCATAGCGTTCCTTAGCAGTTTGATAACTATTTTCAACATTTTCAGATTTAACCACTTAAAACATCTCCTTAAATTTTTATTCCAAATGAAAGACTTCATGTAAATCGACGGTTACCGGGCTTTTGTCCGGATTCGTGTCCATCAACGGTTCCATGTAAGCCCACCATTTCTTGCAAGCTTCGGACTCAGAGATCTGATTGTACTTAGCGACATCGTCGACTTCTAAGTAGGCAAACAAGTTGCCCGTCTTTTTGTCCAAGTAAATCGAGTAATTATGTGCCCCCGCTTCCTTTAACGCTGCTCGCATCTCAGGAAAAAGGTTATTATGCCGCCGTTCGTATTCATCATACTGATCGGGATAAACGTGCATTAACTGCCCCATTCTAACGGTCATTGATACTCACTTCCCTTACTTTGAAATTTAAATTATTGTTACCAATTTTAGTTAGTGTCCAACTTGTTGGCGCCACTTTGCCAGCTGGGCTTTGCGACTATCATCTTGCGGCAGATATTTTTTAAGCGGAAACGAATCCGCAATGATCCGCCGTGCCAAATAAACATTTAAAATATCCCCTTGGGCAATCATCTGGACGATCAAATTACCAATCGCAGTGGCTTCACCGGGTCCCGCATAAACCGTGACCCCCGCAATATCTGCGGTCAACTGGTTCATCAAAGCTACGTTAGAGCCCCCACCGACAATATTTAAAGTATCGATCCGGTAACCCAAGATATTACCCAAAATATCCAACTCATTGGCGTAATATAAAGCCAAATTAGAATAAACTGCTTGCGCCAACTGCCCGGGAGTTTCTGGCACTTTTTGCTGCGTTTCCCGGCAATAGTTTTGAAGCTCTGGGATCATTGCATCCGGATTTTGAAAACGTTGGTCGTTGACGTCAATGTATTGTTGGAACGGTTCTTCTTGTTGCGCCAACTGTGCTAACTGCGCAAAACTGTACTTATCATGCAACTCTTTTTTGACGTTTTGAATAATCCAGAGTCCCATAATATTTTTCAAAAAACGGTATGTCCCGTACGCGCCCCACTCATTGGTATAGTTATGGCGAAATGCTTCCTTACCATTTTCTGGTACATTTAACTCGGCCCCGAGTAACGACCAAGTTCCCGAACTCAGGTAAGCCCAGCGTTGCCCAATCCCCGGCGTCCCCACCACAGCCGAAGCCGTATCGTGAGTAGCGACGGTAATCACTTGAGCTTGTGGTAAGTCGTAGTCAGGGAATTTTTCCCGGCAGAGTTGCCCTAAAAAGGTTCCGGGATCGACTAACTTAGGAAACTGTTTAGCAGTAACGTTAACTGCTTTTAACAAGTTTTGATCGAACAGCCCCTCACGCAAACTTAACATCTGCGTAGTCGACGCATTCGTCACCTCTGTCACTGCTTTACCGGTCAGAACGTAACCGAGATAATCGGGAATCATCATGATATGATCCGTTTGGGCTAGCAAATCTTTATCTTCTTCAAATAACTGGTATAACGTGTTGAAATCAAGGAATTGGATCCCCGTTTTCTGATAAATGTATTCCTTAGATACGTCTGAAGTCAGTTCCTTGATCGCGTCTTTAGTGCGCGCATCGCGGTACGACACGGGATCTTTTAAACGGTGGCCGTTTTTATCTACTAAAACATAATCAACGGCCCACGTGTCGATGCCTAACGTGATTTCATCGTAACCAGCTTTTTTGATTTTCTCTAATCCCTTTAAGATCTCCTGTAAGATATTGTCAATATTCCAACAATCATTTCCCGCTTTAGTGGCGAACCCGTTTTTAAAACGGTGCATCTCTGTTAACTCTAATTTGCCTGCGACTAGTTGGCCTAACATTAATCTTCCACTAGACGCACCAATATCAACAGCCACGTAGGCTTTTGCCACGCTCATTCATCTCCTTATTTTTGTGAACCATAACGTTCTTGCGTAATTTCATCCAGGGATTTGCCCTGCGTTTGTGGTGTCCAAATCGTTCCGATCAAAAGCGAAGCCAGCAACAAGACGATCATGACCGTCCCTGCGACCTTAAAGCCTAAGTCCGCTAAGATCATCGGGAAAATAATCGACCAAATTCCTGCAGTACCACGCACGATAAAGAACATGAAACCTTGTGAGCCAGCCCGGTACTTAGTAGGGAAGAGTTCGACCGCCCATAATGCATACCAAGCTTGAGCACCGATCCCAGCTGAAAGGCCCCAGATAATAACAAAGGAAAACAAAGCTATCCAGCCAAAACCAATATAGGTTAAAATTACCCAAGAAATGACGGCCATTGCCGCACCAACAAAGAAAAAGCCCCGGGCATTGATCCGGTCACCAAAAAGCGCGAAACCAAAGTAACCAGCTAGTGCCGTACAAATCCACAAAATTGCCTGCATCATGTTAGCTTGCAAATTGCTCAAGCCGCCGACCGTTTCGTAAACAAACGGCATGAAAAAGCCCATTGCACCTGCAACCAAATTCCACAAAGCATACACGCCACATAAAAACAAAATACTTTTAATTGAAACTTTGCTGGAAAATAAGTCTTTGTAAGGATGCGGTTTAACCCCCGATTCCTTTTCCAACTGTTTTTGTTTCAACCAATCGCCTGACTCCGGTAAGTTTCTTTGTAACGACCATGCGATAAAAGCTACTACGGTCAAAAACGCAAATAATAACCGGTTACCTAACAATCCCAGCGGTGCTAATAACGAAGCCAAGATAAAAATAATTGCCGGTCCCATCGACCATGAAAATTGCGAAATACCAATATCATGAGCCCGGTTTTTCCCGTCGGAAGTTTCACCGATGTAAGTCCAAGAAGCAGGTACCCCAGCACCAACAGCCATCCCGGTAACTAAAAAGCCAACTAACAGCATCGGAAAGTTAATGGAAAAAACGATCAGTAAAGTGCCTAACATGTAAACCAACATGTCATAGGTGTAAATCATCTTGCGCCCGTACTTGTCAGATAAGTGCCCACCGATGATCGCACCTAGTGCCGAACCAAATGCGTTCGCACTCAAAGCTCCTAACAAACCGACGGCAAAACTGCTTAAACCAAACTGCTTTTGCCACATCGTCAGTCCCGCACCACCTGCAACGATCGAGCCGGAATCCAAAAAGTTCGTTAAAGAAACCGCCCATGTCGAAGCATGAGAATTTTTTGCCATAATAAGATCTCCATTTCATAGAATAAGAAAACGCTTTACTTATTTATTTAATCATCTATTTAAAGTCGTCGCAATGACAGAAAAAGTTATAAATAGTATCAAATTAAGACAAGATGTCCAAAGTAACCGTTTACTAATTTTGAAAATAATAATTTATTCACATTAGCGATATCCATCATATATACCATTAAAAAGCCGTTATTTACCTAATTAAATCACAAAAATAGCCATAATTCATTAAAATAATAAAAAAATCACAAATTTATATTGAATTTACTTTTTTTAAGTGACATAATCAGAGTCGTAAAACAAAATTATCAAAGGAGTGTTTAACGTGAAGATCACCGCTGCTGTTGTTAAAGAAAAAGGGGCACCATTTACTATTGAAAATGATATCGAATTACACGAAGTCGGCCCCACTGACTTACAGATCCATATGGTCGCTAGTGGCATTTGCCACTCAGACGAAGCTATCAGGAAAGGCGACGCTTCAGTCGGCTATCCCGCAATTTTAGGTCATGAAGGCGCCGGGATCGTGGAAAAAGTCGGTGCCGAAGTCAAAAACTTTAAAGTGGGCGATCATGTTATCTTATCATTTTACGCCGACGGTACTTGCGACAACTGTTTGAAGGGTGTGCCAACACAATGCCGGAACTACGCCGATTATAACTTATCCGGCGTGCGGGCTGATGGTGACGCTCACTTCACTAAAGACGGAAAACGGATCGCTAACATGTTCAACCAGTCTTCGTTTACTACCACGACCGTAGTCGACCAACGCAACGCCGTTAAAGTCGATCCCAAACTAGACTTGCGCAAACTTGGACCTTTGGGTTGCGGCTACGTTACCGGTTCTGGTACCGTCTTTAATACCTTACAGCCAAAACCAGGCGACACGATCGCTGTCTTTGGTACCGGTGCTGTTGGTTTAGCCGCAATGATGGCCGGCCGGATCTCTGGTTGTATCAAAGTGATCGCCGTCGATATCGTGCCAGAACGCTTAAAATTAGCTCAGGAATTAGGCGCTACTGATACCATCAACAGTAAAGAACAGGATGCCGTTGCTGAAATCAAGAAACTCACTAACGGCTATGGCGTAGACTGGACCGTTGATACCACCGGCATTCCAGCCGTGATCAAAAATGGTGTCTTAGCCTTGGCTCAAGGTGGGACCTGTGCTGCGATCGCCGTTACCCCACATCTCTTAGAGATCTCGACTTGGAACGATCTGTGTGTTGACGACCGTAAAGTAGTCGGCGTCAACATGGGCGATTCGATCCCGCAAGTTGACATTCCACGGTTGATCGAATTCTACAAACTCGGTTGGTTCGATTTTGACAAGACCGAAAAATTCTATGACTTCAAAGACATCAACGAAGCTAACGCTGATTCTGGTTCCGGTAAGACTATCAAACCCGTTTTGATCATCGACAAGGATTACCAACCAGGAAAATAAGCGGTAATTGTGCTAAATAGTTAGGACAAAAAATAGAGGAACTGGGCAAAGATTTTGTCCCAGTTCCTTTTTATCTTTCCGAAATAGCCATTAATAGTGCGTGGATAAAATCGTTTTTTGTTCCAGCTTCCCTACTGTGTTAAGATAATTTCATTCTTCAAATAAGGACGGCAACGAAAATGAAAGCAGAAGTACTCAAGATCTTACAGGCTAAAACGCCACTCGAACAACAACAAGAACAAAGTCACCGTTTTATCGCCGATTTACCTCAAGTGGCGTCCCACGAACAACAGCCCCAAGTCCCTACTTTAACTAACGATTACTTTTTCAAATACCATTCCGTCTACATCAGCAAACACAATCGCTTTGCTCCCTACCCCCAGCACACTCATAAATTCCTAGAACTCAATTACATGCTGACGGGCAACTGCACGCAACACGTCGCCGGCGAAGTCGTTAACTTACACGAAGGTGACATTTTAATGATGGACATTGGCTGCAAGCATTCGATCGCTGCCCTCGGTGAAAACGACCTGCTGATCAACGTGTTATTTCGCGACGTCAACATCAGCTTCGACCTGCTAAATAACATCCACAGAAATAATAGCGTTACTTATAGTTTCCTCTCGGATATTTCGTTGGGAAATCACCCGACGCGCAATCACATCTTGTTCCCGCAAAATCAAGACATTCAAGCCACGATGGACGCGATCATCGAAGAGTACTTTTTAGCGGCCCCCTTCGCCAATTCGATCATCGAATCCTACTTGGACATCCTGCTTTCTAAAATTTTGCGCCACCACCCACTGCCTTCCGTGCGCATCCAAGATGAAAAACAAAAGTTGGTCTTTAAGTGCCTGACCGACATCGATCATCACTACCAAACGATCACTTTGTCCGAGCTAGCCGATAAATATGGTTATAACAAAGACTACTTGGGCAACCTGATCAAGCAAAGTACCGGCAGTACTTTTTCGACGCTCAAAACCAAGCAACGCCTGATCCAGGCTAATAATTTATTGCAGTCCAGTAGTTTACCGATCAGTAAAATTGCCGCTCAAGTCGGGATCAAAAACAAAAATTTCTTTTACCGTAAGTACCGCGAATTTTACGGCGTTTCACCTTCAGTCAGAAGAAAAGATTTCCAAAAACGCCACCAAAATATCTAGCTACTTAGTGGCAACCGCCAGTTTGATCTTAGCTTGAGCGATGCTATTGACAATTTTTTGCGGGGGTTTTTGGTCACAGATGATCTCCGTGATCTTAGCGTGCTCGTAATCGGTCATCAACAAGTAATCGTGCTGGTCAAATTTCGAATGATCGACCAGTAAAATAACCTGTTTTGCGTATTTGATTGCCAGTTTTTTAAGCGCATTTTGTTCCTCATTTGCCATGTAAATTCCGTTTTGATCAAGGGAATTACAGGATAAAAACGCCACATCTGGCCGGTAATTTTCCGCCAGATCGCGGGCTGCGCGGTAGCCTAAAATCGAATTCGATTTATAAGGAACATAGCCGCCCAGAAGCGATAGCTCAACGTTTTTGAGTTGGTTGATTTCAGTTGCGATCCGTAAATTATTCGTGATCACGTGCAGATTAGTCTTGCCCCCAAAATATTTAGGCAAAAAAGCCAGCGTCGACGATGCGTCCAAAAAGATCGCTTGGTTGCTGGTGATCCTGTGCGCCGCCAACCGGCAGATCCGGTTTTTGGCCGCTTCGTTTTTCCCCAGCCGCACCACGTAAGACATCTCGACGTTCGTATTTTGCAACAGGCTGACAAAACCGTGCTCGCGTTTGATCGTATTAGTCATTTCTAGCCCTACCAGATCGCGCCGCAAAGTCGAAGTACTAACGTTTAATTGTTGCTGCAATTGTTTAGTACTAACTTTTTTGTGCTGCGCTAAAATATTGATGATCTGCTGCAGCCGTTCTTCTTGTGTTAATTTCATCTCCCGTGCCCCCCTTATTTTTATTATACAATAATAACAATGATGAACATTTTTGAACTTTTAATCGTTAACATCATTATTTATTTCAGTACACTAATTAGTTGATATTTCTAATAAATAGCCTTAAAATTTAATTGTGAAGTTGTTAACTCTGTTCGATTAATATTTATAATTGTTCTTTTTCATGAACACATCGAGGTGGCGAAATTGACTGAATACGCTGATCTTTTTTCTAAGAACTTAATTTTTCTAAATTTGGCAGCCGCTGATACCCGCTCTTTATACCATTCAATGGCGCAAAAATTATCCCAACTCAAATTAGTCCAGCCGAATTACGAAACTGCTCTAGCTGACCGGGAAAAAAACTTCCCAACCGGCATCAAAACACCGTACCTGTCATTAGGATTACCACATCCCGAACCCCAAAACGTGACAACGGCGTTTATTGCGGTGGTGCGCACGAAACAACCGTTGGTAGTCCAAGAAATGGCTGACCGCACCCCTTTAGCAGTCGCTAACTTTTTCTTTTTGGGGATCCCACCCGACTGTCAGAAGATGCATAGCCAATTATTAAAGCGCTTTATTCAAGTGGCGAATCAGCGGGAATTCGCCGCGGATTTTTTATACCTAACGCAGGAAAACGACCTCTATGATTTTTTGATCAATACATTTTAACAAGCTGTGAAGAAAACCGGGTAGCAGTTGAGGATTAACCTAGACAACGAGTAAAGCTTGAACCTGAGCTTTACTTGGTGGCGTAGTTAAACACAAACTGCTGGTTTTCGGAGCGCAATTAGACAAGCGGTGAAGCAGCAGCTGTCAAAATTAATGGGTAATAAAAAAGAAAGACCAATTACGGCTCTTTCTTTTTTCACTGCTACTCCATTTCTATTCGTTTTTTGCTTCATCCCCATCGCTTTGTTCCACTTCAAATTTTTGCGCCATTTTTTTCAACTTAGCAGCATCGCTTTGTAGCTGCGAAACGTGGCCGGTAAATTCGTCCATCGTCGCTTGCACCTCTTGCGAGTTAGCCGATGCTTCCTGCGTCCCCGCTGCATTTTCCTGCGTCGAAGCCGAAATACTCTCTAAATTCGTCAAAATCTTCTTTTGGGTATCCTCTACCTGCGAACTACTTTCGTTAACACTCGCAATTGTCGCGCCAATCTCGTTATTCGTTTGGTGCACGTTTTTCGTCGAAGAAATCGCGTCCGTCAACAAACCAGTCTGTACCTGACTGCTGGTCAACGAGTTAGTAGTTTGTTCCACCATCTCGGTGGACTGCTTGGTGATCTGGTCGATGATCTGCGCAATTTCTTTCGTGGAAGCATTGCTTTGTTCGGCCAGTTTGCGGATCTCTGAGGCCACCACTGAAAATCCTCTGCCGGCTTCACCCGCACTTGCGGCCTCGATCGAAGCATTCAGTGCCAGTAAATTAGTTTGCCGCGCGATCTCGTTGATCACATTGACGATTTTAGTAATACTTTGTACGTCTTCATCCATTTGTTTGACACTAGTCATCAACTGCCCCATCTGCGTGATCTCTTGGTCCCAGTTAGTCTTGACCTTACTCATCACGTTGATGTTTGCCGCGCCGGTCTTAGCAGCCTTGGCAGACGAATTGCTGAGCTGCACGATTTGGTCGCGCATATTAACTAAAATATCGGTAAAACTCTGCACCTGATCCACGCTGTCTTGGGTTTCCTTGGCCTGAGAACTGGTGACTTCGGCGATCCCGGTGACCGTTTGCGCGATTTCTTCTTCAGCATTAGCAGTTTGTCGCGATAATTCCAACAGCGAGTTCGATTTAGCAGCTACATTGTCCGCTCTTTGTTGGACGTTGCGGATCAAGTTACCAATTTCAGCGATCATTTCGTTATATTGAACCGCCATTTGATTAAGTTCATTACCGTTCGGCGTGGCGCGTAACAATTTCTGCGCTCGCCTAGAATAGTACCCGTCTTCTTTATTCAAAGCCGCTTTAGTCGTCGGCAAGTACGCTAATTTCCCCTGACCGACATTTTTAAACTGGCGTCCGATCAGCGCAACTATTGCGGCGATCAGCCGGGTGAGCGCGTCTGCTACTAACAACGCACACGCACTAAAGAGTACGACGATCACGACGATTTGCAGCAGCAACTGCCGGTTCGTAGCCCTGAGATCATTAGGATTCATGTAGGCCAGCACCCAAGTTTGGCTGCCCTTTTTCCCTTTATCAAACGTAACCGCGCTGACTTTAGATAATCCCGGGACCCGGACCGTGCCCCTACGTTTTTTCGTTGCAGCGACTGCTTGATACGCTTTGTTAGCAGCAACATTTTTTCCCGTAGTAAAAGTCTCATTACCTTGCCCCGTGTTCTTGCCAGCAAGGACATGCCCAGATTTCGTCATGATCGCGGCCTGACCACTTTTACCGATATCTAAAGCGGAAACGGAATCCGCCATTCGTTTGTAAGAAACCGTTACGGCTAAAACATGGTCACCACTCTCACCGCGAAACTTTTTAGCAACGTTAGCGAGGTAGGCCTTGGAAATGTCCCCGTAAAACGGCTTGCCCCAATAAATTCGGTCGTAAGAAGCTTTTTTAAACCAGTCTTGTTGCGTATAAGGAATCTTGGCATCGTAGGGTAAATCGGAGTAAGCGTAGTTATTTTTATCGGCAAAAACAACGTTGGTAAAATTACGCGAACCGATGTTAGTCGTATGTAAAAATTGGTTGAGATCTTGTTGCGAATGAGCGGTATTTCCTTTAGTCTTTTGCAAATTAGCAAAAACTTGCGTGATCTTTTGGTCGGCTTCTTTTTGCATCGAATGCTCTTGTTGGTCCAACACCTTGACCGCATTTTGGCGGACCTGCGCGTTTCTTTCCAATAACTGCGAGCGTGTTTGAAAATAAGAAAAAACTTCTAACAAATCTTCCGGAACGATCGTGATCAGCAATATTAAAATTACAATATATTTCCTGATACTTTTTTTCTTCATGCTCCCATCTCCTATTACTTTAGTTTCCCCAATTTATAAGTGATTATAGCATTAATTCAAAATAACCTATTAAAAAAGTTAAAATAAACTGAAAAAAATTAGATAATATAAAAATAATTTATTTAAACACTAGCTAATTTAATTTTAAGTAAATATTATTCGCTTTTTGCGTAGAAAGCGTTTTTCTTATCGCTAGCAGAATTCAGAAAAGGGTGTTATATTGAAATTGAACGGAGGTGATACAGTGAATCGCGGTAAAAAATGGTTCCTGATCGTGCTTAGCGTACTCTTATTGCCCTTACCGCTTTACTTCCTATGGAGCAACAACACGTATTGGCAACAGTACGTTCATCTCAGCTTGCCTCAAAGTGCGCACCTAAATGAAAATTTTACTTGGTACCTGATCATCATCGCGGGTCTGTTAGCAATCGGGCTGCTGCTTTTCATTTTAGTGCTACTATTTTGGCCTACCCGTACGAATTTTAACCTAATTGCCCGCCATGACGGCAAGATCAAAATCACCACCAAAGCCATCAATAGCTTTGTTAAGGCCTCACTGGTAAAAGAACCGCTGCTAGCTGATCCCAAAGTCAGTTCTCGTTTGACCCAACGCAAAATTAAAATCAAAGTCACGGGAACCGTGGGCGCGGGCGAAAATGCGCACGCCAAATTTCAAAAATACTTAGAGCAGATCAAACAAGAGCTGCAGTCATTACTAGGCATCGAGCAAAAACCGCGCATTGAAATCAAAGTCGTCGATTACGGTGCCCAAAAGCATAACAAACAACAGCGAGTCGATTAAGGAGGTCCCTAGCGTGAAAGAATGGCTGCTCAATTACCGTGCAGAATGGCTCGGCGCTCTTTGTGGCTTGCTATTAGCCATTTGTTTACTAACATTTGGCGTCATCAAAACCATTTTGCTGGTGGTATTGACACTTTTAGGTTTACTTATCGGTCATTTTTGGCCGCAATTAGTTGTTTATTTCACTAAAAATCAATAAATTAAGGAGGAATTTTCATGGCACAAAATCAACAACAAGGAAATATCAAGGGTAATTTGTCATACGATGCCAAAGTCATTCAAAAAATCGTGGGCATGGCACTGGCAGATATCGATGGCCTACTGACCATTGACGGCGGCTTTTTCTCTAATTTAGCCGATAAATTCGTCAACAGCGACGATGTCACTTCAGGTATCAACGTCGAAGTTGGCGAAAAACAAGTCGCTATCGATATCGATATCATCGCAGAATACGGCGTCGATATCGTCGGTCTTTATGATAAGATCAAGCAAGAAACATTTACTAAAGTTAAAAAAATGACCGGCTTAGAAGTCGTAGAAGTCAACGTCGACGTCATCGACATCAAAACTAGAACGGAACACGAAAAAGATTCCGTCAGTCTGCAAGACCGGCTGACTAATAACAATAAGGATGCAAAAAAAGAACCGAGAAAAGAAAAAAAGCCGGAACCAGCTAAAGCACCACAACCGCCACGGGTCAATTAAATTAATGCAAGCTAGTGTTGATTTTAATTGGAACACCAAAAAGGAACCGAGAACAAAAAATTTTGTCCCCGGTTCCTTTTTAATTTCCGTAAGCGATCGTCTTAATCGTGTTGCCCAACCAGTAGTCGTGGACTAACCGGCTTGACTCCCGGATTATTTTTAGCAGCCTTTTCTGGCTACCGGACCTTCTACCAGTAACTTGCCCACGTCTTTTGATTTATTAAGCTGATAAATGCGTTCCACGTCGATCACTACGATCGCAATGCCATCGCCTAGACCACCTTTTTCCTTAGCCGTTGTGTATTCTGCACTTTTTGGCAAATAAACGTGTGCCGCACCTTCAAAACGATAGGCCTTATTATCCTTACGGTTAGCTACTGCCACAGCAGCCTTCGGGTTAGCCTTTAGGTTGTTAAAAGCATGCTTGCCGGTCCATTCCACGTAAACTAGGTGTTCGTCATCGTAAACTTTCAACGAACCCTTCGGCCCTACTTGCGGGTTGCCTTGTAGGTCTACCGTTGCTAAAAACGGAAATTCTGCAGCAACTAGGTCCTGCATTTCACTTGTCATCTTTGCCATGAAAATTCCTCCTTAATTCAGTAGCTTAACTTATTTCGGTTCACTCTAAACTCGTTATAACAGTTATCTCGCTAAAACACAAGATATCAGCCCACTAGCTAAAGAAAACGATTACCGCCATACTAACTGCCCTCTTCTTGTTGGTAAGAGAGGTTAGCAAATTTATTATAGGGCTTGATAAACATCAGCTTGACCGTCCCCCGCGCGCCGGAACGGTTCTTTTCGATGATCAGCTCCACTTCACCGGCATCTTGTTCTTCTTGTTGCTCTTCGCCATCTTCTCCGCGATAATAATCGTCACGGTATAAAAAGGCCACAATGTCGGCATCCTGTTCGATCGACCCCGATTCCCGGATATCCGAAAGTACCGGTCGTTTATCCTGACGCTGTTCCACGCCCCGCGATAACTGCGACAACGCGATGATCGGTACCGAAAGTTCCTTAGCTAATTTTTTTAACTGCCGCGAAATTTCCGACACTTCTTGCTGACGACTTTCCTTATTAGAACCCTCGATCAGCTGTAAGTAATCGACCACTATTAGGTCTAAACCGTCCTGTTCTTTGGCCAACCTGCGACATTTAGCCCGGATCTCACTCATCTTGATCCCTGGAGTATCGTCGATAAAAATATTCGTTTTAGACAAAGTCCCGACGGCCATGATCAAACTTTCCCACTCGCTATCCGTCAACTGTCCGGTTCGCAGATTATTAGCATTGATCGAACCTTCCGCACATAACATGCGGTTGACCAACGAGTCGGCACTCATTTCTAGGGAAAATAGTGCGATCGTCGAGTCGGTCGCCGTCCCGATATTTTGCGCAATGTTTAACGCAAAAGCAGTTTTACCGACAGCAGGCCGGGCTGCTAAAATGATCAAGTTGTCGGGCTGCAAACCAGCTGTCATCAGATCAAAATCACGGTAGCCCGTCGGTAAGCCCGTGATCTGTTCTTTTTGTTGTGACAACCGGTCGATTTCCGTTAGCGCGTCATTTAACACCTGACTGATCTGTTTAAACCCGCCACTATTACGGCGCGCCGCCACATCCATGATCTGACGCTGGGCGTCGTCTAACAGATCTTCTACGTCCTCGTTTTGTTCCTGTGCTTCCCCGGCAATATTGGTAGCGACGGCAATCAACCGGCGTAAGACCGCTTTTTCTGCGACAATTTTAGCGTAGTACGCGGCATTAGCAGCCGTCGGCACGGAGGTCGCTAATTCGGCAATATAAGCTACCCCGCCGACATCGTCTAACTGCTTATTTTTATCCAGCTGATTACGCACGGTGACGACGTCGATTGCTTCGGAAACGTCATTTAAATCAACCATTACCTGAAACAACACCTGATGGGCGTGGCGGTAAAAATCACTCGGTTGCACGTATTCCATCACATCCGCCAACGCAGACGGACTTAAAAAAATTGCACCTAAAACAGCCTGTTCCGCTGCAATATTTTGCGGCGGCAGGTTATCCGTTAAAACATCATCATTCATTTTTTACCCCGTTCAAACCAAAAGAGCTAACAAAAGAGACGTAAAATTCAGTTGTTCCGACTCCCTTGTTAGCTAATTTACTTTCAGTTACTAAATATCGTCTACTTACGCAGCTTAATCGCGTTTATCACAGTTGTAGGTTGCCTCACCGCTTATTTTTCCGCGATATGTACCCGGATCTTGGCGGACACATCGTTGTGCAATTTGACCGGAACATTGACGTAGCCCATCGACCTGATCGGTGCCGCTAATTCCATCTTGCGCCGGTCGATCTTGATACCGTACTCTTTTTCCAGTCCCTGAGCGATCTGCTTAGACGTGATCGAGCCAAACAACCGGCCGTCTTTTCCCGCCTTAGCTTTCAATTCTACCACGTAATTACCGGATTCCAACTTTTCTTTGAGTTCCTTAGCCTGAACTTCTTCTTCCTCTTCCCGTTTAGCCGCAGATTTTTGTTGAGCCCTTAATTTGCTCATTTCAGCAGCATTCGCGCGTTTAGCCTGATTCGACTTGAGCAAGTAGTTAGCATAGCCATCCGGGACTTCTTTAACTTCTCCACGTTTGCCATGATTGCGTACGTCTTGCGTAAAAATAACTTTCATTGCTAATTCCTCCTAGATGTTCAATTTTCCTCAGTCTGACCTTCTCCATTGTCCTGCTGTTTTTGCAAGATTTCAAGTAGTTGAGTGCGGACTTCTAAAACCGTCTGCCCCTTAATTTGGGTCGCCGCAGTTGCTAAGTGACCTCCGCCACCCATTTGTTCCATCAACAGCTGCACGTTAGTCTTACCAGCACTGCGAGCGGAGATCCCGACGGTTTCTTTATCCCTTCTGGTGATTGCAAACGAAGCGGTGATCCCGCTGACGTCTAACAGTGAATCTGCCGCCTGCGCCGCAGTCACCGGATCATAAATTTTGTCGTCTTCGCCCGCACAAATTGCGTAGCCAGCGTTTAAAAATTCGACCCGGTCGATCAGATGATTGCGTTGCATGTAGCTATCGACATTTTCCTTCATAAAGTAACTCGATAGCCGTTGATCGGCCCCCAATGCCCGCAAGTAACTGGCGGCGTCAAACGTTCTCGTCCCAGTATGTTGCGAAAATGCTTGCGTATCAACGATAATTCCCGTCAGCATCGCTGTGGCTTCCAATTTATTGACCGGCTCGCTTTCACGTGACTGGTACTCAAACATCTCCGTGATCAACTCACAGGTCGAACTAGCGTAAGGCTCGATATAAACCAGCATCGGATTTTCCGGAAATTCTTCACCGCGCCGGTGATGGTCGATCACCATCACCCGGTCTTGCAACTGATCGTAAAGCTGCGGGCTCATCGTCATCGACGCTTTAGAATGATCGACCATGATCAACATGCTTTTTTGATCGGCCTTTAGTAACGCCTGTTCTGGGGTAATAATAGCATCCTTGATTTGCGGGTCGTCGGCTTTTTTGATCTCAGTCAGCAGTCGCGCCACGTCCGAATGCAGGTTTTCTTCTTCCAACACGATCCAGCACTTCTTTTGATTCATCGCGGCGATCCGCCTGACTCCCAAACAAGCACCGAGTGCGTCCATATCGGGACGCGCGTGTCCCATAACAAAGATCTGGTCAAATTGCAACATTAGATCACGCAAGGCCTGCGAGATCATCCGCGCCCGTACCCGGGTCCGTTTAGCCATCGGGTCAGTCGTTCCGCCATAAAAGCGTGCCCGGCCGCCGATCTCCCGGACTACGACCTGATCGCCGCCTCGTCCTAAAGCTAATTCTAAATTATTTTGTGATTGCTGTGCTAGTTCGGAAAGGTCCGAACCTCCGTACGCGATACCAATACTAAGTGTCAGGGGCGCGTTTTCCTTAGAAGTTTTCTCGCGGATCGCGTCTAAGACCTTGAATTTTTCACGTTCCAATCGCTGCAAAAGCCCCGTATACCCCAAAATAAAGTACTGATCTTCATCAACTTTTTTCAAAAAAAGACCAAACTCTTTGGCCCAACTCGACAATGCATTAGCGACGAAATTGTCCAAATTAGAAGTATCACGGTCGCTAAGTGCCTTAGTGACCTCATCGTAATTATCCAAGAACAGTTGTCCTAAAACTACCCGAGAATCATCGTATTGCCGCTGGATCTGTGCGTAGTGCGTGATGTCAAATAAATAAACCATGCGGGCATCGGTTTGAATCTGAATATTTAAGTATTTATCGTGCCATTGAACTTCAAAATTTCCCTTTTTATCTTTGTTTTCCAGCAAGATCTGCGCCAGCTGTTCGTCGATGGAACTAAGCGAATGGCCTAGCAGGTCGGCCTTGCCAAAAAAACCCTGTAAGTAAGGATTGACCCACTCGATCTCATCGTTTTGATTGAAGATCATGATTCCCAACGGCATTTTAATCAGTGCGTCTTGTTCTCCGCGCTGAATGTGGTAAGCCAGGTCGGAAATATAATCATTAGTTTGTTCGCGGATCTGGATCAGTGTAATAAAAATTACCAACAAAACTAATAACAAGATTATTAGCGAAACCGCACCGAGGATCCAATTAAACATAAAAGCTAAAACGTCGCTGAACAAAGCCATGCCTAAAACTAAGAGAGCGGTCAGGCGAAAACGACCGTTTTTAAAAATAGCAATTAAACTACTTTGCGCTAAACTTTTTTTCATTGAGATACTTCCTAACATTGGTGACTGGCTTTTCCTTGCTACTATTTTAGCATAATTATATCAAGCTGTGGAGCAGACCGGTCAGCAAGCGAGGACTAGCATAGGTCAACGAAAAAGTCTGAACTTGACTTTTCGCTGGCCGTAGCTAGACTAGAGTGCTGGTCTGCGCAACGCAATTATCAAGCTGTGGAGCATCAGTCGCCGAGGATTAACCTAGTTAAACGTAAGCGGCTAACGGGAATACAAAAAGGGAGTGGAGACAAAATTAATTTTTGTCTCGATCTCCCTTTTTAGTTTCCGTAAGTAATAGACTGATCGTGCTTCCTCGTTGATAATTAACCAGCCATTTTACCGTGGCGTTTTCAATTTGAGATTAAAGAAATACGAGCCGGCAAACAACAATACACTGTAACAACTCCCAGAAAGTAAGGGGGCAAACGGCGTGTACGTATGGGTGTCATCGTGGTATCCGATCAAGTGAAATACCCAATCGACGTCAAACGTCCCTTCGCCTTTCATTTTGATAACCGAAAACAGTACGAATAGGATTACGATTGGAACTCCGATCACTAACATAATTTGTCTTTGGCGCTCAAACAAACTCAAAATACTGCCACAAAAGTTAACCGTTGCCCCGACACAGACTAGCAACAAAAACGTCAGTATAAAAACGACTGCCAAATTTAGCCAGTTACTAGAGAAAGATTTTCCGTACACCGTGCTAAAAATCATCACTTCGTTAGTTTTATGTGTCAATAAGTTTGAAAGTGAATTATATATCACGCTGGCAAACTGGCACACTAGCGTCAGTAACAGCAAGGTAACCAAGCGTGCCCAGTAATAAGTTTTGCGCCCTACTCCATTTTGGATCAACATCTTGAAACTACCGTAGACGTTCGGCGCATAAACGATAACAAAGAGATAAGCCATCATTTGCAAAAAACCCGGAATAAGAAAATCATCAACCTCCATGTGATAAGACTTGCTAAATAACAGACCTATTATTACTGGCATGACTAAGACCATAACACACACCGTAGCATACGCTTCTAACCACTGTTTGCTCCCTACCTTAAGCAGGTACTGTAACGTTTCCTTAAATTTCATCTGCCTGCTCCCCTCTATTAGTCAAATTGATAAACAATTTTTGCAAGTCCAAGTGACTAACTTGCACGGTGTCAGGTAATACTCGTTTTTCGTCTAGCTTGCCGTAAACATAAACTGCGTGCACATCGCCCAAGCTTTCCCGCCCAATCACGTTTAAGCCCTCCGTATATTCGGCGACCTGCTTGGCGGGACCCGTGAGCGCATAACTTTTCTCTAAAATATCATCGACCGGCGCATCCAATATCATCCGGTGATCTTGGAGCAATAACACATTTTCCAACAATCCGGTGATCTCGCTGATCAAATGGGTCGACAACACAAACGTTCGTGGCTTTTGGTTATAGGTTTCTAACAGTTCCCGGTAAAATAATTCCCGGTGCGTTGCGTCTAATCCCAGCGTCGGCTCGTCTAAAAAAACATAAGCTACATCGACACACAAGGCCACGATCACCTTTAAAATCGAATGGTAGCCGGTCGACAATTTGCCAAAACGCGCGTTTTCATCCAGCTCAAATTGCTGCGCTAACCGGTGAGCTAACTCAAAATCAAACTGGTGGTAGAAATGGTCGCTTTGCGCGAAAATTTCTTTGACCTTCATCCGTGACGGGTAGAGGTTTTGTTCGCTCATCACGTAAATTTGCCCCAGAGCAGCGTCATTGTTGACTACATTTTGACCGTTTAATAACACCGTGCCCGAACTTGCCGCCATTCGATTACTGATAATGTTGATCAGCGTACTTTTACCCGCACCATTGCGGCCTAACAAGCCGTATATTTTTTGCGGCTCGATGGTAAAATTGAGTTGCGTCAAAATTTGCTTTTTGCCAAAATTTTTACTCAGATTTTTAACCATGATTCCTTGCATCGTGTTCAAATCCTTTCCTCACTAATTGTTCCACTTCGGCTTCCGTCAGCCCTAATTTAGCGGCCTCTGTCAGCATGTTCACGACGTAGTCTTGGTAAAACTGCGCGCGCCTTTTAGTCTGGATCTTTTGTTGGGCGTCGGGCGTAACAAACATCCCCATCCCGCGCCGCTTTTCCAGCAACTGTTCGTCCACTAAAATGTTCATGCCCTTCAACACCGTCGCGGGGTTAATGTGAAACGTCCGCGAAATTTCCGTAGTCGAAGGGATCTGTGTTTGGGCAGCAAAGTTTCCCAAGAAAATCGCGTCTTCGATCTGTTGTGCCACTTGCAAGTACAGCGGCTCCGTACTATTAAAATTAAATTGCACTTTGATTCACCATCATTTCACTCACCGTTCTATCCTAATTTCCGTTAGTACTAGCTTCTCATAAATCGTGACCGTGATAAAGTAGTAGATCAAATATAAGACGATAAAAATTAAAAATGGTAACCAAATTCCGGCGTAAGGAGACGGTGCGACTAGTAGCGTTTTGAATAACTGTAAGCCAAACAAAACATGAACTACTCCCACCACTGCCGGCAAAGCGTATAAACAAAATATTTCCCGGGAAATACTAGCCCGTAATTCCCCCGGCCGCACGCCTAACCGATTGAGCATCGCGTATCTCTTTTGGTCGGCACTGGCACCGCTCAGGATCTTAAACATCAAACAACTGGCGAGCAGGGCTAAAAACGCGATCCCTAAAAATAACCCCATAAATTCAAAACCACCGAAGAGTTGCCGTCCCATCAAATAGCCAGAATACCCTCCAGGAAGCTGCGTACGAACTTGACGGTAATTGTGCGGATAAGCTAACTTAACCAGTTCGTCTAATTGTTTTTGTTTGCCAATTAAATCATCCACGCGTAACAAGTACAGCTCGTGAGAAGTCCCTGGTAGCTGGGCAAACTTAGCCGCAGATACTACCTGTGCCAGCTGCGGCTGATTTTGCAGCAGCGCCAACGGTGTCGGTGTGTGACGCAATTTGTCACCATCATAACTCAAATATTTTACGCTGACTTTGCCGTTTTTCGTTTGATGAATTCCGATATTGTGATGGTTAACGACCCGTAACGGCCGGGTGTTAAACTGTTCTTGGTTATAATAGATCACTTGCGGCGTCTTTTTTTGCGTGTAGGTCACGATCTGTCCGTTTAAACGCCGAGCGTGCTGTTTGACGACAGCGGAAGGATCGGTGAGCGCTAACGTATAGTTGTTGGCTCCGCGCGCGATCAGTGAGATTTCTTTACCAAAACCGATCCCGACCGTGATCGCCCCTAACGCTAACGCGAAAAGTAACGAAACGATGGTCAAAATTTTAGTATAGCTGCTGACGCGAAAACTTAACTGCGCCAGGGTAAACTTACGCAAGCCTTTCAGTGCCCACTTGGTTTTCCTTAACCTAGCCAGTCCCCAGCTGATAGCTGCACTGAATAAGAAATACGTTCCTAAAACGATCGTTATCATTCCTACCGGCAAACTCACCACCAGCCCCAGTTTGCTACAAGCGACCAGCGCGGCATATCCTCCTACTAATAATAAGATTCCAAATACCATTTCTACCAGTTGCAATACCGGATGCCGTTGCTGTTGTAGCGGCTGTTGCTCCTGTTTTAATAACCCCAGTATTGGCGTTTTTAATAACTTGCGCCGATTTAGCAAGCCAGCTATCACAAACAACACCAAGTATAAAACCAACGTAACTACTAAAGCGGGCGGATAAATTGCCTGAAAGTGCACTAATTTAATGTGCAAGAGAATTTTTAATAGATAAAAACCAAGAGTTTGGGTCAGCACACAGCCAACGACCAGTCCAAGTAAACAGGAAAAAAAGCCGACTAACAAAGTTTCTAATAAAATCAGACTCCCGACTTTGCGGGGCTTGGCACCTAACATCAGGTACAAGCCGTAATCGTGCTGGCGCATTTCCACTAAAAACGAATTGGCATAAAAAAGATAAATTAGGGTGATCACGGTCAGTAAAAACGAACCAAACTGAAAAGTAAGCTGAGAAACTTCCATCCCTGCTGTTCCTTCTTTGATTAAAGATGGATTTAACGCTAAAGCTTCAAACAAGTAAAAAATAGCACTGGAAACGATCAAACCTGTAAATAAAACTACGTAATCCCGGGCACGACTTTTAATCCCAGTTAAAGCAAGCTTGCGTAACATTTTTTTCCTCCTGTTCGTGAAAACTTCCCAAGTTCTCTATGATCTGCTGGTAAAACTGTTCTTGTGAGCAATCTGGCCTTTTTAATTCATGACTGATCTTCCCGTCAGCGATAAATAAAATGCGCTGACAATAACTAGCGGCTAAGGGATCATGAGTCACCAATAAAATGGGAATTTTACGTTGCTCGTTGATTTGTTTTAGTAATTGCAACAAGGCGGTGGAGTTTTCAGAATCTAATGCCCCGGTCGGTTCGTCACCAAATAAGATCTGGGGTTCACCGACTAATGCGCGAGCAGCAGCGATCCGCTGCTTTTGTCCTCCCGAGATCGCTGCAGGATACTTAGGCAAGATCTCCGTCAAATTCAATTGTGCGGCTACCTTCTTCACGCGCTGGTTGATCTCTGCAGCCGCAACTCCCTGCAAACTAAGCGGTAAAGCGATATTTTCCTCGTTAGTTAAGTTAGTCAGTAAGTTAAAATCCTGAAAAATAAAACCGATTTGATGTGCGCGAAAATCTGCCAGCTCGTTGCCCTGCAAATTAGTAATGTTTATGCCAGCAACTTCAATGTGTCCCGCCGTCGGCTGATCCAGCGTCGTTAGCATATTTAATAACGTAGTTTTCCCGGAACCCGAGCTGCCCATGATCCCGACAAATTCTCCCGCAGCAATGTTTAAGTCGATCCCTTTTAACGCCTCGTATTGTTCATTTCCCTTTTTACCGTAAGTTTTACGTATATTTTGTGCACTGACGATTAATTCCATCATGTTCCTCCTTACTAATTCACTTTTGTGGTTAATTACTTATGTAACTAACTATAGGTGTGCTAGTACAAGATGTCAAGTAAAAAATTGCAGTTAGCATCAAAAGTGAGTAATAATTGAGTACCAACTGTTTTTTTGGAGCACCATCAGCACAGTTGCGAAGCAAAACGACTAAGTCTATCACTTGCGAAGACAAAAAAGGATCAGGACAAAATTTTCTTTGCCCAGATCCTCTCGTTTGTATCAGTCCGTAATTTGCGCACAAAAAAATTCTGAGAAAAATTTTCCCAGAATTAAATCAGCTTACTCAACATTAATCTTCAGTCACGAATGGTAATAGACCCATGATCCGTGCACGTTTGATCGCTGTAGTCAGCTTACGTTGGTTTTTAGCACTAGTACCTGTTACTCGACGAGGTAAGATCTTACCGCGTTCGGAGATAAATCTTCTCAACAAGTCAGTGTCTTTATAATCGATATATTCAATATGGTTAGCGGCGATAAAGTCGACTTTACGACGACGCCGTCCACCTCTACGTTGTTGTGGCATTGAATTTCACTCCTTTACCTTAGAATGGCAAATCATCATCCGAGATATCAATCTGTTGGCCACTATCAGCAAATGGATCAGCATCATTCACGTTATTTTGTTCCTGTTGCTGATTATTCGCGTTGGTAGTTGTACCATACGGATTGCTATTTCCCGCTGGTGCTCCATAATTGCCAGCAGAAGGACTGCTTTGAGGGTGCTGCTGTCGGTATTGGTCGGCCTGTGCCTTCGACTCCAATAATGAAAAGTTGTCGGCAACGACCTCAGTGACATATACCCGGTTACCTTGTTGGTTATCGTATGTGCGGGTTTGAATCCGACCATCGATGCCTACCATTGAACCCTTGTGGGTAAAATTAGCAAAGTTCTCAGCGGGCTTGCGCCACATCACACAGTTGATAAAATCGGCTTCGCGCTCTCCTTGACGGTTAGTAAAAGACCGATCAACAGCTACTGTGAATGAAACCACAGCAGTTCCAGAAGCCGTATAGCGCAACTCAGGATCTCGGGTCAGTCGACCGACTAAAACAGCTCTATTAATCAAATCCAGTCCCCCTTGTAACTTGTCTTATTAATCTTCGCGTTTAATGATCATATGACGTAAAATAGCGTCATTGAATTTAGCTAGACGGTCAAATTCGTTGATCGCAGCGGCATCGCTGGCTTTCAAATTGATCACATGATAGATTCCTTCTGAAAAGCCACCAATTTCGTAAGCAAATCGACGCTTAGACCAGTCTTTTGAGTCTACAACTTCAGCACCATTATCCTTTAAGACCTTGTCAAAACGATCTACGAGGTCTTTTTTGGCAGCTTCGTCGATTGCAGGACTGATAATGTAGGTAATTTCATAGTTAGTCATGACTGTTTACACCTCCTTATGGACTTTTGGTCCCCTATCCCGATGTAGGGGACAAGGAGAGCAATCTAAAAATGCTTAGATACTCACGAGTTAAAATTATAACATACCATAGCTAAATTTACAATCGTCTTTTCATAAAATTCCTCATTAAACGATCCTGCTATTAATAGATACGCAAACGCTACTCATTATTTGTTTCGTTTTGTTCAATATCTTCGGGTAAAATTTTAGCCATCGTCGAAACGACCGCACCTTTTTCCAAGTTGATCAGGTGCACACCGACTGTTGCCCGACTCGTGACCGAAACGTTTTTGACTGGAAAACGGATCAACACGCCTTGGTCCGTGATCACCATGATGTCTTCGCTGCCACTGACCGTCGTTAATCCGACCAGCGGACCATTTTTAGTAGTAACGTTGACCGTCTTGACTCCCTTACCACCGCGACCCTTGATCGCATATTCGCTCGCAGGAGTTTGTTTGCCATAACCTTTTTCCGAAATAACGAAGACGCGACTATCCGCAGCCAAAACAGCGGCACCAATCACGTAATCATCCGTGCCTAAACGAATACCACGGACGCCGGCGGCACTACGTCCCATCGCCCGTACGGCTTGTTCATTAAACGATACCGCGTAACCGCGGTGCGTGCCGATGATGATGTTAGAATCGTCATCGGTCTGAACTACTCCGATCAACTCGTCACCGTCACGTAAAGTCAAAGCCTTCAGCCCATTTTTACGAATATTAGTAAATTCAGTCACGGCAGTTCGTTTAACGACCCCATTTTTAGTCGTAAAGAACAGGTAAGCCGAAGTATTTTGGGCATCCTCGCTAGTTACGCGCAGCACCGTAGCGATTTTTTCACCGTTAGCGATATTCAGTAAGTTGATGACCGGAATTCCCTTGGCTGCACGCCCGTATTCGGGAATCTGGTACCCCTTTAAACTATAAACTTTGCCCTGATTAGTAAAGAACAACAATTCATCGTGCGTCGAAGTCGATAATAACTGCTCGATAAAATCACCTTCGTGCACGCCCATTCCCTGAACGCCACGGCCACCGCGGCGCTGAGCCTTAAACTCGCTAATCGGCATCCGTTTGATGTAACCGTTGTGAGTCAGTGTCACTACCACTGCTTCTTTTTCGATCAGGTCTTCGTCTTCGATACTGGTGACATCGCCGACCAACAGTTCGGTGCGCCGGTCGTCGCCAAATTTTTCTTGGATCTGCAACAATTCTTGGTAAATGATCTCATTGATACGTTCGGTATGATCCAAAATATCCTGATAGTCCGTGATCGCTGCCATCGTTTTTTGGTAATCTTTTTCGACCTTATCGCGTTCCAAGCCCGTCAAACGTACTAAACGCATATCCAAAATTGCCTGCGCCTGTTTATCGCTTAGCTGATATTCGTTCATCAAACGGTCCTTAGCGACATCGCCACTAGGAGACTGCCGAATGATATCGATGATTGCTTGAATATGATCGAGCGCGATCTTCAGGCCTTCCAAGATGTGCGCCCGCGCTTTAGCCTTTTTCAGGTCAAATGCCGTGCGTCGCCGAATCACTTCTTCTTGGTGTTTCAAATAGTACTGCAAAATTTCTTTTAAGCTGAGTAATTTCGGCGTCCCATCAACGATCGCCAGCATGTTAAAGCCAAACGACGTCTGCATCAACGTCAACTTGTACAGGTTATTCAAAACGACCGAGGCGCTAAAATCACGGCGAATATCGATCGTGATCCGCATTCCTTCCCGGTCAGATTCGTCTTTGATATCCGTGATCCCTTCGATCTTATGTTCCCGCGCTAGTTCCGCGATCCGTTCGATCAAACGAGCTTTATTGACCATGTAAGGTAATTCATTGACGACGATCTGTTGACGCCCATTTTTCAGCTCAGTAATGTCGACTTTAGCCCGCAAAATAATGTGACCGTGTCCGGTCTCATAAGCCTTGCGGATCCCCGATTTACCCATCACGATCCCGCCGGTCGGAAAATCCGGTCCCGGCAAGACTTCCATTAATTCGGCGAGCGTTGCGTCTGGGTTATCCATTAAAATATGGAGCGCAGAAATTACTTCTGCCAAGTTGTGGGGCGGGATATTGGTCGTCATTCCGACCGCGATCCCCGTCGCGCCGTTGACTAGTAAATTAGGAAAACGTGCCGGTAATACCTTAGGCTCACGTTCCGTGCCGTCGTAATTAGGTTGAAAATCGATCGTGTCCTTGTTGATATCGCGTAACATTTCCAAGGTGATCTTAGACATCCGTGCTTCGGTGTAACGCATCGCAGCCGCGCCGTCACCGTCGACCGAACCAAAATTACCGTGTCCGTCTACTAACATGTAACGGTAGCTAAAATCCTGGGCCATCCGCACCATCGATTCGTAGATCGCCGCGTCGCCGTGGGGGTGAAATTTTCCCATCACTTCGCCAACTATCCTGGCCGATTTTTTGTACGGCTTATCTGGCGTAACTCCTAATTCATTCATTCCGTATAAGATTCGGCGGTGCACCGGCTTCAAGCCGTCGCGCACATCGGGTAAAGCCCGCGCCACGATCACACTCATTGAATAGTCTAAAAATGAGGTACGCATGACTTTTGCTAGATCCACATTTTGGACTCGTTCAGGTAATTGAACCAAATTTCCAACCTCCTATGTAGTGAAATATTTCCCGGGAAATATTTCATTTTGACTTTAAGCATCCAAATTTTCAACGTAGGTTGCGTTTTGCTCGATAAATTCCCGCCGTGGACCCACGTGATCGCCCATCAGCATTTCAAAAACTTCGTTAGCTTCCTGTGCATCGGACAAAGAAACGCGTAACATCCTTCTTTTAGCGGGATCCATCGTCGTTTCCCACAACTGCGACGCATCCATTTCACCCAGTCCCTTGTAGCGTTGAATCGTTGGCTTAGGCGACGGCGACAGTTGGGATAATACTGACTGCAACTCTTCGTCCGAGTCGATATAACGGATCATCTTGCCTTGGCGCACCTGATACAACGGCGGCTGTGCAATATAGACGTAGCCCGCATCGATCATCGGCCGCATGAACCGGTAAAATAGTGTCAGTAACAACGTCCGAATGTGTGCTCCGTCAACATCGGCATCGGTCATGATAATCAGTTTATGATAATTAGCCTTAGTCACGTCAAATTCATCGCCAAAACCGGTCCCTAAAGCGGTGAACAGTGAGCGGATCTCTTCGTTAGCCAAGATCCGGTCGATTGAAGCTTTCTCAACGTTTAAGATCTTCCCGCGGATCGGTAAAATCGCCTGCGTCAAACGAGAACGTCCCTGTTTAGCGGACCCGCCGGCAGAATCACCCTCGACGATAAATAATTCCGAAATTTCTGGATCCTTGCTGGTATTGTCGGCTAATTTTCCCGGCAAATTAGAGATCTCCAAGCCATTCTTCTTGCGCGTCACTTCCCGCGCCCGTTTAGCCGCGATCCGCGCCTTAGCAGCCAATGCACCCTTATCGACGATCTGTTTAGCGACCGTTGGATTTTCGTACATAAATTGCGTGAAGGTCTCGCTAAATAATTTATCCGTCACGGTCCTGGCATCGGAATTACCCAATTTAGTTTTAGTCTGTCCTTCAAACTGCGGGTCCGGATGTTTGATAGAAACGACCGCCGTCATTCCTTCACGCACGTCTTCGCCCGACAGGTTATCATCGTTATCCTTTAAGATCCCCTGTTTGCGCGCATAATCGTTGATCACCCGCGTCAACGCAGTCTTAAATCCAGACTCATGAGTCCCGCCTTCGTAGGTATGAATATTGTTAGTAAACGTCAACAGGTCGGAGTGAAAATCGGCAGTATATTGCAACGAAACTTCCACGGTAATGCCGTTCATTTTGCCTTCGACGTAAACCGGTTCGGGAAATAAGACTTCTTTACCCTTGTTCAAGTATTCGACATAATGCTTGATGCCACCCGCGTAATGAAATTCTTCGTAAGTCGGTTTTTCCGGGCGCAAATCGCTGATCGTGATCTTCAAGCCCTTATTTAAGAAGGCCAGCTCGCGGATCCGCGTCGTCAGCGTTTTAATATCAAATTCGGTTGTTTCGGTGAAAATATCCTTATCAGGTCTAAAGTGCACACGCGTGCCGTGTTCGTGCTCACTAGTTTGTTTGGTAACGTGAAGCTCAGTTTTGACCTTACCGAGCGCAAAATCCATCGCGTAAACGTTCGGGTTGCCTTCCCTAGTAACTTGCACGTCCAGTTCGGTCGACAAAGCGTTCACGACCGAAGCCCCGACGCCATGCAGACCTCCCGAAACTTTATAGCCGCCACCGCCAAATTTACCACCAGCGTGCAGTACGGTAAAGACGGTTTCGATCGCCGGCCGACCGGTCTTTTGCTGAATGCCTAAGGGGATCCCGCGGCCATTATCCTTGACCGTGATGCTGTTATCCTTTTCGACGGTCACGTTGATTTCCGTACAAAAACCGGCTAAGGCTTCATCAATGCCGTTATCGATGATTTCCCACACGAGATGGTGCAGGCCTTGTGAGCTGGTAGAGCCGATATACATGCCGGGACGTTTGCGTACGGCTTCTAAGCCTTCCAAAACTTGGATCTGGCTCGCATCGTATTCTTTGGCTAGTTCTTGTTTAGTTTCCTTAGTGCTATTGTCGTCTGCCACTATTATTCCTCCAATTTTAAATTTGACACTAAATTTGTGGATAAAAAATAACTGTCTGGAGCTGGTCGTTTCCAGCCGAGAGTAGTCGTCCTGCTTTGACCTGAAAAATCTTAGGTTCTTTGATCAAACTACGGGTGATGTCGTTTAGGGCCGGCGCAGTTAAAAATGTCTGCACCCTATTTTGGATCGTCTTTAGTAGGTGTG